>NZ_JAKNQP010000019.1:0-76929 GCF_022662455.1 Pseudomonas sp. TREG-RG-20F-10-E-6-01 | reverse complement strand
AGCATTGATGTTAGCTTCGCTATACCAAGAAGCTGATCACACAGACAACCTCCGGAACGACTTGAGCGCATCTCGGTTTCTGCGAACTGCACTGGATCAGGCATTTGCAGCAAAAGCGTCGGAAAGGGCCAAAGCAGCCGGGAAAGCCAACGGCAAGCCGGGGACAGCGAAGCAAGAGAACACCAAAAAGCTTTTTGAAGAGATAAGCAAATCGGCAATAAAGCAAATCGCTATTGACCCCAAAATATCAGCGGCCGACCTCGTCAAAATACTAGTTAAACAGGGCAAGGGGTCTATACCAACCGTAAGGAAATACCTAAAGAAAGGCGGTTTTTTACCAAGATAATTTTTATGCAGTGGAAGAAAAGCAAACCATGTTTGCTTTTTTTTTGCCTCTTAGTCTGTGCCTGTCTTTCACTTTACAGGCACGACTATGACGAGCTCTCTCCCTTCCAAACCCGTACACATCAAAGACCTGGCGCCTGCAACAAGGTTGATCAGAGTTACTGAAGTAATGGCCATTGTAGGTCTCGCCCGCCCCACCATTTACAAGCTCATGAGCCAGCCTGAAAGCGGCTTTCCACAAGCAGTAAAACTCACCGACAGCACCGCTCGTGGGGCCCCCGTTGCATGGGTCCTTTCTGAAGTTTTGGATTGGACTCACGCACGCATCGCTGCCCGCGACAGCGTGGCGGCATGACTCCTATTTTCCTGCCACAAACGAATTTAGACACCGGCGATTTACTCGGCATCGGGCTCCTACCCAACGTTACTCCCAAAGGCCAAGACCGCCTCCGCACATTGCGCGATGACGCCATATCAAAAGGGGCCCACGTAATGCTTGTCGTCTGGCCGTCTCGCGAGTGGGTGATGCTTTCAATCGAGCCGCCAGAAGGGATCCCGGCTGAGGATACCGAGCAGCTCATTCCGAGTGTCCGGGCCAACGTGACTGCGCTGGAGCTCATGCTTACGAACTCTCGGCATGGCAATCACCTGTTCTGGATGAACTTGAGTCGTGTCGCTTCCCAGCACTAACGAAAACGCCCCCGGCGGCAACCGGAGGCGTTGAGGTAAATCTACATGCCTGATCAATTTATGCCGCATCGAAAAAATCCGCAAGTGATCCGCACAGTTGCACTTTCAAAAACCGGACGTTACTCTCTGCTCGTCGCTGCAAAATCAGCGACCGGGTTTGACGGCCCGTTCAGACATTGGCGCACAGGCGCCCCCATCACGATTGCAGGCGCTTTTTTTGTGCCTGCACATCCTGTTTATGGCGGCTGTGCGCGGGATACCTTCGGGTATGCCGGGTTCCTTTGTCCCCGGTCCGTCAACCTGCGTACAGCTGCCACCCTAATTCGTTTGACGGCGAACCGTGGCAGCTCCCCAGACAAAGGAGTTTCGCCCAATGCACGCCACCAATCCGTCCAAAATTCGCGCCGCCGCTCATCGAGCAATGGCTCTCGCCGCTTTACACGCCAATTCCAGTCTCGCTACACGCCTTTCCCGTTACAACGCCCATATGTCCAAGGCTCGCGCCCTGGAAGCCGCAGGGGGTGCCCAATGAGCATGCTCCCAGGCTTCTCACTTCCCGAGGATCTGCTCTGCGTCAGCCAGGACGCTGAAGCCGGTATTCCCATCGACGCTATCACTTGCGCCCTCGACCGCGCCGACTCAGTTCTAATGCTGCTGGAAGATCACTTCGACGGCGATAAACCTGTGCTCTCCAACCGCGTGCTGTCTTCCGTTATCTGGGACGTGCGCGGCACCCTGGGCCTGATCAAAACACTCGCTTTGTACGGTGATGCCACCTCTGTGCCAATGAGCCAGAAAGGCGGTGCACTGTGAACACTGCCACCACTCTTGGGCGTGCCGAGTTCTCGTGTGCCAACGACACCCACCAGAAGTTATTTCGGGTGAATGCAGGCGTGCCCCTTGAGGATGCGCTCGAAGCAATTTCGCTGTTTCAGCACTACGCCAATCAACTGACCCTCGATGCTGCCATGAGTAACGAGGGCGAGCGTTTCAGTTGGCCGGCGTTCTACCTGGGCGAGATGGCAAAAGCACTGATCGATGACGTCAACGATGCGCTGTATGCAACGAGGACAGCACCATGACTCTGCGCACCGGCAACACCTCAAAACGTCCCAGCTTTGCCGACGTAAAAATCGCTGCTCTCAAGAACATCGACCGCGTGCTTGCTCAATGGCTGCCGAACGGCAAACGCGTCGACGGCGGCAAGGAGTACACAGCACCGAACCCGACGCGCACGGACAAACGTGCAGGCTCACTCAAGGTGAATTTGAGCAAAGGCACCTGGGCGGACTTTGCCACCGGCGATAAGGGCGGCGACCTGATCGACCTGGTGCGCTACATCGACGGCGGCACGGACGTCGAGGCCTGTAAAAAACTGGCAGATCTGCTCAGCGTTTCCGCAGGATCTGCAACCACCAAGACCGCACCGCCTAAGAGCGCAATGGCAGAGTGGATTGCAATTCAACCGATCCCGGCCGAAGCCATGAACAAGTGCCCAGCCAAACACCGGCAACACGGTGTTCCGTCCAAGGTGTGGATCTATCGGGATGCGCAGGGCCTGCCGGTCATGGCGCTGTATCGCTTCGACCTGGGCTCCGATGAAGACGGCAAGTCGAGAAAGGTCTTTGCGCCGTTGACCTGGTGCAAACGCTCCGATGGGCAAACCACGCAATGGCGCTGGCAAGGATTGCTGGAGCCTCGGCCACTGCTACGCCTGGATGAGCTGTCACAGCGGGCCGATGCGCCAGTGGTGTTATGTGAAGGCGAAAAGGCTGCTGACGCCTCCGCTGAACTGATGCCCGACTACGTCGCCACCTGCTGGCCGAACGGCTCCAACTCTTGGCACAAGGCTGACCTGACGCCACTCAAAGGGCGCGCTGTGGTGCTGTGGCCGGATAACGATGCCAGCGGTAAGACGTGCATGGACGCCATCGAGCTCAAGCTGATTGAGCTGGGCGCCGCATCAGTACAACGAATCTCGCTCGACGTGTTCAAGCTCAAGCCAAGCAGCAAAGGCGGCAAACCGACGCTCATTAAGGGTGGAAAATGGGCGGAAGGCGATGATGCAGCGGATGCATTAGCCAAAGGCTGGACCGCAGACCACGTCGCCGAGCTGGTGCGCAGCGGTGAGTTATTCGGCGGTGCCGCTGAGCCAACTGAACCCCAAGAACAGGCGGCCAAGGCGCCCGCCAAACGCCTCGCGAAATCGAAAAATGATCTGTTGCCGGGCGGCTTTCGGCTGACGCCTGAAGGGGTGTTTTATTCCGGCGATGATGGCGAGGCGCGTCCTGTATGTTCGCCTCTCGAAATCATCGCTCGCACTCGCGACGACAAGGGCCACAACTGGGGCTTGTTGGTGGAATTCGACGACCCGGACGGCGCCAAAAAACGCTGGAACATTCCAGCCAGGACCATGACCGGCGACTTCGGCAAGGATGTACTCGGCCCGCTGGTAGACATGGGTCTGCGCCTTGCCGGAAGCCGATCAGGGCGCAACGCACGCAATGACCTACAAAGCTATCTCGGCGGCTTCGACAGTGCCCAGCGCGCCCGCTTGGTGACGCGTTTGGGCTGGCACGACAACGCCTTCCTTTTGCCCGAACAACAGATCGGCTCGCACGCCGAGCACCTGCATTTTTATGAGGCCGGTGCGCAGCTACCTCCGATCAGCGAGGCGGGCTCTCTGGAGCAGTGGCAGCAGCAAATCGGCGCGCTGTGCGTTGGTAACCATCGCTTGGCGTTTGTCGTTTCTGTGGCCTTTGCAGGGCCTCTGCTCAACCTGCTCGGGCATGAGTCGGGCGGCTTCCATCTCTACGGCGACAGTTCCGGGGGCAAGACTACCCACTTGCAGGTTGCTGCCTCGGTTTATGGCGGACCGCGTCTGGTGCGTTCATGGCGCTCGACAGACAACGCCCTGGAGTCCATCGCAGCCGCTCACTCAGACGGCCTCCTGGTGCTAGATGAAATTGGCATGTGTGACCCACGCATTATTGGCGAGACGGTTTACATGCTCGGTAATGGCACCGGTAAGGCCCGGGCGAATGATCGAGGACAAGCAGGCCGACAGGTGCAGGAGTGGCGCTTGCTGTTTCTCTCGACCGGCGAGAAGACGTTGGCGCAGCACATGGCGGATGCAAACAAGGAGCTGAAAGCGGGCATGGAGGTGCGCATGCTTGCGGTTCCAGCGGATGCCAGCAAGGGCCTCGGCATGTTCGATGTGCTGAACGGTTTCGAAGACGCCGCCGCCCTCTCCGATGCGCTCAAGGCCCGAGTAGCCAAATACTACGGAACGCCCCTCACCGCCTTCCTGCACGCACTGTGTGCACCTGGAGAAATGCTCAGGTGGACGGTGATCGTTCGCCGCACGGTGGAGCAGTTCGTCACCCAAAACCTGCCCGCGTCGGCCAGTGGTCAAGCACAACGTGCCGCCCTTCGCTTCGGTCTCACAGCAGCAGCCGGAGAGTTGGCCACCGCCTTCGGCGTCACCGGCTGGCCGGATGGCACAGCCACGACTGCCGCACGCGTGTGTCTGCATGCGTGGCTGGCCGAACGCGGCGGCGCCGGTAACTTCGAGGGCGATGCGATTTTGGCGCGGCTGAGGCAGGTCATCGAGCGCTTTGGAGAAAGCCGCTTTACCCGCTGGGAATCTGCCGCCGCCAAGATCGATGAGCACGGGCCGCGCACGATTGATCGGTTGGGCTTTCGCAAGACGATGGAACACGGCATGGGCGACGCCCTGCACACCACCAACACCTACTACGTACTGCCTGAAGCCTGGAGGGCTGAGATCTTCAAAGGCATGAACATCAGTGCGGTGAACAAGGAGTTGCTGCAACGGGGCGTGCTTGAGCCGGGAAGTGACGGCAAGGCGTATAGCTTGATTCGCCTGCCCGGGTTAGGGCCTCAACGCTGCTACGTGGTGAAGACGGTTCCAGGAACGGATGAAGGCGAGGCCAGGGCCGCCTGAAGGTATGCCCGCTGATCGAGGTAGCGCCGGCTCATTCCCGGCCTCGCCAGCCATTCGACAACCATCCCTATCAACCACACCCCCCAGAGACAATACAGATGAACACTATCCAAGAATTGAAGGACCGCCGCGACCAACTGACCCTCGAAGTGGAGAACATTCGGCTCGACCTGGCGCCCTTTGAAGCGGCACTGGAAAGTCCAGAGGTTATCCAACAGGGCCGTCAACGGGCCGTACAGGATGAAATCAACGATCACAAAAGACGCATCGACTCGCGAAATCTGGAGATCAGCTCACTGAACCAGAAGATTGATCGCCTTGAGACATTGGCAAACCGTGAGAGCTTGGCTGCAGGCTATCTCAGCGATATGGCGAACTGGAAAGCCGACGAGATGGAACTCAACGAGAAGCGCACCAGCATCGAGACCCGGTTACAGCAGGTCCGCCAGAGCGCTCATGAAGACATGGCAAAGGCTCGACAAGCTGAAACGGACGCAGCCACCGCATATGCGCAGGCTGTCGCCTGGGGCGATGTGGAGGGCGAGAAAGCGGCAAACGCCGAAGCTCAAAAGGCCGCAAAAAACCTCACGACTGCGGTTGAGCATCATCGTCGTCAACAACTGCTGATTACCGCCCTGGAACAAGAGCTGGTAACGATTGATCTGCACATCACAGAGGCACAAAAAGAACGCGCCAAGATCGAGAAAAAAGCGGCTCACCTGGCGAACATTGTGCTAGAGGAGCAATGGAATGAGGCCGCGAAAGCGCTGCTGGAAACAGGCGGTAAGTTGTGGGCCGCACGCGACCTGATTAATCGAGACCCGGTTGCATTGATGAAGCTGGATATCCCTGAACAGGGCGAGCGCTTTGGAAGCTGGACCTGGCAAGAACTCGCAGATCGCTCGCGCCAACACAGCCTGTTTGACCTATTGGCAGCCTAACCCAAACCTTCCCCGAAGCAACCGGCGATGGCCGGGTACTTCGGGCCTACCATCGGTCTAACCATGAATAAACCACCACAGAACAGCGCTCAGACGCCGGATTACCTAAAGGCCCGAAAGCTGCACTTGAACGGGATAATTGTCGGGATGGCTGGAGTGAAAAAGCTCAACGCAAGAGAAAACAAAAGCACTAAGGTAGAGACGCTCACGATTGATGCAATTAAGGCAGAGCTTGATTTCATTGACGTCCAACTCAAAAGAAAGGGAGGGTGATGAAGAAGCGGAGGCTTAAGCAGCTTCCGCTTCGTTAGATCCCCTCACTACAAGCAAGGCTCCAGATTTTCTGGCTTCTGATCTGTGGCGACAACGGCTAAGACGCTTTCGACCATTAGCTGCCAATCACGAAAGAATGTTTCCGATCCGCTGTTTATAGTGAAGGGCGAGAAACCTCCCATTTAGCCTCGTGACTAGCAACAGTCAGTTCATAGGTCAAATAAAACTGAATCTAGCCACGGAATTCAGAATCTTAATCTGCGAACTACTGCTGATATTTTCCATGAAATCAATTGTCTAGATTATGCAACGCAACAGCCTTATCGATTACCAAGTTGCAAACTGACAAATAATAACCTGCTGCATAAGCGCATACTGTATGCGCGTAGTCATTTGAAATAAACAGCCTATCACCGAACTCCCCATTCGTTATTGTGACAGCATTAGAAACGCGCTCCATCCCATTTTTTGCGTTTTCCTGTGCTACGCCCGCAAGATGCTGATAATTTGAAACAATGTTTCTAATTTTATCTGCGTCACGGCTCATAGAAAGGATTCCAGCGCAGTGAACTAGACAGTTTCGAATGCTATAGGCTGAAGCGATAGCAGTAAAATATTCAGCTTTATTTAAGTCAACCCCCACGCCTCTGAGATGGTTGTTTATTTTTTCAAGCCCCATCCCCTTTGCCATTATGAAATCATTATCAAACAGTATCGAGACCTCCTTTGATAACAATAACAAAAAAGCCTCAAATGCGGAAAGCACCGCGAAGAAGTTCCCCGTAGCCTGCATATAGGGATAAACCTCTTCAATCCTCTGACGACTTAAAGTGAGCCGTGCCGCTCTTAGCCTATCACTGCTTTCACCACTTCCCACAGGGAAGTATTCATTTAGTTTTGCCGCCTCCACTTTGACTTCGTTCTTTATAATCGATGAACTTTTCCATACAAAATCACTCATATCCCCAAGCTGGGATCTTACAGCCGGTATCATCGAGACAACTCTCTGAATTGACGATATCTTCTCACTTCTCGAATTCAAATCACCACCCCACCCAACTCCAATGTTGTGACCCATCAAAAATTTTATTTCCGACTGCCGCCCCGAAGAACATTACAACCATTTTTCATTACATGAGAGATCCGAAAGTTTCTGAGAGGTAAGAAGTTTTCTTTTTCTCGGACGCAACCACCCATCAGCCAACTCTCTCGTACGATTCCGTTTAAAAATTTTTGGGAGCTACACAGGTAGTCAAAACCAAGTTAAAAAACGCGACCTCGATCAAATTCCATATCTTCTGAAGTGCTTATAAGCTTTAGAATTAGTCTAGACATATACGCATCAGCTTTGGCGAAGCGCCTTACACTAACTGGGGCCAAAAGCAGCCATTCACGTCTGGCTGCTTTTGACCAATCGCCGTTAGCCAGCAACAATTGGCCTGACTTTTCTGTAGCAACTTTGCAGTAACCCCAATCAGCTAACCGATGAACGAAAAGTAGTCGTCTTATGGTGTTCATAGCTCATAGTGGAATGGCGCCAATGTTCTTTTTCAGCAAGGCCTGCGTGCGCGGACGCCCAGTCGCCGAGGTAACAAAACCCAGTCCATAGCGGTATATTTCGGGCAGAAAAAGCCTTTCCTCTCCCAGCGCCCCATCCACATCCTCATAAACCACACCGAGTTCTTGTAACGATCCGAGGAGAGTTGCATCAAGACGTGCTTGCTCTTGGCTAAACGGTACTTTGAGATTGCGGATGCCACTTTGTTCCATTAGATCCATCCACCTTCTCAATGGGGCAACCTCAGATTTTGCCTCCGTTACCTTTTCCACACTGCAATCTGGAATCGCCTTCCTCATTGACTCCGGCGCTAACAAGCGATCCGGCCAAGTTTGCCCCGTCCGATTTGACTCGAATGACGCAGCGAACTTCAGAAACCGAACCAAATCACGTGCTTGTACGTTGCCTTTCAAGTCGCATAGCGCTGCGTAAACCCATCGAGCGGAGTGTGCTTCTTTGGACTTTTCGCTTCCGAGTTTCTTCCCCCAGAGTCGTTCAAGTTCCGTCTTCAAATCCTCAATGCGCAGAGACTCTGCAGACTTCGGATCGTTGGAGATAACGCCGGCTTGGCAGCTCAGCATGAAAGCTAAACGAAGGAAGCTTTCGGGATTCCAATGCAGCCTGAATGGCTGGAAGCGTTGTAACCATTGCCCCAAGTTTTGCCGGATAGTGGCCTGAACATAATCTGCGCGCACGAATACAATGACACCCATGTACCGATTGTCCAACTCGCTGACCCGATTGGGTAAACGCAGCAGCGCATGTATAGCCTCATTCACATGTCTGTTGTCGGCATCCTTGAAAGTATCCTCAATACCATCAAATACGAATATCACTCGTGAAGAGTGTTTTGCCAAAGTTTGGTTTATTACCTGAAGTCCTCCATGCGTGATGCCGAGCTGACGCGCAATGAGGGTGTCCCAGAAGTCCTCCCAATGATCGGGTGGAGCTTTAAGCGCTTCCTCAATAAGGCGTCGGACCACGCTAGCAGAAAGCAACAGTTGCTTATCACTTTGTATCAAGTTGGCCGTGCTGTTCTGAGCTAACTTGATTTCCCCATCCGGCTTGTCCTCGATATTGTCCGACCACAGGACTGGAAATATAGCGGCATCGGTTGTGTTTGCTGGGTCGAAGCCTAATTTGCTCAGAAAATGCTGCCACTTGCTCGCTCCTACCAACTGTCGGAAGGTGAAGGTTTTACCGGCGCCTTTAGCACCGATCATCAAAAGATTGGGTAGCTCATTAGCAAAATGCTTACCGAGATTGATAAGCGGTTCCGTGGCCAAAATGACACTTGTTGCGCTGCTATCGGCGAACTCTGCTGCCCTGCAGACCTCATACAACCTCGATGCTTGTTCATGACGAGGCGTAGCTGCTGGGCTGATGTCATCAGCAGAAGTAGTCGTCTGTATCTGCAAAGGCTCGGCATAGAGCCCCCTCGCCCACTCGGTTGCACTTGCAAACAGCCGACTAGATTGGGGCAAAGTGTCCAATGCTTCACGCAACGACCCGATGGACATCAGGGTGCTCAGAAACTCAGCTTCCAGCCACTGCACCCCGGGCGATAGCGCATCATCCGTAGGGTATGCCTCACCCAGCGCCTTTAATGCGAGTTCGTAATGTCCAGCATCTCTTAGCTCTTTGGTGAGCATGCTTAACACCACAGTGGGGCGTGCATTCTCTAGCTGCGCGGCTGGCAGCTGGCGATTAAATGCGTATAGGCGACGTAGCACTTCAGCCATTCCCTGCACTGATTGAGGTGCAACGGTACTGACGAAAAAATGATCTACGCGGGGGTCAAACAGAATCGGGCTGGCCAGTTCGCTCAAGCCTGCTCTTAGGTCTATGAACACGGCATCCACGCCCAGGTGGTTACCTAAGGCGTGCAAGTGGTCTGATAGCTGCCATGGATTGCCAGGGTTGCGGGCTAAGTGTTCAGGCGCCACAGGCATGTCTTGAATTTCGGCTAAGTCCAGGGCTGCAGGAAGAATAAATAGCTCCCGCTGTAAGCCTCCAACGTTGAGCGATGTTTTGCGTAACTCCTGCGCGAAGTAGCTCAGAGTTGCATCCAGTCCAGCGGGAGGGTAATGCAAGGCTTCAAGCAACTGTACAAAAGACACCATAGGCCGATTGGCTTCATCCAGCCAAAAGCTGACGCCGGGAGCCTCTAGATCGGCGTCTATAACGAGAATTTTTTTAGGAGCAGCGCCAGGCTCCTGCATGCATGCAGCCACGTAGGTCATCAGAGACGTAGTTCGTCCGACTCCTCCCTTGAAAGAGTGGAAGGAAATTAAATCAGGCCCAGACGCCCAACCAACGGGCATTTCAACAATGGGCTGTACAGCAGGCTGTTCGAGCTGATCCGATGTGGTAGTTTCATCGATGGGCAGGTAAGTGACATCACGCCACAGGGGGTAATTTTTCTGCCCAATATCAGCCGCGGCACCCTCGTCCCTCGTCAACTCAACCGGATAGCTTGAATCACCGATACGAAGGCGGATGCAACGTTGGTCTCGGTGATATGCGTTACCAAAGATCTTACTCAGCCACTCGTCAACTACCCTATCGTCCGCTGAGTGCCGCACCTCGAGGCCACTTGCAAAGCAGTCAACACTCAGTACGCCTGCAGGTAACCGAGTCCAAAGTACCGAGCGCTGCTTAAGCACGCGTTCAACATCCAACCACGTCAATAAGCGCTGGGTTGTATCCATTTGCAGTCTCATTTGAGTTCTCCTTGAATCCAACTCAAAACGTGTTCTAACTGATGCTCGCAATCGTCATCTTGGGGAACTCTGCATTCCGCACCATATCTCCAAGCCTGATGTAGGATGCTGATATCACCATTGCGTGGCTGTGGGACACCATTTTGCGACACTGGTACAAGCTGTAAATTTTCAGGCAGAGACAGCTCCGCCCCCACCTTCAGATCCTTGAGCATTTGTCGCAAGTTATGACCCGTTTTGTCGATGTCTTCGCGTTCGAAAAGACTGCGGTTTTGCCGCTTAAGCCATACTGCTTTCAGTCCGCACTCAACGGCGTAAAACAACAACAAGCGGTGTGAGTTCTTGCGCACGCTGCCTGTTATTGGTGTGGCGATGGTGGAGAGCTCTCGCCATGCACGCACTAACTCGCGGTCAGTAAATGGCACTGCACTCATTGGATAGCTCCGAAGGCATACCGAGCTTGTGCCCCCCCATTCATGCGTATCAGTGAATATACATTGACATTGCGCTTAGTAAGCACCGGGTTTCGAACGATAAAGGCCGATAAAATAGATTTTGGAACGAGCTCCAAATTTCGGAAGGAAGTCGACTCGATTTGTCCTATGACCAGGGGAATTTGCATTGAGTCCATCCATGAGGCGCTGAAGTGTTTCGGCTGAAGCATACGTTGATAGCGGCAGTATAAACAGGCATCTCAATAATTCTGTGTTCCAATTGAGTTCTACTCCCTGCTTCCGAGAAATGCTCGGTTGTGGGTAGCAGCATTCAGTCGATGCCGAGAAAACTAATAATTGCATGCAGCCTGTTTTTTATACCTTTTCCACCAGACCGCTTTTGGCCGGAAACCGTCGTTCGTGAGCGGCAGCTTTTGGTCGACAGCGGTAGCTTTCGGATGTCCGCTTTTGGCCGAATTCTGCCGCAACCGCCAGCTGTGGGTCGCTAGCTGCCCATGAGGAAGGGCCGCATCGACCCAGAACTGGCGTTGCGGCAGGTAACCGAGGCAGTCACCGCTATCCTTGCCTATGAGTGATAATGTCCTTTATCACATGTAGAACAAAAAGGACTCACGCCGATGGCCCGCGCTAAAGCTCCCACCACTACCGTCGCTCCCAAACTGAAATTGACGCCAGACCAAATACAGCGGGGGATTCAACGCCTTCAAGATCGCATAACCGAGTTGGAAGGCTTTGATGTATCAGAACTCAATGGTGAGGGAGACTCACCAAAACTGACCGCCCTCGCAACGTCAATTCAAGACACCCTAGAGCGATGCTTTGGTGAAAACACCTCGGTTTATTACCGCCTCTCATCCGCAGCAACCCTGCACTTCTTCCCTGGGTATTACTCATCTGACTACCCGCTTAGGCATCATTACGTGACTGGCACTCAGGAAAATATTCAGCAATCAATCCTACTGCTTGCAGAGGCGCAGCGAACGCTTAGGGAAGACCTCGCAGACCACGATCATGTGGCGATTCCTGTTTCTTCTACCGACATAGACAATGTGAAGCCAGCGTTATCACGCCGCGTATTTGTAGTGCACGGCCATGATGAAGGCGCACGCGAGACCGTGGCTCGATTTTTGATGCAGCTGGGCTTTGAGCCGATCATTTTGCACGAGCAAGCCAACCAGGGCCGTACGGTCATGGAGAAGGTCGAAGCGCATGGACAAGTGGATTTTGCGGTGGTGCTACTGACGCCGGACGACGAGGGTTGCGCCAGGGGTGGCAGGCCGGAGCCGCGAGCCCGGCAGAACGTCCTGCTGGAGCTGGGCTATTTTCTGGGCCGTTTAGGCCGCGCCAAGGTCTGTGCATTGAAACGCGGCACTCTGGAGATTCCTAGTGATTTTGCTGGTGTGGTGTGGGAGTCCATGGAAGGTAATAGCTGGAAACAAGCCTTGGGCCGTGAGCTTGAAGCCGCCGGTCATGAGATCGATTGGAACAAGGTCATGCGGGGGTAAGCCAGCTTCTAATTTCTTCCTTGTCAGCCTTCCCTTGACGAGCGGGAACCAAACCTGTCTGGTGACCGCTTGTGACCGGTAGCCGCCCTTCTAGGTGAAAGCCCCTTGGCCGATGAGCTCCCGCCTCAATCATCGCAAACTGCGCCTCCAGAACATCATTAGATGTAACACATATTTGCGATGTAACACGCATATTGATAAACCAGACCCAGCTGCGTAACGCCATATAAATCCATTAAAATCATATAGTTATATAATCATGTAACACGCGTAACACCGGTAACACGGTTTTATTAGGGTAGCCCCCTAGCCCCTGTGGTATTGCTCCTTCAGCGAAGCGAGGTGGATCATGGTCTTGACTTGGGTTCGATGGTGGGGACCCTGGAGAATTCTTCTAAGTACGGGGCATAGAACCCGCGCGTTCGTGTTAGCGGCTGGATTTTTTAAGTTGGTTGACAGGTTGACGTGGTTGACACCCATCACCATGGTTGACGGCATGCAAGGTGTTCACTATCAGCAACAGATACAGCCACCTTTACCGATGCTGTAACGATGGCCTTTTTTCTTCAACATCCTTTCAATTTCAACGATTGAAATTTCAGTAACTTCCTACGCCTCCCACTAACTCGATCCCGCGGGTTTCATGCCCCGTGCTGGAAGAAAAACCTCAGGGTCCCCAGCAGCTTTTCAGCACCGCCCACCTTTTGGACGGACGCAATGGCACCGCCGAACGAAACACCGACTAGTATCAGAACAGAGAACGTTATCAATCAGGGGTAGGGAAAGCGCTATGGATATGGTTCGTGTCAACTCGACGGCGATCACAGCTGTCGGCTATGACCCAGCTACAGGCAGGATGAAAATCACGTTCAAGCAAGGGCGTACTTACGACTACTGCCGCGTCCCACCTGACATCCATCAGGGCCTAATGGGGGCCGGCTCGAAAGGTACTTATTTCGATAGGATGATCAAGGACCGGTACCAGTGCTAGACCTGGGCATACGGGCGTATTTCATGCCAGATGCACACCCAGCACGAGGGGGCGTGTATGCCCCTGTGTATGCCCAACCGAGACACCACCACAAGAACCCTTATAAACCGGGCATCTTACCGCCCAGTTCAAACGACGCCGGGACACCAGATACAGACGAAAAAGCCCCAAGTCGAAAGACCTGGGGCTTTTTTGTGGGTGTCGATTAACGTTTCTGCAACGCCTCCACCCGCGCCGGCAAGTCTTCCTTGGGAAAGCGCTTATGCAGCGCCAGCAGCTGTTCATCGGCCGCTTTGGTTTCTCCAGCTCGGCGCAGCTCCACGATCTGCTGCAACCCCTCCTCCAATGATGGCAACGCCACCGCACGTTTGCTGAGTTTCGCGGCCGGCTCATCCGCCAACGCGCCGGCCACCTCAGCCTGAATCGGCGGTGCGGCGGCAGCCATGCGGGCCATGGGCGCCGGTGCCGGCGCCGAATACGCTTGGACAAGTGGGCGCGCAGCTTCCTGATGAGGCGCGGAGAAGGTCGCGGTGGAGATCTCCGGCTGCGGCACGGGTGAGCGCATCACCACGCCGATCATCAGCGCCACGCCGGCGACGGTGGCGAATGCCATCTGCCAGCGCGGCTGGCGGCAGGCGTTCAGCCAGCGTTGCCATAGGCTCGGCGGCGGCGCTGGAGCTTCGCGGCGGGCGGTGTTGAGGATGAAGGCGTCGAGGGACGCGGGCGGCTCGCCTGTGCTGTGTTGACGAAAGTGTTGGAGCAACACGTCGTCGGGGTCCTGGGTGTGTCGTGGATCGGTCATGCGGGTATCTCCTCGGCCAGCAGGCGGCGCAGTTTCTGCTGGGCGTAGCGCAGGCGGCTTTTGACGGTTTCCAGCGGGGCACCAGTGAGGGCGGCGATTTGCGGCACTTCGAGGTCGCCGTGCAGGCGCAGCAGGAAGACTTCGCGCTGGTCTTCGGGCAAGTCTTGCAACGCTGCGTCGAGGCGCGCCTGGTCGCGGCTCAGGCTCAGTTGCTGCTCGGGGCCGGCGCTGTCGTCGGGCTGGGCGTGCAGTTGCTCATCGTAGCTGTCGTGCAGCGGGTTGTGGATACCGTGCTTGCGCCAGTGATCGATCAGGCGGTTGCGGGCAATCTGGAATAACCACGTACGAAAGCTCGCCCGACCTTGTGGCTGGGTGGTGCTGCGGATCAGGCTGAGCCAGGTTTCCTGGTACACCTCTTCGGCCAGTTCGACCTTGTTGCTCAGGGACACCAGGAACCGGTACAAGCCTTGGCGATGGCGCGCGTACAAGACCTCGAACGCGGCGCCGTCACCGGCTCGGTAGCGGGCCAGCAGCGCTTCGTCGCTGGGTGAATCATCGGGTACGGCCATGTAGGTGGCGAACTCCTTTCTCACAGTCGAAATCGTTCTAAATGTGGGAGCGGGCTTGCTCGCGAATGCGCAGTGTCAGTTAACAGATATACCGACTGATCCACCGCTTTCGCGAGCAAGCCCGCTCCCACATTGATTGTCGTTAGTGCTTAAGACTCTGCGCCAACTCCACCAGTTGCACGAACTCGTTGCGCAGCCCGAACGGGTCATCGCCTCGGGCCGAGCGGGCCAGTGCGGCGGTGTCCTGCAAACTCATGCTGCCAGTGTAGCGGCCATCGCCCTTGAGCTGTTGGGCGAAGGCTGCCACAGCTGCCGAGAAGCGCAGGTCGTCGCTGGCCTTGGTCGCCTGGTTGCTGATGGGCCGCTCTATCAATTGGCTGTCGCCGCCCGCTGCCGGTTTATAGCGCACGCGCAGCATCGCCAACTCTTTGGATGAGTGTTCAGCCGCCGGCGCAGCGGCGTAGCGCAACGGCTCCAGCCAGCCCTTCTGGCCCGTCGGAACAATTTCGTACAACGCCGTCACGGTATGCCCTGCGCCGATCTCGCCAGCATCCACCTTGTCGTTGTTGAAATCCTCACGTTTCAAGGCGCGGTTTTCATAGCCCAGCAGTCGGTACTCGCTGACCTGGGCCGGGTTGAATTCCACCTGCAATTTCACATCCCGCGCCACGACGGCCAGGGTTGAACTGAGCTGGTCGACGAGTACTTTTCGCGCTTCGCGCAGGTTGTCGATGTAGGCGTAGTTACCATCGCCCGCGTCGGCCAATTGCTCCATCAGGTGTTCGTTGTAGTTATCCACACCAAAGCCCAGGGTGGTCAGCGACACGCCGCTTTTACGCTGCTCGGCCGCCATCTGCTTGAGGCTGTCGAAGTCGCTGATGCCCACGTTGAAGTCACCGTCAGTGGCCAGCAGGATGCGGTTGATGCCTTTGTCGATAAAGCCTGCGCGGGCCATCTGGTAGGCCAGCTCGATGCCGGATGCGCCGGCTGTGGAGCCGCCCGCTGTGAGTTGGTCGATGGCGTTGCGCAGCTTGGCTTTTTCGCGGCCGGAGGTGGGTTCGAGCACTACGCGGGACTCACCGGCATACACCACCAGCGACACACGGTCTTGGTCGCGGAGCTGGTCCACCAGTAATTTCAAGGTGCTTTTCACCAGCGGCAAGCCTTCGCGGCGGTCCATGGAACCGGACACATCCACCAAAAAAACCAGGTTGGCCGGCGCCAGCTCCGCGACGGTGCGGTCGGACGCCTTGATGCCGATGCGCAGCAGCCGAGTGTGCGAGTTCCACGGTGTGGCGGCGATCTCTGTGGTCACGCCAAACGGCGAGCCGTCGGAGGGGCGTGCGTAGTCGTAGGGAAAGTAATTGACCATTTCTTCCAATCGCACAGCACCTTCAGGCGGTAGACGGCCTTGGTTGAGGAAGCGTCTTACGTTGGCATAGCTGCCGGTGTCGACATCGACACTGAAGGTCGAGACGGGCGTTTCGGCCACGCGGTGCACCGGGTTGTCCGGCAGGTTTGCGTAGTGCTCACGAGGCTCGCTGCGGTAGGCCATCGCCGCTGAATCCTGACTGACCATGCGCATGGCCATTGGCGCCGGCATCGGCATCGGCATGCGTTTGCTCAGCGCCCCCTGTACCGGCGCGCTTTGCAGCTCGGCGACAGGTGCAGCCTGCTCAGGCTTGGCGGCATCACGGGAAGAAGACAACCCACAACCGGCCAACGCGACCAGCAAAGTAACGGTAAAGCCGTGGGCAGCAGGGCGCAGGAAAAGTAGCGGACGGGACATGGGCTGAACCTCGTGAATGAATGATCCGTTCACAAGGTCAGACGCAAGGTGTGGGGGGTTCGGGTTAAACCGGAGTCGGATTACACCTCGATCACTGTGCAAGTGTGTTGGCGCTGGCTTGCCTGCGATGCAAACGCCTCGGTTTTTCAGTTAAACCGAGGTGATGCTATAGCAGGCAAGCCAGCTCCCACATTGGAGCTGCAGCCTTTCAGTACCCGGATCAGTCGGTGCCGTACTTCGGATTACGCGGACCGTACAGAATCCCGGTGCGTTGCCCCGCCGACAGCAGGCGCGCACTGGTGATGCCGGCAATCGGGTGCGCGGCATCGGTGGAGCTGTTGATCACCTGCTTGACCGCCGCCGTGATCAACATGCCCACCAGGCCGCCGCCATTGTTGTTGCCTTCCTCGCTCGACGCCCGCGCCGAACCGGTCCACAGCGTGGTGCCGGTGCGCAGGTCGACCAGTTTGGCCGAGGCCGTCACGGAGGTGTCGCTGGAGATCAGCATGTACTTGGTGCCGTACTCGCTGACGGTGATGTACAGCGCCGCGTCCGCACCAAAGATGTCATGCAGCTTGGCCGGTGCCACACCCTGGATGTCGTTGGCGGTGGTCAGGCCGTTCTGGCGGAAGGTTTCGTCCACCAGGGCAATCGGCAACACGTAGTAGCCCGCTTCGGCCAGCGGGTACGTCACCTGCGACACCAGGCTGTAGGACGCTTGCACTTCCGGCGACTCATTGATCGGCGGCAGTACCAGGATCGACTTCGGCCGCGCCTGTTTGTATGCGGTGTAATCGATGGTCTTGGGCGCTGCGCAACCGCCGAGCAAGGCCAGGGCCAGCAAGGCGCCCGTGAGTTTTAACAGGCTCATTTGGTGGCGACTCCGGTCTTGGCGTTTTTCAGCAGAAAGTCCATGTAGGAAGCAGACTCGGGGAACAGGGCCTTCTCGGTGCGAAACTCCTGCACCATCTGATCATCCTTGCCCATGGTCATGTACAGCATGCCCAGGTGGGCGTGGTAACCCGGCGGCGCTTTGCGGCCACTGGCGTTGATCTTTTGCAGATCGCGCTCCAGCGCCTCAACCTGCGCTTCCTTGGGCTCGCCCTTGAAGTACTCATAAACCTGCGGCTGGTAGCTTTCCCACTGATACAGGGGTTGGGGCGCCGTTTGGCACCCGGCGACCGTCGCGATTGTTGTCAGCATCAGCGCCAACTTCACTGCCTTGCTCATCCGTGTACTGCTCCTTGAGGTGCTGCTGATCAGTTGCGCGGGTTCCAGGCGCCGGCGTTGATGCCGTCGACGAGGCGGTTGATGGCTTCGCGCATGGCCAGGTCCAGGACCTTGCCATTGAGGGTGGAGTCGTAGCTGGCGGTGCCGCCAAAGCCGATGACTTCGCGGTTGGACAGGGCGTATTCACCGGCGCCCTGGGTGGAATACACCACTTCGGAGGTGCTGATGTTGACGATGTTCAGTGCGACTTTGGCGTAAGCCACTTGGGTTTTGCCACGGCCGAGAATGCCGAACAGCTGGCGGTCGCCGGTCTCTTTGCGGCCGAACTCGGTGACGTCACCGGTCACTACGTAGTCCGCGCCTTTAAGCTTCTGTACGGTGCCTTTGATCGCGGCTTCCTGGGAGATTTCGCCCATGTTGTCGCGGTCCAGCACGCTGAAGCGGTTGGTCTGCTGCAGGTGGGTGATCAGGATGGTCTTGGCCTGGCCACCGAGGCGGTCGACGCCGTCGGAGAAGATGCCGCGCATGTAGCTGGAGCGGTTATCGAACTTGCCCACGGCAATCGGCACACGCACGCCGGAATAGGCGACGTTGGCGCTGGCGACTTGTTCCACCGGCATCGCGCGGTTGCTCTCCGTGGCGCAACCGGCCACGGTCAGCAGCGCTGCGGCGGTGAGGCCAGACAGCAGGATTTTGGACAGTGTTTTCACAGGGTGCTCCTAGGGTGAGAGGTCCGCGGTTGCAGCGGGTGAACCCGCGGGAGGGACTGTTGTGTACGTCAACTACGCTGTCGCGGCGATCAGACCTTGCTGAAAAAACGCGCGATCTTGCCCAGCACCTCAACATCAAAAGTGTCGGGCCAGCAGGCAGGTGTTTTGGCAAGGATGACCGGCGCGCAGCGGCCCGGCTGGAAAGTGCAGCCCGCAATCATGCAGGTGACGGGGAGAAAAGCAGAAGTGCGCATTGCTTGATTCGTCCTTGAAAAATGCGATGTAGCCAATGCCGCGGCATTTTACGGGGTTGCCCGATGTACTCAAGCGGTTTTGCCGCCACCGTGAAGTTCGCCGCCCAACGGCGGCCTGCTAAGCTGCGCGCCCACCTCAAGTTTCACAGCCACCGGTCGAGACACTGGCTTGGCTTGCTCATTAAATAGGGATATTGCGTGTTGAACACCCTCCTGAGGGCTTCGGCCCTGATCGCGACGCTGTCGATGACCGGCTGCGTCTCCTACACCGTCACCGGCCCCATCGGTGCCCCGCTCCACCCGGCTGCTGCCAGCAGCCCGCGCAGTGCACAAATCGCTGACGTGACGGTGAACGCCGCCGACGTCAACGAGGCCAACAAAACTGCGATCAGTCGCTCGCTCACGGCCCAGCTCAACCAGTACGTGCGCGCGGCGGGTTACTTCAAGCAGGTCACCGAGTACCCCACGCGCCTGGAAGAAAGCGACGTGGTGCTCAAATTCAACATGACCTCGCTCAAGGGCCATCGCGCACCGCACCCGGCCTACATACCCGGCGCGCTGCTGACGCTGACGATCTGGATCTGGGTCAACGGGCCGATCTACGTCGACAGCTTCGACGTGGCCGGCAACCTGGTGATCGTCGACCGCAACGGCAAAGAATTGGCCACGGCCGAGCAAGCGCTCAAGTTCGAACACAACGTCGGTCTGTATGGCGGCGAATACTGGGCACCGTCGATGGGCGCCCAGCAGCTGAACAAACTGGTCGCGCAACTGCTCGACACCGCTACCGCCAAACTGGCCAAACCCTGAATTCAAGGAGCAACACATGAAAGGATTGATCAAGCACAGCCTGGTCCTCGCCGCGATCTTGCTGAGCGGTTGCGTGTCCTACTCGCAACACGAACTGCCACCGGTGCAGACTTGGCCGCCGACCGCCAACGCGCCAGCGCAGAAACCCAGCGCATTCGTGCGCACCACAGCGCTGAACCAGGTCAACGGTGGCCCCGCCAACGCCGCCGCCGGCGCCCCGGCAGCGCTATGGGAAAAAGCTGTGGCGGATGCCTTCCGCCAGTCCAACCGCTTTGCGCGGGTAAGCACTGACAAAGTGGACTCGGACATTTACGCCGACGCCAAGCTGTATAACAACGAACAGTTCAGCATGGCCTCGGCGATCATTACCGGTGCCACCTTCTTCATTATTCCGTCCACGGCGAAAAACACCTTCACGATGGAAACGGTGTTCAAGGACAAGGACGGCAAAGAATTGGGCCGGGTGAGCAAAAGCGAATCCGTGCGCACCTGGATGCACCTGGTGCTGATCCTGGGCATCCCGTTCCAGGCGAACACGGGTGAAGTGGTTGAAGCGTTGACGCGCAGCACACTGGACGAGGCGGTGCAGCGCAAGTTGTTCTGATTCGGTGGCGATCGCACCCTGTGGCGAGCGGGCTTGCCACGCGTTGGACTGCGTAGCAGGCCCATTTTTTTGGGGTCGCTTCGCAACCCAACGCGGGGCAAGCCCGCTCGCCACGGTCACCGTGCTCGCCTTGGCAAGTGCGTCGCCGGCTCAGTCCGCGGCCACTGTCACCTCCACCGGTTTGCGCTCACCCGTCGCCGTCACTTCATAAATGCTCATCACAAACGCATCACTGATGACCGTCTCAATCAGGTAATGCTTCTTCGGCTGCACGGTAGCGATCGCACCCTGTGGCGAGCGGGCTTGCCCCGCGTTGGACTGCGTAGCAGGCCCATTTTTGGGGGGCGCTTCGCAACCCAACGCGGGGCAAGCCCGCTCGCCACGGTCACCGTGCTCGCCTTGGCAAGTGCGTCGCCGGCTCAGTCCGCGGCCACTGTCACCTCCACCGGTTTGCGCTCACCCGTTGCCGTCACTTCATAAATGCTCATCACAAACGCATCACTGATGACCGTCTCAATCAGGTAATGCTTCTTCGGCTGCACGGTAGCGATCGCACCCTGTGGCGAGCGGGCTTGCCCCGCGTTGGACTGCGTAGCAGGCCCATTTTTTTGGGGGACGCTTCGCAACCCAACGCGGGGCAAGCCCGCTCGCCACGGTCGCAGTGCTCGCCTTGGCAATTGCGTCGCCGGCTCAGTCCGCGGCCACTGTCACCTCCACCGGTTTGCGCTCACCCGTTGCCGTCACTTCATAAATGCTCATCACAAACGCATCACTGATGACCGTCTCAATCAGGTAATGCTTCTTCGGCTGCACGGTGACGATCGCACCCTGTGGCGAGCGGGCTTGCCCCGCGTTGGACTGCGTAGCAGGCCCATTTTTGGGGGTTACTTCGCAACTCAACGCGGGGCAAGCCCGCTCGCCACGGTCGCAGTGCTCGCCTTGGCAAGTGCGTCGCCGGCTCAGTCCGCGACCACTGTCATCTCCACCGGTTTGCGCTCACCCGTCGCCGTCACTTCATAAATGCTCATCACAAACGCATCACTGATGACCGTCTCAATCAGGTAATGCTTCTTCGGCTGCGGCGTAAACACCTGAGTCGCCGGTTGCGCCGTAATGGCATAGCCAAACATGGAATGCATCGGAATGCCGTTGAGCGTCGCGATCTGCTGCTTGACGTTGGCGTGTATGCGCAGCGGTTTGTTGGCCTCGATCACTTTGTCGATAGAGTCAGTGCCACCGCCGATTTTTTTCAGGTAACCCGGGACGCGGCTGAAGTAATACCCGTCGTAAACCCGCTCGCCAGCCTCGGCCAGGCCATAACTCGACTCCGCGTACGCCAGGGAATAGGTCACGGGGTTGTCGCCTGCGCCGCCCTTGGTGCGAAATGTCAGGCTGGCCTGATGGTCATTGGTGGCCAACGGAACCACCGGCTTCGAGAAGTTTTGCTCGGCAAGCCGATGGCTGCTGCACCCCGCCATCAGCACGGCAAAGGCCAGCGCGACGGGGATTGCGATGGATGCTTTCATAAGAACCTCGAGGTTGAATAATCGTGGTCCGGGGCCAGCACGCCCCGGACCGAGCCACGCCGTCAGCGCTTAAAAGGCATACCGCGCCTTGAGCATTACGCCATCGGCGTCAAACCCGCTGCGCGCCTGGCGGGTGTAGCTCGCGCCCACGGTAAAGTCCGACACCTGGTAGTTCACGCCCACGCTGGCTTCATAACTGTCACGCGCCACCGAAGCGCCGGTGACGGTGAATGGCGAGCCACCCGCCACGAAGCTGGAGGTTTGCGCGACGCGATCGCCTATCAGGTCGTGATAGGCCATCAGGGTTGCTTCCGGTTGCAGCTTGCCAGCACCCATCGGCAGGTTGCCTGCCAACCGCAGGCCGGCGCCCAGCTCACCCACTTCATAGCGTTGCGAGCGGGTGCTCAGCGCTGCCGAAGAGCCCTTCTCGTCGTAGCCATCCATGCGCACGTTGGCATAACGTGCCGCCACGCGCGGCTCGATCACCACCGCCTGCGACGGCTTGAAGCTGTAACCGCCGATCACGCTGGCCGCCAACACATTACTGTCGTAGCTGCCCTTGGCCGTGGTGCCCGCCACATGGCGTTTGCTGTCGTTGTCGTTGTGGCCGTAGCTGAGGCTGCCGTCGACAAACCAGTTTTGCAGCGCCCAGTTGCCGTACAGCGACAGCGCGTGGCCCTCGACGTCAGTCTTGTTGCCCAGGTCGGAATGGATGTTGGAGTTGAGGTAGCTGTAGGCCAGGCCCAAGCGGGTGGTGTCGTTCAAGCGACCGTCCACACCCACCGCCATGCCGCTGCTGTTGGCCGAGTAGCCGTTGTTACCGCCACGGCCGTCCTGGTCCATGTTGCTGCTCAGGCCCTGCACCCACACACCGCCGGTTTGATGGCCTTCGCGCTGATCAGTGAGGCGGTTGAAGATCGCGCCGTTGATCACGGTTTGACCCGACAAGGCCACATCCAGCGCGCCACGGTTGACGTCTGGCTTGAGCTGCTCGCTCACCTGAGCAAGCTGTTGCGCAGTACCGGCGTTGGCGAGGGACTGGAACACGAGGTCGTTCTGGTTCAGCCCGCCGAGCACCTCGTTCTTGAAGGTATTGACCGCCGTCGCCGCTGCGGCGGTGGCACCCGCACCGGCAAGTTCCTGCTGCACTTGCTGGTTGTCTTTAACCGCGACGACAGCCTTGACCGTTTGGGCATCCGCCGAGTAGCTGAGCACGTTGAGCAGCGATGAAGAACTGGCAACAGACAGCCCGTTGTTTTGCACGCTGCTGGCTTGCAGCAGTGTGTACTGGGTGCCGTTGTTGGTGCGGGTGAAGTCGCCAGGGTTGGCGCTCACGGTCAGCTTTGAGGCCTGGGCAAAATTGGCCGTGCCGTTGACCGTCAGGTACGGCGTGGTCGGCACCACGCTGTCGGCCAAGTGCATATCAATGCCCGCGCCGCTGGCGACGTTGAGGTCGCCGGTGATCGTGGTGCCCGGCGCAGAGAGGTTCAACGAACCGGCGTTGACCGAGACCGGCGCGATGATGCGCTGGCCGACGAAATCAGCCTGGCCCGCGACATTCACCGCGCTCAAGTTGAGCAGGTCGCCGGTGATTTTGCCGCCGGTCCAGTTCAGCGTGGCGAGGTTGGCGGCGTCGATGGCGGTGCCGGCGTTACTGCGGATCTCGCCGGCTTGCTGGTTGATTTCGAAAGGCGAGGTTTGGTACCGCGCATCCACCAGGATCGCCGTGCTGTCGGCCTTGATCAGGCCACGGTTGACGATGCCGCGCGCGCCCGTCTGTGGGTTCAAGGTAAAGGTCGCCCCCCGCAGGCTGACAGCGACCGCGTTGGCGCCATTAGCTTCGATGGTGCCAGTGTTGAGCAGATAGTCGTAAGTACCGGAGTCGAACCGAACCGCTCTGGCAAGGCCGCCATTGACCGTCACCAACCCGCTGTTTTCAATGCGCAGGTCACTGGTGTCGGTTTCCACCTCGATGCCCAGTGCCTCCTCACCGGTAACGCGAATGGTCCCGGAGTTGAGAATCTTGCCGCCGACGGTCACCGGCAAATTGTTGTGGGTGTCCAGGATCAGGCCGAAGCCGTAGTAGGACGTCACGTCCACCAGGCCGGAGTTGACGACATCGCCGCCTACGGTGGTGCCGTTGAGGTAGATCCCCTCGCCATCGCTCTCGGGGCCGGAACCCGGCACGTCGACGGTGATGATGGTGCCAGTGTTGATTACGTTGCCGCCGACGGTGG
Organism: Pseudomonas sp. TREG-RG-20F-10-E-6-01; assembly: GCF_022662455.1. NCBI lineage: Bacteria > Pseudomonadati > Pseudomonadota > Gammaproteobacteria > Pseudomonadales > Pseudomonadaceae > Pseudomonas > Pseudomonas sp. TREG-RG-20F-10-E-6-01. Next base: position 52,950 of record NZ_JAKNQP010000019.1, on the reverse strand, counting down.
CGGCGCCTACCTCAAACCCTTCGGCCCAGGTCTGGTTGGTCAGCCTGATCACACCGGACTGAACCACATCGCCGGTGATAATGCCGCCACGGGCTCTGAGATCTGAGTCAATCGCACCATCCACCACGAACCCGCGAATGTTGAGGCCACTGCCATCGATGGTGTAGTCGGCGCGGTTGATCAGCGAGCCCTGAATATCGGTCTCGGCAACACTCGCCCCATCGACATAACGCTGGGTCGCCACCACATTGCGCGAACCGACCAAGGTCACAGGCTCGTTGAACACCTGGCCTTTCCACGTGTTCTGGCCGCTGCTGACGTCAAATTCCACCGCAGCAACGTGCGCGGCGCCTGCGCTGACCATCAAGGCCAACAGGGTTTTCTGGAACGGCTTACGCTTCATTTCAAACTCCATGAACTACAGTCAAAGCCGCCAATAAGCCCGGCGGCTGTAGGTGTGCTGAGCGAAGGATCACTTGATCCGAGTGCATGCCCCCAAGGCGCCTTTCTGAAACGCAGGCGCGAGCAAACGCACCGCAGCCGGTGGTGGCAGAAAAGGGAATAGGGAGGCGAGGTTCACATTAATCCTTAATGTATTTTGAAAACGCTGCAGTCCATGCAGCCCGACCGGTTGCGGGTGGGCGGGGTAAAGACCCGGGCTTGAGGGAAATGGTTCCTTTTGCGGTAGGACGCTTCCCGAAACGACTGGGGATTTGCGTAATACCCGTGAGCAGACGGCGGGAAGCGTTGGCGTCGGTGGGGGTTGGGGATAGGACGCAGGGGTTTGAGTCAGGGCGTTGATGCCTTGCGTGGGTTTGGGTGCGGGGCTTATAGTCCGGCCCGTCGCCCATATGGCGATCAGGTTTGGCGACCTGACAACAGAGTGCAAAAGCAACCCGCTTCCATGCAGGTGTTTTTGCACCCGCAAAGCTGTGCATGTTATGGCGGCTGTGCGCGGGAGACCTTCGGGTCTGCCGGTTACTCTGTTCCGGTTCGCCAACCTGCGTACAGCTGCCACCCATTCGTTTGGCGACGAATGCGTGGTGGCTTAATCCACCAACAGAGTACTGAAAATGAACCAATACATGCCCCTAACGGGCCACGACTGCACCGTCCCCGCTCTGCTTATCGACACCAGTGCACCCCTCGACGTGCTCCACGACGCCGCCGCGTACCGGATTCGCGCCGTCACGCAACTGCTGGAAAACCTGGCCTTCCGCGAACAGCTCAGCAGCGATGCCGTGGTGCTTCAAGACTTCGCCCAATTGCTGGCTATTCCGCTGCGTGATGGGTGTGATTTGCTGGATGTCATCAGTCGCAGACTTAACAGCGTCAACTGACCGCGACAGGGCGGCTGACGAGTTGCCCTGTTAACGGTGAGGCAGTGAGTAGGTGCGGGCCACGCCTGGGCAGTAAAAGTGGCCTGTTGCCTATGCAACCTTGGCGCAGCGCTAAAAGCGTGAACAGCTGCTAGCCCAAACCGCCAATTACCTTTATTTTCTCCCGCAACTATTCGACGGAACGTGTGCGATAGCACCAGGCGTCTCTAGATCAGAGAGCAGTCGAATCACGCCACCGCACTGCCAGTCTTGCCTGTGTAGGTACGCCTCATAATCTTTACCTGCCTCAGGAACAAATACACGTGGATCAGGCACACAAGACGCCTCGGCGGCAACCATCTTCATCACAACCACAGACGGCACACCCGCAGGGATCACAAACTCGGCATAAGACTCGCCATAGCTCAGGTGCTCGCTCCTCCAGGAAGCGGGCATTCCGACACTTCGCTTGGTGTGTTGCCCCAAGGTGGAATTGACCTTATCCGCAACGGTATAACCGTAGGCAAAAAGAGGTTCTTTACTCGACGCGCAGTCTTGTCCGGGGTTGATGGCGACAGGCAAGCCGTTATTCCCAAAAAGACGGATACGTGCGGTGGTGGCCTGGTCGTAGGGGATAGGCTTCTCATAGCGCGCAGAGCCGCAGCCACTCAGCAATAGAGCAGAAAAAAGGGTCAACAAAAGTATTTTCAAGACGACTCCTAGGCTCACATATCAAGCGGTTATAGGCGAAAAGGGGATAGATTTATTTAAGCAACAAAGGGCTCGGAAAATTAAATAAATCCTTCCCCTTTCTCTACTGATTGTTTCCCCGCTGTATAATATGCAACGGGATATCCGGCAGTAAAACCCTAGGACGGCGAGCCATATAAACCCCTAACTGGATAAGAGCTTACAGTTTAGCCGCCCTTCAACAGGCCAACAGATTGGAATAATTACAAAAAATAAATCACACTTTTAAAGAGCAACTCTGCTTAACTCTAAAAAACAAAACCGTGGTCTGACCCTTATTTCATGCCCCTATTTCACGCTCGGTCTTGTATACCTGTCACAGATTTCAGAGTACTTAATGGTCACAGAATTAACATCATCAACAACACAATTCCATTTTTTACCAAACTCGTACGCCAACCATAAATACATTTCCATCGACCCTTTTGAGTGTCCCAACTGCATTTCAATCATTGTCCTCGGTGTGGCACCCAACAAAGTTTCCCAATCGAGAATATCTTGCGCATCATAAAAACCTATGAACTTTTCGGAGGTGAGTAATGACACATACAAAGTGGCCTCACCCCAGATCAATACTCCACGACTACGTTTACCCGCGCTGACGACTCCACCTATAGCGTGGAGAAAATCAGCGAACGCGTCTTCATCAATTACCACATCCGATATAATTGATGCTGAGTTGCTCACAGCTATAACCCCCCTTTTTTTGGCTCCATACTCGAATAACTCGTCGACGCTATTAATTACTTTAACCCCTACCTTTTCATAAGCTTTGATCTGCTGCGGCTTAACCACGTTCGGAGCAAAAAGTATGACTTCTTTACGATCAGGGTTAAGCATAGTGTTATTTTGTAACTTCTGTAACTGTTCGATTTTTCCAGGCTTCGGACTGCTGGCAACCTCAATGATAAAACGAGGTGTTTCAGCGTCAATCTCGCCAATCCCCACAGGCCTCCCATCAACAAAACCAGATCTGAATTTGCTTTGATAATCCAAAAGCATCCCTTTTTCGCTCAATGCCCTTCCAACTTGCCCCTCTAAAACCTCTCCCGTGACATCTGATTTAAGAGGGGAATAGGGGTCAGACCACTATTCCTCTATTCTTTTAACTGACACTTTTCGGGCGTCCTGACACGCCCTGCGAAACTCTTTTACCTAACGCCTGCGCGATCTCGGACGCAAACTTCTGATCGCCCAAAACATAATTACCGTTTGTAGAAGATCGAATTTGTTCTATCAGCCCAGGTGAAAGTCGTTCATTGAATATAGACCGGTAAGCTTCGGCTCGTTGCGCGGTGCCGCTACCTAATTCGTTATAAACCGCATGCGGGCTTATAAAGCCTGACAGCTCGCCCTGTGCGTTTGCCCTATAGCTGGTCCAGCGATAGTCGCCCGGATGAGCAACCATACCGGCTCTAACAGGGTTCATTTCGATATATCGATAGCAAGCTAAAACATAGTTGTCTTGTTGAACCAAACAGGAGCGGAAACGGCCTTCCCACAACGTGCCCGTTCGTTGATATGTTCGATTGACATATTGAACGTAGCGCTGCCCCAGCCCCTTCATAAGCAGGCCGGCCCCTGCGCAGCAGCTGGGAGTCAACAACAAATGAACATGATTTGTCATCAAGCACAATGCGTGAACTTTACAGCCGTACAATTCAGCAAGCACGGCTAATGTATCGATGTAAAAAATATAGTCTTCATCTGAATAAAAACACGCAGACCGATTGTTTCCCCGCTGAATAATATGCAACGGGATATCCGGCAGTAAAACTCTAGGACGGCGAGCCATATAAACCCCTAACTGGATAGGAGCTTACAGCTTAGCCGCCCTTCAACAGGCCAACAGATTGGAATAATTACAAAAAATAAATCATGTTTTTAAAGAGCAACTCTGCTGAACTCTAAAAAACGAAAAACGTGGTCTGACCCCTATTTCTGACCCTGCATCTTTTGCACCATTAGATCATGTTGAGCTCTCGCAATCTTTTCTCACTCACAAACTCCAACTCTCCACCACCCACCTTAGAACCATCTGAATAAGTGGAGTGACCACAGACGTTACACTGATAAGCAAGCAACCCGTTATATTTACCGACAAAAATACGCATCCCGTCGGATTGACACCTAGGGCATTGTCTATCGGTCTCGACAGTCACCAACGCTTCCATTGTGTCACGTAAAAATCTCGCAATAAGCTCTGCTTCATTAGCTTGACACCCAAAAATCACTTTCTTTAAATGAGCTATATCGCCAGGTAGAAATGACGAAAATTCAACCGGCATCAAATTCTCATCAATATGCGAAAACTCATCAATCCCATAGGTCGAAAACGGCTCAACCGTGAAGTATTTGTAGTTATCTCTAATCCACAAAAGAATCACCCCAAGAGCCTCCCTTAAAGATGAATTCTCATCCAGCAGTGTCATAGCCAATTGAAGTTCACGCCACACATACACAGGGAGAGTTCGCATTAGTTCACTGCCTTAGCTGGGAAAGCCGTTATCAAGTTACCCGCCTTATCGGTAAATACTTTTATCGCAGAGGTAGGAACACCTCCATCTTTCAGCGTAGTAGTTCCGATGACTCTGCCCGTGTCAACGGTCCTTACAAATTGACCATCTGGTAGCGCAGTAACAGGTGACTTTACGACTGGGCTACTCTGAAGAACCCCCTTCAATTCATTTGGGCTAATAGTAAACACAGGGGGAAAATAAGGGTCAGACCACGATTCTTCTAAAAATATAGTCTTCATCTAAATAAAAACACGCAGACCGATTGTTTCCCCGCTGAATAATATGCAACGGGATATCCGGCAGTAAAACCCCAGGACGGCGAGCCATATAAACCCCTAACTGGATAAGAGCTTACAGCTTAGCCGCCCTTCAACAGGCCAACAGATTGGAATAATTACAAAAATAAATCATGTTTTTAAAGAGCAACTCTGCTGAACTCCAAAAAACAAAACCGTGGTCTGACCCCTATTTCCTTTTTTTACTTTAAGCATTCAACACTGCAAAGCTTACATCACCGGACCTCAAAAATTCTTGAAAACAAGAAATAACGATTTCTATATTTCTTGTGACAAAACTCTCCGGATAGTAATCGCCCAGAACATCAACCAATTTTGCTCCAGTCGACGTATTATTAAGAGTACGCACAACATGCTCACCATCATCAAGGTATTGGTTCAGCATCAGAATATAATTTCCAGAATCAGCATAAAGATTGATTTCGTAAGGTCCGGCTTCAGGTGCCGGGGAAATAGACAACGAAGCGACGCCGTCGACTTTACTATATTCACATATAATGGACCTTACATCTTCCATGGTCGGCTGATCAATGAGAGGGATTTGCGATCTGCCGTGCTCAGGACTAAGGGTATACCCTCCGATGATCATCTATTTTTTCTCCTTAATAGACTTCATACCTGACTCCCAGTAATAGCTTTTCGGAAGTCCTGTTTTATCATCTATAGCTCTTACGGTTAAAGATTTCAACTCAGCCTTTTCTGCGGCAGCGGCTATGTCACCTTTGCAGAATCCGCATACATCTTTCCCTGCGACTGTCATAGACATGTCCGCTCCGGCAGTTTTACCAGAGCTATATGCTTGCTGGATCACACCGATTTCAGCGTGGGCATCTTTCATATTTCCGTTTGGATAAAGTTTGCCAGGATTCGCAGCGGCTTTATCTGCAATCCTATCCGTGATCAACGAAGGTATTTTCGGGTCCGCCTCGTTGAGTGGACGAGCGGTTTGATTGACGTCTTGGAAGGTCTGACCTCCTACTTTTCCCTCTGCCGCCACTTTTGGTGCAGCGCCCTTAGCCGTTCCTTCGATAACATATCTTTCGGTTAATACCGCAGTCTCCGAATCCGTAAGCATGCCTGTTGCATTCGCATTCTTAGACGCAGCGCCTTTTGCATCAAGAGCGCTACCTTTTGCGGTCTCGACATTTCGCGCCGCAGCCGCAGCATCCGCAGTAGCAGCTAACTCCTTGGCCGCAAGACTACCAAATCCTCCTACACCCAACGCTGTACCGCCAGCCGTTGCGGCACCAAAGGGCAACTCAACTGCTGTTAATGACAGTTCGGTACAAACAGCTGGGTTCATCGCACAGGAATTTAACAAGGCAGGACCGAGCAGCACTGCTCCGGCTACAGCTCCAACACCCGCCACGGTATAAGCAAGTGTTTCGCGACGCTCAGCATACATTTGCGCCGAGCACGCATCCGCGCTCATTCCTGCACAGTTTTGCTCCTTGTATCGCTCGTTTTCAGCCTTGACGCGCTCTTCGGCCTTTTGTTCAAGTGTTTTACGTTCTGCTAATGCTTCTGCAATATCACTGAGGGAGTTGTTCTCCACCGCATTGCTTCCCGCCTTTGCCCCAGTAACCGCACCGCCCAGATCACCACCAGCAATCCCCCCAGCCAACCCTGCTGCTAGACCCGAAAGTGCAACAACCGTCTCTCTCTCCTCCTCCGTCAACTCGATTGTCTTCTTGCCCGGATACAACTGATGGGCGATGAATTCACCCGTCGCAGCTCCCGCAGCCCCCGCTCCCGCAGAGTTGCCTTGCGCCTGCGCCACCACCGCACCCAATACGGCATGCGCCATGGTGTTGAGTACAGCGTTGTCTCCGGTGGTTTTCCTGATGACTTGCGCCATGTACGGCGCCGATGCGCCCGCAATGGCTGAACCGATATCGCCTCCCACCAGCCCTTGCAATGCTGCCGTCACCGCCTGCGCTACACGCGGGTAATTGCCGCCGACCCCGTAGTCCGCCATGATCCGTTGATAAGCGTCAGTGGCAATCAGTTGTTTCTTGTAGGCGTCGACGTCCTCTTTTTTGGCATCTTTTCCAGGTTCCTTGATGCCACGCTTATCAAGTTCAGCACGCGCCTCTTTATCAGCATCGATCTGGCCTTGGGTTCGAACGATGTCTACTGCCTGAGTACCAATATCCGCAATCAACTGCACCTGGCGCAGGCGCTTCTGCTCTTTTTCCTTATCAAAGATCGGGCTGATGCTGCCGTTGGCGTGTTCAACATCGTGGCTCAGCGTTGCAACGTCCTGCTGCTGTTTAGCAGGGTCGCGGATGTCGAGAGTACCGTTGGAAATGGCCGATGACGTGGTGCCGCTGTCACTGTCGCCATGATTGAACGCGATCAAGCTACCGGAAGGCATATTGCTGATGAAGGCGTTCGCACTGCTTGCGCCACTGCTGACGCTGGCGCTCTGCAACTGGCTTGTGTAGTCGGCTTTGTTCTTTAAAACGCTCCAGCCGAGGGTGCCGGTGCTCAGGCGGTTTTTGTCCGCTGTTGCAGTGCTGGCGATCACGCTGCCATCGAGTTGCGTGTGGTTGCCCACATCAATCTGATAGCCGCCCTTACCGCCGAACAGGCCGGTTTGCTCCTGCACGCTTTTATAGTTGGAGTCGATCTTGCTCTTGCTGATGCTGAGCGAACCACTGCCCGTCATGGTGCCAAACGTGAAACTTGCGCCACCGCTGACATCGGTTTGTTTGGACTTGTAGTCATCGGTGTCTTGCAGGCTTTGCAGCATAAGATCGCGGCCTACCGCGGCCTTGATCTGATCTGCACTGACCTGCGCACCTTTGAGGACGGTGTCTCGCCCACTGATCAGGCTGACTTGCTTGCCCGCATCCAGCGTCGTTTCCGTCCAGGTTGTGCCATTGCCTTTCTCGCTGCCGGTGCCCTTGTTGGCATTGGCGAAGATGCTAAGGCCAGCACCATTGGAACTCGCCCCAAAGCTAAGGCCTACGGCCCCGCCGCCACTGCTGTTCTTGCCATCGAGTTTTTGTGTGTTGGCGGCTGCTTCCAGGCGGATATCACGCTCTGCTGCCAACAGCATTTCATTACCGGCCTGGAGCTTGCTGCCCTGAACGCGGATGTCTCCATCTGCGCCAGGCGTGCCGTTACCGGCGGCTACAATACTGAGGTTATTGCCACTGGTGAGGCTGCTACCTTGGCTTGCTGTCTGCTCCTGGGTCTGTTTGGAGCTGGATTTTTGCGAGCCGAGCGAGATGGCGATGCCGACAAATTCCCCGGCGTTAGCACCGGTCATGCCGCCATTCTGCTGCGCCGCTTGCCACGCCTGCACGCCCGTCAACCCTGCCTTCACACCCTGCAGCGCCGAGAGGCGGCCGTCGTCCTCGTTCTTGGCTTGCTTGGCGGTCTTATAAGCGGAGTCCACCGCGCTACCCACGGTGCCGGACAACGCCAGGGTCAAACCACTGGTTTTGCTCTTGGAGGTCTGCTCGCTGCGGTTGTTGTTCTCGGAAGCCAGGATGCTGACATTTTGCCCAACCAGGCTGATGTCCTTACCGGCAACCACGTCAGAGCCGCGAATGGTCAGGTCTTTGCCAGCCTGAATATCCACGCTGCCCAGCACACTGCCGATGTTGCTGGCCCGGGTGGTCTCGGTGCTGCTGGTGAAGGTGTTCTGGTTGCTGCTTGAGCCCAACGTAACGCCGATGCCGCCGCTGCTCATCAAGCCCGATTTTTTGGTCGAGGACGAATGGCTTTGTTCAAAGGTTTCCGTCGCCCCATCAATCACCACATTGCGCCCGGCAATCAGGCTGGTGGCGTTGGTAGAAACCACGTCGCTGGCGGTAGTGCCGATGTCCCGACCGGCACGCACAACCACGGTATCAGCGCTGATGGAAGAGCCCTGCTGGCTGATCTGGTTACTGCTGTCGATGCGCGTTTTCTGGGTGCTGGACAGCAACCCTTTGCTGGTTTTGGTTTTGCGGTAATAGCTGTAGTCGCTGTCTTGCGCAGCGTTCAACGCCAGGTCATTGCCTGCGTACAGGTAGGCTTCCTTGCCGGCACTCGCACGGCTGGCGCTGACCACGAGGTCGTTGCCGGCACTGAGGGAGAGGTTCTCACCGGCCACCAACGATGTGCCCACTTGCTGGACGTGGTCTTCCTGGCTGGTGACCTTCTTGGAATTAAACGCCGAATGCTGTTCATTCGCCGCCGACGCCAGGTTCACATTGCCCTTGGCTACCAGCGCCAGATCACGCGTGGCATTCAACTGGCTGCCGATGGCACTGATATCCCGCGCAGCCACCACCTGGAAGTCGCGCCCGGCTTCGATCACGGTGCCGTACTGGTTTGCGCTGCTGCTGCGCATGTTGGTGCTGACGGTGTTGGCATTGCGCTGTTCGGCGGTGGCCAGGTTTACATCGCGCCCGGCTTGAACGCCCAGGTCGGCGCCGCTTTTGAAGGCACCGCCGGTGCTGTTGACGTCGCGCCCGGCTTGCAGGGTGAGGGTGTTGGCGGCTTCGATGCGGGCGGCGTTGTCGACGAAGTCGGTGCGCTCGGTGCGGTAGCCGCTGCTGCTTTGGTGGCTGGTGACGGTGCGCTCGTTGAGTACATCGCCATTCACTGCGCTGACGCTGACGTCGCGCCCGGCGATGATGCCGCCGGCGCGGTTGGTGAGGTTGTTGCCGGCGAGCAGGTCGAGGCGGTTGCCGGCTTGCACGAGGCCGCTGTTGACCATGTTGCGTCCGGCGCTGGCAGCCAGGTTGTTGGTGGCGCGCAGGGTGCCGACGTTGTTGAGGTCGGCGCCACTGACCAGGTTCAGGTCGCTGCCGGTGATGAGTGCGCCGTTGGGCGCCAGGCGGTTGTTGGCCTGGGCCAGGTAGAGCACGGGCACCAGCACTTGCTGGCCAGCGACGGTGGCGTTTTCCATCCACACGATGTCGTGGGTCAGGGCCGCGACTTGCTCGGCGGTGAGGCTCACGCCCACCGACAGGTTAAGCGCCTGCTGGGTGCCAATGGCGTTGTCCATCAGGTACTTGAACATCGAGGCGTCGCTGGTCTGGCCATCGATGAAGCGCTGGCCGGTACGCGCGATCACGGCTTGCTGGATCAGGCGTTGTTCATACAGGCCGTCACCCAGGCGCTTTTGGGCCTGGTCTGGGTCGTAGCCCAGTTTGGACAGCATGTAATCAGAGCTTAAAAACTGGCTGAGGTTGGTCAGCAGCGGGTTGGTTTCGATCAGGTATTTCTGTGGGTTGGAGACGAACTGGCTGTCTGGCAGGCCTTGCACACGGTTGATCACCACGCCGTCGGCCGAGGTGCCGCTGCCGGGTAAGACCGGGCCGGTAACCGGCGTGCGGTCTACACCGCCGCCGCCGAGGGTCCAGCCTTGCGGGCCGGTACTGGCCGGCGCGCTGGCGCTTTCGCCACTGAGGCGGAACAGCCCGCCCTGCCCGCTGGGCAAGGTGAAGCCGGGCAGGCTCAGCGGATTGATCTGCTGTTGGGCGAGGTCAGGCGGCAGTTGCTGGTTAAGGGTGACGCGCGTCGAGTAACCGGCTGCGCCACTGGCGCCCGTGGCATCTGTCGCGGTTTTGGCGCCCGCACCCACATAGGTGTAGCCCGGACGCACCACGGTGTTATCGATATTGTTCTGGGTTATTACATTGGCCGCGCCGCCGGCTTGGATGATACCGGCGTAACGTTGGTCGCCCGTAGCAATTTTGGTGACGCGGCGCAGCGAGACGCTTTCCCGTTCAGTGGTGCCGATGAAAGCGGCCATGGCTGCTTCCAGGCCACCCAGATCATTGGGGTTGTAGGCGGCGCCGCCAACCGAGTACTTGCGGTTGAAGTCTGCCGCCAACGCATACCAGTCACTCGCGTCGCGGGTGCGCTTGGAGCGGAACAAGCGCCAGGTTTCGGTTTCGCCAGTCTCGATGCCGGTGTTGGTCAAGTTGTTGACCGTGATGTTAATCATACCGGCGGCGCCGATGCTGCTGCTTGAATTAAGCAACTGGCCGCCGGTAAGGGTGATGTTTTTTCCCGCACTGATGAGCGATGCCGCACTGGCCTGGAGTACTTCCAGCTTGTCGCGCTGCACAACCTCCCACAAGTGGTTGACCTTCGGGCCTTCGCAGTCGCCAGCGTACTCGGCGCCACGTCGGCAGGGCATTTCGGTGATCGAAGCGGTATAAATGCCGCCGTCGTTGGTTGTCAGCACCGCGCGCTCGTTTCGCATCACTGCCGCTGCCAGACTCAGGTCACCATCACTCTGTATGCTCGACGAGCTATTGATGATGCTGCTGGCCAGGCCGCCCTTGCCGTCACGGTCGACGCTCAGGTTGCCCATGCTGTAGAGATCGGCGTAGCTGTTGTTCAACGCGTCGACACGCAGGCTCATGTCGCCGCCGCTGAAGATCAGGCCGTGATCGTTGAGTAACGCACCGGTGGTAGCGGTCAGTCGCTGGCCACTGCCCAGGGTCGCGTAGTTGTTGATCGCGCCCGCGTTAAGCACCAGGTCGGTGGCGGCGGTGATGCGCCCGCGGTTGTTGAGCGTGCCGGCGATGTTGGCGGTAGTGATGCCGCCGCCGGCGATGCTTGCCGTTTCGCTCAGGGTGGCCTGTGCCGCGCTGAGGTTGAGGTCGCCCAGGCTGCTGATGCGCCCGCTGCTGTTAAGGGCGCCGCTCAACGTCAGGTCGAGCGTGCCGTCGCTGGCGATCAGGCCTTGGGTGTTCCAATTGGCGCCACTGCCGACGAAGCGTCGGGCACCGAGCAGTTGGCCGCTGGCGGTCTGGTCGAGGGTGTCGACGTTGACTGTCAGTCGCCCGGCCTGGATCACGCTGCTGTTGGTCCAGTGGCCCTGGCTAATGGTCAGGTCGCCACGGGTGACCAGGCTGCCGCCCACGTCGTTGAGGTTGGCGGGGGCAATGCCGAAGTTGCCTGTGCCCACGTGCAGTACGTTGCCGCCCAGGTTCTGCAGGCTGCCGGCGTTGAGGGTCAGGTCGTTGTTGGCGGTTTCGAGCACACCGTTGCGGTTGTCGAACAGGCCACCGATGGCGAATTCGGTGGTGCCCGCCGTGCCCAGGGCACGCAGGCGCCCGGTCTGGTTGTCGAGGCTGGCAGCGCGCACCTTGAGGGTGCTTTCGCTTTCGATGATGCCCAGGCGGTTGTTAAGTGCGCCGCTCAGGTCCAGGTCGATTTGTTGACCGGCAATCTGGCCGTCGTTGTCGCCGCTGTTATCAACGTCATGCCCGACCACGCGCATCAGGCCTTTGGCATAGAGCCCGCCGTTGCGGTTGTCGAAATTGCCGGTGGTCACCAGTGCGTTGCCGCCCTGCGCCGCGATGCGCCCGCCATAGTTGTCTACGCTGCCGGCTTGCAGGTTGAGGCTTTGCCCCTGCATCACGCCGCCCTGACGGTTGTTGTTGAGGTCATAACCGTTGCGCAGCACGCCGACCACATGGGTTTGCAGTGCGGCCTTGAGGCTGGCAAGGGTGCCGCCGCGGTTGTCGAGGCTGGCGGCGTTGACACTCAAATCGCCCGCCTGGGCGATCAGTTTGCCGCTCTGGTTGTCCAGCGCGTCGGCCACGTCGACGGTCATGCCGCCCTGGCTTTGCACGGTGCCTTTGCCATTCTCCACGCGGTTGGCCGTGAGGCTGAGGTCGGCGTTCTGGCTGTAGATCAAGCCGTCGTTGCCGTTTTGCACCAGGCCGCTGGCGGTGAGGCTCAAGCGGTCGTTGGCGGCCAGCGTGCCACGGTTGCGGTTGTCCAGGCCGCCGGTCAGCAGGGTCAACAGGCCCTGGCTGGCGATCTGGCCGCCCTGGTTGTTGATCTGCGCGGCACGGCTGATCAGCAGCGGGCCGCCGCTGGACAACTTGCCATTGGTGTTGGTCAGGGTCGCGAGCAGGTCGAGGGTGGTGGCGGTGCCGCCGCTGATGCTGCCGGCGCTGTTGTCCAGGTTTTGCGCGTTCAGGCTCAGGGCTGCGCCGCTGTCGATCACGCCGCCCTGGGCGTTGTTGAGCAAACCGCCCACGTTGAGACGTTGGCCGGCGGCGCTGGAGAGTACGCCCGTGTTGCTGTTGTCCAGCTCGGCGGCGGTCACGTACAGCGCTTTTTGACTCACCAGCGCACCCGCTCCGCTGTTGAGCAGGCTGGCGGTGAGTGTGGCATTAAGGTCGCCATAACGGCTCGACAAGGTGCCGTTGTTGCGGTTATCGAGGTTCGCGCCGCTGACGGTCAGGCCCTGCCAGCCGGACATCAAGCCGTTCTGGTTGATCAGGTTTGTGGCATTGAGCAGCAGCAGGTTATTGCTGATCAGCTTGCCGTTGCTGTTGTTCAACGTGCGACCGCTGAGGTCCAGGGTTTGCGCACTGGAGAGTTCGCCACCGCCGTTGCTCAGGTCACGCAGATGGTTGATGGTCAGATTGCCAGCGGTGGTGATCAGGCCCCCGGCGTTGTTCAGGTCGCCGGTGGCGTTGCCGAAGTCCAGGGCAATTGCGCTGCCCAGCAGTGAGCCATTCTGGTTATCCAGCTCGGCGCTGTTGAGTGTCAGGGCAGCGCCTGCGTTGAGCAGGCCCTGATCGCGATTGGTCAGGCGGCCATCAATGTTGAGTACGGTGTCGCCACGGCTGGTGAGTGTACCGCCGCTGTTGTCGAGGCTGGCGGCGTGCGCGTCGACCGACGCTGCGGCGATCATGCCTTTGACGTTTGCCAGGGCCTGGCCGATGCGCAAGGTCAGCGCGGTATTGCTCAGCAGTTTGCCGCCGCTGTTGTCCAGGTTGTCGGCGGTGAGTGTGAACGCCTGGCTGCTGGAAATCTCGCCGCCCTGGTTATGCACATCTTTGAGGTTGTTGAGCATCAGCAGCGGCGCGTTGATCAGTCCGCCCTGGTTATTGAGCTGACCACGGTTGAGGTCCAGGGTCAGGGCCTCGGCGCTGGTGATCTGACCGCCTTGCTGGTTGTTCAGGTCAGCGGTGGTGATCTGCGCGGCCTGACGTGCGCTCAGGGTGCCTTTTTGGCTGTTGTCGAGACTCGCGCTGTTGAGGATCAGGCGGGCGTCAGTCACCAGCCGCCCGCCCTGGTTGTCCACCGCGCCAAGGGCGTTGAGGGTCAGCGGGCCGGCGCTGGACAGCGTACCGCCGTTGTTGGCCACGTTGCGCGCCGTGACACTCAACAGCCCTTCGCTGCTGATCAGGCCCTGGTTGCGGTTGAACAATTGATCGACATTCAGGCCTGCGCCGCTGCCGGCAATCACCAGCCCGCCATCGCTGTTATCCAGTTGCGTGCCGGTGACCTGCACGCCCGCACGGCTGGACAGCTCGCCGTTGCGGTTGTCGATGTTGGCGACAGTGACCTGCACACCCTCGACGCCGGCGACCAAGCCTTTTTCACGGTTGTCCAGGCTGTTACCGGCCACACTGACCAAGCCTTGGCTGGTGACCAGACCGCCCTGGTTGTTCAGGCTGCCGACGTTAAGGCTCAACGCCTTACCCGCCGTGACCAGCCCCGCGACGTTGTCGAGGGTGGTGACCGTCAGCGCTGCGGTGTCCAGGCTGGAGACTTCGCCGCCCTGGTTATGCAACTCACCGACAACTGCGGTCAGCGGACCGTTGCTGGTGACCAGCCCACCTTGGGTGTTCTGCAGGCGATCGGCCGTGAGGGCCAGGCCGCCGTTGCTCAGAATGCGGCCTTTGTTCTGGTTGTCGACTGTGCCTGCCGTAATCTGCGTGTGCTGTTTTGCACTCAGGGTGCCGCCCTGGTTGTTCAGGGTCTGGGCATCGACGCTCAACGTACGGCTGGCGATGACATTGGTGCCGGTGTTGTTGACGGTCTTGCCGCGCAGACTGACGTCGCCCGCTGCGTTGCGGGTGTTATCGGTGTTGACGCCAGCTTCGATAATGTCGCTATTGGTCAACGTGCCGCCGCTGGACAGCGCAATGCGGTCACGGGCGGCCAGGCTTTGGCGGTTGGTCAGATCGCCTTGGGTTTGCACGTCCAGTGCCGTGCCGGCGTACACCGGCCCCTTGGCATCCAGGCTCGCGGCCTTGACGTTGACCGCGCCGCTGGCGGCGGTCTGCGCCATGCTCAAATGCCCATTGGCATCAAGCTGAATATCCCCACCACTGGCCGCCAACGTCCCGTCGAGCTTCACGCCCACGCCGGCTTCGGTGCCCACCAGTTTGATCGCGCCGGCGTACATACCGCCCAGCGCGCTGGAGTCGATGGCCAGTTCGGGTTTGGCGCTGCCGTCGTCGGCGCGTGCGGTGGTTTTCAGGCTTTGGGCATCGACGTCGTTGCGCCCGGCGATTACGGCCAGTTCGCGTGCGTTGATCTGGGCGTTGATCTTGGCCGAGCGGGTGATGATTTCGAAGCGGTCGACGTTACTGGCGTTCAGGCCCTCGCCGTCGATGGTCACGGCGCCGCCGTCAACCTGGTAGTGGTCCAAACGGCCGACGTTGTCCATCACCGGTTTGCCGGTGGTCAGGGTCACGTTGGGCGTGTTGATAAAACCGCAGCCACTGCACGTGATGCCGTACGGGTTGGCGACGATGACCTTGGCCGACTGGCCCGCCACTTCGGTGTAGCCGCGCAGCTGGCTGGGGCTGCCGCCGTTGACTTCGTTGAGAATGACGTTGGCGGCGCCGCCCTTGAGGTTCGGGTTGCCGACGATGTAGCCGCCGAGCTGCGTGTTCTGCACCGCGCCAGTGGCGTTGTTGAGGATCACGCCGTTGGGGCCGACGTTGTAGTCCTTGAACTGGTTATGGGACAAGCCACTGGCATTGGGCGCAGCGATGTTCACCACCGGCACGCCATTGCCGGCCTGGCCGACGCTGGTGGCCGGATTGCTGACCACAATGCCTTCGGCCTGGGCGAGCAACGGCTGCCAGAACAGCGCGTTGGCCAGAATCAGCACCAGGCCGCGCTTGGGCAGGCCAAGGAACGCGTCCCGGCGCTTCAGGGCAGCAGAAGGTTGGCGGGCCAGAAAGGCAAAGTGGCGAACATCCATTTTCAGATTCTCGTTGCAGCAGGGCGTTGAATTACAGGAAGAAATCCATGCGGAAGTAGATCGGTGCTTCGCGCTCCGTCACGACCCCAGGCCTTTCTAACGAGTGAGCAAACGTCACGCTGGTGCTGACGTATTTGCCCCGGGCGAACAGCTCCACGGAGTTGCTTGAAACGCGGCCGTGGTAGTCGTCGTTGTAACGGTCGTTGCGGATCACACCTTGGTCGTAACCCAGGCTGGTGCCGTATTCGGCGAAGGCCGGGCGCAGCCATTCCAACGTGACCGGGCGGGCCCAGCGCACTTCATTGCGCCAGTAGCCACCGCTGTCGCCGGACAGTTGCTGATCCTTGAAACCGCGTACCGAAGAAGAGCCGCCGAGGCTGATGCGTTGCGGCGAGAACAGCACGTCTTCGCTGCGTTGCCCGGTGGCCAAGCTGGTAAAGCTGAACGACTCGCCCCACAGGCTGAACGGCTGCAGATAACTGACGGTGGCGGTGTATTTGCGGTAATCGGGAGTGGCCGTGAGGTGCCCGTACTGATCGCGATGCTGGTCGTCGCGCTGGGCGTCAAATGCACCGATGCCGTTCTGCACGCCCAGGTCAACGTTGACGAAGGCATTGCCGATGCGCCGGCCGTGGTTGATGCCAAATTGCAGTTCGCTGAGGCGGTTACTGCTGGTTTCGAGGTGGGCGTCGTCGATGTAGTTGTTGGTGCGCAGGTGAGCCAGACCGACGTTGACTGAGGTCTTGCTCACGTCATCGCGGTGAATCACGCGCTCTGCGCGCAGTTGGTGGTTTTCGTTATCGCCCGACTGCTTGAACTTGAAGGTGTCGGTGTAACCCAGCGCGCGGTAATCGCTCTCGCTGTAGGTGTAGCTGAAGTTCCACCAGCCCCACGGCACGTTGTAGTAGAGCATGGTGTTTTTCGACGTTTTC
Source organism: Pseudomonas sp. TREG-RG-20F-10-E-6-01 (assembly GCF_022662455.1). NCBI lineage: Bacteria > Pseudomonadati > Pseudomonadota > Gammaproteobacteria > Pseudomonadales > Pseudomonadaceae > Pseudomonas > Pseudomonas sp. TREG-RG-20F-10-E-6-01. The sequence continues at coordinate 36,153 of NZ_JAKNQP010000019.1, read as the reverse complement.
TGGTGGTCGCTGATCGCGTCGTGACCACCGCGCAGCACCAGTTGGTCGGCCAGCCCCAGCGGGCTGTCCCACTCCAGGCCCGCGCCCCATTGCTGCTCGCCGGTGCTTCTTTGCCCATCGTTATTGCGCGACAGGCTGGCGCGCCACGGCTTTTGCGCGGTGTTCTTGACCACCACGTCGCTGCCGCCCACTTCTTTTCCGGGGGTCAGTTCCATTTGTGCCTGTTTGGACGGCAGACGGTTGAGCTGGTCGACCAGTTGCTCGACCTCGCGCAGGTTCAGCGCCTCGCCGACCTTGCCGGGAAAGGCCATGGCCAGCTCGCGGTCAGTCACGTTGCTGCCTTCGGCGCTTCTCAAGGCTTCGAGCTTGCCCTCGACCACCAGCACTTGCAGGTGGCCGCTGGACAGGTCCTGTTGCGGCAGGTAGGCACGGCTGGTGACGCGGCCTTTGGCGATGTAATAGTCGGTGATGACTTTAAGCAGCTCATTGAGCTGCGAGACGCCCAGGCATTGGCCCACATAGGGTTTGAGCAACAGCGTGCGGTCGGCAGCGGACAGGCTGTCGGCGCCCTTGAGCTCGATGTCTTTGATCGGGAAACAGCGGGTGTCAGCGGGCGTCGCCGGGGCTTGGGGCTTGGCCTCTTTGCCGGGCAGGTCCTGGAGTTCTTGCAGGCGCCGGCCCTGCTCTTCGAGCAGGCGATTTTGCCGGTCGCGGATCAAGTCTTGATCCCCTGGCGTGGGAGCGGCTGTGGCGCTGTTCAGGCCCAGACAGGCGAGCAGGAAAGTGCACAGCAAATACCGAGTCCGTGGCAATAACAAAGACATGTTCGATCCATCGAAAATCAAGGGGCGGCAAACTAACATCGAACTCGCGCTAGCCCAAGAAGCTGGACTTGTCGGGCATTCGTACTTATTACAACCGCAACCTATTGATTAATAACAACAAATAATCATCAAACGGTGAAAGCGCTTGTTGTTGAAACTTTTATTCCGACAAGCGGCCACTGTTTTTGATAACCCTTCGGCAAACAACCCAGCAGATGCCACTACTTAGCCATCAACTAAATACCGAGTTAGGTTAGTACAGGGGAATACAGAAAAGTTCGCGCATGTTTTGTGAATTGGATCCCATTTATCGGATGAGTCTGGGATGGCGCCTCTTGTGGCGAGCGGGCTTGCCCCGCGTTGGGGCGCGAAGCGTCCCCTGGTCAGTGTCGCCGCGTTACGTCAGCAAGATCGTGGCGTCAGGTGTGGGGCTGCTTTGCAGCCCAACGCGGGGCAAGCCCGCTCGCCACACAGACCGCTCGCCACAGAGCTCGGGGTAAAGAGCACGGGGCAATTAGCCTGCGCCTTTGTCTTTTTCCTGCCCTGGCACCAGGGTCAGTCCTGGCCGCTCAACGTCACGCGAAACATGGGCCTTCACATCTTCTACGCCGCCCTCGTCATCGTTGTGAATCACCAGCACGCCCGACTTGCGAAACTGCTCGAGGTGGCCGTCGCCCAAGTTGAAGCTTTCACTCAGGCTTTTATCGCTGAGCGCGTTGGCTTCGGCGCGACGCTGGGCAAACTTGCGCCCGCGACGCTGTTGATAGCGTGCCCAACTGATCAGGATCACCGCATTGAACAAGGCGATCCACAGGTAGATCTGCAAGGTGTTGAGCGCCGCAAAAATCGGCGCCTCAATGCGCGGGCCGCCATGGGTTTCCAGCATTGCGCCGATCCCGCGTGCCAGCAGCCAGACCAGCCCGGCCCAAGCCAGCAGGGTGAGCAGCACGTCGATGATCCACATCACTGTGTTCTGGCGAGTTCTGACCAGTTTCATCGTCACGCCTCCTCTTCGCTAGGTTTAATACCGCGGTCCGGGCTGACCCAGCGCGCGCGCTTCTGGTGCTGGTTGAAGAGCACCTTGGGAAAGCTGACCAATGTGGTCAGCAAACTGACCAGCCAGAACACCATCGGGTACCACACGGTCCAGAACAGGGTTTTCCACAGGTCTTTTTCGTAACGCCGATCAATCAGGATGCTCACCGCAAACTGCAGCAGGCACACCATCGCCAGCACCAGCCCGGTAAACGCCGGCGGCACCAGCGAATCCACGGCAATCGCCTGCGGCAGCACCATGAATTTGCCCAGGCCCCAGAAGATCACCGAGAGCAGGAAAGTGAAGGCCCAACCGGTGGACAAGCAGTACTCGAACAACAGCGGCCACAGGTAGCGATGGCGCCATTGCCAGATGCCACGGATGTTTTTGAACAGCACTTCGGCGCCGCCTTGGGCCCAGCGCAGGCGTTGTTTCCACAGGCCACCGACGGTTTCGGGCATCAGGATCCAGCACAGGGCACGCGGCTCGTAGAAGATGGCCCAGTGATCGAGTTGCAGCTTCCAACTGACATCGATGTCCTCGGTGATCATGTCGGTGCTCCAGTAGTCGATGCGGTCCAGCGCTTTCTTGCGAAACGCCACCACCACACCCGACACCGTGAAGATGCGGCCGAACACCCGCTGGGTGCGCTTGATCAAGCCAATGATCGACGAGAACTCGCCCACCTGCACCCGGCCGATCAAGGTCGAGCGCGTACGGATGCGCGGGTTGCCGGTCACGGCGCCCAGGCGCGGGTTGTCCAGCATCGGCGCGACCATGTAGGCCGCCGCATTTTTATCGAGCAAGGCATCGCCGTCGATGCACACCAGGTACTCACTGCGCGCAGCCACCGCGCCCATGCGCAGGGCCACAGCCTTGCCCTGGTTCTGCGCAAGGTGCAGCACGCGCAGACGTGGGTGTTCCAGCGCCAGTGCATCAAGCACCGCGGCGGTGTTGTCTTTGGAGCCATCGTTGACGGCGATCACTTCGATGTTCGGGTACAGCTGGTCCAGCGCCGCATGAATGGTGTCGGCGGCGTTATCGCCCTCGTTGTAGCAAGGAATGATGATCGAGATCAGCGGGTTGCCGGCCAGGGTCGGCGCCGGCGTGTCTTCCTTCCACGGCCAGTGACGCTCCCAGTGCAGCCAGAAGTACAGCCCGCCGGCGATCCACAAGGCCGACATGAACAGCGGGTAGAAAAACACGAAGTCCATCAGGAACTGCCCGGTGACCAGAAAGATCAGGCCAAGGGGCACACCCAACACCAGCGCCAACACGAATAAAGCCAGGATTCTGTCGAACATGGTCAAGGGTTCCATTGGTTGGACAGGGCCGGACGTACCGTCTTCAGGTCCGGCGAATTTTCCAGGAAGTTGTCCGGGTAGTAGCCAAAACTCCTGACCCCCTGGCGTTTGAGCACACCCATCCATGCAGCCATCTGCGCGCCGTCGATATCGGGCGCGTCTTTGGTGCGCCAGTCTTTGGCTTGCAGTTCAAACACGGTGCGCTGCAAGGCATCGGGACGGGCCTTGACGGTGGCCACGAGTTTTTCCAGCCAGGCGTTGGAGTTCTTCAGCGTCTCGCCTTCCATCAGCGGCATGGCCATCGGCGCGGTCCAGTCGTAGGTCTGGAGGAAGTCATCGAGGTTCTGCGCGAACCACGCTTCGCTCGCCGGGTTGAGCATCGGCTCGGCGAAGATATTGCGCGCCGTCTGCACCTGCGGCCCGCGTATGGCGCGCACTTTTGCGGCCAGTTCCTGGGTAAAGTCGATCAGGTAGCGGCTCTTGAAACGCGTCCAGCGCTGCATCACGGCCGGCTCGGCACGCAGCGCGGCAATGCTGCCCGGCAGGCCGTTGGCGGCGTAAGCCTTGAGCGCTGCGGGGCTGGCGTCTTCGAAATCAGAGAGGACCGCGTCGTCGTGGAACAGCACGCCGTCGATGGCCGTGTTGCGCGCCAGGTCTTCATAGATCTCACCGATCTGCTGGCGCACGGCCGGGTCAAACGGCGACAGGCGCTTGTACTGGTCCGGGTCGAGGCCGACCTGGCCGGTTTTCGGGTCCATTCGCGTGACACGCGGCAACGAAGGGTCGAGCGCAAAGCTCAGCACTGGCATCCACGCGTAGATCGCCACGTGGCCACGGGTACGCAGTTGCCAGGTGACGCGGTTGAACAAGTCGCGGCGCACCGGCAGATGGCGGTTGGGGAAGTACAGCGAATGCACCAGGCCGTCACCCTTGGGGTCGGCGAAGGCTTGCAGGAACACGGTGCTGGCGCCCATGTCGACCACGCGCTGCACCAGCTGGTCGAGGTTGCGTGCCTCTTGGGCCGGGTCCGGGTCGTAGACGTTATCCAGGTCCACGTGCAGCACGCGCATCGAGGTCCGCGCCTGAGTACCGACAATCGCGTTGGCGTAGTGCTCGCCGTCCGGGTCGGAGGCCACCAAAAAGCGTGGGCTGCTTTTGAGGTTGGCGAGGTCGTCGAGGCCGTCGTCCAGGGTCAGGGCCATCTGGTAGCCCTGTTCGCCGACGACCGCCAACGAGGTGCCGTCGGCGGCGCCGTAAGGCCACACCCATACACGCGGCGCCTTGCCGGTGACGGCGCGCAGTTTGTGGGTGATGGCCGTAACGTCGGCGCGCATCCGCGCCTGGAACTGCGCCTCGGTTTCATAGGTGCCAGTGGCGGCGTCATAACGTCGCGTTGCGGCGGCCGGCTCCTGGTTACCTTGTGGGTTGGCCAGGATGCCGGTGTGGCTGGCGTCAGTGTGGGCGGCGATTTCGACCAGGCCCGATTTGAAGATCTCGCGCACCTGCTCCCATGTCAGGAAGTCGGAACGCGCGCGCGGTGTGCCGGCAAAATCCACCGGTTTATTCAGCGGCGTGTCGATCCAATAGCCCACCGGGGCCAGAATTGCCGGCCAGTTATAAGCACGCAAAATCGGTAGCACGCGGGTATAGAAGCTGGAGTAGCCGTCGTCGAAGCTGAGCAGGATGGCTTTGGGCGGCAACTGCGGCCCACCGCTGCGCGCTGCCAGGATTTGATCGACACTGACCGGCCGGTAGCCGTTCTCGCGCAGCCAGGCCAGTTGGTAGACCAACCGTTCGGTGCGCACCGCCACCACCGCCTGATCGGGGTCGCGATCTTCGATGTCGTGGTAGGCAATGCCCAGGAAATGGTTTTTCGGCCACGGCGCTTCACGCGCAGGTATCGGCCGCTCGGCGGGTGGGGTATAGGGCGCAGGTTGCTGGGCGCACGCGCCGGCCAGCAATACACCCAGGACCAATAAACAACGGCTGAGGACAGTCATGTTCAGGCTCTTTTAGAAACGGTAAGTGAGGTCGACGAGCAGGCGCAGATCGCGTTCGCGATCGCCGTCATAGGTGCGGCTGATCAGGCTCAGGTTGGCGCCGGCTTCCAGCACGTCGTTCCAGCGAAAACGTTGGCCGTAGCCGATCAGGCCGACCCCACTGGTGGAATAATCGCGCTGGCTATAGGTACCCGCACCGACCTGGAACTGCTGACTCCACTGGGTCTCATAGCGGTGATAAAGCACGTGATTGACCGTCATGGTGGGCAACACGCTGAAGTCCGATTTCGGGTTGAAATACACCACGTCGTCCTTCGTGTTGCGGCTGGCGCCGACTTCCAGGCCCAGGTCCACTTGCACATGCGGCGAGCTGTAGATGCCCTCGCGGCCGGTGAGCAGCGCTTCGAGGCGGTTGTTGCCGTCGCTGAAATGCGACGGGCTCAGAGACAGCTTCCATTCGCGGCTTTCATTCTCGCGCCAGCGGACAAAGCCACTGCCGCCATTGGCTGTGACATCGGCATTCAATGCGCGCAGCGGCGTGGTCGCCAGGAGGTAACCGAGGCTGCCGCCGTACTGCCAGTTGTCATTGATGTCGCGGGCAATCGACACGCTCGCGCCTTGCTTGGAGCCATAACCGTAGGAGTGGTTGGACACCTCGGCTTCCAGGGTCATGTCGCGGGTGCGCTGCTCGACGCCGACGCGCTGGAAGCGATGCTGGCCGGTGCCTTCGGTAAAGTCTGCGGTGGCGTAGCCGGCGCCGGCGAAGACGCGCCAGTCTTCATCGATGGGCGGGCTGTAAAGCACGCTTTCGATGCCCCAGTCGCGGCTGCCCGCCACTGCGCCCACATCATCATTACCGCCACCGCCGTAGCTTTTACCGGTGTAGGCTTCGACGCGCAGTTCGGCCATGTCGTGTACGTCGCGCAGGCGGCTGAGGCGCTGCACCTGGCGGCTGTCGGGGTTGCGCGCCAGCACGTCATCGGTCAGCGCGTCCATTTGCCGCCATTCCTGCAGGTCCATGGCGGTGTAGGCCTGGGACACTTCCAGGCCGATATCGCGCGGGGCCTGGGTTTCAACTTCCTTGAGCGAGCCTTCGGCGCGCCGCGGCCAATCACGCGCGCGGTACATATCAGCCTGGGCCAGGCGCAGGCCGACGTTGCCAGGGGCTTTCGCCACCAGGGCTTCCAACCCGGTTTCGCTGCCTGGCAGGTCACCGCCGTAAGTGCCGGCCTGGGCCGCCAGTTGCTGCGCGTCCATCCAGCTGTCATTGGGGTTGCCGATGGGCAAGCCCTTGAGTTCAACGCGAGGTTTCTGGTTGGTGGCCAGGTTATTGGCGACTTCGCGCGCTTGCATCACCTTGTCGCTTTCGAGCAAGGCGTAAAACAATGCGGTGCTGTCTTCGACGTGGTCACCCGGATCAGCATCCGGTGCCGTCAGCGCCTGGCGGTACAACGGCTCGGCTTTTTCCGGCTGGCGCTGGTCGAGGTAGGACGCAGCCACCCAGCGCAAGGCGTAGGTCGGCAACTGCACGCGTTCGCCAGTGAGGGTTTCGTACTCGCGGATCACCTCGGCGGTGCGCGCGCGTGCCTTGAGGGCGCCCAGGCGGTCGATGCGCCAGCGCACCACGTCGTCATGGGCGCTCTGGTCAGGGGTCCAGCGGGCGAGCAGTGTGTCGTAGTCGCTGAGGGCGCGATCAGCGACCACATAACGTTCTTTCTCGGTGCGCGTGGCGTACTCGGCCATGCGCACACGTTCGGCGGCGAGGTCGCCTTCCAGGCGGCGCTGGGTCACAACATCGAGCACGCCTGGGTGCTTGGCCGACAGGCGCAGGGCCGGCTCCGGCAAACGGGCCTTTTGCAGGGCGACGATGTATTCGCGCACCACTTCGGGTTTGTCACCCGCGCGGATAAAAGCCTGGTCGAACTCGAACAGGGCGTCGTAATTCAAGCCCGCGCGGGTCAGCGCGTAGCCCAGGGCCATGCGGCGGTTGGGGTCATTGGGTTGCGCCGCCACCAATGCGCGGGTGCGTTGCACCGCTTCGTTGGTTTGGCCCCCGTCGGCCTGGGTCAGGGCCTGGCCCAGTTGCAGGTCGATATTATTCGGTTCACGCAGCAGCGCCTGCTGATAAACCGCCAGGGCCTGAGGCCACTGCTTTTGATTGCGATAGGTACGGGCGACCGTGGCCAGCGCCTGTGTAGTCAAGTTGCGATTCTTGCCTTGCGCCTCGTACACCTTCAGCACTTCGGCGTCTTGCCCGGCCCAGCCGGCAATCACAATGTGATCGCTGATCTGGCCTGGCGTCTGGCGCTCGGCAGGTAATTGGCGCAGTTGGGTAAGGGCCGGCGTGAAGTTGCCGTTTCGCGCCTGAATAATCAACGCGTCGTAGGCCGGATCGGCCAGGGCGAGGCCGGGCATCAGCAATTGACTGCACAAGGCAGCCCCGATGAGCAGTCGCAACCGGCCTGAAGCACTGATGGGTAGGTTTCGCAACATATCGTGAGCTTCCTTACACGCGGAAAGCTGTAACGATAGGTGGTCCTGAGCGGTTTGCATCAGGGTGCCGGCGTCTGATGACCCGGCCTAGCTTTCCTGTAGGAACTATCCCCTATGAATGTAGGAATATGTCCGATTCGGAACAATTGTTCAGAATTGTCCCGTCAACAGAAAAGCCAATGGGGGAGCAGACTTGCCTGGGCTGACCGGTCACCGCCGGCCCGTATGCCGACTGTTTGACCGCTGCCCCAGGCAACCCTGCTCCCCCATTATTTATTTCTTACTGATGTAAGAAATCTTACTGCGCGCCGCTGACCGCGCCGGCTTTGGCCATCACAAACCCGATGAATTGCTCAACTGTCATCTTTTGGCCGTTGAAGGTCACTTCATTGTTGGCGTAATGCAGCTTGGAGACCACATCCGTGCCCACCAGGGTAGCCAACTGGGTGCCGACGGCCATGCCGCTGACCATCTCGGCCGCCATCTGCGATTGCTGCTCGATGGCTTTAGGGTCGGTCACGCCGCCCACTTGCGCTTGCAGTGCAGCAACGTCACCGATCATTGGCTTGGACAGGGTCAGGTTGGCATCCAGCAGCGCGATGACCTGCTTGCCCAGTTCAACCGGCGGCAGCTCCATGGAAGCCGGCTTGGTCAGGTCGACCACCAGGTTGAATTTGCTTTCGCCGTGGGTGGTTTTCAGCGACAGGTTTTCCACCGCCACCTGCGGCTTGGCAGCCAGCACCTGATTGACGTTGGCCTCGGCCAGGGTCTGCTCGGCTTCGGTCAGTTGCAGCTCAGGCACAGGCTGACCAGCAGCGGCGGCGGCTTGCACCGGCTGCATCTTGTCTTGATAAAGCTTGGTCAGTACCAGCATGGCCGGGATGTCGACGTTTTTCATGCTCAGGGCCATGGCGGCCGAACCGACAGGCTTGCCCTGGTAACCGATCTCGTCAATTTTGTAATCGACGCGGCCAGCCAGGTTGTTGTCCTTGGTCTCGCTGGTGTCTTTCTGCTCGAAGCCCTTGAGGGTCAGCACGGCTTTCTGCGGGCCGTAGGTCACTTTGGTGTCGGTCAGCTCAACGGTGTTTTGCCCGGTGTAGAAACCAAACGTGGTTTTTTCCAGGTTGCTGGCCACGGTCAGGCCGGACAGCTCGGCTTCAAAAGGCGCGCCGTTGGCATCGATCACCGCGACCTTGAGGCTGTTCATATAACCTTCAGCCTTGACCTTCTGGCCTTCGGCGGTGCCGTCGAAGTCCAGGTTGGCGCCGGAGAAGCTCACCGAGGACTTGTCGTCCTTGAGCTCCAGAGGCAGCAGTTCGACGTTGCCATCGACCGAACGGTTGTAGCCGATATTGGCCACGCCTCTGAGCGGCGACACGTCTTTGCTGGCGGCGAACCATTTTTCGGTGGTGGCGTTCTTCTCCAGCTCATAGTGACTGGTGGCCATAACCGGCAGCCACTTCAGCGAAACCAGGCGCGAGAACGGCAGCGGGCCGTGTTCGATGTGGTCGACAAACAGCAGCTCAGGGTTCGGGTTTTCTTCGCCGAATACGCTGCCTTGACCCTTGAGGCGGTAGTGAGCGGTGCTGCTGAACAGGCCACGGTCCAGGGACACCAGCTCCAGGTTCACGCTGCCGTCGACGCCGGCCATGGAGGTCTGCAGTTCCTTGTTGGCGTTCTGGATCGCGGTCTGCAGCACCGGTTCCAGTTGCTTACCGGTGTACCAGGCGCCGCCTGCACTGACGACGCCGACGGCGACAACGAAACCCAAAAGAACGACTGCTGGCTTATTCATGAAGTGACCTGATCAAATCCTGTGAGAAGTGGGCTGTCTTCCTTGAACCCCAAGAGGGGTTGGCTCAAACCCGCCGAAAACGGGGGAAGATTAGCACTGGCGGCCGCGAACGGCCCAACTTTTCAGAGGGGTCAGGTCAACCGTTGGTTCACGAGTACTCCAATTCAATCTCATCGAGTTGATGATCAAAACTCTTCAAACGTGCGGTCCAGGTGTACACCAACACCTCGAATTCGCGGTGTATGACGGCGTTTCCCGGGGTGTCGACCTTGGGGTTGCAGAAGTCCAGCTGGTAGCGCTCGCGTGCCATGGCGTTGGCCACGTCGGACAATTCCCGTGCGTTATTCAGCCAATGCCTACCGTCGGCTACCTGCTGGTCGAGCAGCACGCACTGTTTTTTCAGGGCTTCGAGGCTTTTTTCCAGCGGGGTGCCGGTGAGTTCGCCCATGACTTCCTGGAAGGTCCGCCCGGGCTGCCAGTAGCTGCCCCAGAAATAGCGGTCGAACACGGTTTCGACGCGGCGCAAGGCGACTTTGGTGTCCCAGATCGCCACGCGGGTCTTGCCTTGTTCGAGCAGTTTTTTCTTCACCCGTTGATTTTGATACGACGCCCACGCCACCACGCCAATGGACAACGTGCCAATCACCAGGCACGCGCTGTCGAGAAACACCATGGCCTTGTCGATTTGATGGGCAAGCATGACGCCGTAGAAATAGGCAGCCGATAACAACACCAGTGCGAAGCACACGCACCAGAAAGCGGGAGCATAAGGGTTTTTCATTATTGGAATCCCCATGAGCAAACGCGAGCAGTGTCAGGTGAGCCGCCACGGCGACTCACCTGACAAAGCATAGCTTTTAGCTCAGGGTTTGCTGGCCTGAGACGCTTGCGTTCGTCCGCTTTCCCAACCACCGCCCAATGCCAGGAACAGATCGATCTGGCTCATGGCAACCTGGGTGTTCGCCGCCGCCAGCTGCGCGCGCACATCGGTGTAGGTGCGCGTGGCTTGCAGGTCAGCCAGGAACGAGGCGCGCCCGGCCTGGAAGAAGCGGTGGGTCTGCTCCGACGCTTCTTTGGCAGACTGGCCGGCATCGGCCAGCGCGTCGCGGCGTTGCAACTGCGCGGTGTATTGCGCAAGGCCGGTCTGGGTTTCGCGGATGGCATTGAGCACCACGCCGTCGAAGTGCGCCAGGGCGCCCTGGGTCGCGGCTTCGGCTTCATGAATGCGCGCACGCGCGCCGTTGGTCGGCACCGACCAACTGATCAACGGGCCAAAGCCCCAGCGATTGGTGGCCGGCGTGCCCAAGTCATCGAGCAGCCCCACTGTGCCCACGGTGGCGCCGATACTGATGTCCGGGTACAACGCGCCGGTGGCCACGCCGATACGCGCGGTGGCGGCGGCCAGTTGGCGCTCGGCCTGGCGCACATCGGGACGACGTTTGAGCAGGGTCGCGCCGTCGCCCACCGGCAGCAACTGGGCGATGTGCGGCAGCTCGGCGCAAGTGCCGGTGCCCGCTGGCAGTTGGTCTACCGGCTTGGCCAGCAGCATCGACAACCGGAACAAGCCCGCCTGGCGCAATGCTTCGTAGCGCGGCATGTCGGCGCGCAACGACTTGTATTGGGTTTGCGAACGCGTCACCTGGGTTTCATCACCACGCCCGGCGTCACGCAGGCGCTGGGTCAGTTTGGTGCTCTGGGCCTGCAGGTCGAGGGACTCGTTGGCGATCGCCAGTTCTTCGTTGGCCGCGCACACCTGGGTGTAGGAGCGCACCACATCCGCTACCAGCGTGATGCGCGCGATGTCAGCGGCGGCCTGGGCGGCGTCGGTGGTGGCCTGGGCGCTTTCGATGCCGCGCTGCAGGGTGCCGAACAGGTCGAACTGGTAAGAGGTGCTGATGCTGGCGCTGCCGATGTTGCCGACCGGGACTTTCTCGGTCAGCAAAAACGCTTCACCTGATTCCTGCAAGCGTTGGGCCTCAGCCTTGGCGCCGGCACTCCAGCCGCCTGCCGATTCAGCCTCCTGGGTCTGGAAACGCGCGCGTTGCAGGTTGGCGGCGGCCACTCGCAAGTCAGTGTTGGAGGCCATGGCCTGACGCACCAGCTCGTCCAGGCGCGGGTCTTTGTAGAGCTTCCACCAGTCCGCCGGCACCGGCGCCGACACCACGTTGTGGCCCTCGCCCGCGATCTGCCCTTGCAGGTCGCCACGGTTGATAGCGGCCTTGTCCGGCAACTTGTAATCCGGGCCTACCACCTGGCAGGCCGACAGCAGCAAACCCAAGCCAGCCATGGCCAGCAACGCCGCCGGTTTCATGGTTTTTCTCCCTGCTGCGCGTGTTCTTTGGCGGCGGTCTTGTCATCGATGATCGACACCGTGGCTGTGCGCCCGGCGATCATGCGGAAGTCCGCCGGCACATCATCAAAGGCAATGCGCACCGGAATCCGCTGGGCCAGGCGCACCCAGCTGAACGCCGGGTTGACGTTGGGCAGCAGGTTGGAGCCACTGGTGCGGTCACGGTCTTCGATACCGGCAACAATGCTTTGCACATGGCCACGCAAGCGCGCGTTGTCGCCGATCACACGAATATCCACGGCCATGCCGACGTGAATGCCGTCGAGCTTGGTCTCTTCAAAGTAACCGTCGATGTGGAAGGAGTTGCTGTCGACCACCGACAGCACCGGGCGCCCGGCGGTGACGAACTCCTGGTTGCGCGGCGCACGGTCGTTGACGTAGCCGTCCACGGGGCTGCGGATCACCGAGCGGTCAAGGTTGAGCTGGGCGGCGTCCACCGTCACCTGCGCCTCGGCCAGGGCCGATTGGGCGCGGGCCACGCGGGACTGGCTTTCTTCCAGCTGCTCACTGGGCACCAGGTTGCCCAGGCCGCGGTTACGCTTGTACTCGCGATTGGCCTGGGCCAGGGTTTCCTGGCGGTCGGCCACGGCGGCCTGGGCCTGGCGCAGGGCCAGCTTGAAGCGGTCCTGGTCCACGGCAAACAGCACCTGGCCCTTGGTCACCAACTGGTTGTCGCGCACGTCGACTTGCTGGATCAACCCGGACACGTCCGGAGCGATCTGCACGATGTCGGCACGGATATGCCCGTCACGGGTCCAGGGCGCAAACATGTAGTACATGACCATGCGCCACACAACGACGACAGCGAAGGTCACTACCAATAACGTCAGGACAACACGGCCGATGGTCAAAAAAGGTTTTTTCATGTCATCAGATATCGACTGAGTGAGTCCACCGCGCCCAGCAACAGCGCGTAGAGCCCCACATTGAACAATGCCCGGTGCCAGACCAGGCGATAGAAGTGAATGCGCGTCAACAACCCGTGCACCACCAGAAACAACACGTACGTAATACCCATCAGCACCAGCAGCGTAGGCAGGAACACCCCGCTGATATCCAGATCACCGATCATAAAGGCGCTCCATCAGGCAGCGGCGCTTCCATTTCAGTGCCGCCAATAAATTCCACGCCGGGCAGCAACGACAGGCGCAAGCCGGCCAGTGCGTGCAGCAGATGCAGGCGGGTGTCGTCTTCGTCTTGCAGGCCTTGCCCGTTGAGGGCGCGGCGCGTGCGGTCCAGGGTCATCAGCAGACCGCTCGGCGCGGGCAAGCGTTCACCCGCCTTCAGGCAGGCCTTGAAGTAACCGCCCACGCCTTCCACCACCTGGTTGAGCAGTACCCGTGGCACACCGTAGATACGCGGCGAGTAGGCCAGCAGGTCGAGCAGGTTCAGCGCCACACGCAAATCGCGCAGGGCGATGCCGGTGTCCTGGCCGGTGAGGGCCAGGCGCGGCAGGTGCTGCATCAGGCGGTCGAGCATTTGCGCAGCCATGTGCCGGTGTTCGGCGAGGGTCGCAGGTTCGGTCAGGGTGACGATGTCGCGCCAACTGAAACGGGTCAGGCGCTTGGCCGCCAGTTCGGCGCCGAACGGCCGTGCAATCAACGTCCACACAAAGGCGAACAACAAGCCCACGGGACCGGCCAGGTTAACGTTGGCGAAGTTCAGGAAGTCCGCGTCATAGGCGCCCTGGATGCTGATGAACGAGGAGGTATTGACCAGCGTCAGCAGCATGCCGAGGTAAAAACGCGGCTGCACGGTGAGCGTGCCGATGCAGATAAACGGCACGGCAAACGCCAGCACCAGCATCGGAAAATCATGCAGGTTAGGCAGCACCAGAAACAGATAAAGGCTGGCGAACAGCACCGACATCGCGGTCCAGAAAAAGAACCGGTAGATCTGCGGCGCCGGGTCGTCCATCGAGGCAAAAAAACTGCAGGCCACGGCCGCCAGGATCACCGCGCTGCCGCCGTCGGTCCAGCCCAGCAGAATCCACAGCACCGAGGCGACGATGATCGCGGTAACGGTGGAAAACGCCGAATAGAACATCAAGCCACGGTCGAGAAATGGCGTCAGCCGGCCCAAGCGCCAATGACGGTACACCGCGCGCCAGGTGTCCTGGCTCTCGCACTGGATGGCGGCCTGCAGGCTGCGACAGTCTTGCCACAGGTCGATCCACTCGCCGAGGCGATACAGGGCGTTGGAGAACAATAGTGTGTGCCGGTCGTCCAGCGCTTCGCCTTGGGGTTGCAGGGCATCGACCTGATCGCGCAGCACGCGCCAGCTTTCCAGTGGGGCGGTTTCAACGGTGCTTTCCAGCCACTGCCGGCTTGCCTCCAGCACCGGCGTGAGCCGGTCGAGAAACTCCGGCGCGCGGTGTTCGACGGCGTAGAGGGCGTCGTCGAGCGCATCCACTACGGGCAGCAAGTGAATCATGCGCCCGCGCAGTTCCTTGGTGTTACGGACGGTCTGCGGCCGCGCGCCTTCGTGGGGCAGCTGGCCGATCATCAATTCCAGGGTGTTGAAGGTGGCGACCATGCCGCCGCGCAAGGTGCTGACCTCTTCCGGCTGCACGTTGCGCGTCAAAAAACGCAGGCTGTAGACCTGGGCATCGGCAAACCATTTGGTCACCGAGCCATCGAACACCGGCATCAGGCGCCGCGGCCAGAACATCGCGCCGACGACCGCCGCCACGGCGATGCCAAGAAAGATCTCCTCGGTACGCGCCTCGGCCACATCCCACACTGCCAGCGGGTTATCCACCACCGGCAAGGCGATCAGCGGCAAGGTGTAGCCGGCCAGCATCAGCGCGTAGTTATTCGCGGTGCGCAGGTGCATGGACAGGAACAGCAAAATGCCCGTCCACAATGCAATCACCACCACCAACACGTACGGCGCCTGCACAAACATCGGCACAAACACCACCGCCGCCGCTGCACCCATGAAGGTGCCGATGGCGCGGTACAGCGCCTTGGAACTGGTAGGACCGACAAACGGGCTGGAGACGATATACACCGTGGCCATCGCCCAGTACGGACGTGGCATTTGCATGAGCATGGCGATGTACAGCGCGATCATTGACGCTGCGAACGTCCGTACCCCGTAGAACCAATCGCGGGCTGGCGGAAAACCGGTAAAAAATCCGTTCAAGGCGCTGCAACCCCAGCCGCTTCGAACGCCCGCAGCACGCGCAGGGCGGCTTCAAGGTCGCTGTGGGCAATGTCCGCCAGCACTTCCTGACGCAGGCGCACCAGCTGCACTTCCACCGCTTGCACCAGTTCGCGGCCGCGCTCGGTGAGGCTCAAGGCCTTGGCGCGGCGGTCGTGGACGTCTTCGGTCCGGCACACGTAGCCGCCGGCGCACAACTGATCAAGCAGGCGCACCAACGACGGGCTTTCCATGCCGGAGGCCTGGGCGACTTTGACTTGGTGCACACCGTCGCCCAAGCGGCCGATCATCAACAACGGCACGGCGCAGGCTTCGGAAATACCGTAGCTCACCAGCGTGGTCTGGCAGATTTTGCGCCAATTGCGGGCGCCCACCACCATGCTGCTGCTGAGGTTCATCTGAAGTTGTTCGAGGGTATGAGGCACTGGATTGTTCGCATACAGTTAGTTTGCTAACTATCAATATGGTGGATGCGTCCAAAGCAGTCAAGTTTTGAAACAAATTTGTGATCGGTGGCGCGGGGCGCTGTGGGTAAGTAAAGCGGGTTTGAGTGGGCGTGCTGGTTTTTCCACTTTGGCTCCCACATTGGGTCAGCGTTGGCCTCGCACCTGACGGTTATCGGTACAAGCCGTCGGCAAAATCCCAAACACCAGGGAGGCCACTATTTTTACCCCTCACGCCCCGTCCGCAACAACACACTCAGCTGGTCCACCACTTCCGCCCAATCCGCATCCTCCAAAATCTCTTCGCGCAAAAACGCTCGCTGACTGGCCGTCCAGAAAAACGCATCGGCCAGATGCAGCTCAGGTTTGAGCGGTGAATGTACCGTCACAAACTGCTCGATACTCACCGGGTCATCCGGCAGCCCCAGCTGTTTGAACAGTGAGGGCAAGCTGTGCACAGGCGATTCCATGGTGGGTTCCTACAAAGACCATTCCTGTGAGTCTAGTCCAGGCGCCAGCCAGGCCAACAACCACGTGACGCACTGCTGTGCCATCAACGAAATCGTAAACCGGCTTAGTGTTTTCGAAGCGATTGGCCCGGAACAGGCGTTCCGGGCATGTACTTAATGCCGATGCTTGATTAACGGCAACCCTCGGGTTGCGAGGGCTCTGGCCCGCGGCACAGCACAAACAAGCGCGCCCGCGCTCCGCCGCCGACTTGCTGCAGAAGCTGGCGCCAATCGGCGGGAATCGGGGCGAACTCGTCCGGCATATCCGTGCTGCTGATCAGCCACACGCGGTGCGTATCGGCCGGCAATGCCGACAAACGGTCCAGGTAAATACGCCCGCCGTCCTGATCCACCAACGTGCCGAAACCGTAGGCGTTCGGCCGGGTCGGCGTGCCGTCGGGTTTGGGGGGCGTGTAGAGCTGCAATTGGGCGTCGGTCTCGTCGTAATACACGTAGGGCAAGTACCACAGCATATCGCTGAGGACGATGCGGTCGTCTTCCTGATAGTTGCGGTTAACGAACTCCACCGGCACGTTGAATTGATCATGCACATCCACGGTGGCGTTGTTCTTCAACCCCAGCAGTTCCACACCCACGAACAACACGAACAACGCCGCGCCCAACCATGCAAGGCGCTTGGGCAGGCGGTCGATGGCCAAGGCCATCAGGATCGGCAAGCCGAGTGCGTAGACCGTGAGGTAGCGCTCGATAAATACCGGGGAGATGAAAGAGACGCCGTACACCAGCAACAGCGGCAGCAGGAAAAACAGCGCCAGCAGGCATGCCGGGCGATAGCGCTCACGATCACGCCAGGCCGCGATGCCCACGACGGCGATCAACAGCAGCGGGAACAGCCAGAACAGCGGCGGCCAGAAACCGATGCCTTCATCCTGAAGCATGAACTGCCAGACCATCGACGGCACGGAAATCAGCGAAACCGGATCTTCCCAGCCAATGTCACCGCCAACCTTGAGCTGCTCAATGTGCTGGGTGAGGTCCAGCAGGTTCGGCAGCCACGGCAGGTACAACGCCACAATGAGCGCATTGGCGCACCACCACGACGGGCGAATGATCAAGCGTTGGCCGGGTGCCTGTGAGCGGCACAACACGCCCAGATAAGCCCAATGCACCAGCACACACAGCGCGGTGAAATAGTGGGTGTAGAACCCGGCCGCCATCAGCACTACATAGACGGCCAGGTAACGCGTGCGCTCGGGCTGGCGCACCCAGTACACCAGCGCCAGCGTGGCGCCCAGCAACCATACAGCCAGCAGTGAGTACATGCGCACTTCCTGGCTGTAACGCACCGCCGTCGGAAACAACGCCAGCAGCACGCCCGCCAGCACTGCCGTCCGACGCGTGGACAGTTGTCGCGTGAGCCAGATGCCCAGCCCCACCGCCGCGATCCCGGGTAGGGCACTCATGCCGCGAATCGACCAGATGCCATCGCCAAACAGCTCGATCCAACCGCGCAGCATGAAGAAGTACAGCGGCGGGTGCACATCATGGGCGGCGTGAAACCACAGGTCCTCCATGGCGTATTCGCTGAGCAGCAGGCTCGACGCTTCGTCGCCCCAGATCGCCGAAGCGGTCAGGCCATAGAAACGCACGGCCATGGCCAGCGCCAGAATCGGCACCCACCATAATCGGCTGAGCCAACCGGCACCCTCCCAGGCGCCTGTGAGGCGATTGACTGCGGGAAACGTCCCAATTTTGTCGTCTTGCTCTACCACAGACCGTCGCACCTCAATTCCCCTGACACTGCCCATTTCCCGGGCAAACCCTGCACACGCGCAAACAAGCGCCACTCTAGGACAAAAGCCCCGGTTTCGCTCGCTGTTTTACAACCGTCGGGCGGCACACCGCGGGATTTGACTTGAAGCTCATAGACCCGCCACTGCGCCCGGATTTCGCTGAGCATTGCCACGACCAAAAATCGGACAAATCAGCAATTTGTGTAGGCCTTCACCGAAGCTGCTGCCGGATCAAGCTATGATTGGCACCCTCCAAGGACTCAGGATCAAGGACACGTCATGCGCATCGGTTTTTTGTCACCCCTGGCTCTGGCCCTGCTTGCCGGCATTTCCCTACCGGCCCAGGCCAGTTCGGACGACTCGTGTTACCCCGACTGGCGGGTGTCGCGTGACACGCTGGACCCCTGCAACAACCTGCCGTTCCTGAGCCCTGGCAATGACAGCCGGGCCAATCTGCGCTTGTTGCTGGCCGACAAGAACGCCGCGCCGCTGACGCCCAATGCCCTGAGCGAAGATGACCTGGCCGAGGGTTTTGGCCCGGTGCCGTTCCCGGTATATCGCCTTGTGCCGCGTGGCGAAGCCGAGCCGGTCAGCACGTCCGACGCCCCCAACACCTCGCCACTCGATGCACTGCTTGAACCGCTGGGCATCAAGCGCGACGACGCTAAAGCTGCCGGCGATGCGTTTCTCAATGGCGAAGGCAGCCGCTGCCGCAGCAATGACGACAACAGCGCCGCCGCGTTTATCAGCCAGGTGGTCAAAGCCGACATGCCAGCCACCGAACGCGATCTGCTGGTGAAGGCGCGCCTGCAATTGCTCACCGCCTGTGAATGGGTAGGCCCGGTGGTGGAGCCACCGCAAGATATCCAGTCGACCGAAGGTCAGCTGTTTCGCACGTACCTGCAAGCCGCCGCCGATTTCTACACAGGCCGTTTCACCGAGGCCGGGCCTGGCTTCGTCGCCCCCCAGAACGCTACTTCGCCCTGGCTGAAAGAAACCGCGCTGTACATGATCGCGCGTAACTCACTCAACCAGGCCCAAGCCAACACCTATGACGAAGACGGCGTGCCGCACCTCGACCGTGTGGATAAACCTGCGCTCGCCGAGGCCGAGAAAGGCTTCGACGCTTATCTGAAAACTTATCCACAGGGCGAGTACAGCGCCTCTGCGCGCGGCTTGCTGCGCCGGGTTTACTGGCTGGCGGACGACAACGAAAAACTCGCCGAGGCATTTGCCTGGCAACTGACCCAGGCCACCGACGAGCAGCGCAATGTGTCGGTGGATGAATTGGTCGAAGAGGCCGACCTCAAGCTGTTGATGGTCAATAGCGACACGGTCAAGACGCCGATGATCCAACTCGTCAGCGACCTGATGGTCATGCGTGGCGGCAACCAGCCCGCGCTCAGCCGCGCAGACCTTGAGAAGCAAAAAGCAGCGTTTGCCGATGAGCCGGCGTTTTACGACTACTTGTTAGCCGTGAGCGCGCTGTACGTCGAGCATCAACCGGATGCCGCCTTGAAGCAGTTGCCGCAAAGCGTGCCGTCGAGCCTGAATTACTTCGCCTTCAGCCAACAAACCCTGCGCGCCCTGGCCCTGGAAGCCAAGCAAGACTGGAAAGGCGCACAAGACCTGTGGCTGCAACTGCTGCCGCTGGCCAAATTGGCGCTGCAACGCGACCAGTTGGAGTTGGCCCTGGCACTCAACTACGAGCGCAGCGGCCAGCTGGCCAACGTGTTCGCCGCGGATTCGCCGATCAGCGCCAAGCAAGTGCGTTACATCCTGCTGCGCAACGTTGCCGGGCCTGACTTGCTGCGCCAGCAGATCGCCAAAGCCGACGACCCGGTGGAGCGCCAGACCGCGCAATTCGTGCTGCTTTATAAGGACTTGCTGCGCGGCCAGTTCGCCACCTTCGCCGACGACCTCAAGCAACTGCCAGCGCCGGCCCCTGAAGACAAGCTGGGCACCAGCCTGGGCTACGTCTACAGCGGCGGCCAGAGTTTGAAGCTGTTCCAGTGGAACGGTGAAAAAGCCGAATCCGGCTACAGCTGCCCGACCATCGCGCAAACCGCCGCCACCTTGCAAACCGATGCGAAAAACTCGCAAGCCCTGAACTGCTTTGGTGAATTCATCTTGCGCAATAACCTCGACGGCATGCCCCTGGAGCAGACACGCGCCGCCGGCAGCCTGGGCAGCACCGCGTCGCCATTCCCCGGTGAAACCTTCTCGCGGCTCAACGGCTACAAGCAGGTGATCGCCAACGCCAAGGCGCCGAAGAACGACAAAGCCTACGCACTGTTCCGTGCCATCAACTGCTATGCACCGGCCGGCTACAACAGCTGCGGCGGCGATGACGTTGAACCGGCCGTGCGCAAGGCCTGGTTCCGCCAGCTCAAAAGCGGCTTCGCCGACACCCAGTGGGGCAAATCGCTGCAGTACTACTGGTGAAGCACCTGTGGCTCGGCTTGCTCCTGCTGGCGAGCCCGGCCTTTGGCGCCGTCGACGCTCGCGACTACGACGCCTTCTGGCTGTGGAGTGGCGTTACTCCACAGCCAGTCCTCAAGCAGGCAAAAACCCTGTACATCCTGCAAGGCCAGATCAACTCCACCCGCCGCGCCCCCGAGCGCGGCGTGCAACTGATCGCCCAAGGCCTCGGCATCCCGCGCCTTACCCGGGGCGACGTCTGGGTGGTCTACCGCGCCCACACTTTGCACTGGCCAGAACCGGTCTACACCCAACTGCTCGGCCAGGTGCAACGCTGGCGCGATGCGGGCAACCCGGTGGTCGGCATCCAGATCGATTTCGACGCCCGCACCCAATACCTGCACGAATACGCCGACTTCCTGCGCGACCTGCGCCACCGCCTGCCCGCCGACTTGAAGCTGAGCATCACCGGGCTGATGGACTGGAGCAGCAATGCCGACCCAACCGCCATCGCGCAGCTCAAAGGCGTGGTGGATGAAGTGGTGGTGCAGACGTATCAAGGGCGCCACAGCATCCCGGATTACGCCGCGTATTTACCGCGCATGAACCGGCTGGGGCTGCCATTCAAGGTCGGCTTGATTCAGGGCGGCGTGTGGGAGGCGCCGGGGTATTTGAAGGGGAATGAGTGGTTTCGCGGGTATGTGGTTTTTCTGCAGAATCCGTGACCCACGCACGGTTTCCATGTGGGAGCGGGCTTGCCCGCGATAGCGGCAGTTCAGTCAACGTGATGTTGAATGATATGCCCTCATCGCGGGCAAGCCCGCTCCCACAGGGTGTTGTGTTTAGCCTGCGGGATAAACAGACTGCCACCCGCCGCCCAGCGCCTTGTACAACCCGACCATGGCCAGCGACACGCCGGTGGAGCTTTCCACCCACTGTTCCTGCGTCGCGAGCAGCGCGCTTTGCACGGTCAGCACATTGACGAAATCCACCACGCCTTCGACGTACTGCTGTTGCGCGGTGCTCAACGCGATCTGGTTCTGGCGCACCGCTTCGGCGAGGCTGTCGCGGCGCAGTTGGCTGGCGTTGTAGCGGGTCAGCTGGTCGTCGATTTCATGCCAGGCGCGCAGCACGGTTTGCTGGTAGGCCAGCGCGGCTTCCTGTTGCTGCGCTTCACGCAGGTTCAACATGCCTTGCAGGCGCCCGCCGTTGAACAGCGGCAGGCTGAATTGCGGGCCGAAGGCGAACGCACGCGAGCCCCATGAGCCGAAATCCGACAGTTGCAGGGCCTGGGAGCCCAGGCTGCCGGACAGGGTGATGCGCGGATAGAAGTCACCCTTGGCCACGCCGATAGTGGCGGTGGCCGCGTGCAGGCGTGCTTCGGCCTGGCGTATGTCGGGGCGGCGTTCAGCCAACTCCGACGGCAAGCCGATGGCGACCTGGCGCTGGGTTTGCGGCACGGCGGCGTCCTTGGACAACTGCGCATGCAGGGCTTGTGGCGGCTCGCCCATCAACAGGCTCAGGGCGTTGATCAATTGGTCCTGGCGCTGCTGCAAATCCGGCAGGCGCGCTTCAATGGCGGCCACTTGGGCAGCAGCTTCGGCCACGTCCAGGTCGGTCGCGACACCGTCGGCCAGGCGCAGTTGCGAGAGTTTGAGGCTGTGGCGCGCCACGTCGAGGTTTTGCTCGGTGACGGCGCGGGTGTTCTGCACGCCGCGCAACTGGATGTAGTCCTGGGCGGTTTCGGCGAGCACCGACAACAGCACGGCGCGGCGGTCGTCTTCGGCCACTTGCAGGGTGGCGTCGGCGGCTTCGGTTTCACGTTTTACACGGCCCCAGAAGTCCAATTCCCAGGCGGCAGAGAAGCCCATGTCCCATTGGTTGAACGCCGAACGGCCATTCTCGCCGGACGGATCACTCAAGCCTTTAGCGCTGTTGCGCTCACGCTGATAACCACCGGTGGCGTTGACGTTGGGATAACGCTCGGCGGTGGTCACCTGGCGCACGGCGCGGCTTTGTTGCAGGCGGCTGCTGACCAGTTTCAGGTCGAGGTTATCGGTGAGCGCACGGCGTGTGAGCGCTGAAAGTTGCGCGTCGTGGAACACGTCCCACCAACGCTCCTGCAAAGGCTCGGTGACGGCGCGGCTGGCGGCTTGGCGCCCTTGGGGCTCGCCCCATTGCGTGATGTGCGGGCCTTGCGGCCGCTGGAAATCCGGGCCAACGGTACAGGCACTGAGGCTGATGAGGCTCAAGGTGAGCCAGGCAAATGGCTTCATTGCTGGGCCACCTCACGCGGCTGCGCAACAGGCTGGGTGTCGACGCTGGCCTCCACCGACATGCCGACACGCAAGCGCTCGGTCAGTGGCTGATTGGGTTCGAGCACGATTTTCACCGGAATGCGTTGCACCACCTTGGTGAAATTGCCGGTGGCGTTGTCGGGTTTGACCGAGGCGAACGTCACGCCCGTGGCGGGTGCGAGGCTTTCCAGATGACCCTTGAGAAGTTCGCCGTCGAGGCTGTCGACACGCACCTGCACGGCTTGGCCGGCGTGCATGTGCCACAACTGGGTTTCCTGAAAGTTGGCCACCACATAAGCCTCGGCCAAGGGCACCACGGCGAGGATCTTGCTGCCCGGCGTCACATAGGCGCCCACCCGTACCGCGCGCTCACCGACCATGCCGTCCACTGGCGCGACGATGCGCGTGTAAGAGAGTTGATAGCTGGCCATTTCGAGCGCTGCCTGGGCACGTTTGAGCCCACCTTCGGCGGCATCGCGCTGGGCGGTGAGGATTTCCACCTGCTTGCGTTCTGCGGCGAGCACCGCCGTGGCATTGGCCAGGCGCGCGGTGGCCTGGTCGATGCGGGTCTTGGCTTGCTGGGCGTTCTGCACGGTGCCCGCGCCTACACCGGCGAGGTGGCTGTAGCGGTTCAGTTCGTGTTCGGCAAAAGCCACTTCGGCACGGTCCGCCGCTACGGTGGCCTGGGCCTGGGCGATCACCGAGCTTTGGCGTTCGAGGGTCGCGGTGGCGTTTTTCAGTTGGGCCTGGGCGACGAGCGTGTCGGCATCGGCCGCCTGGGCGGCGGCGCGAAAATCGCGGTCATCGATCAACGCCAACAGCTGGCCGGCCTTGACGCGCTGGTTGTCTTCCACCAGCACTTCCTTGATAAAACCGGCCACGCGCGGCGCCACCAAGGTGAAGTCGGCGGCAACGAAGGCGTCGTTGGTGGTCTGGCGCTTGCTGCCCAACAGGCCGGGCGCAACCAGATAAACCAGTACACCGACGGCAAACACAGCAATAACGGCGACGGCAATTTTGTCTTTGCGTTTCATGAGAAATCCTTTTGGCTAGGTCGGTGCGCGCGGTGGAAAAATCCGCGTCGGCATCCAGAAAATCAGCAGAATCAGCGCCACCGCGACAGCGGCCATGACGTAATAGAGGTCCGAAGAAGTCAGCACTACGGCCTGCTCGTGCAGGCGGTGCGCCAGGCCCGGCGCGTCGCCGTCGGCCAGGGGCGAGTTGCCCAGGCGGTCCACCAACATGGTCGAGTGAAAGTGCAGACGCTGGGTGGTCAGCGTGTCCAGCACGGCGGTGGCGATCACGGCGGCCAGGCCTTTGACGGTGTTGAACCACGCCGAGGCGAACGGCCCGTCCATCGGTTGGATGCTGCCAGTGGAGAGCATCAGCAGCGGCAGTACGGCCATGGGCTGACCAAAGATTTGCAGCAGGTAGAGGCCGTAGAAATCGTCGCGAATCCACTCCGACGTCAGGTGCGAGCTGCCCACACAGCACAGCACCAGCATGCTCAAGCCAATCCCCAGGACCCAGCGGCAATCGACCCAGCGCAGGTTGCACAGCGCCGCCACCAACGGCAGCGCAATCAACTGCGGCAACGCCATCAGCAGCATCACCGGCGCAGTTTGCAACGGCCGGTAACCCTGAACCTGGGCGAGGAAACTCGACGGGATGATGATGACCGACGTCAGCACCATCAGCACACCCGCCAGCACGATCAAGGCAAACGCCAGGTTGCGCAGGCCGAGCATCTGCAACTTGAAAAATGGAATCGGCTGCGACCATTCATTGATCAGAAACAGCACCAGCAACAGCGTGCCGCCGCTGAGCAGAAAGGTGATCAGGCCGGACTCGAACCAGTCCAGGCGATTGCCCTGCAACAAGCCGATCACCAGCATGCAGATCGCGGGAAAGCCCAGCAGCACGCCGCGCCAGTTGAACTGCTTGAAGCGCTCCAGGCGCACCGGGTCTTGCGGCAAGCCGTAGGCCACGGCGGCCATCGCCAGCAGGCACGGCGCGACGATCTGCCAAAACGCCCATTGCCAGCCGACGTATTCAGTCCACAGCGCCGCCAACGGCGTGCCCAGGCTTGGGCCGAACGTGGCGGTGAGTGCGTAACCCGCCAGGCCATACAGCTTGACGTTGGCCGGCAGGAAACGCAGCGCCACGGTCATCAGCATCGGCGGCAACGCGCCACCGGCCAGGCCTTGCACGGTGCGCAGCACCAGCAGGGTTTGGTAGTTCGGCGCAAACGGGCACAGGATGCCCAGCACGGTGAACACGCCGATGGCACACAGCGTGAAGCGGCGCAGGGAAAACGTCACCGAACACCAGGGCGCGAAGGCCATCGCCGCCACGGAGGTCGCCGTATAAGCCGCGACCAGCCAGGTGCCTTCGTCAAAACCGATGTACAGCGCACCACGGATGTCGGCGAGGGCGACTTTGGTGACCATCTCGTTGAGACCGGACACCAGCACCGCCAGCAATACGCCGACCAAGCCAATGATGATGCGCGGGCCGAACACGGGCGGGTTGAGCGCAATGGGTTTGGCTGCAGCCTGGAGGGCGGGGGCAGCGAGGGAGGTCATGGACAGGTAACTCGGGATTAGAAATACCCGAGCAGTTTAATCAGGCACACCCATAACAAAAAGTTACTTGCTGGAAGCTTATAAGTGCGTCAGACGCAACTGTTGGGCCACGCACTTATCCCGTGGTAGCTGGCTTGCCGTGGCGAGCGGGCTTGCCCCGCGTCGGGCAGCGAAGCGGCCCCGATAAAGACACTGAGAGTTTTCTGATGAAACTCAGCGCCTGGCTTTGGGGCCGCTTCGCAGCCCAACGCGGGGCAAGCCCGCTCGCCACGATAAGCCAGTGCCTACACTTTAGGTGGGCTGCGCTTCCAGCCAGGTAGCGTGGCAGCTTTCGCGCATGGTTTCGCGCAGCCACTTATGGGCAGGGTCTTTGTCGAAACGCGGGTGCCAGAACTGGGCCAGCATCAGCGTCGGCAGGGAGATTGGCAATTGGAATGCGCGCAGGGGCAGCTTCAGGCGATTGGCACTCAGCAGGGCTTCCTTGGGCACCGGCAGCAGCAGGTCGGAATCGGGCAGCATGAACATCGCGCCATGAAAGCCTGGGGCGATCATGGCCACGCGGCGCTCCAGGCCCAGGGCATTGAGCGCTGTGTCGATTGGCCCGCGGGCGATGCCGCGTCGCGAAATGCTGATGTGGGAGTAGCTGGCAAACCGCGCGGCGGTGATTTCTTCGTCGAACAGTGGGTGGTCCTCGCGCGCAAGGCCCACAAAGGTGGTGGAAAACAGGTTCTGCACCTTCACTTCGGGGCTGGACGGCATGGAATTACTCACCCGCAGGTCCAGCCGGCCTTCACGCAATGCCTCGTCATCGGTGTCGCCTTCGGGCACAAAACACAGCTCGCACAGCGGTGCCATGCGTTCCATGGTGTCGAACAGCCGACCGCCATACACGCCGATAAAGAAGTCATTGGCACGCACGCTGAAACGCCGGCGCAAGGTGCTGAGGTCAACCTGGTCTGCCGAGCGGAACAACAACGCCGCCTGCTCCACCACGTTGCGCACCTGGCCTTGCAACTGCAGCGCCTTGGGCGTTGGCACCAGACCACGCCCGGCGCGCACCAGGATCGGGTCGCCCACCGCTTCGCGAATACGCGTGAGGGTGCGGCTCATGGCGGCCGGGCTCAGGTTCATCCGCCGTGCGGCGCCGACCACACTGCCCTCGTCGAGCAAGGCGTCGAGGGCGACCAGCAGGTTCATGTCCGGTAATTGCATGCCAAGCACTCGTGTTCAGTGGGGCGTGAAGCGCACGCAATCGTAGCAGGCTTTACAGGTAGCGCCTCAAGTTGCGCGGCAGGTACTGAGCATAAGTGGATTTGGGATGAGCCTGACACTTGCGCACGATATCCGGCAGGGATTTTTCCAGTTCATCGGCTCGGGCCAGGCTCTCGTTGTAGTCGCTTTTACCGGTGAACGCCGGAAACATCACCGCCACACGGGTAATAGCAAAACTCTTCATGGCGATCAACGGGCGGGCGGGATGGTCACGGCGAAATTGGCTGACTTCTTCGCTCAACGCGCGGCAGGTTTGATAGGTAGTTTGCGTAAAAGACAGTTGAGTCGCTTCTTCCTTGCTTGCCGGTTCAGGCGTGAAAACCATATCGTTTTGCGCCTCAAGCACCGCTGGCTGATCGGCGTTTACCGCCCAGGCTTTGAACCGCCATTGACTCGCCGCCTCCACGGCAGCCGCGCCGAATGCAGGCTGGGTGGCACTGATCGCTTTGACATCGCTGACGGTTCCGTCGTTGTGAATATTCAGGCTGATGCGCGCATGCCCTTGGAGGTTGACCAGGTTTGCCGGGTAATGCGGCTAGGGCATGGACACCGCTTCAGGCTTGAATTGAGCAAACACCGACGTCGACAAAAATAAAGCCGCAGCCAAGACAAAAAACCGCATCGCCGTAAATCCTTCTACCGGGAATGCCTGACGTCAAGGCGACGTCAGGTTCGGCCGGCATTATCGGACTCAGCGAGACCAATGAGCAATCATTCCTATTTGAAGAGGATCGTTCCTACAGATAAGTAGGATCAACGCTGCATGCCCCAGCGCTTCACCGTCAGCCGTTCAACGGTGTTGAACACCAGATTTTCGACCAGCAACCCGATCAGGATGACCACGGCCAAGCCGGCAAACACCTTGTCGGTGTACAGCTCATTGCGGTTCTGGAAGATGTACCAACCCAAACCGCCCTTGCCGCTGCTGGCGCCGAACACCAGCTCGGCGGCGATCAACGTGCGCCAGGCAAATGCCCAGCCGATTTTCAGCCCGGCAAGGATCGACGGCAGCGCCGCCGGGATCAGGATGAACAGCACAAAACGCATGCCCTTGAGGCCGTAGTTGCGGCCGGCCATGCGCAGGGTTTCAGACACGCCGAGAAACCCCGAATACGTGTTCAGCGCCAGGGCCCACAGCACCGAATGCACCAGCACGAAAATCAGGCTGTTCTGCCCCAGGCCGAACCACAGCAGGGCCAGCGGCAGCAACGCAATGGCCGGCAGCGGGTTGAACATCGAGGTCAGTGTGCTCAGCAGGTCGCGGCCAAGCTGGGTCGAGACCGCCAGCGTGGTCAGGGCAAACGCCAGCACGATGCCGATCACGTAGCCCTTGATCAGCACCGCCAGCGAGATGCTCACTTTGCTCAACAACTCACCGCTGAGCAGGCCATCGAATAACGCTTGAGAGGTCTGCAGGAAGCTCGGCAGCAGCAGGTCATTGTTCTGGTAACGCGCGACTGCCTCCCAGAGGACCGCCAGCACGATCAGGATCAGGCCCTTGCGCAGCCAGCCTTGCTGCCACAAGCGTTGGCGCAGCGGCAGCTCGCGTTCAACGGGAACGCTGAGCAGCGGTTCGAGGTGTACTTCAAATTCCTGGCGCATAGGTCGGCCCCTTAGTAAGCGATGCGGATATCGGCGAAACCCAACTCACGTTCGGCCTCGGGCGCTTCATCGAACAGCAGGCGATGAATGCGCCGCGCCGACGCCTGGAATTCCAAACCGCCGAGGCTGTGCAGGTCGTATTGATGGCTATGGATTTCCGCACGCACACGCCCCGGGTGCGGCGACAGCAACAGGATGCGATTTCCCACCACCAAGGCTTCTTCGATGGAATGGGTGACGAACAACAGCGTGAAGCGCACCTCTTCCCAGAGCAGCAGCAGTTCTTCCTGCATCTTGCGTCGGGTCAAGGCGTCGAGGGCGGCGAAGGGTTCATCCATCAGCAGGATTTTTGGCTGCATGGCCAGGGCGCGAGCGATCGCCACACGGGCTTTCATGCCGCCGGACAGGGTGTGGGGGTAAGAATCGGCAAAAGCGCTGAGGCCGACTTTTTCGAGGTAGTACAGCGCACGCTCTTCGGCTTCGCGACGCTTCAAGGTTTTGGACGCCAGCAGCGGGAACATCACGTTCTGCTTGACGGTTTTCCACGGCGGTAACTGGTCGAATTCCTGGAACACCACGATGCGATCCGGGCCGGGTTGTTCGACCTGTTGCCCGAGCAGGCGAATCTCGCCTTCGCAGGGTTTGATAAACCCGGCGATGGACTTGAGCAAGGTGGATTTGCCGCAGCCCGAAGGGCCGAGCAGCACGTAGCGATCAGCCGGGTCGATCTCGAAACTGACTTGATGGGTGGCCCGCACTACGCGCTCGGGGGTGCGGTATTCGAGGCTGACGTGGTCCACCGCCAACAGCGGCTGGGCGGTGTTCAGGTTGCTGGCCGCGTGGCCTTGCAGGGGCGCGTTCATTTCAACTCTCTTGCCGAGGATCAGGATTAGAAAGGCGCATCGCCCTGAATGGTGGTGCGAAACAGCTTGCGGCGCAGGTGGCTCGGGCAACCGGCGGCCAGGTGGATCAGCGAGCGGTTGTCCCAGAACACCAGGTCGTGGGGCTGCCACTGGTGGCGGTAGATGTTGTGCGGCAGCACGCTGTGGGCGTAGAGCTGGGCCAGCAGGTCGCGGCTTTCATCTTCGGGCAGGCCGACGATGCGGGTGGTGAAACCTTCACTGACGAACAGCGCCTTGCGGCCGTTTTCCGGATGAGTGCGCACGATCGGGTGCACCACTTCGGCCACTTGGGCCAGCTGCTCAGGCGTCAGGGTTGGCCGCCAGTTGCCTTCGAATTTGGTTTCGCTGTAGCGCGCGGTGTAGGAATGCGCGGCGCTGCGGCCCTCCACCGCTTTGCGCAGGTGCTCGGGCAGTTGGTCCCAGGCTTTGTGCATGTCGGCAAACAGTGTGTCGCCGCCTTCGGAGGGCAGCTCCTGGGCATGCAGCATTGAGCCCAGGCTTGGCAGCTCTTTATAGGACAGGTCCGAGTGCCAGAACTTGCCCGCGTCCCCCAGGCCGATGGATTGGCCGTTTTCGATGATGTTGGAGACGATCAGGATTTCCGGGTGGTTGGCCAGCAGGAACTGCTTGAGCACGTGGATCTGCAACACACCGAAGCGGCGGCTGAAGGCGATCTGTTGTTCGGGGGTGATGCGCTGGTCGCGGAACACCACGACGTGGTGATCCAGGTGCGCGCGGTGGATGCGTGCGAAGTCCTGGTCGTTAACCGGGCGAGACAAATCCAGGCCGACGATCTCGGCGCCAACGCTGCCGGGGAATGGGCGGATCTCGAAGGTTTGGGCGGTTGGGGTCGCTGTTGGAACAGTAGAGGTGGCGGACATGAGGGCACTCCCGGTCGGACAGGAGAGTGACTTTATAGATATAAGAACGGGCGATTAAATACCGTTAGTGAATATCGATATGCATTAGGGTGGGGGTCTGTGGTGAAGCTGATGGCGCCATCGCAGGCAAGCCAGCTCCCACATTTTGATTTGTGAACACATTCAAATGTGGGAGCCGGGCTTGCCCGCGATGAGGCCCTGGCAGGCGATAGAGATTACCGCTCGTGCAACGCCTCGGCCCGCGCCTTGATGATCGGTTTGAGCAGGTAGCTCAGGATGCTTTTCTTGCCCGTGATGATGTCCACCGAGGCCACCATGCCGGGGATGATCAGCAGCGGCTTCTCATCGGTGCCCAAATGGCTGCGGTCGGTGCGCAAGGTGATCATGTAGTAGGTGGTTTTCTTGTCTTCGTCGGTGATGGTGTCAGCACCGATGCGTTCGAGCTTGGCCTTCAGCCCGCCATAAATGGTGTAGTCATAGGCGGTGAATTTGACGATCGCTTCTTGCCCAGGGTGCAGGAACGCAATGTCTTGCGGGCGGATCTTGGCTTCGACCAGCAGGGTGTCGTTAAGCGGCACGATTTCGACCATGTCGCTGCCCGGCTGGATCACGCCGCCGACAGTGTTGACCAGCAGCTGCTTGACGATACCGCGCACTGGCGAGGTGACCAGCGTGCGGCTGACGCGGTCTTCGAGGGCGCGGCCGGTGGATTCGGCCTTATTCAGTTCGGTGCGCGCTTCGTTGAGTTGGGTCAGCGCTTCACTGCGGAATTTGCCCCGGGTTTCGTCGATCTTGCGCTGCACTTCCTTGATCGCTGATTCGGCACGGGGAATCGCCAGGGTGGTGGCGTCCAACTGGCCGCGGGTTTCCATCTCGGCGCGTTTGAGGCGCAGCACTTCCACCGGCGACACCGCTCCCTGGGCCACCAACGGCTCGGACATGTTGATTTCCTGACGCTGCAGGGACAACTGGTTGCGGTACTGGCCTTGCTTGGAGGTGAACTCGCGCAGTTCCTGTTGACGCTGCACCAGCTGCTCCTGCAAACCGCCGACTTCGTCTTTCAACTGCTGGCGACGGCTTTCATACAGCGAGCGCTCGTTGGCCGCCTGGCTTGGCGCGGCCTTGAGCACGTCGTCGGGAATGTTCAGCGGGCGGTCATCCACCTGCGCGCTCAGGCGCTCGACGCGCAGTTGCATGGCCAGGCGCAAGGCTTCGGTTTCGCCAGCATTGGAGACAAACCGCGTGTCGTCGAGGCGAATCAGCGGCGCGCCGGCTTCGACGATCTGGCCTTCCTTGACGAACAGCTCGGAAACGATGCCGCCTTCCAGGTTCTGGATTTTTTGCAGCTTGGACGACGGAATCGCCTTGCCGTCGCCACGGGTGACTTCGTCGATGCTGGAGAAGCCCGCCCACACGACCAGGAATACGAAGAACGCAATGATTGCCCAAATGGTCAGGCGGATAACCCGCGGTGCATCTTCGATCAGCGCTTTGTTGACCTCAGGCAGCGGCTGGCCCTGCAACGAATCGGAGCCTTTGAAGTAGCGGCCGACCGCGCTTTTGATGGAGTTAAGCAACACTGATCTGCCCCTTTTTCAACGCTTCCATAACCACGGCTTTCGGGCCGTCCGCGAGGATCTGCCCACGGTCGACCACCAGCAGGCGGTCCACCAGCGAGAGCAGTGAGGCACGGTGCGTGACCAGCACCACGGTCTTGTTTTGCACCACGGCTTGCAGGCGTTGTTTCAAGCGTTCTTCACCGGTGTTGTCCATGGCGCTGGTGGGTTCGTCCAGCAGCAGGATGGGCGGGTTGAGCAGCAATGCGCGGGCCAGGGCGACGTTCTGGCGCTGGCCGCCGGACAGGTTCTGCCCACGCTCGCCAACTTGCAGTTCATAACCCTGCGGGTGCAGGCGCGCGAATTCGTGCACGCCAGCCAGTTCGGCGGCTTGCAGGACCATTTCGTCTTCGACATAACGCGCACCCGAGACCAGGTTGTCGCGCAGGGTGCCGGCCAGCAGTTGGATGTCTTGGGCGACGTAGCCGATGTTGTGGCGCAACTCGCTCACGTCGATCTGGCGTACGTCCACGCCGTCCACCAGCAAGGCGCCGGAGTCGGGCTGGTACAGGCCGACGATCAGTTTGGCCAGGGAGCTTTTGCCCGAGCCGCTGCGGCCGATGATGCCGATTTTTTCGCCGGGCTTGATCACCAGGTTGATGTTTTTCAGCGCGGCGTTCTGCTGGTTCGGGTAGGTGAAGTTCAGGCCACGGCACTCGATGGCACCTTGCAGGGTGCGGCGGCTCATCGGGCGTTCTTCGAAATTGCGCTCCTGGGGCAGCTCCATCATCTGGTCCACCGAGGTCATGGTGACCTTGGCTTGCTGGTAGCGGGTCAGCAGGCCCGACAACGAGGCCAGCGGGCTCAGCGCACGGCCACTGAGCATGTAGCAGGCAATCAGGCCGCCCATGCTGAGGTTGCCGTCGATGATCTGGTACACGCCGAACACGATCATGATCACGCCGGCCAGTTGCTGGATCAGCAGGGTCATGTTCATCGACAGGCCCGACAGCAACTTCACGCGCAGCTCCAGCCGGCTGAGGGTGCCGATGGTTTGTTCCCAGCCGTACTGACGCTCGCTCTCGGCGTTGTTGACCTTGACCGCGTCCAAACCTGCGAGGGTTTCGATCAGGCTCGACTGGCGCTCGGCAGCCAGGGCCATGGTCCGCTCCATGGTCGCTACCAACGGTTTTTGCAGGGCGTAGCCGATGCCCAGGGCAATCGGGAAAGCCAGTACCGGAATCCACACCAGGTGGCCGCCAAGGATGGCGATCACCAGGAAAATCAGCAGGGTGAACGGCAGGTCGATCAGGCTGGTGAGGGTCAGCGACGCGAGGAAATCGCGCAGGCTTTGAAACTCATGGATGTTCTGCGCGAAGCTGCCGACCCTTGCCGGGCGGTACTTCATGGACATGCCGACAATGCGCTCGAACAGCGTGGCCGAGATGATCAGGTCGGTTTTTTTGCCGGCCAGGTCCAGGCACAGGCTGCGCAGGCTCTTGAGCACCAGATCGAACAGGTACGCCCCGCCGATGCCCACGGCCAACACCCACAAGGTGGACGTGGCCTGGTTGGGCACTACTCGATCGTAGACGTTCATCACAAACAGCGGCGCCGCCATGGCGATGATGTTGATCAGGAAGCTGGCGGCGATGGCGTCGGTGTAGAGCCAGCGCGAACGCTTGAGGGTGTCGCGAAACCACGAGCGCGCTCGCGGGATCAGCGTGCCGTGGTTGACGTCGAATTTGTGCTGCGGCTGGGCGAAGAAGACTTTGCCGATGTAATCGTCGACCAACAGCTCACGCTTGATCAGCACCTCACCGCCGTCGCTTTCGCTGAGCAGAATGCGGGCTTCGTCTTCGCCTTGCCAACCCACCAGCACGGTACTGCGACCGTCCTTGAGCAACAGCAGCGCCGGCAGTGCGATGGTCGGAATCTGCTCCAGCTTGCGTTGCAGCACCCGCCCTTGCAGGCCGGCACGCGCGGCTGCGCGCGGCAGCAGCTCGGCACTCAGGCGCTGCGAAGGCAGCGGCAGGCCGGTGGTGAGCATGGCCGCGCTGGCCGGTTTTTGATGCAAGGCACAAAGCGCCAACAACCCGTCAAGTAACGGGTCGTCGTGCAGCGTGCGTGGATCATGACTGAGATGAACTCGACTGACTTCGGATTCCACGCGCTGCACTCTCGACTAACAGATGGGGCTATAGGGGTGACTCAATTCATCCCAGGCAGTTGGACTTTTGGCTTCACGTCGTTCTGTACGACGGAGGCCATCGGTGCGACCACGCCCTGGCTTTTGAGCAATTCGCCCATGGTCGCCTTGATTCGATATTGAGTAAATAACTGAATGTTCTTGATCTCTTCCAGACGACGCGAAGCGGTGAACAATTCGTTCTCGCTGTCGAGCAAGTCGAGCAGGGTACGTTGGCCCAGGCTGAACTGCTGCTGGTAAGAGGTGCGCACGCGGGTGCTGTGATCCACGTATTGCTGGGCTACCGGCAATTGCGCGTTGGCGTTGTTCAAGGCGTTCCAGGCCAGGCCCAGTTCTTCGTTGAGTTGGCGCAGGGCGTTGTTGCGGATATCCAGTGCCTGGTTGGCCTGGTAGGACTTCGATTGCAGGTCAGCCTTGTTGCTGCCACCGGCGAACAGGTTGAAGCGCATGCGCACCATGGCTTCCCAACCGTTGCTGTGGCCGGCATCGCCGCCGACGTTGTTGTCGGCATTAGTGCCCAGCTCTGCATCAAAGTGCGGGTAGAAGGTGGACTTGGCAGCTTCGTACTGACTTTCGGCGGCGGAAATATCCGACTCGGCCGAACGCAGGACCGGGCTGTTGTCGAGCATCTGGCGACGTGCTTCGTTGAAGTCAGCCGGCAGCATGGCCACGAACGGCGCCGGGCGCTCGAGCTGGTCGGGCATCTGGCCGACGGCGCTGAGGTAATTGACCTGGGAGTCGGCCAGGTTGGTCTGCTCGGTGATCAGGTTGTTGCGGGCCTGGGCCAGACGCGCTTCGGCCTGGTCCTGGTCGGCACCGTTACCGACGCCGCGCTGGGTGCGCAGCTTGATCTGGTCGTAAATGCGTTCGTGGTTGCGCAGGTTTTCTTCAGCCAGGCGCACGAACTCACGGCGTGTCAGCACATCCAGGTACACCTGGGCGACAGTCAACCCGGTGCGCTCGGAAGTACCCAGCAAGGAGTAAGCGCGGGAATTGACGTTGGCTTGTTGGCGCCCGACTTCGCTGGAGGTGGCGAAACCGTCAAAAATCATCTGCTGCAGACGCAGGCTCGATTCGCCGCGGTTGTGGGTGTCCCACTGGTTGCCGTTCGGGCCGCTGGCGGCGCGCGTGTTGGAATCGTCGGTGCCTTCACGACCATAACCGGCGTTCAGGTCCACGCGAGGCAAGTAACCACCTTGTGCAGCGCGTAAATCGTAATCAGCGGCGATACGGCTATTCACGCCGGCTTGAATTTCCGGGTGCACGTCTAATGCCTGTTGCATGGCCTGGGGCAATGTTTGGGCTTGTACAAAACTGGCGGCGAGTACGAACGGTATTGCCTTGAACAGGTGCAAACGCATTTAAAAATTCCCCAGGACTTCTTGTCTCAAATCACAGCGATTGGCCTCGCTGAGTCGGATAATGGCTACCGTAATGACCGTACGTCGGAAAGTTCAAAAAGCGGAACTGCTTCACACATGTAGGACGGTTCGCCGCATGAATATCAATGTGACATTACAGGGCCAATTGTTTAGGATGGCGACCAGAAGGTCAATAGTTTGGCATAAACTAGATAGCGAATAAATCTAGCCAATTATTTGACGCCAATAAGTAATTAGACTACGCCCCCTCCTGTTTGGCCCTCGCACTTGCGAGCGGCCGCATGGATATCATCAGAAACGGATCGCCGGAGAAATCTTTAATGAGCAGTGTTGTTGCCATCGTCAAAAGCATTGTTGGTCAAGTTTTCGTTATTTCTCCGGAAGGGACACGCCGCGTCCTCGTTGAAGGTGATCGCCTGTTCGCGGGCGACCAGGTAGACACCGGCATGTCCGGCGCGGTCAGCCTGGAACTGGCCGACGGCCGCACGCTGGACCTCGGTCGGGATACCCAATGGAGCGCCGACATGCCGGACTCCAGCCTCGATCTGGCCGCAGCCACCGAGCAGGCCGCGCCGTCGGTTGCCGAGCTGCAGCAAGCCATCGCCGCCGGCGCCGACCCGACCACCGACCTGGAAGCCACTGCCGCAGGCGCAACCGCTGCCGGTAACGGCGCCGCGGGCGGCGGCCACAGCTTCGTCGTGCTGGACGCGACCGCAGGCCGTGTCGACCCGACCATCGGCTTCCCGACCGGCCCTCTGGGCCAGACCACGGCGACACAAACCCAACTGGCGGGCGCCCAAGGCTCGACCGACAACAGCGGCAACCTGGTGCTGCAGGCGTCCACCCTGTCGCTGAGCGCAACCCCGAGCATCACCGAAGCCGGCGGCGTGCTGACCTACACCGCCACGGTGACCCAGGCGCCTTCCAGCAACCTGAACATCACGCTGTCCAACGGCGCAGTGATCACCATCATTGCCGGCCAGACCACCGGCACCGTCAACGTACCGCTGGCGCCGAATGACAGCCCCTACATCGATCCAAGCCAGATCAGCGTCAACGTCACCGGCACCACTGGCGGCAACAACCTGGTACTGACCCTCGACCCCAATCCGGCCGTGACTCAGATTACCGATACCATCGACACCACCACGGTGACGCTGACAGCGGGCGAGACTGTCACCGAAGGCGGTCAGATCACTTACACGGCTACGCTGACTAATCCTGCGCAGACGCCGGTGACGGTCACTTTGAGCAATGGCTCGGTGATCACCATCAAGGCCGGAGAATCGGTTGGCACCGTGGTGGTGGATACGCCGGCTAACGACGTTTACAACAATGGTTCGACTGTCAGCACCACTATTACCGGTGCAACC
>NZ_JAKNQP010000018.1:0-80272 GCF_022662455.1 Pseudomonas sp. TREG-RG-20F-10-E-6-01 | reverse complement strand
CCGATGGGCGTCGACCATAACGCGTGCTAGCTGATACAGAACTTGTGTATCAGAACTCTCGCTCCTTGATCATCTCAATCAGCGCCCTCGACCCAGCCGGTACATGCCACCGTTGGAGTCCACTCTCCAAGTACACGTATTAGCGCCCCCGCAGCCAGGTCTGCAGCAGCATTCCACTCCGTCAATCTCATCCCGCCCAACGCTTGGATGAGATAGAAGCGCTGGTAACCGAGCAAGTCGCCGATATCCGGGCGGGCGGCCCTAATGATCCTGCCACCAGCATCGGTCCGGTGGTCAGCCTCAAGCAGTGGCAGCGGGTGCAGCGATACATTCAGATCGGCATCGAGGAGGGCGCTCACCTATTGGTGGGTGGCCCCGGCTTGCCTGACGGAATCGACGCGGGCTGATCCATCAGGCCCACCGCCTTTAGTTGCGTTACCAACCCGCTGACCAAGATCTTCGGGCCTGTTCTGTCGATCATCCCCTACGATGACCAAGATGAAGCGCTAACCATCGCCAACGATACGCCCTACGGTCTCCAGGCTTACATTCTGTCCTCAGCCCTGCAAAGAGGCTTCGCGCATCGACGCCGTTCGCGTGTTGGTCGATACCCGTGGCCCACGAGCCGCTAGCGCTCTTCGGCGGCTTCAAACAATCAGGTATAGGCCGTGAGTACGGCACACTCGGATTGGAGGCCTTTCCGGAGCCTAAATCCGTGCTCTCCTGACAAAACAGCATGCCGTTGGGGAAATCGATGCAAAGTGTTTCTGCATTTTTGGTATGGTGCAGCACATTTTCACAAGGATTGATTTTTCATCCGCAGGACGCGGCGTCGACCTTCTTCAACGAGATGCTGTAGAAATGCCTGAACCGATACCGATCAAGGATCACGAAAAAGAAAACCGTCTGGTCAACAAGCGCCTGCTTGCCTGCGCGCTGTTGGTCATCGGCATCACCTGCGCCCTGGTGGGCCGCATGTATTTCCTGCAAGTGGTGCAGTACGACTACCATTCCACGATTTCCGAAAACAACCGGGTCCACGTACTGCCGATTACGCCCACGCGCGGGTTGATCTATGACCGCAACGGTGTGGTTTTGGCCGACAACCGTCCCAGCTACAACCTGACGATTACCCGCGAACGCACAACCGACCTCAAGGGTGAGCTGGATGCCATCGTCAACCTGCTGCACCTGCCCGCCGAAGACCGTGCGGTGTTCGACAAGGCGCTGAAGCAGGCTCGTCATCCTTTTGTGCCCGTGACGCTGTTTTACGAATTGACTGAGGAACAGATCGCCGTACTGGCCGTTAACGAATTCCGTTTGCCTGGCGTGGATGTCGAACCGCAATTCGTCCGTCATTACCCGCTGGGCGCACATTTTGCCCACTCGATCGGGTACGTCGGCCGAATCAATGAAAAAGAATCCAAGGCCCTTGATTCGGTGGAGTACCGAGGTACGCAGTCCATCGGCAAGACCGGTATCGAGCGCTTCTACGAATCCGAACTGCACGGCCATGTCGGCTATGAAGAGGTCGAGACCAATGCGCAGGGCCGCGTACTGCGCGTGCTCAAGCACACCGACCCGATCCCCGGCAAAAACATCGTTCTGAGCCTCGACGTCAAACTCCAGGAGGCGGCGGAAGAAGCCTTGGGCGATCGACGTGGTTCGGTTGTCGCCCTCGATCCACAAACCGGCGAAGTACTGGCGATGGTCAGCAAGCCGAGCTTTGACCCTAACCTGTTCGTGACCGGTATCAGCTTCAAGGAATACGCGGCGCTGCACGACTCCATCGACCGGCCGCTGTTCAACCGTGTGCTGCGCGGGCTTTATGCGCCCGGTTCGACCATCAAGCCGGAAGTGGCCATCGCCGGTCTCGACAGTGGCGTGGTCACCGCACAAACCCGTGTGTTCGACCCCGGTTACTACCAGTTGCCCGATTTTGACCACAAATACCGCAACTGGAACCACAGCGGCGACGGCTGGGTGGACATGGACGCGGCGATCATGCGCTCCAACGACACTTACTTTTACGACCTTGCCCACAAGCTGGGCATAGACCGTCTGCACGATTATCTCGCTGAATTTGGCCTTGGTCAGAAAGTCTCCCTCGACATGTTCGAGGAGTCTGCAGGCCTGATGCCGTCCCAGGCGTGGAAGCGCGCGACGCGGCGCCAGCCCTGGTTCCCGGGTGAAACGGTGATTCTCGGCATCGGCCAGGGTTATATGCAAGTCACGCCGTTGCAGCTGGCCCAGGCCACCGCGTTGATTGCCAACAAAGGCGTGTGGAACCGGCCGCACCTGGCCAAGACCATCAATGGCGTGCCGCCGGTGGATGAAAACCCGATGCCCAACGTGGTCCTCAAGGACCCGCGTGATTGGGAACAGGTCAACCATGGCATGCAACTGGTGATGCACGACCCGCGCGGTATCGCCCGGGCTGCGGCGGTCGGCGCCCAGTATCGCATTGCCGGCAAGAGTGGTACCGCGCAAGTGGTTGCGATCAAGCAAGGTGAGCGTTACAACCGGAACAAAACCCTGGAACGCCATCGCGATAACGCTTTGTTCGTCGGCTTCGCGCCGGCCGAACATCCGAAAATCGTGATCTCGGTAATGATCGAAAACGGTGAAGCCGGCGGCCGTGTGGCGGGCCCTGTTGTGCGGCAAATCATGGATGCCTGGCTGCTCGACCAGGAAGGCCACCTGAAGCCGCAATACGCGACGCCGGCCAAAGCCCCGGGTGACCCGCACGTCTGACTCAGACCTTCCACTCGTCCCAGTGCTCTGCGGCTTGATAAGCGAGCCAGGGCACATCATGGGACGTCCAGATGTGCGAGGTGGGCCGTACGCCCGGATCATCATCCAGCGTCGCCACTCGCACAATCACATGGGGCTGGTGCCTACGCTCAGCCATCAGATGTGAGCCGCATCGCGAGCAGAAATGCCTGAATTTGCCCGGTGAAGATTCAAGCGACGACAGCAGTGCTTCGCCTCGTGTCCAGCGGAAATGTTCGCGCATCACCCCGGCCGTGGCCACGAACGCTGCTGCATGCACTTTGCGGCAGCTGTCGCAATGGCAGTGGCTGATGGGCATGTCGAGGCTGTCCACCTGGTAGCACACAGCTTTGCAGAAGCAACTTCCATTCAACGGGTCAGTCATAAACGTATTGCCTGATCAAGGATGGGGTCATCATCATCGCGCACACGCCAAGGTTGCGCATTGGTCGATGTCGCCTACTGTCAATGGAGGAGGTGACTTATGCACGTATTAGATCGCATCGAACGAAAAGTCCTGCTCAATGCTTCACGTAAACAGGTGTGGGAAGCCCTCACGGATGCCGAGCAATTCGGCAGTTGGTTCGGTATCGCCCTGAAGGGTAAAACCTTTGCTGCCGGGGAAACCCTCGAAGCCCCCATCACGTACCCAGGCTATGAACATGTGGTGTGGAAGGCCAAAATCGAAAGGGTCCTGCCACAAACCCTGTTTTCCTTCCGGTGGCATCCTTATGCGGTCGAGGAGGGTGTCGACTACGACAGCGAAACGCCTACCCTGGTGGAGTTCACCATCGAAGATCGGGCGCCAGGCATTTTGCTGAGGGTGGTTGAATCCGGGTTTGATGCGGTACCCGAGGCCCGGCGCCAGAAGGCCTTCAAGATGAATTCCCGTGGCTGGGATGAACAAATGAACAACATCGAAACCTATCTCGCCCAGGCGCGCCGCGCCTGACCCAACCGGGCATCTTGATGATGCCCGTGTTCGTCGCTGTCAGCCTTCGTGAGTTGTGGTGATTTCCAGGGTATCGGTGAAGGTCACCAGCACACTTTGCCCGACCTTGAGGTCTTTGAGGCCGGCACGGATCTCCGGTTTTTCAACGTTCAGCACTTTCGTCGCACCGGTAGGGTTTTCCAGGGTCACCTGGTTTTGGTTCAGGGCGATATGGGTAATCTTCAACTGCACCTGGATCTGCCGGAAAGCGGCACCGCCGGGGTGCGGGTTATCGGCCGTGGCACGCACCACGCCGGTACTTTCGCTTGAGTCCGGGGCACTTTTATCCACGTCGGTGTCGAGTACCGCAGCCACCGAATGGGTGGTCAGCACTTTCACTTGATCGCCAACCTTGAGGTTGGCCAAGTCCTTGGCGTCATCACTGAGTTGCACATGCACCGGGTTACCTTCGGCACCTGCCAGCACCACCTGGTGCGTGGCGGCATCGACCGACAGCACCTTGGTGGTCACTTCATCGGCTTCAAGGGATTTGGACAGCGGGATGTCGGCGGCATAAGCGGCAAGGTTGCCGGCGCACACCAGGGTGACCAGAGCAAGGGCCTGGCGCACGGAGCGGGGTACATTCATTGAAGGGACTTCCATGTGAGAGAAGCCCTTGAGTCTAGTGGCGAGTCAGCGGTGTGCAAATTCGCTGACCCTCCACGTTGTAACTTTAGAAATCCACCGTCGCCGACAACTTCGCCACCCGCGGATCACCCTGGGTCAGATAGCCACCCAGCGCAGATTCCCAATACTTGGTATTGGCCACGTTCTCCACGGTCGCGCCCAACGTCACATCACGCTGCGCCACCTTGAAGTTGTAGCGCGCACCCACGTCGAAGCGGTTCCAGGCCGGCAGGCTCAGGTTGTTCGCTGCATCGGCGTACTGGCCGCCGGTGCGCAGCATGCGGCCGTTGACGCTTACGCCTTGCAGGCCCGGCACATCCCAATCCACCCCGGCGTTGAGCTGGAACGACGGCACGCCAATCGCACGGTTGCCGTCATTGGCGCCGTTTGCCGTGCCGTTGACTTCGGTGTGAATAATCGTCGCGCCGCCCAGCAGACGCAGGCCGCTGACCGGTTCACCGAAGACGTTCAGCTCAACGCCCTTGTTGACTTGCTCGCCCTGGAAGACATAGGTGGCGGTGCCGTCCGCATTCAGCTGGGAGTAACCTTGAGTCGGCTGTTCAATGCGGTACACGCCCAGTGTCGCTCCGTAGGTGCCCATATCAACCTTGACGCCTGCTTCGGTCTGTTTCGAGCGGGCCGGTGCGAAGGTCTGGTTGGCGTTGGTCACGCTGGTAGCGCTGCCAAACGTGCTCGGAGCGGTCGGCCCCGAAGCCAGGCCTTCAATGTGGTTGGCATACAGCGAAACATGGTCCCAAGGCTTGAACACCAAGCCATACACCGGCGTGGTGATGCCCTTGGCGTAATTGGCAGTGCGCGTGCCGGTGCCGTAGGCATAGCCTTGAACCACCAGTTCCTGGCGGCGCAGACCAGCCGTGAACAGCAGGCGGTCATCCATAAAGCCGAAGGTGTCCGATACCGCAGCGCTGCGGGCGAAGGTCTTGGCGGTAATGCCTGGGTCGTTCAGGTCGCTGCCGGAGGTGAAACCGCCTTTGGCCGGTGCAGATACGTCGGCCGGATTGTAGATATTGGTTGGCTGGCTGCCGGCGGCAAAGTCGAAGGCGTTACGGGTCTGGGTCCAGATGCCGGTCAGGCCCAGGTTCAACTTGTGGCTGACAGCGCCGGTCTGGAACTTGCCGTTCAGGCCGGCCATCAGGCTGGTGTTGTCTTCCTGGTGCGCGATGTTCGAGCCGCTGACCGTGGCATTGCCCAATGCGTCGTTCAGGGTGACCGACGAGTAGCGCCCCAGTTCGTTGGTGTGCTTGGCACCGCCGGCAACGTAGGCGGTCCAGTTGTCGTTAAGGTCGTACTCGCCCCGCAACATGCCGAACGTGTCTTCGAGGCTGGTGGTGCCCCAGTTCGGCGCGTAGTTGGTGTCGGCAGACGGGGCGTTGGGGATGTGGGTCAGCCCACTGCCGAGCAGCACCGTATTGCGCCCGCCGTTCACTTGCTGCTTCTGATAAACAAAGTCACCCGACAGACGCAGCGCATCGCCGCGGTAATCGAGGCCGACCGAGAACAGCTTCGAGCGCTGGTTTTCGTCGTCAACGGCCGTATCGCCTTCACGCTGGGACAGGTTGACCCGCGCACCAAAGCGGTTGTCCTCGCCAAAACGCTGGCCGATGTCGAGGTGTTCACCCACTCGGCCATCACTGCTGATGTCGGTGCTGAAACGGCGCAACGGCACATCATCGGCGCGCTTGGGCTGCAGGTTCACGCCGCCGCCAATGCCGGAGCCGCCGGGCGTTACACCGTTGATGAACGCGTTGGGCCCCTTGAACACTTCAACCCGTTCCAGGGCGTCGGTGGACATGATCTGGCGCGGCAGGATGCCGTACAAACCGTTGAAGGAAATGTCGTCGCCATTGAGCGGCAGGCCGCGAATCACAAAGGCCTGGGCCTGGTTCGCGTAGCCCGATGCCTGGCGCACCGACGAGTCGTTGAGCAGCACATCGCCGACGGTTTGCGCCTGCTGGTCGCGAATCAATTTCTCGGTGTAGGAGGACATGCTGAATGGCACGTCCATGATGTCCTGATTGCCCAGCACACCCAGTTGCCCGCCGCGTGCAACCTGGCCACCGGCGTAAACCGGCGGTAGCGCGTTTGGCGCGGGCGCGTCGGCGTTGATGTTGGTGGCACCCAGTTCCAGTGTGTTGCCGTCCTGATGGTTATTCGCATCCTGCGGGGTGACTGGGGTTGCAGCATGGGCAGCAAGGCTCACGGAGCAGCAAAGGGCGAGCAGGGTAGGGCGAAACGGCACACAAAGTCGGGTACGGGAGGGCATGGTCGATCCTGACGGCGAACCGTCAATGTGAGGAAAAGGGCAACAACGTTGCGCGTCCTCGCTGCGCGGATACGACTCCGGCGCGAATGATAGTGATTGTTATTAATGTTCTGCAACAAATTTGTGAGATTGCGGTCTGCGTGCGCGTTAACGTGCCGCGTTTACGCGGATGCCGAGTAGAATCACGCCCTGAAAGCGATTCCTGAGGTGCGGCACGGTGGATTTACAGCAGGGTTTTGTCCTGACCCGGCATTGGCGCGACACGGCGGCGGGTACGGAGGTCAGCTTCTGGCTAGCCACCGACCAGGGCCCTCGGTGCGTGCGCCTACCCGTGCAAACCTCGGTGATGTTTATTCCCGAGGCCTATCGCAAACAGCTCGACTGGTTGCTCAACGGCGAGCGCGATATCGAACTGCGTCCGCTGCAGCTGTGTGATTTCCATCACCGTCCGGTGTTGGGCCTCTACACGCGCCAGCACCGCCAACTGATGGACCTGGAAAAACGCCTGCGCGCCGCCGGTGTCGATGTCTACGAAGGCGACGTCCGCCCGCCCGAGCGCTACATGATGGAGCGCTTCATCACCGCTCCCGTGTGGTTCGGCGGCACACCAGACGCCAACGACGTGCTGATCGATGCGCAGATGAAACCCGCACCCGACTACCGTCCGCCGTTGAAACTGGTGTCGCTGGACATCGAAACCACCGCCCAGGGCGATCTTTATTCCATCGCCCTCGAAGGCTGCGGCGAGCGCCAGGTGTACATGCTCGGCCCGCCGAATAAAACCGACGCGGTGGACTTCAAGCTCGACTATTGCGACACCCGCGCGCAACTGCTCGAGCGCCTCAACCAATGGCTCGCCACGCACGACCCCGATGCGATCATCGGCTGGAACGTGGTGCAGTTCGACCTGCGCGTGCTCCACGAACATGCCCAGCGCCTCAACGTGCCGCTGCTGCTTGGCCGTGGCGGCGAAGCCATGGCCTGGCGCGAACACGGCAGCCGCAATCACTATTTCGCGGCGGCAGCGGGGCGGTTGATTATCGACGGTATTGAAGCCCTGCGTTCGGCCACCTGGAGCTTTGAATCCTTCAGCCTGGAGAACGTCGCGCAAACCTTGCTCGGCGAGGGCAAGGACATCTCCACGCCGTACCAGCGCATGGACGAAATCAACCGCATGTTCGCCGAGGACAAGCCTGCGCTTGCGCGCTACAACCTCAAGGACTGCGAGCTGGTCACGCGCATTTTCGAGAAGACCGAGTTGCTCAAGTTCCTGCTGGAGCGGGCCAGCGTCACCGGCCTGCCGGCCGACCGCAACGGCGGCTCGGTCGCCGCGTTTACCCACCTGTACATGCCGTTGTTGCACCGCCAGGGCTTTGTCGCGCCAAACCTGGGCGACAAGCCGCCCCAGGCCAGCCCTGGCGGTTTTGTCATGGACTCGCGTCCCGGCCTGTATGAATCGGTGTTGGTGCTCGACTACAAAAGCCTTTACCCGTCGATTATCCGCAGCTTCCTGATCGACCCGGTGGGCCTGATCGAAGGCCTCAAGCACCCCGAAGCGAGCGAGTCGGTGGAAGGCTTTCGCGGCGCGCGGTTCTCGCGAACCCGGCACTGCCTGCCTTCCATCGTCACGCGTGTTTCCGAAGGCCGTGAAGCGGCCAAACGCGAGCACAACGCGCCGCTGTCCCAAGCGCTGAAAATCATCATGAACGCCTTCTACGGTGTGCTCGGCTCCAGCGGTTGCCGCTTCTTCGACACGCGCCTGGCATCCTCGATCACGATGCGCGGGCACCAGATCATGCGCCAGACCCGCGAACTGGTTGAGGCCAAGGGCTATGAGGTGATCTACGGCGACACCGACTCCACCTTCGTCTGGCTCGGCAGCGCGCATTCGGCGGATGACGCCAGTCGCATCGGCCGGCAACTGGTGCAGCACGTCAACGACTGGTGGCGTGCGCATTTGCACAGCGAATACGGCCTGCAAAGCGCCTTGGAACTGCAATACGAAACCCACTTCAGCCGCTTCCTCATGCCGACCATCCGCGGCGCAGAAGAGGGCAGTAAAAA
The DNA here is from genome assembly GCF_022662455.1 of Pseudomonas sp. TREG-RG-20F-10-E-6-01. NCBI lineage: Bacteria > Pseudomonadati > Pseudomonadota > Gammaproteobacteria > Pseudomonadales > Pseudomonadaceae > Pseudomonas > Pseudomonas sp. TREG-RG-20F-10-E-6-01. Next base: position 71,534 of record NZ_JAKNQP010000018.1, on the reverse strand, counting down.
GCGTTACGCCGGCCTGGTCGTGCACGCCGATGGCCGCGAAGACATGGTCTACAAAGGCCTCGAAACCGTGCGCAGCGACTGGTCACCGCTGGCCCGGCAATTTCAGCAGGAACTCTACCAGCGCATCTTCCACCGCCAGCCCCATCAGGACTACGTGCGTGACTACGTGCGCCGCACCCTGAGCGGCGAACTCGACGACCTGCTGATCTACCGCAAACGGCTGCGCCGCCAGTTGGACGACTACGAGCGCAACGTCCCGCCGCATGTGCGCGCCGCCCGCCTGGCAGATGAATACAACGACCGCCTGGGACGCCCGCGCCAGTACCAGCGCGGCGGTTGGATCAGCTATGTGATCAGCGTCAACGGCCCGGAACCGCTGGAAGTGCGGCAGGCGCCGATCGACTACGACCACTACGTCACCCGGCAATTGCAGCCGGTGGCCGACGCGATTCTGCCGTTCGTGAACGATGATTTTGGCACCCTGGTCGGCGGGCAGATGGGCCTGTTCTAAAACGCTTGCCTGGATGGGATCAGAGCCTGCACTCTTGGCCTCTGACGACCACCCTCCAACGGCGCAGTTCTTCATGACTCAGATCACCCTGACCGGCAGCTCGGTCGAACTCCAACCCTTGCAACGTGAACATGCCGCCGCGCTGGTCCAGGCTGCCGCCGACGGTGAATTGTGGAACCTTAAAGTCACCAACGTGCCGGGTCCCGAGACCGTCGACACGTACATCAACGTCGCCCTCGCCGGGCGTGAGGCCGGCAGCATGATCCCGTTCGCGATCGTGCGTCGCGACACGGGTCAGGTAGTCGGCAGCACGCGGTTCTGGAAAGTCGACCGGGTGAATCGCAAGCTTGAAATCGGCCACACCTTCCTGGCGCAATCCACACAAAAAAGCGGCGTCAACACCGAAGCCAAGCTCCTGCTGCTGACCTACGCTTTTGAAGTGCTCGACTGCGTACGTGTGCAATTCACCACCGACGAACTCAACGAAAAATCCCGCGCCGCGATCCTGCGCCTCGGCGCCGTACAAGAAGGCATCGTGCGCCACGAACGCATCATGCCCGACGGACGCAAGCGCAACTCGGTGCGCTTTAGCATCATCGATTCGGAATGGCCGCAGGTGAAGGCGAACTTGCAGGCCAAATTACTGCGCTAAGGAGCAAACGCCCATGTACACGCTTTACGGCATTGATGAATCCGGCTCCTGCATGATCGAAATCGCCCTGCAACGTTGCGCGGTGCCGTGGCGTCGCATCGACGCCAGTTCCTGGGCAGATGGCGAGGGCAGTGAAGCCCTCGCGCGCATCAACCCGCTCAAACAAATCCCCACGCTGGTCACGCCCGATGGCCAGGTGCTGACCGAAAGCGCCGCCATCCTGATCCACCTGGGCCTGGAATTTCCCGCCTCGGATCTCCTTGCCGGCAACCGCGCCCAGATCCTGCGCGGCCTGGTGTACATCGCTGCCAATTGCTACTCGGCCATCGGCATCATTGACTACCCGCAACGCTGGCCGGGCAACGCGGATGAAGCGGCGCAGACGCAATTGACCACCGGCACGCGGCGCTATCTGCACCATGCGTGGGTGGTGTTCGCCCAGCAGTTCGCCGACCAGTTGTTCGCCCCCAATCAGGTGCCGAATGCACTGGGCATCATGGCCGCAGCCGTGTCGCGTTGGGACGCGGCGCGCGAGGTGTTGAGCAACCTGGCGCCCGGCTTTGCCCAGACGTTGGCGCAGATGGATACCGACCCTGTCGTGGCGCCCGTGTTTGCGCGGCATTGGCCGGAATGGGGCGTCTCTTAATGTTTCCGCAATCAGAAGAAACAATCACCGTGGCACGCGCCCAACCCCTTGCGTAGCAGGCTTCCTGACCTACGCTTCTTAACGAGGTGTAGGAATCATCCTTGAAATTGACTGTCGCAGACATGAAACTCAAGAACCCTGCATGGAATTCAAAGGAGGTGCGCATGCTCATCCGGTCGCTGACCCTGGCTACCTTGATGGCTTTTACGGGGCCGCTGTTGGCCGCGGATGATATCAACCCGCTCAAGCAGGACTTGGGCAAGTCGCGTCCGCTGGTGGTGGTGGAACTTGACTCCGGAAACGAAGCATTGGCGAACCTGAAAAAACAGCTGGATGAGCCTGCCAACAAGCAGTCCTTTGAAGAGCGCAGCATGGTGTTCTACACCGTGAAGTTCGGCAGCATCGGTGCCGAAGGCGAGAAATTTGCCAAGGACGCCAAGGACAACAAAAAGCTCACGCCGCCTGAAACCAACGCGCTGATCCGTGCCCTCAAGCTCGGCGCCGGCAGTGGCACCAAAGTGATTTTGGTCGGCAAGGACGGCGAGAAGAAACTCGAAAAAACCGTGCCGCCGGATACCCTCGACCTGAAGGAATTCTTCAGCGCCATCGACCAGATGCCCATGGCTGAAAAAGAGCTTGCCGCGCCTGCAGAGCCAGAACCCGCCGCGCCCGCCAAAGGCGCAAAAGCGGCCAAGCCCGCCAAAGCCGGCAGCAAGGCCGCCGCGCCACAGCTTGATGATTGAACCTACATAACCCCTGTGGGAGCGGGCTTGCCCGCGATGACGGAATGTCAGTCAAAACACCTTTGAATGACCCACCGCTATCGCGAGCAAACCCCCTCCCACAGGGGTTTAGTGGTTTTCTGAAGGTTTGACGGCTTTGCGCACCGGAAACGGAAAGTAGAAAAACCGCAGGAACGCCACCCGCTTGATCACTTCCCCGATCATCAACGGCACCACCACCGCCACTACCAGACCCACACACGCCGCCAGAAGCGAATGCAGGCCCAGGCGTTCGAGCAGGTCGACAGTCTTGTGCTGGATTTCGCCATGGAAGATCAACAGGATCAGGGTCGACTGACCGATGTAGGTCATCGCCCGAGTGAGCAGGGCCGACACCATCAGTACCCGCGCCAGTGCCCAGCATCCGTACACGCCGATCACCGCCAGCACGCTGGTCCACAGCCAGCTGTCGTAGCGACGTTGCGCCAGGTCCATGGTGTCCCACGTGGGAATGAACACCGCAGCAAACAACAGGACCGAGACCAGGCACGTCAGCCACGATCCCGAATGTGTACGCAACCAATCGCGTGCCAGGTAGCCGACGATGAAGTAGGTGCTGCTGATCAAGGTGATATCCAGGCTGAACGGCAGCCCCGGCAGCACCCAGTGTTGACCGCCGAGCGTCACCGGCAACTGCCAGAACAACGGCAGCAGCCAAACCCCGAGAAGCAGTTGCGCCGCGATCAGCACGCCGGTCACCCACAACGACAGCTTCAGGCGCTGGATCAACCGCAGCATCACCCAACTGAACAGAATCGCCACCCAGAAGTGCGGCAGGAACCACATGGCCTGCCACGGAATGGTGTCCACCGAGGCATACAGCACGCCGCCGATATCCGGCAGCAGCGGCTGGCCGCGCAGCAGGGCGCGCACGATGACATACACCAGCATGGTGAAGAAAAACGGCTTGAGCAGCCCGTCAGCCTTGCGCACCGCCATCTCCACGAACGGTTGCTCGGGTTTGAAGAGCACGCCAGAGAGGAAAAAGAACACCGGCAAGATGAACGAAGCGAGGATCGGATACAGCAGGTCCGGCGAGGTGGCCACGAACCAACTGTGGGCAAACACGATCACCAGGATGCCGATGCCCCTGGCGATATCCATCTGAATCCAACGATGCTTCATCTGACTATTCCCGATCGGTCGTTCACGCCTTGCGCCACGGCTTCAGCCACAGCCCCATGCCCAGCAACATCACCATGCCCGCCAGGGTACTGAGCCCCAGCTGCAGCCATACGCCTTGAATTGGAAACAACACCCACGCTGCCACGCCCATCACCACCGCACTGAGCAGCCAATGCCGCGCCCACGCCAGGGCGTCGAGCAACCCCTGGCGCTGCATCAGCAGCAAGGCCGTGCAGATCACCCCGGCCAGCGCGGCCAGCGGTATACCCGCCAGGCCAAACACAAAGGGCAGGGCGCCCAGCAGCAGCACATTGACCAGGCTGCCGAGCAATTCACAACGCAGCGGCTGGCGCGTGTCGCCAGCCGCGTAGGCATAGCGTGCGAGCAGGGCGTTCCAGGCGCCGAACACCAGCGGCACGGCAAACCATGCCAGCAACAACGGCAGCGGCGAATCCGCCGATTGCTTGGGCAGCAGCAACGCCACCAGGCTTGGCGCCGCGGCCACCAGGCCGACGCCTGCCGGCAGTGTCAGCACGCTGGCGGTCTCCAGGCCGCGCTTGAGCAGGGCCAGGCGCTCATCGCCCTGGCGCCGGCTCATCATGCCCAGCAGCACCTGGTTGAGGCTCATCAGCGCGATCAACGGCAGGTTCATCAGCTTGCGGGCGAGGTTGACCCAGGTCACCGCCCCTTCGCCGAGCAGCGACGCCACCAGTCGCTCGATCAGCGCCAAGCCCTGGCTGGCGCCATTGCTCAACAGCAGGGGGCCGATGCGCTGGCCCAGTTCGCGCAGCGGCGTAAAGCTCAGTTGCCAGCGCCACGGCCGCCAGCCCTGGCGCCAGATCGAGGGCAGCAACGCCAACGGCATCAACAGGCTGCCGGCCAGGCAGGCGAGCGCCAGAGAATGAGGTTGGGTGGCCGTGCCCGCCACGGCGAGGTACGTCACCGGCGGCAGGTTGAACAGCAGCGACCCCAGCCCCGCCAGCACAAAACGTTCGCTGGCCTGCAACGGAATACTGAACAGCGCATGCAGCATCAAACCCGGCACGCACCAGGCAACGATCTGCAGGTTGCTGGCCGCCAGTGCGGTGGCGCTGGCGGCCAGCCCCGGGCCGAGCAACTGCACCAGCCACGGCGCCAACAGCGTCAGCAGCAGGCTGGTGACCAACGCAATCAGCATCAAGGCGGGAAACAGCACCGCCAGCCAATTCAGACGCTCGTCGTCCTTGCGTTGCAGGTACAGCGGCAGCGCGGCGGCGCTCAATACGCCACCGGCCAACGACATGCGCAACGCCTCCGGCAAAAACAGCGCGATCAGGAACGCATCACTGCGCTCGCCCGCGCCCCAGGCGGCCACCAGCAGCCACTCGCGGGCGAACCCCAGGCACAGGCCCAGCAGGGTCGCAAGCGTCAGCCAGACGGCGGAGCCAAGCATGATTAAAGCCGTGCGCCGTCAAGCGCCGGCTTGCGGTAAGCCACTGTCTTGACTTGCGGCAGACGCGCCGGGAACAGCCGGTGGGCCTCCAGTACATTGAGGCCGACCATCAGCCAGAACAGCGCCACCATCACCACGGCAAAGCTGAAGTAGTGGTCAAACAACCCGCTGACCAGCGCCGACAGAATCCCGGCAGTGCTGCCCAGCCACAGCGCGTTGTCTTTGGTCAGGCGGATCGGGCCTTTTTGCGGGCGTGCTTCACGCCACCAGCGCACGGTCACGGCGATAAACAGCAGCATGCCGACAATGCCGGTCTTGTAGATGAAGTTCAGCCACAGGTTGGAGATGCCCAGCAAATGCGTGCCTGGCACTGGCGGGTCGACCTTGAAGCCGATGCCGAACGGGTACGAAGCCACGGCCTGCGGGAACATGCGGTATTCGTCGAAACGTATTTCGGTACTGGCGTTGTCCGATGAAAAAATCGTCGCCAGGCGGTCCTGCAGCGGCGGATAGGCCATCACCAGCGCGACCGTCAGCGCCGCACCGATCATCAACAGCCTGCCGGTGTAGGGCACACGCCGCGTCGCCATCCAGATCAGCACCAGCGCCAGGCTGACCATCGCGCCACGGCTACTGGCCAACAGCAATGCGGCGGCGCCAAGGCACGCCACGCCCAGGCCCAGTCCACGCTTCCAGCCTTGTTCGGTCATGCCGTAGCAGAACGCCAACGGCAGCAGCAGCGCCATGATCCCGCCGATGGCATTCGGGTGCATCCACGGCGAGCCCATGCGCGATGACATCGCCTCCAGGCCGAATTTCAACATGTCGAAGTTGCCGTAGTTGAACAGCGCCAGGATCGGCGCAATGCCCGCCCCCGAACGCGTGCGCACAAACACCGCAATCGACAGCACCAGCATCGCCAGCGTGCCCAGCAGCAAGGCGATCACCAGTGATTCGCGGTGTTTGTAGTCGGTCAGCAACTTGGCGCAGAGGTACACCGCCGACAGGCTCAGCAACCAGCGCAGCCAGTTGGCCACGCCGCTGGTGTCGGCGTGGATGGTGACCTGGCCGACGATGAACGGGAACACACTGAACAGCATCAGCCACAGCAGCATCTGGTCGGTGGGGCGGCGCGACAGGCTCGGCGTGTCGGGCACGCGCGACAGAAAACTGTGCCACAGCACCGCGCCCCAGGTCAGCGCCAGGATCGCCTCGCTCACCGTACTGCGAATGCCCAGGTTGATGGTCGAGTACGGCATGAAGGTCGCGACGCCGGCGAACAGCAGCAAGCCCCAGAACGGGAAGCGCAGGATGGTCACGGCCGCGGCCAGGCCGATCACGGCGAGGAACGCCTTGGCCGGTGACAGCATCAGGGCCAGCGCGCCGAACAACAGGCCGAACAGGATCGCGACGAGGCTTGCCAGGGAGAGTCTCATTTCAATTCCTCGATCAGTTCAGCCAGGCGCTGGCGATAGGCCTGATGGTTGAAGCGTTGCGCCCATTGCGTGCGTTGTTCGGGTGATTCTTCAGTCGGACGATCCGCCAGCGCCAGCATCAATTGCACCAGCGCCGGGCCGTCGGTGGGCGAGAAGCGAGGAGCAGACGGCGGGGTGATTTCATCCAGCGAGGTGCCGCTGGCCACGGCCACTGGCGTGCCGACGCTCAGGGCTTCGATGACGGGTAGACCAAAACCTTCCGCATAGGACGGCTGCCACAGGCGCGAGGCCTGGCGGTACAGCGCGTGCAACTCGGCATCCGAGACGCCGCTCAAGGCGCGAATGCCCGGCAGGTTGCGCTGGGTTTCGGGCAAATGCTCAAGGCTGCCTACCAGCACCAACGCCGGCACGGCGGGTGACAGGCTGCGGGCCTGCTGCCAGGCGTCGACCAGAAACGGCACGTTCTTGCGCAACTCACGCGTGCCCACCAGCAGCCAGTAATGCTCGGGCAGGTCACGCGCCGTCAGGTCTGCTGCCAGATCGACAAAACTGTCGACTTGATTGGGCAGTACGCGAACCTTGCCCGCCGCCTTGGGAAACAGCCGCGCGGTTTCATCGGCGCTGTACTGTGACGGCGTCCACACGCGGTCGGCGCTGTGCACCGCGTACGCAATCGAAAGCCGATCGCTGGTCTTGTAGATCAGCGCTTTGAGGCGGTTGGCGTGGTAGTTGTTCAGCGTGATCTGGAACAGGTCATGCAGCAGCACGACGGTGCGCAAACCTTTGGGCTTGGGTGGCAACGGCAGGCCCATATTGAACGTGCTGATGTACAGGTCGATCTGTTGTTCACGCAAGGCTGTTGGCAGAAAACCGGCCTCGAAGCGCAGCCGATTGTGCGGCTGGTGCATCGCCGTTTTCGCGCAGCCCCAGGCCGGGCAGTGCGCCTGCAAGCGGGTTTCATCACCCAGCGGCGCCACGGTAAACCGCGCCAGTTCCACACCCGGCAGCGTGCGCAGGGCATTTTCCAGGGCGTACACCTGGCGGCTGATCCCCGATTGCGGCGAGGTGCCGACGGTGCGGTAATCCAGGCCTATACGCATGCGGGCTCCTTTTGATTGAGCGTCGCGTACACCTGTTCCAGCTGGCTGGCGGCCACGCTCCAGTCATGCGCCCGGCGTACATAAGCGCGGCCCGCTTCGCCCATGGGCGCGGCGGCGTCGGGAAATTGCAGCAGGCGTACCACGGCGTCTGCCAGGCTGTCGGCGGTTTGCCCACCGAGGTAATCCAGGCCTTCAATCAGGTCCAGGCCCGACACGCCTTGTTCGGTACTCGCCAAGGGCAACCCGGCAGCCAGGGCTTCGAGCACTTTGAGCTTGGAACCGCCGCCGTGGCGCAACGGCGCCAGAAACACCGAACAACTTGATTGCAGGTTCAACAGGTTCGGGACAAACCCTTGCCACTCGATGCGCGGGTCCTTCCAACGCTCGCGCCAACTGCCGGGCATGCCAAACCCGCACACGCTCATGCGCGCATCCGGACAGCGCGCCCAGACCTTGGGCAGGATTTCATCCAGGGCCCACTCGATGGCATCCACGTTGGGCGCGTATTCATAGTTGCCCAGAAACAGCACGCGGCGCGTCGACGGGTCGGGTCGGGCGGCGGCGAAGTGATCGCAGTCCACACCGTTGACCACCACCGGCACTGGTTTGCCGGCGATTTCGGCCAGCACCTGGGCATCGCTTTCGGTCACCGCCACCACCTGCGCGGCCTGGCGCATCACGCGGTGTTCCCAGCGGCTGTAGCGCCATTGGTCGTAGCGAATGAAGGGCAGCGCCCAGCGCGGCAGGCGGTCGTAAGTGGCCGCGCCCAGCGCCGATTCAACGTTATGTTCGGTCAGCACGAACGGCTGCGATTGGCGCGCCAGGGCATCTTCATAAGGCTGGAACGTGTAGGTGTGCTCGATCTGCACCACATCCCAATGCTCTTTGAGCAATTGATTGAACGTGTCCTGCAGCGCGCCCGACAGACCGTTGACGCTGGCCAGCAGTGGGTACGGTGCAAACAGGCCGGCCAGCAGGGTTTTCACGCTGCGCAGTGGGCGGCGCGGCAGTACGATCACCTGCTCGAGGAAGGCCTCCAGCACTTGGTGATCGGTCAGTGACACCGGGTTTTTATCATGCAGCAGCAAGGTGATTCGATGTCCACGCGCGGCCAGGCTGCGCAGCAGATGAAACTGGCGCGTCTTGCCGCCGCTGGTGGCGGGCCAGGGCGAGTAGGGCAGGATCCATAAAATGCGCATGGCGGGCTTCAGTCCCATAACAGAATTTGCAGGTTCGACTTGACCGGGACGGTCAGCCCATGGGTGCCGCTTACCGGGGTTTGCGTGCCGCGCAGCGGGTCGTACAGGGTGGCGCTGGTGAGGCCAGGCAAGTGCGCGTTGCCGCCTTCGGCCGACCAGAAGAACCACAGTTTGCGGCCGTCGGCGCGGGTCCAGCCGATGCTGAACAAACCATCGGGCAATTGGTCGGCGGCGGGCGGATCGCCGGGCGTGAGCTGCGGCCCGCTCACATCGAGGAAGTTCTTCAAGGCGGTATAGACCGGCTTGGGGTTGGCGTCGATGTCGAGCAGGCCATAGAACTGGTCACGCACACTGGCGCGCTGGTCGAGGTCGCTCAAGGTGAACAGAAAAATCCGGTCGTAATCCATCGCGCTCATCAGGGCCACCCGGCGTACCACATAATCGGCCTGGCCCTGCAGGGTGATCAGGTCCTGGGCGTCTTTTGGCCCGGGGTAGGTTGACCAGCCCCACTCGGTGCTCCACAGCGTTTGCACGCCACTATTGCGCAGCGTCTGGTTGAGCGCGGTGGTTTTGGCGATGAAGTCCAGGTTGGACGGGTCGTTACCCTCGGGCAGTTGCGTATAGGGATGGTAGGAAATCACCGTGTTCAGGCTGGCCACACCCTGGGCGCCGAGGGCGTCGAGCATGGTTTGGCCGTTGGGCATTTCGCTGAAAAACGCCATGCCGGCAGCCACCACCGGTTTGTTCGCATCCACCGCGCGCAAAGCCGATGCGGTGGCTGTCAACAAGGCGGCGTAGCCAGCGGGGTCGGCTACCGGGCGCCAGAAGCCGAGCAAATTAGGCTCGTTCCACACCTGCCACGCGTTGACGCTGGGGTAGCGTTGCGACAACAGCGCCATGCGGTTGGCGAACACGTTCAGATCTTTGGGCGGGTACTGGTCCTGATAGGGCGCACCGGCCGGCGCGGTGGTCGCGAAGGGCGCCGAACCGACGAGGTAAAACACCGACTTGAGCTGATTGGCTTGCAGGTTGCCGACCAGTTGATCAAGGGTTGCGACCTGATACTGGCCCTGAACCGGCTCCAGCTGATCCCAGTGCAAATCCAGGCGTACCCATTCCAGGCCCAGTGCCTTGAGGCGGTCGATCTGCCGTTGATACAGCGTCGGGCTGAACCACAGGAACTGCGCGTTCACGCCCAGAAAATCCTTCCACACCACCACCTTGTTGCCCTTGAGTACATGGTTTTCGGCGTCAGCCTGGCGGCCCCACAGGAAGGCCGTCAGGCCCAGTGCGGCAATCACCGCAAGGGTCGCAAGGTAGGTCCGTTTACGCGGCATAAGGGGCTCCCGCAATCGCCTGCTCAAAGAGGTGCTTGAACTTCTGCGCGGTCAACGGCCACAGGCGTTCGCGGCCAATTTCCCCGGCCCGTTCGGCCCAGTCGCGGGCCAGCGATGGCGTGCGCGCCAGGCGCAGCAGTTGTTGGCTCAACGCCGCCACATCGCCCTGGGGATAGATCGCGCCGTTGCCGCTGGCGACTTCTTCGGCAAACGCACGCGCATCCGAGGTGATCGCCCCGCGGCCGCACGCAGCGGCCCAGGACAGCGCGCCGCTGGTGCCGCGCTGGCGCCCCAGCAGGCCGAGTTTTTTTGATTCGCGATACGGCAGCACCATCACGTGGTGCGCCTGGATCGTCTGTGCAATCTCGCTGGCTGGCAAGTTCAGCCGCCAGTCGATGGCGCCCACCAGGCCGAGTTCGGCGATCTGGCGGTTGAGCTGCTCAAGGTAGTTGCCGCCCGCGCCAAACGCCATTTCGGCGGCAGTGCCACCGGCCAGGGTCAGGCGCACACGGTCACGCAATTCGGGGGCTTGCTTGAAGACGTCGGCCAGCGCTTGCAGCAGGTCTTCAATGCCTTTGCCACGGTAGATAAAACCGAAGTACAGCAGGTGCAGGGTGTCCAGCGCCGGTAACGGCGCGGGAGCAATGGCCAGGTTGGCGTGGTTGATCACCGCCACTTTGCCGGCCGGCAGTTGCATGCGTTGGCTCAGGCAATCGGCGCCCAGGCGCGTGAGGGTGATCAGCCGCGTCAGGCCTTGGGCCACATGGCGTTCTTCGCGCAAGGTCAGCGGGTCGGCCAGCACCACTGCCGCTTGCGGCAATGGGCTGGGCAAACGTTCCAGCAGGTTCAGCGGGAAGGGCAGCTGCTCGCGTCGCCAGACGATACGCTCAGGGTCATGCACGGTCGCCGTCAGCGGCAATTCGGGGTAGGCCTTGCGCAGCTCGCGCAGGGCCAGAAACTCCCCCAGCCGGCCGCCGCCCAGCTCGGCGTGGACCAGCTCCACACTGCGCCAGTCGAAGGCGGCGATGGCCTGGCGGATGGCTTCGCTGTTGCCTTCCACGCCGCTCAACGGTGTCGCCACCGTCACGCCCAGCTGCTCCAGGGCCGTCTTGAAGTGGTTCGCGTAGTCGGCGATCCCGTTTTTCTCCGGCGGCAAAGGGGCGAGCAGGGCGATGTGCATCAGAACGCCCCCCGGTATTTGGCGATGGTTTTAAGCACCCTGGCCGGCACTTCGAATTTGCGCCGGTTGATGATGATGCCGTCCACCTTGCCAAACGCGGTGTTGAGGATCGACAGCGCGTGCTCCACCACCGGCACTGTGCTTTTCTGCGCTTCCACCACCAGGGCAATCAGGTCAGCGCGACGCAGGTTGATAAAGGCGTCGCGGTTGTCCAGCAGTGCAGAGGCGTCCAGCAGTACCACTTCGCCCGGGGCGGCCGGTTCGACGCCGCCAACCCGCACCCTGATGCCGTTTTCCTGCAGCAAGTGGCGCAGTTGCTCCACCACAAAGGTCACCCCTTCGCCGTGGCGCGCCGAGGTCAACCCCAGGGTCAGGCCTTGCTCGGCCACGCGGTCCAGTTGCAGCAAGCCGTACAGGCGGTAAATGCTCGCATTGAACGCGTTGGTGCTCTGCGCGGTGCTGGTGTCCAGCTCCGGCAAGGTCGTCCACAGGGGCAGGCCGAACTTGCGCTCCACCAGCCCGCCATCGTGAATGCGCTGGTCCAGCAGGTAGCACAGGTAGATCACCAGCAAACCGACGACGATGGCAAACGGGATCGCCAACAGCAGCATCAGCAGGGTTTTCGGGAAGATGCGGCCAGGGTTGAGGGTGGCTTCTTCGATCACCGCAATGTTGCTGATCTGGCTGCTATCGAGCTCACGGTCGATGCGCGATTTTTCCAGGTTGTCCACGTACAGCGCGTAATTGCGCTCGGTGGCGCTCAGCTCGCGAGAAAGACGCGCCAGTTCCGGTTCAATCTCCAGGGCCTGCTTGCGCTGGGCTTCGAGGTTCACCAGCTGTTTCTGCTGTTGCACAAGCTGAGTGCGCAGGGCCAGGTTGTTGCTCGACTCGTCCAGCAGCACGCGCTGCAAGTGAATTTCCAAGGTGTTCGGCGCGCGGTTTTCCGAGGCCTGTACCGTGTTGCTTTCATTCGCGACCTGGGCCTGCATCGCCAGAATCGACGCGTCCAGGGCTTTGACGGGCGGCGCGTTGTCGGTGTAGGTGCGCATCATGTCGGCCTTTTCCAGCAGCTTCTGGTTAAGCAGGCGCCGCAAATCCTGCTGCTGCGGGTTCAGTGCGATCTGGCGCACCGTGGTGACTTCCTTGGGCTGACCCTTGAGCTGGTCGCGGGTGCTCTGGATGGCGCTGTCGGAAGACGCAATCAGGCGCGTGGTGTTGAAGGTCTCGCCGCGCAACACGTTGATGCGCTCAGACAAGTCCTCCAGGCGATCGGTGATGCTTGCCGCGCCGATCTCGTTCAAGTGCTTGAGGATTTGCTCCTTGTAGCTCTTGATCTCGGTGGCGCTGGTGTTCACCTGACCTTCATAGAAGGCGTAGAGGCTCTTGCGCCCCAGGGCCTGGGTGCGTTCGGTGATGTACGTGTCGACCCAATCCTTGACCACTTGCTGGGCGATTTGCGGGTCGCCCCAGGTAAAGCTGATGTCCATCACCGTGGAACCCACGGCATGGCTGACCTCGAAGTTTTTCTCCAGGCTCGCCGCCAGGCGTTCCACCGGCGTGGTTTTTTCGAGGATGCCGACGGTTTCCAGCACCACGCGAATACCGTCGAACACCGCGCCCACGCCTTCCTTGACGTAATACTTGCTGCGCTTCCAGAAGCCTTCCGGCGGCGGCGCGTTGGCGATGACTTCCAGGTAATGCTCGGCCACCGTGCGCACGATCGGGCGACCGGTCAGCAAGCGCTCCTCGTCGACAATCGGGTCACGCTGGGTGCTGGGCATGACCAGTGCCTGACGGTTGCTGATCTCGATGGGCAAGGTCGAATCGCGTCCCGGCTTGACCAGCAGGCGCGCGGTGGATTCGTACTTGGCGGGCAGCAAAAAGGCCCCCAGCAAAATGATCACCAGCGCCGCGATGGCTGCCAGTTTGAACTCATGCCGGAAGATGAAGAACAGGCGCAGAAGATCACGAAAAGAACGGATCTCGATCATGGGATGTCGCTCCTTCAGTTATTGCCGCCGCTGGTTTTGGTGTAGTTGTAACCAACCCCAATGGATTTGGTGAACGGGATCAGTTGGTTCAAGTAGGTATCCACCCCTTGGATGCGCTCGCCGACGTTGGATTTAGGCACGAACACCACATCCCCGCGTTGCAGGTGCACCGGTTTACGCCCGTTCGGGCCGGGTTTGAGGTATTGGCTGAAGTCCAGGAAGTAGGCGTGGTAGGCGCCCTGGGCATCCTCGCGCAGCAGCGCGACCATGCTGGCATTGCCCGAAGGGTTCACCCCGCCGGCGCCGACAATCGCTTGCTCCAGGGTGTTGGCCGTGCCGAGTTGCACCGCCGTCGGGTTATTCACCGCGCCGCCGACGATCACCGAATTGCCCGGCGCCTGGTTGATGTTCACCGTCACCCGCGGCTCGCGGTAGACCGGCGCGAGCTTGTTGCTCAGCTCCGCGGCCAGTTCCGATGGCTGACGCCCGGCGACCTGGATCGGCCCCAGGAACGGGTAGTTGATCTTGCCGTCGGTCTGCACCGTGTACAGCGTCAGCTCATAAATGGTGCTGACGTTGAACGCCGACAGCGTCGGCATCTCGCCGGCATCGCGCACGATCCGCAGCTGATCGCCGATGCGGATGCGTTCCACGGCCGGCGGCAGCTGCGCCAACTGGTCGAGGGCGCGCTTTCCGTCCTCGACGGTCTTGTCATCCGGCGGGACAATGCGTGCCGGCGTATTGCAGGCGGCCAAGGCCATCACGGCCAGGAGGAGCACGGTTTTTTTCATAAGGGCGGACTTCCTGTTAGTCATGCTGCTCACCTCCAATAACCGGGGAACATGCTGATGCGCCGCTTGAGGGCGAGGGGGAGCCGGCGTTCCTGTTGGCCCAGCCGATAGCCGAGCAACTTGAACGCGCTGCGCACCAGTACTTCGGGTACGCGGTGCAATGCACCGGCTGCGCGCAATGCCGCGAGCTCAGCCAGTACATAGCGTTTACCTTCACCGCCGGCATCGCCAAACGCCTGGCGAATCCACGGCTCGCGACCGTAGAACACGCCAATGTCGAAGTAGCGGTGAAACTCATCCATGAGTCGGTAATCGTGGGAGTGGTACACCCGCGCCGTGGCGGCGTAGCGCACCGTGTAGCCTTCAAGCAGCATGCGCGCAGCGACGTAGGCGTCTTCGCTGCCGATCACATCGGCGGGGAAACCGCCGACCGCCTGCAGGGCGCTGCGTCGGTACACGCAAAACGAGTCGGAGCTGAAGCAGGTCTTGATCCCCAACTGCGGCGCATCGGCCAGGCGCTTGCTACGGCTGTGTGGCGGGTAGTTGAAGTGCCGCGACTGCGCGCCCAGCACACCGGCGCCGGGGTGCGGCAATTGGCGGCCGTAGGCCACGCCGTTGAGCGGATCTTGCTGCAGCTCATCTAGCAGGTTGGCGAAGGTCTCGGGGTCTGCGGGGATCGCGTCCTGGGTCATCACGATCAGCGCCTCGCCGTTCACCTGTTCACTGGCCCAGCGCCGTGTGCCGCCGTGGTTGAAATCGCGGGCGTCGATCACCTCGACCCGGGCGCCGAACTCGCGAAAGCGCGCCACGGTGTCATCGCTGGAAGCGCTGTCGACCACCAGCATTTCGTCCGGTTGCAGCGTCTGCATGTTCAGCGCAGGCAGCAGCCGCGCCAGGTGACTGGACGCGTTGCGGGTCGGGATGATCAACGAGGTGCGCATGTCACTTTTTCACTTCTGCGGGGGCACGCCCGTAGATGTCGTCAAAGCGCACGATGTCGTCTTCGCCCAGGTACTCGCCGCTCTGCACCTCGATCATCACCAGGTCGATGATGCCGGGGTTGGTCAGGCGGTGTTTGTGCCCGGCCGGAATGTACGTGGACTCGTTGGCGTTGATCAGGAATTCGCGCTCACCATTGGTGATCTGCGCCGCGCCGCTGACCACCACCCAGTGTTCGCTGCGGTGGTGGTGCATCTGCAACGACAGTGACGCCTGGGGCTTGACCACGATGCGCTTGATCTTGAAGCGGCTGCTTTCCTCCAGCACCGTGTAGGTGCCCCACGGCCGGGTGACGGTGCGGTGCAGGCTGTACGCCGGATGATTCTGGCGCTTGAGTTCGGCGACGATGTAACGCACATCCTGGCTGCGGTTGGCGTCAGCGATCAGCAGCGCATCCGGAGTGTCGACAATGATCAGGTCGTGTACGCCAACGGCGCCAAGCACGCGCTTGGGCGAGTCGATGTAGCAGTTGTGCACGTCATGCAAAATCGCTTCGCCATTGACCTGGTTGCCGTGGGCGTCGCTGGGCGTGAGCTGGCGCAGCGCCTCCCAGGAACCGATGTCGCTCCAGCCGATGTCGCAGGGCACCACGGCGACTTTCTGGGACTTTTCCATCAGCGCCACGTCGATGGAAATGTCCGGTGCGCTGCCGAAGGCGTCCGAGTCCAGTTCGCGCTGGCGCGAGGTTTTGTTTTGCAGGCTCTGGCTATGGTCCAGTGCGGCTTTGGCGGCCGTCAGCACGTCGGGGGCATGGGCGGTGAGTTCCTCCACCAGAGTGCTTGCCTTGAAGCAGAACATGCCGGCGTTCCACAGGTGTTTGCCGCCGTCGAGGTAGGCTTGCGCGGTGGCCTGGTCGGGTTTTTCGACAAAGCGTTTGACCCGGTTGCCGGTGCCCAGCGCGTCGCCTTTTTCGATGTAGCCAAAGCCGGTTTCCGGGTGGTCGGGCTGGATGCCGAAGGTCACCAGATAACCGGCTTCGGCCAGGTCGCGGGCCTGGGTGACGGCCTCGGCAAACGCGACTTCATTGAGGATCAGATGGTCGGCGGGCATCACCAACAGTTGCGCCTGATCACCGAAATGTTCCTGCACATGCAGCGCCGCCACCGCAATGGCCGCCGCGGTATTGCGCCCGAACGGCTCCAGCAACAGGTCCAGAGGCAAGTGGGCCTTGTTGACCACGCGGTAGTCATCCAGGGTGCGAAACAGCAGGTCGCGGTTGGTCACCGTGAGCACGCTTTCCACGCCGGGCAGTTTGGCGGCGCGCTGAAAGGTTTTTTGCAGCAGGCTCTGGCCGTCACGCATGCGCATGAAAGGCTTGGGCATGTTCTGGCGCGACACCGGCCACAGCCGCGTGCCCGAACCACCGGAAATAATGCAGGGAATTAATCCGTTGAGGGTATTCATCAATAGACTTCCTTGGTGGAGAGGACGGCTGGGACCGTCATGAAGACGATGTACAAGTCAAACCACACCGACCACTTGGAGATGTACTCCAGGTCGTACTCGACACGTTTCTGGATCTTGTACAGGGTGTCGGTTTCACCCCGGTAGCCGTTGATCTGCGCCCACCCGGTGATGCCCGGTTTGACCCGATGCCGCGAACTGTACTCGCTCACCGCCACTTCGAACGGAACGCCGGCAGCCTTGGTCGCGGTGGCATGCGGGCGCGGGCCCACCATCGACATGTTGCCCTGCAGCACGTTGAACAACTGCGGCAGCTCGTCGATGCTGGTCTTGCGAATGATGCGGCCCACCCGCGTGATGCGCGGGTCCTTGCGGGTGGTCTGTTGCTCGGCGGTAAAGTCGCTCTGGTCGGTGAACATCGAGCGGAACTTGAACACGCGAATCTCGTTGTCGTTGTAGCCATAACGGTTCTGACGAAACAGCACCGGCCCCTTGGAGTCGAGCTTGATCGCAATCGCCGTTGCCAGCATCACCGGCGACAGCGCCACCAGGGCCATGCTCGCCAGCAGTAAATCTTCACAGCGCTTGATCACCGGCGACCAACCGCGCAAGGGCAGCTGCGAGGTGTTGAACATCAGGATGCCGCCCACGTCCGTGATGCGGCTGTGGCCGTAGCGCAGCGCGGCCATGTCGGGCACCAGCATGACGTTCACCGACAACTGGCGCAGCCGATTGACCAGCCCATGGATGCGCTGCTCGGCAGCCCAGGGCAGGCAGATCATCACTTGGTTGACCTGCTCGGCGCGGATCAGTTTTTCCAGGTCGCGGGTGTTGCCCAGCAAGGGCAGGCTGCTCAATTCCTTGGGGATGCGCTCGGTGCGGTCGTCGATAAAACCGATCAGGCCGGAACGGATATCGCCATTGCGTTGCAGGTGATCGGCGACGTGCACGGCGGTGTCGGTGAAGCCCAGGATCACAGTGCGCTGCAGGTATTTGCCCTTGCGCATCAGGTTGCGGTACAGGCGCAGCATCACCAGGCGTTCAATGCCGAACAGCGCCAGGCTGGCGAAGTACCACGCCACCAGGTTGCGCGGCGTCAATTGCGGGAAGAACTGCAGGATCTGGTACATGAACAGCAAGATGCAGAACGCTGCCGACCAGGCGACTATCTTGGCCCGCAGGCGCAGGCGATTGCTGAACAGCTCTTCGGAATAGATGCCCAGAGCCTGGAACAGAATGATGGTCATGATCGCAAAAAACAGCAGCAGACCAAGGAAGTGGGAACGCAGCTCGGGAGCCAGTGGGTCGAGGAACAGCACCAACACCAATGGCGGCAAGATGGCAGTCAGGCCATGGATCAACTTGACGAAAACAACAAAAAACTCAACAAAACCAGCGCGGGTCAGAAACAGGCTATCGACTGAAGACTTTTCTCGCATAAACATCCCTCATTGCACTCCAGACCTACTATTCGGCTGTTTGGTCCATCGGCAGCAGGCTGCGTGAAGGAGGGCAAGTCGAACGATGGCTACTCTGGGTAAAACGCAACTATTTCATCCAAGTGAACCATCCAAATGAAGGAAACTTGCGGGGCTAGTGACTTAAGGAGTGTTCCTTTTCTGTTACTCAGTCAATTTGTTGACTGTGGCGCAAAGCTTGCGTGCCAGACACGTTAAGCTGAGTTTTTCGTCGCATTTTATTGACTTTCCTTGCTCGAACACGCGGTGAAGAGGTGTGATTTTGAGTGTAGGAACAAATGTGAGAATTTTCCTGCCAGATGCACAAACCTTTTTCGAATAGAGGTAGGAAAAGGGGACAAGGACGCGGTGGCAGGGCGCCTAAATGCCTGCCACCGGGGACATCGAGGGTTAGAAGTTGCCTTTCACACTCAGGGTAAAATTGCGCGGTTCACCGTAAAAGTTGCCCCAGGCGGCGGTGCCCACGGTTTGATAATAGTGTTTGTCGAAAACATTGTTACCGTTGAGCGCCACGGTCCAGGTGTCGTCTACGCGATAGGCCAGGCGCGCACTCCACACCGCATAACCGGCCTGTTCGAGCTTGATGCCCTGCACGCGGTAGTTGCTGCTCTGGGCGTTGACGCCGGTGCCCACGCTCCATTTCGACAGCGCGCCATCCAGTTGGTAGTCACCCCACATGCGCAGCATATGCCGGGGCACGTAGCTGTTGGACACGCCACCTTCCACGGCGCTGTCGATGTTCTTCAGGGATTTGGTCTGGGTATAGGTGTAGCCGCCAAACACCTGCAGGCGCTCGAGCAATTCACCACTGACTTCGGCTTCTACACCCTGGGCGCGGGTCTTGCCGGTGTCGCTGTAGCAATAACCGTCGGAGGACGTCGGGCAGACGCTGAGGTAGTCGGTTTCAGCCGTGTTTTTCTGCACGGCGCGAAACAGCGCAAGGGAGCTATTGAGGCGCCCCTCGAACCATTCGCCCTTGATCCCCAGCTCGTAGTTGTCACCGATCTGCGGCTTGAGTGCCGCGCCGTCGACCGTGGCGTAGGAACTTTGTGGCTGGAAGATATCGGCGTAGCTGGCGTACACCGAGAGGTGTTCGTCGAGGTCATAAATCAGTGCGGCAAACGGTGTGACTTCGCCGGTTTCCCGGGTGCGCGCATCCTGCACGGCCCATTCGCCCCAGGCCAGGTTGTTGGACTGGCGACGGTTTTCATACCAGCTCACGCGGCTGCCGACGATAAATAACAACGGTTCGGCCAGGCGCAGGCGCAACGTGGCGTAGGTGCCGTATTGGGTGGCGGTTTCCTTGACCGTGCCGCCGCGGTACATGTTGGGCCAGAAGGTATCGTTGGCGGGCTCCGCAAGGTGGTGGTCGGGCTGGTAGATGTTCACGCGCGTCGGCAGGTTCTGGATTGCATACACATCATCCTGGGTGCCCCGGCTGCCGTTGGCGCCAATGATCAGTTCGTGTGCGAGGCCGAAGGCTTCGAACTTGCCGTCCAGGTAGGCGTCGAGGCCGAAGTCGCGGTGGTCGTAATCCATCAAGGCCGCGTAGGAGTTGGCCGTCGGTGCCGGGTTACCATAGGCGATGGTGCCTTCGCTGGCGGCGTATTTGATGCCTTGCAGGTTGCGGCTGTGCACGGCCGCCACGTTGAGTTTCCAGTCATCGCTGAAGTGGTGGGTGAGGTCGGCGAAGAACGTGGCGCGCTGGCTTTGCCAGTCGTTCCAGGATTGGCCCAGGCAGGTGGAGCGGCTGAGCTTGGCGCTTTTGCCGTCGCTGTAGCGCGGCAAGCCGCCCCAGCAGGGCGAGGCATCAACGTCTTCATAGCTGGCGCCGACGCCCAGGGTGGTGTCGGCGTCGAGGTCGAAATCCAGCGCCGCGTAGACCGCCTGGTCCTGGCGCTTGGCGATATCCATATACGACCCGCGCGTTTGCTGGCTGACGGCCGCGCGGCCGCGCACGGTGCCACTGTCATTCAGTGCGCCGCCGGTGTCGAGGTCGGCGCGGTAGTTGTCCCAGGTGCCGGCGGACAGCGACAGGCTGGTGGTGGGTTTGGCTTGGGGCCGCTTGCGCACAAAATTCACCGCGCCGCTGGCGGTGCCCGCGCCCTTGAGCATGCCGGCTGCACCCTTGAGCACTTCCACCCGGTCATAAATCGCCATGTTGGCGGTAAAGCTGTCGGCCTGTACGTAGTCCTTGCCCATGTCCAGAGGCACGCCGTCGTACTGGTACTGGCCGAGCATCTTGAAACCCCGGGAGTAGAAATACTTGCCGCCCATGGGTGACTCATAGGTGGTGATGCCCGGCGTGCGCTCCATGACGTCATCGATGGTGGTGACGTTCTGATCGTCCATCAATTGTCGGGTCATCACGCTGACCGATTGCGGGGTTTCCCGCAGGCTGTGTTCACCTTTGCCGATCGTCACCGCGCCGGTGGTGTAGGCGCCGGTGCCGTCGGTGGTGGCCCCTGCACGGGCGCCGGTGACGGTGGTGGCGCTCAGGTTGAGCGCGCCGGATTCGGCCATTTGCGGCAGCAACAGCCAGGTGCTTGCACCCTGGCGCTGGGCTTGCAGGTGTTGCCCGCGCAGCAGCTGGTTCAACGCTTGCTCGCGGTCAAGGTTGCCGGTGAGGCCCTGGCTGGACTTGCCGGCGACGCTGGTGGCGTCGTACGACAGGCTGATGCCGGCCTGGCGGGCGAACTGATCCAGCGCGTTGGCCAGGGCGCCTGGAGCGATGTGCCAATCGCGCGCCTGATTATCGACGGCAGGTGTGTCGGCCATCACGGCCGAGGGCAGGCCACCTCCGCTGAGGCAGGCGCCGAGCACGGCGGCCTGCACCGTGCGCTTGAGGGAAGAACGTTGGGAAGGAAACGCTTGCATGACCGCGGAATGCTCCTGAAGGAAGTGGACAACACCGGCCTGTTGATCGGCCTTTCCTTACAGGTCGAGCGGCAATGAGCATTCACCTCATTTATTTTTCAGCACTTACACGCGAGGCGTGACAGTGACCCAGTAGCGGCTGCGGTAGTGAATGCTCACCGGCAACGATTGCGCCACCAGGCTCAACACCTGATCGGTGTCGTCCAGTTGGTACGTGCCCGACACGCGCAGGCTGGCTACCGCTTCGCTGCAACGCACCAGGCCGTTGCGGTAGCGGCTCAGTTCGGCGAGGAAGTCGTCCAGGCGCATGTTGTGGGCACTGATCACACCGTCGCTCCAGGCCCAGGGATCCAGGCCGTTGGCAATCGATGGGCGAATGCCGTGGCGGTCGAACAGTATGTGTTCACCTGGCTTGACGATATGTCGGGGGTTGGATGAATGCTTGTCGGCATACACCCCCACGACGCCGTGCTGCACATCGAGCAAGGTACCTTGAGAGGCTTCGCGCAGCAGAAACCGCGTGTCGAGGGCGCGCAGAAAACCATCGCGGGTCTGTACCCACAACGGCCGGCTGTCGGCACTGCTATTGACCCGTATCTCGCCCTGAAGCAGCTGCAGCTGGCGCCGCTCGGTAGTGAAGGCGGTGTCGATCGCGCTGGCGCTGTTGAGCTGCACCTGGCTGCCATCGCTCAATGTGACCCAGCGCCGTTCGCCGGTGGCCGTGCGGTAGTCGGCCAGCAAGGCGGGCAGGGGTGTGTAGTCGCGACCGAGCCAGGCCAGCCCGGCGGCGCCAGCCATCAGCCCCAACACTTTCAAACCTTCCCGGCGGCTGATGCGTCGGCGCGCGCCATCCAGCGCATGGTGGCCGACGCGAGCGGGAACCTGGGCAAACTCATCATGCATGCTCGCTACGCGATGCCACACCCGCTGATGCTCGGCGCTGGTCTGCAACCACTGCTCGAACGCGGCGGTGCTGGCGTCATCGGCGACGTTGAAACGCAGCTTTATCATCCACTGGATAGCCTGGTCGAGCAGGCGCGGGTCAACGTTCGGCATACCGCAACCGGTAGCAGGCGTGCAGCGCTTTGGACAGGTCGCGCTCAACGGTGGCTTTGGACACGCCCAGGCGCAAGGCGATTTGCGCACACGTCAGGCCATCCAGTTGCGCCAGCAAAAAGGCTTCGCGTACGCGTGGCTTGAGCTGGTCGAGCAAGCGGTCGATGCGCTCCAGGCTGTCGAGGATCAGCAGCCGGGTCTCCTCCGACGGCACTTGCAGTTCCGGGAAGTGCGCGAGGCTCTCAAGGTAGGCGCGTTCCAGTTCGCGGCGCCGGTATTGGTCGATCATCAGACTGCGCGCGATGCTGCTCAGGTAAGCGCGCGGCTGCTGCAAGGTTTGCTGTTTGCGCGCGATGAGCAGGCGCATGAAGGTTTCCTGCGCCAGGTCGGCAGCGTGTTCACGGCAGCCGGTGCGCCGGCTTAACCAGCCGCGCAGCCAGGAGTGATGAGCCTGGTAGAGCTGGCCGAGGGTGGCAGGGTCCAGAGGGGGGTCGCTCGACATGGGCATCCTGCGCAACAGTCTCAATTGATAATGTTTCGCATTCTAGACGCTGGTTGTGGTCACGAGCAATCGCCCGGTGCCGTCGTGAGCAAAGAATGTATCCAGCACAATTTTTTGTGCGCGCAAGGCTGGCCGATTAGCCTGCAGGCTTTTACGGCGCAGGGCTTGAGCATGATCGATCTTTCAACCTTGTTGGTTTTTTCAGGGGCGGTGGTGTTGCTGCTGCTATCGCCGGGGCCGAACATGGCGTTTGTTATCAGCCATGGCGTGAGTTATGGCTGGCGCGGTGGCGTGGCCTCAAGCCTGGGGATTTGCGTCGCAGACCTGCTGCTGACCGCGTTGACCGCCACCGGTGTCACGGCACTGGTCGCCAGTTGGCCGCCGTCGTTTGATGTGATTCGTTATGCCGGCGTCATTTACCTGCTGTGGCTGGTGGTCAAGACCTTGCAGAAAAGCCCGAGCCTGGACGCTGCCCAGGTGAAGCGCGTGCGCCTGGGGCGTGTGTTTGCGCAGGCCATGCTCAACAGCCTGCTCAACCCCAAGGCACTGTTGTTTTTCATGGTGTTTTTGCCTCAGTTCGTCAGGCCGCAGGCCGGTTCCATCACGCTGCAACTGCTGATGCTGGGCGGCGTTCTGACACTGATTGCCGGTGTGTTTCATGCGTTGCTGGGGATTTTTGGCGGCGCGCTCAGGCGCTTTTTTGCCGGCCGCGCACAGAGCGCCAGGCTCCAGAAATGGGGCCTGGCGACGGTGCTCATGCTGCTGGCCGCGCGGCTGGCGCTGATGTCTCGGCCAGCTTGACAGGGCACCTCAACCCAACCGAGCTGCCGCCCGTGCCACGACCTCGCCGCGCACGCGACGCGATTCGGCCGTACGCTTCCTGGCTTCTTCCAGTACGTGCGCGGGCGCGGTCTGCGGGCTGCCCGAATCGAACGGCGGGGCGGGCGCGTATTCGATCTGCAACTGCACCAGTTGCGCCGCGGCCTCGCTGTAGAGTTCGGCGGCCAGGGTCAGGGCAAAGTCGATTCCTGCCGTAATCCCGCCGCCGGTCAGCAGGTTGCCGTCACGCACCACGCGCGCTTGCACCGCAATGGCGCCGAGTGGGGCGAGCAGGTCGTGATAGGCCCAGTGCGTGGTGGCCCTGCGACCGCGCAGCAAACCCGCCGCGCCGAGTACCAGCGAACCGGTGCACACCGAGGTCACGTAGCGTGCGGTCTGTGCCTGGACCTTGAGAAAATCCAGGGTTTGCGGGTCTTCCATCAAGGCGCCGACGCCGGCACCGCCGGGCACGCAAATCACGTCCAGGCGTGGGCAGTCGGCGTACGTCATGGTCGGCGTAAACACCATGCCGGTGCTGGAGGTGACCGGCGCCAGGTCTTTCCACACCAGATGCAGTTGCACATCCGGCAGCGAACCCAGCACGTCGTAGGGGCCGGTGAGGTCCAATTGCTGGATACCGGGGAACAACACAAAGCCAATCTGCAAGGTCATCGATGAAGCTCCGATAAAGGGGTAGACGGCCTCACTCTAGAGGCCTAGGCTTTGGCGCATACGCCATTGAGCCCACAGATTACGCCAACATGACCCGGACCATTCACGTACTCGCCTTCAATAACGCCCAGGTGCTCGACGTGACCGGGCCATTACAGGTGTTTGCCACCACCAATGACCTGGCGCGCCAGCGCGGCCAGCCGCTGCCTTATGCGGTGTCGGTGATCGCCGCCCAGGCGGAACCGGTGATGACCTCTGCGGGCCTGGCCTTGGTGGCCGAGCCGCTGCCTGCGGCCGACGCGCCGTGCGACACGCTGGTGATCGCCGGCGGCTGGGGCGTGTATGGCGCCGCCGAAGATGCCGCGCTGGTCGATTGGGTCACGCAAAAAGCCCGGCACACCCGACGCATGACCTCGGTGTGCACCGGGGCTTTCCTGCTCGCCGCCAGCGGTTTGCTCGATGGTTGCCGCGTGGCCACCCACTGGACACGCTGCGAGGAACTGGCGCGCAAATTTCCGTCGCTGACGGTAGAGGCCAATCCGATTTTCATCCAGCAAGGCTCGGTGTGGACGTCCGCCGGCGTGACGGCCGGCATCGACCTGTGCCTGGCCCTGGTGGAAGAAGACCTGGGCCGCGCCGTGGCCCTGGAAGCGGCGCGGCACTTGGTGGTGTTCCTTAAACGCCCCGGTGGGCAAGCGCAATACAGCGTGGCGTTGTCCCTGCAAAAGGGCGACAGCCGCTTTGCCGACTTGCACGCCTGGATGGCCGAAAACCTCACCCTCGATCTGAATATTCCCACCTTGGCCGCCCAGGCCGGCATGAGCGAACGCAGCTTCGTGCGGCACTACCGCGCCGAAACCGGCCAGACCCCGGCGCGCGCAGTCGAGCTGATCCGCGTAGAAACCGCGCGTCGGCAGTTGGCCGACAGCACGGCGTCGATCAAACGTATCGCGGTGCAGTGCGGTTTTGGCTGCGAGGAAACCCTGCGGCGCAGTTTCCTGCGGGCACTGGAAGTCACGCCCCAGGCTTACCGTGAGCGCTTCTGCGCACCGACTTGAGCGAAAATGTACACATTTTGCAGCGGGCTGGGCCTGTACATTTCCCACGGCATCATCGAAGCGGCGGCACGATCTGGGCAGAAAGCGTGGAGGGGCAGGGCAGCGTGTTCAGTTTCAGGATCAAAGCTGCCCGGTAACGTTCAGGCCCGATCCAGCAATTCGCAGATTGCTCTGAGGGTGGGCTGTGGCGCTTCCTGAGGAATGTTGTGGCCCACACCGGACAAGACTTCGCGTCGGTAAATACCGCTGAAATGTTCCTCGTCGTCATCCACCGCTGGGGCCGGGCCTACGCCGTCATCAGCGCCGCACAGCGAAATCGTCGGCACCGAAATCGGCGGTTGCGCGGCCAGTGCCTGCTCGATCGCCTCCAGCGCCGGGTCGCCCGGCGCGTAGGTGAAACGGTGCCGATAGGAGTGAATCACCACGTCGACAAAGTCCGGGTTGTCAAACGACGGTGCGGTGTGGCCATACAGCCCCGGCCCCTCAGCCCAGGTCGGCGACCACAGCCGCCACAACAATTCGCAGAACTCACGGCGATTGGCGCTCAGACCGTCCACGCCACGCTGGGTGTGAAAGTAAAACTGATACCACAACCGATGCTCCGTTTCCGGCGCGCTCGGTTCAAGCGACTTGGCAATGTCCTGGATGTTGTAGCCATCCCCGGTCACCAACCCGCGCACTCGGTGCGGCCATAGAGCGGCGACGATACACGCGGCGCGTCCACCCCAGTCGTAACCGGCGAGCGTGGCCTGCGCGATGCCAAGGGCATCCATGAAATCCAGCAGGTCCTTGGCCAACGCCGCCTGTTGGCCGGAGCGCATCACCTGAGCGTTGATAAACCGCGTCGGGCCATAACCGCGCAGATAAGGCACCAACACCCGACAACCGCGTTCGGCCAGGGCCGGCGCGATCTCATCGTAGCCACGCGGGTCGTAAGGGAAACCATGCAGCAGGATCACCGGTTCGCCGTCTTCGGGGCCGTGGGCTTCGTAGGCGATTTCCAGCATCGGCGTACGGACATATAGCAGCGGGGCGAGCGTAGTCATGAGGGGCACTTATCGACTGGCCAAAGTAGCGGCCACTCTAGCTCAAACCCGTGACGGTACGGGGTGTAAATCAAGGCAGTCGTCTGACTTGTCCAGCCCGACCTGGCGCAACCCGATGCAATGCCTGCGTCAATAACCCCAGCACCATCAGATCATGCCGCTGGCCATTCCAGAACCCGGCTTCTCGCAACGTCCCTTCGGCGATGAAGCCCAGGCGCTCCAACAACGCCAGTGACGCGGTGTTTTGCGGATGCACCAAGGCTTCAACCCGATGCAAGTGCATGTGCGCGATGCCCCAATCGAGCATTGCCCGCAACGCTTCGCTCATCAAGCCCTGGCCACGGGCGGCGGGCGCCAGTTCACAGGACAGGGCGCAGCTGTGCCAGGCGCGATTCCATTTGAACAGGCCGCAACTGCCGATCAGTTCGCCGTCCCGTTCAATCCCCCAGCGTGTGCCGGGGTTGGGCTGGGTGCGCCACTGGGCGAAGGTGTCGATCAGCGCGTAGGCCTGGGCGAGGTCGGTCATCGGATCGGCGCCAAACCAGCGCATGTTGATGGTGTCGCGGTGGATGGCGAACAGGGCGGGGGCGTCGGTTGCGCGCAGTTCGCGCAGGCGCAGGCGCTGGGTGGCAAGCGTCGGGAATGGGCTCATGAGGCGGTCGTCGCCATCACCTGAGCCCGATCAATCACGCATCCAAAATGGTGCCGCCACAAATCCACGCCCAGTGTTCCCGACCGGTCCAGCGACGAGCCCACGGTCAAATCGCTGATCAGCGTCGGCTGCAAGCCGGCGTCAAATAACGCGAACCCGGCCGCCAGCACGCACGTATCGGTTTGAAGGCCACACACCAGCACGCGCTCCGGCGCCAGGCTTTTCAGGTAGTCCAGGGTTTCGGGTGTCGGCGCATAGCCGTGTTTGATGAAGATGCGCTCGGCTGCGATCAGGCTGTCGTCATCCGGCGCGGGTTGCCAGCCCAGTTGGCGGACAAAGGGGGTAATGCTTTCGTCGTGGCGCTCCACAGTGGCCACCGAGGGTAGGCGCCCGAGCAGGGCGTTGATGCCATCGACCAGCCACGCGGGTGGATTGAAAGAAGGTTGCACGTCGATGATCAACAATACCTGGCGCATGGGGTTCCTGAACGCAGCTCGGGGGATGCCCATTGTGCACGCTGTGGGGTTCAGCGAGGCGCCTCAGATCAAAATCAACAGCTGGAGGCTGAACCCGATCACCTGTGGGAGCGGGCTTGCTCGCGAATGCGATGTGTCAGCCTCTGCATGCAGTCACTGACACTCCCGCTTCTCGACAAACCCGATCGCACTGTCGGCCCTCAGTGTCAGGTAGATAGGCCTCCGCTGTGCGTCAAGCCTGCTCACGGTTGCCAGGTGGTCTTTTCGCCGCTGAGCTTGCGGTCCAGGAAGGTCGCCGCGCTGATCAGCGCCAAATGGCTCAACGCCTGCGGCGTATTGCCCAGGTGATGCGCCTGGCTGTCGAACTCTTCGGCGTACAAGCCCAGCGGGTTGGCGTAGCGCAGCAGTTGTTCGAATTCCAGGTGGGCCTTCTCCACTTGCCCGGCGCGCGCCAAGCATTCGACGTACCAGAACGAACACGCGGCGAATGCGCCTTCGGTGCCTTGCAACCCGTCGATCTGGCTGTCGTCGTTGCGGTAGCGGTAGACCATGCCGTCACGCACCAGGCTTTTCTGGATTGCTTCAAGCGTCGACAGCCAGCGTGGGTCGGTCGCCGCGACGAAGCGCACCAGTGGCATCAGCAG
This sequence comes from Pseudomonas sp. TREG-RG-20F-10-E-6-01, assembly GCF_022662455.1. Taxonomy (NCBI): domain Bacteria; kingdom Pseudomonadati; phylum Pseudomonadota; class Gammaproteobacteria; order Pseudomonadales; family Pseudomonadaceae; genus Pseudomonas; species Pseudomonas sp. TREG-RG-20F-10-E-6-01. The sequence continues at coordinate 43,669 of NZ_JAKNQP010000018.1, read as the reverse complement.
CATCGAACCATCCAGCGCAGTACTGCCGATGTGCTGCACGAAATGCCCGCGCTCTTCATCCCAGAAGTTGCTCCAGATATCCGCGTAGATCGCCTGGCGTGTCTGGTCCCAGCGCGCAAACGGGGCGGGCAGCGAGCGCTTGGAGGCCAACCGGATTGCACGGTCCAGCGCCACCCAGCACATCAGGCGCGAATGCAGGAAGTGATGCTGCTCACCGCGCATTTCCCAGATGCCCACGTCTTGCTGGTTCCAGATTTCGCACACCTGATCTGCTACTTCCACGGTGTGTTTCCAGCCTTCATGGGAAATCGCTTCACCGTATTTGTTGACCAGATACACCGCATCCATCAGCTCGCCGTAGATATCCAGCTGGACCTGGTCAAACGCTTCATTGCCGATGCGCACCGGTTTGGCGCCGCCGTGGCCGCTGAAGTGATCAAGCGTGGCTTCCGGCAGTTCCTGGCGCCCATCGATACCGTAAAGAATATTGATTTTGGTCGCCTGACCGCAGCAGTCACTGACGCGGCCTTTCAGCCAGCGCATATAAGCATTGGCCTCTTCGATGAAGCCCAGACGCATGAAGGCGTAGACGGTAAACGAGGCGTCGCGGATCCACGTGTAGCGGTAGTCCCAGTTGCGTTCGCCGCCGGGGGTTTCCGGCAGGCCAAATGTCGCGGCGGCGATGATTGCGCCGTGCTTGCGTGAGGTCAGCAGCTTCAAGGCGAGTGCCGAGCGGTTGACCATTTCGCGCCAGCGCCCACGGTAATTCGACTGCGCGATCCAGCCGCGCCAGAATTTCAAGGTGTGCGCCAGCGCCAGGTCGGTGCAGCCGTTGTTGACGCGGGGGTCATCCTGGCCGCCGAGCACGAACTCAGCGCCTTCTTCCTGGCCCAGGGTGAAGCTGGCCACGGCGGCATCGTCTTCGAGCTGCATCGCGTGGCTGCCCGCCAGCCGCAGGCCAGGCAGGCCGTCGGCGGTAAAAGACACGATACCGTCGGCGAGGTTGGCCTGGGTCGGCGTGCGCGCATAGTCGTGGCGCACGGCGCAGCGCAGCTGGATGTTTGCGCTGCCGCTGACCACGCGCACGCGGCGAATCAGCAGCGGCAGGTCGACGATTTCTTCACTGATGACCAGCAGGTCGGTGATTTCCACCACGGCTTCATCGCTCAGCCAGCGGGTTTGCAGCACGTTGGTATCGGGCAGGTAGATTTGTTCACGCCGTGCGTTTTTCAGTTCGGGTGAAAGTTGAAAAACACCCGCCTCAGGCGTGTCGAGCAGCGAACAGAAGATTGACGGGCTGTCGAATTCCGGCCAGCAGAAAAAGTCGATGCTGCCGCGGTCATTCACCAAGGCCGCGCTGCGCATATCGCCAATAATGCCGTGGGCATCGATGGCGCTTTGGGGTTCGTTCTTGAAATCAACCATTGCCACGAAACTCCGGATAAAGGCTCATGCCACCGTCAATGAACAGGGTGCTGCCGACCACGTAGTCGGACGCGTCGCTGGCCAGCCACACCACCGCGTTGGCCACGTCTTCGACGTCGCCGACGCGGCCATAGGGAATCAACTTCAACAGCTCTTTTTCTGCCGCACCCTCGGTGGCTGCGCGGTTGATCGCCGTACGAATGGCCCCCGGCGCAATGCCATTGATGCGGATGCGTTGTTCGCTGACTTCCTGGGCGAGGGTGCGCATCAGCATTTCCACGCCGCCCTTGGAGGCGGCGTAATTCACATGCCCGGCCCAGGGAATGATCTGGTGCACCGAACTCATGTGGATGATTTTGCCGGCGGCACGCGACACGCCTTCGCGCACGCCCTGGCGGTTGAAAATCCGCACGGCGGCGCGGGCACACAGGAACTGGCCGGTCAGGTTGACGCCGATTACGGTGTTCCAATCGTCGAGGGTCATGTCGACCAGGTTGGCGTCTTTTTGCAGGCCGGAGTTGGCCACCAGAATGTCCAGGTGGCCGAAGGCATCGAGGGTCTGGGCGAATAAACGTTCTACGTCGGCTTCCTTGGACACATCGCCACCGATGGCAATCGCCTGGCCGCCGTTGGCGTTGATCTGCGCGGCAAGGGCTTCGGCCGGCGCCGCCTGCGAGTTGTAATTGAGCACCACGGCCGCACCGGCCTCGGCCAATGCCTTGGCAGCGCCTGCACCAATGCCGGAACTGGCGCCGGTGACCAGGGCCACTTGTTGCTGCAACGAGATCTGCATAGCCCACCCACCGTTTTAAGAGAGTCTTTGCAGCTGACTGGCGGCGCGAGGCGGAAGTTCACCGGTTGTCTCAAATGCGACGATGGCTGTCTGTTTCGCTCGTTTTTGCCAGCGTGCTTTTCGCTAGACTCAAGGCCCGTTGATGCGAGCGCCGCCTATGACTGCCCAATTGCCGCCCAGACCATGGCTTGAAGCCTATGCCGACAATTACCGTAATGATGAGGTGGTGCTCCCGCATTGCCATGCCCAGGCGCAACTGATTCATGGGGTGGCGGGGGTGATGGTGGTCAGTACCGCGCAGGGCAGTTGGCTGGTTCCGTCCGGGCATGCGCTGTGGGTGCCGGCCGGTACGCCGCATGAAATCCGCATGGCCGGTGACGTGCACATGCGCACGCTGTTCCTGGCGCCGGATGCGGAGCCCGGGTTGGGGCGGGTGTGCCAGGTGATTGAAGTGTCTGCGCTGCTGCGCGAATTGATCGTCGCGGCGGCCTTGATTGCAGGGCAGAACACCCCGCGCATGCTCGCGTTGATCGAGCTGATCCGCATGGAGTTGCTCAGCGCACCCGTGGTGGCCATGCATGTGCCGGTGCCGGCGGAGGCGCGCCTGGCCAAGCTGTGCACGCATTTTATCCGTCACCCAGCCGATGACAGCAGCCTGGAGTCGTGGGCCGACCTGTTGAACATGAGCGCGCGCACCCTGAGTCGGATTTTCCAGCGTGAACTGGGCATGAGCTTTGGCGAGTGGCGCCAGCGTGCGCGGCTCGCCCTGAGCCTCAAACTGTTGGCCCAGGGCGTGCCCATTCTGGAGGTGGCGCTGGAGCACGGTTACCAGAGCCCGAGCGCGTTCAGCGCGATGTTTCGCCGGGCCATGGGTTACCCGCCGAGCCATTTCCGGCCAGGGCCTTGAGCCACACTGCGCAGTTGTCCGTTCAGCGACGATAGATGGCCTGAGCGCGGGCGAATCCCCAAGGTGAGACGCTTACGCTGCAAGGCCCTTTCCTGAACGAGCCTTGTGATGCCCAGCTCTGTTTTTGACCGCTTCCACCGCTTGGCCATTGTGGGTTTGATCAGCGCGCTGACCGGGTGCAGCAACGCGCCTTCGACGCGGGTTACGGCGCAGCCTGCAGCGACCTTATCCCTGGAAACCGCCGCGCCGCTGCCGGCGCGTTGGTGGCGGTTGTACCGTGACCCGCAACTGGATGCCTTGGTGGAACGGGCACTGCGCGAGAACAAAAACCTTGAGGCCGCCGGCGCGCATGTCGATGCGATGCTGGCGCTGCTGCAGCAGGTCGAAGGTGAGCGCCGCCCGTCCACCGAGTTGTCCTATGGCCTGGCGTATGGCCGCAGCCGCGATGACCAGACCTTGGCCCAGGCGACGGGCCAGTCGGCGGGCGGGCAGTGGAGCCACACCCCTGAGTTTGCCTTGAGTTATACGCTGGACCTGTGGGGCGCCGTGCGCTACCGCATTGCTGCGGCGCGTGCCGATGCACAAACCGCACGTGCAGTGGAGGATGAATTGCGGGTGACCGTGGCGGCGCAGACCGCCCGGGCCTATGCGCAGGCCTGCGTCTATACGCATCAGGCCCAGGTGCAGCGTGATTCGGTGCGCCTGTTGGCGCGCAGCCTCGACGTCACTCAGCGTTTGCAAAAGGCCGGCGCCGCCAATGAGCTGGAGGTGGCACGCCTGCAAGGCCTGCTGGAGGAAACCCGCGCGCCGTTGGCGCTGTTCGCTGCGCGCCGCCAAAGCGCGCTGTATGAACTGGCGGTGCTCAGTGGTCAGCCGCCGGAACAGGTCAGCGCTCACAGCTGTAAGCAAGGCCCGCGATTGCACTCGCCATTGCCGGTCGGCGATGGCTGGGCGCTGGTGCAACGCCGTCCCGATATCCGCCGCGCCCAGGCACAGGTGCGTGCGGCCACCTCGGCCATCGGCCTGGCCCGCGCGCAGGTGTATCCACAAATTACCTTTGGCGCGATGCTCGGCTCGTCGGCCGCCAGCCTGGGCAAGCTGGGGGACGCCAACGCCGTGGTGTATGGCATCGGCCCCTTGCTGTCCTGGCAGTTTCCCAACCGCCAGATCGCCCTTGCGCGGGTCACCCAGCGGCAGGCCGAAGCGCATCAGGCGCTGGCGCAATTCGACGCCACCGTGCTCGACGCGCTAAAGCAGGTGGAGCAAGCGTTGGTGCTTTACCAAGGCGAACAGCAGCGCCGCCAAGCCCTGGTCGCCGCCCTGGGGCAAAGCCGCCGAGCGTTCAACCTGGCCAACCGCAGCTTCCTGGCCGGTGGCCTGGATGCGCTGCAGCTGCTGGACAGCGAGCGCAATCGCGTCAGCCTCGAAACACGCCTGGCCCAGGCCGACCTGCACCTGATCAACCGCCAGATCGACCTGTTCCAGGCGCTGGGCGGCGGTTGGCAGCGTCCTGATCAATCACCTTCCTTACCCGTAGCCACCCTTGGAGCCCGCCGATGAATCAGGCCGTTGAAGTCATCCCGCCCACGTTGATGCAACGTCACCGCCGCACGTTGGTGGTGACGGCGTCGGTGGCTGCATTACTGGGCATCGCCGTGTTTGGCAGCTATTGGTGGAAAACGGGGCAGTTCCTCGAAGAGACCGACGATGCCTATGTGCGTGCCGATTGGGTCGCCGTCAGCCCACGGGTTGCCGGCTATATAAGCCAGGTGCTGGTGGACGACAACCAGTGGGTCAAGGCCGGAGACGTGTTGGTGCGTATCGATGAGCGCGATTTTATCGAGCGTCTCAACAGTGCCCAGGAGTAGTTGCAGCAAGCTGAAGCGGCGGTCACCGCGCAACAGGCCAACCTGCAGAGCCTTGACGCCCAATCCGGCGAGCAACAACAGCGTATTGTTCAGGCCCAGGCCGCGCTGGCCAGCGGTGAGGCTGAAGCACAACGCGCGCGCCTTGATTACCAGCGCTATCGCGACCTCGTGGCGCAGCAGGTCGCCAGTGCCCAGCACCTGGAAACGGTGAGTGCCAGCCAGGCCCAGGCGCAGGCGGCGCTGGCCCAGGCACGTGCTCAGGTGCTGCGTCAGCAGGCGCAGTTGCAGGTGCTGAAGGCGCGCCGCCAACAGGCCCAGGCCCAACTGCAAGAACGTCAGGCCCATGTCGGCGAAGTTCGCGCCGCCGTGGGCTTGGCGCGTAACGCGCTGGAGGACACGGCGATTCGTGCGCCGTTTGACGGCGTGGTGGGCCAGCGCAAGGCGCGCCGCCAGCAATACGCACTGCCGGGTCTGCCGCTGCTGGCCGTGGTGCCGGTCGCGCAGGCGTATGTGAGCGCCAACTTCAAGGAAACCCAGCTGCAGCGCATGGCGCCTGGGCAGTCGGTGGACATTGCCGTGGACAGCTTCGCCGGCCGGCACTGGCGGGGCGAGGTGGAAAGCATCGCCCCAGGCTCCGGCGCAGTGTTTGCGTTATTGCCGCCCGACAATGCCACCGGCAACTTCACCAAGATCGTCCAGCGTTTTCCTGTGCGGATCCGCCTGCTGGCGCAGGAAGGTGACGGCCCACGCATCCTGCCGGGCATGTCGGTGATTGCCACAGTCGACACGCGTGGGGCGCCTGCTCATGGCGGTTGATGCGCGGTCACCCCAGGTGTCGTTGCGCGCGTGGGTGGCGGTGATCGGCGGGCTGTTCGGCTGCTTCATGGCCGGGATGAACGTGCACGTCACCAGCGCCGCGCTGCCGGAAATCGAAGGCGCTTTGGGCGCGACGTTCGAGGAGGGTTCCTGGATCTCCACCGCGTACCTGGTGGCGGAAATCATCATGATCCCGCTCACCGCGTGGCTGGTGCAGGTGTTTTCACTGCGCCGGGTGATGCTTTTAGGCTCGGGCGTGTTTTTGCTGGCCTCGGTGGCGTGCTCGCTGGCGCCGAACCTGCAAGCCATGATCATCATTCGGGTGATACAGGGCGCGGCCGGCGCGGTGCTGATCCCATTGTCTTTCCAACTGATCATCACCGAGCTGCCGCCCAGCAAAGTGCCATTGGGCATGGCCCTGTTCAGCCTGGCCAATAGCGTGGCCCAGGCTGCGGGCCCGTCGATGGGCGGCTGGCTGACGGACGTGTATTCGTGGCGCTGGATCTTCTACCTGCAATTGTTCCCCGGGATTGCGCTGCTCGCGGCGGTGGCCTGGTCGATTGATCGCCAGCCCATGCACCTCAAGCTGTTGCGCCAGGGCGACTGGTGGGGCATCACCTGCATGGTGATGGGTTTGGGGGCGCTGCAAATCGTGCTGGAGGAGGGCGGGCGCAAGGACTGGTTCGGTTCGCCGTTTATTGTGTGGATGAGTGTATTGGCCGTGGTCGGGCTGCTCGGGTTTATCGCGCGCCAACTGTGGGGCGCACACGCCTTTATCAACCTGCGCCTGTTGGGGCATTACAATTTCGGCGTGGCCAGTGTGGCGATGTTTGTATTCGGCGCGAGCACATTCGGCCTGGTGTTTCTGGTGCCAAACTACCTGTCGCAATTGCAGGGCTACAACGCACGGGAGATTGGGCTGAGCCTGATCCTCTACGGGCTGGTGCAACTGGTGATAGCGCCGTTTTTGCCGCGATTGATGAAATGGTTGAGCGCCAAGCTGCTGGTGGCGTCGGGCTTCGCGATCATGGCGTTGGGGTGCTGGATGGGTGCGCACTTGTCCGCCGACAGCGCGAGCAATGTGATCGTGCCGTCGATTGTGGTGCGCGGCGTCGGTCAGCCGCTGATCATGGTGGCCTTGTCGGTGCTGGCCGTGCAGGGGCTGGCGAAGGCCGAGGCGGGGTCGGCCTCGGCGGTGTTTTCGATGCTGCGCAACTTGGGCGGCGCCGTCGGCACGGCGCTGTTGGCGCAACGGGTGGTGGTGCGCGAGCGCGTGCATTCAGCGCGGATCAATGAGTCGGTGACGCTGTTCGACTCGGCCCTGCAACAACGCCTGCCGGACGCGGGCGTGTTGCAAGCGCAGTTGCCTGACCATCAAGCGACGTTGCAACTGCTCGACCAGAGCATTCATCACCAGGCGTTTCTGATGGCCTACAGCGATGCGTTTTATCTGGCCTGTGTGGCATTGGCGTTGTGTGCGCTCGCCGCGCTGATGCTGCGGCGCGGGTGACATACGCCGAGAACGGCGCGGGACGACGCGAAGCAATTGCTCCACTTAATAGGAAACATTACTATTCACGCCCCGCCTCCTCAGTGCTCACTCGATGACTCCTCAGCCGCCCCGCAGAACAGGCTTTTTCGAGCACTACGAAGAGTTGATCGGAACCTGGACACGCCGCCTGAGAAACCGTCAGCAGGCCGAGGACCTGGCCCACGACACCTTCGTGCGGGTGCTTGAGTCGCGTTCCAGCGAGGTTGAGCAACCGCGCGCCTATTTGCATCAAACCGCGCGCAACATCGCCGTTGATGCCTATCGCCGCGAAGACCGGCGTGAGGCGCTGGCGCTGGAAGCCATTGATCAGCGTTCGCCGCACAGCGGCGATCCGGAGCATTTCATGCACGCGATCCAGTTGGCGGACTCCATCGAGCGAGCCCTGGCCGAGTTGCCGCTCAACTGCCGCAAGGTATTTATCTGGCAGAAAATCGAGGGCCTGACCCAGCAGGAAATCGCCGTGCGCCTGGGCCTGTCTAAAAACATGGTGGAAAAGTATATGATCCGCACCTTGCGGCATCTGCGTGACCGCCTGGATGCGATGGCCCCATGACCCGCTTTGACACAGGACCTTCCATGATGGATAGCCGCGCTCGCGACGAAGCCGCGCAATGGTTTGTACGCCTGCAAGAGGCCGACTTGAGCAGCGCAGAACGCCAGCGCTTCGACGCCTGGCGCAATGAGCGTCCCGAGCACCAGTACGAATTCGATGTGCTGCAAGGGATGTGGAGCGCCGCGGACCTGCTGCCCAAGGCGCGTTTGCAGGCGTTGTGTGAGGCGCCGGTCGAGCGGCCCCGACGCCGCGCCGTTGTGCGTTATGCCGTCGCCGCCAGTGTGGTGGCGATTGCCCTGGGCCTCGGGCTGTTCAGCGGGCTGGATCAGCCCACACCCTACAGTGCGCAATTCAGTACGCGCGTGGGTGAGCATCGCCAAGTGGCCTTGCCGGACGGCTCGGTCATGGACCTGAACAGCCGCAGCGTGGTCGCGGTGCACTACGAAAAGGGCCGGCGCGGTGTGGAGATCAAGCAAGGCGAAGCGATGTTCAGCGTCGAGCACGACACCCGTCGCCCGTTCATCGTGGTCGCCGGCGCAGGGCAGGTGACGGTCACCGGCACACGGTTCGATGTGCGCCGTGACGACGACCAGACCCGCGTGGTGGTCGAGGCCGGCACCGTCAAGGTACAGGGGCGCTCGACGGATCAGAGGGTCACGCTCACGGCAGGCCGCGGCACGCATGTCGATTCCCAGGGGCAGGTCGCAGCGGCTTACGCGGTGAATGCCGATGAACTGACCGCCTGGCGCAGCGGAAAACTGGTGTTCAACAACGCCACCCTCGGCGAAGTGGCCCGTGAAGTATCGCGCTACCGTGAGCAGCCCTTGCGGGTCAGCACGGCGGCGGTGAGCAACCTGCGCTTGACCAGTGTGTTCAACGCCCGCGACACCGACGCCTTGCTCAAAGCCTTGCCGCGCATACTGCCGGTCGCCCTGCACAGCTTGCCCGATGGCAGCCAGGAAATTATTTCCCGCTGAGATTCAGGTTTTTTCCGAGTACTTCGTCTTCTCCTGCAACTGCAACTGGTTTGCATTAACAGCCGCACACTCTTGCGATCACAGGACTGGGTTCGACGTGAAAAAACTGACCGTCTACAACAATAAAATTTCCCGCTGGGCGCCCCTGGCGCTGGCGCTCGCCGTCAGTGCCGCGCTGCCTGCGGCCTATGCTGGCGACGGCATCCACATCCGCGCCCAGCCTTTGGGCGCAGCGTTGAGCCAGTTGGGCCAGCAGACTTCCCTGCAAGTGTTTTTCAACCCGGACATGGTCGCCGGCAAGCAAGCGCCTGCGGTGGACGGTAACCTCTCGCCCGAACAAGCCCTGCGCCAGTTGCTGCAAGGCAGCGGCCTGGAGTACCAGATCGACGCCGGCTCTGTGACCCTGCGCCCGCAAAGCACCGGCACCGGTGAAGCGGGCTCGCCGCTGGAGCTGGGCGTCACTGACATCAAGGTGGTCGGCGACTGGTTGGGCGATGCGAACGCCGCCGTCGTGCAGAACCACCCTGGCGCGCGCACGGTGGTGCGCCGTGAAGCCATGGTTGAGCAGGGCGCAATGAACGTCGGTGACGTGCTGCGCCGTATCCCTGGCGTGCAGGTGCAGGAATCCAACGGCACCGGTGGCAGTGATATTTCCCTGAACGTCGGTGTTCGTGGCCTGACGTCGCGCCTGTCGCCACGCTCCACCGTGCTGATCGACGGCGTACCGGCGGCGTTCGCCCCGTATGGCCAGCCTCAACTGTCGATGGCGCCGATTTCCGCCGGCAACCTGGACAGCATCGACGTGGTGCGCGGCGCCGGTTCCGTGCGTTATGGGCCGCAGAACGTCGGCGGTGTGCTCAACTTCGTCACCCGCGCCATTCCCGAGACGTTCTCCGGGGAAGTCGGCACCACTTTGCAGACGGCTGAACACGGTGGCTGGAAACACGTCGACAACGCCTTTGTGGGTGGCACCGCCGACAACGGGATTGGCGTCGCGTTGCTCTATACCGGCGTCAACGGCAACGGTTACCGCGACAGCAACAACGCCAATGACATCGACGACGTGATCCTCAAGACGCACTGGGCGCCGACCGATCAAGACGATTTCTCGCTTAATTTCCACTACTACGACGCCAGCGCCGACATGCCCGGCGGCTTGACCCAGAAACAATTCGACGCCAATCCGTACCAGTCGGTGCGCGACTACGACAACTTCAGCGGCCGCCGCAAGGACGTGTCGTTCAAGTACATCCGGCAGATCGATGACCGTACCCAGGCCGAAGTGCTGACCTACTACACCGACAGCTTCCGTGGCAGCAACATCGCCAACCGTGACCTGAAAACCATCGGCTCCTACCCGCGCACCTACTACACCTTCGGCATCGAGCCGCGTGTGTCGCATGTGTTCGACGTGGGCCCCAGCACTCAGGAAGTCAGCCTGGGTTACCGCTACCTGAAAGAAGGCATGCATGAGCAAGCCAGCAGCTTGAACCTGGTCGACAATGTGCCGACGCCGGGTGGCCAAAACGATGGACATGTTTATCAGGACCGCACCGGCGGCACCGTCGCCAACGCGTTCTATCTCGATAACAAAATCGATATCGGCAAATGGACCGTCACCCCGGGTATCCGCTTTGAAAACATCGAAACCCGTTGGCATGATCGCCCGGTGGTCGCCCTGAACGGCGTGCGCACTGTGGAGAAAAATCGCAAGATCGAGAGCAACGAGCCCTTGCCGGCGTTGAGCGTGATGTACCACATTTCCGATGCCTGGAAACTGTTCGCCAACTACGAAACCTCGTTCGGCAGCCTGCAGTATGCGCAGATCGGGCAGGGCGGCCGGGTCAACCAGACGGTCGATGGCCTGAACCCGGAAAAAGCCAAGACCTACGAGGTCGGCACGCGCTACAACGACAGCGTGTGGGGCGGCGAAGTGACGTTGTTCTACATCGACTTCTCGGACGAGTTGCAATACGTCAGCAATGACGTGGGCTGGACCAACCTGGGCGCCACCAAGCACCAGGGCATCGAAACCTCGGCCCACTACGACCTGTCGAACCTCGACCCGCGCCTGGACGGCCTCACCGCCAGCGCCGGTTTTACCTACACCAAGGCCACCTCTGAAGGTGATGTACCGTTCAAGGGCCGCGACTTGCCGCTGTATTCGCGTGAAGTGGCAACAGCGGGCCTGCGTTACGACATCAATCACTGGACCCATAACCTGGACGTCTATGCCCAGTCCGGGCAACGAGCGCCGGGCACTGGCACCACTTACATCACCCAGGGCACTGCCGATGGCCAGTACGGCGATATTCCTGGTTATGTCTCGGTCAACGTGCGCAGCGGCTATGACTTTGGTGCGCAACTGTCGAACCTGAAACTGGGCGTGGGCGTGAAAAACGTTTTCGACCAACAACATTACACGCGCTCGAGCGATAACAACGCCGGGTTGTACCTTGGCGAACCACGTACCTTCTTCGTACAGGCAAGCGTCGGGTTCTGACCTGCCGTTGACACGAAAAATCGCAGCCCTGGGGCTGCGATTTTTTTTGCGCCTTTCCTACAGGCAGTTAAGCGACCTGCTGCCGTGTCAGGAACCTATTCCGACAGAGGCGCCACACAGGGGGAAACCTGAACGACTTCGACGTCACGCTGGCGTGGCAGGTTGGTAATCGATCCCCTTGCACTGGAGGCACTTATGTCGGTATCGGCTCTCGATACGCCTGTTTCTGTTTCATCAACCACTGACACGGCGCTGGCTGATTCCAAGCCCGAAGCCAGGGCCAACCGCTCGTTTTCTGTTGCGCCGTCCTACGACAGCCACGGTGCCGGGAACGTCAGTTATAACCTGTCGCTCAATGTTTCCGGGCCGGTGTTTGGCGCTCATCAGCAAGCAGCCCAGGGTCACACTGATCATCATCATTGGGCGCCGGCGATGACTCACTCGGCCTCGCAACAGGGTTTCATGCAGCAGTTTCAACACGCAATGGGCCATTGGTTTGGTCGTCAGCGCCCCGACGCGCATGCTCATCACAACGGCGTACCGCCAACGCCTGTGCCGGTTGGGTCGGGTAAACCAGACCTTGTCTACGCCCATAAAAGTAATGACCAACTGGCGCAGTTGCTGCTGAACAACTTCGCTGCGTTCACCGGATCAAGTCACTCCAAAACCCTGAGTGCTCGCACCCTTAAAGACATGGCGGCAAAACAGCTGGGCAGTGATCCCAAACTGAATGAAAACATTCGCACAGCCGGAGAGGTATTGCGACGTACCGGCATGATGGACGCCCTTGGCAGTCGAACCGACCTGCACGCCCTGGCTAAACTCATTCGTGACGACAACCCCTTCAAATACAAGGATGACAAACAAATAGCCCAGGAAATGCTCAACCATTTCAATCAATTGAAAGATTACGTTGGGCACGAAATCAACATCAAAGACCTTCAGACACTGGGCAAAACCCCCATGACGGGCATCCCTTCGATCGACCATTTAATCCAGCTGAGTAAAGCGTTTACCGGCCGCGGCGATTCGCTGAAGAAAATGGACGCAGACGCGGATGGCCGGATCAACGTGTTTGAAATCCTGGTCGCACTGTCCCGCTGATTGAGTACGCGCGATGCAATCGGCGCGGCGAACGCTTCGTGGCGCTTGCTGCGTTGAATGGGCCCAACGGCTTGGCGCACTCGGTGGCTTTTCAGAACATGAATCAGGGCCTGGATATGACTTCAACTTCGTTTCAACCCTGCCCAAGGGGTGGCCTCGACACCTTCGCCAAGGGCGCCGACGTTGAGCGCTCAACATCAGTGGCGGGGCAAGAGCTGCCGAATGACGTTCTGCCTGCGGCCCCGCCGAACGGGTACGCGGCAGAAGTGCAGCGCATGAAAGCGTTCGCGGGGCAGTGCAAGTTCCGGGCACCGGTCGCCGATGATTTCGCCCGCGGCATGCTTGCGCCTGGGGAGGCGAGCCGCAACGAAAGCAAATGGTCGGGCGCCTGGGCTGTGTTGATCAATGGCCTGAAAACTGTCTGGCGCGGGAGAACGTCGGGTTGACCCAACGCCTCAGGGTTTTTACATGCTGTTATTGGTATTCAGCCGCTGCCCGGAACTATCGTGCCCAACTCGCCACACATCGGTTGCTTGCTCCTACGCAATTAACCCACTGATCCGGAACACCTCGGTGTTGAATTTCAGGCAAGCGCAGATCAGCAAAAGGTCGGGAGATGACGTATGACAATTGAGGGTGCATTACCGCGCATGCTGCCAACGGCCATGGGCGGCCCGCAGGTTCGCTGGCCTTCGCCGCCGCCTGTGGCACAGCCGTTTTGCGAGGATCAATCGGTTGCGCAAGACCTGCCGCCGCCGCGGCGGCACGGCTTGCGCGCAACCTTGCCGTCGTTGCGGCACCAGGCGCTGCAGAACGCGCCAGCGGCTCGCGCAGACACCACGCTTCCGGGCCCGAGCTTCACCGACAGGCAACTGGCGCTCGAGTTGCGAAAGAACTTTGACGTGTTTGAAAACTACAGCGAGGGGGGTTGTGTGACGCCGTCTTCGCTGCGCCAATTTGCAGCCGAAAAGCGTGAGGGTGAATGACGTGCGCGACCGCATGATCCTGGTGGTCAGGGAAATTCTCAAGCGCCCGCTGCTGAGCGACGCGATCATCGATTGCGACGGCTATATCACCCGCGACAGCCTGGAAGCCGCGTGCGCATTGCGCGGCAACAGTTCACCCAACGCCTTCAGCCAGGACCCTTTCCATGGTCAGGGCAATGCCAGCGTCGTGCAGGCGCTGCAAGGTCACTTCAAACAGTTGAGGGACACGCTCAAGGACCGCACCGTGTTCTTTGAAACCTTTGAGTACGTGGATATTTCGCTGCTCAAAGTGGTGATGAATGACCCCGATGACAGCGACTCACTGGGCAGGCCGATTCTTGAACCCACCACCGGATTGCCCAGAAAGAAATACAGTGAACACTGTGTGTACACGGCAAAAAACATCATCGAGCGCCCAGGTTTATTGCGCGCGTTGCAGCGCGCCAGTAACCAGCGCTTGTTTGGCCGCTCCAGGCACGAGGGCTGGCTGTGCAACAAAAGCCTGGAGCGCTGGCTGGAACAGCACCAGATGCACAAGGCCCGGTAGCGTCCAGGCCATGTGCGGCAGGCAATTCACACCTTGAGAATTTTGCCGCTGATGGCCACGCCGGCCAGTAACATCGCGACCAGCACAAAGGCGATGCTCAAGCTGCTGCCGTGGGCGATAAAGCCGATCATGGCCGGGCCGGCAAGAATGCCGGCATAGCCCAGGGTCGTAATGGCCGGTACCGCGATGTGTTCCGGCATGACTTTTTGCTTGCCGACGGCGGTGTACAGCACCGGCACGATGTTCGAGCAACCGGCGCCCACCAACGCATACCCCAGCAGCGCGGTTTCCCAGGCCGGGAAGAGCGTGGCGAGCAGCATGCCGGCGGTGGCCAGCGAGCCGCCGATGATAATCACACGGGTGGCGCCCAGCCGCCGCACGATGGCATCGCCGGTCAAGCGTCCCGCGGTCATGGTTAAGGCAAATGCCGCATAGCCGAGGCCGGCATAAGCCTCATCCAGGCCGCGCTCGGCGCTGAGGAACACGGCACTCCAATCCAGCACCGCGCCTTCAGCCAAAAATACGATGAAACACAGGCAGCCAATAAACAGCACCACCCCGTGAGGCACTGCAAACGCCGGGCCCGAGCTTTCGCTGCCGTAGGGCAACAGATGTGGCCCGGCCTTGAGCAGCGCCACCGCCATGATCACGATCACCACCAGGGTTGCCTGCAACGGCGACAGGCCCAGGCCGAGCAACCCGGAGACCCCCGCCGCACCGACAATGCCGCCGAGGCTGAACAAGCCGTGAAAGCCCGACATCATGGTTTTGCCGCTGGCGCGCTCAACGATGACGGCTTGCAGGTTGACCGTCGAATCCACGGTGCCCAGGCCGGCGCCAAACAGAAACAGCCCGGCCATCAGCAGTGGGATCGAGCTGACCGTCGCGAGCATCGGCAGGGCCAGGCAGATCATGATCGTGCCGCCCGTCAGCACGCGTCGGCAGCCGTAACGTGAGGCCAGCGCACCGGCCACCGGCATGGCGATGATCGAACCCACTCCCAGGCACAACAGCAGCAAACCCAGCGTGCCCTCGTTGAGTTGCGCGCGTGCCTTGGCATACGGCACCAGCGGCGCCCAGGCGGCGATGCCGAAGCCGGCGATGAAAAAAGCGATACGGGTCGACATTTGTTCCAGTCGCCCGGGAACCACGGGCGCTGGAGTGGGAATGGCAGTCATGAAAAATCCTTGGTTTTGCGTTCAGCGAACGATGTCCGGCGCGACATCCTTGCATATCAGGCGCTCTCGAGCGAGCCGGGTTCCCTGCGGATGACCCGGTCGACAGTTCTGTAATACGCTGCGGCCCACTGTGCAGGCAATTGGACGGACAAGCCGATGAAGATTTTCACGCGGGTGGCAAAATGACCCAGTTCTATGACGCGCGGGGCAATATCTACGCGGTGGTCAGCCCGGCCTATCTGCGCAGCCGCGGTATTGATGTGCCCGAGCGTGCTGACTTGGCGGCGCGCACTCGCAAAGACTGGGCAACGTCGGCAATCACTTCCGAGTGCGGCTGGGGCGCGTTGCCCCGACCCGCCAATGCGAAGGCGCACCGTTGCGATGGTTTGCTGGTCGGGCCGTTTCAATCCGCGCCGCCGTTCGACCTGCTGATCGTCAATACGGATGGCTCCCTCGCCGAACGCAGCGGCAACGGTCTGACTATTTTTGCGCAGGCGTTGACCGATCAGGGCGTGATGGTTCAAGCGTGTGAATTGCGCGTGCACCATGACCAGCCGGCCACGGCGTCGCCTGTTGCAACCCGCGTGGAGCCGGCGTTGTACGAAGAGGTCGCAGGTTTCTGGCTGGCATTGGGGCTACCAATGTTCGGCCCCGACGCAGTGGCTGCTACGGGTGTTGATGCGGTTGCGGTCAGGGAGCGTGAGTTCAGTCACGTGGCCGCGCTGGCTGCAGTGAACCCGCAATGGGCCTGCAGTCAGTTTGTACGTGTGGGCAACCCTCATTGCGTGACGCTCGTCGAGCACGCCAGCGCGTTACCCGACAATCAGTCGATGCAACAGCCGGAACTGTTCGGGTTGTTGCAGGCGATTGCCTTCGCACCGCCGCTTGGGCGTGGTCAACCGTGTCGTGCTGGAATCAATCTGCAATGGGCTGCGCGGTCTTCGGACAATCACGTGATCGCGCGGGTGTTTGAGCGGGGAGAAGGGCCCACCGCGTCCTCGGGGACCAGCGCCAGTGCTGTGGCGTGCGCGGCATGGCGAGCAGGTTGGGTCACGGACGGCGTAGTGGCCGTGGTCATGCCAGGTGGCACAGCGCCCGTACGGTTGCAAAGCCAGGGTGAAACAGTGCTGAGCGTAAGTCTATTCGGGACCGCAAGGGCTCAAACCTGATCGTGATAGAGCAGCTGATGGCGTGGGTGAGTGTCAGCTGTTTCTTTATTAGTTAGTTATGCTTGTAAAGTTGGTGTGGGAATTTTCTTGTTGTCTGTAGTTGCGTTATTAATGCGCTGTCATGTTTCGTAAAAGACACTTCCGACCCCCATGTACGAAACTTCTTTTTTGTTTTTGAGCGGCCGCATTTCGCCTGAAATCGCTAAGCTTCACTGCGTTAAGGCGCTTTTTCCCAGCCGTTCGATCAACATCCGACGGGAGAAAGCCTTTCAGTCAACGCTTTGATGATGGGTAACTACGGATGGTGAGTGCGTTAATGTCGTCACGTTTCAAATTGATACTTCCAGAGATTGCCAACGAGTTTCAAGTGCTTGCGTTTAAAGGCAATGAAGTTATTGATCAGCCTTATTTCATTCAACTGCAGCTCGTCAGTGAAAACGCCTCGCTGGACCTTGAGGCGCTGCTCCATCAGCCTGCCTATCTTGACTTCGGCGCGGCGGACGCAGGACTGCACGGGCAAATCCACGCCATCGGTCGCGATGATCCGGGCGCGCGGCTGACCCGTTATCACCTCACCCTGGCTCCCCGGCTGGCATGCCTGGCCCACCGGCGTGACCAGCGGATTTTCCAGCAGCGCAGCGTGCCGCAGATCATCGCTGCGGTGCTTGAGCATCACGGCATCCTTGCCGACGCCTATTGCTTCGAACTCGGCCCGGTGGTCTATCCGCCACGCACGTTCTGCGTGCAGTACGCCGAAACCGACCTGCACTTCATCCAGCGCCTGTGTGAAGAAGAGGGCATTCACTACCATTTTCGCCACAGCACCAACAATCACGTGCTGGTGTTTGGGGATGACCAGACGGTGTTTCGGCGCTTGCCTGTGCAGCGCTATTGTCCGGTGCGTGACCACGTCGACGAATCGGGGATGATCCAGGGCTTCGAGGTACGCCTGGAAACCCGCACTCGGCATACGGCTCGTCGCGATCATGATTTTGAGCACCCGTTGTTGCGCCTGCACGACACAGCAGGCACTGCCTCGGCGCAACCTTTGGAGGATTATCGCTACCCTGGCGGCTTCCGTGACCGTGCACGGGGCAAACAATTGGCGCGTCGAAGCCTGGAACGCCATCAAAGCGACCGGCATCACGCGCTGGGCCGTAGTGATCAAGCTGCCTTGAGCTGCGGCCATTTCCTCGAACTGCGCGATCACCCCGATCCGGCCTGCAACGACCTTTGGTTGATCACGTCAGTGCGTCATGAGGGTTATCAACCGCAGGTACTTGAGGAAGCGGTGGTTGAGACGGACGTATTTCAGGGCTACCGCAACCGGTTCACCGCAACACCCTGGCGCGCGCCTTATCGGCCGCGTCTGAAGCACCCGAAGCCGACCATCAATGGCAGCCAGACCGCCACGGTGACAGGGCCGGCGGGCGAGGAGGTGTACTGCGATGCCTATGGCCGGGTGAAGGTACGGTTTCATTGGGATCGCCTGGAAAACGCCGATGACAAAAGCAGCTGCTGGGTACGGGTAGCGTCCGGTTGGGCGGGGGATGGCTTTGGCGCAATGATGATTCCGCGCGTGGGCATGGAGGTGCTGGTGACCTTCCTGGAGGGCGACCCCGACCGGCCATTGATCAACGGCTGCCTGCCCAATGCGCTGCACATGCCGACCTATCCTTTGCCGCAGCACGGCACCCGCAGTGTCTTGCGCAGCCGCAGTTCGCCGGGCGGCGGTGGAGCCAACGAACTGCACCTTGAAGATCGCCTTGGCGAGGAACTCATCTACCTGCGCGCCCAGCGTGATCTGGAGCAGCGAGTGGGGCACGACAGCCGCTTGGAGGTCGTCGGAGAGCGCCACGAAATCATCCGGGGACTGAGCACGGCTCACCTGCAAAGCGGCGAGCGTCGTCATATCGGGGGTGATCGCAATGTCGAGCTCAAAGCGCATGATCATCTGGACGTGCAGGGCGACAGTCAGACACGGGTAGGGCGTTTGCTGGTCATTGAAGCCGGGCAACAGATCCATCTCAAGGCAGGCGCCAGCCTGGTCATCGATGCGGGCGCGCAACTGAGCCTCAGGGCCGGGGGCGAGTATGTGCTGGTTCAGGCCGGCGGTATTTTCACCAGCAAACCCATTACCGTCGGCGGCTCGCCACCTCCGAATTCATTCGCGAGCGCCTTTTCAGCAACAGCCGGGCCGAAAATGGCGGTCGCACAAGGCGTCGTCATGGGGTTGGCCCGGCAGTTGGGGGCTGATTTTTGTCCTGTGTGCGAGCAATGCCGCGAAGGCCAGTGCGACATCAAGCGGAGGGCTGCTTGATGCAGAGCATGCCTGACCGCTGGATGGCCCAACAGCAACAGGCCGGCCGCCGACTGTGTCTGATCCTTGACGGCAACCATGATGCACGCCAGCCGCTGCTGGCGGCCCGTCATCTGTCGCAGTATTGCAGTCTTTACGGTGAGAGCGCCGTGGCCGAACTGGCAGCGGTTGGTCCGGTGATTCTGCTATTGGAGCAGGCAAGTGAGCCTGCGCTGTTCGACCTGCTGCAGCACCCGCAGGCCGACTGGGGTTGGTTGGCAAGCCTGCCCGACGACGACCTGGCCGGTGTGGTCCGACATTGGCGCGAGCGCATGCTGGTAGGGCTCGAGGGTGGCCAGGCGTTGTATCGCTTTCACGACAACCGAACGCTGGCTCGCGTGTTGGCTCATCTGCCGAGTGAGCACTGGCCAGTGTTCCTCGGCCCGCTGATCAGCGTGTGCTACTGGCACGAGGGTCAGTGGCACCAGAGCGATAATCCGGCCCCCGGTGAGTATCCGGTGCCAGTTGCGGCACCCTGGCTCAACACCCCCAACCCCCATACGGCGGCCATCCTGCACGCCAATGTCCTGCGCTACCTGCTGACCGAGCACAGCGAAGACCTCGCCGCGCTGGTTGAATTCCAGGACCCTCGAATCTGGTTATCCCAGGTATTGGAACAGGCCCGTGCGTGGCAATGGCGTGAGCCGCAACAGCTTGAATTCCTGGTAGTGCGCAGGTTGGAAGAGGCAACGCGTACCTGCGTGATTCAGTGGCAGCCACTGCACGCAGAAACGCCTGGAGACCACTTCGAACGAGTGTCCGCGCAGTGGCGCAGGTTGGGAGGCAATCATGGATAAGCGCCTGCGTGGTGCATTGGTCGCGCTGGGTGCGGTGTGGCTTTCGGGGTGTGCGGTGGGGCCGGTCAATCACTTTACGTTGGAGGTGGATTTGCCTGCGGAATTTCGGTTTACGGGGGCGGCTAACTACGGTCCTGCGAGGGACCAGTTGTGCACCTTGCCGCAACGTCGAGGCAAGAGGCCAGAGCGGAAGATCTTTATTGCTGATTACAAACCAGTGGTCGAACGAGTGAGTTATGACCTGCCGCTGACTGAAACCATTGAGGGATGCCCATCGGTGTTGAAGAGCGTGGACTTCGACATTTATGCGAAATGGGGCGAGCGCGATGCAGATGTCGGTGGAGATTCAGCCGCTATCTATTTCGCAGATCCTGTCGAATCTGAGCTCGTAGCAGGGATGCCCGACTCAGGTGTGCAGGAGCTGGCCGGTCAATGCAGGTGGTTTTTTCGCACGGTAGGGCCCTTGCATGCAATCAGGAAAATTCTGGAGTGCAAAGCGTTGGACGCGGGAGGGCAGCGGCAGAAAGTGCGAGCGGGCGGTGTCGTGCAACGAGAGCTGTTACCTGGAAAAAAACTCAGGTTGGTACTGGCGCTTACGGATCAGGAAGAACCGGCTTTTGACCGGCGGTGGGTAGCTGTACCGGGAGGTTGGAAACGCTGCAGGGGGAAAAGCTTTGATGATCAGCAGGGCGCTTGCGAGCCCGATAACACGGACTTCAAACCTATAAAGATGCCGGATGGACGCACCTGTGATGTCTATCCCACGTGTGATTGACAAGGAGTCGAGTCATGAATCAAGAAGCGCGGAAGCAAGCTTTTTTCAGCAGCAACATGCCTGCGTGTGCATTGAAAGGGCATTGGACAAGCTTTTGTCTGGTTGATGAAACGGGCAGTGGGAAGGCTTACGGCGGGCTTGCTTACACTGTCTATGACAGCACAGGCCACTCGTACAATGGCAGGCTGACCGGGGAGGGGTTCGCCAAGCTACAAGGTTTTTACTGCGGTCCCGTCGTGCTTATTCTGGAAGGGCTGTACGCTGGAAATGAGCAGCCGTATTTTGAATTGAGTACGCGCAAGACTTACAGATTACCCATCACCGAACTCCAGGTCCGGGCCGAACAAACCTGCTTTTGCACTGCTGACGGCCAGCGTATAGAGGCAAATCCTGCACAGCGCAAAGCGGACCGGTTTTATCAGGTAGAGGTGCGCGACCTGGTCCGGCATGTTGCTCACTTGCCGCCGTTGGCGCCCCGTACTTACCCACCACAACGCCATGCGTTAAGAATGATGGCTGAGTTGGGCTTCGGTCCGCCTCAGCCGACTTTGTCAGGCGTGGTGTTGTTCCCCAACCTGCATACGGTGCTGGAAGTACGACCTTTGCGAGCCCTGCGCCCGATGCTATCCACAGAGGATCGTTTCTGTGCCTTGAACCTCTACCAGTTGGCGTTGATGGCTACCTTGAGTTACTGCGATTTCGGCCAGCAGCCTCCAACGAATCCGGTGGATAAAGTCAGCTTTCCTCTGGATCCCGGCATAGGGAATCTGTTCGTCGAAAAGCTTTCGGCCTATCAGGAAGCCTGGAATTTAGATCGCGAGCAGGTGCAGCGCTTTTATCCGCTTTATGAGGAGGTCCCATACTCCCAGCGTTTTGAGATTGTGCCCTTCGACCCTGACGTGTACCCACAGAACCGCTCTGAGCTTGGAGCAAAACAGCAGCATCCTGCTCGGGTGCATTTTTTTAACGATGAGCAGTTCGGAACGGACACTCAAGCGTTCATCACTCATCACGCTGAGGTCATCCTGATCGCTGTGCGAGGCACCGCCAGCGGCGCCGATGCACTGCGAGACGCGGACGCCCACCAAGTGCCGTTTTCTGATGGCGTGGGCAGAGCCCATAAGGGCTTCTACCAGGCGTATCGGGCGATGCGCGATTTTATTTTGCGATACCTCGAGCAGTTTCACAGCGGCCAACGCATCGTAATCTGCGGCCACAGCCTCGGCGGCGCCATCGCCTTGCTCCTGGCAGAAGGATTGCGACGAGTCCCCGACACTCGCTACAACATTCTCCTCTACACCTATGGCGCACCCCGCGCCGCCGACGCCGAGTTCACTGAAGGCGCGTCAGCCCTGGTCCACCATCGCATCGTCAACCACAACGACCCGGTGCCCAGCGTGCCGGCGACGTGGATGAACACCACCGCAAAACTCTGGGTTCCAGGCGCAGTGGCGTTGTTCAGCGCACCCGGTCCGGGTGGGCTTCTGTTTGCCGCCGGCCTGGTGCGTGTGGGTGGCAATCCTTACCAGCATCACGGTGAACAGCAGCACTTCATGCCGATCAAGCTGGCCGATGGCACGCATTCTTCGGTGTTATGGAAGCCCGGTTGCGAGTCCATCCTGCAGGCCGGTTGTAACCGTGCGTTGCAGCTTCAGGGCGATATGCCCAACCGCGCCAACGTGCTGAAACAACTGTTTCAGGCCAGCCAGCACTTCATGACGGCCAGCTACATCCCTGCGGCCTGGGCCACGTTGCGTCGCTGGCAACAAACCGTGGATAGCCAAGGGCCTCTGGTCACGCACAGAGAGTTTGAGTTGCTCGACCATGCGCTTGAGAGCATGACTGCGCAGTTACGCGACAAGAACCGTGAGCTTGACCGTCGCCGCCCCACAAACCAGCGTGGCTATGGGCACGAACATAGCCAGGCGCTGAACGCAGAAATTGACCGGTTGCGCACCAGTCGCCAACGGTTGGAGTCTTTGCGCTGGCGGCGCCTGGACGCGCGCGACGTGTATGGCAGTCACGCCAATCGCGCGCACCTGCAACCCAGCCTGAAGCGTTGGTTCAGCCACCGTGAAAACCGTGAGCTGGCGCAAGTTGCCAGTATTCCTGCGCCGATTCATGACGGTTCAGGCAAGGTGCATCCGCTCGACCTCGACTCCATTGTGTAGCCACACCGTTTACAAAAACTCCACCTGCGCCGGTTGCCGTTTCATCAGCACTTTGCCATTGCGGATTGAGTACAGCGGCAGGCCCTGGCTGCGAATAACTTCGTAGTCGCTGTTTGCCGACAAGATCAGCAAGTTGGCCGGGCGCCCGGGCTCCAGGCCATAACGTTCGCCCAGGGCCATGGCCTTGGCGCTGTTGTCGGTGACCAGGTCCAGGGCACTTTGCAGATTGCGGTAGCCGAGCATATGGCAAATGTGCAAACCGGCTTCCAGGACCCGCAGGATGTTGCCGTTGCCCAGGGGGTACCAGGGGTCGACGATCGAGTCCTGGCCAAAGCACACGTTCATGCCGGCTTCGAGCAGTTCGTTGACGCGGGTCACGCCGCGGCGTTTCGGGAAGCTGTCGAAGCGGCCTTGCAGGTGAATGCTTTCGGTGGGGCAGGACACAAAGCTGATGCCTGAGTGTCCCAGCAGGCGAAACAGTTTGGCGCAATACGCATTGTCATAGGAGCCCATCGCCGTGGTGTGGCTGGCGGTAACGCGTGCACCCATGTCGCGGCTGCGGGCTTCTTCGGCCAGCACTTCGAGAAAGCGCGAGTGAGGGTCATCGGTTTCGTCGCAGTGCACGTCCACCAGGCAACCCGTGCGTTCGGCCAGGTCCATGAGGAATTTCACCGAGCTCACGCCTTGGTCGCGGGTGTATTCAAAGTGGGGAATGCCGCCGACCACGTCGGCGCCCAGGCGAATGGCTTCCTCCATCAGCTCGCGGCCATTGCGGTAGGACTCGATGCCTTCCTGGGGGAAGGCGACGATTTGCAGGTCGATCAGGTGCGAGCTGTCTTCGCGCACCTCAAGCATGGCTTTGAGTGCCGTGAGTTCGGGGTCAGTGACATCGACGTGGGTGCGGACATGCTGAATGCCGTGGGCGGCCAGGGTCTGGATGGTTTTCTTGGCGCGAGTCTTGGTGTCTTCCTGGGTGATCGTGGCTTTACGCTCGCCCCAGCACTCGATGCCTTCGAACAGCGTGCCGCTCATGTTCCAGCGCGGTTCACCAGCCGTAAGGGTGGCGTCGAGGTGAATGTGCGGTTCAACAAAAGGCGGTATGACCAGGTTGCCGGCGGCGTCCAAATCGCCGGCGCCTAAAGCAGGTGCCTCGGTTTGTGAAGTGATGCTGGCGATCCGGCCGTGTTCCAGGTGCAGATCATGCAGGCCTTCACGGTTGCGCAGGCGGGCGTTGATGATATGCATGGGCAAGTTCCTCTTGGCTAAAGACAATCAGGCAGTCAGCCGCCAGATCATCAGGGCAATTCCGATGTCCAGGCGGTCATATGAGTTGCCCAGCGTCAGCCCGCTCAGGGCTTCGATACGCTGGACGCGGTGCGTCACTGTGTTGCGATGCAGGGCCAGGCGCTGCGCGGCGGCCACAAGGTTACCATTCTCGTGAAACCAGGCTTCCAGGGTCGGCATCAGGCAGGGGCCATGGTGGTGGTCGTGGCGCAACAACGGGCCCAAGCGTTCATTGAGAAACTGGTCGAGCAGGGCGCGATCACGCACGCCACTGAGCAGTTTCAATACGCCCAGTTCGTCATACACACAAAGCCCGGCGCGGTCGCTGAAACGCCGCGCCGCCGCCAATGCCTGGCGTGCTTCATCCTGCGCCTGAGCCAGGCGCGCGGGTGGGTGTGCCGCGGCGCTGAGGCCGATAAACAGTTTCAAAGGGGCCAGCCGCAGGTTCAAGGGGTTAAGCCAGGCAGCCAATTGTTGGCGATTGGCCAACGCTTGCACGGCATCGGTGGCCGGCAGCAGCAATGTCCAGTGCCCAGCCCTGCCCACTATCGGCAACGCGGCATGATGCTGCGCCGAGAACTGGCGCAATCGACGGGCGATACCGTCGTGCTGCCGGGCCAACTGCGCTTCCGCCTGCGCGGTATCACCCTGGGCAAATAATGCCTCGCCACCCTCCAGTTGCAACTGGACAATCTGCCAATGCCCGGCCAGCGACATGCCCAGTTGCGCGGCCCGATGCAGTAACACCTCAAGGGACTGATAATCACCGGCGAGCAAGCGTTCCAGCACGTCGTGTCGCGAGCGGCCCAGTTGCTCGGACTGGATCAGCGCCGAACCAATCGCTTGGGTCACCAGCACCATTTTCAGCGAGTAAGGCTGCTCGATCAGCGGCATGCCGGCCGTTTCTGCGGCGTCCAACAGGCGCTGGGGGATCGCCTGGATATAGGCCGGCCCTGTGAGGATCACCAGGCCGGCAACCTGACGCTGGCACGCTTCCTCCAGCAAGCGCAGGAGGTTGGGTTCATCGCGTGGGTGATTGATGCCGGTGACGAACACCAGCTCGCCGCCCAGCACCCACTCGGCAATCCCGCTGTTTTCCGCGACATACGGCCAGCGCACCGCGTTATCCAGGCCGCTGTCACCTGCGCGCAGGCGCATCGATTCAAGGCCGGGCAGGGCCAGTACATCAGCGACGGTAAGGCTCATGCCGGGGCATCAGCCAGCGGGGCACGCACACGCAGCACGGCGGTCAGCACGATGTAGGTCAGCGACGCGGCGACAATCCCCACCAGTGGCGCCACCCACGGCGAGTGGAACGCCAGCACCGTGCCCACCGCGTACGCCACCAGCCCAGGCCAATTGAATGCCGGCAGGCGCGTCTCGGCCAGACGCGGGTACTGGCCGCGATAGCGATAAAAGAAGTCTGCCATTATCACGCCGCCAATCGGTGGGATCACCGTGCCCAGCAAAATCAGGTAGGGCACCAGCATGTCGTACATGCCGAGCAGCGCCAGCAGGGTGCCGATGACCGCCCCGGCCAGGGTCACGGTCTTGCGGCGGCGGGTCCGCAGCAAGTTGCAGCCGGCGACGGCAAAGTTGTAAATGGTGTTGTCCTGGGTGCTCCAGATATTGAGCAGCAACATGGCCATGGCCGCCATGGCGAAGCCTTGCAGCAACAACACTTCCACCACGTCTGGCTGCTGATAGACGATGGCGCCATAGGCCCCGATCAGTACCATCAAACCATTGCCGATAAAAAAACCGATCAGGCTGGCCAGCACCGCGACCTTGGCTGAACGGGAAAACCGCGTCCAGTTGGTGGCCTGGGTCGCGCCGCTGACAAAGGTGCCGAACACCAGCGTGATCGCGGTGGACAAATCCAGCTCGCCCGTCGGCACGACTGCCAGCAGGCCGTCCAGCCCGCCGACTTTTATCGTGGCGACCCACATCGACAGAAACAGCAAGATGCCCATGGCCGGCACCGCGATGTAGGACAGCACCTCCAGCCCGCGATATCCCACGTACGCCGTGGCGCAGAACACCATGCCGAACAGCACCATCAGGCCCAATACGCTGCCCTGGCTCAGCTCGAAATACTTGCCCAACACCACGGCGGCGGTGGCCGTGCCCCAGGCGTACCAGCCGATCTGGGTGAAGCCGAGGATCAAGTCGCTGAGCTTGCTGCCGACCTCGCCAAAGCAGAAGCGGCCCATCAACACTGAATTCAAGCCACTCTTGAACGCGATGTAACCCAGGCCCGCGGCGTAAATGCCCAGCAACAGGTTACCCAGGGCCACAACGCCAAGCATGTCGGTAAAACTGAAGGCTACGCCCAGCTTGCCGCCGGCAAACATGGTCGCGGTGAAAAACGTGAACCCCAGCAGCACCATGGCGGTGGACGCCAGGCCCTTGCGCGCATGCATCGGCACTTCGCTGAGGGGGTAATCGTTGCCTGGTTCTTGCTGAGTCATGGCCCTGCTCCCTGAATGAGTGACGCAGGCCTGTTGCACCGCGCGTGCCAAATCGGCAGAAGTGACAGGCGCACGGAAGATGCTGTGCACCGTGCACAGTATTTATAGCCATATTGCGGAGAATCGCAGGGAACAGTGGTCTTTGTGCCCAGTCAGGCACGAAAGCGGTGCAGCGGTGATACAAATTGGATCAGCATCTTGCGCCGTGGCTTGGTCGTGGACACGCGGCGCGAGCCATGCGCTATGGCGCGAAGGTTTCCAAGCTCGCAAGCCCGTATGTGCGGCCAATCGCGAACCGCGTAGCACAGCCCTCCGGCATCGGCCGGGGACGGCGGCTAGCGCATAAAAAAACCACCGCAAGGGTGGTTTTTTTCACCGCGTCGGCTTACTCGCCGCGGTAGATGCAGCCACTGGTGCAGGTCTCGTGGATACGAATCGCACTGAGTTCCGGCAGCAAAGGTTTGAGCTCATTCCAGATCCATTTGGCCAGCACCTCGCTGGTTGGATTTTCCAGGCCTGGGATGTCATTGAGGTAGTTGTGGTCGAGGCGTTCATAGAGCGGCTTGAAAATCGCCTTGATCTCCGAGAAGTCGCGAATCCAGCCGGTATGTGTATCGAGGTCGCCGCTCAGGTGGATCGCCACCTTGAACGAATGCCCATGCAGGCGCCCGCATTTATGGCCGTCCGGTACGTGGGGCAGGCGGTGGGCGGACTCGAAGGTAAACTCTTTGAAGATTTCCACGGTGTGACCTGTAGGGCTTGTGTTGCGTGGCTTTTGGAGTATTGCCAGTAACTGGTGTACTGATCAATGTACTGATTGGTCGTTGCTGGGCGTTGTTGAGGTCATCCATTCAGCAATTGCCGACTGGCGCCAAGCGACCGAATTTGGGCCTATTCTAACCTGTTTTGGGAATGTGCCCTCCCTGATCCGCCGATAAACTGTATTCCGGCCCAGCCCCGTGGTGTAAAGCACCTCGTCGAGGCGCAGGAAACGATCGATGTTTTCAGCTCTGCTCATG
Organism: Pseudomonas sp. TREG-RG-20F-10-E-6-01; assembly: GCF_022662455.1. Taxonomy (NCBI): domain Bacteria; kingdom Pseudomonadati; phylum Pseudomonadota; class Gammaproteobacteria; order Pseudomonadales; family Pseudomonadaceae; genus Pseudomonas; species Pseudomonas sp. TREG-RG-20F-10-E-6-01. The sequence continues at coordinate 16,415 of NZ_JAKNQP010000018.1, read as the reverse complement.
ACTCTCTCCGTGCGCCCGTACCGGGCCGCGCTGTCTTGATGATGTGGATGACAATGCCGAAAGTGATCAGCAGCCAGATGCAGGTGCCTACAAAGGCACCGAGGATATCTGCCGTCTCGCCATCCATGAGCAGGCAGGGGCCAATCCAAAAGAACCAACAGGCCGTGGCTGACACGTAGAGCAGAACGCCAAGCATCAGCAGGGTGAGTTTTATTGCGAACATGGTTTCGTCCTTGCCGCGCTGAACGGCTGTCGGATTTTTTTGGTAGTGATTTTTATTTGGGAGTATCTTTGCCCCGCTCACTCAGAAGGGAACGCTCTTTACCAGCCCACGGATGGCGAGGCTGAACCTCCTGAGTGAGCACCTCGCCCGCCGCTCACCGGCAGGCATGTAGGGGGATTGGGGTTAGGCGCCCTTGAACGGGACGACGTTTTCGAGTTCTCGCTTCACGCCACCGGCATCGCGGAAGGCTTTCCATTCGGTATGGTGTGCTGGGCAGTAGTCGACGTTTGGCGCTACCTCAGCGGCGTGGAACTCGCAGACCGGCCTGTCGCAGGTCTTTCCATCGCCTACTGGGTAATCACAAAGCTGTGTTCCAACGTCACCGCATTCAGCGCAGTGTGGGCCAAGGTCTCCGCATAGGTGGCCGATGGGCTTTCGGTTCTTGTCGTAGATCCGGTAGCACGCCATTACCCGGTCATCCTGTAGATGATGACGTAGGCGAACCAGAGGGTGGCGATCATGGCGTCAACCGCTTGAACTCAACCACCCAGACCCACGCGTTGGCGTACCAGTCGCCGCCGACGGAATCCCATAGACCAGAAAAGGCTTTTGCTGCCGTCGTCTGTAGACCTGTCTTCCCATCGTCGGGGCCGACCATGTAGCCGGTGCAGATCGGCCAGCCGTCGTCAGGCCGAAATGCAACACCGACGATTCCCTCGGCGAGCGCCTGCGCTTCACTGATGTCCTGCAACCGCTCGACGCGCACGTCGGTGATCTCCAGCAGGATGCGGCTATGGCGGCGGAACATGTGAATGGCTGGCGTCCACCTCTTCACCTTGCAGTGGGCGCCGTCGTCGGTGTCGGCACGGTAAGTCAGGCGGCAGCCAATATCGGCATGCGTCTCGCGAACCCACAGCCGGTCGCCGGGCTGGCCATACGGGCACTTGCACCCTGACTCGCCATCGCGCCACCATGCGCCAAATATCTCTGGCCCTGCCTCTTGGTAGGCCTGACGGTTGGTGACCGCCACGTTGTACGACTCGACCGTGATGGTGGCGTCGGGGTCGGGCTGCGACTTCATCACCCGACGCGTGACCGTCTTCCGGCCTTCCAGGATGGCGCGCACCATCGGCGCCGAGAACAGGATGGGGCGTTCTTTAATATTGCTCATTGGAGAAGCTCCAGTTCTTTGGTGGACTCCGCCGCAAGCATCTCTACGGCTAGGGCGTACACGTCTGGGTGCTGCTTATCGAAAGCCGGCATGTGTTCAGTTTCGATCCAGGTGCCGCGCACGGCGCCCTTGGCCAGCCATGCTGGCTTGATCCCCGGCGCTTGCGTCCACGCGGTGACTCCTATGCCGTGGCTGGCGATCTGTTTGGCGGTGATGAAGCCTTGGTGCCGGAGTTGGGCCAGTACCTTCAGTGCCGACTCTTTCCAGGGCGTCAGGCGAACAGGTGAGGGAACGCCGGCGGGAAGGTTTGTGACGAGCACCGGCACCTGACAGCGCTCCGAGGGATTCCAGTCGTGAAGCCACTGATCCGCGAAAATGGAAGTTCTGCCTCTCGCCTCGGGGACGTTGTAGAACCCATCGAACGTATACGAATCACCTTTAAAGCCCGAGCTGTGGCGAGGTTTCTCTACCCTGACACCAAGCCGACCTAGCATTTTTGCGATGCCGGCGCTGGCGTCGGTGATCTTGCTCACGATGACCATCCGATGGTCAGGGCCGGGACGACCGTAATAGTCATCCCCAAACCATGGCAGGATCTGGTCGGCCACCTTGGCGTTCAGCTGCATCTTTGCCTCAACTCCGATCTGCCGGCCGTCCTCGTGGACAACCAGAACGTCAAATCCTGCGGCCTCGGGATAGCAGATCCATCCGGGCATTTCGTTGAATTCCTGGATGAACAACGCGCAGAGGTCAGCCTCCTTTTCGAGTTTTTCTATAGGCATGTGTCGTCCTTGCCGCTATAGCGGCTGACTTTGGATAGGTTGGGGGTGATTAAAGAATCTTTTTGAATGGGTATATCGCTGACATTCGCCTCGGTCGCATAATCGCGGCCTTAATATCAGGGCTACACAGATGAGAAAACGAGGCAACGTTTACTGGGACTGGGCCGACCAAACTCTTCACACTCGCTCGGTGGATGAGCGACAAGTCGACGGCACGGTGCTGAACGTGCAAGTCCGTATGTCTCTACTTGGTAGAACTCAGTTGTTCATAGGGGTCTACGGGGACAAAGGCGCAGTTATCTCTGAAGAAGCCTTTGATTCACTACCCGGCGAAACGATGACAAAAGCATTGGCTTGGGGACTTGAGCGGGCGAGGTTGCAATCTCCTGCTCGAACCAAATCCGTCAAGGGCCGAAAAACTGAGAGCTTGCCCAGAGCAGGCTCAAAGCAAGCAGAGAGGTAGCTGTTCTCAGGCATTGCGGAACGTTTGTCCGGACATTTTGTCTATCCTGTCGATAGGAATAAAACACGGAGCTTCCGGAGAGACCTATCGAAAGGCTTTTCAATGAACGGTATAGACGATTTCCGCTTTGAGTCTCACAAGCTGCTTGTCCAGCTTGATGCAGCAACCACCAAAATGATGATGTTGGTCGCTTCTAAAAATGTGAGCGGCCCAGAATGGCAGGAAGCAACGAGCGACCACAAAGCTGCGTTCGATGCTTGGAACTCCTTTCTTAACTCTACAAGCACCTCTTTAACGGATCAGGTCTGAGCCGTTTTTCTTCCCTCGTTACCAGATCATGGGCATTCACAACCGTCGGCGGGTTGTCGTGTCCGGGACAGCCCTTGCCAGAGAAATCGAAGCCTTCACACGGCGGGCCAAAGGGAAGTACCTCTTTGCCGTAGGCCAGCGCTTCCAGAAGATGATCGATCGCCTCGTCGGCGGTGCACTTTGTGCCGTCGGCGTGGCGGAACAAGCCGGTGAGCTGGCGCTTGCTGAAATCGCGAATTGCCCCGCGCACGCTTAGGTGAATGTGAACGGTACGGCCGTGCGGGCCGAATGGATCAGCCAGTTTGTTTTCTGTAGGCATGGGGAGTCCTTGCCGGGCCATGCCCGGGCCGTGGAGTGAAGGAGGATGGGGGTGAGGTGTTGAGTAGTGTTTTTTTGCCACCATGAGTATCCTGTTAAGTTGCCGATTCATGCTAAGCTCGAAGTCAAACTGCGAGTGTGCAGACATGGAAGCGCTGAAATAGGACTCGTTGATGGATAGTGATACCACTAAGCTTTTATTGGACTTGAACTGGTCACTAGAGGAGTTATCAGAAGTCACACATAACTATACTCGAGTTTATGGTTTTGCCTTTTCACTCTTGGGTGATTTGCGAGGTAGTGAGGAACGAAAGGTACAGCATGTATATAATAAGTTTCCTTGGCGTGGCGGCTATAGTACGGTACATTTTTTTAACAATCTTTTTAAAGGTATTCCTGAGAACGGTAAGCCAGAAATTGAAGAGATAAAATACGCTTCGCCTGGTTACATTGAGTTGGCAGTTATTCTTGAGGCAGCGATTCATGTCGGTGTTATGGTTGCCGCTGTTGCTGTCGTATACCATACAGCTTTTGAAACGTATAAAAATCTGCACTCACGTTCTTCCCAAATGAAACTCTCTGACGTTGACGCTACCGATGAGCGCGGAATGACAGCTGCTCAAGCTGGGTTTGTAAAAAATGCTTCGGAAAGAATGGAGCAGATATTGGGATTGTCCGAGCAACAGCGCTGCGTGCTAGATGCGCGTGTTGATGGTAATAAGTTAATGAAAATGAAGATTCTTTTTTCGGTTTTCAGACGAGTTGAACCGTTAGCTGAAAAGCAAGCACAGAGGAAGTTAAAAGTTCAGACAACGCAAGACCAAGTTCTTCCATCTGATGAATGACCGGCCTCGCATCATAAATAGCTTGGCTGAATGGGCAGTCAAGCTTGGCTCTATTGTTGCACTGGCCTCATTAATAGCTGGTGTCGCTGGCTATTTTCAGCTCAAGTATATGTTCGAGCGGATGGGCGCACCATGGCTAGTTGATGCCGTGCCTACTGAATACTTTGTCCGCAAAGGAGCGATGGTCTTCCTTTATATTATAATGGGTCTTGCGATTTCATGGGTGCTTGGTCTATCTTCTATTGACAAAAACTTTTTACGTCGCTGGCTGGCTCTCGTCGTAGGATTGATTGTTTCAGTTTCAGCCATGCTTGCAATATATCTACTTTTTGATTTGCCCTCAAAGTATTCGCCATCTGTATATTCGATGGGGCAGATAAGTGGTTTTATGTTGGGCGTCGCAGTAGGTTGTTATATTTATGACTTGGTTTTCAATGGAGGCTTTGAGTCCGTCGGTATAGCGCAAATCTTGCAAATGCTGTTGTGCGTAGTGCTAGTTGTCTATACTGCTCCTAACATTGCAGGTAGGGCTAAAGGATATGAGCTTTCATCAGGAAACCTAAATAATTTACCTGTAGTTTATGTGAAAGGCGTTCCAAAATATCATCTCGTTGAAACGTTTGGGGATAATTTGGTGGTTTTTGGGATCGAGAGTAACGCCCTGCGCAAAGTTTCCATAATAAAACTTGGGGAAGAAGTTTCTGTGGCGCTGCAGAAATGAGAAAGATCGAGCTGATATCTTTGCATATTTTGGACTTGGTCGTCTGAATTGATCAGCTAGGCGTATTCTATACGAGGGCTGACCTACATCTAATTGCCTAAATATATCTCCGCCATTACGGTGACCAGGGCCAGCGGTCAGGGATTGTCATGGTGCCACTCTGGCGTTCTAGGCTGCGCCCTGCTGATTCGGAAGTCGTTAAGACTTCGGCTCGATAATGGCAACGTACGTTTTCAGCGCTTCGTTCTTAACCTTTCCGTTCAATCCGTGATGGATTTCGCGATGGCAGGCCGGGCAGATAGCGCCTATGTAACGTGGATGATCTAGGCCACCATCTGATAGTCGATTGACGTGGTGCGGCTCTAGATATGGCGACCCGTTTGTCTTCATGAAAGGGGCCGGCCTCTCACAGCTCTCGCAATTCCCGGCAGCCCTTCTTAAAACGTAGTTGGAGATAGTTCTGCTGCGGCGATATACGGTTCTGCGTGCCGACCCGCTCTCTCCAGCAGATCCTGCTTCCGCAGCCTCAAGAGCGCGCTTTCTCGCTTCGGAAAGTGACATAGTTAGATCTGGGGCTTCGTCTTCTCCTGAGAACGTAGGGTAGTCGAGCTCGAGCTCTACAGGGACTAGGTTGAACACAACTATTGTCCTGTCGTTGCCAAGCTTGTCAGGGCCGCGGCGCCATTCATGACTCGCACACGTGTATTCGCCGAGGTATTTCTGGCCTAAACTTTTGCCTAGTATCTCGAAAACATGCAGCGCTTTCCCCTGCTTCGAATGCTCGAGAATTGCAAGGTTTCCTTTAGTCAGAGTCATATCATCGAGCTGGCCTTCGCCTGTGTAGCTGAAAACCCGCTCCTCGCTATGAGAGTCGGTGTATCCGTACTGACCACCTGAGTCGCCGGTGAAAATGAATACCGCTGGGGCCTGCGCTGAGGGGGCAATTCCACTCTGGCGACTGCCTCCGAACAAATCGTGAATCTCAGTTTGCCGGTCATAAACCTGACCCACCACAAAGCGCAACTCTGGATCAGTTGACCGTTGCAGCTCAACGATTGTGAATCCGTGTCGCTTCAAATATCCGTTTGTGGGCTGACCACCTGAAAACAGTCCTACCGGGGTTCCAGTGGCCAAAGAAACTATTTTTTTTGCAGGGTATAAAGTGCTGTTCGCACTGATTGCGTAGCGATGCGCTTGGTTTTCAGTCCAGCCTTTCCACTCGGGGGTGTGGCGAAATTTTTCATCGAACTGTTTTAGAGCTTGGTCCAGCTTTGCTTTTTTTACCGCGGGGATTTTCAAAGAAACGTCCTTGTAGGCAGCAGCATTCATCAGATGGTCAATGCTCGCTCGCCCAGGCGGATGAAGCAATAGCGAAATGCTGGCTCGAATTCGGCGAACCAGGCGGCGCGCATGCCCAGCGGGTGCCACGCTTGTGTTGCAGCCTCGATGCCGGAGCAAACAGAGCCGTAGGTGATTGTCATGGCGGTTCTCGATGTCTGGGTGGGTTAGGCTGCCTGGTCTTGCTGCTTTGGCGGCCACTCCGAAAAACCAACCTTCGGCGCCTTCGTCTTCCGGTTGATGATCGGTTCGCCCTGGGCGTCGACCAGTGTGCGCTTGGCCTTTATCCGCATGTCGCGGCACCTGCTGCCCTTGCGTGCCAGCTCAATGAAGTGCTCCGCATACTGCGGCGCGTCGAAGAGCGGGCTGAGCTGCTTTACCCTGCCCCCCCCATGATCTGTTCGGCCTTCTGGGTGACCTTGATCAGCCAATCTTCGACCGAAAGCTCTATCTTGTGGCCGGGACGCTTTGGGTCGGGCCGAGTGGTTTTGACGGTCTTCCTAGCCTCGGCCATGGCGACATCAAGGGTCATCCCAAACACTGCAAAGGTGCTCATGAGTTATCTCCAAGCGTGCGCCTGCCTCGCCGGCTGGCGTGATTCGTTGATATGGGGTATTACGGGCGACCGACATGGAGTCGGATCATTCGTGAAGATGTTCGCGCTTACCGGTGTACTGGTAGTGCAGATCCTGCACCGCGAGCTGCTGCTCGATGGTGAACAGCGGGTTGCAGGCGTTGCAGTGCCCGGCGATCTTGACTGCCTGGTAATCGATTGAGATCGACGGGTAATCTCGTCGGCATTGAGGGCAACTGATTCCGTCCGCATTGCAGCAGGACATCGCCTCTTCCGCTTCGTCATGATTCTCAGCGCACACCGGGCAGACGTAGAGGGTGTAAACGGCCGGCATGCAGCATTCGCGGGCCCCGTCCTCATCGTCATGGATCTCGCGGCACTCACCGCAGCGGTACAGCTCTTTGATCTCTAATTTCAAAGCTGATACTCCAGTCAGGCGCCGCTCTCCGGTTACCGGTGGTGGCAATTTGGTTTGGGGTGGGGTATTACGGGTGACCGGCATGGAGCCGGATCAAGGAGTGAAAATGGCATTCGATAAACGAACCCAACGATTTATCAATGTTCTCGATTCGGCGAAGTCACAAGCTGCTGCCGATGGCATACAGCTAACTTCAGACGAAGCTGCGAAGGCTGCGATGAAAAAAGCTCTAGGTGCCAAGAAAGGGAAGGCTCGAAAGAAAAAGAAGGGCCGCGGCGGATCCCCGTTTCTGCCAGGTAGCTTCGAAAGCTCTTCAAGGTAAGGGCCGCGGCGATCGATATCAGGTTGAAGCGCGCTTGAGCTGCTCGGTTAGTTGAGTAGGCAGACCGCGCAATGTCAGCGTGCCTCCAGCCGGGTCAAACTCGATTTTATCGCCCAGCAGGTGCGCCTCGAAGCTGATCGACATGCCTTCAGTCCGCCCGGTGAAGCGCCGGAATTTGTTGAGCGTCTTCTTGTCCGGCGGCAGGGTCTCGGGAAGCCCGTAGTCCTTGGCCTTGATGAAATCGTAGAAGTTCTTCGGCTGATCTTCGTCAATCAACTCCGACAGCTCGCCAAGGCTGATCGGCTCGCCCAGCTTGGCCTGGGCCATGGAGTAGCTCACCAGCGTGTGCGTTTTCTCGCGTGCCGACTCTTCCGGCAGATCCTCGCTTTCAACAAAGTCGCTGAACGCCTTGAGCAAAGTTCGGGTTTCGCCGGGGCCGTCGACACCTTCCTGGCAGCCGATGAAGTCGCGGAAGTATTCGTTGACCCGGCGGCCCTGCTTGCCCTTGAGGTACGAGATGTACTGCTTCGACTGCGGGTTGTTCTGCCACTCGCTGATATTGATGCGCGCGGCCAGGCGGATGTGATCAAGGTCCAGACGCTTCAACGTCATCAGGTGCAGCTCTTCAGTCATCGTCACCGCCTCGGTTTCCTGCACCAGGGCGATGACCAGGTACTCGGTAAGGCCCTGCTGGTAGTGGCAGAAGATGGCGTGACCGCCGGTGCTGAGGTTCGATTCTTCCATCAGCCTGGTCAGGTGCTCGACGGCGGCGGTGCTGAATTCGAGGAAGCTGGAACCGCCAGCCATGTATTTGGAAATCCAGCCACTCAACGGGTGAGCGCCCGTTTCAGCATGGAAGAAGCCCCAGGCCTTTCCGGTCGTGGCATTGTAGGTTTCGTTGAGTTGGCTCATCAGATCGTCGCGGGCGCCGCTGTCGATCTGCTCGGCACCAGCCAGGTGCAGAACTGCCGGGCTACCATCAGGCTTCTTGTCGATCTTGTGGATGACGCTGTGGAGAATGGGCATTGCGTTTACCTCGGGCAGGCGCCGCCCTCCGTGACCGGTGGTGGCAATTTGGTTTGGGTTGGGGTATTACGTGCGTCCGGCAAGAGGCCGGATCAAAAAAGGAGAGTTTTGTGGAAATTTGGCGACAGGGATCAAATCGGAAAACTGGCTGGGCTGTTCTGAAGTCAAAGAAAGCAGCAACTGCTTCACTTGCAAAAGACAGTAAAGGTGATCTGTATGCAGCCCTTAATGTTAAGAAAACAAGCGATCCGGATCGTAGTGGTGAGTACGATCACGAAATTCGCTTAACGATTCCAGAAGTCGTCGCACTATTGGACGCTCTAGCTGCTAAAGGGGTCGATAAGTACCAGGCTGAACTAATGGCCGGTTTGGCTCAGTCAGCACGCTCACTCAATCGTTTGGTTGCCGTGGCGAGTGGGATCCCTATCGCGCAACCTGAGTAGTGGATCCTTGGGGCGGTATGATTTCATCGCCTGGTTCTTTGCGAATTTCAATCAAGCTTTGATTGTGAAATTCCCGCGCAACGTTTTCGTTAATAACGATTTCGTGGCGCGGATAACTCAAGAAGGCCGCAAGTTCGTCGTCGGCCATCAAGTCCATCTTCATGATGGCGATCTGCAGGACCTCGCTGATCATCGGCACCTTGCCGCGCTTCCGGATCCGATCCATGGCCTGCTCTATACCCGGTCTGACCTTGTGCCGCAATTCCTTCTCGGCAACCGCCAGCCGCTTTTGCGCAGCCTTGGCCGATCGTTCCTGCACAGTCTTGGCCATGGCCTACCTCTTCTATTCCGCTGGCCGGCAGTGCGAGCCAGGTTTGTCGTTTTCGTTGCTGGGTGCGAGCTATGCGGCGCATGAATCGACCTTCACCTGATTCCAGGCGCCGACCGCTTCGAAGATCCGTGCGGCGTGCGCCTCATCAAGCGACATCGCTTCCGGAATGGCGATCCAGCCCGAAGCAACCATCTGGCTTTGGTTTGCCTCGTCGCGCAGCTTCTTGTAGCAATGCTCGATCACGTCTTCCAGGTGGTCGGAGAGGTAAACGCCATCGGGCGCCACCTCCACCGATTTGCTGTAGCGGTCGCCGCGGGCGTCGATACACAGGGCGCTGAGGTAGATCGTCCAGCGGTGGGGGATACCGCAGACGGCCTGGCCAATCTTCCCCGGCGCGATGTTCTTGAGCGACTTGTAGTTGATCATGCCCTGGCGGCCGCTGGGGTCGATGTTGACCACTGCGACGTGGTTGACTGCCAGTAGAGAACGGCAGGACCGGTCAAGGCGTGCCTTGAGGTTATGCGTCTTGCGCTTGCTCATCATGTCCTCACTTGATGCGAATCGAACTGTCGCCGCGCTCCAGGTGAGCCCAGGCTGGTTCGGGTAAAAGTTCGTGCTCCGCGTCCTCACCGGCCGCCATACGCTTTCTTACGGCTGCGTTGTGATCTCGGATTTCCTTGAGCTTGGTCGCGATAGCACGCTTGTCGGGAGAGAACACGGTTTTGGTATCGATGAAGTCATCCGGGATATCGTCTTCTTTATCTACGATGACCTTTTCGGGCGCCAAAGCCAGAGTGATCGTGAACAACGGTCGCCTGATCGTCTTGATGTCGGAGGCCTCCATGTTATTGCGCAAGTACTCGTCGAGCTTGCCTACGGTATTCTTCCGGATGCGCTTGAGCTCATTCAGCCGGTCGACTTCTTTGTCTATTGCGTCGATGTCGCCCTGGATGTTCCGACTCAGCATGACGACGCTCTCAGCCTTATCGCCGAACTCGCCCTGGATCTCCTCCATGGCGTACTGCAGAGCCTCCTTCAACCCCTCGTCGTCGGTGTCAGCCATTGCTTGAAGTTCGGCCAGCTTGCCGGTGAGTGTGTAGAGCTGGGTCATGCTGCAGCCTCCTTATCGGCATCGGTGATTCGCTTCCATTCCAGCGAGATACGCTCGGCGCCCTTGGTGTCCTTGCGCAGAGTGAGTTTGCGTACCGCAACGTCATGGATCTTTTTCAGCTCTTGGGGGGACTGGGCTCCGGCCATCGTGTCGATAACCGATTTGATGTAGTCCAGGCGCTCCTGCTGCTGGCGAGCCCTCTCGGCCTCCTGGTCTTCGGCGTGTTCAATCAGCTCTTCGTCCTTCAGTTGATTGACGTACTCCGCGTCGTCAAACATCCCCAGGAACACGTCGGCGCTGAAGCCAAGCATAGATAGCGATTTCTTGATGGCATCGGTCAGCGACTTCTTCGGCGCCTCGCCATCGGTTGTCGTACCGAACTTCGATTTGTAGAGGTAGCGAGTGCAGCCGTACTGCTCGATCTCGCCGCGCTTGCCGTCCAGCTCGAACCAGAAGCGAATCTTGATGGTGTGGTTAAGTTCACGACCTAGCACCAGGCGTTTGTCGCCTTCGCCGCTGGCCATTTCTGAGCCTTCGTCGAATCGCTCCTCCATGACCGTCCAACCAAACCCGATGCCGACGGGCCCGAATATCTCCGTGGCCTTCATGATCATCGCCGTACCGTTCAGGCTGGTGATCTTCTGACCGCCAACCTCGGCAGCTTTGGTGTAGCGGGTATCGGTCGTGCTGACCTTTTCCCAGATCTGCATGTTCGTCGACATGGGGGGATCCTTGCCGCGATGCTCGCAGCGATTGAAGGTTTTGGTTATTGAGTGATTCGGTCAGCGATGGCGCTGAGCAACATCAAGAATGTGAAGAGGGCGAGGACAGGGAAAGAGCCGCGCCAGATGAGTAGGCGCAGGTTACGCTGGCGGGTGGTCACGGCCGAACCCTCACCGCAATGCGCCCACCCTTCATGGTCGCCGCTAGGCGATTCGGCAGGGTGGCCACGGCACGCTCACGCGGCTGGCCGATCACTTCATTGAAGGGGAGGCCGAAGCCCAGCATGATCAGCTTCGACTCAACGTCGTCTAGCTGCTCGTCGATCAGCGATTTAACCGGTGCGGTGGTCATGCAGCCTCCTTGCGCTGGCGGCTGATCTTCAGCAGCCAGGCGCTGTAGTGGTGGAACTCTTCGGCGTTGATGGCGCCGGAAGTGAAGTGGCGGACAATCAGGCCCTCAGTCAGCGACTCGGCCAGATCTGTCGTGTCTGGATGCTCAAGAGCGAGAAGGGCGGTGGTTATCGCGACGTGTGGGCTCATAGGTCCGCATCCACGTCGTCTTCGGCCGCTTCTCGCTCCGCTGCTACAGCTTCGGCGGCGTAGGGCCTGAGTAGGTCCATGGCTATGCACTCTGCGGCTTCGATGGGGCGGGTCTGGCCGATAAGGTCAGCTGCATGTCCGCGTGAATCTGCCTGGCCGCCGAGGATCGACGACAGGAACAGCCGGGCAAGTGAGTCGCGCTCGTCCAGGCCGTCGATCTGGCGTTGGTTCAGGATGCCTTGCAGGTAGGTGCAGTACCGATCAAACGTCACCACTTGCGGCTGGCCGTGGCGGCGCTTCCACTTGATATCGACGCCGCACACCAGCTGTTCCGCCGAGTGTTCCAGCCACTCCTGCTCCGGATTCGCCTCGCTGATCTCTGGAGGCAACTGAGCGTCGAAACGCTCTTGGCATAATTTCAATACTGCGCTCATGCTGCCTCCGGCCAGTGGCGTTCGATGCTCTCTTTTGCGTAAGGCGATAGCCGCTGATAGCCGTTCACCGAGCCGCAACCAGGCATGGTTCCTTCCAGCTCAACACAGGCGCGCACATCGCAACGCCTGGAGCAGACCCAGCCGCCGTAGTGGCAGCGGTGGACCTCACCTTTCGGCTCGGGGTGGTAGGCAAGCCCGGCTTTCCATGACGGCGACCCGCGTAACTTGAGGCCGCATCCTCGGCACACCGCTTGAGTTTCAGTACAGTTATGCATGGCGACCTCCAGTGTTTGGGGTTAGGCGGCTGGCTTGGTCTTGGCGGGCGCTTTAGCCTCAAGATCGGCAAGCTCTTTTTTAAGTCCTGCAATTCGCTTTAGCCTCGCCGCATCTGCCTCGGCCTCATGCTTTTCAATCACGGCATCAGGAATGACGACGCCTTCGATCTTTTTCCAATCAGACATGGAAAACGAACTGCGCTTGCCAGCCAGGTAGGCGTCAGCCTGTTCGTCGCAAGCAGCCTGGGCCATCGTGAGCGCTTCCTGATAGCTGGTGGTCGGCCACACCTGTTCACTGCCGCCGCTTCCATCGCGGTAGGTGTGCAGGCGATATTCAAGATCGCCTTCGGAGTAGCCGTACAGCGATAGAAGCTTGATGCCTTTCAGTTCCATGCGTCCGTGGTAGCGATCGATCTCATACGGACCTTTGTCGCCATACCATTCGAAGATTTCCGGCGAATGGCCTGAAACGAATACGTGAGTGATCTGGCCGGACATGACCTTCCTCAGAAGATCAAGAGAGCCTTCATCGGACTTTTCAACGAACTGGAATAAGGCGTCAGCATGGTGCTTGGCCTTGACCTTAATCATGGTCAACCGGCTGTTCTGCTGGTCGATCTCTTGTTCCAGATTCTTCTTCTGTTTCTCGTAGCGCGCCTCAAGTTCGCGCAGGTTCTTTTCCTTCCACGATTCGGCTGGCGCGTCGTGCAGGCTTTTCACCACGAAGTTTTCGCCACTCGGGATTTCCTGGCCGGCGCTGACGAAGATCTCTTGCACGATTGTCTGCTGGGCGTTGAGCTTGCCAACGACGAGGACTTTCTTGCCGTCGTCGGTGTACTTGATGTCACTCATGACTCTCTCCATTCGTTGGTTCACCTGTATTCGTCAACACTCATGCCTCCCGCTGGTTGCCGATGGGCGCGGGGGAGGAGTGCTGACGGGTAGAGGTGGGGAAAGGTGCCGGACTTTCACGGCTGCCGCGGCGCTGGCCGTTTAGCGAGTCGTACTGAAGGCTGGTAGCATCGACACTCCTTATCGGAGCAAGGAAATGCTATGCATCAGGTTGTTGAAAGGGCGTTAAACGTGATCGCAGCAGAGAGCAGCCAGCCCGAATACACTGAAGCGTTCAGCGCTGTCCGTGCAGTAGTGGTTGAGTTTGGGGAGGAGAATTTGGCTGATCGGCTTTTTGCCGATATCCCTGACTCGATATCGTTTCTGCAGGTCGCTAGGCTATTTGACTTTCTTGCTTGGCAGACGGATGACAACGGATCAGCGATGACTCGCGCAGCTGAGCGCTGGCTCGTCGAAGGTACAGATCTGCGCAAGGTTCAGATCGCTCTTAACCTCGAGGTATACCCGTTTCCGGACGAGAATGAGATGTACCGCGTGCTGTCTGATGTGGCTGAGTCCCTCCCTCAGATGGCTGATAGATGCCAGCAGCTAATCAGCTCTCGGCAAAATCGTTAGCACCTGCTCATACAGTCAATTCAGCGCACTCAGCCCGGCGTACCATCCGCACCTGAGCCATTCGCCGTTCCGGCGCCCGGCGATCACGACGCAGCGAGTCGTCACTGATCATCGAGTGCATGGCGATTAGCGCCGCCAGCACAAAGCACACCGGCGTGATGATCTGGCGCTTCATGGCCTCAGCCACCAAAGCAGTACGCTTCGTAACGCCCAGCTTGAACATCGCATTGGTCAGGCGCTTCTTGACGCTGCCGTACTCGATGCCCGCTTCCCGGGCGATCTCTTTCGAGGTGAAGCCCTGGGCAATCCAAAGCAGAAACTGAAGTTCCCGCGGCGCAAGGCCACGTCCGAGGTGGCCTTTCCATCCGCCGTTGATGATTGTTGCTTCCATCGTCGTGACTCCCGGTTGTTTTCCCGCTGCCACCGATGCGGTGGCAAAAGTGAAAATTTCCGATTACTTGCTGCGCGCAGCCAGGGCTGCTTTGGCATCGACTTCTTCATCGAATGAGCAAAGGTCAGGCGCCGTTAAATAGAGGTTGAAGGCGCGCTCGTTTTCATCGGTGGACCAAGTCGACTCCGCGATATCACGCTCCGCAGAACTTGCGAATGCTTCGATGGCGGCCTCGATCACGGCGGTCATTGACCGGCGCTGCTTACGACCCACCACATCCAGAAGATGTCTTAGCTTTGGATGCATCCGAATTGCTATCGCCGTCACCGTCGTTTTCCTCCCTACCTTTTTGATCATCACTACTCTCCGGTTGTTTTCCCGCTGCACCCGTCACCAGGTGCATCAGTGAAAAGCCCTGTCATGCTTGCAGCGCACTCAGTTTCTGGCGGCAGTCCCGAACCTCTACCATGCAGCGAGCGGCTTCCGCCTTATCCCCGCCGCGCAGCGCTTGCTTGGCCCAGTGCGTCCAGTCATCAATGAAGCTGTGAAGGTCCGCGGCGAGCGCTTGCTGGGTGCTGACGAACTGACCTTTGTCGTTACGAATAGCCATGGTGAATTCCTCTTGGTTGTCATCCCAAGCAGCCCTCGCGAGAAGGCTGCTCAGTGATGCTTTCCGCTGTGACCCGCTACTGGCGTCGGTCACCGGCTTGAATCAAATGTTCTTCCAGCCGCGGGCCTTTCGGCTTGTTCTCCCGCTGGATAACTGTTCTTGGCGCTTTACGCTGCACGCCCGGGTCAGTTGCCAACCCTCTGAACCGTTGAGGCCGGTTCATCGCTGCCTTTGAATCTGGGCCGGTGGTGATCCGGCAAGTGGTGTCGCTAAAGAGTGGCGCAGCTTTCGCTGCTGGCCGGCGGTGTTCGCTGCTGGCTTGAGATGAATTTAAGCAAGCTGAAATTAATGTGTCAAGCATGCTGAATAAATAAATTCAGAATGCTGAAATTCGCGGGCGATAAAAAGCCCGCTCAACGGCGGGCTCTTTTATGAGTCGCAGTACTCGCGCCAGCCGATCCTGACGGCGCCGTCATCTAGATGCTCGATGCTTATGCCGGCGGTGTCGCCGATATCCTGGATGACCTGGTGCCAGGCTTCAGGGCTTTCATCGTCGCGCCTGGATACTTCCACCAACTGAATTCTCTGTACTCTGGGGGAGGCAATTATGCGTTGCAGGCGATGGCCCACAAGCTCGTAGGAGTTTCTCGGTTTCGGTGTGGGGTAGGGGGGCAGAATCATGCTTCGCTCCTTGCGAATACTGTATGCATACACAGTATTGTGGCTGGCATTTCTTGGCAAGAGGCCGGCAGGAAGTTTCATGCATAGATGCATATTCTGATGGGCAAGCGTATTCGACGGGCATGAAAAAGCCCGCGCTTGGCGGGCTCACCTAAGAACGGATAGTCAGTCAGTAATCGGTGGATACTTTCCGCTCACCGAGTCTCTGTAGACAATTTCACTGAATAGTCTGGGGCCATCACGCATAGTGACCAGAGCCTGCTTGGCTTCCTCCTTCGTTTCAAATGGACCAGCACCTACAGCGAGGCCGATCATGGAAACAACAGGCAGCCCCGTGCCGGCAATGGCTTCGATCGTTCGTTGCTGCTCTGCTTCGTCGCGGCAGGCGGTTGAGGCGACCCATCCGTTTTTCAGTCTTGGGGCGGCCGCCGGCTCAACGTCTGCCCCGCAGTGCTTGCACTTGATCGCAGCAGTCTTGATGCTCTCGGCACACATAGGGCAGGGGCGCGTGTCTTTCTCTGCCTGGACGGCAGCAGGTGCGCTTTTGCCACCCAGCAAAACCATGAGCAGGCCGGCGAGCGCAATCATTCCGCCGACAATCGTGTGCACCTGGCGGTCTGCCATGAGGCCTAGGTTGTTCACCCGGCCGCCGGCGCCAGTCGGCACGGACACATCCATGCTCAGCGCGAAGATCAGCCAGCACATGCCGACTATCAGCGCGAACGTCCCAAACCCTTTCATTGGATCCCTCCCGTAATTGAGCCCACACTTTACCATTCGTGGCGTACAGCCACCATTGATCCGAAGATGTAAGTGTGCTGTCTGGCCGACATGATACGGTCAAGGCCACCAACGAAAGGAGCGCCCCCAATGAAGCTACCGGAAAGCTACAAGGTCAAT
>NZ_JAKNQP010000017.1:0-91195 GCF_022662455.1 Pseudomonas sp. TREG-RG-20F-10-E-6-01 | reverse complement strand
ATACTGGGTGGCGTCAGTTAGCCTGATCTGCTCGACCAGATCATAGTCAAGGTCATAGAGACGCAGCTCTAGGTTGAAAAGCCAGTTGCCAAGTGCCGTTACTGCCTCGACTGCCTGAATGAGCGCATAGGT
This sequence comes from Pseudomonas sp. TREG-RG-20F-10-E-6-01, assembly GCF_022662455.1. Taxonomy (NCBI): domain Bacteria; kingdom Pseudomonadati; phylum Pseudomonadota; class Gammaproteobacteria; order Pseudomonadales; family Pseudomonadaceae; genus Pseudomonas; species Pseudomonas sp. TREG-RG-20F-10-E-6-01. The sequence goes on along the minus strand of NZ_JAKNQP010000017.1, from coordinate 91,063 downwards.
TGCTACAAGCTGGGTGTCGCTGGCTGGGTGATTGATCTCTAAGACGCCTCGAATGACTCTAGGTAGTGAGGTCGCTTCGGAAAAACAAACGTGCTGATCAATCACGCTTCGAAGATGAAACATCTTCGTCGTAGTTGATTCTGCGCAGTCAGCGTAGCGGCCGTCCTCTAGCCAGTAGGACATCGCGTTGTCGATGCAGTGAAACGCATCGCTAAAGCGTTCGGAGAATTGGTGATACAGCGACAACGTGCGAACAGCGATTTCAACATCGTCGAGGTCCCAAAGTAGGCAGTCGACATCCACACCGGCGATTTCTAGTTCTATGCCGTACTCAATGTCCATTGAGTTCTCCCCGACGCCCCGAGGCCAGTGGGCTAACGCAGCGGTTTTCGGAAGGAAACGCGGATGCCAGCAGGGTTGCGGGTGTGGCCTTTCTGTAACACGACTGCTCGATGTAACACGTGGTGCTCAGAAGTTTTTCAGTGCGTGTAACGCTAAATATATTCAATAAAAACAACTGTTTATAGGTTTGCGTAACACGGGTAACACCCGTAACACCATTTGTTAGGGGGTATAGGGTGAATTGCTTCACACGGGCTTCCCAAATTGACCTTGCACTACATTTCCGGCCACAAGGGAATCAAGATAATCGGCGTACCACTGCATCATCACTCTGCGCTGAGGGAGGTACACCGCTTTGTTATAGACCCCGGCGATCCCCTCCTTTGCATGAGAGAGCTGTGCCTCAATGTGATTCTCATCGAAACCCTGCTCACTGAGTATGGTACTCGCGATGTGACGAAAGCCGTGGCCTGTTTGCCGACCGGCATATCCCAGTCTGCGGAGCGCCATTAGAAAGACGGTGTTGCTACGGGGGATTGTCCTGTCTTTCCTGCCTGGAAATAGGAGAGGGTACGCACCTGTCAGTGTTCGTAACTCAGTGAACGCTTCGATTGCCTGTCGAGAGAGAGGCACCACATGTTCGCGACGGCGTTTCATTCGCTCGGCTGGGATCGTCCACAGCTTTTTGGAGAGGTCGATTTCTGACCAGCGTGCTTCTCGGATTTCGCTCGGGCGCGATGCTAGTAAGGAAAGCAAGCGAAGCCCTATACGAACGTCCTTTGCGTGAGGGTAGGAGTTGATCGCTCTAAGTAGCGCAGGCAGCTCTTCAATCGAAACGTGTGCATAGTTTTCAGCGCTACGTGATTGCAGGAATTTGCTGAGACCTTCAAGGGGGTTGTGGACGGCTCGTCCTGTTACGCGGGCCAGGTCATAGATCTCTTTGCAAAAGGCACGAACTCGGCCCATTTGTTCAATGATCCCCTTCTGCTCCATGCCGCGTAGAAACTCCATCCATTCCAGGGGCAATATTTCTGTGTACACGCGTTTTCCGAAGACGGGGAACACATGAAGCTCAAGTGCGCCAAGTACCCGTCGAGACGTACCTGATTCCCAGCTTGTGCGTCTGGCCTCAAACCACTCGCGCCCTAACGCTTCAAAGGTGTTGTTGGCAGCAACCTGGTCTGCAACCTTCCGAGCCTGCTTGCTCACCAATGGATTTTTGCCGGTCGATGCGTCTTCACGCAGTTGAGCTGCTTTCTGTCTCGCCAATGAGCCACTGATTTCCGGGTAGCCGCCGAGACCCAGCCAAGACCATTTTCCGTCTGGCTTTTTGTAGCGCAGCTCCCATGATTTCTGCCCGTTAGGTTTCACCCGGAAGTACAGGCCATTCCCGTCCTGCTCCCGATACGTTGTTTGCTCAGGCTCCAGGCCTGCAAGCGTGGTGTCTGCTAAGGGGCGGCGTTTGATTTCAGTGCGCTTCACTTCCTGTATGCCTCCAGTTATAGGAATCTCAAAGCATACACGTGGGCATACACGGCGGGAAGTTATAGGAGTAGACAGGGACGGATAGCCAGAAACAAGAAAGCCCGCACAGGGCGGGCTTCTTGGGGTGTTTAGTAGACTGTCTGAGACAGCCCGAGACTGCTATGTGGTGCACCCGGCGGGATTCGAACCCACGACCCCTGCCTTCGGAGGGCAGTACTCTATCCAGCTGAGCTACGGATGCTTGTGCGGGCGACATCATACCCATGTCGTCCTTGGGCGTCCATGCCGGTCTTTGGCCGTTTGTGGGTAGGAATTGGCTGCACAGAGGCCCTGCGCCGGGCGCCGGTGGTCGATGGGGTGGAACGCGGCCGAATCACGCTGATCAGAAAGATTCGGCAAATGCGCCGTTTTCGTTCTTTTTTTCGAACAGACTATTGCCCTGTACCCCCATTGATCCTAGGATTCGTTTGAGATTTCAAACGCTCTGTCTCCCGTGCGCTCTTTCATTCTTGCCGCGCGCTGGGGCTGATTTCCCTGACGGCAGCCCACAAGGCGCCTTTCAACAACTCTAATTCGCTCCGCGTGCGCGCGGTGCTGTTAAGGAAAGCCGACATGCAGCTCAAAGATACCCAGTTGTTCCGCCAACAAGCCTTTATCGATGGCGCTTGGGTCGATGCGGACAACGGTCAAACCATCAAGGTCAACAACCCGGCCACGGGCGAAATTCTCGGCACCGTGCCGAAGATGGGCGCCGCCGAAACCCGCCGCGCTATCGATGCCGCCGACAGGGCGCTGCCGGCCTGGCGTGCGCTGACCGCCAAGGAGCGCGCGAACAAGCTGCGCCGTTGGTTCGAGCTGCTGATTGAAAACCAGGACGACCTCGGTCGCCTGATGACCCTGGAACAAGGCAAACCGCTGGCCGAAGCCAAGGGCGAAATCGTCTACGCCGCTTCCTTTATCGAGTGGTTCGCCGAAGAAGCCAAGCGCATCTACGGTGATGTGATTCCCGGCCACCAGCCCGACAAGCGCCTGATCGTGATCAAGCAGCCCATCGGCGTGACCGCTGCTATTACCCCGTGGAACTTCCCGGCCGCGATGATCACCCGTAAAGCCGGCCCGGCCCTGGCCGCCGGTTGCACCATGGTGATCAAGCCGGCTTCGCAAACGCCGTTCTCGGCCCTGGCCCTGGTTGAGCTGGCGCACCGCGCCGGTATCCCTAAAGGCGTGCTCAGCGTGGTCACCGGCAGTGCCGGCGACATCGGCGGCGAGCTGACCAGCAACCCGATCGTGCGTAAATTGTCCTTCACCGGCTCCACCGAAATCGGTCGCCAGCTGATGGCCGAATGCGCCAAGGACATCAAGAAAGTCTCCCTGGAGCTGGGCGGCAACGCGCCGTTTATCGTGTTCGACGACGCGGACCTGGATAAGGCCGTCGAAGGCGCGATCATTTCCAAATACCGCAACAACGGCCAGACCTGCGTCTGCGCCAACCGCCTGTACATCCAGGATTCGGTGTACGACGCGTTCGCCGAGAAGCTCAAAGTGGCTGTGGCCAAACTCAAGATCGGCAACGGTCTGGAAGACGGCACCACGACTGGCCCGCTGATCGACGAAAAAGCCGTGGCCAAGGTTCAGGAGCACATCGCTGATGCCCTGAGCAAAGGCGCCAAGCTGTTGGCCGGTGGCAAGGTGATGGAAGGCAACTTCTTCGAGCCGACCATTCTGGTCGACGTGCCGAAAAATGCCGCCGTGGCGAAGGAAGAAACCTTCGGCCCATTGGCGCCATTGTTCCGCTTCAAAGACGAAGCCGAAGTGATCGCGATGTCCAACGACACCGAGTTCGGCCTGGCTTCCTATTTCTACGCCCGCGACCTGGGCCGTGTGTTCCGTGTGGCTGAAGCCCTGGAATACGGCATGGTCGGCGTCAACACGGGGTTGATCTCCAACGAAGTGGCGCCGTTCGGCGGCATCAAGGCGTCGGGCCTGGGCCGTGAAGGCTCCAAGTACGGGATCGAGGATTACCTGGAAATCAAATACCTCTGCCTGGGCATCTGACCGGCAAGAGCTTGCAGCAAACGCAGAGGGCACGAGAGCGCTGACCCTTTGCGTGTTTCACACCGTTATTCGTAGTGGCCGGGAAAGCTGTGGCAGTCGATCATCGCATGCTGCCGTAGTTGCCTCCCCGCCACGTATTCCTTGGACCACGCCACCCGATGAGTGGCGAATGAGGACTTTATGAGCAAGACCAACGCATCCCTGATGAAACGCCGCGAAGCCGCTGTACCGCGCGGTGTTGGCCAGATTCACCCGATCTTTGCTGAATCCGCGAAGAACGCCACCGTGACCGATGTTGAAGGTCGCGAGTTCATCGACTTCGCCGGCGGTATCGCTGTGCTGAACACCGGCCACGTGCACCCGAAAATCATCGCCGCTGTGACCGAGCAACTGAACAAGCTGACCCACACCTGCTTCCAGGTTCTGGCCTACGAGCCTTACGTGGAACTGTGCGAAAAAATCAACGCCAAGGTGCCAGGCGACTTCGCCAAGAAAACCCTGCTGGTCACCACCGGTTCCGAAGCGGTTGAAAACGCCGTAAAGATCGCACGTGCCGCCACTGGCCGTGCCGGCGTGATCGCCTTCACCGGCGCCTACCACGGCCGCACCATGATGACCCTGGGCCTGACCGGCAAAGTCGTGCCGTACTCGGCCGGCATGGGCCTGATGCCAGGCGGCGTATTCCGCGCGCTGTTCCCGAACGAACTGCACGGTGTGAGCGATGACGACGCCATCGCCAGCATCGAACGCATTTTCAAAAACGATGCCGAGCCGCGTGACATCGCTGCCATCATCATCGAGCCGGTGCAGGGCGAAGGCGGTTTCTACGTCGCGCCTAAATCCTTCATGAAGCGCCTGCGCGAACTGTGCGACAAGCACGGCATCCTGCTGATCGCCGACGAAGTGCAAACCGGTGCCGGCCGTACCGGTACCTTCTTCGCCATGGAGCAGATGGGCGTCGCCGCCGACCTGACCACCTTCGCCAAATCCATCGCCGGCGGCTTCCCGTTGGCCGGTGTGTGCGGCAAGGCTGAATACATGGACGCCATCGCCCCAGGCGGCCTGGGCGGCACCTACGCCGGTAGCCCGATCGCGTGCGCCGCTGCATTGGCGGTGATGGAAGTGTTTGAAGAAGAGCACCTGCTGGACCGCTGCAAGGCTGTTGGCGAGCGCCTGGTGACTGGCCTCAAAGCCATTCAAGCCAAGTACCCGGTAATCGGTGAAGTGCGTGCCCTGGGCGCGATGATTGCGGTCGAGCTGTTCGAAGGTGGCGACAGCCACAAGCCGAACGCTGCTGCCGTCGCCTCCGTGGTGGCCAAGGCGCGTGACAAGGGCCTGATCCTGCTGTCCTGCGGCACCTACGGCAACGTGTTGCGCGTACTGGTCCCGCTGACCTCGCCAGACGAGCAGTTGGACAAAGGCTTGGCGATCATCGAAGAGTGTTTCTCCGAGCTGTAAGCGGAACCTGATTTGATCGACAGAAAAAACCCGCCTCGGCGGGTTTTTTTGTGCCCGATGCAGCACATTCAGGCCGTGTTCATTGTACGTAGGCAGCGTGATTGTCTAAGGTTGCAGCATTGCCGATGGAGCGTGCTGGATGACTGCTGTTGATTTACCGGCTGTACCCCGAGTGTTGATTGCCGAGGCGGACCCTTGGTCGCGGGATCTGCTCAAGCAAGTGTTGTTGAATGTGCGCTGCGACGCACGGCTGGATGTGTGTGCTGATGGGCAGCAAGCAGCCACGCTGTTGCGAGAAAAAACCTACGACCTGATTCTCGCGGATTGGGAGCTGCCGGGCGTCGATGGCTTGAGCCTGCTGCGCAGCGTGCGCCAGAAGCGCCGTTCGCTGCCCTTTATTCTGTTGAGCAGTCGTAATGACAGCGCCAGCGTGCGCGAAGCCTTGCCCCTGGCGCCGACGGCGTACCTGACCAAACCACTGAACATGGAAGGCCTGACCCAGCGCCTGCAAGACCTGCTGCTCAACGAAGGCGAAAGCGTGTACTGCGAAATTGCGCCGCTGGCGCCGGGAATGACGCTGCCGGTGTTCCTGGAGCGCCGCCGCGAAGCCTCTGACGGCGCGCCGTTGCGCGTGGATGTAAAAGACGCCGTAGAGCACAGCCTCACGCCGGATGGCCTGGACCTCGGATGCCTGGAAGACCAGGTGCGCATGGACCCGCAAATAACGGCCGTATTGATCGCCGCCGCCAACAGCGCCGGCCATCACGGCACGCCGGTGCAAACCCTGTCCGCCGCGCTGCACACACTGGCAGCCGGGCAGAGCATGAACCTGATTCTGGGCCTGGCCCTCAAGCACAACGTGGTGCTGGGCGACCCGGCGCTGGTGGCCTATGCCGAGCGCCACTGGCAACTGTCCCAAGACACTGCCGACTATGCTCGCCGCCTGGCGCGCATGCTGGAGCTGGACCACGAGCGCTGCTACAGCGCCGGCATCCTGCATCGGTTGGGCGACTTGGCGTTGTTGCGCTGCCTGGAAGACTGGCGCCAGGGCGGCGGGGCGTTGGATGACGAAGCAATTGGCGAGTCTCTGGCTACCTACGGTGCGGCCTATGGTTCGGCATTGCGCGCGCGTTGGCGTTTGCCGTTGGAGCTACGCCAGTTGATTGCGTCGATCTATTCACTCGAAGGCGGGGTGTATTCGCGAGAATCGCTGGTGATGAACCTGGCAGCGCAGATGGCGCGGCTGACCGAGCGTGAAGGGTTGGAAGAGCTGGCCGGCAGCAAAACGGCGCGCTTGCTGAGGGTCGGGTTGTCGGAGTTGACTCGGGTACGCAAGGCCTAGCCAGCAACGAGGTCACGTGTGGGAGCCGGCCCGCTCCCATCGTTGAGTGCCGTTAACTCGCTATGACGCGGTTCTTGCCTTGGCGTTTGGCCTCGTACATCGCCGCATCCGCGCGCGCAAACAGGCTGTCCAGAGACGCATCTTCTTCGCGCAGCGTAGCCAGGCCCTGGCTGACGGTGACGGTAAATTGCCGCCCTTCGTAGCTGAAACTCAGCGCCTGGATTTCCTTGCCCAACCGCTCGGCCACTTGCAACGCCATGTGCGGCGCACAACCGGGCAGCACGGCGGCGAATTCTTCGCCACCGATGCGCCCGAACAGGTCGCCACGGCGCAGTACGCTGCGACCGCTCTCGGCGATACGCCGCAACACCTGATCGCCCTCCAGGTGGCCGTAACTGTCGTTGACCTCTTTGAAGTTATCAATGTCCAGCAACAGGAACGCCAGCGTTGTGCCCTGGGCGCAGGCGCTGTCGAAGGCCAGGTTGGCGCATTCGAAAAAGTGCCTGCGATTGCTGCTCTGGGTCAGTACGTCGGTGGTGGCGAGTCGGTGCAGTTCCAACTCCATCTGTTTCTTTTCGGTGATGTCTTCGGCCATGCCGACCACGATCACCGGCCTGCCGGGCTCGACCTGTTGATTGATATAGCATTTGTCGCTCAACCAGCGAATCTGCCCGTCGGCGGTAATGATGCGGTACTCGCGGTCCTCCACGGCGCCTTGCTCCAGCACGCGAGCGAGGCTGTATTCAGCGTAATCGAGGTCTTCGGGGTGAACGCTGTTGCGCCATTCGCGATGGTCGGCCAACAGCAGACCGGCCGGACGGCCAAACACTCGCTCGTAGGCCGGGCTCACGTACAGCACTTGGCGCGTTTCCCAGTCGATGGCCCACAGCACGGCATTCACGCTGACCAGCAGTGAGCTGAGCAGTTGCTCGCGCTCACTCAGCCGCTCGACTTCACCCTGGGCGTGCATGAGCGCCAACAAGGTTGCCGCCGCGGCCGGGCGGGCAGGCTCAGCTGTGGGGGCATCGGGCAAGTAAGGCTTTTCGTGAACCATCGGTACAACTCTCTCTGGGCGCGCCGCAGGATGGAGCAGCGGTCACTACAAGGGGTCACCATGATGGCGAAGTGTTCTTTGAGAGAGGGGAATTGCGGTGAAGTTCCATGAACAGGCTGACTAAGAAATGACGTCAGAAACCGGTTGTAGGCCGATTTTCGCGGTGAATAGGCTGGTTTTGGTGATTAGTTTTACGGTGGGGAGGGTGCTTGCTGTGGCGAGCGGGCTTGCCCCGCGTTGGGCTGCGAAGCGGCCCTGAAACCTGACGCTGCGGTTTATCAGCAGAAATGCGATGGCGTTTATTGGGGCTGCTTCGCAGCCCAACGCGGGGCAAGCCCGCTCGCCACAGGGAGCCCGCCTGCCAAGGCCAACCCGCCTATCACGGCAAGCCCGCTCACTTGAGCGGGCTGTGAATGCTCGATCAGGCCGCTGCAGGACGCAGCGAATAGGTCTTCAGCTGGTGGGCAAAATCGCGCAGGGACTGAATGCCGCTGGCCTCGGCCTCGTGCACCCATTCCTTGATCGCAGCCAGCATGTCGTGGCCATTGGAGCTGGTTTTCAGCCAGATCTGCTGCAGCGCCAGGCGCTTCTCGTAGATCACGGTGAGCGCATGGCTGTGTTCCAGCAGGCTCTGGATACGCACGTGGTGGCGGTCATCCAGCAAGCTGGTTTCACGCGACAGCAGACGTTTGGCACGGTGGAACTGATGACGCACCGAGTGATCGACCTTCTCCAGCTCTTGCTTAACCAGCGGGCCGATCACCAACTTGCGGTACTGGGCCATGATCTGGAAGCGGTTGTTGAGGATCGCCATGGCGGTGTCCATGTCCAGATGGCCTTTGCCTTCGACACGGTGGGCGATGGGGGCAACGCGCTGCACCTTGGCCAGGCGCAGGAAGCTGAAGACTTTGATCCACGCCCAACCCAGGTCGAACTCCCACTTCTTCACCGACAGCTTGGCCGAATTGGGATAGGTGTGGTGATTGTTGTGCAGCTCTTCGCCGCCGACGATGATGCCCCACGGCACCAGGTTGGTCGCCGCGTCACGGCATTCGAAGTTGCGATAGCCCACGGCGTGCCCCAGGCCGTTGATCACGCCGGCAGCCCAGAACGGAATCCACATCATCTGGATCGCCCAGATGGTGATGCCGATGGTGCCGAACAGCATCAGGTCGATGACGCCCATGATCGCCACGCCCAGCAGCGGGTAAGGCGTATAGATCTTGCGCTCGATCCAGTCGTCCGGGCAGTTCTTGCCATAGATGCGCAAGGTCTCTGGGTTTTCGGCTTCAGCACGGTACAGCTCGGCGCCTTTGCGCAACACGGTGGACAGGCCTTTGACGACCGGGCTGTGCGGGTCGTCGACGGTTTCGCATTTGGCGTGGTGTTTGCGGTGGATGGCGGTCCACTCGCGGGTGTTCTGCGCCGTGGTCAGCCACAGCCAGAAGCGGAAGAAGTGTTTCAGGCCGGCATTGAGCTCCAGGGAGCGATGGGCTGAATAGCGGTGCAGATAAACCGTGACCCCAACGATGGTCACGTGGGTCATCAACAGAGTGACTGCCACCAGTTGCCAGGCTGACAAGTCAAGAAAACCGTTGTACCACATAGGCTGTATGGCCCTCAGATAAAGAAAAAAGCAGCTCACGCATTATCACTAAGCCTACAGAGAAAACCAGCCGCCCTTTCAGATAGAAGTGACTGGATGTTTCTTATTCTATAATCCGCAGCCTTTGTAGGGCGATTTTGTTTTTTGGTAAGGATTACTGACCATATGCTGTTTTCATACCGAGGTGCCCTGCGTGTGGGGCTGGTATACCTGCTGGTTTCCATTGCGTGGCTCCAGCTCAGCCATCATCTATTGATCGACTTTCTCGATGACCCTCGAGAATTGGAACGCTGGCTGCAGGTGCGCGGCTATGTCTGGGTGGGGCTCAGCGCGCTCACCCTGTCTCTGATTTGCGCCCGTTTTGCCCGTGCTCACCAGCTGCAGCAGCCCCTGAAAGAAAACCGCGAGCGCCTGCGCCAGGCGGCTGCCGTGTTCGATTGCACCCGCGAAGGCGTGCTGGTCACCGACGCCCAAGGGTTGATCGTGCACGTCAATCGGGCGTTTATCGAGATCACCGGCTATCGTCGCGAAGACGTCATGGGCGAGCGACCAAGCTTGTTCAAGTCCGGGCGCCATTCGTCGAATTTTTATCAACAGATGTTCCAGACCCTTGAACGCACCGGCGAATGGAGCGGCGAAATCTGGAATCGGCGCAAAAGCGGTGAAATTTATCCACAGTGGCAAACCATCCGCGTCATCCAGGATGACCAAGGCAAGGTCAGCCATTACGTCGCGGTGTTTTCCGATATCAGCGCGATCAAGGATTCCGAGCACGAACTGGCGCACCTCGCCCATCACGACCCGCTCACCGACCTGCCCAATCGCCTGCTGTTCACCGACCGCGCCGAGCAGGCGCTGGCCTCGGCGCAAGTGCACAAACGCGGCTGTGCCTTGCTGTTGCTGGACCTGGATCACTTCAAGATCATCAACGACAGCCTCGGCCATAACGTCGGCGACCAGTTGCTCAAGGCGGTCGGCGAGCGGCTCAAGGGGCTGTTCGGCCCCGGGGTGACCCTGGCGCGCCTGGGCGGCGACGAGTTCGCCGTGCTTGCCGAAAGTTGTCCACAGGTGGTGCAGGCCGCCGCCCTGGCCCAGCGCATGCTCGATGCGATGAAGCAGCCGTTCATCTTTGACGGCCACCAACTGTTTATCAGCGCCAGTATCGGTATCAGCCTGTTCCCCAGCGATGCCCTGAGCGCCCAGCAGTTGCTGCGCAATGCCGATTCCGCGCTGTTCAAGGCCAAGAGTGCCGGGCGCGAAAGCTACGCGCTGTACACCGAAGAGCTGACCGCCCATGCGCAGAACCGCGTGGAAATCGCCAGCGAACTGCGCCGCGCCCTCGACCAGCAGGAGCTGCGCGTGTATTACCAGCCGGTGCACAACCTGCAGGGCAGCCGCCTGATCGGCGTCGAAGCGCTGGTGCGCTGGCAACACCCGGAGCGCGGTCTGGTGCCACCGGGCGATTTCATCCCCATCGCCGAACGTACCGGGCTGATTGCCGACATCGACGCCTGGGTCATGGACCAGGCCTGCCGCCAGATGTGCCAATGGCTGGCCGATGGCGCGCCGCTGAGTTTTATCGCGGTGAATGTCTCCAGTCGACTGTTTGCCCGGCGCGAGCTGTACGAGCAAGTCGCTCAGGTGCTGCACGCCACCGGCCTCGATCCGGCGTTTCTTGAGTTGGAGGTCACCGAAAGCGCGGTGATGGATGATCCGGAAGTGGCCCTTGAGCAGCTGCACCGCCTGCGTGAGCTGGGCTTGCGCCTGGCCATCGACGACTTTGGCACCGGCTATTCGTCACTGCTGCGCCTCAAGCGCCTGCCGGTGCAGAAGCTCAAGATCGACCAGGGCTTTGTCGCCGGGCTGCCATGGGATGAGGACGATGCGGCGATTGTGCGCGTGGTAATCGCCCTGGCGAAAAGCATGGGCATGCAGGTGCACGCCGAAGGCATCGAGCAAGTGGAGCAGGCGCGGTTCTTGTTGGAGCAGGAATGCGATATGGGGCAGGGGTATTGGTTCGGGCGGCCGATGCCGGCACAGGAGATTGATTGGCATCGGGCACCTGCTATCAGAACCTGAAATACGATCAAATGTGGGAGCGGGCTTGCTCGCGAAGGCGGAGTGTCAGTCAATACATGTGTGGCTGACCCAACGCATTCGCGAGCAAGCCCGCTCCCACATTTGGATCTGTTCCCGGCTTATTTTCGGGGTGAGCGCCTAAAAATCCTTCGCAACCCCACGTCCTGCCAGAAAATTCTTTCTGGTTATATAAACATTCTTAAATAGTATTTTTAAGAATATCCGCGCTTATCTACTATCGCCCTCACGCCGCAAGCAGTGCCGCCACTGCCAGGCACTATTCATTTCAGGAGCGAGACCATGAGCGCATCTCTACGTAGCGTCGACGGCCAGGACGAAGCAGCCATTTTGCGTGAGATCCAGAGCGCCTTGCGCGACCTGCGGTTTGGCGCGGTGGAAATCACTGTGCATAACGCCCAAGTGGTACAGATCGAACGCAAGGAAAAATTCCGTTTGCAGAACCCGGGTAACAAACCGAGCTGAGCAACAACGGCGACTCGCATGCTAGACCCGCAACTATAAGAAAAAGCCAACACCCAGAATTTCAGGAGCCTTCTATGTCGTCGATTCGCCGTTACGCCCTGGCCGCACTGGCCAGTGCCGTGTTTGCCGGTTCCGCTGTTGCCAAAGACTACGAGCTGCTCAACGTCTCGTATGACCCGACCCGTGAGCTGTACCAGGACTACAACGCTGAGTTCACCACCTTCTGGAAACAGTCCCACCCAGGCGACAACGTCAAGATCCAGCAATCCCACGGCGGCTCGGGCAAACAGGGCCGAGCGGTGATCGACGGCCTGCGCGCCGACGTGGTGACCCTGGCCCTGGCCGGCGACATCGACGAAATCGCCAAACTGGGCAAGACCCTGCCGGAAAACTGGCAAACCCGCCTGCCGGACGCCAGCACGCCCTACACCTCGACCATCGTGTTCCTGGTGCGCAAGGGCAACCCTAAAGGCATCAAGGATTGGGGCGACCTGATCAAGAAAGACGTGTCCGTGATCACCCCGAACCCGAAAACCTCCGGCGGCGCCCGCTGGAACTTCCTCGCCGCCTGGGCCTACGGCCTGAAAGCCGGTGGCAGCGAAGCCAAGGCCCAGGAATACGTGAAAGAGCTGTTCAAGCACGTGCCGATCCTCGACACCGGCGCGCGCGGTTCGACCATCACCTTCGTCAACAACGGTCAGGGTGACGTGTTGCTGGCCTGGGAAAACGAAGCGTTCCTGGCGCTGAAAGAAGACGGCGGCGCCGACAAGTTCGACATCGTCGTACCTTCGCTGTCGATCCTCGCCGAGCCGCCAGTGGCCGTGGTCGACAAGAACGCCGAGAAAAAGGGCAACACCGAAATCGCCACCGAATACCTCAAGCACCTGTACAGCCCGGCTGGCCAGGAGATTGCGGCGAAGAACTTCTACCGCCCACGCGATGAGAAAGTCGCCGCCAAATACGCCCAGCAGTTCCCGAAACTGGACCTGGTGACTATCGACAAAGACTTCGGCGGCTGGAAAACTGCCCAACCGAAATTCTTCAATGACGGTGGCGTGTTCGACCAGATCTACTCGGCGCAGTAAGCCAAATTAAACTGTAGGAGCCAGCTTTCTGTGGGAGCCGGGCTTGTGTGGGAGCTGGCTTGCCTGCGATAGCATCACCCCGGTGTGACTGACACACCGAGGTGCCTGCATCGCGGGCAAGCCCGGCTCCCACAGACAGAGCCAGCTCCCACACAAGCTCGCTCCTATAGTGGTATCTACCCGCTAACCAAGGACTCTTATGTCGCGTCGTATTTCCCCCGTCATACCCGGCTTCGGGCTGACGCTGGGCTACACCGTGGTGTACCTCAGCCTGATCGTACTCATCCCCCTGGCGGCGATGTTTGTACATGCCGCTCAACTCACTTGGGATCAGTTCTGGAACATCATCTCCGCTCCGCGTGTGCTGGCGGCGTTGAAACTGAGCTTCGGCACGGCGCTGTATGCCGCCATCATCAACGGCGTGATCGGTACGCTGCTGGCCTGGGTGCTGGTGCGCTACACCTTTCCCGGCCGCAAGATCATCGATGCGATGATCGACCTGCCCTTCGCACTGCCCACCGCCGTTGCCGGCATCGCACTGACTGCGCTCTACACCCCCACCGGCCTGGTCGGCCAGTTCGCCGCTGACCTGGGCTTCAAAATCGCCTATACCCCGCTGGGCATCACCCTGGCGTTGACCTTCGTCACGCTGCCATTCGTAGTGCGCACGGTGCAGCCGGTGTTGGCCGATATCCCCCGGGAAATCGAAGAAGCCGCCGCGTGTCTCGGCGCCAAGCCCTTGCAGGTGTTTCGCTACATCCTCGTGCCTGCGTTGCTGCCCGCCTGGCTGACCGGCTTCGCGCTGGCCTTCGCCCGTGGCGTCGGTGAGTACGGTTCGGTGATTTTCATCGCGGGCAACATGCCGATGAAAACCGAGATCCTGCCGCTGCTGATCATGGTCAAGCTCGACCAGTACGACTACCACGGCGCCACCTCCATCGGTGTGCTGATGCTGGTGGTTTCCTTTGTTTTGCTGCTGCTGATCAACTTGCTGCAGCGGCGCATCGAACACCCATAAGGAGGCGCGGAACATGTCCCAATCGTCTATTTCCGCCGCGTCTTCGGCCAACGCCGCCCGTCGTGGCAGCGCGGTGTCGCGACGCATCCTGATCAGCCTCGGCTGGCTGGTGTTCTTCCTGTTCCTGCTGCTGCCGCTGTTTATCGTGGTGTCCCAAGGCCTGAAGAATGGCCTGGGGGCGTTCTTCACCGCGATTCTCGAGCCGGACGCGCTGTCGGCGCTGAAACTCACGGTGATCGCCGTGGTGATCTCGGTGCCGCTCAACGTGGTGTTCGGCGTCAGCGCCGCCTGGTGCGTGAGCAAATACTCGTTCCGTGGCAAGAGCATCCTGGTCACGCTGATCGACCTGCCGTTCTCGGTGTCGCCGGTGATCGCCGGCCTGGTCTACGTGCTGATGTTCGGCGCCCAGGGCTTCTTCGGCCCGTGGCTGCAAGACCACGACATCCAGATCGTATTCGCCTTGCCGGGCATTGTGCTGGCGACCATCTTCGTAACGGTGCCGTTCGTGGCCCGTGAACTGATCCCGCTGATGCAGGAGCAGGGCACCCAGGAAGAAGAGGCCGCGCGCCTGCTCGGTGCCAATGGCTGGCAGATGTTCTGGCATGTGACCGTGCCGAACATCAAGTGGGGCCTGATCTACGGCGTGGTGCTGTGTACCGCACGGGCGATGGGTGAGTTCGGCGCGGTGTCGGTGGTGTCCGGCCACATTCGTGGCGTGACCAACACCCTGCCGCTGCACGTCGAGATCCTCTACAACGAATACAACCACGTTGCCGCGTTTGCCGTCGCGAGCCTGTTGCTGATCCTGGCGCTCTTCATCCTGCTGCTCAAGCAGTGGAGCGAGAACCGTATCAACCGCCTGCGCAAAAGCGCCGGTGAGGAATAAGTCATGTCGATTGAAGTCCGTAATGTCAGCAAGAATTTCAACGCCTTCAAGGCCCTGAACAGCATCAATCTGGACATCCAGAGTGGCGAGCTGGTGGCGTTGCTGGGCCCGTCCGGCTGCGGCAAGACCACCTTGCTGCGCATCATCGCCGGCCTGGAAACCCCGGATGCCGGCAGCATCGTGTTCCACGGTGAAGACGTGTCCGGCCACGATGTACGTGATCGCAACGTCGGTTTTGTGTTCCAGCACTACGCGCTGTTTCGCCACATGACCGTGTTCGACAACGTCGCTTTCGGCCTGCGCATGAAACCGAAAAACCAGCGCCCGAACGAAAGCCAGATCGCGGTAAAAGTCCATGAGCTGCTGAACATGGTGCAGCTGGATTGGCTGTCGGATCGCTACCCGGAACAACTCTCCGGTGGCCAGCGCCAGCGTATCGCCCTGGCCCGCGCCCTGGCGGTCGAGCCTAAAGTGTTGCTGCTGGATGAGCCGTTCGGCGCCCTCGACGCCAAGGTGCGTAAAGAGCTGCGCCGCTGGCTGGCGCGTCTGCACGAAGACATCAACCTGACCTCGGTGTTCGTGACCCACGACCAGGAAGAGGCCATGGAAGTCGCCGACCGCATTGTGGTGATGAACAAGGGCGTGATCGAACAGATCGGTTCACCGGGCGAAGTCTACGAGAACCCGGCCAGCGATTTTGTGTACCACTTCCTGGGGGATTCCAACCGCCTGCATTTGGGTGAGGACCAGCACGTGCTGTTCCGCCCGCATGAAGTGTCGTTGTCGCGCCATGAACTGGAAGATCACCACGCGGCTGAAGTGCGTGATATTCGGCCGCTCGGCGCCACCACACGGGTGACGCTCAAGGTCGAAGGCCAAAGCGAGTTGATCGAGGCCGAAGTGGTCAAAGACCATGACAGCCTGACGGGCCTGGCGCGTGGCGAGACCTTGTTCTTCAAACCCAAGGTTTGGCAGAAAGCTTAAAAACACCGCATGACCCCTGTGGGAGCGGGCTTGTGTGGGAGCTGGCTTGCCTGCGATAGCATCACTGCGGTGTGACTGAGACACCGAAGTGCCTGCATCGCAGGCAAGCCAGCTCCCACATTCAGACCTTGCTCGGCTTTAGATCGCGGCGTTCTACCGGGCCGGACCGCGCCTCAATCTGCTCCTTGAGGTCATGCCGCAACCCCAGCACAAACGCCAACTCCGCCACCACAAACAGTGGCCCGACGATCAGCCCCGAGACGTCATCCACAAACGCCGGCTTCCTGCCCTCGTAATAGTGCCCGACAAACTGAATCGCCCAGCCCACCACAAACATCCCTATGCCGCTGCCCAGCCACACCGCTGTGCTCTGCGCCGCCAGCGCATGCCCGGCCCACACCGACAGGCCCATCAACACCGTCATCAGCACGCCCAGCGCCAGTTCCAGGCGCAAGTAAAACCATGCCGAAAACAGCGCGAGTAGCACTGCCGGAGATATCCACAGGCTACCGACGGCCCATTCGGGGCGCGACAACAGCACCGCCACGGCGACGACGATCAGCGGGATGCCGACAAAGTGGCTGGCGATATTGCGCGGGTCGCGGTGGTAGGCGGCGTATTGACTGAGGTGCTCGACGAGGCTTTTCATTGTTGTTCCTCCTGTAGGATGCTTGATCATGCCCTGCCAGCCTGTGACTGACTGTCAGCTGGGCGACAATCTTCGGAGTTCGCATGGACACAGAGAAATGGCGCGCGCAGCTGGCCAGCGGTCATTGGTTCAGGCACTTGCCTGCCTCTTTTCAGCATAGCCTGCTGGCCAGTGCCCGGCAGCGCCAGCTGGCGGCGGGGCAATACCTGTTCAAGCGCGGCGACCCGCCCTGTGGCCTGTATGCGGTGCTCGATGGCACGCTGCGCATCAGCGCGGTGAACGAACACGGTAAGGAAGCGCTATTGAGCCTGGTAGAGCGGCCGTATTGGTTCGGCGAAATCTGCCTGTTCGACAGCTTGCCGCGCACCCACGACGCCTGCGCCGTGGGGCCGTGCACGCTGTTGCAGGTGCCGCAGCAGGCGTTGCTGAGCATCCTTGATGAGTCCCCGCAGTACTGGCGCGACCTGGCCTTGCTGATGAGCCAGAAACTGCGCCTGAGCTTTATCAATATCGAGCACCTGAGCCTGATGCCGGCCTCGGTGCGGCTGGCGCACCGTTTACTGATGATCGTTGAAGGTTACGGCGATACCGAGCACTCAAAACGTGTGCTGCAACTGCCCCAGGAAGACCTGGCGGCGATGTTGAGCCTGTCACGCCAGACCACCAACGCCTTGCTCAAGGACCTGCAGACCCAGGGCGTCGTGCGCCTGGGCTACGGGGAAATTGAAATCCTCGATGCTCATCGCTTGCGTGAAGCGGCGCAGACCTGAGGGTGATAGCCTGCAAACCTGATCAATCGAGGTGTGTTATGCGCGTGCTGTTAGTGGAACATGAAACCGAAGAGGCACAGCGGATGGCCCGGGGTTTGAACGAGGCCGGCTACACCGTGGAGGTCGCGGCCAATGGCATGGCAGCGTTGCGCTTCGTGGAGAGTACCGAGTACGAGCTGGTGATTCTGGATGTGATGTTGCCGGGCTTGAACGCCTGGAAGTTGCAGCAGGCTATTCGGTTGAAGGGCGAGACGCCGGTGTTGTTCCTGACCACGCCGGGCGGGATTGAAGACCGGCTGCGCGGGTTGGAATTGCATGAAGATGATTATTTGCTCAAGCCCTTTGATGCCAAGGCGCTGGCGGCGCGGGCAAGAAAGTTACTGCGCCGCGATCGTGGGCGCTGATTGATCCAGGATGTGCATGGCCTGATCCACCGCCTTCGCGAGCAAGCCCGCTCCCACCTTTGACTGCATTCATACATCTAAATGTGGGAGGGGGCTTGCCCCCGAAGGCGCTGATTGATCCAGGATTTGCAGGGTCTGATCCACCGCCTTCGCGAGCAAGCTCGCTCCCACCTTTTGATTTGTTAACGCAGTCAAATGTGGGAGGGGGCTTGCCCCCGAAGAGGCCCTACCTAGCGCAACCCATCCCGAAACTGCCCCGGCGTCATCCCCGTCCAGCGCTTGAACGCCCGATTGAAACTGCTGGTATCGGCAAACCCAAGCAAGTGGCTGATCTCGGCCAATGAGCACTGCGGATCCCGCAAGTGCAGCAGCGCGAGATTCTCCCGACATTCATTGAGCAACGCGTCAAACCGGCAGCCTTCATCGGCCAGATGCCGTTGCAAGCTGCGCAAACTCAAATGCAACGCCTGGGCGATCCGTTCGGCACTCGGCTCACCCTCCGGCAATTGCGCCTCGATGGCCGCGCGCACCTTGCGCTCCCAAGTCAGCGGTTGCAGCTGGGCGAGGGTGCGTTTGAGCACGGTTTCATTGTGTTCGGCCAACTCCGGGTTGGCGTCATCCAGGTGGCTGTCGAAGTCCCGCGCGGCAAACTCCAGGCGGTCTTCCTCGGCGCCAAAGAATACCGGTGCGCGAAACACCGTGTGCCACGGCGTGGGGTCGGCCGGCTCCGGGCGCTGCAGGTACACCGCCAGCGGCGCGTACTCACGGCCCAGCCGATTTCGGCAGGTGCGCACATAGATCGCTGCAAACGCATCAATCGCTTCCAGCGCCGGTGCCGGGCTGCCGACGGGTTGCAGCAGGCGAAAGCAATAGCGCTCGCCCTCTCGACTAAGCTCCAGCGTCAGCGCATCGCTGACCACTTGGTGATAGCGCACGATCCGCTCAAACACCTCGCGCAGGCTGCCGCTGGCCACCAACGCATAACCCAGCGCATGAAAGGTGGTCGGGCTGACAAACCGCGACACCCGCAAGCCGATGGCCGGGTCGCCGCTGGCCTGCACGGCCAGTGCCCATAACCGCGTGGTGGCCGACAACGGATAGCGCGCGTTGGGGTCGTCCATCTGCTGCGGGTCGAGCCCGGCTTGCGCGCACAGGGCGGCGCTGTCGAGGTTCAGGGCGTCGAGCTGCTTGCGCAGGGCGCGGGTCCAGCTGGCGAGGGAAGTGGCTTCGGGCATGACGATTGGCGCTTGCGGTCAACAGGTTGGCGTGTGGGGCTGATGCCCTGGCGCACCGCTTGGGCCAGGATGCATCAATCAATAACCAAGAGGATGGAAGCATGGACGGTACTTCTGCAAGTCCCCAGCAGATGAACGCACAACAGCGTTCAGCGCATATCCGTGACGTGGTGCTCGCCGAAGGGGCCAGATTACGCCAGCAGCACCCCTGGCTGCGGCACCAGGACGCCCTGGGCGCGGGCATTCTGGCGTTTGCCTTGCTGGGCATGCTCGGCTCGGCGGCGCTCTACATCACCGGCCACATGGCGTGGTGGGTATGCCTGCTGCTCAATGCCTTCCTCGCCTCGCTGACCCACGAGCTGGAACACGACCTGATCCACAGCATGTACTTTCGCAAGCAACGCCTGCCCCACAACCTGATGATGGGCCTGGTATGGCTGGCGCGTCCGAGCACCATCAACCCGTGGATACGCCGGCATCTGCACCTCAATCACCACAAGGTGTCCGGCACCGAGACCGATATGGAAGAACGCGCCATCACCAATGGCGAGCCGTGGGGCCTGGCGCGGTTGCTGATGGTGGGTGACAACCTCATGTCGGCGTTCATCCGCATGCTGCGCGCCAGGACCTGGAAGCACAAATTCAACATCCTCAAGCGCTCGCTGTTGGTGTACGCACCCTTGGCGCTGCTGCATTGGGGCGCGTGGTATGTGTTTTTGGGCTTTCATGCGGCCAATGGCATTGCCAGCCTGATGGGCGCGCCGATCGCCTGGTCAGCCGGCACCTTGCAGGTGATGCAGGTGATCGACATCGCCGCCGTGGTGATCATTGGCCCCAACGTGCTGCGCACCTTCTGCCTGCACTTTGTCAGCTCCAACATGCACTACTACGGTGATGTGGAACTGGGCAACGTGATCCAGCAAACCCAGGTGCTCAACCCCTGGTGGATGTGGCCGCTGCAAGCGTTTTGCTTCAACTTCGGCAGCACCCATGGCATCCACCATTTTGTGGTGAAAGAGCCGTTTTACATCCGCCAGATGACCGCCAGGGTGGCGCACAAGGTGATGCGCGAGATGGGCGTGCGCTTCAACGATTTCGGCACCTTTGCGCGGGCCAACCGCCTGGAACCGCAGGCCCGCACACAGGTCGGGCTCAATCCGGCTGAAACGGCGACGCGCTGAGCACTACGCCGGTCTCGTCCACGTACTGCTGCCAGTGGCCGATCAGGGTCTCGAGTTTGTCCGGGTGACTCAAGGCCAGATCATGGATTTTTCCGGGGTCCTGGCCCAGGTCATACAGTTGCCACGTCGCCGGCCCTGCCGGGCCTGGGATGTACACGGCTTTCCACTGGCCCTGGCGAATCGCGCGGCGGCCGAACAGCTCCCAGCCGGTGACGGTATGTTCGTCGTGCACCTGATTGGTCTCGCCGGACAAAAAGCCCAGCCACGACTTGCCCCGCAACGGCGCCACCGGCTTGCCGCGCCAGTGCTTGCCGGGGTGGCGTACACCGGCCAGGTCCAGAATCGTCGGCGTAATATCCATCACCGTGCCGAACCCATGGCTGATCCGCCCGTTGAGCGCCAGTGGCGGGTAGTGCACCAGCGCCGGCACCCGAATGCCACCCTCGGTGGTAAACGCCTTGAACAGCCGCGAGGGCGCGGTCGCCACCTGCGCCCATGACGGCCCGTACCAGACGTACGAGTTGGCACGGCCGATGTTTTCCAGGCTGTTGTCGTAATGCTGGTTGAGATAGGTCAACAGCTGCGGCCCGAACGTGGGGAAGGCTTCCAGCAGCGCGCCCTCGGCGCCGTTATCGGACATGAACACGATGAAGGTGTTGTCCAGTTGCCCCTGGCGGCGCAGGTACTCCACCACCCGGCCGATGTTCCAGTCCATGCGCTCGACCATCGCCGCATACACTTCCATCGCGCGGGCCGAGAGCTGGCGCTGTTCATCGCTCAAGGCCGCCCATTGGGTGTTCAGCTCAATCAGCGGGTGAGGCTCGACATGGGCGTCGATCAACCCCAGCGACTTGAGCTTTTCCAGGCGTTCCAGGCGCAGCACTTCGGGGCCGGCGTCGTAGCGGCCACGGTATTTTTCGACAATGTCCGCCGGCGCCTGCAATGGCCAATGCGGCGCCGAAAACGGCAGGTAAGCGAAGAACGGCCGCGCCTGGTCGCGCTCCTTGAGGTACTGCAGCAGCTTGTCGCCAAACGCATCGGAGGAATAGAACCCCTCGGGCAGTTGCGCGACGAAGGTGTCGTCCTCGATGTACAGCGCCGGGGTGGATTTGAGCAGGCCTGGCGTGTCGTCGTCATAGGTCGGCTCGAAACCATAGTGGTTGGCCGCGCCGGGCAACAGTGAAAACGACCGCTCGAAACCCCGCGCATGCGGCGCCAGTTCGGCGGTGAGGCCCAGGTGCCATTTGCCGCTCATCAAGGTCTGGTAACCGGCCTCGCGCAGCAGCTCCGGCAGCGCCACGACGTTGTCGTTGAGGTAGCCCTCGTAACCCGGTTTGCCGATCAGCTCCGGCGTGAGCGCCTCGGCCATGGTGCCGATGCCGGCGATGTGATGGTCGGTGCCGGTCAGCAGCATCGAGCGCGTGGGAGAGCAGGTCGGCGCGGTGTGGAAGTCGGTCAGGCGCAAACCCTTGAGCGCCAGGGCATCCAGGTGCGGCGTAGAGATTTCCCCGCCGAACGCGCCGAGGTCGGAAAAGCCCATGTCATCGGCCAGGATCACGAGAAAATTGGGACGTTGCGGCATCACGGCACTCCTCTTCAGCAGGCAATAAAGGCCAGCGGCAGGTCGCGAATCTGTTCGCGCACGGGCGGCTGATAGTGGTCATCGCTGATCAGTTCATGCAGCAGTTCTTCGCGCAGCTGGTGGAATTCGAAGCTGCTGCGCTGGCGCGGATGGGGCAGGGCGATATCGACGATTTGCTTGATCCGCCCAGGCCTAGGCTCCATCACCACCACGCGGTCGGCGAGGAAAATCGCCTCTTCCACGTCGTGGGTCACCAACACCGTGGTGATCCTGGCGCGCGCGCGGATCGCCAACAGCTCGTCCTGCATTTGTTGGCGGGTCAGTGCGTCCAGGGCGCCGAACGGCTCGTCCAGCAGCAGGATGCGTGGGCTGGCGACAAGGCCACGGGCGATCGCCACCCGTTGCGCCATGCCGCCGGACAGCTGATGGGGATAGGCGCGGGTGAAGTCGCTCAGGCCCACCAGCTCGATAAAGTCGCTGATGCGGCGGTTGCGCTCGGCTTCGCTCAGCGGCTCGTTGACCAGACCCAGGCCGATGTTTTGCGCCACGGTCAGCCAGGGGAACAGGCGGTGCTCCTGGAACACAATGCCGCGCTCGCCGCCGATGCCGTCTACGGCCTTACCGTCGACCTGGATGTCGCCGCGAAACTGCGTATCGAGCCCCACCAACAGGCGCAGCAGGGTGGATTTGCCGCAGCCGCTGGAGCCGACAATTGCGACGAATTCGCCCTCGGCAATCTCCAGGTTGAATTCACGAATGGCTTCCAACGCGAAGCCGTCGACGTCGAAGGACTTGCCCACATGGTTGAAGCGGACGATAGGTGCGTTCATGCGTGTCTCCAGCGGGTGGCGCGGGTTTCGATGCGTTGGCCGATAACATTGAGCGTGGCGCCGGTAAGGCCGACCAGCAGCATGCCGCCCATGATCACGTCCATGCGCAGCAGTTGCTGGGCGCCGATCATCAGGCTGCCGATGCCGCCATTGGACGGCATGAAATATTCCGCGCCGATGGTGCCGAGCCAGGCGTAGATCAGGCTCAGGCGCAGGCCGGCGAAAATCCCCGCCGCCGCGCCTGGCAACACCAGACGGCGCAGGCGTTGCAACAGGCTCAGGCGCAACACTTGCGCGGCCTCGCGCAGTTGCGGCGACAGGTTGAGCACGCTGCGTTGGGTGGCGATAAACAGCGGGAAAAACGCGGCGAGTGCGATAAACACCGACTTGGCCAACTCGCCCAGGCCGAACCACGCGGTGAGCAACGGCACCCAGGCAAAAATGGCGATCTGGCGCAGTGCGGCCAAGGTCGGGCCGAGTACGCGCTCACTGCGTCGCGACAGCCCCAGCCACAGGCCCATTGCAAAGCCCAGGCCGCCGCCCAGCAGCAGGCCGCCCAGTGTGCGGCCCAGGCTTTTGACCAGGGCGCCGGACAAGCTGCCATCCAGCACGCCGGCGCCAGTGGTTTGCAGCACCGCCCATGGGCTGACCAGAATATTGGCGTCCACCCAGCCCTGCTGCGTCGCCGCCTGCCACGACGCTAACAACAGCAGCGGCAGTAACCACGGTTGCAGACGCTGCCAGCCGTGATAGCGCGGCCCGCGACGAATCTGTGCGGTGGCCGGGTGCGGCCAGTGCACCCATTTGCGATCCAGCCAGCCGATGCCGCGGTCCATCACCACGCCCAGCACGCCGATGACCACGATGCACACGAACACGATGTCGAGCATGAACAACTGGCGCGCCCAGACCATCAGGTAGCCGATGCCTTCACTGGACGCCAGCAACTCCACCGCCAGCAACGACGTCCAGCCGGCCGCCAAGGCCAGGCGTACCCCGGCCATGAATGCCGGCAGCGCGGCGGGCAGGATCAGGCGGCGGATCAACAGGTGCGGGGGCAGGCGCAGCACGCGGGCGGCTTCACGCAGGTTGGGCTGGGCATCACGCACGCCGACCAGGGTATGCAGGGTGACGGGCACGACGATTGCCTTGACCAGCACCACCAGTTTCAGCGTTTCGCCGATGCCGAAAAACACCATGAACAGCGGAATCCACGCCAGGGTCGGCACTTGCGACAGCGCGCTGAAGGTTGGAAAAATCAGGCGCTCCGCGCGGGCGCTGAACCCCAACAGCGCGCCCAAAAGGGCGCCTGCGCCGACACCGGCCAGCAGCCCCCCGAACAAACGCTGCACGCTGATCGCCAGTTGGCTCCACAACTCGCCGCCGGCCAGTTCCACGGCGCTGCTCCAGACCAGCGAGGGCGGCGGCAGAATCTGCTCGCTCATCCAGTGATTGCGGCTGGCCAGCCACCACAGCGCAAACAGTCCCAGCGGCAGCAGCCAAGGTATCAGGCGTTCGCTCAGCTTCGGCCAGCGCGGCGCGGCGTGTTTACCGGGGGCCGCCAGAGGTAGGCTCAGAAGTGAAATTCGGGCCATGGAGGACCTCCGTTGTCGACGTGGGCATTATGTGATTTCGATCTTAGAAAAATACAATCAAGATGATTGTGGGATAAGAAAAATCATTTAAAGCCTCTGTCCGACACGCATCCAATGCATTCGAAGAATATTTTCGATGCTGTTTATGCATATCCCTCTGGAGCCTGCGTTTTAGCTCGCATAGTCCAAAAAGCTATTAAATTGTGAATTTATAGTATTTAAAGTTTTGATCGGCCTGTGCCTACTTTCTGCTCCCCAGGCGACCGTCGCCCACCAGGAGCTGCGCTTATGAAACTGCCCTTCAAACGTCTGATCAGCCTGTTCGCCGGCACCGCCCTGGCCGGCTTGGTGCACGCTGCCGATCTCACGGAAATTCGCATCGCCGTGCCCGACCTCAGTGCGGGCAGCCAGCACAGCGGCGGTGGGGTGACCGATGTACTGCAAAGCCAGCAGATCTTCGAAAAGGCCTTTGCCGACCAAGGCATCAAGATTCAATGGAATTACTTCAAGGGCGCAGGCCCGGTGATCAATGAGGCCTTTGCCAACGGCCAGGTGGACCTGGCTTACCTGGGCGACCTGGCGGCGATCATCGGTCGCTCCAATGGCCTGGACACGCGCTTGCTCAGCGCCTCGGCGCGCGGCGTCAAGCATTACCTCGCCGTGGTGCCAGGCTCCGGCATCAAGACCTTGCAAGACCTCAAGGGCAAGCGCGTCGCGGTGTTCCGCGGCACGGCCAGCCAGTTGTCATTCGACACCGCGCTGGCCAGCCAGGGTTTGAGTGAGAAGGATCTGAAAGTCATCAACCTGGACTTCAGCGCCGCCATTGCCGCCTTGGCCGCCAAGCAGATTGACGCCACCTGGGGCGGTTCAGGCCTCACGGCGCTGCAAGCCAAGGGCCTGGCCGAAATACCGCTGACCACCAAGGACATCGGTGGCGCCGGCAGCGTGCAGGCGGTGCTGGTGGGCAGTGCCAAGTTTGTGGATCAGCACCCGCAAGCCGTGGCCACGTTGCTCAAGGCCCAGCAGCAGGCGGTGCAGTGGTTGACCGATGACAACAACAAGCAGGCTTACATCGACCTGGTGTCGGGGCTGGCCAGTTACCCGCCGGTGATCCTGACCAACGATCTGAAAGACCAGAAACTCAGCGAGATTTTCCCCTCGACCCTGGACCCGGTGTTCCTCGGCAAATTGCAGGACGCGGTGGACTTGGCGTCCAAAGAGCGGCTGATCCGCAAGTCGTTTCAGGTGAGTGATTGGGTGGCGCCGAACCTGGCGGCGGCGGGGCTCTGAGGCTGGTGGTGGCTGGGCTATCGCTATCGCGGGCAAGCCCGCTCCCACAGGGGATCGCATTCCAACTGTGGGAGCGGGCTTGCCCGCGATGAGGCCTTCAAACCGCCACACTCACCTCCTGCCTGTCCACCGCCACCAACGTCTCAATCATCGCCTTGGCCGCCGGCGACAACCGCGACCCGGTGCGGCTGACAATCCCGCAACGCGCGCTCATGGTCTCCAGGTTTTGCGGCAGGTTGCGCCAGTGCAGCAGCACCAGCGAGCCCTGGGCGATGTCTTCGGCAAACGCCTCTTCAGTGCCCACGCCAATCGCATCGGACTGCAGTACGATCTTCACCAGCGCCGGGAAATGCTCGGTCTGAATGCTCGGTGAAAAGTCCATGCGCCCACTCAGGTTCGCCAGCAGTTTGCGAATGCCCTGGGAGATCAACGGTGAGGCCAGCGGGTAGTCGAACATGTCGTTGGTCGACAAGCTGTCCTTGGCCAATAGCGGGTGCCCCGGTCGGCAAAAAAACACCCCGCGCTTGGGCGTCAGTGCGCGGGTCTGGAAGTTCGGGTCGGCTTCGAACTGGCGAATGTCGGCGATAAAAAATTCGATCTCTTCACGGCTCAAGGCGCGGCTGAGTTTCTCCGAGTTGTCCACCTGGAAACTGGTGCGGATTTTCGGGTGCGCACCGATAAACCGTGCCACCGCATCCGGCACCAGTTTCACGGCCGGCGCCGGGCCGGTGCCAAAGCGCAGGTCACCGGCATCGAGTTTGGTCATGCGCGTCACTTCACTGCTCAGCAGGGCGGCGCCATGCACCAGGCTCAAGGCGTGTTGCAGCACCACCTGGCCCTCGGGCGTGGGGCGCAAATCCTTGTTGCCGCGATCGACCAGCACACAGCCGAACTCTTGCTCCAGCCCTTGAATGCTGCGGCTGAAGGCGGGTTGGGTGATACCCATGGCGTCCGCTGCGCGCACGAAACTGCGGTGTTCGTTGAGGGCGATGAAGTAGCGCAGTTGGCGAAGATCCATATGCTTTCCCGGCATTTGAAAAATAGGTCGAAGGCATTTGCGACCCAGGGAGCTGAGGTTTTAAATGCAAGCTCTTATTCCGTCAACGAAGCATTGATTCATTTGCTAGATCTAAAATGCATATCAATAGAGCGTTGCCGGAAAGCATCCCCACCATCAGCAGGCACATGAGGGTCTTCACCATGAGCAACGCCGCATTAGCCGTTCAACCCGTCGCCCAGGCGCTGGACATCCACCCGGTTGCTGGTCGCATCGGCGCCGAGATCCGTGGCATCAAACTGTCCGGTGACCTGGATGCCGCCACCGTCGACGCCATCCAGCAAGCGCTGGTGCAGTACAAAGTGATCTTCTTTCGCGAGCAGACCCACCTTGATGACCAGAGCCAGGAAGCCTTCGCTCACCTGCTCGGTGAGCCGATAGCCCACCCGACCGTGCCGGTGCGCGACGGCACGCGGTTCCTGCTGGAACTGGACGGCACGCGCGGCCAGCGCGCCAACTCCTGGCACACCGACGTGACCTTCGTCGACGCCTACCCGAAAGCCTCGATCCTGCGTTCGGTGCTGGCGCCAAAATCCGGTGGCGATACGGTATGGGCCAACACCGCCAGTGCCTACAACGACCTCAGCGTCGAGCTGCGCGCCCTGGCCGACAACCTGTGGGCGATACACAGCAACGAATACGATTATGCCGGGCGCAAGCCGGACGTATCGGTGGAAAAGCTTGAGGAGTACCGCAAAATTTTCACCTCTACGGTGTACGAAACCGAACATCCAGTGGTGCGTGTGCATCCGGTCAGCGGCGAGAAAACTTTGCTGTTGGGGCACTTCGTCAAGCGCCTCAAAGGCTATTCCCAGGCGGACTCGACGCAGCTGTTCAACCTGCTGCAAAGCCACGTCACCCGCCTTGAAAACACCGTGCGCTGGCGCTGGAATGCCGGCGACGTAGCGATCTGGGACAACCGCGCCACCCAGCATTACGCGGTGGATGACTACGGCACCCAGGAACGCATCGTGCGCCGGGTGACGCTCAAGGGCGACGTGCCGGTGGGTGTGCAAGGGCAATCCAGCAAAACCACCAAAGGTCTCTAAGCGAACCCAGTTCCAAATGTCGGAGCAGGTCTGTGTGGGAGCTGGCTTGCCTGCGATAGCATCGCCGGGGTGTGTCTGATACACCCAGGTGCCGGCATCGCAGGCAAGCCAGCTCCCACATGGGTTTTTGGTGTTTACCAGACGCCTATCTGCACGACCTTCTCTGCCTCTGGCTCACCATACCGAAAGCGTTGGCCACGCAGCGCGATCTCTGCATGGCTGATAGTGGTGCGCCGTTTCAACCCGCGCAGCCACTCAAACAAATACCCCAGGTGCGTCTCGCGCACCGCCGCATAGGCCGGGTCGGCGCCCAGGTCGTGCAACTCCTGTGGATCATTTTCCAGATCAAACAGCTGTGGGCGAAAGCCGTCATACGCGAGGTACTTCCAGCGCTCGCTGCGCACCATGGTCATGCGGCAGCGGTCGATGGGCTGCTCCAGACGCTCGCGGGCCGGGGCCTGGAACGCATAGTCGTATTCGGCGATCGCGTAGTTGCGCCAAGTGATGTCCTTGCCGTGCAACAGCGGGATCAGCGAGCGGCCCTCCAGGCGGTGGTCAGCCGCTGGCAGTCCCAGGGCGTCGAGGAAGGTTGGCAGGGCGTCGATGGTTTCCACCAGGCGTGCGTCCACTGAACCACGGCTGATGTCGGCGCCGGCGCGCGGGTCGCGCACGATCAGCGGAACACCCACCGCAGGCTCCAGCAGAAATTCTTTTTCACCGAGGAAGTGATCGCCGAGGAAGTCGCCGTGGTCGCTGGTGAACACGATCAGCGTGTCGTCCCAACGGCCGTTGCTTTGCAGAAAATCGAACAGCCGCCCGAGTTGGTCGTCGACCTGTTTGATCAGGCCCATGTAGGTCGGAATCACCGTCAGCCGCACCTCATCACGGGAGAAATTCAGGCTCTCCTGGTGCTGGCGGAAGGCGTGGTAAACCGGGTGATCGCTCGTGTGTTCAGGTTGAATGGGCGCCTGGGTATGCTCGGCGCCATACAGCGCGTGGTACGGCGCCGCGGCGATATAGGGCCAGTGCGGCTTGATGTAGGACAGGTGCAGGCACCACGGCTGCTCGCAGTGTTCGGCGATAAAGTCGATGGCGCGGTCGGTGGTGTAGACGGTTTCCGAATGCTCCTGCGCCACGCGCGCAGGCTTGCCTGAGTGACGCATGTGCCAGCCGCTGAGGATTTCACCGTTTTCACCGGCGGCGGCATTGGCCCATTCATGCCACGGGTTGCGGCCGTCGTAGCCCTGTTCACGCAGGTAATGGGTGTAAGGCGCGGACTCGCGTTTGTCGTCGAACAGCGGGCTGTCGGGGTAAATGCCGTCGTGGCGCATGTACGCGTCAAACCCGACCTCATTCAGCGGCTCGGCCTGCGCGCTGTCGGGGTCGATCTTCAGGCGCTGCAGGGCGTCCAGATTCGGCGTGGCGTGGGTCTTGCCGACCAGTGCGGTGCGGATGCCATGGGGGCGCAGGTAATCGCCAATGGTCAGCTCTTCGAGCGGCAGCGGCACCGCGTTCCACGCCACCTGATGGCTGCTGACATAGCGCCCGGTGTAGGCCGACATCCGCGACGGCCCGCAAATGGTGCCCTGGGTGTAGGCCCGGCTGAAGCGCACGCCGGCAGCGGCGAGGCGGTCGATATTCGGTGTGTGCAAATGCGCATGGCCGTAGCACGACAGGTAATCGCGGCGCAGTTGGTCGCACATGATGTACAGCACATTGCGCACGGGTTTTGGTTGAGACATGGGGCTTCACCGAACAGAACAAAGGTGACGGTTTTCGCTGTTCGGGTGGTGGGCTGGCAAGTGCATTTGAGGACTGGGTTTTATGCAGGGAATGCATGGGTGCTACTCAAACAGCGACATTCTCCAATGCACACACATCCTCATCCAACTCATCAATCTGCTTGATCTGCTCAATCATCGCCTCCGCCAGCGGCGACAACCGATACCCCGCGCGGCTGACAATGCCATAGCGGGTGTAACGCTCCTCCAGGTCTTCCGCCAGCCCATCAATCGTCAAACACACCAGTTCACCCCGCGCCATGTGCAGCACATCGCTGTTGGCACTGACGATGCCAATGGCGTCCGAACGCAGCACCACGCCCATCAGGCTGTAGCCGTTTTCGCATTCCACATTGGGCAGGTAATCCGGCCGGCCGCTGAGGTCGACAATGACCTTGCGCAGGTTCGGCGGGCGGATGGTCACGGCCAGTGGGTAGCTCATCAGCTCGGCGGCGCTCACGCTGCTGCGCGTGGCCAACGGGTGCCCGACGCGGCAGCAGAAATACCAGCGCCGCGCGCGCAGGCGGTGGGTGTGATAGTCCGGGTTGGCCTCGAAATGGCGGGTGTCGGCGACGAAAAATTCGAACTCTTCGCTGAGCAGGCGCTTGCTCAGGCTTTGCCAGTCATCCACCTGGAACTGCACACGTGCCTTGGGGTAACGCCCGATAAAACTGCCGATGGCGCGCGGGATCAACCCGGCCGCCGGTGCCGGGCCGCAGCCGAAGCGCAATTCACCGGCCTCAAGGCCATTGAACTGGCTGATCTCGTTGGCCAGTTGCTGCGCGCCGCTGACCAGCCGACGCGCATGTTCGAGCAGCACCTGGCCTTGCTTGGTGGGCGCCAGGTCCTTGCGGCCACGGTCCACGAGTTGGCACCCGGCGCTGTGTTCCAGCGCCTGGATGCTGCGGCTGAACGCCGACTGCGAGAGGTTCACGGCCAACGCCGCCGCGACAAAACTGCGCTGTTCAGCGAGGGCGATGAAGTGGCGAAGTTGGCGCAGATCGATATGCATTTTTCACATCAAAAATATCCGGGAAATGCATTGGCTATGCATTAGGTCGACTCCTTATAAAGGCTATCTCTTATGCAGTAAATGTTCGTAAAAACATAAATAAATAACCTAATGGAATATTCGATAAGGGATATTTCCAAGGTCCGGAGCCGCTTATGAGTCTGTTGAAGTCCTTGCCGATGGCCATGTTACTGGCCGGCAGCACCAGTTGGTCGCCGACCCAGGCCGCCGAAACACCCGCGCCGGCAAGCAAGGGCGAAAACGCCAGCGGCCAGCTTGAGACGGTCACGGTGACGGCGCGGCGGCGCACCGAAAGTGCCCAGGAAGTGCCCACGCCCATGAGCGTGATTGGTGGCCAGGCGCTGGAGAGTCAGCGGGTCTATCGCATTCAGGATTTGCAGCAACTGGTGCCCAGCGTCAACGTCGCCTACATGCATGCGCGCCAGTCCAGCGTGTCGATTCGCGGCTTGGGCAACAACCCGGCCAGCGACGGCCTGGAAGGCAGCGTAGGGCTGTACATCGATAACGTGTACCTGGGCCGGCCGGGCATGGCGGTGTTTGATTTGATGGACATCGAACAGCTGGAAGTGTTGCGCGGCCCGCAAGGCACGCTGTTCGGAAAAAACACCACCGCCGGCGTGATCAATATCAGCACCCGCGCGCCTAGTTTTACCCCGGAGCGCAGCATCGAAACTTCGCTGGGCGAGGACGGTTATTTCCAGACCAAGGGCACCATTTCGGGCCCGCTCACCGATGACCTGGCCGGGCGTTTTTCGGCCTATCGCACGCGCAGCGACGGCGACATCAAGAACGAATACAACGGCCACGACCTCAATGGCGGCTCACGCCAGGGCTTTCGCGGGCAGTTGCTGTACAAGCCCAGCGAGACGTTCAACCTGCGCTGGATCGGCGACTACAACGAGGAAGATTCCAGCGCCGGCACGCGCGTGCTGTACAGCACCGGGCCGACCATCAATGGCACCAACCTGTATCAATCGCGGGCAACGGCGGCGGGAGCGACACTGGTGGATGGCACCCACCGCAAGGTCAATCTGGACAACGACCAGCACGTTACCGTGTTCCAGGGCGGCACGTCTGTGGAGGCCAACTGGACCCTGCCCAGCGACTTCACCCTGACCTCGGTCAGCTCGTATCGCTGGTGGAATTTCACCCCGCGTAACGACGACGGGCTCAACGTGCCGGCGGCGTATAACGCCGGGGTGTCGGTGGAAGATAAACAATGGTCCCAGGAATTCCGCCTGGCCTCGCCTACCGGCGGGTTCTTCGACTACGTGTTGGGCGCCTATTACTTCGGCAATTCGCTGGATAACAAATCCTTCGCCTATTACGGGCCCAAGGCGGATATCTGGAACGGCACGCCAACCGGCGCGTTGAACAATGTGAGCAGCGTCGGCAACGGGCATATCCGCACCGACAGTTTTGCCCTGTTCGCCCAAGGCACCTGGCACCTCACCGAGCGCCTGGATTTCACGGCCGGCCTGCGCGGCACCTATGAAGAGAAAAGCGCCTGGGTCACGCGCAATGCGCCAGTGGGTGGCGCGGCAGTGACCGGCGCGGCAGCCACGGCGCGGCGCGGGCGTGCCGGGGTGTACGACTCGGGCGACCTCAGCCAGTACAGCGCAACGCCGTCGGGGCTGCTGAACCTCAGCTATCACTTCAATGAGAACCTGCTGGGCTACGCGACCTTGTCTCATGGCGAGAAATCCGGTGGGGTCAACCTGGCCGTGGGCTCCGCGCCGACCGCCGGGGCCGACTCACTGTTGATCGGCACCGAGCGCGCCAACAACGCCGAGCTGGGCTTCAAGAGCACGCTGTGGGACCGCCGCCTGCAGCTCAATGCCAACCTGTTCTGGACCCAGGTCAACGGCTACCAGACCAACGCCTACGACCAGGACAACCGCGTGCAGTACCTGACCAACGCCGGCTCCGTGCGCTCGCGCGGGGTTGAAGTGGAAAGCACGCTGGTGCCGCTCAAGGGCCTGACGCTGAACCTCAACGGTTCGTTCAACGATGTGAGTTACCTGTCTTACAAGGATGCGCCGTGCCCACCGGAAGTCAGCCTGCGTCCGGGCGCGCCGGCGTCCTGCGACCTGACCGGCCACCAGGTGGTCGGCGCATCCAAGTGGATCGCCAACGCCAACGGTGAGTACAAGTGGAACCTGGATAACGGCTTCGAACCTTACGTAACTGCCAGCTACGCGTTCCGCTCCAAAGCGGTGGGCACCGTGGAGGATTCCGACTACGGGCAGATCCCCGCCTACGCCGTGGTCAACCTCTCCACCGGCCTGCGCGGCAACTATCAGCAAGGGCAGTGGGACGTGTCGTTGTGGCTGAAAAACGCCTTCGACAAAACCTACTACACCACCCTGTGGACCGGCGGCAACGGCGGCTACGAAGGCCTGCTGGGCACACCGCGCACGTTAGGCGTGACCGGGCGCTATGACTTCTGATGTGCTGCGATAGGTGGCCGGGCTGAACACCCGTGTCACCAGCAGCATCGCCACCGCGGTCACCGTCAGCACCACCCAGGCGCTGACAAAGCCGCCGGTGAGTTGGCGCAGCCAGCCGGTGAGCCACGGTGAAATTGCGTTGATCAGAAAGCCCACGCCTTGCACGAAGGCGGCCAGTTGCCCAGCTTGGCGTGGGTCCCGGTGATGGTCGAGGGTCAGCAGCAGGCTCAGGGCGAAACACGCGCCCAGGCCGAAGCCGCACAGCGCCACCCACAGGTGCGGATAGTCCAGCGGCGCGATGATCAGGCCCAGATAGCCGATGGTTTGCGCCAACAGGCTGATGCCCAGCAACGGACGACGGTCGACACCGCGTTGCGCCAGCACCGGCATCAACAGCGCGGCGATCACCTGGAAGATGGTCATGAAGGCCAGCAACGAACCGCTCGGCAATACGCCCCAGCCCAGTTGCTGATAGTACGCAGGCAGCCACGCCACCAGGCTCATGTAGCCGCAGTTCACCAAACCGAAATACAGCGCCAGCAGCCACGCGCGACGATTGCGCAGGCCTTTGAATGCGGGCGCCATGTGAGGATTGCGCGGCGCACCCAACGGCAACCAGGCCCACAACAACAACGCCCCCAGCGCCGGCAGCAGCCACACGCCCAACCCCGCCTGCCATTGCTGGAAATGCGTGGCCACCACCGGGCTGAGCAGTGCGGCCAGCCCGCCGCCGGCCATCAACGACGCTGAATACACACCCATCGCCACCGGCACACGGTGATGGAATTCGCGCTTGATCATCGCCGGCACCAACGCCTGGATCAGCGCCACACCGGCGCCGCCGAGCAAGGCCGTGACCAGCAACGCCGACGCCTGGCCCATCAACCAGCGCGCCAGGCACGCCAGCAGAATCATCATCAAGCCCAGGGCAATACCGCGCCGCTCGCCCAGTCGCGCCTCTACGCGCACGCCGACCAGCGCCACCAGGCCCATGCACACCACGGGCAGGCTGGTAAGCAGGGCACTGCTCTGGAAACTCAGGCCTGTGGCCTGGCGAATCTCGCCGAGCAACGGGCTGATGGAACTGAGGATCGGCCGTAGGTTCAGGCCAAGCACGACCAGCAGGCCCCAACCGGCTAGTCTGCTCATGAATGAAGGGTTGAGCGGCATGCAGGACCTTTTCGGTGTGCAAAAGAGGCAGGAAGTATGGGCAGCTCGCGAGGTATTCTGAAATTAAATATAACCATGCCAATCAGTGGCAAACGCAATGGTGAAGCGCCATGTTCGACCCCGTGTTGTTACGCAGTATTGTCGCCGTGGTGGATTGCGGCAATTTCACCCGCGCTGCCGAGCGCCTGCACGTGACCCAGTCCACCGTGAGCCAGCAGATTCGCCGCCTGGAAGAGGCCGTGGCGTGCCAGTTGCTCGACCGCGATCAGCGCCGCGTGGTGGCCACCGCCGAGGGTGAACGCTTGCTGGCGTACGCGCGGCGCATCCTCGCGCTGCATGAAGAGGCTGCCGACGTGCTGATCACTCAGCAAAGCGAGGGTGTGCTGCGCCTGGGGGTGCCAGAGGACTTTGCCGCTGAACGGCTGATGCCGTTGCTGTCGTCGTTCGTGGTGGCCTACCCGCGCGTGCGCCTGGAAGTCACCAGCGGCCTCGGCCCGGAGCTGCAGCGTCAATACCGTGCAGGTGAGTTCGACGTGTTGCTGGTCAAGCAAATGGGAGACAGCGACGACTGCCTGGCGTCGTGGCCGGAGCCGCTGTGCTGGGTCGACAGCCGCAGCATGCCGTCCTTGGGCCGCGACCCGTTGCCCCTGGTGGCGTTTCCGGTGGGCGGGTTGTATCGCAATGAAATGCTGCATCACCTGGAAGTGGGTGGCTGGCGCTGGCGCATCGGCTATTCCAGCGCCGGCCTGGCCAGCGTGTGTTCGGCAGTGGCGGCGGGGCTCGGTATCAGCCTGTTACCACGCCGGGTGGTGCAGCCTGGGCACGTGGTGCTCGGCGAGGACAGCGGGTTGCCCACGGTGCAAGGCGTGCGCCTGGCGCTATATGGCCGCAGCGGGTTGGGCGCAGCCGGGCAGACGTTGCAACGTCAATTGCTCGAGTTATGCGCCAACAGCCCAGCGTAAACCTGTCGACGAGCGCCGCGTTCTTGGCGAGCGGGCTTGCCCCGCGTTGGGCTGCGTAGCCGCCCCAAAACCTGCCAAACCGATATGCCTGACAGCGCGTTATCTCCCAGTGGGTCTGCTGCGCAATCCAACGCGGGGCAAGCCCACCCGCCACAATCGATGCCTTCACTGAATATTTTTTATGCCTGAAAAGCATTGAAAAACAGCACCTTCGCCACAGGCCGCGCAGGCCGTGGCTTTGGCGTTTCAGGATGTTTCTCATATTCAATTTAGATCTATGTATAACTTTAAAGATTACTTTAAGAGATAAGCGTCTGGCCCCGATGATTCAGCCCTCGACGGCCGCCAAGGCAGGCCTGTCGGTTTTTTTGTGTGAAGACCGTAGGGAGTGAATCAATGGGCAATGTCCAGACCGCCGCCAGTGCACCCGAGGCGCAATGGCGCCAGGCACCGGGTGGTGAGTTGGTCGACCTTGGCCGGCCGCATCGGGCGCCGTTGGGGCAGTTGCGTTTGCAGAAAACCCCGAAGCGCTTCTCTAGCCGTCGCGAAGGGCTGCTGCTCGGCTTACTGGTGTTGGCGCTGCACGGTGCGGTGATCTATTGGGTGAGCCAGAAGCCGACGCCGGTATTGCCGATTGTGCCGCCGGAAATCCCGCCGATGACGATCGAATTTTCCCAGCCGGCGCCGCCGGTGGTTGAACCGCCACCACCCGTGCCGCCACCACCACCGCCACCTGTGGTCGAGCCACCGCCGCCGGTGGTGGATGAGTTGGCCGCCAAGCCGGCGCCGCCAAAACCGATTCCCAAGGCTAAACCCAAACCGGTGCCCAAGCCCGAGCCCAAGCCTGCACCCAAACCGGTCGAGCAACCGCCCGCGCCACCTACGCCGGCGCCACCTGCACCGCCCGCGCCAGCCGCGCCACCGTCGCCGGCCCCGGTTACACCCGCTTCGGCGAACGCCGCGTACCTGAAGAACCCGGCGCCGGAGTACCCGTCACTGGCCCAGCGTCGCGGTTGGGAAGGCACGGTGTTGCTCAGGGTGCATGTGTTGGCCAGCGGCAAGCCGGGCGAGATCCAGGTCCAGAAAAGCAGCGGTCGCCAGCAACTCGATGACGCCGCACTGACCGCCGTGAAGCGTTGGAGCTTCGTGCCGGCCAAGCAGGGCGATGTGGCCCAGGACGGCTGGGTCAGCGTACCGATCGATTTCAAGATTCACTAACTATTCGGCAGCGGTGTGTTGGACACGCCGCGACCTGCACAGAGGGAAAACATCATGGCATTAGCATCTCCAGTTGAATCCATCGAAAGCGCGGTGATCTGGCTGCTGGTGGCCTTTTCGGTCGCCACCTGGGGCTTCGCCTTGCTCAAGGGCGTGCAGTTTGGTCGCCTCAAGGCCCAGGATCGCAAATTCCACAAACAGTTCTGGGCGGCGTCGAGTCTCGACTCGGCCGCTGAACTGGCCGAAACCCAGCCCGGCGCCGCGGCGCGCGTGGCCCAGGCCGGTTATGCCGCGATCCAGGTCGGTGACACGCCACACGCCGCGGACCTGAGCCAGGCCATCAACCACCAGGACCGCCTCGAACGCGCCCTGCGTCAGCAGATCGTGCGTGAGCGTCGCTCGCTGGAAACCGGCCTGGCTGTGGTCGCCAGTATCGGCAGCACTTCGCCGTTTATCGGCCTGTTTGGCACCGTGTGGGGGATCATGCAAGCGTTGAAAGGCATCAGCGCCGCCGGCTCCGCCAGCCTGGAAACCGTGGCCGGCCCGATTGGTGCGGCGCTGGTGGCCACCGGTGTGGGGATCGCCGTCGCGGTGCCGGCGGTGCTGGTCTACAACTATTTCCTGCGCCGCCTGAAGCTGACGGCTGCTGACCTGGATGACTTTGCCCACGACTTCTACAGCCTGGCGCAGAAAAACGCCTTCCGCGTGCTGCTGCACCCTGCGCTGACCAAAAGCGCAGCTGGCAACCCGCAGAAAGTGAAGGAGGCGTCCTGAGATGGCCTTCTCCACGCAAGACAGTGACGAGGTGCTGAGCGAGATTAACGTGACGCCGCTGGTGGACGTGATGCTGGTGCTGCTGGTGGTGTTTATCGTCACTGCGCCGCTGTTGACCAACGCGATCCCGATCAACCTGCCCAAGACCCAAGCCGTGGCGCCGGTTGAGCAAAAGGACCCGCTGGTGGTGAGTATCGACGGCGCCGGCAAACTGTTTATCAACAAGGACGAAATCCAGCCGGACCTGCTGGAATTCAACCTGCAGGCGGCCAAGGCCAAGGACCCCGATGTGCGGGTGCAACTGCAGGCTGACAATGGAGTGAACTACGGCGAAGTGGCGCGAGCCATGGCGTCTATCGAACGCGCGGGGATTACCAAGTTGTCGGTGATTACTGCACGTTAGTTTCAAATGCCTCGACAATTTTTTGGCCGTTTCCTTGGCAGGGTGCGGCCTTTTTTTTGCCTGGAATTCCGTTGAAGCTCGATGTGAAATGAGGTCTATGTGGAAGCGGGCTTGCTCGCGAATACGGTGGGTCAGTAGCAGATGCGCCGACTGATGCACCGCATTCGCGAGCAAGCCCGCTCCCACATTTTGATCTGCGATGGGTTTGAGATTTTGGTTATTAATAAATAGCTTCTTATTCCTTAACGAATATAACCCCCGTCCCTATACTGGTCAGCAACGTTAAACGCTGCAGGAGGGCACACCCATGCACAGCGAGTCGATTCGTTATCTGATCGTGCCGGGCTGGCAAGGATCGCCAGAAGATCATTGGCAAACCCATTGGCAGAACAGCCTGCCCAACAGCGCGCGGGTGGAGCAGGCCGATTGGCTGACGCCGCGTCGCGAAGACTGGGTGGCCGCACTCGCCGAGGCCATCGCCGCCGACAGCACTCCCGTGATCCTGATCGCCCATAGCCTGGGCTGCATCACCGTCGCGCATTGGGCCGCCACTGCGCCGGTGCACTTTTTGCGTCAGGTCCGCGGCGCTTTGCTGGTGGCTCCGGCGGATGTCGAACGCCCGGCCTGTTCACCGGCGTTGCGCAACTTCGCGCCGATCCCGAGCGACCTGCTGCCGTTTCCCAGCCAAGTGGTCAGCTCCGACAACGACAGCGCGGTCAGCGCGCCGCGGGCCCTGGAACTGGCGCGCAATTGGGGTGCAGAGGCCGGGATTCTGTCCGGCGCCGGCCATATTAATGTGAAGTCCGGCCACCAGCGTTGGGAGCAGGGCTTCGCCTACCTCTATCGCCTGCAAAACCGCCTTGAGCACCACGCCCGGCGTACTGCCTGAACATTTTTCAACGCCCCGTCCCTGAGTGGATTTGGGGCGGGAGCCTGCCATGAGTCTGCATGAAACCTTCGGCCAGCCCTTGCTGACCTTCCCCGACGCCGAAAAAAGCCCGCTGAGCATCCGGGCCAAGGCCCTGGTGTTTGTCGACCCGCGCTCGCGCCAATTGCGTGAAGACTTGGAAAGCCTGGCGCCGCGCGCCTTGCCGGTGTTGATTCGCGGTGAGACCGGCAGCGGCAAGGAGCTGCTGGCGCGGCATATTCACCGTGGCAGCGACCGCACCGGGTTGTTTGTCTCGGTCAACTGCGGCGCGATCAGCCCCACTTACGCCGATGCCGAGCTGTTTGGCTACGCGGCCGGCAGCCACAGCGGCGCGGCGAGCAGTCGGGCCGGGTGGTTCGGGTCGGCCAACGGCGGCACCTTGTACCTGGATGAGATCGGCGACTTGCCGTTGCCGATCCAGGTGAAATTGCTCGCCGCCCTGGAAAATCACGAAGTCACCCGCGTTGGCGCCCACCAGCCCAGCCCGGTGGATGTGCGCCTGGTTGCGGCGACCAGCATCGACTTGGCCCAGGCCGTGGCGGCGGGCAAGTTTCACGAACGTCTGTTCCATTATTTGAGTGAAGGCCAGCTCGACCTGCCCGCGCTGCGCGAGCGCGTCGGCGACATTCTGTCGCTGGCTGAATATTTTCTCGGCATCTACAGCCAGCGCCTGGACCTGCCGGTGCCGCTGATCAGTGATGCCGCCCAGCGTGTGTTGGAACTCCACAGCTGGCCGGGCAATACCCGCGAGCTGGAAAACGTTATTCACTTTGCGTTGCTGGTGAGCAGTGGTGATGAGATTTTGCCCGAACATCTCAACCTGCCGGTGGCGGGCTCGCCACTGGAACAGGTGCGGCGGATCTTCGCGAGTGCCAGCGCCGCCGAGCGGCAAACCTTGCTCAGCTTTCTAAATGAACAGCAGCTACATGAGCAAAATGGAATATCAAAGTGAATAAAAGATATTGTTCGGGAATAAAAAATATAGGTATTGTCCACTCCACGCCGCGATAGCACTTCGCTGGCACACCATAAAAACGGTCGTCAGAGACGCCCCGGAATTTCGATAAGGACACTGCATGAAAAAGGTTCTGTTGTTTACCGCACTGGCGGCTGCCCTGACTGCAAGCTTCGCCCAGGCCAACGAGAAACTGGTGGTTGCCGCCACGCCGATCCCGCACGCCGAGATCCTTGAGCTGGTCAAACCGACCCTGGCCAAAGAAGGCGTAGACCTGGAGATCAAAGTATTCACCGACTACGTGCAACCGAACGTGCAAGTGGCTGAAAAGCGTCTGGACGCCAACTACTTCCAGACCCTGCCGTACCTGGAAAACTTCAACAAGGGCAAGGGCACCAACCTGGTCACTGTGGTCGGCGTGCACGTTGAACCTTTCGGCGGTTACTCGAAGAAGATCAAGAATATTTCCGAGCTCAAAGATGGCGCCACCGTGGCCATCCCGAACGAAGGCTCCAACAGCGGCCGCGCCCTGTTGCTGCTGCAAAAAGCCGGTGTGATCACCCTCAAAGACCCAAGCAACGCCCTGGCCACGCCGAAAGACATCGCCAGCAACCCGAAACACCTGAAATTCAAAGAGCTGGAATCGGCGCTGTTGCCACGCGTGCTCGACCAGGTTGACCTGGACTTGATCAACACCAACTACGCCTTGGAAGCTGGCCTGAACCCAGCCAAAGACGCGCTGATCATCGAAGACGCCAAGTCGCCGTACGTGAACTTCCTGGTGGCACGCCCGGACAACAAGGACAGCGACGCTATCCAGAAGCTGGCCAAGGCCCTGACCAGCCCTGAAGTCAAAGCGTTCATCGATTCCAAGTACAAAGGCGCCGTCGTACCGGCGTTCTGATGTAAACCAAACCCCCTTCAAGGTTTGAACGCCGACGGCTCACATAGCGTCGGCGTTTTTTTATGCCTGGAATTTGGAATGCAATAAATGTGGGAGGGGGCTTGCCCCCGATAGCAGTGGTTCAGTCAATGCATCTGTGGCTGACATACCGCTATCGGGGGCAAGCCCCCTCCCACATTTGATTTGCGCAGGCTTACATGTTTTGTGTGTTGACCGCCCGGCGCAACGCCATCAGCCACTTCACCAGCTCCTGCGGATCAATCGGCTTCACTTCGTTCATGGTTCAATCCCTCGAATCTCAGACCCCCAACCATAGTAGCCACCCGGACAACCCGCGAATCCGGCGGTTATCTTTTTGGGTGATATCAATATGCTATTTGGGTATTTAAATTTTACTTTTTATACCTTTAAAGTTCGCGCTACCCGGCGTTACCCACGCCGGATCGGACTGCGCCCGCTGCATTACCCTTGCGGCGTCATGGACTCAAGATGACCTTCGATTTCGCTTTTATCCTCAGCACCTTGCCGGCGTTTCTCAGCGCCGTGGGGGTGACGCTGCAAGTGGGCCTGATCGCTATTGCCACCTCGTTGCTGGTGGCACTGATCAACGCAGCGCTGCTGGTGTTTCGCACGCCGTACCTGTCGCGCCTGGTGGCGCTGTATGTGGAGCTGGCGCGCAACACGCCGCTGCTGATTCAACTGTTCTTCGTGTACTTCGCCTTGCCGGCGCTGGGGTTCAATATCTCCGGGTTCTGGGCGGCGATCATCACCATGACCTTCCTCGGCGGCGCCTACCTCACCGAAGTGCTGCGCGCCGGTGTGGAAGCGGTGCCGCTGGCGCAGATCGAGTCGGGCAAGTCCATCGGCCTGTCCGACTGGCAGCTGCTGCGCCATGTGATCCTGCCTCAGGCCGGCATCCTCAGCTTGCCGGCGCTGTTCGCCAATTTCATCTTCCTGCTCAAGGAGACCACGGTGGTCTCGGCCGTGGCGGTGCCGGAGATTCTCTACACCACCAAGAGCTACATCGCGCTCTACTACAAAACCTACGAAATGCTCGCCGTGCTGACGCTGATCTGCGTGCTGTTGTTTTTGCCGCTGTCGCTGCTGCTCAGCCGCCTGGAAAGGAGGCTCCAGCATGGCCAGTTCGGGTCTTGAGTTGTTGTGGGTGTCGTTGCCGCAACTGGGCAAGGGCGCTGCGCAGACGCTGTCGATTTCATTTTTGAGCATTGCCTTCAGCACCGTCGGCGGCGTGCTGTACGGCGTGCTGCGCACGCTGAATAACACGCTGATCAACGCGGTGCTGCGGGTGTACCTGGAGCTGTTCCGGGCGATTCCGGTGCTGGTGTGGTTGTACCTGTTGTTTTTCGGTTTGCCGATTTTCTTCGGCCTGAGCATCCCGAGCTTCTGGTGCGCGGTGCTGGTGCTGTCGTTGTGGGGCGCCAGCGAGGTGGGCGAAGTGGTACGGGGCGCGCTGCATTCGCTGCCGCGTGGCCAGCGCGAAGCGGGCTTGTCGATTGGTCTGTC
The DNA here is from genome assembly GCF_022662455.1 of Pseudomonas sp. TREG-RG-20F-10-E-6-01. Taxonomy (NCBI): domain Bacteria; kingdom Pseudomonadati; phylum Pseudomonadota; class Gammaproteobacteria; order Pseudomonadales; family Pseudomonadaceae; genus Pseudomonas; species Pseudomonas sp. TREG-RG-20F-10-E-6-01. The sequence continues at coordinate 49,442 of NZ_JAKNQP010000017.1, read as the reverse complement.
CGACCCGCAGCTGTACGGCTACGTGTTGCTGCCCCAAGCCCTCAAGCGCATGACGCCGCCAACCATCAACGTCTACACGCGCATCATCAAGACCAGCTCGCTGGCGGTGCTGATCGGCGTGGTGGACGTGATCAAGGTCGGCCAGCAAATCATCGAGCGCACCTATGAGTCAGTACTGATCTACGGCGTGCTGTTCCTGTTTTTCTTCTTTATCTGCTACCCGTTGTCAGCCGCCTCCAAGGTGCTGGAACGGCGCTGGGCCCAAGCATGAGCGCATTGATCGAGTTCCAGGCTTTCAACAAATTCTTCGGCGAGCAGCAGGTGCTCAAGGGCATCGACCTGAGCGTGCAAAGCGGCGAAGTGGTGGTGATCCTCGGCCCCAGCGGCTGTGGCAAAAGCACCTTGCTGCGCTGTCTCAACGGCCTGGAAGTGGCGCACAGCGGCAGCCTGCGTTTTGCCGGCAAAGAGCTGCTGGACAAGAATACCGATTGGCGCCAGGTGCGCCAGGACGTGGGCATGGTGTTCCAGAGTTACCACCTGTTCCCGCACATGAGCGTGCTCGACAACATCCTGCTCGGCCCGCTGAAAGTGCAAAAACGCGCGCCTCGCGAAGCCCGTGCCCAAGCGGAAAAATTACTCGAACGCGTTGGCCTGGCCGACAAGCGCGACGCCTTCCCTCGCCAGTTGTCCGGTGGTCAGCAGCAACGCATCGCCATCGTCCGTTCGCTGTGCATGAACCCGCAAGTGATGCTGTTTGACGAAGTCACCGCCGCCCTCGACCCGGAAATGGTCAAGGAAGTGCTGGAAGTGATTCAGGGCCTGGCCCGCGACGGCATGACCTTGTTGATCGTCACCCATGAAATGGCCTTCGCCCGCGCCGTCGCTGATCGCGTGGTGTTCATGGAGGCCGGTCGCATCCTCGAACACAACACCCCCGAAGAATTCTTTACGAACCCGCAAACCGCACGCGCGCAGCAGTTTCTGGAGAAGTTCTCCTTTGTTTCAACACTGCCCAAGAAAACCAAGGAATTGGAGCTGATATGAAAAAACTACTGCTGCCACTGTTTGCCGTCGCCTTACTGGCCGGCTGCGATAAAAAGGCCGAAGAGCCTGTCAAACCCGTCGCTGCTGCCAGCTCCATCGACAAGATCAAGGCGCGCGACAAGCTGATCGTCGGCGTATTCACCGACAAACCGCCGTTCGGTTTTGTGAACGAAGCCGGTCGTTACGTCGGCTTCGATACGGATATCGGCCGTCAATTTGCCAAGGATTTGCTGGGCGATGAAAACAAGGTCGAGTTTGTCGCCGTCGAACCGGCCAGCCGTATTCCGTTTCTGCAGAGCGACAAGGTCGACCTGATCCTAGCCAACATGACCGTAACGCCGGAGCGCAAGGAAGCGGTGGACTTCACCAACCCCAACCTGAAAGTGGCGGTACAGGCTTTGGTGCCGCAGGACAGCTCGGTGAAAAGCCTGGATGACCTGGCCACCCGCACCACCATCGTCACCACCGGCACCACCGCCGATATCTGGCTGACCAAAAACCACCCGGACTGGAAACTGCTCAAGTTCGAGAAAAACTCCGAGTCGCTGCAGGCGCTGTCGGCCGGGCGTGGCGATGCGTACGCGCAAGACAACCTGGTGCTGTTCAGCTGGGCCAAGCAGAACCCGGGCTACCGCGTGCCGGAAGAAAAACTCGGTGATGAAGCACCGATTGCGCCGGCCGTGAAGAAGGGCAACATCGAACTGCGCGACTGGGTGAATACCGAGTTGGCGAAGTTGGGCGAGGAGAAGTTCCTGCTCAAGCTGTACGACCAATATGTGCGTAAAGAGCTGAGCGATGACACCAAGCCTGAGAGTGTGATTGTTGAGGGCGGTAAGTGGCAGGGTTGATCCCGCGCTGACTGTTCTACCGCTATCGCAGGCAAGCCAGCTCCCACCTTTGACCGAGTTCCAACCTTGGAATGCGGGCTAATGTGGGAGCGGGCTTGCCCGCGAAGAGGCCAGTGCAATCACGGCACCTACTCCGGCCAATACCACGTTCTACCGCTATCGCAGGCAAGCCAGCTCCCACCTTTGACCGAGTTCCAACCTTGGAATGCGGGCTAATGTGGGAGCGGGCTTGCCCGCGAAGAGGTCGGTGCAGTCACTGCACCTACTCCGGCCAATACCACGTTCTACCGCTATCGCAGGCAAGCCAGCTCCCACCTTTGACCGAGTTCCAACCTTGGAATGCAGGCTAATGTGGGAGCGGGCTTGCCCGCGAAGAGGCCAGTGCAGTCACTGCACCTACTCCGGCCAATGCCACGCCGGCGCATCCAGCATCCCTTGCCCCACAATCCGCGTCTCGCCCATCACCTTCTCCAACACAATCGAATTACACCCTTCATCCTGTTGCAACGCCGCAATCAATCGGCTGGCATGCGACACCACCCACACCTGGCAATGCTGGGACGCCTGGATAATCAAACGCGCCAACGCCGGCAGCAAATCCGGGTGCAGGCTGGTTTCCGGTTCATTCAGTACCATCATGGTCGGCGGCCGTGGCGTGAGCAGCGCCGCGATCAACAATAGATAACGCAAGGTGCCGTCCGACAACTCCGCCGCCGACAAGGGCCGCAGCAAGCCTTCCTGATAAAACTCAATCGCAAAGCGCCCGCCCTGCAACGGCTGGATATTCAGGCGTGCGCCGGGGAATGCATCGCTGACCGCACGCTGCAATGCCTCGGGGTCGCCGATTTCGCGGATGGTCTGCAACGCCGCGGCCAAATCGCGCCCGTCGTGATGCAACACCGGCGTGCGCGTGCCCAATTGTGGTTGGCGAGCGGGCGCGTCCACGTCGCTGCGAAAGTGATCATAAAAGCGCCAACCACGGATGCTTTCGCGCAGCAACAACACCTCCGGCGAGCCGCGCAGGCTGCCGACCTGATCAAACAGGCTGTGGTAATCGGGTGTGTGCTGGGCCAGTACATCCCAGTTGCGCCCCTCTCGCGCCCGAACCATCGGCCCGGAGCGCTGCACCAGCAGGCTGGCGGGGCGATAGAGGTGGCCGGCCCAGATGCATTCTTTTTTTATTTCGGGGTCCAGGGAGAAATAACTGATACCGGGTGACGGCAACCCCATGGAGATGGCGTAGCTGAAATCTTCCCCGGCAAATCCCAGGCGCAGACGCTTCACGTTCTGGCGGGTGGTGGCTTGTACGGCGACTTCGCCCTCACGCATGCGTCGGCTGATGGTTTCCGGCCCGGCCCAGAAGGTCGAGTCCAGCCCGCCTTCACGGGCCAGCGCATTGATGACGCCGCCTTGGGCGGTTTCCGCCAGCAGGCGCAAGGCGCGATACAGGTTGGACTTGCCGCTGCCATTGGGGCCGGTGACCAGGTTCAGCCGGTCCAGAGGCACCACCAATTTATTGATCGAACGGTAATTGGCCACCGCCAGGGTTTTCAACATAGGGTATTCAGTCGACGTGGGAACCATTGGAGTATGGGATCCTCCATGCAGATAAGGAACCCTGATCTAAGCTCACAGTCGCATACACACTGGCAAGTCGGCATCACGCAAAAGGAGCCTGCATGGGCGGTCGCACTTCGATAGTTTTACTCAGCCTTGGCCTCTTGGCGCTGCTGACTGGCTGTGGTCAGGAAAAGGCCGAGCCCAAGGAGCATTCGCGGGTTTTTGTGCAGACGGTGCAGCCGGCGGATTTCGCCGCGGCAGTCACCCTGACCGGCGATATCCAGGCCCGTGTGCAAACCGATTTGTCCTTTCGCGTGGGTGGCAAAATCATCCAGCGCATGGTCGACGTGGGTGACCGTGTGACCGCCAAGCAAGTGCTGGCCAAGCTCGATCCCAAGGACCAGCAGACCAACGTCGATTCCGCTCAGGCCCAGGTTGTGGCCGAGCAGGCCCGCGTCAAGCAAACCGCCGCCGCCTTCGTTCGCCAGGAAAAACTGCTGCCCAAGGGCTACACCAGCCGCAGCGAATACGACACCGCCCAAGCCGCGCTGCGCAGCAGCCAAAGCGCCCTGGCCGCCGCGCAAGCCCAGCTCGCCAACGCCCGTGAACAACTCGGTTATACCTCGCTGATCGCCGATGCGCCCGGTGTGATTACCGCGCGCCAGGCGGAAGTCGGCCAGGTCGTGCAGGCCACCGTGCCGATTTTCAGCCTGGCCACCGATGGCGATCGCGATGCGGTGTTCAATGTCTATGAGTCGCTGCTGGTAGAGCCGCCGCCGGATGCACCGATCACGGTCAGCCTGCTGGATAACCCGAACATCAAGGCCGTGGGCAAGGTTCGCGAGGTCACGCCGGCGGTGGCGGCCAATACCGGCACCGTGCAAGTCAAAATCGCCCTGCAATCGCTGCCCAAGGGCATGCAGTTGGGCTCGGTGGTCAGCGCCACCGCCAATGGCCCGGCCAAGGCCAGCATCGAGCTGCCGTGGTCGGCCTTGACCAAAGACCTCAACGAACCCGCCGTGTGGCTGATCGACGGTGACGGCAAGGCGCAGTTGCACAAGGTCAGCGTGGCGCGTTACCTCACCGGCAAAGTGATTATTGGCGACGGGCTCAAAGGCGGCGAAAAAGTCGTGGTGGCCGGCGGACAATTGTTGCACCCCGGCATGCTGGTCGAGATCGCCCAGCAAGGAGCCCAGCCATGAAGCGCCTGACGGCTCTGCTCGCCGCCAGCCTGTTGTTGGCCGCCTGCTCCAAGAAAGAACCGCCGCCCGAGCCCGTGCGCCCGGTGTTGTCGATGGAAGTCAAAGCTGAAGACCAGGAAAACCTCGGCCGCTTCGCCGGCACCATCCAGGCCCGCTATGAAAGTAACCTGGGCTTTCGCGTACCCGGCCGTATCGCCCGCCGCGCGGTGGACGTGGGCGCCGAAGTGGAGAAGGGCGCCTTGCTCGCCGTGCTCGATCCCACCGATCAGCAAAACCAATTGCGCGCCGCCCAGGGCGACCTCGCCCGCGTGCAGGCGCAGTTCATCAACGCCCAGGCCAACGCCCGCCGCCAGCAGGAATTGTTCAACCGTGGTGTCGGCGCCCAGGCCCAGCTGGACGTGGCCCAGACCGACCTGAAAACCACCCAGGCCACCCTCGACCAGGCCAAGGCTTCGGTCAACCAGGCCAAGGACCAGCTCAACTACGCCGAACTGCGCACCGACCACGCCGGTATCGTCACCGCCTGGAACGCCGAGGCTGGCCAGGTCGTCAGCGCCGGCCAGCAAGTGGTGACCCTCGCGCGCCCGGACATCAAGGAAGCGGTAATCGACCTGCCGGCCGGCCTGGCTGAACGCCTGCCCACCGATGTGGTGTTTGTGGTTGCAGGCCAACTCGATCCGAGCGTCAACACCACCGCCATCGTGCGTGAAATCGAGCCTCAGGCCCAAAGCGCCACGCGCACCCGTCGTGCGCGATTGACCCTGACCGAAACACCGCCAGCCTTCCGCCTGGGCACCGCAATCAGCGTGACCTTGAGCACCGCCATCGCACCCCGTATCCAACTGCCGGTGAGCGCCTTGCAGGAAGTTGACGGCAAGACCCGCATCTGGCTGCTCGACACCCACAGCCAGACCGTGCAGCCGCGTGACGTTACGGTGGTCAGCCGCGATGCCGACAGCGCCGTGCTCAATGGCGGCGTCAAACCCGGCGAACGCATCGTCACCGCTGGCGTGAACAGCCTGAAACCCGGGCAAAAAGTCAAAATCGACGAGGACAGCCCGCGATGAAAGGGAGCTTCAACTTATCCGACTGGGCCCTCAAGCATCAGTCCTTCGTCTGGTACCTGATGTTCGTCGCGCTGCTGATGGGCGTGTTCTCCTACATGAACCTTGGCCGCGAGGAAGACCCCTCGTTCACCATCAAAACCATGGTGATCCAGACCCGCTGGCCGGGCGCGACCCAGGAAGAAACCCTCAAGCAGGTCACTGACCGCATCGAGAAAAAACTCGAAGAACTCGACTCCCTCGACTACGTGAAAAGCTACACGCGGCCGGGCGAGTCCACGGTGTTCGTGTTCCTCAAAGACACCACCAGCGCCAAGGCGATTCCGGATATCTGGTACCAGGTGCGCAAGAAGATCGATGACATTCGCGGCACCTTCCCCCAAGGCTTGCAGGGGCCGTCGTTCAACGATGAGTTCGGTGACGTGTTCGGTTCGGTCTACGCGTTTACCGGCGACGGCTTGTCGATGCGCCAGCTGCGTGACTACGTAGAGAAAGTGCGCGCCGAGATCCGCTCGGTGCCGGGGCTGGGCAAGGTCGAGATGATCGGCCAGCAGGACGAAGTGATCTACCTGAATTTTTCCACGCGCAAACTGGCAGCGTTGGGGATTGACCAGCGCCAGGTCGTACAAAGCCTGCAGTCGCAGAACGCGGTGACCCCGGCCGGGGTGATCGAGGCCGGGCCGGAGCGGATTTCGGTGCGCACCTCGGGGCAGTTTGCCTCCGAAAAGGACCTGGCCAACGTCAACCTGCGCCTCAATGACCGTTTCTACCGTTTGGCCGACATTGCCGACATCAGCCGTGGCTACGTCGATCCGGCGCGGCCGATGTTCCGTTTCAATGGCCAGCCGGCGATTGGCTTGGCCATCGCCATGCAGAAGGGCGGCAATATCCAGTCATTCGGCAAGGCCCTGCACACGCGCATGGATGAGTTGACGGCTGACCTGCCGGTGGGCGTTGGCGTGCACAAAGTCTCCGACCAGGCAGAAGTGGTGGAAGAGGCCGTCGGCGGCTTTACCAGCGCGCTGTTTGAAGCCGTCATCATCGTGCTGGTGGTGAGCTTTATCAGCCTTGGCATGCGTGCCGGGTTGGTGGTGGCGTGCTCGATTCCGTTGGTGCTGGCGCTGGTGTTCGTGTTCATGGAATACAGCGGCATCACCATGCAGCGCGTGTCGCTGGGCGCGTTGATCATCGCCCTCGGCCTGTTGGTGGACGACGCGATGATCACCGTGGAGATGATGATCACGCGCCTGGAAAAAGGCGAAACCAAGGAACAGGCGGCGACCTATGCCTATACCTCGACCGCATTCCCGATGCTCACCGGCACGCTGGTGACCGTCGCCGGCTTTGTGCCTATCGGCCTCAACGCCAGCTCGGCGGGCGAGTACACCTTCACGCTGTTTGCGGTGATTGCCGTGGCGATGCTGGTGTCGTGGGTGGTGGCGGTGCTGTTTGCGCCAGTGATTGGCGTGCATATCCTCAGCGCCAACGTTAAACCCGAAAACAAAGAGCCTGGGCGCATCGGTCGCGCGTTCAATGGCGGCATGCTCTGGGCCATGCGCAACCGCTGGTGGGCGATTGGTATCACCGTGGGCTTGTTTGTGGCGTCGGTGTTTTCCATGCAGTTTGTGCAGAACCAGTTTTTCCCGTCATCGGACCGCCCGGAAATTCTCGTCGACCTCAACCTGCCGCAAAACGCCTCGATCAACGAAACGCGCAAGGCGGTCGACCGCCTTGAGGCGATCATCAAGGACGATCCGGATATCGCGCGCTGGAGCACCTATATCGGCCAGGGTGCGATTCGTTTCTACCTGCCTCTGGACCAGCAATTGGAAAACCCCTACTACGCGCAGTTGGTGATCGTCAGCAAAGGCCTGGAAGAGCGCGGCGCGTTGATTGCGCGCCTGCAAAAACGCCTGCGCGATGACTTTGTCGGCATCGGCAGCTATGTGCAGCCACTGGAAATGGGCCCGCCGGTTGGGCGGCCGATTCAATATCGCGTGTCTGGCAAGGACACCGACCAGGTGCGCAAGCACGCCATTGAACTGGCGACCTTGCTGGATAAAAACACTCACCTGGGCGAGATCATTTACGACTGGAACGAGCCGGGCAAAGTGCTGCGCGTGGACATTGCCCAGGACAAGGCGCGGCAATTGGGGCTGTCGTCGGAAGACGTGGCGCAGTTGATGAACAGCGTGGTCAGCGGTGCTTCGGTGACCCAAGTGCACGACGATATCTACCTGATCAACGTGGTCGGCCGCGCCGAAGATGCCGAACGCGGCACCCCGGAAACCTTGCAGAACCTGCAGATTGTCACGCCCAACGGCACCTCGATTCCGTTGCTGGCCTTCGCCACCGTGCGGTATGAGCTGGAACAGCCGCTGGTGTGGCGTCGCGACCGCAAGCCAACCATCACCGTCAAGGCTTCGGTGCGTGATGAGATGCAACCGACCGACCTGGTCAAGCAACTCAAGCCCGAAATCGACACGTTCAGCGCCGGCCTGCCGGTGGGCTACAAAGTCGCCACCGGCGGCACCGTCGAAGAGAGCGGCAAGGCCCAAGGCCCTATCGCCAAAGTGGTGCCGTTGATGCTGTTCCTGATGGCCACGTTCCTGATGATCCAGCTGCACAGCGTGCAGAAGATGTTCCTGGTGGCCAGTGTCGCGCCGCTCGGGCTGATCGGCGTGGTGCTGGCGCTGATCCCCACGGGCACGCCCATGGGCTTTGTGGCGATCCTCGGCATCCTCGCGCTGATCGGCATCATCATCCGTAACTCGGTGATTCTGGTGACGCAGATCGATGCGTATGAACGCGACGGCTACACGCCGTGGGATGCCGTGGTGGAAGCCACCGAGCACCGGCGCCGTCCCATCCTGCTGACCGCTGCGGCAGCCAGCCTGGGCATGATCCCGATTGCGCGGGAAGTGTTCTGGGGGCCGATGGCCTACGCGATGATTGGCGGGATCATCATCGCCACCTTGCTGACGCTGTTGTTCCTGCCAGCGCTTTATGTGGCTTGGTACAAGATTCGCGAGCCGAAAAAAGAACAGGCCTGACCCTCGGCGCCTTCCTGCAAGGATGTGGGAAGGCTCCTGGAAACACTTTCCCTACATTCGTCTGGCAGTAAGTGTTTTACCCTCCGGGCCTGTTTGCGTTTTGGAAGGCCCGTGTCATGCGCCGTTTAGTGCTGATTTTTTGCCTGTTGCTGTCTCCCCGACTCTTCGCTGGCACCGTGCTGGAAAACGCCCTCTGGCGGGTCGAACTCGACCCCGCCACGCTGGCGCTGCGCGTCACCCCGGCGGGCGAGGCCGCAGTGCAGGCCTCCAGCGGTGTGGCGGCGCACGCGGTCACCGATGTGCAGGCCGATGCCGGGCAAGCCACTTGGCAGTGGGACAGCGGCGCCTACCACCTGACCGCGCGCCTTGAGCAGCGCGACCTTGAACTGACCATCAACGCACGCGAGCCGGGCCCATTGGCGCTGTTGCGCCAACCCGCCGAGGCCATGGGCAAAGGCTTGATCTGGCCCTTGGCCGAAGGGCATTACGTGCCGGCGGGTAACACCCTCTGGCAGGCGTTTTTGCTGGAACAGGGCGAGGTCAACACCACCCAGGATCTGAGCCTGCCGCTATGGGGCGTGGACCATGGGCGCTTTACGCTCAATTGGTTGCTGACCAACCCCTATAACAATCGCCTGGCGTGGCAGGCCGATGGCAACGGTCTGGCGCTGTTGGCATCCCATGAATTCACCGCACTGCAACCCACCGCGCCGATGACGCTGCGCCTGCACCTGGGCGATGCCGACCCGCTGGCCGGAGCCAAGCGCTATCGCCAATGGCTGGTGGAGCAGGGCCGTTATGAGCCACTGGCGGACAAGCTGCGCCAGACCCCCGAGGCTGAAAAGCTGCTGGGTGCCAGCCACGTCTATCTGTGGGGCAATGACCTGTTAGGGCCCCAGGATGTGCGCGACTGGCCGCTGCTGGTGAAGGTGCTGCGCGGCCACGAACTCAAGGGCTTGCTGGACAAAGAGACCATGCAGGTGCTGACGCAGGCCGGCACGTTGGATCGCTACCAAAAGACGGTTTTGCTGCGTGGGCTCAACGCGGCGATCAACAAAAAGGCCCGGCAAACCTGGCAGGCCAGCGACGAGCCGGACATGCGCCAACTTGCCGAGGGGTATGGCGCACTCCGGCATGAACTGGCCACGGCATTTGCCGGCGCCTTGACCGACAGCCCTGCCACTTGGGGCAGCACCCTGTCGGCCAAGACCCTGAAATCGCTGCAAGACGCGGGGCTCAAGCGTCTGCTGCTGACGTTGGGCGAAGGTTGGGAAGGCGGCCTCTGGCACCCCGAAGCGATTCAGGCGGGGGTCAACGCGGGCTACTTGATGGCGCCCTACGACTCCTATGAAACCGCACTGTCCATCACCGAAAACCCGGACTGGACCACCGCGCACCTGGGCACCAAGGCTTATCGCAACTGCGCCATCGTGTTGAAGGACGGCAAGCTCAAGACCGGCTTCCAGCAATCGGGCCATTACACCGACCCGCGCTGCGTGCGGCCTTTACTGGAAGCGCGGGTGAAAGCGGTGCAAGCCAAGGCCGGTTTTAACGCCTGGTTCCTGGATGCCTACGCCACCAGCATGGTTTTCGACAGTTACCGTGACGGCGCGCCAATGACCCAGGCGCAAAACGCTGAAGGCAATATCGACGCGTCGCGCTGGCTCAACACGGTGCTCAAGCTGCCCGCCGGCTCCGAAGACGGCAATGCGGTGACAGCCCAAGGCATTCTGTTTGCCCACGGCATGCAGACGCCAGTGATTGGCTGGGGTGATCGCGAGATGACCCAAGACAGGCAATCGCCTTACTACGTAGGTAACTGGTACCCGCCGGAGCAACCGACGGTCTTCTTCAAGCCCGTGCCGCTCAACGAGCCGTTTCGCAGCGTGTATTTCAACCCGACGATGCGCCTGCCGTTGTATCAGGCGGTGTTCCACGGCTCGGTGATCACCACGCATCATTGGTTGTTCGACAGTTTGAAGCTGAGCAATGTGCGGGCTGAAAATGAGTTGACCCAGCTGCTCTACAACGTGCCGCCGCTGTATCACTTGAGTGCCGCGACGCTTAAAGAACGGCTGCCGGTGATTCAGCATCAGGACCGGTTCTTCCGGCCGCTGCATCAACGCCTGGCGACTCAGGCGATGACAGGGTTTCGCTGGTTGACGGCCGACAAACAGGTGCAGGAAACCACGTTTGCCGATGGCACGCGGTTGGTGGCGAATTTTGCTGCTGGGGACAAAGAAGGGTATGCGGGAAAGAGTGTGACGGCGTTGGTAGAGGGTGAAAAACCTAGGGTGTATCAGGTGGATTAGCTGTGCCGGTAAGGCCTCATCGCAGGCAAGCCAGCTCCCACAGTTGAAATGCATTCCAATTGTGGGAGCTGGCTTGCCTGCGATAGGGCCGGGCCAGACGACGAAAATCTACAGTTTGCGCCACACACTCGCCAACCAAGGCTGCTGTTCCCTCGGCAACCCGGCCGGTCGGTAGTAATGCTCCAGCTCCACAAACCCGGCCGCCGTCAGCAGACCCTGCCAGGTTTCAAGGTCGTGATAAGACCCATAGCGAGGTCCGTTCCAACCTTCCTGATTTTCACCACGTGGGTTGGAGCTGAACAGCACGCCCCCAGGCCTCAACGCGCTGTGCAGTTGCTTGAGAATGCGCGGCAGTTCCTGCTTGGGGATATGAAACAACACCGCGTTGGCAAACACCCCGTCGAAGCGTTCGGTCGGCAGGTCCAGCTTGAGAAAGTCCTGCTGCAGCACTTCACAGCCACTGTCCTCGCGGGCCATTTGCGCAAATCGTTCGCAGCCATCGAGCCCCACGGCGATATGGCCCATGCGCGTAAATGTCTGCAGATCACGCCCCGGCCCGCAGCCGAAATCCAGCACGGTAAACGGCGCTGTACCCTGGATATGGCGCAGCAGCGCGTCGATGTTCTGGCTGACATCGTGATCGCGGGTGCCTTCACGGAAGTCCTCGGCCACCTTGTTGTAGTGGCCGAGGGTGATGGAGGTGATCTGGTTGAGGTCGTCGGGCTTGAGGGTCATGGCGGGGAATACCGGGCGCTGAGATCGCCCGACTATACCTCACCGCTTGTTCAGCACCCGAGCCAGGCGATCGCCGCCCAACTGAATCACCGCGACGAGAATCACCAGCAACACAATCACGGTGAGCATGATTTGCGTATCGAAACGCTGATAGCCGTAGCGGTAGGCAATGTCACCCAAGCCGCCTGCGCCGATGGCGCCCGCCATGGCTGACGAGTTGATCATGGTCACCAGCGTGATCGTGAACCCGCCCACAATCCCTGGCAGCGCCTCTGGCAACAGCACGTGCCAGATGATGTGCCAGCGGCGGCAGCCCATGGCCTGCGCGGCTTCGATCAAACCGTGGTCCACTTCGCGCAGGCTCACCTCGGCGATCCGCGCGAAAAACGGCGTGGCGGCGATGGTCAGCGGGACAACGGCCGCCCACACGCCATAGGTGGTGCCGACAATCAGCCGGGTAAACGGGATCAGCGCCACCATCAGGATCAGAAACGGAATGGAGCGGAACAGATTGACGAACGCGCCGAGCACGCGGTTCAGCGCCGGTGCCTGGTAGATGCCGCCCTTGTCGCTGGTGACCAGAAACACCGCCAGCGGAATACCCACCAACAGCGCGATCAACGACGACACGCCCACCATCAATAGGGTGTCGATGGCGCCCTGCAATAAACGCTCAAACCACATAGCCCAGCACCTCCACCTGTTGCGCCCAACGCCCGGCCAGGGTGCGCAGTGCTTGTGCGTTGTGCGGCGAGCCATTCACCGCCAACAGTAATTGCCCCAAGGCATGCCCCTGAATGCGCTCCACGCCGCCTTGCAGCAAGCGCACGCGCCCGCCAAGGGCGCTGAACAGCGCGGCCAGGTCGGGTTCGTCGGTATCGCTGCCGGTGAACTGCAAACGCAGTACCAACGCGGCGTCGGCCGATGTCTGGGTGAGTTGCAGACGGTTTTGCAGTTCTTCCGGCAGCCCGTGTTGCAGCGGCGCCAGCAGGGTTTTGCTGACCTCATGCTGCGGGTTGCCGAATACTTGCCACACCGGGCCTTGCTCCACGATTCGACCGTGCTCAAGCACCACCACGCGGTCGCAGATTTCACGGATCACCGCCATCTCGTGGGTGATCAACACGATGGTCAGGCCCAGGCGTTTGTTGATTTCGCGCAGCAGGCCGAGGATCGACTGCGTGGTTTCCGGGTCGAGGGCCGAGGTGGCTTCGTCGCACAGCAGAATCTGTGGGTCGTGCACCAGCGAACGGGCAATGCCGACACGCTGTTTCTGCCCGCCGGACAGCTGCGCGGGATAAGCCTTGTGCTTGTCCTGCAAACCCACCAGTTCCAGCAGCTCACGCACCTTTTGCTCGCGCTGCAGCTTGGGCACGCCGGCGACCTTCAGCGGCAGCTCGACGTTCTGCCACACTGTTTTGGCCGACATCAGGTTGAAGTGCTGGAAGATCATGCCGATGCGCCGACGCAACGCGACCAGGCGGTCTTCGTCGTACTCGCCGATGTCCACCTGATCGATCAGCACGCGCCCGCTGCTGGGTTGCTCCAGGCGGTTGATGGTGCGGATCAGCGAGGATTTGCCGGCGCCGCTGCGGCCGATGATGCCGAACACCTCACCGCGCTGGATCGCCAGGTCAATGCCTTGCAAGGCATGCACGCTGCCGTCATAGGTTTTGCCCAGGTTGATAAACCGCACATGGGCGCGGTTCAAATCCGGGTGCAGTTCTGTCTGCTCGGCGTCCCTGGGCGCGGTGCCCAGGTCGCGCAGTTGGGCGTTGGCGGCGGTCATTTTTTATCTTCCCAGCCGACTTGGTAGAGCTTGCCGAGGGATTTATCCAGCGCGGCGCGTACCACCGGCGAGTGCTGGTAGATGTCGACGAACTTGATCACGCGCGGGTCGGTTTTGCTTTTGGGCTGGACCACAAACTGGATCACGTATTCCGGGTGATCGAGGCCGTCGAACAGCAGCGCCGACTCAGCATCGAAGGTCTTGGACAGACGGATGTAGGCCGGGTAACCCTGCACCAGATCGGCGTCGTCATAGGCGCGCACCAGCTGCACGGCTTCCACTTGCAGGATCTTGATCTTCTTCGGGTTGGCGATGATGTCTTCTTCGGTGGCCTTGTAACCCACGCCCGGCTTGAGCGTGATCAGCCCGGCCTTGGCCAGCAGCTGCAGGCCACGACCGCTGTTGATTGGGTCGTTGGCGATCGCCACGCTGGCGCCCTGAGGCAGGTCGTTGAAGCTTTTGTACTTCTTCGAATACAGGCCAACGTTATTGATGATGCCCGGCGCATACGGCACCAGGTCGAACCCGGCGGCAGCCTTGGCGTTTTCCAGGAACGGGATGTGCTGGAAGTAGTTCACGTCGATGTCGCCGGCGGCGAGGCTGACGTTGGGCGCGATCCAGTCGGTGAACTCCACCAGTTCGACCTTCAGGCCTTGCTTGTCGGCTTCGGCGACGGCGGCTTCCAGGGGAATCGCGAAGGCGGCGGTGGTGCCGACTTTCAGCGGTGCATCGGCGGCGAATACCGCCGAGCTGAATAAACCAAGGGCCAGGGCCAGTGCTTTGACTGGGTGGGTGAGCAGGGGCTTTTTCATAATCGATTTCCAGTCATAAGGTGTGAGTGCAAACAACTCGGTCAACTGTGGGAGCTGGCTTGCCTGCGATAGCGGTGGGCCAGCAAAAAAATGTGCCTGACAGACCGCCATCGCAGGCAAGCCAGCTGCCACAGTTTTGGTTCAGTGTCGGTAGGTGGAACCGGTGTGTTGTTCGGGTAAGCGCGCGGAGCCATGGAAGACTTTTTCGCGCAAGGTGCCGGCTTCATAAGCCGTCTTGTACGACCCACGCTTCTGCAACTCCGGCACCACCAGGTCGATGAAATCGACATAGCTTTCCGGCGTGACAATGCGCGTCAGGTTGAAGCCATCCAGCCCGGTTTCGCTGATCCACGATTCCAGCTCGTCAGCGACCTGTTCCGGCGAGCCGACCAAGGTGATGTAGCGCCCGCCGAGGGCGTGCTGCTCGAGCAATTTGCGCCGCGTCCAATCGTTGTTTTGCAGGTTCTTGGTGGCCGACTGAATCGCGTTGCTTTTCACGTACTGGATCGGTTCATCGATTTCGTATTGAGCAAAGTCGATCGCCGTAGAGGCCGAGAAGTGCGCCACACCGGCTTCCGGGCTGGCATAGCTCACGTACTCGGCGTGCTTGGCCCAGGCCAGTTCTTCGGTGGCGCCCACGATCACGTTGAGGCCCATGAACACCTTGATGTCCTCCGGGTTGCGCCCGGCTTCGACGGCACTGGCACGCACCTTGTCGACCTGTGCTTTGGTCGCGGCCTTGTTCTGCCCGCTGATGAATACGCACTCGGCATGGCGTCCGGCGAACAGCAAGCCGCGCTCCGAGCTGCCGGCCTGGAACAGCACCGGCGTGCGTTGCGGCGACGGCTCGCAAAGGTGATAACCCTCGACCTGATAGAACTCGCCGTGGTGCTCAACCTTGTGCACCTTGCCGGGCTGCGCATAGACCCGTTGCTGTGGATCGTTGATGACCGCGTCGTCTTCCCAGCTGCCTTCCCAGAGTTTGTACAGCACTTGCAGGTATTCATCGGCCTGGTCGTAGCGCCGGTCATGCTCGACCTGTTCGGTCAGGCCCATGGCCTTGGCGGCGCTGTCGAGGTAGCCGGTGACGATGTTCCAGCCGACCCGGCCACGGCTCAGGTGGTCGAGGGTGGACATGCGTCGGGCGAACAGATACGGCGGCTCGTAGGTGAGGTTGGCGGTGAGGCCGAAGCCGAGGTTTTGGGTGACGGCCGCCATGGCCGAAACCAGCAGCAATGGGTCGTTGACCGGCAGCTGGATCGACTCTTTGAGCGGCACGTCGATGGAGTTCTGGTAAACGTCGTACACGCCGACAATGTCGGCGATGAACAAACCGTCGAACAGCCCGCGCTCCAGGGTCTGCGCCAGGTCGGTCCAGTATTGGAGGGTCTTGTACTGCGTTGAGGTGTCCCGTGGGTGTGTCCACAGGCCATGGTTGATGTGCCCGATGCAGTTCATGTTGAAGGCATTGAGCAGGATTTTTTTCTTGGCCATCAGATGGTCCCCCGCAGTGGCGGGTTTTCATCGTTGAGGTAGTAATTGCCCACCGCATGGTACTTCCAGCGCACCGGGTCGTGCAGGGTGTGCACGCGGGCGTTGCGCCAGTGGCGATCCAGGCCATGTTCGGCCAGGGTCGCCTGGCTGCCGGCCAGTTCGAACAAGGTGCTGCCGGCGGCCAGGGAAATTTCAGTGCTCAAGGCGCGCACTTCGGCGACGGCGATGGACGCTGCTGCGACGGTTTCGGCAGTGCTGTCGGCCTGGGCGCGGTCGAGGAACTCACCGGAGCGCTCCAGTAACGCCTCGGCGGCGTGCAGGCGGATGCTCAGGTGGCCGAAGCTTTTCAAGGTGAGCGGGTCTTCAGTGGCCTTGTCGTTGCCGGAGTCGATCCACGGCCGGGTCTTGGTGCGCACAAAATGCAGCGCATCCTCGAAGGCGGCGCGGGCGATGCCGGTGTCGATGGCAGCGTGAAGGATCTGCGCCAATGGGCCGACTGTGGTCGGGCGCTCGAAGGCGCTCTGGAACGGGACCACATCCTGTGCGGCAACCCACACGTTGTCGAACACCACGGAGCCGCTGCCGGTGGTGCGCTGGCCGAAGCCGCTCCAGTCGTCGATGACCGTCAGGCCTTCGCTGTCGCGCGGCACAAATGCCAGTTGCTGCACGCCGTGTTCATCCACCACTGAGGTGGGGATGCGTTGCGCGTAGATGGCCCCGGTGGCGTAGAACTTGCGGCCGGTGATACGAAAACCGTCGCCGTCGCGGGTGATTTGGGTCACCCGGTCATGGGCAGTTTTGGTACCCAGCTCCGCCAAGGCGTTGCCGAAACGTTGGCCCGCGAGCACCTCGGCGTACAGGCGTTTTTGCTGCGCCGGGCTGCCATTCACGCGCAGCACTTCCAGGGCATAAAAATGGTTTTGCGGGATCTGGCCCAGCGAGGCGTCCGCCTGGGCAATCAGCGCAATGACCTTGGCCAGAGTGACGTTGGACACACCCGCGCCGCCGTGTTCCTTCGGCACGCTGATGCCCCACAGGCCGGAGCGCGAAAACACATCCAGCTCGGGCAGGGGCAGGCGGCGTTCGCGGTCGCGCTGGGCGCTGTCGCGACCCAAGTCTTCGGCCAGGTCGCTGGCGACAATAAGGGCTTGTTCGTCGCTGGTGATAACCGCGACGTTTGTAGAGAAAGTCATGATGTTCTCCAGATGTCTGGTCGGTCAGATCCAGGAATGACGAGCCGGCAACGTGCCGTTCAGGCGATAGGCGCCGATGGCGTGATACTTCCAGCGCACCGGGTCGTGCAGGGTGTGCACGCGGGCGTTGCGCCAATGACGGTCGAGGTTGAATTCGGCGAGGGTGGCGCGACTGCCGGCCAGCTCGAAGAGCTTTTCGCTGACCTGCAGCGACACTTCGGTGGTCAGCACTTTCGCTTCGGCCACGGCAATCGACGCGCGCGCGGCGGATTGCGCGGTGATCGGCGCAGCGCTGACCTCGTCCAGTACCTTGCCGGCCTTGCGCAGCAGTGCCTCGGCGGCATGCAGTTCGATGTTCAGCTTGCCGATATCGGCGATCACATACAGGTCATCGCTGGCGCGTTCGACCTTGGCGTCGATCCATGGGCGCGAGCGTTCACGCACGAAGGCGATGGTGTCATCCAGAGCGCCGCGGGCGATGCCGGCGTCGATGGCCGCCTGGATCAATTGCGAGACGGCGCCCTGGATGTTCGGGCTTTCGCCGATGCGCCAGTTCTCTATCACCAGTTCGGCGTCCACCGGTACCCGGTCAAGCAGCACGGTGCCGCTGGCGGTGGTGCGTTGGCCGAAGCCCGACCAATCGTCAACGATGCGCAGCCCTTGCGTGCCACGGCGCACAAAGGCCATGACTTGTTTGCCGTCATCGTTCAACGCCTTCACCGCCACCCAATGGGCAAACAGCGCGCCGGTGGAGTAGAACTTCTGGCCGCTGACCACGTAGCCATCGCCTTGGGCGGTGAGCCGCGCTTTGAGTTCCAGGGTGTTTTTGGTGCCGCGTTCCGGGCCGCCATTACCGATGCGCCAGCCGTCGAGGACGCTCTGGAACAGCTGTTTTTTCTGGCGTTCGGTGGCAGCGCCCTGCAGCAGATGCAGGATGCCGAAGTGGTTCTGCGGGATCTGCCCGAGGGCCGGGTCTGCCGCGCTGATGATCGCGAACACCTCGGCCAGGGTCACGAACGATACCTGTGGGCCGCCGTATTCACGGGGAATGGAAATACTGCCGAGCCCGCTGCGGGTGAACTGCTCAAGCTGCGCCCAGGGCAGCTTGCGCTGCTGGTCGCGCTTGGCCGCTTGCAGGCGCGCGGCCTGAGCCAGTTCGTGGGCTGCGCTCAACGCTTGCGCGTCGTCGCGCAGCACAGCCGCCGGCAACAGCAGTGGGGCTACGTCCAGATCACTCTGGGGGGGTGTTAGAGCCAAGTTAGACATCAGCGCCGCTCCTTGGCTGCACGTAATGCCCTGGCGTTATGCACCGGGGTAATTCTGACCATACCGACCTCGCATTCAATGAAATAAAAACAGAAAAATCAGAGATGTCCGGTGGTCCGGTGCATATACCCTAAGCGTGTTAAATCTTTAAATAAACTAACTTTTAGGAATATGCATAGAAGGTCTGTTACCCAGGTTCGCAGGGAGAACCGGGCTGACGTGGTTGATAGGTCGACGTGGCCCCGGCCGGGCGGGCCGGCGCCTGCGACGAGCAGGCGGCGATGTTCAACGTGCGCGCGGGCGCCCAGCGCGAATTATTGCCGACGCGATCCAGAATGCAGTACGTCACGTCCAGCCGGCAGTCGTCGCCCGCTTCGACAATCACCGCAGAGGGCACCCACACCTGCACCGTCAGACCGACGTCTTTGCTCTGGATCGTCGGCAGGTCCAGACGCACGTCGCCCCAACGCAGGGTGATGGCGTCGCCGGTGGCCATATGCGCGTACGGCTCGATGCTCAGCGGAATGCCGCGTCGCACCTGACTACCGTTGATGCCGTAGCGGCGGATCATGTCGGGCAGGCTGACGGGGGCAAGGTTCTGGTTTTCGTCGTTGAACAGGGGCGACGGTTGGCCGCCGGGTGGGCAGGTCTTGACCCGCACGTGCGTGACCGCCGAACGGGCCGGGCCGTGGCCGATTTGCATGACCTGATAGTGAATCTGCGCCGAGCCATCCTGCACAAAGCTTTGCGGGATGCGCAGGCGGGTGGGAGTACCGATTTTGCACGCGCTCACGCGCCGGGAGTCGGCAAAGCAGTTGTTCCAGAACAGCTCGATCAGGTCGCCTTCCTCCATGCCGGGATAGGGGGCGATATCCACCTGCAGTTGGGCGGCGGCGAGGGCGTTGATACCGTATCGATTAGCCTGGGGCAACGTCGGGGCGGTAAGCATGGCCGAGGGTGCAGTGCGCGTCATAAGTCATCTCCTTGATGCAGCCAGCAGCAATCGTTCCGGCGCCCGTGGCGCGAGTGTGCGCCGGGTGCCGAAAGGAACGATTCAGTGAATAGCCGGGATAGGATCCAATCCTCTGGGCCCTAGATAAGAGGGTTGGCCGGCGGGCGTCAATGGCGGCAAAGGGCTAAACGGCGGGTTGGAGCAGATTCAGAAAGAGCTGACGAGGCGGGGGATTTTAAGGTGGGTGCGGCGGTGCGTTTTATTTGTTATCGCGAGGATTTTATGTAGGAACGCGCTTAGGTGGGCGCTGGCTTGCCTGCGATAGCATCGCTGCGGTGTGACTGACACACCGAGGTGCCTGCATCGCAGGCAAGCCAGCGCCCACCTAGGTTTTTCGGGGTGTCAGTGGGCCAGAAACTTGCTCAGGAACTGCTTGGTGCGTTCTTCCTTGGGGTTGGCAAACAGCGCCTTGGCCTCGCCCTGTTCGACGATCACGCCCTTGTCGAAGAAGATCACCCGGTTGGCCACATCCCGGGCGAAGCTCATTTCGTGGGTGACGATGACCATGGTGCGGTTTTCTTCGGCCAGGCTGCGGATGGTCGCCAGTACTTCACCGACCAGCTCCGGGTCGAGTGCCGAGGTGGGTTCGTCAAACAGAATCACCTCCGGCTCCATGGCCAATGCACGGGCGATTGCCACGCGCTGTTGCTGGCCACCGGACAAGCGCCGCGGGTAAGACCCTTCCTTGCCCGCCAGACCGACCCTGGCCAGCAGCGCGCGGCCCAGTTCGGTGGCTGCTTCGCGAGGCATCTTCTTGACCACCATCGGGCCTTCGATGACGTTTTCCAGCGCGGTGCGGTGCGGGAACAGGTTGAAGTTCTGGAACACAAAACCCACGTGCTGGCGCAAGCGCCGCACCAGGCCTTGCTGCTGGTTGAGCGGCTTGCTGCTGTCGATCTCGATGTCACCCACCTTGATGCGACCGCTGGTGGGTTCTTCGAGGAAATTCAGGCAGCGCAGGAAGGTGGTCTTGCCGGAACCACTGGGACCAATGATGGCGACAACTTCGCCTTCCTTGACCTCAAGGTCGATCCCGTTGAGTACCACCTGACCCTTGAATTGTTTGGTCAGTTTTTCAACCACGATCATGCTTCAAGACTCCAGGTCATGCCGGTTGACCCGGTCTTCCAGGCGGTTCTGAAAATGCGCCAGGATGCTCGCCAGGATCCAGTAGATCAGGGCAGCGGAGAGGTACATGGTGAAAATTTCGAAGGTGCGCGCAGACACCAATTGGGCCTGGCGGAACAGCTCGGGCACCTGGATGGTAGCGGCCAGCGCCGTGTCTTTTACCAGCGAAATAAAGCTGTTGCCCAATGGCGGCAAGGCCGTGCGCATGGCCTGCGGCAGGATGGCCCGGCGAAGGGTCTGCGCACGGGTCATGCCGATACTGGCTGCAGCTTCCCATTGGCCGCGCTCGATGGAGCTGATGGCGGCGCGCAGGATTTCACAGGCGTAAGCCGCCATGTTCAGCGAAAAGCCAATCATGGCGGCCGGGATCGGGTCCAGCTCGATGCCCACTTGCGGTAAGCCGTAGTAGATCAGGAACAGCTGCACCAGCAAGGGCGTGCCGCGAAAGAACGACACGTAGACGCGGGCGATCCAACTGACCAACTTGAAGCGCGACAAACGCATCAAGGCCAGGCCAAAGCCCAGCAGCAAGCCGAAAAACATCCCGCCGAGGCTAAGAATCACCGTGTAGTACGCGCCCTTGAGCAGAAAGGGCGCGGAGTCCAGCGCGAGTTGGAAACCTGCTTCCATTATTGAGTGACGTCAGCGTTGAAGTATTTCTCGGACAGCTTCTTCAAGGTGCCGTCGGCACGCAGTTTGTCGAGGGCCTTGTTCACGGCGTCGAGCAGTTCAGGCTCGCCTTTGCGCAGTGCAATACCGGCTTCCTGACGGGAGAAAGCATCACCGGCGGCAGCAGTGTCCGGGGCTTTCTTGGCGTATTCCAGCGCGGCCAGACGGTCGATCAGGATGGCGTCAATGCGCCCGATCCGCAGGTCCTGGAACTTGGTAGGGTCATCGTTGTAGGTCTTGATGATGGCTTTGGGTTGGTTGTCCTTGAGCCATTGTTCGTAGTTGGTGCCCAGGCCTACGCCGACTTTCTTGCCGGCCAGGTCATCGGCGGTTTTGATGGCGTCGACGTTTTTCTTCAGCACCAGCGCCTGGATACCGGAAACGGTGTAAGGCTTGGAGAAGTCGTACTTCTTCTTGCGCTCTTCGGAGATGGTCACTTGGTTGACCACGGCGTCCAGGCGCTTGGATTCCAGGGCCGCGAGGATGCCGTCCCACGGTGTGGCTTGCAGCTTGACCTTGACGCCCAGCTCTTTGGCCAGCGCTTCGGACAGCTCGACTTCGAAACCGCTGAGCTTGCCGCTTTCATCGACGAAGCTGAACGGCGGGTAGGTGCCTTCCAGGCCGATCTTGATCTCGCCGGCCTTCTTGATGGTGTCAAGCTGCTCACCAGCGATGGCTTGGCCCATCAGACCAGCCCCGAGTGCCAAGCCCAATGTGCCAACCAGCAACGTGCGACGGAATACAGAAATAGTCATGAACAGCCCCTGTGTTTTTTATGTTGAGCGAAGCAGGTGACGCAGTAGTCGTATCCTGCCTTAAAGCGCGAAGCGCGTCTTCGCCTTCGGCGCGACTATAAAGCCAGTTTCTAAGACTTGAAAATAATATAAATCTAATTTGTTATGCGTTTTTAGAATATGCAATCAATCCAATGTGGGAGCGGACTTGCCCGCGATAGCGGTGTATCAGCCAACATTTTTGTAGCTGCCTGACCGCTATCGCAGGCAAGCCAGCTCCCACATTTTGATCCGTGTTTATTCAGTTAAACACGGAGTCAAACGCAAACAACGCCGGCGCCCCGCCGGTGTGCAGGAAAATAATCGGACCTTCTTCAAACCGCTGGCGACCGATGCCATCAAGCAAGCCGGCCATGGCCTTGCCCGTATACACCGGGTCCAGCAGAAGGCCTTCCTGGCTTGCCAGTAACTTGACCGCCGCCAGGGTGCCGGCGTTCGGTTCGCCGTAGCGCGGGCCGAAATATTCGTCCCACAGGATCACTTTGAATGCGTCGGGAACGCCCACGCCGAGCAACTCGGCGGTGCGTTCGGCCAGGCCCTGCACTTTCGGGAACTGAGCTTGCTCGGTGCGCGACACGGTAATGCCCACCACCGGCAAATTCGGCAGCACTTCGCTCAACGCCAGGGCGAGGCCACTGTGGGTGCCCGCACTGCCGGAGGCGAGTACCACGGCGGCGAACTCAATGCCGCTGGCTTCGATCTGCCCGGCTAGCTCCAGCCCGGCGCGCACGTAACCCAGCGCCCCGAGTGCATTCGAACCGCCGATCGGCACCAGGTACGGCTTCTTGCCGTTGCTGCGCAGGCGATCGGCGAGGGCATTGAGTTGGTCGTCAACGTTGTCGAGGTTCTCGACCAGTTCTACTTTGGCGTCAAACAGCTCCAGCAACAGGCGATTGCCGTTGCCCAGGTAGTTCGGGTCTTCGGTGCCGGTCGGGTTCTCCAGCAGTGCCACGCAACCCAGGCCCAACTTGGCGGCCAGCGCAGCAGTCTGGCGCACATGGTTGGACTGGATCGCGCCGGCGGTTACCAGGGTGTCGGCGCCTTGAGCGAGGGCATCGGCTGCCAGGTATTCGAGCTTGCGCAGCTTGTTGCCGCCCATGGCCAGTGGCGTGGTGTCATCGCGCTTGACGTAAATGTCCCTGCCCAGCCAGGTCGACAGCCGCTCGAGTTTTTCCAGGGCAGTGGCACCGCCCAGCAGGTCCAGGCGGTTAAAACGGTCGAGCTGTTGTTTGATCATGGCGACGCACAGTGGCTAAGTGATTGGGCGACTATAGGCAGGCACTTTTCGACCGGCAACCGCCAATCGCTTATGTCGGTTAGTTCTTAGCATCACACCATTGGTTCTTAAGGGCCGTCTGGGTGCATACCGTAAAGTGATGGGCAATTCGTCAGGAGTGAATACCGTGAGTGAGCGTTCCAGCCATTGGCAATTGCAGACCATCGTCAGCCAGCTGCGCAGCGCCCGGGACCAGTGGCGAACGCGCAATGGCCGCTTGAGTGGCGAGCACGGCGGCCGCGAATTGCCGTCGCGCGAGGCCGTGGCGCAGATTCTTGAGTCGCTGTGCGGCGCGTTGTTCCCGATGCGCCTGGGGCCGGTGGACTTGCGTGAAGAAAGTGAAGACTTTTACGTCGGCCACACCCTCGACGTCGCCTTGAATGCCCTGCTCGGCCAGGCGCGCCTGGAGCTGCGCTACGCCGCACGCCAGGGCGGCAAGGATGACGGCGAGGTCGATGCCCTGGCGATCCGTCTGATCCAGGATTTTGCCCTGGCCCTGCCGTCGCTGCGCAGCCTGCTGGACACCGACGTGCTGGCCGCCTACCACGGCGACCCGGCCGCGCGCAGTGTGGATGAAGTGCTGTTGTGCTATCCGGGGATTTTGGCGGTGATTCACCATCGCCTGGCGCACCATCTGTACCGCGCCGGGCTGCCGCTGCTGGCGCGGATCAGCGCGGAGATCGCGCACTCGGCCACGGGTATCGACATTCACCCTGGCGCGCAGATCGGCCCGAGTTTCTTTATCGATCATGGGACGGGTGTGGTGATTGGCGAAACCGCGATCATCGGCGAGCGGGTGCGCATTTATCAGGCAGTGACGTTGGGCGCCAAGCGCTTCCCGGCAGATGAGGACGGGCAGTTGCAGAAGGGCCATCCACGCCATCCGATTGTTGAAGATGATGTGGTGATCTACGCCGGGGCGACGATTCTGGGGCGGATCACCATCGGCAAGGGCTCGACGATTGGCGGCAACGTGTGGCTGACCCGCAGTGTGCCGGCGGGGGCGAATATCACGCAGGCGAATTTGCAGCATGAGGATGGGGCGCAGAAATAGAGAGTCAGCATAAATCCCCTGTGGGAGCGGGCTTGCTCGCGAAGGCGGAGTGTCAGTCACGGGATATGTTGCTGACCCACTGCATTCGCGAGCAAGCCCGCTCCCACATTTTTGACTGCATTCCAATTTTGAGCCGTACTTAAAGCGGAAATCGCTGAACGATTTACCTCGCGCACCCGTCATACCAATCCCTGAGCTAGTGTAGGAATGACCTACCACTCAGCCCTGCGATTAGTCCCAAACCGCCTATTCATGTTTAACTTGAATGTTCGTTCAAGTTAAACCGGTGGTTCGCTGCCCGCTCACAACAGGAGGCTTACCTTTGCTGAGTCCGTTATTTACAGCCACATCCCATACCCTAGGGGTGCATCGTTCATGAGTGCATCGTCCACCCCATCCAGCGGCATGGTGCGCATGAATGCGCCCGTTTTCTACTTTGCCGCCAGTTTCATCCTGCTATTTGGCATCACCGTCATCGCTATCCCGCAACAGGCCGGTGCCTGGCTGCTGGCCGCGCAAAACTGGGCGGCCAACACGGTCGGCTGGTACTACATGCTCGCGATGACGCTGTATCTGGTCTTCGTGGTGGTCACCGCGCTATCGGGCTACGGCAAGATAAAACTCGGTGCCGACCACGACGAGCCCGAATTCAGCTACCTGTCCTGGGCCGGCATGCTGTTCGCGGCCGGGATCAGCATCACGCTGTTCTTCTTCTGCGTGTCCGAGCCGCTGACGCACCTGGTGCAGCCACCTCAAGGCGCGCCGATGAACGCCGATGCCGCGCGCCAGGCCATGCAGATCCTGTTTCTGCACTGGGGCCTGCACGGCTGGGGCGTGTTCGCGTTTGTTGGCATGGCCCTGGCGTATTTCGCCTACCGGCATAACCTGCCGCTGGCGCTGCGCTCGGCGCTGTACCCGCTGATCGGCAAACGCATCAACGGCCCCATCGGCTACGCAGTGGATGGCTTCGGCATCATCGCCACCGTGTTTGGCCTGGGCGCCGACATGGGCTTTGGCGTGTTGCACCTCAATTCCGGGCTGGATTACCTGTTCGGCATTGCCCACACCCAATGGATTCAGGTTGGCCTGATCACGCTGATGATGGGCGCCGCGATCCTCGTCGCCGTTTCCGGTGTCGACAAGGGCGTGCGGGTGATGTCCGACATCAACATGCTGCTGGCCTGCGCGCTGCTGCTGTTTGTGTTGTTCGCCGGGCCTACCCAGCACTTGCTCAACACCTTGATCCAGAACATCGGCGACTACCTCGGCGCCTTGCCGACCAAGAGTTTCGATGTGTACGCCTACGACAAACCCAGCGACTGGCTGGGCGGTTGGACGGTGTTCTATTGGGCCTGGTGGATTGCATGGTCGCCGTTCGTGGGCCTGTTCATCGCGCGTATTTCCCGCGGGCGCACCATCCGTGAGTTCGTGTTCGGCGTGCTGCTGATCCCGCTGGGCTTTACCCTGGCGTGGATGTCGATCTTCGGCAACAGCGCCATCGACCAAGTGCTCAACCACGGCTTGACCGCCCTCGGCCAGTCGGCCATCGATGACCCGTCGATGAGCCTTTACTTGCTGCTGGAAACCTACCCGTGGAGCAAGACGGTCATCGCGGTCACGGTGTTCATCAGCTTCGTGTTCTTCGTCACCTCGGCCGACTCCGGCACCGTGGTGCTGTCGACCTTGTCGTCCAAAGGCGGTAACGCCGATGAAGACGGGCCTAAATGGCTGCGTGTGTTCTGGGGCGCGATGACTGCGTTGGTCACCAGTGCCTTGCTGTTCGCCGGCAGCATCGATTCGCTCAAATCGGCGGTGGTGCTGACCTCGTTGCCGTTCTCGCTGATCCTGCTGCTGATGATGTGGGGGCTGCACAAGGCGTTCCACCTCGAATCGCAAAAGCAGATTGCCCAGTTGCATTCGCTGGCGCCGGTATCGGGCTCACGCAAGGGCACAGGCGGTTGGCGCCAGCGCCTGAGCCAGGCGGTGCATTTTCCGTCGCGCGATGAGGTGTACCGGTTCCTTGAAACCACCGTGCGCCCGGCGATCGAAGAAGTGACGGCGGTGTTTGTCGAAAAAGGCCTCAGCGTCGTCACCCAGCCCGACCCGTCCAACGACAGCGTCAGCCTGGAAATCGGCCACGGCGAAGAGCATCCGTTCGTGTATCAAGTGCAGATGCGTGGCTATTTCACGCCGTCGTTTGCGCGCGGCGGCATGGGCTCCAAGCAGCTCAACAACCGCCGTTACTACCGGGCGGAAGTGCACTTGAGCGAGGGCAGTCAGGACTACGATCTGGTGGGCTACACCAAGGAGCAGATCATCAACGACATCCTCGACCAGTATGAGCGGCACCTGCAGTTCCTGCACTTGGTGCGCTAGTTCCCTCTCACCAAAAAAAGCCCGCAAAGCCCCGTTCTACGGGGCTTTCTTAAATTTAATTTCATTCGTTGAAGCCGCGCTTTGACGCGCAACTGTCATCTGGCCACTGCGTAATTGTGTGAAGCGTTTGACGCTTTCATTTCAGAACAGTGACGGAGACCGGTAACAATGAAGACGTTAATAAGCCCCGTGGTGGGTGTCGCCATGGCGAGCTTTATGCTGTCCGCCCACGCCGATTTTATCGACGACAGCCACGCCGATGTGACCTTGCTCAACCGCTACCTCAACCAGCAAGGGCGTGATGTGGTGAACAGCAACGCCAAGGCCCACAGCATTCGTGATTGGGGCCAGGGTTTCGAGTTCAACTTCAAGTCGGGCTACACCGATGGGCCGGTTGGTTTTGGCCTTGATCTGCAGGCCTTCTATGGCTTGAAACTGGATTCCGGTGGTGACCTCAATGACAAGGATCACCAGGGCCGCTACCCCGGCAGCATGTTCCCGTTGGACGACGGCAAATCCGCCGACCAGTTTGGCGTGCTGAGCCCCACGTTCAAGATGCGCTTTGCCAAGGATGAGCTGCGCGTGGGCACGCTGTACGGCAACAATCCGGTGTTGGCGAACACCGACGGGCGCCTTTACCAGCAGACCAACACTGGCGTGCAACTGGTGTCCAAGGACCTTAGCGATTTCACCTTCACCGGCGGCGATATCTTCAAGACCAAGATCCGCAACGAAACCGGCGACCAAGGCATGATCACTGCCGGTGGCACCAAAGAAAGCGACCGCTTCCTGTTCGGCGGTGCGGACTACACCGGCATTCAGAACACCACCGTCAGCCTGTGGTATTCCAACCTTGAGGATTAC
The DNA here is from genome assembly GCF_022662455.1 of Pseudomonas sp. TREG-RG-20F-10-E-6-01. Taxonomy (NCBI): domain Bacteria; kingdom Pseudomonadati; phylum Pseudomonadota; class Gammaproteobacteria; order Pseudomonadales; family Pseudomonadaceae; genus Pseudomonas; species Pseudomonas sp. TREG-RG-20F-10-E-6-01. Next base: position 21,897 of record NZ_JAKNQP010000017.1, on the reverse strand, counting down.
TACCAGCAGTTCTTCCTCGGCGCCAAGCGTCATGACGCGGTGGCCGTGGGTGCATTCGACACCGACGTGCGCGTGTTCCGCAGCCTGGGTGTGGGCGCCAACGCCGATGGCGACAAAGACTTCGCCGGGGCCGGCCTCTACGGTGACGGCACCAGCAAAGGCCGCATCAACCAGACCACCGCCAGCTTGCTGGAGAGCTACAGCCTGGACGGCCATACCGTTGGCCTCGGTATCCAGAAAAACAGCGGCGACAGCGACTTCCCGTACCTGGATTCGGGCCTGAACAGTGGTGACGCACGCCAGGGCCCAGGTTCAGGTGCGGACACGCCGGCGCTGACCAACATGCAGCTGAACAAATTCCAGCACGCCGGCGAGCGTACCTGGCTGGCGCAGTACAAATATGACTTCGGCAAGCTGGGCCTCACCGGCCTGACATTCTCTGCCGCCTATGCCCACGGCGATGACATCCGCACTGCGCAGGGCGACACCAGCGAATGGGAACGCAACATCGCGGTGGCCTACCAAGTACCCACCGGTACCCTCAAGGGCCTGGGCGTAACCTGGAAAAATGCCCACGCCAGCCCTGACATTACCGGTGCCACTGTGCAAGATGAAAACCGATTCTATGTCAGCTACGTCGTTCCACTTTGGTAGGAAATTGCTGTAAAAGAGACGGGCATAGTTAAGCGATTCAGTGGCTTAAAAGGCCTGGGAATAACCTTATTCCCAGGCCTTATTTGCCCTAAGCCCAGAGAGGATTCGATGACGTACATTGCTGCCGAAAACCGCTATGAATCTATCCCTTATCGCCGCGTAGGCCGCAGTGGATTGGTGCTGCCTGCACTGTCCCTGGGGCTGTGGCACAACTTTGGCGACAGCACCCCGATCGACACCCAGCGCGCGTTGCTGCGCACCGCGTTCGACCTGGGCATCAACCACTTCGACCTGGCCAACAACTACGGCCCGCCCTACGGCAGCGCCGAGATCAACTTCGGCCGTTTGCTGCGCGAAGACTTCAAGCACTATCGCGACGAGCTGATCATCTCCAGCAAAGCCGGCTGGGACATGTGGCCCGGCCCTTACGGCCAGGGTGGCGGTTCGCGCAAATACGTATTGGCGAGCCTGGACCAGAGCCTGCAACGCCTGGGCGTCGACTACGTGGATATTTTTTACTCCCACCGTTTTGATGCCGACACGCCGCTGGAAGAAACCGCCAGCGCCCTCGCCACTGCCGTGCAACAAGGCAAGGCGCTGTACATCGGTATCTCGTCTTATTCCGGCGTGAAAACCCGCGAGATGGCTGCGCTGCTTCAAGAATGGAAAGTGCCGTTGCTGATCCACCAACCGGCCTACAACCTGCTCAATCGCTGGGTGGAAAAAGACCTGCTGGACACCACCGAAGAACTCGGTGCCGGGGTGATTGCGTTCACGCCGCTGGCCCAGGGTTTGCTCACCGACAAGTACCTCAACGGCGTGCCGGCGGATGCGCGGGTTAATCGTCCAGGGGGTGGTTCGCTGCAGGCCAAGCACTTGTCCGAAGCCAACATCGCCCACGTGCGCGCGCTGAATGAAATCGCCAAGCGTCGCGGCCAGAGCCTGGCGCAACTGGCGCTGGCCTGGACCCTGCGTGACCCACGGGTGACCAGTGCGCTGATCGGTGCAAGCCGGCCGGAGCAGATCATTGAAAACGTCGGGGCGCTGCAGAACTTGAGCTTCAGTGCCGAGGAACTGGCGGAGATCGATCGGTTTGCCCAGGAAGGCGGGATCAACCTGTGGGAAAAACCATCGACCGCTGAATAACCTGATAGCGTCGGGTCAATGTGGGAGGGGGATTGCCCCCGATGGCGGTGTCAGTCACGTGACCAGTTGACTGACCCAGCGCTATCGGGGGCAAGCCCCCTCCCACATTTTTGCTCTTCAGTGTGGCAAATTTATTCGCTACGACTCGATCCCTGTGGGAGCCGGGCTTGCCCGCGATGGCGGTGGGTCAGTCGATGAATGTGGTGCCTGGTGCCCCTTTATCGCAGGCAAGCCAGCTCCCACATTGTTGATCTTCATGGATGCAGAGGTTGTGCCTGGCTTAAAAGGGAACGTCGCCCAGAATCGTCGCGCGGTGCATCACTCGCCGCTGCGGCCGGTAGTCATCGACCGCTGAATAACCTGATAGCACCGGGTCAATGTGGGAGGGGGCTTGCCCCCGATGACGGTGTCAGCCAGGTGACCAGTTGACTGACCCAGCGCTATCAGGGACAAGTCCCCTCCCACATTTTTGCTCTTCAGCGCGGCAAATTTATTCGCCACGACTCGATCACTGTGGGAGCCGGGCTTGCCCGCGATGGCGGTGGGTCAGTGATGAATTTTGTGGCTGGTGCCCCTTTATCGCAGGCAAGCCCCCTCCCACATTTTTGCTCTTCAGCGTGGCAAATTTATTCGCTACGACTCGATCACTGTGGGAGCCGGGCTTGCCCGCGATGGCGGTGGGTCAGTCGATGAAGGTTGTGCCTGGCTTAAAAGGGAACGTCGCCCAGAATCGTTGCGCGGTGCATCACCCGCCGTTGTGGTCGGTAGTCATCGACCGCGTAATGCTGGGTCACGCGGTTGTCCCAGAACGCTACGTCATTCTCCTGCCAGCGCCAGCGGATGGTGAACTCTGGCCGTGTCGCATGAGCAAACAACAGCTTCAAAATCGCTTCGCTTTCGGCCGGCTCCAGCTCATTGATCTTGGTGGTAAACCCATCACTGACAAACAGCGACTTGCGCCCACTCACCGGGTGCGTGCGCACTACCGGGTGCGACAGCGGCGGGTTTTTCTTGCGGGTTTCTTCCCAGCGCGCCAGGTCTTCGGCGGTGTTGCCAAAACGCTCCAGCGGGAAGGATTTGGTGAAGTCGTGTGTGGCGGTCAGGCCATCGAGCAAGCGCTTGAACGGCGCCGACAGCGCCTCATACGCCGCAATGCCACTGGCCCACAACGTGTCGCCACCAAACGCCGGCAGCAGCTTGGCGCTGAGCACCGCGCCGAGGGCCGGCGTGGGCAGGAAGGTCACGTCGGTGTGCCATACGGCATTGTCACGCACGTCGGTCACGGCGGTATCCAGGATCAGCACTTCGGGCTGCTCCGGCACGTTGGGGTAAATCGGGTGAATGTGCAGGTCGCCAAAATTTGCCGCGAACCGCGCCTGTTGCTGTGGGGTGACGGCTTGTTCACGGAAGAACAGCACCGAGTGGGTGAGCAACGCCTGCTCGATGGCGTCGCGCTGTTCCAGGTTCAGCGGCTGGGTGATATCGACGCCACTGATCTGGGCGCCCAGGGCGGTGCTTAATGGCGTAACGGTCAGGCTGCTCATGCTCTTCTCACTCAATGTGCCTGGCCATGCCAGGGCACCCATTTACGCTGCAGGGCACGCAGGCCCATTTCCATGGCGAAGGCGATCAGGGCGATCACCAGAATCCCCAGCACCACCACATCGGTGACCAGGAACTGCGCCGCCGACTGCACCATAAAACCCAGGCCGCTGGTGGCGGCGATCAACTCGGCCGCAACCAAGGTCGACCAGCCTACGCCCAGGCCGATGCGCACACCGGTGAGGATGTCGGGCAGGGCGCTCGGCAGGATCACGTGGCGAATCAATTGGGCACGGGTGGCGCCCAACGACTGCGCGGCCCGCAGCTTGGCCGGGTCGACGGTGCGCACGCCGGTCGCGGTGGCGATGGCGATAGGCGCGAAGATCGCGAGGTAAATCAGCAGCACCTTGGACAGCTCGCCGATGCCGCACCAGATCACGATCAGCGGCAGATAAGCCAGCGGTGGAATCGGCCGGTAAAATTCAATCAGCGGATCGAGAATGCCGCGCGCAATACGGTTGGCACCGATGGCAATGCCCACCGGCACGGCGGTCAGCACCGCAAAACCCAGCCCCAGGCCGATGCGCTGCAGGCTCGCGCCCAAGTGCTGCCACAAGGTGGAATCCATGTAGCCGGTGGTCGCCAGCAGCCAGCCTTTTTGCAGCACGGCGGACGGTGGTGGCAGGAACAGCGGTTCGATCAAACCGGTAGCAGTCACCGCCCACCAGAGTGCCAACAAGGCAAACAAAGTGAGCACGCTGATCCCGCGTGTGCTCAGGCTACGACGCACCGGAATAACGGCGTGAGCCACCGGCTTGGCGGCGGTGGCGGGGAGTTCGTAACTGCTCATGCGGACACCTGCCGTTGCGAGAACACTTTGCCCAGCACGTGTTCGCGGGTTTCGATAAAGCGTGGGTCGGACTTGATCGCGCGCGCCGATTCACCGGCGGCGTAGCGCTGGCCGAAGTCCAGGTGCAGGCGCTCGACGATCTGGCCCGGGTTGGGCGCCAACAGGATCAAATCGGTGGCGAGGAACACCGCCTCTTCGATGTCGTGGGTAATCAGGAACACCGGCTTGGCCGTGCGCCGCCAGACTTGCAGGAGCAGTTCCTGCATCTGTTCGCGGGTGAAGGCATCGAGGGCGCCGAAGGGTTCGTCCATCAGCAGCACACGCGGGTCAGCTGCCAGGGCGCGGGCCAGGCCCACACGTTGTTTCTGACCACCGGACAGTTGCCAGATACGGCGGCTGTCGAAGCCGGCCAGGTCGACCAGGGCGAGCATTTCCCGGGCGCGTACTTCGCGTTGTGCCTTGGGCACGCCAGCCAGCTCCAGGCCGAAGCCGACGTTGGCGAGCACGTCTTGCCAGGGCAACAGAGCGTCGTCCTGGAACACCACGCCGCGCTCGGCGCTGGGGCCTTTGACCGGCACGCCGTCGAGGGTGATACGCCCGGCAGAGGGTTCGACGAAACCGGCAATCAGGTTCAACAGCGAGGTCTTGCCACTGCCGGACGGGCCGAGGGCCACCAGCAATTGCTGGGGCCCAAGGTCCAGTGAAATATCAGACAGTACCGGTTCTGTGGCGCCTGGGTACTGTGCGCTGATGCGCTCCAGTTGTAGCAAGGCCATCGCAATGAACTCCTTGAATCAGTGAGTGATGAACTTGGCGCTGACGTAAGGGGCGTAGTCCGGCAGCACGGCGTCGACTTTGCCTTGCTCCTTGAGAAACGCGGCGGTGTCGGTCACAGCCTTGGTGGTCGGGGCGCCCAGCAGGGTCACCTGATCAGCGGCCAGCGGGTAGACGTTGCCTTGCAGCAGCAGTGGGATGTCACTGGCCTTGGCGCCGGAAAGCTTGACCAGCTTGTCGACGTTGCCTGTGTCGGCGAGCCACGCTTGTGGGTCTTTGCGGTACGCGGCGTAGGCGTCCAGCGTGACTTTGGCGAAAGCGGTGACGATTTCCGGGTGTTTCTCGGCGAAGTCTTTGCGCACGATCCACGCATCGAAAGTCGGCGCGCCGAACTTGGCCAGTTCGCCGGTGATCAGCACCTTGCCGTTTTCCTTGGCCACGCCCAGGGCGGGGTCCCACACGTAGGTGGCGTCGATGTCACCGCGCTTCCAGGCGGCGATGATGGCCGGTGGCGCGAGGTTGAGGATGGTCACTTTCGAAGGGTCGATGTTCCAGTGCTTCAGCGCGGCCAACAGGCTGTAGTGGCCGGTGGACACGAACGGCACGGCGATCTTTTTGCCGATCAGGTCCTGCGGGCTGTTGATCCCCGAACCATTGCGCGCCACCAAGGCTTCGGCGCCGCCGATCTGGGTGGCGACGAGGAAGGTTTCCACTGGGACTTTGCGGGTAACAGCAGCGGTCAGCGGGCTGGAACCCAGGTAGCCGATCTGCACGTCGCCGGAGGCGATGGCGGCGATGATGTCGGCGCCATTGTCGAATTTGCGCCAGTCGATCTTGGCGTTAGTGGCTTTTTCGTAAGCGCCGTCGGCCTGGGCGACTTTCGCCGGGTCCACGGTGGTTTGATAAGCGATGGTGACATCTGCCGCCTGGGCAAACAGGCTGGCACCGGCCAGGGACAATGCAGCCAAGAGGCGCAGAGGGGTAAGCAGTTTCAAGGGGAAGCTCCTCAATCAGGCGGCCGAGGGTCGGCGTGTGAGGAGACTAAATGATCTAAGAACTCGAAAATAAATAACTTTTTCGAATTAGCTTATTAGAAGAAGAGTGAACTCAGGTATTCAATCAGATGAGGGCAAATGTGGGAGGGGGCTTGCCCCCGATGGCGGTAGATCAATCACTGATGGGTGACTGACACTCTGCTATCGGGGGCAAGCCCCGCACATGTTGAGCCGGGTTCGGCTTCAGTTAGTTACTGATCGCCAGGATGCTCGCCTGGTACGACCCGACGAACACATCAAAGTCGCCGACCTCGTTCTGCTCCAGTTCCGCCTGTTGCGCCAGCGACGTGCGCGCCAGTTCTTCAAAACGCGCCTGCTCGTCGGCTGGCAGCGGCTCTTTACGGAAATGCTCGGCGTGCACCTCGCTCTGGTGCAGGGAGAATTGCGCAAAGCTTTCCTTGCGCTCGGCCATCGCTGCCAACACTTGGGCCGACGGCGTCAGGGACGGATCCTTGACCTTCGCCAGCTGAGCGTCCAGCGCCTCACTGTGCTCGGTAATGCCATGGCTCTGATCCAGCAACGCCGCCAACGGCGCAATCTGCTCCAGCAGCTCGGTGGCCCATTCCTTCATGTCCACAGGCTGGCCCTGACGCTGCAATTGCAGGCCCGGACGGCGGCCTTCCTTGACCACGCTGAGGAAGTTGGAGGTGGCATTGCCGCACTCGTTGTTGGCGAACAGCGGGCTGTCGTTCAGTGCGCAATACAGCAGGAACGCGTCGAGGAAGCGCGACTCCGGCAGGTCGATACCCATCGGCAGGAACGGGTTGATGTCCAGGCAACGCACTTCGATGTACTGGATGCCACGGGCCACCAGCGCCTGGATGGGGCGCTCGCCGGTGTAGGTCACGCGCTTGGGGCGAATGTTGGAGTAGTACTCGTTTTCGATCTGCAGGATGTTGGTGTTGAGCTGAACCCACTCACCGTCCTTATGGGTACCGACTTCGACGTAGGGCGCGTAGGGCGTTGCCACCGCTTCGCGCAGGCTGTCGGTGTAGCTCGCCAGGTCGTTGTAGCACGGCGTGAGGCCGGCCTGGGCGTTGCTCTGGTAACCCAGGTCGCTCATGCGCAAGCTGGTGGCGTACGGCAGGTACAGCGTGTCGGCGTCCAGCACTTCCAACTGGTGCGAGCGACCGCGCAGGAACCCGGCGTCCAGCGCTGGCGAGGCACCGAACAGGTACATCAGCAGCCAGCTGTAGCGACGGAAATTACGGATCAACGCAATGTAGGCCGTGGACTGGTAGTCGCGGTCGGTGCCGACGAAACCTTCAGTTTCCTTGAGCAACGGCCACAACTGCTCCGGCAGGGAAAAGTTGTAGTGAATGCCGGCGATGCACTGCATGGTCTTGCCGTAACGCAGGGCCAGGCCCTTGCGGTAAACGTATTTGAGCTGGCCGATATTGGAGGTGCCGTAGTAGGCAATCGGAATATCTTCCTCGGCCGGCAATGGGCACGGCATCGACGGGCTCCACAGGTACTCGCTACCGAGTTTGCTGTAGGCAAAGCGATGGATCTTGTCCAGGCTGCTCAGGGTATCGGCCGGGTTGGGCAGGGCTGGGGTAATGAACTCCAGCAGCGATTCCGAGTAGTCGGTGGTGATCAATTCGTTGGTCAACGCGGCGCCCAGGGCTTCGGGGTGCGGCGTTTGTGCCAGGCGACCCTCACCCGTGACGCGTAGGCATTCGCGCTCGATGCCGTGCAAGCATTGCTCTAGCAGGGAGAGGTGTTCGCGCTTGCCGAGCAGGGCCAGGCGGCGGTTGAGAAGTTCGCTCAAGTTGGATTCCTTCACGCGTCAGTCGCCCCAATATGGGGGTGGGCAGGACGGTCTACAAGGGTGAAGTTAAAACTGGCGTTATCGCCTGGTTTTGAGTCGATTTGACCCGCTTTGAAAAAGCCTACTTCACTCCATGAATTGGGCTATAGCGCAGCAAGAAAATTCCGACGCTGTTGTCGCAGCGCCGAAATTAACTCAAATCGAGGGCGGGGAGCTATAGGACAGCGAATGTGCCTTGTGCTTTTGCGACCAGTTTGTCGTCCTGATACACCTCTGCTTCAACCACCAACGTGCGTCGACCTGCGTGGATAACACGGCTGGTGCACAGCACGTCGCCGTCGGACACGGCACGGATATAGTTGATTTTGCACTCGATGGTCGCGCTCTGCTGGTCGAAGCCATGGGAGCTGGAACAGGCCAGCCCCATGGTGATGTCCACCAGGCTGAAAATCGCCCCGCCGTGGAGCTTGCCTGCACGGTTGCGCAGCTGCGGCTCCAGGGTCAGGGCCACCTCGGCAACGCCCTCGTCCAGGCGTTGCAGGCGACAGCCGATCAGCTCGCTGAACGCGCTCTGGGTCAAACCGGTCGGGATTTCCATCAGCGTTTCTTCAACTGTTTGGCATTGGCGAACAGCGACGCCATCGCGTTGTTGCTAGGCGCTGCGGTGGCGGTTTCTTTGCGCGGTGCGTTGTTCTGCGACTGGCGTGGCGCCGAGCCTGGGCGAGCGCCACGGGCACCGTCGATTTTTTCGCCGGGGGTGTCGCTCATGCGCATCGACAAGCCAACGCGTTTGCGTGGAATGTCGACTTCCATGACCTTGACCTTGACCACATCACCGGCTTTCACCGCTTCGCGAGGGTCTTTGATGAACTTCTCCGAAAGCGCGGAGATATGCACCAAACCGTCCTGATGCACGCCGATGTCCACAAACGCGCCGAAGTTGGTCACGTTGGTGACCACGCCTTCGAGGATCATGCCCAGTTGCAGGTCCTTGAGGTCTTCGACGCCGTCCTGGAACTCGGCGGTCTTGAACTCGGGACGCGGGTCACGGCCAGGTTTTTCCAGCTCTTGCAGGATGTCGGTGATGGTCGGCACGCCGAAGGTTTCGTCGGTGTACTTTTTTGGATCCAGGCGCTTGAGGAACGCGGCGTCGCCGATCAGCGAGCGGATGTCGCGGTCGGTCTCGGCAGCAATGCGCTGTACCAGCGGGTAGGCTTCCGGGTGAACCGCCGAAGCGTCCAGCGGGTTGTCGCCGTTCATTACGCGTAGGAAGCCGGCGGCCTGTTCAAAGGTTTTTTCGCCCAGGCGTGCGACTTTTTTCAGCGCAGCGCGGGTTTTGAACGCGCCGTTTTCGTCGCGGTGGGTGACGATGTTCTGCGCCAGCGTGGAGTTGAGGCCGGAAATACGGGCCAGCAGCGCGACCGAAGCAGTGTTCACATCCACGCCGACCTTGTTCACGCAATCTTCCACCACCGCATCCAGACCGCGTGCCAGTTTCAGCTGCGACACATCGTGCTGGTACTGGCCGACACCGATGGATTTAGGGTCGATCTTCACCAACTCGGCCAGCGGGTCTTGCAGGCGGCGAGCAATGGAGACGGCGCCACGGATCGATACGTCGAGGTCCGGGAATTCCTTGGAGGCCAGTTCCGACGCCGAGTACACCGACGCGCCGGCCTCGGAGACCATGACCTTGGTCATTTTCATGGCTGGGTATTTTTTGATCAGCTCGGCGGCCAGCTTGTCGGTTTCCCGGCTGGCGGTGCCGTTGCCGATGGCGATCAGGTCCACGGCGTGCTTGGCGCACAGCGCAGCGAGGATAGCGAGGGTCTGGTCCCACTTGTTGTGCGGCACGTGCGGATACACGGTGGCGTGGTCCAGCAGCTTGCCTGTGGCGTCGACCACGGCCACTTTGCAGCCGGTGCGCAGGCCCGGGTCGAGGCCCAGGGTCGCACGCGGGCCGGCCGGCGCGGCCAGCAGCAGGTCGTGCAGGTTGTGGGCGAAAACATTGATCGCTTCGGTTTCGGCGCCGTCGCGCAGCTCGCCGAGCAGGTCGGTTTCCAGGTGGGTGTAAAGCTTGACCTTCCAGGTCCAGCGCACGACTTCACCGAGCCACTTGTCCGCCGGACGGTTCTGATTCTGGATGCCGAATTGTTGACCGATCATGCCTTCGCACGGGTGCATGGTGCCCGGCAGCTCGTCGCCGACCTTCAGCGCGGAGCTGAGAATACCTTCGTTGCGGCCGCGGAAAATGGCCAGTGCGCGGTGCGACGGCATGCTCTTGAGCGGTTCATCGTGCTCGAAATAGTCGCGGAACTTGGCGCCTTCCTCTTCTTTGCCGGCGATGACGCGGGCGCTGAGGGTGGCTTCCTGTTTCAGGTAGTTACGCAGTTTTTCCAGCAAGTTGGCGTCTTCGGCAAAACGCTCCATGAGGATGTACTTGGCGCCCTCGAGGGCCGCCTTGACATCGGCGACGCCTTTTTCGGCGTTGATGAAGCGCGCGGCTTCGGTTTCCGGGGTCAGCGACGGGTCGTTGAACAGGCCGTCAGCCAGGTCACCCAGGCCGGCTTCCAGGGCGATCTGGCCCTTGGTGCGGCGCTTCTGTTTGTACGGCAGGTAAAGGTCTTCGAGGCGGGTCTTGGTGTCGGCGAGTTTGATGTCGCGTTCCAGTTGCGGGGTCAGCTTGCCTTGTTCCTCGATGCTGGCGAGGATGCTGATGCGCCGTTCGTCGAGTTCTCGCAGGTAGCGCAAGCGCTCTTCCAGGTGCCGCAGCTGGATGTCGTCGAGGCTGCCGGTCACTTCTTTACGGTAACGGGCGATGAAGGGCACTGTGGAGCCTTCATCCAGTAGAGCGACGGCCGCTTCGACCTGTTGTGGGCGTACGCCGAGTTCCTCGGCGATGCGGCTGTTGATGCTGTCCATAAAACCACCTGAAATTCTGAAAGCAGCTCGCAGGCCCGGAAAACAAGGCGTTGCAAGGCTGGTTGAGCGGCCCGACTGGCGCCGCTACCTGGGTCAAAAGGCAGCCTGTTGACCCTCGAAATCGGAAAATTGCTGCCCGTCGCGGTAAAAAATAGCGAGGCAGCAAGCAGTAAAGTCTGACATTGCTCAGCGCAAAGGCGGCGCATTATAACCAGCGTTCTGCAGCTGGGGGGGGATTGCGCCAAAGGTTGCAGGGGGCGCGTTCGCTGGCGGTAGAGGAAAAATCTGCTAACAATGCACACGGTGCGTATAACGGCAGCTACGCCATAATGCGCGCCGAGATAAGAGGAGCATCTAATGAGCAGCACTGCACAAACTGCTGAAGGCGAAAAAATTCTCATCGTTGATGACGATCCGGGGCTGAGCAGCCTGCTGGAGCGTTTTTTCAACTCCAAGGGCTACCGTGCCCGCGCGGTGCCGAACACCGAGCAGATGGACCGCCTGTTGGGGCGCGAAGTGTTCAATCTGGTCGTACTCGACCTGATGCTGCCCGGCGAAGACGGCCTCACCGCATGCAAACGCCTGCGCGGTGCGAACAACCAGATTCCCATCATCATGCTTACCGCCAAGGGCGATGAGCTGAGCCGCATCAAGGGCCTTGAGCTGGGCGCTGATGATTACCTGGCCAAGCCGTTCAACCCGGACGAGCTGATGGCCCGGGTCAAAGCCGTGTTGCGCCGTCAGGCAGCCCCGGTACCCGGCGCGCCAGGCAGCGAAGACGAAAGCGTCACCTTTGGCGACTATGAACTGTCGCTGGCCACCCGTGAGCTCAAGCGTGGCGAAGAAGTGCACATGCTGACCACCGGTGAGTTCGCCGTGCTAAAGGCCCTGGTGATGAACGCGCGCCAGCCGCTGACGCGCGACAAACTGATGAACCTGGCCCGTGGCCGGGAGTGGGATGCTTTGGAGCGCTCCATCGACGTGCAGATTTCCCGTCTGCGCCGCATGATCGAGCCGGACCCGTCCAAGCCGCGCTATATCCAGACGGTGTGGGGTGTGGGTTATGTGTTCGTGCCGGATGGCACCGCAACCAAGTGACCGATGATTTGCAGGCGCGGGCATCCGTCGTTTGACTCCATGAGAGTCAACGGGATGCCCGGCGTCGGCAATTCTGCGAGCGCCGCTCGTTTCTGCAAGGTGTCCAGCCGTTTCCTATGAAAACCCCGTTGTGGTTCCCGCAAAGTTTCTTTTCCCGCACCCTTTGGCTGGTGCTGATCGTCGTCCTGTTTTCCAAGGCACTGACGCTGGTTTATCTGTTGATGAACGAAGACGTGCTGGTGGATCGGCAGTACAGCCACGGCGTCGCCCTGACGCTTCGTGCCTATTGGGCCGTCGATCCCGAAAACCGTGAAAAGGTGGCCAAGGCATCGACGCTGATTAGAGTCGACGGCGCCGGTGTACCTGAAGGCGAGCAGCATTGGCCCTACAGCGAGATTTATCAGCGCCAGATGCAGGCTGAGCTGGGGGACGACACCGAGGTGCGATTGCGCATGCATGTTTCGCCTGCGCTGTGGGTGAGGGCGCCGAGCCTGGGCGACGCGTGGATCAAAGTGCCGCTTTACCCGCACCCGTTGCGGGGGCAGAAGATCTGGAACGTGCTGGGCTGGTTCCTGGCGATTGGCCTGCTTTCAACGGCATCCGCCTGGATTTTCGTGCGCCAGCTCAACCAGCCACTCAAACGCCTGGTCTTTGCCGCGCGCCAACTGGGGCAGGGGCGCAGTGTGCGCCTGCCGGTCAGCGATACGCCCAGTGAGATGACCGAAGTGTATGGCGCCTTCAACCAGATGGCGGAAGACGTTGAACAGGCCGGGCGCGAACGCGAGCTGATGCTGGCGGGCGTGTCTCACGACCTGCGCACACCGTTGACACGGTTGCGGTTGTCCCTGGAGTTGATGGGCAACCATAACGACCTCACGGATGACATGGTGCGTGACATCGAAGACATGGACGCGATTCTCGATCAGTTCCTGGCGTTTATCCGTGATGGCCGCGACGAAGTGGTCGAGGAAGTCGACCTGACGGATCTGGTGCGTGAGGTGGTGGCGCCCTACAACCAGAACGGCGAACAGGTACGCATGCGCCTGGAGCCGATTCAGCCGTTTGCCTTGCGGCGGGTGTCGATGAAACGCCTGCTCAACAACCTCATCGGCAACGCCTTGCACCATGCCGGTTCCGATGTGGAAGTGGCGGCGTATGTGTCCGGCGACAGTACTGCGCCTTATGTGGTGTTGAGTGTGATGGACCGCGGTACGGGGATCGACCCGGCGGAACTGGAAGGCATCTTCAACCCGTTCACCCGTGGTGACCGTGCCCGGGGTGGCAAGGGCACGGGCTTGGGATTGGCGATTGTGCGGCGGATTGCTTCAATGCACGGCGGCAATGTTGAACTGCGCAACCGGCCGGACGGTGGCCTGGAAGCACGGGTGCGCTTGCCGTTGGGGCTGATGCTGCCCAGGGACGCTGTCTAACAAACAACAAAGATCAAAAATGTGGGAGCGGGCTTGCCCGCGAATGCGGTAGACCAGTCAATAAATTAATCGACTGACACTCCGCCTTCGCGAGCAAGCCCGCTCCCACATTGTTTTTGCAGGGTGGCAACGCTTGCCGCGTATCAGCCCTTGCCCTTGGTGCGCGTCATATTCGGCCCACCATTCTTTTCCAGATGCTGAATGATGATGCCCGCCACATCCTTGCCGGTGGTGGTTTCAATGCCTTCCAAGCCCGGCGATGAGTTCACTTCCATCACCAGTGGCCCGTGGTTGGAGCGCAGGATATCCACGCCCGCTACCGCCAACCCCATCACTTTGGCCGCCCGCAGCGCGGTCATGCGTTCTTCCGGTGTGATCTTGATCAGGCTGGCGCTGCCGCCACGGTGCAGGTTGGAGCGGAATTCCCCCGGCTTGGCCTGGCGTTTCATTGCCGCAATTACCTTGTCGCCCACCACGAAGCAGCGGATGTCCGCACCGCCGGCTTCCTTGATGTATTCCTGCACCATGATGTTCTGCTTGAGGCCCATGAATGCCTCGATCACCGATTCGGCAGCGGTCGCGGTTTCGCACAGCACCACGCCGATGCCTTGGGTGCCTTCCAGCACCTTGATCACCAGCGGTGCGCCGTTGACCATGTCGATCAGGTCGGGAATGTCATCGGGGGAGTGGGCAAAGCCGGTCACCGGCAGGCCGATACCGCGCCGCGAGAGCAATTGCAATGAACGCAGTTTGTCGCGCGAACGGGCAATGGCTACCGATTCATTGAGGGGGAATACGCCCATCATTTCAAACTGGCGCAACACCGCGCAGCCATAAAACGTCACCGAGGCACCAATACGCGGGATCACCGCATCAAAGCCTTCCAGCGGCTTGCCCCGGTAATGGATCTGCGGCTTGTGGCTGGCAATGTTCATATAGGCACGCAACGTGTCGATCACCACCATTTCGTGGCCACGTTCGGTGCCGGCCTCAACCAGGCGGCGGGTGGAATACAGACGCGGGTTTCGCGACAGCACAGCAATCTTCATGCAGCACCTGGGGCAGAAATAGTAGAGACCGGGAACACCGGCTTGTCTTGAACGTACTTGACGCCTGGACTGACCACCAAATGGCCGTCAATCAGCGCCTTGGAACCCAGCAACAGGCGGTAACGCATGGCCTTGCGACAGGCGAGAGTGAACTCCACTCGCCACACCCGATCACCCAGCGCGAGGGTGGTGCTGATCACATAGCGCACCTGCGCATGGCCGTTAGAGCTCTTGATAGTTTTCATCGTCACCACCGGCGCCTCGCAGCGGCGGTGACGCAGTTGCACCACGCTGCCCAGGTGCGCGGTAAAGCGCACCCACTTCTCACCGTCGCGCTCAAATGGCTCGATATCGGTGGCGTGCAGGCTCGAGGTACTGGCACCGGTGTCGATCTTTGCGCGCAGGCCAGCCACTCCCAAGTCGGGAAGTGCCACCCACTCACGCAGACCCACAACGGTCAAATGGTCAAATGTCTTCAATATGGGTAACCGATCAGTTCGCCCAGGCCTGTGGTGAAACCTCGGCCAGGGCTTTGAATGCAGGCTTGGCGAACCAGTAACCCTGCATCAGAAATATTCCGCAGTCGGACAGGAAGTCGCGCTCGCCGGCACTTTCGATGCCTTCGGCAATGACAGTAACGCCCAACTGCTCACAGATTGTGACAATCCCCTGGACGATTACCTGACGGACACGATCCTTGTCGACATCGCGAATCAGCGCCATGTCGAGTTTGATCAGGTCAGGTTGGAAATCGGCCAGCAGGTTCAGCCCCGAATAGCCCGCACCGAAATCGTCGATGGCGGTCTTGAAGCCGAATTCGCGGTATTCACGCAGAATATTGGTCAAATGGCGATAGTTATCTACGTGCTCGCTTTCCAGCGTTTCAAAAATCAGCTGGTTCAGCGGAAAGTTGTGCGCGCGGGCCGCCTCCAGGGTACTGCGAATACACAGCTCGGGCCGGTACACGGCATTGGGCATGAAATTGATCGAAAGATGGGTTTGCATACTCAAGGCAGCGGCCCCGGCAATCGCTTGGGTACGACACCGCTGGTCAAAGCGGTAACGGTTGCTTGCGTTGACCTGGCCCAGCACCGACAGCGCGCCTTCGCCTTGCGGGCCTCGCACCAACGCTTCGTGGGCGAAGATCGAATGGTCTCGAAGATCTACGATAGGCTGATAGGCGAACGCGAAATCGAAACCCAGGGGTTCGCTTTGCTGGCAACCCACGCAACGCTGATTTGGCGAGGTGAGTGAAATGGGGAAGTCGGTCACGGCGTATCCTCGCAAAAACAGGGTGGTGCCTGGCGTATCTTAGGTGAGCGTTGGGGTTTATGCGTCGAAGGGCTTCAACGGTAAAGTTGCGACATTTTTCAGAGCGAGGAATTCAAGTGGCTCAAAAGCAGGAAGAGGAAGAAAAAGTCCGTTTGGACAAGTGGCTGTGGGCAGCGCGCTTCTTTAAAACCCGTGCCCTGGCCAAAGCCGCTATCGAAAGCGGCAAAGTGCACCATCGCGGTGAACGCTGCAAGCCGGGCAAGGAGCCGCGCGTCGGTGATGAGCTGCAGATTCGGGCAGGGTTTGATGAGAAGACCGTCGTGGTGCAAGCCTTGTCCGTTGTGCGCCGCGGCGCGCCCGAAGCGCAGGCGTTGTACACCGAAACCGAGGCCAGTATCGCCAAACGCGAAAACGCGGCCGCCATGCGCAAGGCCGGGGCTACCGGTATGACGACCGATGGCAAGCCGAGCAAGAAGCAGCGTCGCGATTTGTTCAAGTTTCGCGGCAGTGGTAATGATGATTGACAGCGCACATCTCCAGGTCAATGGAGATCAAATGTGGGAGCTGGCTTGCCTGCGATAGCGTCAGGCCAGCCAGTCTTTCCGTCACTGACCCACCGCTATCGCAGGCAAGCCAGCTCCTACATGAATCTACTTCGTCAGGCGGCAGTGCGTATGACGCTCAATCGCCCGATCACCGGCAGCTTACCGAGCAAACCGAAGATTGGCGCCGTCAGTCGCAGCAACCCATTCGACACCTTCGCCGCAAACGGCGTGTAATACCCCCATCCCAGCGCCAACAGGGCCAGCAATACCCCGCCGATATAATCGTCTTGCCCCCAGTGCGCGCCGGCCACCAGCCGCGGCATCATGAACAACAGGGCCAAGCCCCAGATCACCAGCACCTGGCCGATGCGCTTGGCAAACACCGTCATGAACATGCCCCAGATCAACAATACCGACGCGTGATCGCCGGGGAAGCTCTGGCTCGAACGGTCCTTCAACTCCCAGGTTTTTTCCAGACCAGGGAAATAGTCACTCATATGAATCGCCCCGCTGATCACCATCGACGGGCTGCTGTGCTGCCAGCCCATCTGCGCCGCGAGTTTGGAAAACAGCATGCGGATGAACAGCAACAGCAGCAGAATCCCGAAAAAGCCGAAAAATGCCTGGCGCACTTCAATCGCCCTGAACACCCAATCTCCGCGAATCAGCAACGTCAGCAAAATCACGCCGACCACCGCGTCAAATGGTCGCAGACTGGCCACGGCCCACACATGCAGCCAGGTCGAATGACTCGCCAGCGGGTCATTGAGCAGGTGAAACAGCCATTCGTCGAAAATTACACACAGCATCTGGCCCGTGGGCCACAGCCAAAAACACAGCAGTCCGATAGCGAGTAGATTGCACAGTGCCCATCGCCGGAGGTTCCACTTGGCTTGGAACAAACCCGGATTGTTCATAAACTGTTCCTCTTCGCTCTATTTAGCTCTCCGTTTCCAGGAGAAAGCCGCACCAAGATGGTGCTAAAGCGTTTAATTTTATAAACCTTGTAATCATTTTGTCATCAATTCAGATACCCAGACCTATGACTGATCTACCGGATACCGACTTCACCCAACGCTTCATCTTCGACGAGAACGACGCCCGCGGCGAACTGGTCTCGCTGGAGCGCAGCTATGCCGAAGTCCTCGCCAAGCATCCCTATCCGGAGCCGGTTGCGCAGCTGCTTGGTGAGCTGATGGCGGCGGCATCGCTGCTGGTGGGCACCATGAAGTTCGACGGTTTGCTGATTTTGCAGGCGCGTTCCGAAGGCCCGGTGCCGATGCTGATGATCGAGTGCTCCAGCGAGCGCGAAATTCGCGGCCTGGCCCGTTACGACGCCGACCTGATCGCGCCGGACGCCACGCTGTCCGAACTGATGGCCAACGGCGTACTGGCAATCACCGTCGACCCGACGGAAGGCCAGCGCTACCAGGGCATCGTCGATCTCGACGGCGAAACCCTATCGGACTGCTTCACCAACTATTTCGTGATGTCTCAGCAGGTCGGCACCAAGTTCTGGCTGAATGCCGACGGCAAGCGCGCCCGTGGCCTGCTGCTGCAACAACTGCCGGCCGACCGCATCAAGGACGACGACGAGCGCACCGACAGCTGGCGCAAGCTGACCGCCCTGGCTGGCACTCTGACTGCTGAAGAGCTGCTGGGCCTGGACAACGAAACCATTCTGCATCGCCTGTACCACGAAGAGGCCGTGCGCCTGTTCGACCAACAGGGCCTGCGCTTCCGTTGCAGCTGCTCGCGCGAGCGTTCGGCGAATGCCTTGGTCAGCCTGGGCCTGGAAGATGCGCAGAATCTGGTGGTGGAACACGGTGGCAATATCGAGATCGACTGCCAGTTCTGCAATCAGCGTTACCTGTTCGATGCCGCCGATGTAGCCCAATTATTCGCCGGCGCAGGCATCGACACCCCTTCCGACACCCGCCACTAAAACGTTTAAGCACAGGTAAATCACCTGACAAATGCCGGATTAGCGCAGTTCTGACGGGAGGGCCCTACTCTTTTTGGGCTTTTCTGGCATAATCCGGCCCACTTTTTTCGCGGTAGTAGTGCGCAACTTTCTACTACAAAACGTTTGGAGCACTCGGCCATAGGCCGACGGGGAACCTCATGACGCAAGCCAATAACGCCGTATACACCGATCTGAGTGTTGACGATCTGGTCAAAGAAGCCCTGCAGCGCGGTGAAGGCGTGCTTGCCGATACCGGCGCGCTGGTCGTAGAAACCGGTCACCGTACCGGCCGTTCTCCGGTCGACCGCTTCATCGTTGAAGAGCCTACCACCCAGGATGCCATTGCCTGGGGCCCGATCAACCGCAAGTTCCCAGCCGACAAGTTCGATGCGCTGTGGGCTCGCGTCGAGGCGTTCAACAACGCGCAAGAGCATTTCGTTTCCCACGTTCACGTAGGGGCTGCAGAAGACCACTACCTGCCCGTGAAAATGACCACCCAGACTGCCTGGCAGAACCTGTTCGGTCGTTGCCTGTTCATCAACCCGGCTCAGTACAACCCGGCCGGCCGTGATGAGTGGCAAGTGCTTAACGTGGCCAATTTCGAATGTGTACCAGAGCGTGACGGCACTAACTCCGACGGTTGCGTGATCCTCAACTTTGCACAGAAAAAAGTCCTGATCGCCGGCATGCGTTACGCCGGTGAAATGAAAAAAGCCATGTTCTCGGTGCAGAACTTCCTGCTGCCGGCTGCTGACGTGCTGCCAATGCACTGCGCCGCCAACATCGGCGAAGAAGGCGACGTGACCCTGTTCTTCGGTCTGTCGGGCACCGGTAAAACCACCCTGTCCGCCGACGAAAGCCGTTACCTGATCGGTGACGACGAACACGGCTGGGGCGAAGGCGTGGTGTTCAACATCGAAGGCGGTTGCTATGCCAAGTGCATCGACCTCTCCGAGAAGAACGAGCCGGTTATCTGGAAAGCCATCAAGCACGGCACCGTGCTCGAAAACGTGGTGATCGACGATGCCAAGCACGCCGACTACACCAACGTCAGCCTGACCCAGAACAGCCGTGCCGCCTACCCGCTGGAGCACGTTGCCAAGCGTTCCGAGAAGAACCTGGGCGGTGAGCCAAACGCGGTGATCTTCCTGACCTGCGACCTGACCGGCGTACTGCCGCCCGTGTCGATCCTCAGCGAAGAACAAGCGGCCTACCACTTCCTGTCCGGCTACACCGCGCTGGTGGGCTCGACCGAAATGGGTTCGGGCAGCGGCATCAAGTCGACCTTCTCCACCTGCTTCGGCGCGCCGTTCTTCCCGCGCCCGGCCGGCGAGTACGCAGAGCTGCTGATCAAGCGCGTGCGCGGCTTCGGCTCCAAGGTCTACCTGGTCAATACCGGCTGGACCGGCGGCGGCTACGGCGTCGGTAAACGCTTCAACATCCCGACCACTCGCGGCGTGATCGCAGCGATCCAGAGCGGCGCGTTGATCGGCGCTGAGACCGAACACCTGGACACCATCAACCTCGACGTGCCATTGGCCGTACCGGGCGTTGAGACTGGCCTGTTGAACCCACGTAACACCTGGGCTGACAAGGCTGCCTACGACGAAGCGGCGAAAGCGCTGGCGGGTCTGTTCATCGAGAACTTCAAGAAGTTTGAAGTGAGCGACGCGATCAAGGCGGCCGGGCCGAAGTTGTAGAAGTTAAACGCTTAAAAAATCGCCCTTTTGGGCGATTTTTTATTTGCTGCAGAATAGTTTGAAAATAGTGTTGTTAGATGAACAAATGCTTGAGAGGTGCGATAGCAAGATATGCGCTTTGTTCTGGGGGGCATTAATTAATTTTTCCTTTGATATGCCCGGTTGAACTATCCAGCATTCATTTTGAGCGTCCATATTTGTGAGTGCGCTTGTGATGGAGGCTATTAGGTCTTTTTCAGTTTTACAAGCTGGATTGAGATATACAGCATTTTTTAGAAGACGTTCGGCTCGGGCCGAGTGAGCCCCGGGGAATAGATATTTAATGTTTTTTATAAGCTGTGATGATACGACTTGGAGATCGTCAATTCTCAGGCCGACATTCTCTGAGGATGAGTACTTTTCGTGAATTAGCATGATTTTATCTTCGCATATGACTAAATGGTCAGAAATTTCATTTGCTCCACCGTCTTTTATTATCGCAATAATTTTGTAGTTTAGAATTTGCTCGGTCAGATATTCTTCTGTTCGGGTTGCGATAGAAATATGACCTTTTAGATCGGAGGGGCTGTCTTCTTTTCGGATATCAATCATGTCCCAGCTGATGTCATGATATATATCTTTTGTGAATGTGGTTTGCAGTCTGTTGTCCTTCCAAAACGAATTTTCCCTAAATGCGACTCCTTCCTCGAATATTATTGTGAAGCTTTCTTCTGATTTGAGAAAGTCGACTAGGTCAAATCTTTTCTTTTTTTCAAATGGTGCTCCATCTTCTGCGATTATTACAGAAGCTTTTTTGTTTTGATCCGCATAGCTAATTTTAATTGAACTGTTTGAGATCTCTTCAATGTCTAGTGTGATGGAGTTTATATTGTCACCGATGCTGACTTGGTTTTTTCCGAGTATTGTGCAATACCAGTCAGTTAGGGATTTTTTATTAATTTCTAGAATGACAATACCTTTGCGCGGAACAATATAGTCTAGATAAAAGCTCAATGGCTCCAATAGCTCTGGATTTTCTACTTCTATCGGACTAACCAATGTTTTTATGAATTCACCACTGTTGTCTGCTGTTAGAGCATCTTCAATATTTTTGCACTGGTTAGAAAATGATATGATTCCATCGGTCCATGTGCCCCAGAACTTTCTTCTACTAGCAGAACAACCGAATACTTTGCTATCGCCAAATTCATTGGTTTGCGCACCTAAGCAGTAACTGAAACTATAACCTGAATCAAAAGATGGTGTTAACGAAAGTCGTGCGTCTTTTCCCGAGTAGGATTTTGCTTCAGCTGCCGTTCCACCTGCGCCGAAGGTGTTGTGTATGCCCAGCATTTTTATATTCAAATCAGTCTCGGTCAGTGCGTGATATATCTTTTTTATGTCGACTTTTCTTTCGTCTATATCTTCGTATACTACGCTTTTAATTATTTCTTCCAGCTTGCGGTTTGTGGTGTGTATATATAGATGTGATTGAGAGTCATCAATCAGTATTAGAGCGTTTTCAGTATTCTCTATTTTTGAAATTGTTTTATTGGATAGGGCTTGTATGTCATCTATCCAAGTTGGAAGCTCTTTGAAAGATATTAGATATGCAAGGACACTTTTTGTGCTGCTCGACCATTCGATGCTTATAGTCTTTTTTTTGGAGCTTGATTTTTCAATTCTTTTCGAAAGATATTCGTCGAATATCTTCCGATTGTATTTTTCTTTTTCGAAAACCAAAACTTGGAAGAAGGGAGAAATATTGTTTAGTGTTAGGTTTATCTCTTGTTCTTCAGCCATTTTGATTTCCTTATCCGAATTTCAGTTAGATTAGGCGGATCCGTATAACCTTTACTGAAAAGCGCTGATGGATTTCAGTTGGATGTCGATTTCGCCACCGTTCAGCTCTAGCTAAACCGACCAGGAGGCTTTTTGCCATCTTTTTCTCGTTTGCGCGTTAAAAAGGTCAAGCGCGGATTTGAGCTTGCTTAGGACGTAGGAGCGAAAATTTGAGAAGCCAAGGTTCCTGCGATATTTTTTGGCTACGTTAAGTGCAGAGTCATTGCTCCTGACAATACCAGTGCTACGCCAATCAATTGCGTAATGCTCAGCCTCTCTTTGAAAAACACAAACCCAAGAAT
>NZ_JAKNQP010000016.1:0-95658 GCF_022662455.1 Pseudomonas sp. TREG-RG-20F-10-E-6-01 | reverse complement strand
ATTCAATTGCTCGACTATGCCGAAGGCTTCGAAGCAATCAATTGGGACGTCATGAATGCCAGGGACTACCACGATCCACACTGCAAAAGCATCTGTATGGCAGAGTGCCTATCGCCTGATGTCGTTTCCCCAAACGATTTCTTTAAGGTTTTTGTTTCAAACGCCGAGGTTGAGGCCCTATGCGTGGCTAAAATGCGCGAGGCCGGTGTTAATGTACAAATCGGAGTGAATCGGGGAATGTTTCTTAGATGATTTATAGCAGTCTGAATCCAGAAAAAGCGCTGATTTGGCGGATAGTCCACCGCGATAATCTGCCCTGGATTCTGGACAACGGCCTGCACTGCGCCAGCTCCGAGGTGCAGGCACCGCAGTACGTGAACATTGGCAACGCTGACTTGATCGACAAACGCCGCACACGCTGTGTTCCTATCGAGCCTGCTGGCGTATTGGCCGACTACGTGCCCTTCTACTTCACCCCGTTCTCTGTGATGATGAAAAACATCCACTCCGGGTGGAGCGTTCAGCAGCGCAGCAATGACGAGATCGTGATTCTGGTCTCCAGCCTGCACCGCGTCGCTGAACTTGGCCTACCGTTCGTCTTCACAAACGCACACGCTTACCCGGATTGGACAGACTATTACAGCGATCCGGAAAATCTTCATGAGATCGATTGGTCTATCCTTCAACGACGCGACTTCAAACGTGACCCCGATGACCCTCGCAAGATGGAGCGTTATCAGGCCGAAGCGCTGATTCACCACCACCTACCGATTACAGGACTCCTTGGCATCATGTGTTACACCGATGCGATGAAAGAACGCATACAGCAGGACGTTGCCGCCAGAGGCCTGACGTTGTCTGTGCATGCGCGTCCGGGATGGTATTTCCAATGATCAGATTCACCCAAGGCAACCTTTTGGAAGCCAATACCGAAGCTCTCGTCAACACGGTGAATACCGTGGGCGTGATGGGCAAGGGTATCGCGCTGATGTTCAAAGAGCGCTTTGCGGAAAACTATCGCCTGTATGCAGCAGCCTGCAAGGCTGGCGAGGTAGAGACCGGTAAGGTTCATGTGACTGCGGTCAACGAACTGGACGGTCCTCAATGGATTGTTAACTTCCCGACCAAACGTCACTGGCGATCGCCATCGCAAATGGCTTGGATAACCGAGGGTCTACACGACCTACGTCGTTTTCTGATCGAAAACCATGTTAAGTCTGTGGCGGTTCCACCTCTGGGTGCGGGTAATGGTGGACTGAAATGGCTGGAAGTTCGCGAGCAAATTGTTGATGTCTTGAGTGATCTGGATGTCGATGTGCTGGTATTTGAACCCTCCAATCAGTATCTGAATGTCGCCAAGCGCAGTGGTGTGGAGAAGCTCACCCCCGCCCGTGCACTCATTGCGGAACTGGTTCGACGCTACTGGGTTTTAGGTATGGAATGCAGCCTGCTTGAGATTCAGAAGCTGGCTTGGTTCTTAGAGCGCGCCATTGAGAAGCTGCCGGATGCAAAAAACCCACTGGATCTAAAGTTTGTTGCTCATAAATACGGGCCATATGCCAATCGGTTGGAGCATCTGCTCGATAACCTGGATGGCAGCTACCTGCATTGCGACAAGCGCATCAGCGATGCAGGTATCAGCGATGTGATCTGGTTTGATCAAGACCGAAAAGCCTTCCTCCAAACCTATCTGAAGACGGAGGCCAAGGAGTACTCACAAGCCCTTGAGCTTACCGCCGAATTGATCGATGGCTTTGAGTCGCCCTTTGGCATGGAACTGTTAGCGACAGTCGACTGGTTGCTTAGCCAGGAAGACGTTCCCCCGACTGTTACAGCGGTGCGTGAAGCATTGAAACAGTGGGATGGCGGCTCCAGTGCTGCTACTCGCAAAACCAAGCTGTTTGACGATCAAGCGCTTGATATTGCACTAAAACGGCTTACCTCCAGCGCTTTCAAGCCTCAAATGGCCACCTGCTAGATATAAGTATTCTTTGTGCAGGTTGTCAGCAGCCTGCACAAATATAACTTTTCAGATTCACTCGTTAGAAAGCCTAACCCCCGATTTACTCAAATCGGCTTCTTGGTTCCTGCTAAAAAATCCCGCCCTACAAACTCATCCTCCCCCGCCTCTTCGCACTGCACCGACTCGAATCTCCATTTTTCACAACTGTCCCGTTTGAGTTGACAGTAAGACTCACCCCACCCGATTTATCCCCCACCTCCCACCCATTAATCTGTGCCCATGTTGAACGCAACGCCCAACCAACCCAACCAAAAAAGGATTTCAACCATGAGCACTCCAACCCTCAGCCGCTTGAACAAAGACGACGCCGTAGTTCTGCTGGTCGACCACCAAACCGGTCTGATCTCGCTGGTGCAGGACTTCTCCCCCAACGAGTTCAAGAACAACGTGCTGGCCCTGGCCGACCTGGCCAAGTTCTTCAACTTGCCGACGATCCTCACCACCAGTTTCGAGCAAGGCCCTAATGGCCCGTTGGTGCCGGAGCTGAAGGAAATGTTCCCGGAAGCGCCGTATATCGCTCGCCCTGGTCAGATTAATGCGTGGGATAACGCGGACTTCGTTAAGGCGGTCAAGGCGACTGGGCGCAAGCAGATCATCATTGCGGGTGTGGTGACGGATGTGTGTGTGGCGTTCCCGACGTTGTCGGCGCTGGCGGAGGGGTTTGAGGTGTTTGTGGTGACGGATGCGTCGGGCACCTTCAATACCACGGTGCAGCAGGCGGCGTGGAGCCGCATGACGCAGGCCGGTGCGCAGTTGATGAATTGGTTTTCGGTGGCGTGTGAGTTGCAGGGCGACTGGCGCAATGACATGGAAGGGTTGGGAAATTTGTTGTCCCAGCGGATTCCTAACTATCGAAATTTGATGAATGGGTATGCGGCGGTGACGGCGCGTCAGGGCTGAGGTTGACAGGGTTTCCCAAAAACCTGTGGGAGCGGGCTTGCCCGCGATGGCGGTGAGTCAGTCGATATATTCGGCGGCTGAGACACCGTCTTCGCGGGCAAGCCCGCTCCCACATTTGTTCTTTGCTGCTTTGAGTATTGGGGCAAGCCCGCGCGATCAGTCGAGGATCAGGTGCGGGAGAAACCGGCTTGAGTCCTTGGTGATCAAACTGTTGTCTTCGCGCACGCCGATGCCGGCGGCTTGATCGCCGATCACCCAGGAGCCGATCAGCGTGTAGCTGTCACCAAAGCGCGGCAGCGGCGCAAACTCCTGGAGGATGAACGGCGCGTCGGTGTAGGGGCCGTCTTCTTTTACGATCAGGCCGTCGGCGGTGTGCAGTTCGATGTTGGCGCCTTCGCGGGAGAAGAACGGCTTGCGCACCCAGCCCTTTGGCACGGCTTTGCCGGGATCGGTATCCAGGTGGGACGCGAGCAGGTTGGGGTGGCCTTTGTTGAATTCCCACAGCAGCGGCAGGATGCCTTTGTTGGAGAGGATGGATTTCCAGGCGGGCTCGAAGAACTGGGTATCGCACTGGGCAATCGCGGCGCCGAAGGGCTCGTGGAAGATGAATTCCCAGGCGTGCAGTTTGAACAGGTGCGGGATCCAGCGATCTTCCAGGTCGACGAAACGGCCTTCGGCAGTCAGGCCGATGTCTTCGATGTCGATGTGGCGTGATTCGATGCCGACTTTTTCTGCGACCAGGCGCAGGTAGTCGGTGGTGCCTTTGTCTTCGACCGAGTCTTTCATCGAGGCAAAGTAGAACGGCTGGTTGACCTGCAATTGGGCGAAGGCCTGATGCAGTTTGGTGTCGATGCTGTTGAACTGGTCAGCGTGCTTGGGCAGCAGGCCGCGTTCGATGCATTGTTCCAGCCAGCCCCATTGAAACGCCGCCGCCTCGTAGAGGCTGGTCGGTGTGTCGTAGTTGAGTTCGAGCAGCTTGGCGGGCCCGCTGCCGTTGTAGGAAAAGTCCATGCGCCCGTACAGGTGCGGGTGGCCTTCGAGCCATGAGGTTCGGATCATGTCGAAGAACGGCGCGGGAATGCTCAGGCGCTCCAACAGCTCTTCGCTCTGCACCACGCGGGCCACGAGGTCCATGCACATGTCATGGATCTCGGTGGTCGGGTCTTCGAGGTCGCGCTCGATTTGCTTGAGCGTGAACTGGTAGTAGGCGCTTTCGTCCCAGTAGGGTTCGTCGTCGATGGTGTGGAACAGAAAGCCGAGGCTGTCGGCGGTCCGTTTCCAGTCATGACGCTCTGCGCAGTGGATCTTTTTCATGGCCCGGTTTCCTTAACTGCTCGACCCGCCGCCGCCCCAGCCGCTGCGGGCGCTGGCTTTGCTGCCAAAGCCGCCACGGGAGGTCGAGGACGCCACGGACACCGGCTTGCTGGAGGAGCGCAGCGTGTTGGTGTAATTGCTGCTGCCGTACCTGGCCTGGTTGGACCGGCCGAATGTCGCCCCATTCGAGACCCGCTGGTTGAGCGTTGAAGAACCGTAATCGCCGCGATCATCGCGGTAGCGGTACACCGGTTCGGAGCGGTAGCTGTTGCGATTGTTGCTGAGCATGTTGCCGATCAATAGGCCCGTCAGCAGACTGCTGGTGGAGAAGCCTGAGCCGCCACTGTTCGCTTGGGCGCCGCCGACTTGCGCGTTGGCCGCATCGACCTGGGATTGCGTCACCTGGCCGGCGGCGGTCAGTTCGAAACCGCCCAGTTTGGGGATGAACTTGCCGTTGGAGTCCTGCTGACACCAGTTGGCGACAAAGTCGGCATCGCAATCGGCCTGGCTGTCGTACACCGGGGCAATGCGCCGATGCTCGGCCATGGCCGTCATGTAGGCGTCCGAGCACACGTCCACTGGAAGCTTTTCATCGGCGCATTGCTGAACCGACTGGAAGTTGTACTTCTTTTGCAAATCGTAGGTTTTTTCGGTCGGCCCGCAGCCGGATATCGCCATCGCGACCGACGCTGCCAGCGACAACTGGACGTACTTGCTTCGTTTCATCGGGAGCTCCGTGCGCGATCAGTTCTGGGTAGGCGTCATGCACGCGGCATTCAACATGCCGACGCTGATGGACACGGCGGCCACGTAGATGCCGGCGGCGAGTTCGCCATTCTTGATGCGCTCGGACGTGCCTTTAAGTACCAGGCTGGTCAGCAGAAACGCCAACAGTTGGACGACGGCGGCGATCACCGCCCAGACGACGAAGTCGAGGAGGCTGATCGAATAGGCAATCACGTTGCTGGCCGGAATAGCGAAACCGATGATAGCGCCGCCCAAGGCGACCGCAGCCGACACGTTGCCCGCACGGATCAGTTCGAACTCCTTGTGCGGCGTGATGCGGGTGTAGATGAACTGGAACAGTGCGAACAGCACAGCCGCACCGAGGATGTAGGTGACAAAGCCAAACACAGCGGCTTTGTTCAGGGAGATAGAGAGAGCTTCCAGCATGGGGGTTTTCCTTTTTTAAAGCGTAGTCAGGTCGGTTGTGTACAGCGAAATGCCCAGCGACGTACTCAGGCTGACGGTGCCCTCTGCGTCTTCTTCGACGGAAAACAGCAGAAACTCGCGACGATCAGTCAGGCCGGTGTCGCGGGCGTAAAGCATCGAACGGTGCTCGACGCTGTAGGCGTCCTCGGGGTTTACAACCTGTTCGGTCATCGCCACCAGCTCTGTCTGGCCAGCCTCGCTGCCCCACACACGGGCGTATTCGACGCCGTTGTGGGTGTAGGTCGGCAGCCCGATCAGACTCTGTGGCCCGGCCAGTCGACGCAGTTCCGCTTCACTGCTGATCGTGACGACACTGAGGTAGTTGAACAGGATCACCGACTCGACCTGCCCGGCGATCTCGCCGGTGGTGTGCACCTGCAGCCAGTAATCTTCGTCGTTCATGTAATAGCGCGACAGCCAGGTCGACTGGCCGAGGTCTACGGTGCCGTTGGCCCAGATTTCCTGGGAGCCGGGGATCACTACCGTGGTTTTTTCATCGAGCAACAATTTCAGGCTCGCGTCGAACATCACGCCTTTGCCGGGTGCCAGGCCCAGTGGCCCGGTGACCGGATGGGTGTTGCCGGCTGTCCATTGCGACGCTGTATTCGCTTTCGGGGCCTCAAGCCCCATCAATTGTTTAAACCATCCCATTGGAGATTTCCTTGAGGCGAGCGGAGGCGATGCAGAAGCGGGGAAAGAGGGACGCGGCGCGCAGGCGCAACAAAAGAAACATCGACATTTGGCCCCTGACTCCCTGGGTATTTGATTGCGGATGACAAGATCGCCTCGGCGTGTGGAGGCTCAAGTGCGTTCACCCGGCATTAAACCTGCTGCGCGGCGAGGATAGAAGTACCTTGGCTGCAATAAACCCGGCGAACGCGCCAAAGAAGTGCCCCTCGAACGAGATCCCCTGACGAGGCAGGAAACCCACGATCAGGCCACCATACAGCACCGCTACAACACCGGCCGTTATCAGGTTGCTCCAGCTTCGGTGGAACCAGGCGCGAGACAAAAGGTAGGCCCATAGGCCGAATACCCAGCCGCTGGCACCGATATGTACGCCGCTGAAACCGAACAGCCAGACCAGCGACCCGCCCAGCAAAATAATGATCGCACTGACGGCAATGAACCGATGGATTCCTTCGACAATGACCAAGGTGCCCAGGACCAAAAAGGCGATCAGGTTTGCGCTCAGATGAGCAAACGACGCGTGCAAAAACGGTGAGGTGAGGATGCCGAGCAGCCCCTGCACCGTTCTTGGGATCAGGCCGAATGCCATGAGGCTGTAACCGGTCGCCACATTGACCAGTTGCAGCGCGACCATCAACAGCGCCACGCCTGCGATTGTCTTGAAACCCTTCAGGGCATCCATCCTGACCTCGATGTAAAAAAAGAAGGGCAGCGCCTGCCCTTCTTGCTTCGGCGCGGCTTACTCGGCCGACTTTTGCTTCAGGCGTTCCAGAATCGCATTGGCGCTGCCTGTGTCCGGCGTGATGCCGGCGTCGCGCAGCTTGCGCTCCAGGTCGGTGCCCGTGGATGCCTCA
Organism: Pseudomonas sp. TREG-RG-20F-10-E-6-01; assembly: GCF_022662455.1. NCBI lineage: Bacteria > Pseudomonadati > Pseudomonadota > Gammaproteobacteria > Pseudomonadales > Pseudomonadaceae > Pseudomonas > Pseudomonas sp. TREG-RG-20F-10-E-6-01. The sequence continues at coordinate 88,665 of NZ_JAKNQP010000016.1, read as the reverse complement.
GCCAGTTCATCCTGAGCTTGCAGTTCAGCGGCACGTTGCTGCTGTTTGGCCTGCAAGCGATTCAGGGTACCGACGGCGGTTTCCAGCTTGCCGTTGGCGCCACCACTGGCGATGGACGCACTGACCTGGGCCTTCTGTACGCTTTCGCGCGCCTTGGCCATGTCCACTTGCTGGCGCAGGCTTTTGATCCGGCTTTCGGCTTTGGTGATGTCTTTGCGCATGCCGTCGGCGTAGCCGCCGAACTCGGTGGCCTGCTTTTGCTCGACGTCACGTTCGTTGGTCAGGGTCGAAATGGCTTCGGCCACTTCCATGGCCAGGTCTTCACGATTGGCCTGGATAGCGGCCATGGCCTTGGACTCCAAGTCCTTGATCTTGGCGTCGTACTCGCCGACGCGATCAGTCGCCAGTTTGTGCTTGGCCATGATGCTCACCAGCTCACGCTTGGCGTTGGCCAGCGCCGTGTCGGCGTCGCGAATTTCCTGGTCGAGGATGCGCAGGGCTTGTTGGTCGACGATCGATTCGCCGACTTCGCTGGCACCGCCACGCAGCGCGGTGAACAATTTGCTCCAGATGGACTGAGTCATTGGATACTCCCGATACTTAATTGAAGAAACGTTCGAAGGCTTCGCTGGCGCGCTGCACGTTGTCGACCAGGGTTTTCACCTCAGTCACGATGTTGGTCAGGCTGGAGTCGGAGCTCAACGCACCGAACATGTTGTAAACAACTTGGCCGTTAGGCATGGACTCGATGCCGATCGACGAAAGCGGGAACATTTCGCGGCTGCGCAGCACCGCGTCATTGAATGCCGTTACGTCATTGATGGACTCGACGTCGACCAGCACGGTGTCCACGATGATCTGTTCGCCGACCACCGCGATGTAAATCGGCAAGCCCCCGAAGTCGTTCATTTCCAGCTTGATGCTGGACTCGGCGCCCTGAACGAGAGAAAGCGTAATGTCGTTGGAAACCACTTCATCCAAGGCCTGAAGCGCTGTGAAGAGGCGATCGATATTCCAGTTAGTACCTGCGCTCATGAAATTCTCCGACATGAATGAGCCAGCCAGAATCGGTTGGCGAAGCTGTTTCTCCATTTGCTTGAGCAGGCTTCGGTTTTCGGGAAGCACCCAAGTCTCGTGTTTCACATAACCGGCAGCCGTCAGGCCCGCGCGCATCTGCTTCATGTAAAAGCTCGATGGTTTTTTCGCGGGCGACTTCAAGCGCTCTCCCTTGCGGCTTGCTGAATCAGGATCGGGCCCTGCTGGCGGGCTCGATGGAGAGCTGCTTTTCATGGTGCTGACCTCGTTGTGAAAAACTCACGCGTGAGAAAATCTACAGGCAATGTTGGCGATGCTCAATAGCTCACGCGTGAGATTTTTCCTGGTGCGTCGCGCCGGTCAAAAAGCACCCTCAGCTCAAGAATGCCTCTGCCGGCATTGAAATCTGATGAACGGTTCTTGGGCGGGAGCGGCGCACCACCACCCAGCTTGCCGCGCTCTACGTTAAGCCCGTGTTGAACGCTAGGCTCTCTTGCCAATACCCGCCCTACTCCATAAATGTTCCGAAATAACCTCGCCGTTGTGAATTGTTGTGAAGGCTTTGCGAATGGGCTAAAAGTCCGTGCTAAGTTCCGTGACGTCATCTTTCACAGCAGCAACGCCCAGCGGCCAACCAACTAAGGTCGCCCTCTCGTTATTCAGTAAACCGCCTCGGGTAAGTTACCTGGGAAGTTGTGCGGCCCTGCGCGTTTTAAAAGTGGCAGGCGTAATAATTAGATCAGGAGAAGTACCATGGTAGCGAAGGTAGAAACGACCCCAAAGGACGCAGCGGTCACTCAAAAAAGCTCCGTCGCTGCCTGGGAAAAATCCGTCGAAAAAGCATCAGCACCCAAGGACGAGCTGGGTAAAGGCCAGAAACGCCCCGAAGGTGATACCCGCTCGGCCCAGCAAATTATTGATGACACGCCGCTGCTCGCCCAGCTCGGTAATCAAAGCGGAGTGAAGGACAACCTTAAAAAGCAGGTCGGCGATTTTGAGAAAGACGCGGACGCCGCCTATCGCGCCTCCAAGGTGCTGGAGCATGTCGAATACATCGACGAAGACGGCAAGCTGACCGATGGCAAGGATGTGGGCAACAACAGCATCGACGGCTTCACCAGAGATGGCGAGGCGCGGCATGGCACTGAGGCGGGCCGGCTGCAGGATTTCGGCAAGTATGGCTATTCCAGCCTGCGCGGCGAGGTGGTGAAGTCGGATTTGGGCGACCAGCAGAAGCGCCCCGACGGTGACACGCGCTCGGCCAAGGAGATTATCGACGCCACACCGCTGCTGAAAAACCTCGGCAATCAGAGTGACGTGAAGGACAACCTCAAGAAGCAAGTGGGCGATTTCGAGAACGACGCCGACGCCGCGTACCGCGCCACCCAGGTGCTGGAACATGTGGTGAGCATCGATGAAAACGGCCATTTGCTCACCGGTATCGACGCCAGGAATAAAGACAACGACAGCATTGATGGCTTCACCAAAGACAAGGAAGCCCGCCATGGCACCGAGGCCGGGCGCTTGCAGGATTTCGGCAAGTACGGCTATTCGAGCCTCAAAGGCGACCTGATGCACGTCAAAGACGCGACGCACACCGACAAGGCCGCGCCGCCTGATGAGCCCGAAGACGTGCAGGCCCTGCGCGACAAATACAACATCCCGACCTTCGGCGCCGAAGGCCTGATGGACATGGAGTTGCCCAACGACAAGACCGTGGGCGGCCAGACGGCCGAGAACTTTGTGCAGGGCATTCGCGATGACATCAAGAGCGGCAAGCTGGCCGAAGACTCGGATGAAGCCAAGATCGTCAAGCTGATGGACGCCCAGGCCGCGCTGGACAACGGCTACGAACTGTACGGCTACGCGGAGAGCATCAACCTGGGCAGCGGCACTTACCGTGAGACGGATAAGACGCCGACGCAGTTGAACGGCAAAGACGTCAAAGAGATGGTCGACGAGGACAAACTCGCCAAAGAAATTTCCACGTTGATGGGCAAGGAAGGGATTAAGGATCGCTACGACGCAGAACTACAGAAAAGTGTCGGTAGTTTGTCGCAAGATCGGTTGAATGAAGTGCGCGAACAAGTATTCCCGGCCCTCTTCAAAGACGGCACCCGTGATGCCAACTTGAACTTCGAAGAATATGTCATCGCGATGAACGACTCGGGCGATCCGAAGAAATCGGAGATGGCCGAGTTGGATGTAGACCGCTATTTCGAGTCGCTGCGCATTCTCGAACCGGACAGCTACACCGCACGCAAACAGACGTTCGACCAGAACATGATGACGCACCAGCTCAACACCTACATGGAAAACCCCGATAAGGTCTCGCCGGAAAATACCGAAAGTGGGCTGAAGGCCTCGTTCACGATGATCAAGGGCGGTATCAACGCCGCCCTGGGTGGCCTGGACAAGGGCGACAAAGCCTACGACATGTACAAAAAGATGAAGGATGAGATCGACATCCTCGACGGCCATATCAAAGGGCTGACACCGGCAGAGAACAAACAGATCGCAGCGGCCATTCGTCTCGCGGCTGCCAGCGGCGACCCGAAAGCCATCGACAAGGTGGTCGACACACAATTGAAGGGCCTGGGCGCTAATCGCGAAGCGGCCGCTGGCTCCCTGAAGACAGTGCTGCACACCGCCAGCTCCACCGGCGGGCTCAGTGCCATGGCGGGCACCATGAACCTGGTCAGCGGCGCGCTGCAGCTCGCCAATGGCGGCGGCAACATGACCGATGACCAGAAGATCGCCGCCGCGAAAGACCTGGTCGCCGGCTTGAGCTTCACTAACGACTTCCTCAAGTTCGGTTCGAACATTGTGGAAACCCTGGGTGGCACCAAACCCTATGAACCTGACGTGGACAAAGACGGTAAAGGTCCGGCAAAAATCAAGGCCACTGAATGGCTCGGCCTGATCGATGAGAATCTTCCGGACATCTGGGGCAAGAAAACCACAGAAAAATCTGACGCGCTGGCCGCATCCATCAGCACCCGCGTCAAGGAAGCTTCCGACACTCTCAAGAAACTCGACGTGGGCAATCTATCGGCCGATGAGGTGAAGGAGTACGACAGCGCCGCCAAAACCCTGGGCGAACACATGGGCGTCAAGGACCTCCCCGGCAAAGGTACGCCGGCGTCCAAATCCGAAATTGCGATCGCCTCCGGGCGCTCGTTCCTGCGGTTTATGGGCGGCTCCGGCCTGGACTTGACCGGCGGCGTGATGGACATCGTTTCCGGCGCGCGCAAACTGAAAAACGCCAAGACCGCACTGGAAAAAACTGACGCTGCCTTCACGCTGGGTGGAGGTGCGTCCGGTACGGGTATGGCGATCGCCAATACCATCGCGATGTTCGCCCCCAAAGGTGCTCACCTGGCAGGCAAACTGGCCGGTGATGTTGCCGCGACGGTGATACGCGGGCTCGCCATCGGCGCCCGTGTGGCGGGTCCGGTTTTCGCCGTGGCGGGTGTTATCTTCGGGGTCGCAGGCACCCTGATTGCCGAGGCGGTCGAGCATGCCAAAATGCAAAAACTCACCGATTCCCAAGGCAAGTTCTTCAAAGACCTCGCCGACGCCGGCGTGACCAAGGACGACTGGGGCGACAAGCTCGAATACGCGCGCTATGCCACCTACATGTACGGCGGCCGCGACACGCCGGACGACAAGTCGATGTTCGAGTATCAGTCGGACGAGTGGAAACACTTCCAGGAAACCGAAGACAAAAAAGGCAGCTCGCTGGCGCGACTGGCGCCCTACCTGCACAAAGACAGCGACCCGGACAGCAAAAACCTGTGGGAGAAATTCCTCGCAGGCGGCACCAGCTCCAGCGGGCCGCATGGCAGTGAACGGCACACCGACGACTGGCGGCCTTGGGGCAGCACGGACATGGAGACGGGGAGCAAGCACACGGCTTGATGTTGCGTAGGCATTTATCAGCCAAGCCCATGCTGTTCAGTCAAGCGTAAATCCCTGTGGGAACGGGCTTGCCCGCGAAAGCGCTGGTTCAGCCAACATCATTGTTTGCTGGGCCGACGTCTTCGCGGGCAAGCCCGCTCCCGCAGTTGATCTTCGCGGCTTTGAGTATTGCGTTCGCTTAACTGAGCGCCTTGACGCGCGGCATGGTCCGGCACTTGACTCTCCCCTATACGGCACACCCTACCCTGAAAGCTCCCTTTTCAGGACATCACCCTATGCCCCAGCGCATCCTGGTCATCCTCGGCCACCCTTGCGGCACGAGCTTCTGCTCAGCATTGGCCGATGCCTACATCCACAGTGCAAAAGTCGCCGGCCACCAGGTACGCGTCCTAACCTTGGGCGACCTCACTTTCGACCCCGTGCTTCACCACGGCTACACACAGATCCAACCATTGGAACCTGACTTGCTCAACGCCCAGTCCGACATCCTCTGGGCCACCCATCTGGCATTCGTTTTTCCGATCTGGTGGGGTGGCATCCCGGCGTTATTGAAAGGGTTCATCGACCGTATTTTCCTACCCGGCTTTGCCTTTAAATACCGCGAAGGCAAGTCGTTTCCTGACAAGCTGCTGCTCGGCCGAACCGCGCACGTGTTGGTGACCCTGGACACGCCGCCGTGGTATTACCGCTGGTTCTACCGCATGCCCGGCATTCATCAGGTGCGCAGCACCACACTGGCGTTTTGCGGCATCAAGCCGACCAAAACGTTGATGTTCGGGCCGCTGTTGGGCTCTACGCCAGCGCAGCGGGAAAAGTGGCTGACTCAGGCTGGCGGACTAATGGGAAAAGGGAGTTTTCATGTACATCGGCAAAGCCGCGCAACTGTCGGGCACGACCATCAAGGCGATTCGTCACTATGAGGCGATAGGCCTGTTGCCAGCGCCGCAGCGGGAGGGGCGTTATCGGGTCTATTCGGCGCAAAGTGTCGAGCTGCTGGCGTTGATCAAGTGCGCCCAGCAGTTGGGGTTCAAGCTCAAGGAGTTGCAGGGAATTCTGCACGGGCACGAGGGCGATGTTTTGCCTTGGGAGCGTGCAGACCAGGCCATCGCCAGCAAGAAGCGCGAACTGGCCGGGCAGATTGCCAGGTTGCAGCAGGTGCAGGCGGAGTTGATGGCGTTTGAAGCGCAGCTCAAGGACGCGCAAGGGCAGTGCCAGTCAATAAGCATTTTCGCTAGTTGAGGTAGCCCTTAGCCTTGAGTTGACACCGACCTTTTCGTTCTCTGCGCAGTCCCTTTCTGATTTTTCCAGCCGTTCATCCAAGCGCTTTTTCCTGCGGCATGCTCCGACGCCTTGCCCTTTTGCCGAGACGTCACGGATGACCCACGCCGCCCACATTGCCTTTATCGAACATGAGCTCAATGGCTTCCATCAGAGCCTGGCGGAGTATCGCCAGCAGATGGGCGCCTGGTATGCGCGGGCGCTGGATTCGGTCAGCCATGCAGCGGACAGCACCAATGAACATGGGAAAGATAATCGGAGAAGGATACAAACGGGACGGCTACGAATATGGAAAACAGAAAAAAGCCAGAGTTTTTTTGAATGAAGACGGAAACCCCATAACAGCCTTTACGGATTTCGAATGAAAATTAAACCAAGCCTTTCAACAATCCAAGGTCTGCTTTTTACATATTGCATCGAAAATGCAAGAAACCCTGACAGAGAGGAGCTTATTGCTTTCACAGATGTTAACAACTCGAAAGAGCTTAAAGACCTGTTTGACAAGCTGACCAGACCAGAATTTATCAAATATAAACATGAAGAAAGACAGCGACACATTCAGACCCTAGAATACTTTCTAAATACTGAGGAAACATTCGAAGCTGTTTTTTACCTTTTCGACACTTACTTCAATGACGAAATCATTGATAAAAGACAGTTCATGAAAGTATTGCTTGAGTGCCTTATACGTTACAACTTAAAAACAAACGCATAAACCGTAACGTTGTTGGCGAGCGAGCTTGCTCGCGTTGGGCTGCGAAGCAGCCCCAATAAACCCTACGCGTTTCCCAAGCCAAACCCAGGGCAAGCCTGCTCGCCACAATAAGCCTGCTCATCACAACAAACCTACTCACCAGATACCAAGGTTCACCCTCAAAAAATGAGTGAACCCGGCGCCCAATCAACTCGTCACCGAATATCGCTACGACCGTCAGCACCGGCTAATTAGCATCACCCAACCCAACGGGCAAACAGCCAGCTACCGCTATGACCCATTTGGTCGGCGCATCAGCAAAACCGTCGACAACATATAGATAACCCTTTGCTGGTCCCGAGTACCAACGGCCCACGCTCACCTCATATTGGCTACCAGACTGCCGGAAAGCGCGGTAACGGAGGTGCCAAAAGAGGCCATATCTTGCTGAATCTAACCCCCGTCAACCGCTCCAAGATTGGTATTGCACAATGAGTTACCTAGAAGCAGAGATCGACGAAAGCTTAGAAAACTTAGGTATTCAGAGTAGAAAACTTGCCCCCAAAGACTTAGATATATTAATCGCATCTCTTGGCAACGTGTTTTTCTGCGAGAGTGCCAACCATCTTGATCCAACTCAGTTACGGGTTAACCGCACGGAGTACAACCCTGATTTCTGGCAAGAGGTATCAAAGCACATTCAAAGTAATCAGTTGATTTTCGTTGTGTTCGACACGTCCTATAGAGCATGGGAAATCGCCTCTCCCCAACAACTTGAGCGTATTTTATCTGATACCACTGGATACCCATTCTGGGTGACGGACATGAGCTTTGGATTTTTGATCTACGTGGACGACCATGATTGCGTTAGTTGGGCTTATCCCTGAAAAACAACTTCCCCTCACGCGGCCATCAACAACCCCGACACCGAACAAAACGGCAAATGAAAATACGTATCCAACCGCACCAACCTCCACCCGCCCAGTTTTTTAAACACCTCTCCAGCACCGAATCGCTGATCGCCCAGGCAAACATCACCACTGCTATCGCACGGACCTCCATCGCAGGATTCATATGAGAACCGGCGAGAAATAAAACAAACCGTATCCCCCTCTTTATGCCAAAAAGACTTCTGAAGGACGACAAATGATTACTCTACTGGAAAAGTCATCAGACCCTATAACAAACCACTATAAAAAAGGAAAAGTGATAGCACTCAATAAGCATGCAAATGATGATGTGATATTTCTCATTGAGGGAACAACTATAAACTGTTTTGTCAGCTACTGCCCCTACACTATCGAAGTTGGAGAAACCTACGACATAGAACTCACCCTAAACCTTTCCGACGACTACGAGATTGAACGGGTTGAACCGAGGAAAATACTGGTTGAAAAGGCGAATTATGGTTATTGCTACTTCCTCTACGGAGAGCTACTCAATGAGACTTTTCTTACTTTCACTTCGCTGAGCGATGAAGATATCCACTACGAACACCCCGAATGTAACGAGCACTTTATTAAATTAAAAGTTCAAAGAATTGACGCTAGCTTTCGCTGAGCCTGACAGTGAGATCAGCCCCCATCGCCTTTTTGTATTCACAAAAAGGCGTCCAGCGCAAAGCTCTAGATTTTGAAGCATATCCACGCCGAGGCTTGGAGCAAGCGGCTAATGACTCTCTCGAATAGTTTGAAAACAGCACGATGAGCCGAATAGAATGCACAATCGGCTCACTGAATGAGCCGAATAGCCCATTTATTCGGCTCACGCACCTAGGCACGCCTTCATGGATTCTCCTTCCTGGATCTGGCAACACACTGACTGGCCCCACTTCCATTGGCAGCCCGGACGCCTGGCTGTCTTGCTGCGCGAGTGCACGCAAGCCCAAGGCAAGCTGTTAGGCATGCTCGGCTCCGTTAGTCAGGCGGTCAGTGCGCAGAATGAGCTGGATGCTTTGCTGCAAAACATCCTGACGTCTTCGGCAATCGAAGGCGAGCAGCTGAATGTCGGCTCCGTGCGATCCTCTTTGGCGCTCCGCTTGGGCCTGGAGGCACAGCAAGATGGACAGGTGAGCCGCCGCAGTGAAAGCCTCGCCGAATTGATGATGGACGCCACCAAACAATTCGCACAGCCGTTCACCCTTGCGCGCTTATTGAACTGGCATCACTGGTTGTTCCCGACCCCGGAAGCGGGCTTTGCCGCGCGCGCGCTCAATGTCGGCGCTCTGAGGGGAGATGAGCCCATGCAGGTAGTCTCGGGGCGACTGGATCGGCCGACGGTCCATTTCGAGGCGCCACCGCGCCGGGGACTGGAGCAAGCGCTGGATGACTTCCTCGAATGGTTCGAAACCAGCCGCAACCAGCCAGAGCTGGACCCGTTGGTTCGCGCCGGCGTCGCGCACTTCTGGTTTGTCACGCTGCATCCGTTCGATGACGGCAATGGTCGCCTGACCCGCGCAATCACTGACTTGGCATTGGCACAAGGCGAGCATCAGGCCATCCGTTTTTATGCCATGTCAGCCAGCATTCTTGAGGATCGCGCCGGTTACTACAACGCATTGGAATCCAGCCAGAAGGCCACACTGGATATCACCGCTTGGCTGGAATGGTTCCTGAAAACCTTGCTGCGCAGCCTGGAGCAGGCGATGGCGCGAATTGACCGAGTTCTGGCCAAGACCCGGTTTTGGCAGCAGCACCGCGACCTCTCGTTATCTGCCGAACAGATCAAGGTACTCAACCGCCTGCTCGACGGCGGTGAAAAAGGCTTCGAACACGGTATCAACGCCGCGCAGTACCAGGCAGTGGCGAAGGTGTCCAAGGCCACCGCAACCCGGCATCTTACTGATCTGTTGGAAAAAAACTGCCTGGTCCGTTTGCCTGGCGGAGGCCGTAGTACGCGCTATCAAATCAATGGCTGAAGCGACTGAAGCCACCCGCTCATTTGCCCACAATCCCCATGTCTGCTAGTGTCGCGCCGGTTTACCGTCTACCGGAATAGCCGCCATGGCCCGCAAAAAAGTTGCACTCGATTTCGAACAATCCCTCGCTGACCTGCAAACACTGGTCGAGCGTCTGGAGAACGGCGAGTTGTCGCTGGAAGACTCGTTGACGGCGTTCGAGCAAGGCATCGGCCTGACGCGCGACTGCCAGAGCGCGTTGGCGCAGGCGGAGCAGAAGGTCCAGGTTCTGCTGGAACGTGACGGGGAGTTGGCCGAAGAACCTTTCGATGCGGAACAGCCGGAATGATCGACGCGTATCAGGCCAGTAGCCAAGCCCGGGTCAACGCGGCGCTCGAGCCCTTGTTTGTTGCGCCAAGCCCGGAAATGAAGCGTCTCTACGATGCCATGCGCTACAGCGTGATGAATGGCGGCAAGCGTGTGCGCCCGTTGCTGGCGTATGCGGCGTGTGAAGCGCTGGGCGCGCCGGCCGAGCAGGCCAATGGCGCGGCGTGTGCGGTGGAGCTGATTCACGCCTATTCCCTGGTGCATGACGATTTGCCGGCGATGGACGACGACGATTTACGTCGCGGCCAGCCGACCACCCACAAAGCCTTTGACGAAGCCTATGCCATTTTAGCCGGCGATGGCCTGCAGAGCCTGGCGTTCAGCGCCCTGCTCGACCCGCGCTTAAATAGCGTGAACGCAGAAAACAGCCTGCGCATGGTGACCGCCCTCGCCCTGGCCGCAGGCCCGGCCGGTATGGTCGGCGGGCAAGCGATCGACATGGGTTCGGTCAGCCTCAAGCTGGATCAACAGGCCCTGGAACATATGCATCGCCACAAGACCGGCGCGCTGATCGAAGCCGCCGTGCACTTGGGTGCGTTGGCCAGTGGCCGTGCCGACGCTGCGCAATTGGCCGCCCTGCAGACCTATTCCCGGGCTGTCGGCCTGGCGTTTCAGGTGCAGGACGACATTCTCGACGTCGAAAGTGACACCGCTACCCTGGGCAAACGCCAAGGCGCGGATGCCGCACGCGACAAACCGACCTATCCGGCCTTGCTTGGCCTTGAAGCGGCCAAGGCGTATGCCCTGGAACTGCGCGACCAAGCCCTGGATGCCCTGCGACCTTTCGACGCGGCGTCCGAGCCTCTGCGCGACCTGGCGCGGTATATCGTCGAACGCCGCCACTGAGAATTGCGGCCATTGCAGCCGCATATCGGCCAAGTTCGGCGCTCTGCGTGGGCAGTTTGCACCGCTTGAGGTAAACTGCCGCCTCTTCTATACCTATAACGATTCGCCTGATGCCCACGACGTTTCAAGAGATTCCCCGCAAACGCCCGTCCACGCCACTGCTCGACCGTGCTGCCACGCCGGACGGCCTGCGTCGACTGGGTGAAGCCGAGCTGGAAACCCTGGCCGATGAGTTGCGCCTGGAATTGCTCTACACGGTCGGTCAGACCGGTGGGCATTTTGGTGCCGGCCTGGGCGTCATCGAGCTGACCATCGCCCTGCATTACGTGTTCGACACCCCGGACGACCGGCTGGTGTGGGACGTGGGCCACCAGGCGTATCCGCATAAAATCCTTACCGGCCGTCGCGAGCGCATGGGCACCCTGCGCCAGAAGGACGGCCTGGCCGCCTTCCCGCGTCGCGCCGAGAGTGAGTACGACACCTTTGGCGTCGGCCACTCCAGCACCTCTATCAGCGCAGCGCTGGGCATGGCCATTGCCGCCCGCCTGCAAGGCAGCGATCGCAAGGCAATCGCGGTGATCGGTGATGGCGCGTTGACCGCCGGCATGGCCTTCGAAGCCCTGAACCATGCGCCGGAAGTGAACGCCAACATGTTGGTGATCCTCAACGACAACGACATGTCGATTTCGCGCAATGTCGGTGGCCTGTCGAATTACCTGGCAAAAATTCTTTCCAGCCGCACCTATGCCAGCATGCGCGAAGGCAGCAAAAAGGTGCTCTCGCGTCTGCCCGGCGCGTGGGAAATTGCCCGCCGCACCGAAGAATACGCCAAGGGCATGCTGGTGCCCGGCACCCTGTTCGAAGAACTGGGCTGGAACTATATCGGCCCCATCGATGGCCATGACCTGCCAACCCTGATCGCCACGTTGCGCAACATGCGTGACCTCAAGGGCCCGCAGTTCCTGCACATCGTCACCAAGAAAGGCAAAGGCTTCGCCCCGGCCGAAGTTGACCCGATCGGCTACCACGCGATCACCAAACTCGAACCGCTCAACGCCCCCGCCGCCGCGCCGAAAAAGGCCAGCGGGCCCAAGTACTCCGGTGTGTTTGGCGAGTGGCTGTGCGACATGGCCGCGGCCGACTCGCGCCTGGTGGGCATCACTCCGGCGATGAAGGAAGGCTCCGACCTGGTGGCGTTCAGCGAGCGTTTCCCGCTGCGCTATTTCGACGTGGCGATTGCCGAGCAGCACGCCGTGACGTTCGCCGCCGGCATGGCCTGTGAAGGCGCCAAGCCGGTGGTCGCGATCTACTCCACCTTCCTGCAGCGCGGTTATGACCAACTGGTTCACGACGTGGCGGTGCAAAACCTCGACGTGCTGTTTGCCATCGACCGCGCCGGCCTGGTCGGCGAAGACGGCCCGACCCACGCCGGCAGTTTCGATTTGTCCTACTTGCGCTGCATCCCCGGCATGCTGGTGATGACGCCGAGTGATGAGAACGAACTTCGCAAGATGCTCAGCACTGGCCACCTGTACAACGGCCCGGCCGCCGTGCGTTACCCGCGCGGCAATGGCCCGAATGCAGTAATCGAGAAAGACCTGGAGCCGATCGAGATCGGTAAAGGGATTGTGCGGCGCCAGGGCAGCAAGACGGCGTTTCTGGTGTTCGGCGTGCAATTGGCCGAAGCGCTGAAAGTCGCTGAGAAGATCGACGCCACCGTGGTCGACATGCGTTTCGTCAAACCGTTGGACGAAGCCCTGGTACGCGACATTGCCGCTAGCCATGAGCTGCTGGTGACCGTCGAAGAAAACGCCATCATGGGCGGCGCCGGTGCGGCAGTCAGCGAGTTCCTGGCGCGGGAGAACATCCTCAAGTCGGTGCTGCACCTGGGCTTGCCGGATGTGTACGTCGAACACGCCAAGCCGGCGCAGATGCTGGCAGAGTGTGGGCTGGACGAGGCGGGTATCGAAGCGTCGGTGCGCGCGCGCATGGCACTGCTAGGCCTGTAGAAACCGGCTCAAAAAATGTGGGAGCTGGCTTGCCTGCGATAGCATCACCTCGGTTTTACTGACAAACCGAGGTGCCTGCATTGCAGGCAAGCCAGCTCCCACATTGGTTTTGTATTGCTGATAAATGCTATGGACAGCCCATGAACCGTCTTCGCCTTGCCCTGCCCTTGCTGCTGCTCCCCGCCCCCGACCTGCTGGCCGACAGCTTCGAGCGTGACGACGCACTGAAACTCCCCGATGTAGTCATCAGCGCCAACCGCCAGGTCCAGGCGCGCAACGACAGCAGCGCCGCCAACACCGTGTTCACCCGTGATGACATCGACCGCCTGCAACCCACCAGCGTGACCGACCTGCTCAGCCGCGTACCCGGCGTACAAGTGGCACCCACCGGCGGCCGTGGCAGTTTGCCGGGCATCTATATTCGTGGCACCAAATCCGCGCAAAGCCTGGTGCTGGTCGATGGCCAGCGCATCGCCAACACCACCTCCGGCGACAGCGGGCTGCAATACCTGAACGTCGATCAGATTGAACGCGTGGAAGTGCTGCGCGGCTCGCGCTCGGTGATCTACGGCAGTGATGCGATTGGCGGCGTGATCCAGATATTCACTCGGCGTAATGCCGAGCAAGGCCTGCAGCCACGCTTGAAACTGGGGTTTGGCAGCCACCAGACCTGGGAGCGCAGCGTCGGTCTTTCCGGCGGTGATGAACACACGCGTTTCAACCTGGGCGCGAGCCTGGATGACACAGCGGGTATCAACTCAACGCGCGCGTCGTTTCCCAGCGACGGCGACCATGATGCCTATCGCAATCAATCCATCAGCCTCAACCTCAGCCATGCTTTCAGCGACGAACTGGAGGTTGGTTTCAATCTGTTGGATAACCGTGGGAAGTCAGAGTACGACAACAGCTTCGGCCGCTACGACGCGGCTTCCGGGCAAACTGTCGGGCAGAAACCCTACACCGATTACACCGTGAGCAGCGCCAGCGGTTATGTCGACGCCAAGCTCAATGCGCACTGGCAGTCGCGCCTGGAACTGGGCCACAGCGAGAACCTCGATACCAAGCGCGATACGCTCAGCGATGATTTCAGCGTGTTCAATACCTATCGCGACTCGGTCAACTGGCAAAACGACCTGACGCTGAATGACCAGAACAGCTTGATCGTCGGCGGCGACTGGTACGAAGACCGTTTCCACGGTTCAACCACCTTCACCGAAAACAGCCGCTGGAACCGGGCCGCCTTTGTGCAGCATCGCTTCCACGGCGAGTGGTTCTCCACCGAACTGGGCCTGCGCCGCGACCAGAACCAGCAGTTCGGCGGCCAGAACAGCTGGAGCGGCACCCTCACCGTGCCGATCAACCCCGACAATGACGTGCTGCTGAGCTACAGCGAAGGCTTTCGCGCGCCGACCTTCAACGACCTTTATTACCCTGACACGAAGTACAGCAACCCCAACTTGCAGCCCGAAACGTCAAAGAGCTACGAGCTGCAATGGCGCAGCCAACTGAGTGACAGCACGCGCCTGGAAGCCTCGCTGTATCGCACCCAGTTAAGCAACGCGATCATCCTCGACAGCACCGGCAAGCCGCAAAACGTGGCGTCGGCGCGTATCAACGGCTTTGAGGCGGCGCTCAAGCAAGAACTGTGGGGTTGGCAGGGCAACCTGGGCGTCGCATTCGTCGACCCGCGCGACCGCGATACCGGCTACACCCTGGCGCGTCGCGCGCGGCGCACCTTGAGCCTGGACCTGGACCGGCAATTCGACACGTTGGGCGTAGGGGCCAGCTGGCAAGCCATCAGCCGCAGCTATGACGCTGAAGACAACCGCAATCGCCTGGGCGGTTATGCCTTGCTGGGGCTGCGTAGCAGTTGGGCGTTGAACCGGGAAGTGTTGCTGTCGTTGAAGGTCGATAACGTTCTGGACAAGCGCTACGCCCGGGCGATGTACAACTATCAGGACCCGAACTTCCAGAACAATCAGCATTACCGGGAAGAAGGCCGAACCTGGATGGTTGGGGTGACGTGGACGCCGGACATTTGACCAGCGCCTGTCTTTGCGAGCCGGCGCGCTCTACCGCTTGAAGGCAGTCATCGTTCAAATGTGGGGGCGGGCTTGCTCGCGCATGCGGCCTTACCGGCTCGGTGCAATCACCTGACACAACCGCGCCACCGCCTCCACCATCTGCCCGCTGGGCCGCTCGAGGCCTTTGTCCGGCACCAACAGCAAGCGTCCCTGCGCCACGGCGGTCACCTGCGGCCAGGCCTTCCAGGCGTTCAACTGCGGCTGATCCCCGGCCAGAATCACCTCGGGATTGCGCTGCAACACCGACTCGATGCTGACCTGCGGCGCCGGCAGCTGCAGGTCATCGAACACATTGCGCGCGCCGCACACACTCAGCGCGTCGCTGATGATCTGCCCGCCGCCCACGGTGTACAGCGGCTGGTTCCATACCTGATAAAACACCCGCAGCGGCTCGGCACGCTGATAGCGTTGGCGCAGTTCGGCCAGGCGCTGACGCAACTGCGCGGCTAATTGCCGACCGGCGTCGGCGCGGCCCAATTGCTCGGCGATCGCTTGAACCTGGGTGGTCAGTTGTTCGAGGCTATGGGGTTCGGCGACATACACGGGAATATTCAGACGCTGCAATTGCTCACGCTGCGCCGGGCCGACGCTGCCGGGCCACAACAGGATCAGGTCCGGTTTGAGGCTGAGCAGGCGTTCCATGTTCAGTTGTCCGTAATGCCCAACCGACGGCACTTCGGCCAGCACCGCCGGGCGTTCGCCGCCGTCAAGCACGCCCACCAGCAAATCGGCGGCGCCCAGTTCAACCACGATTTCAGAGAGTGAAGGCGCCAGGCTGACGACGCGCTGGACCGCCAGCGCCTGGGCACTGAATGCCAACAGCAGCACCGCCAGCCAGTAGCGCATCATCCCAATTGACGCGGGATGCGGTAGAGGTAAAACAGCACCAGGGTGGACAGCGCCAGCAAAAACAGCGGCACCGCTTCCAGGCCGACAAACACCGCCAACGCGCCGATCCAGGCCGGTAGGGCCGCGACCAGCAAGGCCGTGCGACGACGGGCCGCGAGGGTGATCCAGGCAGCCGGTTCTTCGGCAGTATCGAGGGCTTTGGCGGTGGCGATCAGCGCGTGTTTATAGCCGTTAAAATAACGCAGGCTCAAAAACATCGAGGCCACGCCGGCAATAAAGAACGGCATGGCCAATACGGGAAGCAGGGATTGGGCCTGGCCGAACACCAGGTTGATCACGAACAACGGCAGCAATGCCAGGGCCAGGTACTGCCACCAGTTGAAGGACAGTCGCCGTTTCACCTGGCCACGGGTCACGCGCGGTCGACCTCGCCCTGGTGCTCGTTGCCCATCATGTGGTCGAGCTTGCTGGCTTTGGTCGCCAGGTAGAGCTTGTTGTGCGGGTTTTGCCCGGTGTGCAGCGGCACGCGCTCGGCCACGGTGATGCCCATCTCGGTCAAGGCTTTGACCTTGCGCGGGTTGTTGGTCATCAGGCGCAGGGATTTCACGCCCAGGTGCTCGAGCATCGGCAGGCAGATCGCATAGTCACGCTGGTCAGCGGCAAAGCCCAGGCGTTCGTTGGCTTCGACGGTATCGGCGCCGCCGTCTTGCAGCTCGTAGGCGCGGATCTTGTTCATCAGGCCGATGCCACGGCCTTCCTGGCGCAGGTACAGCAGCACGCCACGGCCTTCGCGGGCGATGGCGCGCATGGCGGCTTCCAGTTGCGAACCGCAGTCACAGCGTTGGCTGAACAATGCGTCGCCGGTCAGGCACTCGGAGTGCACGCGGCCAAGCACCGGCGCGCCGTCGGCGATGTCACCCAGGCTGAGCACGACGTGCTCGCGGCCAGTGGCCTCTTCGAGAAAGCCGTTCATGGTGAACGTGGCAAAAGGGGTAGGCAGCTTGGAAGCGGCGACGAAAACGACGGGCACCGTGTGCTCCTGATTTCAGATTTCACAGAGGGCGCCATTGTAACAGCAGGTTCCTACAGACGCTTAAGCTGAATTATCGCTGATAAAGATCAATCGGTTCGATTGGCCTTCGTCCCGGTTCTATGCAGGTCAGAACGGGTAAGGCTGCTTCCAGTGTCCGAAAATCGGCTTCAGTTCGCCGCTTTTGACCAAAGCCTCCATGCGCTGGTCATACACCGCCATCAAGGCCCGGCCGCGCTCAGTGTCGGCAAAGCCTATGTAAAGCGGCAGCTCGGCGATAGGCGTGAGCCTGAACTGCGAAGGATCGTCCGCCTGACCAAGCACGTACCTGGCTTCGGTGAGCGAGTCGATGTAGAAGTCGGCGCGGCCGTGCTGCAGCATCGGCAGGATGCCGTCTCGGCGTTCGATCTGGTTGAAGTGACGCAGGTTGGGCAAGTACTCCTCGTACTTGTAGCCGCGTACCCAGGCCAGGCGGTAATTGCCCAGCGTGGCGAGGCTTGGCGTCGGCGTCGTTGCCAGCCCGAGGGCGTAGATGTGGTCCGAGTCGAAATTCCAGTGCGGGTACAACACGCCGCTGGCTTCATCGCGATAGGCACCGACCCAGCCATCCACCTCGCCGCGCTGGGCCAGGCCGACCGAGCGGGTATAGGGCTCGCTGCGGGCTTGCAGGGTGATGCCGGCGGGCTCGAAGATTTGGCGCAATACGTCCCAGGCCAGGCCGCTGCCATCTTTGTTGGTGTAGTCGTTCCATTCCTCACTGGCCAGCGTGATCTTGCCGGGGACCGGGCCTTCATCTGCTTGGACCAGCGAGGCAAGTGCACACAGCACCACCAGCAGCCAACGGCGTACATCCATAACGACACAACCCCACACACCGTAATATCCGTATAGAGGGTAGCGCAGGTCGCTGGCTTACGGTGTTTCGTGAAAATGCTGATAGCCACGCACGGCCGGTGTGATGTCTTGCCCAGTGGCATCGAGCAAGGTGACGCCCTGCCCGGCCTCGACCCGACCGATCACGTGGATCGGCCAACCAGCAGCCTGCAACGGCGCCAGCTCGGCCGGCGGCAACGTGAACGCCAATACGTAGTCGTCGCCCCCGCTCAGGGCCGCCACGCGCGCCTGGTCATCACCTAGAAACGCCAGCAAGGCCGCAGACAACGGCAATTGCTGACGCTCAATCACCAGGCTGACAGCCGACGCCTTGGCGATATGCCCGCAATCGGCCAACAACCCGTCGGAGATATCCATGGCCGATGTGGCCTTTGCCCGCAGCGCCAGGCCCAACGCCAGTTGCGGTTGTGGCGACCAGTAGTGCGCCAGCAGCGGCTCGGCGACAGCGGCGTCTGCCGTGCGTTGGCCCAGTACCAGCGGCAACGCACCGGCAGCATTGCCCAGCTCACCGCCTACACACAGCAAGTCACCCGGTTGCGCACCGCTGCGCGTCAACGCCTGCCCAGCCGGCACACGGCCAAACACGGTCAGGGTCAGGCTCAGCGGCCCGCGCGTGGTGTCGCCGCCCACCAGGCCGACGCCGCAGCTTTGCGCCATGGCGTTCAAACCCTGGGCATAGCGTTGCAGCCAATCGGCATCGACCGTCGGCGTTGTCAGGGCAAGGGTAAAGGCAAGCGGATGGGCGCCCATGGCGGCCAAGTCGCTCACTGCCACGGCCAGCGAGCGCTGGCCGAGCAGGAACGGGTCACACGGGTCGGCAAAATGCACGCCGGCCACCAAGGTATCGGTGGAGATTGCCAGCTGCTCCCCGGCGGGGAGCGCCAGCAAGGCGCAGTCGTCGCCGATCCCAAGGGCAATGCCTTCGCCGCCCTGCGCACAGGGCGCGGCGGCGAAGTAGTTGCGGATCAGCTCGAACTCACCCATTGGGAAGGTCAGCGCGACTTAGCGCTTGTGTTCCTTCACTTCGGCTTCACGCAGGCGCGGGGCCAGCTTGTCGAGCACGCCGTTGACGAACTTGTGGCCGTCGGTCGAACCGTAGACTTTGGCCAGCTCGATCCCTTCGTTGATCACTACGCGGTACGGCACGTCAACGCGCTTGAGCAGTTCCCAGGTGGACAGGCGCATTACGCACAGTTCAACCGGGTCCAGCTCTTCGATCGTCAGGTCCAGGCAAGGCGCCAGCGCCGTGTCGATCTCGGTCAGGTTGGCATGCACACCGTGCAGGATGTCGTGGAAGTAGCTCTGGTCGGCAAACGTGAAGTCGTTATCGACGCGGAACTGCGCTTCGATTTCGTTCAGCGAAGCGCCGGCCATCAGACGCTGGTACAGCGCCTGAGTCGCGAGTTGACGCGCTTTACGGCGCTTCTCGCTTTTGGACGGCTTGCCGGCATCCGCAGGGCGCGGATCTTGGGGGTTGAACTGATCGCTCTCGTCGGAAATCACTTGGCCTCCAACTGCGACAGCAGGCTGACCATTTCCAGCGCGGACAGGGCAGCTTCAGCGCCTTTGTTACCGGCCTTGGTGCCGGAACGCTCGATGGCTTGCTCGATGGAATCTACGGTCAGCACGCCGAAAGCGACAGGCACGCCGAACTCCATGGACACTTGGGCCAGGCCCTTGGTGCATTCGCCGGCCACGTATTCGAAATGCGGGGTGCCGCCACGAATGACCGCGCCTAGGGCGATGATCGCCGCGTATTCACCCTGCTGAGCAACTTTTTGCGCAACCAGTGGAATTTCGAAGGCGCCAGGGGCACGGATGAGAGTGATATCGCTCTCGCTCACACCGTGGCGAACCAGGGCGTCAACGGCACCGCTTACCAAGCTTTCAACCACGAAGCTGTTGAAGCGGCCAACCACCAGGGCATAGCGGCCTTTGGGGGCGATGAAGGTACCTTCGATGGTCTTCAGGGTCATTCGACAAATCTCTTAAAGAGCCGGGACGCGAAAAGTGCGTCCCTCAGTGATGATTTAACCGCGAACAAGGGGCAAAAAACGCCGGCCTTTATTCGGAGGGCACGTATTCTACAACTTCCAGGTCGAAACCGGATATCGCATTAAATTTCATTGGCGCGCTCATCAGGCGCATTTTGCGTACGCCCAGGTCACGAAGGATCTGCGAACCCGCACCGACGATGCTGTAGGTGGTCGGTTTTTTCACCGGCACGTGGTCGGCGGTTTCGCGGATATGCGCCAGCAATACATCGCCGTCCAACGGGTGGCCGAGCAACAGCACCACACCGCTGCCTGCCTCGGAGACCGCAGCCATGGCGGCGCGCAGGCTCCAGCGGCCGGGCTGCTTGACCATCAGCAGGTCGCGCAGCGGGTCCATGTTGTGCACACGCACCAGGGTCGGTTCTTCGGCGCAAATGTTCCCCAGCGTCAGGGCCATGTGCACGTCACCTTCCACTGAATCACGGTAGGTCACCAAATTGAATTGGCCCAGTTCGCTGTCCAGTGGCTGCTCGGCAATCCGCTGAACGGTACGTTCATGGATCATGCGGTAATGAATCAGGTCGGCAATCGTGCCGATCTTGAGGTTGTGTTCAGCCGCAAACGCTTCAAGTTCAGTGCGACGAGCCATGGTGCCGTCGTCGTTCATCACTTCGCAGATCACCCCGCTCGGCTCGAAACCGGCCATGCGCGCCAGGTCGCAGGCGGCTTCGGTGTGGCCGGCACGCGCGAGGGTGCCGCCTGGCTGGGCCATCAGCGGGAAGATGTGGCCGGGGCTGACGATGTCTTCGGCCTTGGCGTCTTTGGCGGCGGCGGCTTGCACGGTGCGCGCGCGGTCGGCCGCAGAAATACCGGTGGTCACGCCGGTGGTCGCTTCAATCGATACGGTGAACTTGGTGCCGAAACCCGACCCGTTGCGCGGCGCCATCAAGGGCAGCTTGAGCAACTCGCAGCGTTCGCGGCTCATAGGCATGCAGATCAGTCCACGCGCGTGCTTGGCCATGAAGTTGATGTGCTCAGCCTTGCAGGCCTCGGCGGCCATGATGATGTCGCCTTCGTTTTCACGGTCTTCGTCATCCATCAGGATGACCATCTTGCCTTGGCGGATGTCTTCAACCAGTTCTTCGATGCTATTGAGCGCCACGCGGCACCCCCTTGGTCAGGATTTAAGGTAGCCGTTAGCGGCTAAAAAACTTTCAGTGATGTTCCCGGCAGTAGGCTCTGCGGCCTTATCGCCCAACAGCAGGCGCTCCAGGTAACGGGCAAGCAAGTCGACTTCCAGATTCACCCGGCGACCTGGCTGGTACGAGGCCATGATGGTTTCGCTCAGGGTGTGGGGAATGATGGTCAGTTCAAATTCGGCGCCATTCACGGCGTTCACGGTCAGGCTGGTGCCGTCGACGGTGATCGAGCCTTTGTGGGCGATGTACTTGGCCAGCTCTTTGGGTGCGCGGATGCGAAATTCCACGGCCCGCGCGTTTTCGCTGCGGGACACCACTTCGCCGACGCCATCGACATGGCCGCTGACCAGGTGGCCGCCCAGGCGCGTGGTCGGGGTCAGGGCTTTTTCCAGGTTGACCGGGCTGCCGGCCTTGAGGTCGTTCATCGCGGTGCAGTCCAGGGTTTCCCGGCTGACGTCGGCGGCAAAGCCGTTGCCAGGCAGCTCGATGACGGTCAGGCACACGCCGCTGACGGCGATGCTGTCGCCCAGCTTGACGTCGCCCAGGTCCAGCTTGCCGGTTTCAACCAGCAGGCGGATGTCGCCGCCTTTGGGAGTCATTGCACGGATGCTGCCGATGGATTCGATAATGCCGGTGAACATTTCGTTCTCCTGAAAACGAGGGGCTGTCGCTCAAGCGCGGGCCGGGAATTATACGCTCGCTGCTGGCATAGGGATGGCAGTGACTCGCCAGTCGTCGCCTACAGCGCGCATGTCAGTGATCTTGAGTGGGGGGGCATCGGCCAGTTTCTCAAGCGGCCAGTCCAGCAGAGGCCGGGCGGCGGAGCCGAGGAACTTGCCGGCGACGAATATCACGTACTCGTCCACCAGCCCTTGCTGGGCGAACGCACCGGCCAGGCTCGGGCCGGCTTCCACCAGCACGTCGTTGACGCCACGGGCGGCCAGGGCCACCAGGGCCGAGCGCAGGTCAACCTGACCGTCAACGCCCGGCACCACCAGGCATTCGGGGCCACGGGGGAACTGGTTTTCCGCGGTCACGCAGGTGATGACCAACGCCGGGCCGGCCTTGAAAAACGGCGCATTGAGCGGCACCCGCAGGCGCCCGTCGATCAACACGCGCAACGGCGGGCGTGACATCGCAAGTGCGGTGGTTTCATCGTCCAGGCCCAACTCGGCGGCGCGTACCGTCAGACGCGCGCCATCGGCCAGCACCGTGTCGGCGCCGGTCAGCACCACACTGGCCTCGGCACGCAGGCGCTGTACGGAGGCGCGGGCGGCCGGGCCGGTGATCCATTGGCTTTCGCCGCTGGCCATCGCGGTGCGGCCGTCCAGGCTCATCGCCAGCTTGACCCGCACAAACGGCAGGCCGTGCTCCATGCGCTTGAGGAAGCCCGGGTTCAGCGCGCGCGCTTCGCTTTCCAGCACGCCGCTGCGGGTTTCGATACCGGCTTGCGCCAAGCGCTGCATGCCACGCCCGGCCACTTCCGGGTTCGGGTCCTGCATCCCGGCCACCACGCGCGCCACACCGGCAGTCACCAGTGCATCGGCACACGGCGGCGTGCGCCCGTGGTGGCTGCACGGCTCCAGGGTTACGTACACCGTGGCGCCACGCGCCTTGGCACCGGCAGCGCGCAGGGCATTCGGTTCGGCATGCGGTGCGCCGGTGCGCTCGTGCCAGCCTTCGCCGACAATCTGCCCGTCACGCACAATCACGCAGCCCACACGCGGGTTGGGGTGGGTGGTGTACACGCCCTTGCGCGCCAATTCGAGGGCGCGGGCCATGTAATGGGCGTCGAGGACAGCTTGTTCGGCAGACGGAGGGTTCATTTTTTGGCAGGCTCACGGGCCAGGCGGTCGATTTCTTCGCGGAACTCGTTGAGGTCCTGGAAGCGTCGATACACCGAGGCGAAACGGATATAGGCGACTTCGTCGAGCTTTTGCAGCTCGCCCATCACCAGCTCTCCAACCACCAGGCTCTTGACCTCGCGCTCGCCGGTCGCACGCAGCTTGTGCTTGATATGCACCAGCGCCGCCTCCAGCCGCTCGACACTCACCGGGCGTTTTTCCAGGGCGCGCTGCATACCGGCGCGCAGTTTGTCTTCGTCGAAAGGCTGGCGGCTGCCGTCGGACTTGATCAGACGTGGCAATACCAGTTCGGCGGTTTCGAAGGTGGTGAAACGTTCACCGCAGCCAGAGGCCAGGCATTCGCGCCGGCGACGTACTTGATCGCCCTCGGCGACCAGACGCGAGTCAATGACCTTGGTGTCGTTGGCACCGCAGAAGGGACAGTGCATGGTGGCAGGCAACAAAAAAAGGGAGGGCCATGGTAGCGCATCCCTGTGGCAAGACAAGCCATAGCCTTTACGGTATATAGGCAGGCTTATATGTTTCTTTATTTTAAAGCCACGGATTTTGCCCTTTCTGGAGCCGTACATGCAGTTACGACCACTTGTTTTACTCGCCCTGTTCAGTTTTCTGGTCGCCTGCAGCAGCGAAGCCCCCAAGCCTTCGGCGCCTCAACCGACGCCCGCCCAAGAGAAAAAAGTGCCCGGCATTGAAGACCTCGGCCCGTTGCCGGCTTACCAGCGCGAAATCAACGGCACCCTCAACGGCGTGCCGGCCAACGCCGAAGTCGAACTGGCCCTGCTGGTGATTGACGAGCGCAACCGCCCGCAACAGCTGCTCGCCAGCAGCGTGTTGACCGGCAATGGCAAGCCCCTGGCGTTCCGCCTGCGTTTTAACCCGGAAGCCTTCCCGGCCGGTGCGCGGGTTGAATTGCGCGGTCGCGCCAGCCAGTCCGGCCAGTTGATCCTGCACCTGCCCGCCGTGCGCATCACCCAGGCAATTACCCAGGCCACCGGCCCGCTGCAACTCGTCCCGGCGCCATGACGCCACCGCTGGACCTGCAACGCGCCCTGAGCGAGCTGATCGGCGACGCGCAACTGGTGCCCTGCCCGCTGCCGGGCACCGAGCTGTCGTTGTGGCTGCTGGACGCGGACAATATGGACCGCGCCTTCAGCCCCGTAGAAACCCGGCGCATCCTGCATGAGCCGCCCTATTGGAGTTTCTGCTGGGCCAGCGGTCTGGCGCTGGCGCGCTACCTGGCGGCGCACCCCGAGTGGGTTGCCGGCAAGCGCGTGCTGGATTTTGGCGCAGGCTCTGGCGTGGCCGGGATTGCCGCCGTCAAGGCGGGCGCGCTGGAAGTGGTCGCGTGTGATTTAGACCCGCTGGCGTTGGCATCCTGCAGGGCGAATGCCGAACTCAACGGTGTGACCCTAGGTTATTCAGCCGACTTTTTCGCCGAAGCCGATCGCTTCGACCTGATCCTGGTGGCCGACGTGCTTTACGACCGCGCCAACCTGCCGCTGCTCGACCATTTCCTGACGCGCGGCCGTGAAGCACTGGTAGCAGATTCGCGCGTGCGCGACTTCCAGCACCCGGCTTATCAACGCCTGGAAATCCTTGAGGCACTGACCCTGCCAGACCTGGCCGAGCCTTGGGAGTTTCGCAAGGTGAGCCTGTACCATTCGCGGCGCGCTTGAGGCCATCGCGGGCACGCCCGCTCCCACAAGGGAACGCGGTCAAGTGTGGGAGCGGCTTGCCCGCGATAGCGATCTGGACTCCATCACCTTATAGTTGCCCCATTCCCGCTTTATTCGAGACGCCCCATGAGTGAGCCCACGCCGTACATCTTCGACGTCACCACCGCCAACTTCGACCAGGCAGTGATCCAGAACTCCTTCGAGAAACCCGTGCTGGTGGATTTCTGGGCGGAGTGGTGCGCGCCGTGCAAAGCGTTGATGCCAATGCTGGCGAAAATTGCCGAGAGTTATCAGGGTGAGTTGCTGCTGGCCAAGGTCGATTGCGAGGCTGAGCAGGATATCGTCGCGCGTTTTGGCATTCAGAGCCTGCCCACCGTGGTGCTGTTCAAGGACGGCCAGCCGGTGGACGGGTTTGCCGGCGCGCAGCCGGAGTCGGCGGTGCGCGCAATGCTGGAGCCGCACGTGCAGATGCCACCACCGGCGGCGGCTGATCCGCTGGAGCAGGCCCAGGCGCTGTTTGCCGAAGGCCGCATCAGCGATGCCGAAGCGGTCCTGGTGACGATGCTGGGCGAAGACAACACCAACGCCGGAGCGCTGATCCTGTACGCGCGCTGCCTGGCCGAGCGCGGTGAACTGGGCGAAGCCCAGGCCGTGCTCGACGCCGTGAAAAGCGATGACCACAAAGCCGCCCTCGCCGGCGCCAAGGCGCAAATCACCTTCCTGCGCCAGGCCGCCGAGCTGCCGGACGCCGCCGACTTGAAAAGCCGTCTGGCGCAAAACCCGCAGGATGATGAGGCGGCCTATCAGCTGGCGATTCAGCAGCTGGCACGTCAGCAATACGACGCGGCGCTGGAAGGCTTGCTCAAGCTGTTTATCCGCAACCGCAGCTACAGCGAAGGCTTGCCGCACAAGACCTTGCTGCAGGTGTTTGAACTGCTCGGCAATGACCACCCGCTGGTCACCGCGTACCGCCGCAAGTTGTTTGCTGCGCTGTACTAATCGCCGATCCAGCTGTACAGCGGCGTATCCCCGCCGCTGGTCACTTTCACCTTGGCGTTATGGCGCAAGCGCACCAGCAGACGCTTGCCTGATGCGGCGTCACCGGCCAAGCCTTCCAGCTGATCGAGCAGTTCCAGCCCGTTGAGTTGCCCGGCCTTGCGCAACAGGTCTTGGGCGTTCTGCCACAGATCATCATTGTGTTTGACCGGCGCGGCAGCGGACGCGCTCGGTGTAGGCGCGGCCTGCAACTGGGCGCCCAAGCGCGCCCAATCGCCGTCGTCCAGCTCCAGGGTCAAGTCCACCGGCACGTCGCCGACCGTTCCACGAATTCGCAACATCGTCCCTACTCCTGCACTTTTTTCTGACGGGCATGCTCCCACGCGGCTTGCGCAACGCCAAGCGGGCGGTCAAACTCTGTCACTATTGTTATAAGATCACATAACAAAACTTTCATGTTCTGGAGCCTTCTCATGCGCCGTCTGCTGCTTGCTTTGCCGTTTGCCCTGCTGCCACTGGCAGTTGCCCATGCTCACGATGATCACGAACATGAGCACGGCAGCCTCGGCGCCCACGAGCATGGCGTCGGCCGTCTCAATGCGGTACTCGACGGTCAGGCGCTTGAGCTGGAATTTGACAGCCCGGCCATGAACCTCGTGGGTTTTGAACACCAGGCCAGCACGCCGGCCGACAAAGCCAAAGTCGCTGCAGTGCGCAAACAGCTGGAAAACCCGTTGGCCCTGTTCAACCTGCCCAAGCCGGCCGGTTGTGTGATCAGCACCCAGGAACTCAACAGCCCGTTGTTCGGCGACAAGCCTGAAGCCGATCATGATGACGACGACGATGACCACGCCACCGACGGCAAAGGCGCAGCCGCCCACGAACATCATCATGACCACAGTGAAATCCACGCCCACTACCAGTTCACCTGCGCCACGCCGACGGCCTTGAGCAACCTCGACCTGACCCAGGTGTTCAAGACCTTCCCCGCCACTCAGAAGATTCAGGTACAACTGATCGGCCCAAGCGGCCAGCAAGGTGTGGAAGCAACGGCCACCGCAGCCACCCTGAAGTTCTGATTTGAAACACGGTCAATGTGGGAGTTGGCTTGCCTGCGATAGCGGTATAACAGACACATCCATATTGAATGTGCCGCCGTCATCGCAGGCAAGCCAGCTCCCACATTGGATCGGCGCCACGCTCCACAACCAGGCGATATTGATTTCACATGACCCAAGCACTGATCGAACTGTCTGACCTGGGCTTCAACTGGCCCGGTCACCCACAGTTGCTGGACATCCCAGCGTTTAGCCTGCAAGCCGGCGAAACCCTGTTTCTCAAAGGCCCGAGCGGCAGCGGCAAAACCACGCTGCTCGGCCTGCTCGGCGGCGTGCAGAAACCCAGCCGGGGCAGCATCCGCCTGCTCGGCCAGGAGCTGACCGAACTCTCGGCCGGCGCCCGCGACCGCTTTCGCGTGGACCACACCGGCTACATCTTCCAGCAATTCAACCTGCTGCCGTTTCTGTCGGTGCGCGAGAACGTCGAGCTGCCTTGCCACTTTTCCAAGCTGCGCGCGCAACGCGCGGTTCAGCGCCACGGCAGCGTCGACCAGGCCGCCGCGACCTTACTCGCGCATTTGGGCCTCAACGACAACAACCTGCTTGAGCGCCGCGCCGACTCACTGTCTATCGGCCAACAACAACGCGTCGCCGCCGCCCGCGCGCTGATCGGCCAACCGGAACTGGTGATCGCCGACGAGCCCACCTCGGCGCTGGACTACGACGCCCGCGAGGCTTTCATTCAGTTGCTGTTCGCCGAATGCCGCGACGCTGGCGCCAGCTTGCTGTTTGTCAGCCATGACCAGAGCCTCGCGCCGCTGTTCGACCGCCACCTGTCGCTGGCCGAACTCAATCGCGCCGCCACGCCCGCAGAGGTTTGAGATGTATTTGTTTCGTCTAGCCATGGCCAGCCTGGCTAACCGCCGCTTTACCGCGATCCTCACCGCCTTTGCCATCGCGCTGTCAGTCTGTTTGTTGCTCGCGGTGGAGCGCGTGCGGGTTGAGGCGCGCAACAGTTTTGCCAGTACCATCAGCGGCACCGACCTGATCGTCGGCGCGCGTTCGGGCTCGGTCAACTTGCTGCTGTACTCGGTGTTCCGTATCGGCAACGCCACCAACAACATCCGTTGGGACAGCTACGAGCACTTCGCCGCCAGCCCGCAGGTGAAATGGGCGATCCCGATTTCCCTCGGCGACTCGCACCGCGGCTATCGGGTGATGGGCACCAACCAATCCTACTTCGAGCACTACCAGTACGGCCGCAAACAGAACCTCGAACTGGCCAGCGGCCGCGCCTTTGCCACCGACCCGTTTGAAGTGGTGCTCGGCGCCGAAGTCGCCGAGGCGCTGCATTACAAGCTGGGCGACAAGCTGGTGCTGGCCCATGGTGTCGCGGTGGTCAGCCTGGTCAAACACGATGACAAACCGTTCACCGTGGTCGGCATTTTGAAACGTACCGGCACGCCGGTGGACCGCACGCTGCACATCAGCCTCGGTGGCATGGAAGCCATTCACATCGACTGGCACAACGGCGTGCCGGCCCAGGGCAAAGGCCGCATCAGCGCCAATCAGGCGCGCAACATGGACCTCACGCCACAGGCCATCACCGCGTTCATGCTCGGCCTGAACAACAAGATTTCCACCTTCGCCCTGCAGCGCGAAATCAATGAATTTCGCGGCGAGCCGATGCTGGCGATATTGCCAGGCGTGGCCCTGCAAGAGTTGTGGAGCATGATGGGCACCGCCGAAAAAGCGCTGTTCGTGATCTCGCTGTTCGTGGTGCTGACCGGTTTGATCGGCATGCTCACGGCGATCCTCACCAGCCTCAACGAGCGCCGCCGCGAAATGGCCATTTTGCGCTCGGTGGGCGCGCGGCCGTGGCATATCGCAACGCTGCTGATCTTTGAAGCCTTCGCCCTGGCGCTGTCTGGCGTGGTGGCGGGCGTTGGTCTGCTGTACCTGTGCATCGCCGCCTCGCGCGGGTATTTGCAGGCCAATTACGGGCTGGACCTGCCGATGTCATGGCCGAGCGAATATGAATGGACCTTGCTCGCCGGCATTCTCGCCGCGGCGCTGTTGATGGGCAGCGTGCCCGCGTGGCGCGCCTATCGACAATCACTGGCCGATGGCCTGTCCATACGTTTATGAGGAAGGCTTCGATGCGTCGTGCCCTGTTTGCAATGTTGATGTTGGTGGCAGTGCCCATCTGGGCCGAAGACCAGCCGAAGGATCTGTCATGGCAGGAGATGATCCCGCCGGACGCGCCGCCGGAAATCCCCAACATGAAACCGCTGCACGACCTGTCGAACATGGCCGACGCGCTGTCGGTCGAGTCGGCGCCGGCCGCCAAGCAAGACTTGCCCAACGCGCCGGTGGTGCAAAGCCTGGACGGTAAGCACATCCGCTTGCCGGGTTACATCGTGCCGCTGGAAGTCAGCGAAGAAGGCCGCACCACCGAGTTTTTGCTGGTGCCGTATTTCGGCGCGTGCATCCATGTACCGCCGCCGCCGTCGAACCAGATCGTGCATGTGAAAAGCGAAGTCGGGGTGAAACTCGATGAGTTGTATCAGCCGTATTGGATCGAAGGCGCGATGCAGGTCAAGCCGTCATCCAGCGAACTGGCCGACGCCGGTTATCAAATGGATGCGGACAAGATTTATGTCTACGAGCTGCAGGAATAGGGGCTGATCGTCCTTTCATTGAGCTGAGTCAAAGGATCGAACGGAACGATCTTTACCATTGGACGTACAAATTTTAACGTCCTTTTGGAGCTCCCATGAACAAGTCTCTGCTCGGCGCGTCCCTCTTCGCGCTCGCCCTCGCCGCCCCGGTCGCACACGCTCACGAAGCGGGCGACATTCTGATTCGCGCCGGTGCAATTACCGTGAATCCGGAAGCTGAAAGTGGCCATGTGAAGGTTGATCAGGGCCCATTGACGGGCACCAACCTGGGCGGCAAGGCGACCATGAGCAGCGACACCCAACTGGGTTTGAACTTCGCCTACATGCTGACCAACCACGTCGGTATCGAACTGCTGGCGGCCACGCCGTTCGAGCACGATGTGAAGATCAAGAACACCGCCCTCGGCGCCGCCAACGGCAAGCTCGGCACCCTCAAGCACCTGCCGCCAACCCTGAGCGTCGTGTACTACCCGATGGATAGCAA
Source organism: Pseudomonas sp. TREG-RG-20F-10-E-6-01 (assembly GCF_022662455.1). Classification (NCBI taxonomy): domain Bacteria; kingdom Pseudomonadati; phylum Pseudomonadota; class Gammaproteobacteria; order Pseudomonadales; family Pseudomonadaceae; genus Pseudomonas; species Pseudomonas sp. TREG-RG-20F-10-E-6-01. The sequence continues at coordinate 58,789 of NZ_JAKNQP010000016.1, read as the reverse complement.
ATCCGCCTTTCAGCCGTACGTGGGCGCCGGTATCAACTACACCTGGATCTACGACGAGCACGTCAGCAGCCGCGCCGAACAAGCCGGTTTCAGCAACTTCAAGGCCGAAAACTCCTGGGGCTGGGCCGCGCAGATCGGCGCCGACTACATGATCAACGACAAGTGGATGATCAACGCCCAGGCGCGCTACATCGACATCAGCACCAAGGCCACCGTGGACAACAATGCGCTGGGCCAGGGCACACGTGCCAAGGTCAATGTGGACGTTGACCCGATGGTTTACATGGTGGGTATCGGCTACAAGTTCTAAATCCGGTTCAACTAACACTGCATAACCCCTGTGGGAGCAGGCTTGTGTGGGAGTCGGGCTTGCCCGCGATGCAGACACCTCGGTGTATCAGTGATACCGAGGTGATGCGATCGCAGGCAAGCCAACTCCCACACAAAACCTGCTCCCACATTTTGGTTTTGTGCGGTGTCAGCTGTGGCGGTAGAACCGATCCAGCAACGCCGGTAACCCCGCCCGCCATGCCCGAGGCTTGATGCCGAAGGTGTGCAGGATTTTCTTGCAGGCCAGCACCGCGTGTTGCGGTTCATCTGCTGCATCCGGGCGTGCCGCGTGAGCCTGGGCGGTAGGCGATTCGATCGCCAGTGGGTGGAAATTACGCGCTTCGGTAAGGATCGCCTGGCCGAGCGCCAACGGTGTGGTCGCCTCATGGCCGGCGTAGTGATACGTGCCCCACAGCGGCGCCGCGCAATCAAGTTGCTTGAGCACCGAGATGATCACCCGCGCGGCATCGTCCACGGGCGTCGGGTTACCCCGGCGATCATCGGCCATCAGCAACTCATCCGGCTTCTCGGCCCGCGCCAAAAAGCGCCCGAGGGTGCCGTCGACGCTGTCATCCAGCAGCCAACCAAAACGCAGCAGCACATGTTGCGGGCAGGTAGCGCGCACGCTTTGCTCGATGCGCCACAACGCCTGGCCACGCAGGCCCAAGGGCACCGGCTCGTCTTTTTCGCTGTAGGCGGTGGCGCGGGAGCCATCGAACACGCGGTAGCTGGACGGTTGCAGCAAGGTAATGTTGTGGTGCTGGCACAGCTCGGCCAGGCGCTCGATGGCGAATTCCTGAGAGGCCAAACGGGTTTCGCTGACCGCTTCGGCCTGAAACCAGTCGAAATAGTAGGCGAGGTTGATCAACGCATCGGGACGGGTGTCGTCGAGCAATTGGGTAAGGCTCGCGGCATCCCAGCCGTCTTGGGGCGGTTTGGGTGCGAGGAAACCGATGTCTTCCTCTGCACCGAGGCGAATCAGCGCTTGCCCGAGGGCATTCCCGCCGCCCAGTAACATAAGGCGCATTCGCATAGAGTGTGCAGGCCCGGTCTGTTTGGAACGATGGTTATTGTCGGCAGGCGGATGAAGCCGGCCGTAGGTTTATTCCAGAATCGTTGCATTTTGCGGGTTTGTAGCGCAACCGTCACGGATAAAGTGCGGGCTTGCAACTTGGCACCGCCGGTTGCATATAAGGGGTATGAACCTTCCTGAAACCACGGACACGGTCTTGAACGGCTTTCACCCCGCTGTCAGCGCCTGGTTCCGCAACGCTTTCCCCTCGGTGACCAGCGCCCAGGCCCAGGCGTGGCCGCTGATTCGCCAGCGCCGCTCCACCCTGATCGCGGCGCCCACCGGTTCCGGCAAGACCTTGACGGCATTCCTCGCCGTGCTGGATGACCTGGTGCACCAAGGCCTGGCGAATGGCGGGCAACTGCCGGACGAGACGCTGGTGGTGTATGTCTCGCCGCTCAAGGCATTGTCCAACGACATCCAGATCAACCTGCAAAACCCGCTCACCGGCATCACCGCGCAGCTGCAGGCGATGGGCTTGCCGCCCTTGGTGATCCGCACCGCCGTGCGCACCGGCGACACCCCGCAAAAAGACCGCGCACAGATGCGCAAGCGCCCGCCGCATATTCTGGTGACCACCCCGGAATCGCTCTACGTGCTGCTGGGTTCGGACTCCGGCCGGCACATGCTCGCCAGCACGCGCACGGTGATCGTCGATGAAATCCACGCCATCGCCGCCAGCAAACGCGGCAGCCATATGGCCCTGAGCCTGGAACGCCTGCAGGGCCTGTGCGCCGAACCGCTGACCCGCATTGGCCTGTCTGCCACGCAAAAGCCCATCGAGGCGGTGTCGCGCTTTTTGGTCGGCACCGACCGCCCCTGCGCAATTGTCGATATCGGCCACGCCCGCCCGCGTGACCTGGATATCGAAGTGCCGCCGGTGCCGCTCTCGGCGGTCATGGCCAACGACGTGTGGGAACTGGTCTACAACCGCCTCGCCGAGTTGGCGCGCGAACACCGCACCACGCTGATTTTCGTCAACACCCGGCGCCTGGCCGAACGCCTGGCGCGGCACTTGAGCGAGCGCCTGGGCAAAACCGCCGTGGCCGCGCACCACGGCAGCCTGGCCAAAGAGCTGCGCCTGGACGCCGAACAACGGCTCAAGGCCGGCGAGTTGCAAGTGCTGATCGCCACTGCGTCCCTGGAGCTGGGGATTGATATCGGTGACGTCGACCTGGTGTGTCAGATCGGCTCGCCCGGCTCAATCAATGGTTTCCTGCAACGCGTTGGCCGTTCCGGGCACCAGGTCGGCGGCACGCCCAAGGGGCGCCTGTTCGCCACCACCCGCGACGACTTGATCGAGTGCGCCGCCCTGCTCGACTGCGTGCGCCGGGGTGAGCTGGACACCTTGCAGATTCCGGTCGCGCCGCTGGATGTACTGGCCCAGCAGATCATCGCCGAAGTCAGCGCCCAGGAATGGTCGGAACCCGCATTGCTCGATCTCATTCGCCGCGCCTCGCCCTACGCCGCGCTGGATCAGCGCCATTACCAGGCGCTGTTGCAGATGCTCGCCGAGGGCTATAACGGCCGCCAGGGCATCCGTAGCGCCTACCTGCACCGCGACGCCGTGACCCACACCCTGCGCGGCCGCCGTGGCGCCAAGCTGACCGCCGTGACCAGCGGCGGCACCATCCCCGACAACGCCGACTACAGCGTGCTGCTGGAGCCGCAGAGCCTGAACATCGGCAGCGTCAACGAAGACTTCGCGGTGGAAAGCATCGCCGGGGATATCTTCCAGCTCGGTAATACGTCCTACAGAATTTTGCGGGTCGAAGCCGGCAAGGTGCGGGTTGAGGACGCCCATGGCCAGCCGCCGACCATTCCGTTCTGGCTGGGCGAGGCGCCGGGGCGCAGCAACGAATTGTCGGCGGCGGTGGCGCGGTTTCAAGGCCAGCTCGACGCGCTGCTCAGCGCCACGCCCGGCGACTTGCAAGCGGCCCTCGACTGGCTCACCGGCACCCTTGGCCTGAACCACACCAGCGCCGAGCAGATCCTCGATTACCTGGCCCGAGCACGCCTGGCCCTGAGCGCGCTGCCGTCCCAGGACACGTTGATCATGGAGCGGTTTTTCGACGAGTCCGGCGGCACCCAACTGATCATTCACACGCCGTTTGGCAGCCGGATCAATCGCGCCTGGGGCCTGGCGTTGCGCAAGCGTTTTTGCCGCACGTTCAATGTCGAATTGCAGGCGGCGGCCAGTGAAAATGCAATCGTGCTGTCGCTGTCGACCAGCCACAGTTTCGAGCTGGATGACGTGTGGCGGTATCTGAACAGCAACAGCGCCGAGCACGTCCTGATCCAGGCTGTGCTGGACGCGCCGCTGTTCGGCGTGCGCTGGCGCTGGAACGCCGGTGTGGCACTGGCGTTGCCGCGTTATACCGGCGGGCGCAAAGTGGCGCCGCAGATCCAGCGCATGAAAAGCGAAGACCTGATCGCCAACGTGTTTCCCGACCAGATCGCCTGCCTGGAAAACCTCGCCGGCGAGCGCGAAGTGCCCGAGCACCCCTTGGTGGAGCAGACCCTCGACGACTGCCTGCACGACGCCCTGGACAGCAACGCCTGGCTGGCGCTGCTGCGGCGCATGGAAAGCGGCGAAGTGCGGCTGATCAGCCGTGACCTGCCGGCGCCCTCGCCCATGGCCGCGGAAATTCTCAGCGCGCGCCCCTACACCTTTCTCGACGACGCCCCCTTGGAGGAACGCCGTACCCAAGCCGTGCTCAACCGGCGCTGGAGCGACCCGCACAGCACCGACGACCTCGGCGCGCTGGATGCCGAGGCCATCGCCGGCGTGCGCGAGGAAGCCTGGCCGGCGCCCAATGGCCTGGACGAAATGCACGAAGCGCTGATGAGCCTGGCCTGCATTGCCACTCACGAGGTCACGCCGCAATGGGCCGAGTGGCTGCAGGCCTTGGCCAAGGGTGGGCGCGCCTATGCATTGAGCAATGGCCTGTGGGTGGCGGTGGAACGCTTGAGCTGTTTGCAGGCTATCTATCCCAACGACTTGCCGTTGCTGCCGGGCTTCGATGAACCCTGGACCACTGATGATGCGCTGGTCGAAGTGCTGCGCGCCCGCCTCGGCGGGTTCGGCCCGCTGAGCCTGATCGAGATCGCCGCGCCATTGGCCCTGCCGGTGGCGGACGTAACCCAGGCACTCGCTCGCCTGGAGCAGGAAGGCTACGTGCTGCGCGGCCGTTTCAGCCCTGGCGCCAGCGAAGAACAGTGGTGCGAACGGCATTTGCTCGCGCGCATTCATCGCTACACGGTCAAGCGCCTGCGCCGGGAAATCGAGCCCGTGGCGCTGCAGGATTTCATGCGCTTTCTGTTCGATTGGCAGCACCTGTCCGAGGGCACACGCGGCCAGGGCAGCGCCATGTTGCCGCAGATTGTCGCGCAATTTGAAGGCTACGCCGCCGCCACCTCGGCCTGGGACACTGACCTGCTCAGCGCGCGCCTGAAGGATTACTCATCCACCTGGCTCGATGACTTGTGCCGCAGCGGCAAGCTGGTGTGGACGCGGCTGAGCAACAAGGCTGGCGCGATGGCCCTGCGCAGCACACCGGTGGTGTTGCTGCCGCGCAGCCAAGTGCCGCTGTGGAGCGGGCTGACCGAGATGACCGACAGCACCACGCTGTCGCCCAAGGCGCAGAAAGTCCACGTGGCGCTGCGTGAACATGGCGCGCTGTTTTTCGACGAACTGGTGCACGAAGCCCATCTGCTGCGCAGCGAACTGGAGACGGCGCTGCAGGAACTGGTGGGCGCAGGGCTGGTGAATGCCGACAGCTTCGCCGGCCTGCGCGCGCTGACCACACCCGCCAGCAAACGCCAGGCGCGCAGCAGCCGGCGCGGACGCGGGGCGTTTATCGGCGGCATGGACGACGCCGGGCGCTGGGCTTTGCTGCGCCGTTCACCGAGCGCCGCCGGGCCACATTCGGCCGAGACGCTGGAGCATGTGGCGATGACCTTGCTGCGCCGCTATGGCGTGGTGTTCTGGCGGTTGCTGGAGCGTGAGGCGGATTGGTTGCCGAGCTGGCGCGAATTGCTGCGTACTTTCCATCGGCTCGAAGCGCGCGGGGAGATCCGCGGCGGGCGGTTCGTCAGTGGGCTGGCGGGCGAGCAGTTTGCGTTGCCGGAGGCAATTGCGTCATTGCGCGAAGTCCGCCGCCGGCCGCATGACGGCAGCTTCATTGCGGTGTGCGGGGCTGATCCGCTGAACCTGGAGGGCACGCTGCTGCCGGGCAGTAAAGTGCCGGCGGTGAGTGGCAATCGGGTGGTGTACCGCGACGGGCTGCCGGCGGCGGTGATGGTCGGCGGCAAGCAGCAGATATGGGTGGAGGTGGATCAGTTGGCGGTGCAGGAGAAGTTGATCAGGCATTGAAACCTGGATTGGCCTCACCGGCCTCATCGCGGGCAAGCCCGGCTCCCACATGGGAACGCATCCCCACTGTGGGAGCTGGCTTGCCTGCGATGAGGCCCGCACAGCCACCCGAATTATTGAGGCCTGGGCTGTTCCGTCAACACCACCGAAGCCGGCGCTTCCTCATCCGGCTCATCCACCTGCGCCGTGCGCTTGGGCAGCAAGACCTGCTGTGGATAAGTTTGCGCGAAGTGCACCTCATCACAGTTATCCACAAGCTTTTTCAAGCGCTGGTTGAACGCGCGGCTCACCGCGTATTGCCCGCCCGACACCGTGCGGAATTGCGCGGTCAGCACCACGCCGTTGAGGTCCATCTTGTCGACGCCAAACACCTCCAGCGGCCCTTGCAGGTTGTACTTGAGGAACACGTCATCGCGAATCGATTGCCCGGCCTCGCGGATCAGGTCCACGGCCTTGTCCACATCGGTGTCGTAGGTGAACTGCACCGAGAAGAACGCATAGGCAAATTGCCGCGACTGGTTGGTGACCGCCTTGATCTGCCCGAACGGCACCGAGTGCACAAAACCCTTGCCGTCACGCAGGCGCAACGTGCGGATGGTCAGGCCTTCGACGGTACCGGCGTGGCCGGAGTCGAGCACGACCCAATCGCCGATGGACAGCGTGTCCTCGATGATAATGAACAGGCCAGTGATCACGTCCTGCACCAATTGCTGCGAGCCAAAACCGATGGCCAGACCAACCACACCGGCACCGGCCAGCAGCGGCGCAACGTTGATGCCAAGGTTGGCCATGGTGGTGATCGCGCAGATCACCACCAGGATGATTTTCACCGCGTTACGCAGCAGCGGCAGGATGGTTTTGACCCGCGTACTCGGCTGACGGCTGGAGCGTTTATTGACCGGCGGTTTCAGCGCTTCCTGAATCGCGGTGTCGAGCACCACCCAGAACAGCCAGGTCATCAGCAGGATCAGGCCGATGCTGCTCAGGGAGTCGCTGATCGCGCGGCCCACCGAGTTGCGCTGGGCAAATTCGAACAGCGAGATGCCCCAGATACGCCCCAGAATTTCGATAAACGCGATGGCCATGGCGATGCGCAAGATCGCGTGCAACAGGCTCAGGAAGCGCTCCTTGTAGGCGCTGCTGCGCTGGATCGCCACCTGGCTGCGGGACTTGAACAGGTGTTGCAGCACGGTGCTGAGAAACACCGTGCCGATCAGCAAAATCGTGGTGAACAGCGCACAGCGCAGCGCCTTCTGGTTATCGTCGCCAGCGCCGATCAGGTTGATCGCCGAGACCAGCACCATCAACAGAATCGGCCAGTACCACAGCCCGGAAAACACTCGCAGCGATTGCTGCAGCGCAGGGTGTTTGAGGCGCTGGGCCAGTGGCCGATTGCGGATCAAATGCGCCACCGGCCGGCGCAGGCGCACCACCAATACACCGAAAATCACCGCCGCGAACAGGCCGGTGAAAACCGCGATGCTGCTGGTGATATTGCCACCCAACTGCCGGGCGATCTGCGGGCTGGTCAGCGCGTCGCTGAGGGCGGCCAGGAAGCCGATCAGAAACAGCGGCTTGGGGCAGTAGTTGCGAATGATCTGCACGGCCGGGCGCTTGTGGCCGAGATTGAACATGACGATCACGCACAGCAACATCGACGTGGAAAAGATGCCGCTGCTGGTGGCGTAGGCAAAACACAGCGCCAGCGCGCGGCCCACCGACGAGGCCAGGAAGTGGCTGACGTAGAGGGTCAGCGGCAGACAGATGAGCGCGGGGATAGTGTAGGGCACCACATACCCCAAGACTGCCAGCAAGCGTTCGCGTCGCTCGACAAAATGCCGCCGACTCAAGCGCTGCACAACAAAGTGCCCCAGCAGGGTCAACACCGCAAAGGCGCCAACCCAGACGCCGGACAGCAGCAGGAAGTCGCCGGCCACGCTCCACGGCGAGCGCTCAGCCGTCTGGTCGACCAGGCGCCCCACCTCATCCGCCGCGCGATCGGCACGCAAGCGCCAGGCGTCGATGAGGTTCTGGTTGAGGTCGAGCTTGTCTTGTACATCGTCAATGCTGGAACTGATGGCGCCCAACAGGCCGCCCTCGACCAGCAACTCCGGTTTGGCCGGTTCAGCCGCTGCGGCAGGCTTGGCCGGCGCTGCGGCGGCCGCAGACGTAGCAGCTTGCAGCGCGCCATTGCCACACAGCAGCAGCGCACCAAGCAGTAATGCAGTCTTTAAATTCAGCAAAACACCGGGCTCCATCAGCAGGGTCTGTAAGGAACTGACGGGTTTGAGCCTTGATCGTTCCCCGCCATTGGGCATCTTTGCCTCCCGGTCAACTATCAAATGCCGATCCCTGTCTTTTTCCGCACAGGCCAAATCCCGACACTGCGCTCCTGAATCACACCCATCGGAGTTGCAGCCATGCCCATTGCCTTGCTCGCGCTGACCCTCAGCGCTTTTGCCATCGGGACGACCGAGTTCGTCATCGTTGGCCTGTTACCTACCATCGGCGCCGACCTGGGCGTCGACCTGCCGTCCGCCGGCTTGCTGGTCAGCCTGTACGCCTTGGGCGTTGCCATTGGCGCGCCGGTGCTCACCGCCCTCACCGGCAAGGTGCCGCGCAAAGGGCTGCTGTTGTCGCTGATGGTGCTGTTTACCCTCGGCAACCTGTTGGCCTGGCAGGCGCCGAGTTATGAATCGCTGGTGCTGGCGCGGATCGTCACCGGCCTGGCCCACGGGGTGTTTTTCTCGATTGGCTCGACCATCGCCACCAGCCTGGTGCCCAAGGAAAAAGCCGCCAGCGCGATTGCGATCATGTTTACCGGCTTGACCGTTGCACTGGTCACCGGCGTGCCGCTGGGCACGTTTATCGGCCAGCACTTCGGCTGGCGGGAAACGTTCCTCGCTGTCTCGGCCCTGGGGGTGATCGCGTTTGTCGGCAGCCTGATCTATGTGCCGAACAGCATCGCCCACCGCAAACCCGCCTCGTTGCTGCAACAACTGCAAGTGCTCAAGCAGCCACGTTTGCTGCTTGTGTACGCCATGACCGCCATCGGCTACGGCGGCTCGTTCATCGCGTTTACCTTTCTGGCGCCGATCCTTCAGGACATTTCCGGCTTCAGCGCCGGCACCGTCAGCCTGGTGCTGCTGGTGTACGGCATCTCGGTGGCGGTGGGGAATATCTGGGGCGGCAAGCTGGCCGATAAACGCGGCCCGATCAGCGCGTTGAAAATCATCTTCGCCCTGCTCGCGGCGGTGCTGTTCATCCTCACCCTGACCGCCAGCAACCCCTGGCTGGCGCTGGCCACCGTGCTGGTGTGGGGCGCGGTCGCCTTCGGCAATGTGCCGGGCCTGCAGGTGTACGTGGTGCGCCAGGCTGAACGTCACACCCCGCAGGCGGTGGATGTGGCGTCGGGCTTGAACATTGCGGCGTTCAACCTCGGAATCGCCGGCGGCGCCTGGGCCGGGGGCTTGATCGTGGCGCACATGGGCTTGATCCACACCGCGTGGATCGGCGGCTCAGTGGTGTTGGTGGCCCTGGCACTGACGGCGTGGAGTGGCCGACTGGACCGGTTGGGGCCGGTGTATGCCGACAGTTCGACGCGCACGGTAGTCGGGCACTGATTCAGCCACGCCACACATCCAATATGGGCGCGGGCTTGCCGCGATTGCGGTATGCCAGCGTCGCATTCATCGCCTGACCTACCGCTATCGCAGGCAGCCCGCGCCCACATTCTTTACCTCGTACCGTCTGTAGGAACGGCGAAACTTTCCGACAAAAACCGCAGTCATCCCAAAACGGAGGTCACTTGACCCTACATCCACGGGAGCAATTATGGCGGCGATTCACATCGGCATTTCCGGCTGGCGCTACACGCCCTGGCGGGGGGATTTCTACCCCGAGGGCCTGACCCAGAAACGCGAATTGCAATTTGCGTCACGCGCCGTCAACAGCATCGAAATCAACGGCTCGTTTTACGCCCTGCAAACACCCAAGCGTTATGCCGAGTGGTACGCCGACACGCCTGATAATTTCATGTTCAGCGTGAAGGCACCGCGCTATATCACCCACATTCTGCGCTTGCGCGATGTGCACAAGCCGATGGCCAATTTCTTTGCTTCCGGGGTGCTGGAACTGAAAGAAAAACTCGGGCCAATTCTCTGGCAATTCCCGCCCAGCTTCACATTCGACCCGCCGCTGTTTGAAGCCTTTCTTCAGCAACTCCCCACCGACACCCAACAGGCCGCCGCCCTCGCCCGCGAGCACGAGCCGCGCCTGAACGGCAAGGCGAGCATGCAAGCCCATGGCAAAAAGCCGCTGCGTCATGCGGTGGAAATTCGCCACAAGAGTTTTGCAGTACCGGAGTTTGTGCAGATGCTGGACAAGCACGGCGTGGCACTGGTGGTCGCCGATACCGCCGGCAAGTGGCCGTATATCGAAGACGTCACCGCCAACTTCCTGTACCTGCGCCTGCACGGTGACAAAAAGCTCTACGCCAGCGGCTACACCGCCGAGGCGATCAAGCGTTGGGGTGACCGCATCGATCGCTGGCGCCAGGGCAAACAACCGGCGGATGCGCAGTTGGTCGACCCGAAACACACGCCACGCGCGCGCAAGCAACGCGATATTTTTTGCTATTTCGACAACGACATCAAAGTGCGCGCGCCCTTCGATGCGCGCCAACTGTTGCAGCGCTTCGAGCTGGATAAGCACTTGGCCACCGAGCCCGGCAAGTTGCCGGAACCCGCGGTGCTGCCATGACTCATCCGGAATTGATCCCCGCCACGCCCACCACCGCCATCACGCGCTTCAAAGTGCTGACGGTGAACATCCACAAGGGTTTCACCGCGCTGAACCGCCGCTTCATCCTGCCCGAGCTGCGTGAAGCGGTGCGCAGCGTGGGCGCCGACATGGTGTTTTTACAGGAAATCCACGGCACTCACGAACGCCATCCCCAGCGCTACCAGGACTGGCCGAAGATGCCGCAATACGAGTTCCTGGCCGACAGCATCTGGCCGCAGTTCGCTTACGGGCGCAACGCGGTCTACCCGCATGGCGACCACGGCAACGCGTTGCTGTCCAAATTCCAGATCGTGCGCTACGACAACCTCGACATCTCGCAAAGCGGCCATGAAAGCCGCGGGCTGCTGCATTGCGTATTGCGCCTGCCCGGCACGGGCCAAGAGGTGCATGCGATCTGCATGCACTTGGGCTTGCGCGAGGTGCATCGTCAGCAGCAATTGCGTTTGCTGGAACAACGCATAAGCGAAATCCCGGCCGACGCGCCGCTGGTGGTGGCCGGTGATTTCAATGACTGGCGCCAAAAGGCCGACCTGAGCCAGAGCGGTCTCAAAGAAGTGTTTGTTGAAGCCACGGGCAAGCACGCGCGCACGTTTCCGGCGCGCCTGCCGCTGTTACCGCTGGACCGCATCTATGTGCGCAACCTGAAAATTCACAACCCCAAGGTACTGACTACCCGGCCGTGGTCGCATCTGTCAGACCATGTGCCATTGTCGGTGGAGATCGAGTTATGACCGTCGCGGTAGAGCACATTGCCACCGACCAGCCGCCCGATGACGCCAAGGCGCGTGATGTCGATTACGGCTGGCAGAGTGGCAACCGTCTTGAGTTGCTGGAGAATGGCGAAACTTACTTCCCCAGGGTTTTCGACGCGATGCGCGAGGCCCAGCGGGAGATCCTGCTGGAGACCTTTATTCTGTTCGAAGACAAGGTCGGCCATGAGCTCAAAGGCATCCTGATTGAGGCGGCGCAGCGTGGCGTCAAGGTGGTGGCCAGCCTCGACGGGTTTGGCTGCGGCGAGCTGAGCCCGGCGTTTCTCGGTGAGCTGGCCGAGGCTGGCGTGCTGGTGCAGATGTTTGACCCGGCGTCGAAAACGCTGGGGATTCGCACCAACTGGTTCCGTCGCCTGCACCGCAAGATCGTGGTGGTGGACGCCACCGTGGCGTTTATCGGCGGGATCAATTTTTCTGCCGACCATCTGGGCGATTTCGGCCCCGAAGCCAAGCAGGATTATGCCGTGCGCGTGACCGGCCCTGCGGTCGCCGACCTGCATCATTTCGCCCTGGCCCAAAGCGGCCGCCAAGTGCGCACGCGGCGCGGCTGGCGACGGCGCCAGCAACGGCCGACACCGTGGACAACGGCCAATGAGGACGGCCTGGTACGTTTGATTTACCGCGACAACGTGCAACACCGCGACGATATCGAAGAGGCCTATATCCACGCCTTGAGCAAGGCGCAAAAACGCGTGGTGATTGCCAACGCCTACTTCTTCCCCGGCTACCGCCTGCTGCGCGAGATTCGCAATGCCGCGCGCCGTGGCGTGCACGTGCAACTGATCATGCAGGGCCAGCCCGACGTGCTGTTGGCCAAGCTGGCGGCGCGCATGCTTTATGACTATTTGCTCAAGGACGGCGTGGTGATCCATGAGTATTGCCAGCGCCCGCTACACGGCAAAGTCGCGTTGGTGGACGACGAGTGGAGCACCGTAGGCTCAAGCAACCTGGACCCATTGAGCCTGTCCCTGAACCTGGAAGCCAACGTGTTGATTCGCGACCGCGCGTTCAACCAGCAGCTGTATGAACGCCTGGAACTGCTCGCCCACGAGCATTGCAAGACCATGCCGGAAAACCGCAAGCCACGCCTGTGGTTATGGCGGTTGACCGTGGGTTTTTTGGTTTTTCATGTGATGCGCCACTTCCCCGTGCTGACGGGCTGGCTGCCCGCGCATAAACCGCGTTTGAAACCCTTCGAGAGCCAGGCCCATGACCTCTGAAGCCGGTGGTTCACGACTCAAACGCTGGAAGAAGCCGCTGACGGTCGTCTTCTTCCTGGTGTTGATCGCGCTGTTCACCCTGCTGGCAAGGCGCATCGACTGGAGCGAAGTGCTGCAGACACTCGGCGACTTCAAGCTGCGCACGTTGTTGATCGCCGGCGCGCTGACCCTGTGCAGTTTTCTCGTCTACGCCAGTTTCGACCTCATCGGCCGCACCTACATCCGCCAACCGCTGGGTTGGAAGCAAATCCTGCCGGTGGGAATCATCAGCTACGCGTTCAACCTCAACCTGAGCGCGTGGGTCGGCGGGATAGCCATGCGTTACCGGCTGTATTCGCGGCTCGGGGTAAGCACCGGCAATATCGCCAAGATTCTTGGGCTGAGCCTGGCCACCAATTGGTTCGGCTATATGGCGCTGGCCGGTGTGGTGTTCAGCAGCGGTTTGGTGACGATGCCGCCCGGGTGGAAAGTCAGCACCCTGGCCTTGCAAGGCATAGGTGTGTTGCTGGTGTTGGTCAGCCTCGGCTACCTGGCAGCCTGCCGGTTTTCAACAAAGCGCGCGTGGTCGATCAAAGGCATCGAGATCAACCTGCCGTCGCTGCGCATGGCCTATTTACAGCTGGCAATGGGCGCGCTGAACTGGTCACTGATGGCGGCGGTGATCTTCACCTTGTTGCCGGCCAAGCTGGACTATCCACTGGTGTTGGGCGTGTTGCTGATCAGCGCGATTGCCGGCGTGGTTACGCATATCCCGGCGGGGCTTGGGGTGCTGGAGGCGGTGTTTATCGGCTTGCTGCAGCATGAGGCGTCGCGCGGCAGCTTGCTTGCCGGGTTGATTGCCTACCGGGCGATCTACTTTATTCTGCCGCTGCTGATTGCACTGGTGATGTACCTCGCGGTGGAGGCTAAGGCCAAGGCGTTGCGGGTTAAAAAGACACCGGCTTGATGCAGTGTTGGCAGGACCGGTGTCATCGCGGGCAAGCCCGCTCCCACAGTTGGAATGCATTCCACTGTGGGCGCCGGGCTTGCCCGCGATGACGCTTGAGAGGGCAACGCTTTATCGGGCCTGGATGATGCTTAACCGCTCGCCCACTACCATTTCGGTAATCCAGTCCACCAGGATTGAGGTGTAGGCCTGCTGAGACACCGGATCACTCAACGAATGATCGGCGCCGTCGATGATGCGGTGGGTCAAGGAGTGAGTCTGCTGGCACGCCGCGCGGTAACTCATGATGGTGGCGTGGGGCACGTGGTCGTCGGTTTCCGACTCGACAATCAGCACATCGCCGGTGAATTTCGCGCAGGCATGCAGGGCGCGGTTGGTTTCGGCGTGTACCAGCGTACTGCGGTAATCCATCAGATCGGCCTTATCCAGATCGCGCTTGGGCTTGAGCCATTCCTGGTCGCGGTACAGCGCCGGCACGCGCAGCGCCAGCCAGCGCACCGGGCGCAGTGAGGTGAGGATTGCCGCCAGGTAACCCCCATAACTGGTGCCCACCACCGCCACGGCCGAGGTGTCGATGGCCGGGTGCGACAGTAAGCGGTCGTAGGCCGCCAGCAGGTCGCGCAAGTTGTCTTCGCGGGTGACGCGCGACAATGGAATACCGGTGCCGGCGTGGCCGCGCAAATCAAAGGTCAGGCATACGCAGCCCAGGCCGGCAATGCCTTTGGCACGCTCGAGGTCGCGCTCCTGGCTACCGCCCCAGCCGTGCACAAACAACACGCCTGGCACTTTGGATTTGGGGCTCAGGAATGTCCCGCTCATTTGTTCGTCGTCGATGTCGATCGCAATGCTTTCACTTCTAGCCGTCATAAGATTTAACCGTCACGTACTTGAGAAGAAAGTCGCTGTTGTCTGCAGGGCCGCGGTACACCTCGATGGCGTCCGCCGGCAGCGGTTGGTCCACGTAGGTTTCCACCGATGAAACGTGGATGGCGCGCAGGCTCGGGTTATTGATGAAGCTTTGCAGCGCCGCGACTTCCGCGCTGCTGGCGCCGCCCATGCGCCAGGATTGTTCGAGCACGCCGCTGCGGCGTTGGCCGTCACTGTCCAGGCCTTGGGCAATGTCGTAGTTGCGGCGCGAGGCATAGAAACCAGGGTAGGCCTCATCGGCGGCCGTGTCGAAAACCTGGGCTTGTTCGATGGCCTCGCGCACGTCGTCGGGCAGGTCGAGCTTCAACAGGTCGGCGTAGGCGCCAGGCACGACGAGTAAGTCGGAGCCGCCGTAGACCGCTTCGCCCTGCCCATCCTCAGTGAGGTACTGCTCGCCGCAATAGCTGATGACGTGACCGCCGATAAAACTCTGGCCCACGCTGTGGGTGATCACCTCGTGCAAGTCCTGCTCGAGCACCACGCCTTCGGTAAAAAGCGTTGCCACGTCGGGCCGCGCCAGCAGCGCTTCGAACTCGTCGAGACTGTGGATAACTTCCTGCCCCCGACCAGCGCAGGCATGCACAGGCTTCAGGCGGATCGGCCCGCTGTAAAGCAAGCGCGTGGCGGCGGGCAATGCGTCTTCGAGGGCAAAGACGCTAAGGCCATCAAGGACGACCGGGCGCACCCGCTCGGCAAACGCCGGCGACCAGCCTTCCGGCGCCTTCGCTTCGGGGCTCAGCAGGCCATGGGTGATGGCTTTGGTGCAGATGAAATCGTAGTCGACGTAACCGCCCCACACATCCTCTGGGCCTCTTACCTTCAGCGCCCGCGCCTGGGCGGCGCCCACCAGGGTTTGCGTTGGCAGCACATACACGTCACGCCCGGCATGTTGCTGCGGGTCGTAACTGCCGCCGAATTTCAGCCCCAGAATCTGTGCCAGCCACCGCGCCAGCGCGCGGTTGGTTTCAACCTCGTGCTGCGGCGCGCCCGCTCGCGTGGAATGAGCAACTACCAGCTTCTTGCGTTGAGTCGGGGTCATGCGTCCCCCTTGGCTATCCCGCCATGTGTGTACACCAATGGTTGCAGGGATCAGGCCAAGGCGGTTTCCGGAAAGAGCGTCTTTAAATCAATCAGTTGCTTAAAAAGCGATGGCAGTTGGCCTGTCTTATTCTGCACGACAGGCGGTTGAACAGGCGGCGTTCTGCACGATTCCCTCAGCCGCTGCGGCTGGCGCCAGCTAAGATACCGGGCCCATTCCTCTGCAACGAGACATCACCCATGGCCAAGCAAGCGCTCATCCTCATCGACATTCAGAACGACTACTTCCCTGCGGGCAAGTGGCCGCTCGACGGCGTGGACGCGGCGGCAGACAACGCAGCACAGGTGCTGCAGGCCTTTCGTCAGGCGGGCGACGCGGTGATACACGTGCGCCATGAGTTCACCTCCGAGGACGCGCCCTTTTTCACACCGGGTTCCGAGGGCGCGCACCTGCATGCCAAGGCCGTGAACGAGGCGAATGAGCCGGTGGTGCTCAAGCATTTTGTGAATGCGTTTCGCGGGACAGATCTGCGGGCGTTGCTGGAGCAACGGGCCATCACCGAAGTGGTTGTGGCGGGCAACATGAGCCATATGTGCATCGACGCTGTGGTGCGGGCTGCGGCGGACCTGGGCTACAAGGTCACGCTGCTGCATGACGCGTGTGCGACACGGGACCTGGAATTTAACGGGCAAGTGATTCCGGCAGCCCAGGTGCATGGGGCCTATATGGCTTCACTGGCTTTTGCCTACGCAGACGTGGTGTCGACGGATGAGTACTTGAAGGCACAAGCGGCGACGGCATGACCGCCACTTGTGTACCGAGCCTTAACGAGTCGCGATGATGAAAAGGCGAGGGAACGGCAGCAACACAGTGCCATCGCCCAGTGCTGGATATGCTTGGGCAATCCGCGCCTGATATTCATGCAGAAAGGCGACTTTTTCGCGCTCGGTCAACGGTGCAAGAAAGGGCCGTAATGCCGACCCCTTGAACCATTCCACCACAGCGGCGTGATCCGCCAGTGGGTGCAGGTAGGTGGTGCGCCACACATCGACAGTGCTGCAGTGCTTGCTCAACAGCTCGTAGTAATAGCTCGCCGCGTGCCGTTCATTGTG
This sequence comes from Pseudomonas sp. TREG-RG-20F-10-E-6-01, assembly GCF_022662455.1. Classification (NCBI taxonomy): domain Bacteria; kingdom Pseudomonadati; phylum Pseudomonadota; class Gammaproteobacteria; order Pseudomonadales; family Pseudomonadaceae; genus Pseudomonas; species Pseudomonas sp. TREG-RG-20F-10-E-6-01. The sequence goes on along the minus strand of NZ_JAKNQP010000016.1, from coordinate 42,195 downwards.
TTTGACCGAACCGATCTTCGCCGCCCATGGGCCCTGGGCAGCAACTTCGCGCGCCAAGCGGTGGGCAGGCTCGTCCAGGTTGTCGGGGGTCTGCACGGCCAGGGTGCCGCCGGGCGTCAGCTGATTGACCAAGTGCGGATACAGCGTGGCGTGGTCCGGCAGCCATTGCAGCGAAGCGTTGGCCAGAATCACGTCACACGGCTGTGCCGGTGCCCAGGTGCCGATGTCGGCCAATTCGAAGTTCAGCGCCGGCAGGCGTTTGCGTGCATCGATCAGCATGTCGCCGGAACTGTCCATGCCGGTGACGTGCGCCTGTGGGAAACGCTCGGCCAGAACTTCGGTGGAGTTACCGGGGCCACAACCGAGGTCGACCGCAGTTTTTACCGGGCTATCTGGAATGGCCGCGACCAGGTCACGAACCGGGCGGGTGCGCTGCTGTTCAAACATCGTGTATTGCTTGGCTGACCAGGTCATCACGGCTTTCCTTCTTTTCGAGAGTGGCCACAGCCTAAATCTTGTGAGCCATGAGAACAAATGCCAGGATTGGCAACCTCCCATACCTTGAAAGTATCCCTATGCTGGAACTTCGCCAACTCAGAGCCTTCGTGGCGATTGCCGAGGAAGGCTATATCACTCGCGCGGCGCAACGCTTAGGCATGCAACAACCCCCGCTGACCCGAATGCTGCAAAGCCTTGAGGCCGAGCTAGGCGTGACATTGATGGAGCGCCTGCCGCGCGGCGTGCGCCCCACGACTGCCGGCCTGGCGTTGCTGGATGAAGCACGAGAAGTCTTGGCGCGTGCCGATGGGATCGCCGATATCGTGCGGCGCGCCGCCCGCGGTGAGCGTGGTCGGTTGGCTATCGGTTTTACCAGTTCGGCGGCATTGCACCCGTTCGTGCCGAGCGTTTTGCGCGTGTTTCGCGAAACGTTTGTCGGCGTCTCGGTGGCCCTGGAAGAAGCGGGTACCGGCGAGCTGCTGGACGCGCTGGCCCATGAAAGACTCGACGCGGCGTTTATCCGCTCGCCGCTCAGCGGCAGTCAAACGCTGCAGGACCAGCCCATTCTGGTGGAGCCGATGCTACTGGCGCTGCCTACCGACCACCCGCTGGCAAACGACGCCGCAACTCCCCTGCCCCTGGCGGCACTGGCCACTGAAGCCTTCGTGCTCTATCGGCGTCGCGTCGGACTGGGTTTGTATGACGCGATTCTGGTGGCCTGCCGTGAAGCGGGTTTCAGCCCGCAGGTGGTCCAGGAAGCGCCGCGCATGACCGCGACATTGAGCCTGGTGGCGGCGGGCCTTGGCGTCTCCATCGTGCCAGCGTCCATGCAGCGGTTAAGGGGGGATGGCATTGTTTATCGCGAACTGACGGACTGCCAAAGCCTGGTGGCGCCATTGCATTTGGCGACGCGGGTCGGTGACGGCTCGGCGGTATTGCAGCGCTTCAAGCAGATGGTGGTCAGCGCCGCCGCGACGGACGCCTGAGCGTCGGCGGCAGAACCTTTGCTGCCAAGCGGCTTGGGATCAGTTGTTGAGGGCAAAGAAAAAGCCCCGGGAGCATGGCTCGCGGGGCTTTCAGCGAAGACGTTACCGATTAAAACGGGATATCGTCATCAAAGCTGTCGAAATCCGGAGCAGGCTGTGGGGCGGCCTGTTGTGGAGGCGGCGCCTGACGCGACTGCTGCGGTGCCGACTGCTGCGGACGCGGAGCCTGCTGGCGTGGGGCCGGAGCGGACTGCTGGTAGTTGTTGCCCCCGCCTTGTTGGTCGCCCTGCTGTGGACGGCCGCCGAGCAGTTGCATGGTGCCTTGCATGTCGACCACGATTTCAGTGGTGTAACGCTTGATGCCGTCTTTTTCCCACTCGCGGGTTTGCAGTTTGCCTTCGATGTAAACCTGCGAACCTTTGCGCAGGTACTCGCCGGCGATCTCTGCAACCTTGCCGAACATCGACACGCGGTGCCATTCGGTTTTCTCGACCTTCTGGCCGGTCTGCTTGTCAGTCCACTGTTCGCTGGTCGCCAGACTCAGGTTGGTCACGGCGTTACCGTTAGGCAAGTAGCGAACTTCGGGATCCTGGCCGCATGTACCGACCAATATGACTTTGTTAACCCCACGGGCCATAACGTTCTCCTAAGCTGGGCGCGCTGTCGGCACTGGGTTGACCAGTTGCTCGAGCGTCGCGCGATCCAATAATTCGGTGTCCAATTTGATGTAGATGGCGGCTTCTTCAGCAATAACCACAGCATCCGTAACCCCAGCGACGGCCTTAAGGCGCTCAACCAGACCGGCTTCGCGGATCGCTTCTGGCGATAACGGCAAACGCAGGCTCGTCACATAGGGAGGTTCGCGCATGGTAACAGCAAAGGCTAGCCAGAGGGCAGCCAGACCTGCGCATCCCAGGAACACAACCGACAAACCGCCATGCTGGAACATCCAGCCGCCCATGATGCCGCCAAGCGCGGAGCCGAGGAACTGGCTGGTGGAATAAACCCCCATCGCCGTGCCCTTGCCACCGGCCGGTGAAACTTTACTGATCAGCGAAGGCAGCGAAGCCTCCAGCAGGTTGAATGCGGTGAAGAACACCACCGTGCCGATTACCAGCGCCCGCAGGCTGTCGCCGAACTCCCAGAAGAATAGCTCAGTGAGCATCAATGTCGCGACGGCGCCCAGGAGAACTCGTTTCATTTTGCGTTTCTTCTCGCCGTAGATGATGAACGGGATCATGGCGAAGAACGAAATCAGCAAGGCTGTCAGGTAGACCCACCAGTGCTGCTCCTTGGGCAGGCCGGCTTTTTCGACGAGGGCCAGGGGCAGCGCGACGAAGCTGCACATCAGCATCGCGTGCAACACGAAGATACCTAAATCCAGACGGAGCAGGTCCGGGTGCTTGAGCGTCGGCAACAATGCCTTGCGTGCGACGCCGGACTCACGGTGCTGCAAGGTGCCGGTGGAGCGCGGCACCATGAAGGCCACGATCACGATCCCGAACAACGCCATGCCGCCCGTGGCCAGGAACAGCCCGTGCAAACCAAAGGCGCGCGTCAGCAATGGACCCACCACCATGGCCACCGCGAACGACAGGCCGATGGTCATGCCGATCATGGCCATGGCCTTGGTGCGATGTTGTTCGCGGGTCAAGTCCGAGAGCAGCGCCATGACGGCCGCAGAAATTGCGCCGGCGCCCTGCAGCACGCGCCCGGCGATCACGCCCCAGATCGAATCCGACTGCGCGGCAAGCACGCTGCCGAGCGCGAACACGATGAGCCCCAGGTAAATCACTGGGCGCCGGCCGATGCGGTCGGAAATGATCCCGAACGGAATCTGGAAAAGCGCCTGGGTCAGGCCATAGGCGCCAATCGCCAGGCCGATCAGGGCGGGGGTCGCGCCTGCGAGATCCATTCCATAGGTCGCCAGCACCGGCAACACCATAAACATGCCAAGCATACGGAAGGCGAACACCAGGGCCAGACCGCTTGCTGCTCGGGTCTCGCCGCTACTCATGCGTTCGCTGTGGGGATCGTGCATGGAAAAACCTCGTGTGAACCGGCGGCGATTCTACCAGTCCCATCGATTGAGAGGGTATATGCGGCGCTTTGCCGCGCAGCTTTCATGTAAGGCTGCAACCGGCACTTTGACAGTGTATATTCATCCAGTCTTTAGCCGTATACTCCTGCATTATTTACGCCCGCCGTGCGAGGCCATCTTGGACAAGATCCTGATTCGTGGGGCTAGAACCCACAACCTGAAGAACATCGACCTGACCCTGCCCCGGGACAAACTGATCGTCATCACCGGCCTGTCCGGCTCCGGCAAATCGTCCCTGGCGTTCGACACGCTGTATGCCGAAGGTCAGCGTCGCTACGTGGAATCGCTGTCGGCCTATGCCCGGCAATTCCTGTCGATGATGGAAAAGCCTGACGTCGACACCATTGAAGGCCTGTCGCCGGCAATTTCCATCGAGCAGAAGTCAACCTCCCATAACCCGCGCTCTACCGTGGGCACCATCACCGAAATCTACGACTACCTGCGTCTGCTGTATGCGCGTGTGGGTATTCCGCGCTGCCCGGACCACGATATTCCGCTGGAAGCCCAGACCGTCAGCCAGATGGTCGACCTGGTGCTGGCCCAGCCGGAAGGCGCCAAGCTGATGTTGCTGGCGCCGGTGATTCGCGAGCGTAAAGGCGAACACCTTTCGGTCTTCGAAGAGCTGCGTGCGCAAGGTTTTGTGCGCGCGCGCATCAACGGCAAGCTGTATGAGCTGGATGAAGCGCCGAAGCTCGACAAGCAGAAAAAGCATTCCATTGATGTGGTGGTCGACCGCTTCAAGGTGCGCGCCGACTTGCAGCAGCGTTTGGCCGAATCGTTCGAGACCGCGCTGAAGCTGGCGGATGGTATTGCGCTGGTTGCACCGATGGACGACGAGCCGGGTGAAGAGGTTATCTTCTCCGCGCGCTTTGCCTGCCCGATCTGCGGCCACGCCATCAGCGAGCTGGAACCCAAGCTGTTTTCCTTCAACAACCCGGCCGGTGCTTGCCCGACCTGCGATGGCCTGGGCGTTAAACAGTTCTTCGACATCAAGCGCCTGGTCAACGGTGAGCTGACTTTGGCGGAGGGCGCGATTCGCGGCTGGGACAGGCGTAACGTCTATTACTTCCAGATGCTGGGGTCATTGGCCTCGCACTATAAATTCAGCCTGGAAGTGCCGTTCAACCAGCTGCCGGCCGAGCAGCAGAAGGTCATCCTGCACGGCAGCGGCTCGCAGAATGTCGACTTCAAGTACCTGAACGACCGTGGCGATATCGTCAAACGCTCGCACCCATTCGAAGGCATCGTGCCGAACCTGGAGCGTCGTTACCGCGAGACTGAGTCGGCGAGCGTGCGTGAAGAGCTGGCCAAATTCCTCAGCACTCAGCCTTGCCCGGATTGCCGCGGCACGCGTCTGCGTCGCGAGGCGCGGCATGTGTGGGTGGGCGAGAAGACACTGCCGGCCGTGACCAACCTGCCGATTGGCGATGCCTGTGAATATTTTGGTGTACTCAAGCTGACCGGCCGCCGTGGGGAAATTGCGGACAAGATCCTCAAGGAAATCCGTGAGCGTCTGCAGTTCCTGGTTAACGTTGGCCTGGACTACCTGTCGCTGGATCGCAGTGCGGACACGTTGTCTGGCGGTGAAGCTCAGCGGATTCGCTTGGCCAGCCAGATTGGTGCTGGCCTCGTGGGCGTGCTGTACATCCTCGATGAACCGTCGATTGGCCTGCACCAACGGGACAACGACCGCCTGCTGGGGACGCTGAAGCACCTGCGGGATATCGGCAACACCGTGATCGTGGTCGAGCACGATGAAGACGCGATTCGCCTGGCGGACTACGTGGTCGACATCGGCCCGGGCGCGGGTGTACACGGTGGCCATATTGTTGCCGAGGGCACGCCTGCCGAGGTGATGGCTCACCCGGACTCTCTGACCGGCAAGTACCTGTCTGGCCGCGTGAAGATTGAAGTGCCGGCCAAACGTACGCCACGCAACAAGAAAATGGCGCTGCACCTGAAGGGCGCACGCGGTAACAACTTGCGCAACGTCGACCTGGAAATTCCGCTGGGTCTTTTGACCTGTGTGACCGGTGTTTCCGGCTCGGGCAAGTCGACACTGATCAACAACACGCTGTTCCCGCTGAGTGCCACCGCCTTGAACGGCGCGACCACCCTGGAAGCGGCCGCGCACGACAGCATCAAGGGCCTGGAGCATCTGGACAAAGTCGTCGACATCGACCAAAGCCCAATCGGCCGTACACCACGCTCCAACCCGGCGACCTATACAGGCTTGTTCACCCCAATCCGCGAGCTGTTTGCTGGCGTACCCGAATCCCGCTCGCGGGGTTATGGGCCGGGCCGGTTCTCGTTCAACGTCAAGGGCGGGCGTTGCGAAGCCTGCCAGGGCGATGGCCTGATCAAGGTAGAGATGCACTTTCTGCCGGACATCTACGTGCCGTGTGACGTGTGCAAGAGCAAGCGTTATAACCGCGAAACCCTGGAGATCAAGTACAAGGGCAAAAGCATCCACGAAACTCTGGAGATGACCATCGAGGAAGCTCGGGTGTTCTTCGACGCGGTTCCTGCGTTGGCGCGCAAGCTGCAAACGTTAATGGATGTGGGCCTGTCGTACATCAAGCTGGGTCAATCGGCGACAACCTTGTCCGGCGGCGAGGCGCAGCGGGTGAAGTTGTCTCGTGAGCTGTCCAAGCGGGACACTGGCAAGACTTTGTATATCCTCGATGAGCCGACCACGGGTCTGCACTTCGCCGATATCCAGCAATTGCTGGACGTACTGCACCGCTTGCGTGACCACGGCAATACAGTGGTGGTTATTGAGCACAACCTGGATGTGATCAAGACTGCCGACTGGCTGGTGGACCTGGGGCCGGAAGGCGGCTCCAAGGGCGGCCAGATCATTGCGGTGGGCACACCGGAGCAGGTTTCCGAGATGCCGCAGTCACATACCGGTTATTACTTGAAGCCGTTGCTGGCACGCGATAAAGCCTGATTTTTTCGGGCGCATTAAAAAGCCCCTGTCACTTTGCGGTGACAGGGGCTTTTTTGTAGCCGGGAATCAGAACTGCGATTGCAGGTAATTCTCCAGGCCAACCAGCTTGATCAGGCCCAACTGCTTTTCCAGCCAGTAGGTGTGATCTTCTTCGGTGTCGTTGAGCTGCACGCGGAGAATTTCGCGGGTCACATAGTCGTTGTGCTGCTCACAGAGCTCGATGCCCTTGCAGAGTGCGGCGCGCACCTTGTACTCGAGGCGAAGATCGGCTGCGAGCATGTCAGGCACCGTGGTGCCCACATCCAGGTCGTCGGGGCGCATACGCGGCGTGCCTTCGAGCATCAGGATACGGCGCATCAGCGCGTCAGCGTGCTGTGCCTCTTCTTCCATTTCGTGGTTGATACGCTCGTAGAGCTCGGTAAAGCCCCAGTCTTCGTACATGCGCGAATGGATGAAATATTGGTCACGAGCTGCCAGTTCGCCCGTCAGCAACGTGTTGAGGTAATCGATTACGTCGGGGTGACCTTGCATCGCCCTACATCTCCCTGCTTGAAAGTCTGTAGTTTGAACCATGATGACCCGAAGGTCACGGGACCAACGGCAGAAAAGTGAAGATTTCCGGAGAAAAGTGGCTGAAATAACGCAAAAACCGCCCAAATGAGGGCGGTTCTGCTTATCGTTTAGACTTAACTAAGCGTTACACCCAATGCCTTTGCGATTGCGTCTCCATAAGCCGGGTCAGCTTTGAAGAAATGCTGCAGTTGGCGCTGAACCACATCGCTGGTGACGCCGGCCATTGCACCGGCAATGTTGCTGACCAGCAGGGCTTTTTGACTCTCGTCCATCAAGCGAAACAGTGCACCGGCATGGCTGTAGTAGTCGGTGTCCTCACGGTGATCGTAGCGATCAGCGGCACCGCTCAGGGCCAGGGCGGGTTCTGCATACTGTGGCGCTTGCTTGGGCGCATCAGCGTAACTGTTTGGCTCATAGTTAGGCGCTGCGCCACCATTGCTGCCGAAGGCCATCGAACCATCACGCTGGTAGCTGTTTACCGGGTTGCGTGGGGCGTTCACCGGCAATTGCTGGTGATTGGTACCCACGCGGTAGCGGTGAGCATCGGCGTAAGCGAATACGCGGCCTTGCAGCATGCGGTCAGGTGACAGGCCGACACCCGGCACCATGTTGCTTGGGCCAAACGCGGCCTGCTCTACTTCAGCAAAGTAGTTCTGCGGGTTACGGTTGAGCTCCAGCTCGCCGACTTCGATAAGGGGAAACTCTTTCTGCGACCAGGTCTTAGTCACATCGAAGGGGTTCTCGTAGTGAGCGTTAGCTTGGGCTTCAGTCATGATCTGAATGCAGACACGCCATTTCGGGAAGTCACCCCGCTCAATCGCACCAAACAAATCACGCTGTGCGTAATCAGGGTCTGTACCGGCCAGGCGCGCAGCTTCAGCGGGTGCCAGGTTCTTGATCCCTTGCTTGGTCTTGTAGTGCCACTTAACCCAGTGACGCTCACCACGAGCGTTGATCAGGCTATAAGTGTGACTGCCAAAGCCGTGCATGTGACGGTAGCCGTCAGGAATGCCGCGATCCGAAAAGAGGATGGTGACTTGATGCAACGCTTCCGGAGAGTGCGACCAGAAATCCCACATCATCTGCGCACTTTTCAGGTTGCTTTGGGGCAAGCGCTTTTGGGTGTGGATAAAGTCCGGGAATTTCAGCGGGTCACGGATGAAGAACACGGGCGTGTTGTTGCCCACGATGTCCCAGTTACCTTCTTCGGTGTAGAACTTGAGGGCAAAACCGCGAGGATCGCGCTCAGTGTCGGCCGAACCGCGCTCGCCGCCGACAGTGGAGAATCGCAGAAACGTCGGTGTTTGTTTTCCGACAGACTCGAACAGTTTCGCGCTGGTGTACTGAGTGATGTCTTGAGTAACGGTGAAAGTACCGTAAGCACCCGAGCCTTTGGCGTGCACGCGGCGCTCAGGAATGTTTTCACGGTTGAAGTGTGCGAGCTTCTCGATCAGGTGGAAATCGTCGAGCAGCAAAGGACCGCGCGGGCCGGCGGTACGGGAATTCTGGTTATCGGCAACGGGCGCACCGCTGGCGGTAGTAAGGACTTTACTCATGCTCAATCTTCCTCAGGTCAGACTCGGAACTGCCGGCTAATCGGCTTGGAGGAAGTATCGACCATCAAGATGACACCATCAAATGCATTAAATCATGGCCTTTGATAGAGAATAACTAATGAGCCATCCGCGCAAACGGCGATGGGTTGATAGAAGCGCGGGCAGCGACGCAGGAAATCCAGGTGGTTTTTTAGACGCGCACAAAAAACCGGGCACTAGGCCCGGTTCTTCGTTGCAGACTGTCGTCTTACTCGGCGGATACAGCTTCGCCGGCAGTAGCACGATCAACCAACTCGACGTACGCCATAGGCGCGTTGTCGCCAGCGCGGAAACCGCACTTGAGGATGCGCAGGTAGCCACCCTCACGGGTAGCGTAACGCTTGCCCAGGTCGTTGAAGAGCTTACCAACGATAGCTTTCGAACGAGTACGGTCGAAAGCCAGACGGCGGTTAGCCAGGCTGTCTGTCTTGGCCAAAGTGATCAGCGGCTCAGCAACGCGACGCAGTTCTTTAGCTTTCGGCAGTGTAGTTTTGATCAGCTCGTGCTCGAACAGCGACACCGCCATGTTTTGGAACATGGCCTTGCGGTGCGAGCTGGTACGGCTCAGGTGACGACCACTTTTACGATGACGCATGGTTCATTCCTTACCAAACTCACGTTCGGTGATTACGACGATCAGGCAGTCGCCTTGTCGTCCTTCTTAAGACTTGCAGGCGGCCAGTTGTCGAGGCGCATGCCGAGGGACAGACCGCGGGAGGCCAGAACGTCCTTGATTTCAGTCAAGGATTTCTTGCCCAGGTTCGGAGTCTTCAACAGTTCTACTTCGGTACGCTGAATCAGGTCACCGATGTAGTAAATGTTTTCCGCCTTAAGGCAGTTAGCCGAACGTACAGTCAGTTCCAGATCGTCAACCGGGCGAAGCAGGATCGGATCGATCTCGTCTTCCTGCTCGATTACCACTGGTTCGCTGTCACCTTTGAGGTCGACGAACGCAGCCAACTGCTGTTGCAGAATGGTTGCAGCGCGGCGGATAGCCTCTTCAGGATCCAGAGTACCGTTGGTTTCCAGATCAATAACCAGCTTGTCCAGGTTAGTACGCTGTTCGACACGGGCGTTTTCCACCACGTATGCGATACGGCGAACCGGGCTGAACGAAGAGTCAAGCTGCAAGCGACCAATGCTGCGGCTTTCGTCTTCATCGCTCTGACGCGAGTCGGCCGGTTCATAACCACGACCACGAGCTACAGTGAGCTTCATGTTCAGGGCGCCGTTAGACGCCAGGTTAGCGATTACGTGATCGGGGTTAACGATCTCGACATCATGATCCAGCTGAATATCGGCAGCGGTAACCACCCCCGAACCCTTCTTCGACAAGGTCAGCGTAACTTCGTCACGGCCGTGCAGCTTGATAGCCAGACCTTTAAGGTTCAACAGGATTTCAATTACGTCTTCCTGTACACCTTCGATGGCGCTGTACTCGTGGAGCACACCGTCAATCTCGGCCTCGACTACTGCACAGCCGGGCATTGAGGACAACAGGATGCGGCGCAGCGCGTTGCCCAGGGTGTGGCCAAAACCACGCTCGAGAGGCTCGAGAGTGATCTTGGCGCGGGTTGGACTGACAACCTGCACATCAATGTGGCGGGGTGTCAGGAACTCATTTACCGAAATCTGCATGGATGCACCTATTTTCTAGCCCTTACTTGGAGTAGAGCTCGACAATCAGGCTTTCGTTGATGTCGGCGGACAGATCACTGCGAGCAGGAACGTTCTTGAAAACGCCCGACTTCTTCTCAGTGTCTACTTCTACCCATTCTACGCGGCCACGTTGGGCACACAGATCGAGAGCTTGGACAATGCGAAGTTGGTTTTTTGCTTTCTCGCGAATCGCGACCACGTCACCAGCACGAACCTGGTAAGACGGGACGTTAACGGTTTGGCCGTTTACGCTGACGGATTTGTGCGATACCAGCTGACGGGATTCGGCACGAGTCGAACCAAAGCCCATACGGTATACAACGTTGTCCAGACGGCATTCGAGCAGTTGCAGCAGGTTTTCACCAGTTGCACCTTTCTTGCCAGCAGCTTCTTTGTAGTAGCCGCTGAACTGACGCTCGAGAACGCCATAAATACGACGGACCTTCTGCTTTTCACGCAGTTGGGTGCCGTAATCGGACTGGCGACCGCGGCGTTGGCCGTGGATACCAGGTGCTGCTTCAATGTTGCACTTCGATTCGATCGCGCGCACGCCGCTCTTCAGGAAGAGATCGGTGCCTTCGCGACGAGCGAGTTTGCATTTTGGACCAATGTAACGAGCCATTCTTTACAATCTCCTGGATTACACGCGGCGCTTCTTCGGCGGACGGCACCCGTTGTGCGGGATTGGCGTCACGTCGGTGATGCTGGCGATCTTATAGCCACAGCCGTTCAAAGCACGGACAGCAGACTCACGACCTGGACCTGGACCTTTGACGTTGACGTCGAGGTTTTTCAGGCCGTATTCCAGCGCAGCTTGACCAGCACGTTCAGCGGCTACTTGAGCAGCAAACGGGGTGGACTTGCGGGAACCGCGGAAACCCGAACCACCAGAGGTAGCCCAAGACAGCGCGTTACCTTGACGGTCGGTGATGGTCACGATGGTGTTGTTAAAAGATGCATGGATGTGGGCGATGCCATCAACCACTGTCTTTTTAACTTTTTTACGAGGACGAGCAGCAGGTTTTGCCATGATAATTTTCCTGTCGATTCGCTGGGGCGATTACTTGCGGATCGGCTTACGCGGACCTTTACGGGTACGCGCGTTAGTCTTGGTACGCTGACCGCGTACTGGAAGACCACGACGATGACGCAGACCGCGATAGCAACCGAGGTCCATCAAACGCTTGATTTTCATGTTGATTTCGCGACGCAGGTCACCTTCAGTGGTGAACTTCGCCACTTCGCCACGCAGCAATTCAATCTGCTCGTCGCTCAGATCCTTGATCTTAGCGGCTGGGTTTACCCCAGCAACTGCGCAAATTTTCTGCGCAGTAGTGCGACCAACACCATAGATGTAGGTCAGCGAGATAACAGTGTGCTTGTTATCTGGAATGTTAACGCCTGCAATACGGGCCATTCAGTGGGACTCCAATTGACAGCTACCTACGCCCCGGAAGCCAAGAAATAGGGCGCGAGATAATATCGCTGTAATAACAAATAATCAACCCGGCAGCGCACTAGCTGCCGGGCTTCAAGCGGATCACACTCAGCCTTGGCGCTGTTTGTGACGCGGTTCCGCGCTGCAAATTACTCGAACAACACCTTCGCGGCGAATAATCTTGCAGTTACGGCACAGCTTTTTCACCGATGCACGAACTTTCATCACCAACTCCTCGAACCTTATGGGTACTCAGCGCAACATGCCGCTGCCGTAACCCTTCAGGTTGGCTTTCTTCATCAGGGATTCGTACTGGTGCGAAACGAGGTGCGATTGTACTTGGGACATGAAGTCCATCACAACCACGACCACGATCAGCAACGAGGTCCCGCCAAGGTAGAACGGAACGTTTGCTGCAACCACCAGGAACTGGGGCAACAAGCACACGGCCGTCATATATAGAGCACCGAACAGGGTCAAACGAGTCAGAACGCCATCAATGTAGCGCGCAGACTGCTCACCTGGACGAATACCCGGAATAAAGGCACCGGACTTCTTCAGGTTTTCCGCTACGTCTTTCGGATTGAACATCAACGCCGTATAGAAGAAGCAGAAGAAAATAATCCCTGCACTAAACAGCAGAATATTCAACGGCTGACCAGGAGCGATCGACTGAGAGAGGTCCTGCAGCCAGCCCATGTTTTCAGACTGACCAAACCAGGTACCCAACGAAGCCGGAAACAGCAAAATGCTGCTCGCGAAAATTGCCGGAATAACACCGGCCATATTCACTTTCAGCGGCAAGTGGCTGGTCTGCGCAGCGAAAACCTTACGGCCCTGCTGACGCTTGGCGTAGTGAACAGCAATACGACGCTGGCCACGCTCAATGAACACCACAAAACCGATAATCGCTACTGCCAGCAAACCGATAGCAACCAGAGCGAAGATATTGATATCACCCTGACGTGCAGACTCGAAAGACTGCCCAATTGCTCTCGGAAGACCGGCGACGATACCTGCGAAAATCAACATCGAGATACCGTTACCAACACCACGCTCAGTAATCTGCTCACCCAGCCACATCATGAACATCGCACCAGCCACAAAAGTGGATACCGCGACGAAATAGAAGCCAAAGTCACCAGTGAACGCAACGCCCTGCCCTGCCAGGCCAACGGACATGCCGATAGCTTGAACCAGGGCGAGGACGACAGTGCCGTAGCGGGTGTACTGGCTAATCTTGCGACGGCCAGCTTCACCTTCCTTCTTCAACTGCTCCAACTGCGGGCTGACGGCGGTCATCAGTTGCATGATGATCGATGCCGAAATGTACGGCATGATCCCCAGTGCAAAGATGCTCATCCGTTCCAGCGCGCCGCCGGAAAACATGTTGAACAAGCTAAGAATGGTCCCCTCATTCTGTCGAAACAGGTCTGCGAGTCGGTCCGGATTGATACCTGGAACCGGGATGTGTGCGCCTATTCGGTAGACGATAATCGCCAGGAACAGAAAACGCAGACGAGCCCAAAGTTCAGACATACCGCCTTTGCCGAGCGCTGAGAGAGCACCTTGCTTAGCCATTTATTCCTCGAACTTGCCGCCAGCTGCTTCGATAGCCGAACGCGCACCTTTAGTGGCGCCGATTCCCTTGCCGATAGTGACAGCGCGAGTCACTTCACCGGACAGCATGATTTTCACACGCTGTACGTTGACGTTGATCACGTTGGCATCTTTCAGGGTCTGCACAGTAACGATGTCGCCTTCCACTTTAGCCAGCTCGGACAGACGCACTTCTGCGCGGTCCATAGCCTTCAGGGAAACGAAACCGAACTTAGGCAGGCGACGATGCAGCGGCTGTTGGCCGCCTTCAAAGCCTGGAGCGATGGTGCCACCGGAGCGGGAGGTTTGACCTTTGTGGCCACGGCCACCAGTCTTACCCAAACCGCTACCGATACCACGGCCCGGACGATGCTTTTCGCGACGGGAACCCGGCGCTGGACTCAGATCATTGAGTTTCATCGATTAACCCTCTACACGCAGCATGTAGTAAGCCTTGTTGATCATCCCGCGATTCTCGGGAGTATCCTGGACTTCTACAGTGTGACCGATGCGACGCAGACCCAAACCCTTAACGCACAGTTTGTGGTTAGGAATGCGGCCGGTCATGCTTTTGATCAGCGTTACTTTAACGGTAGCCATGATCAGAAGATCTCCTTGACAGTCAAACCACGCTTGGCAGCGATGGACTCAGGAGATTGCATAGCTTTCAAACCTTTGAAAGTGGCGTGAACCACGTTTACCGGGTTAGTCGAGCCGTAGCACTTGGCCAGAACGTTCTGAACGCCAGCAACTTCGAGGACAGCACGCATAGCGCCGCCAGCGATGATACCGGTACCTTCAGAAGCAGGCTGCATGTACACCTTCGAAGCGCCATGAGCGGACTTCATTGCGTACTGCAGAGTGGTGCCGTTCAGATCAACTTGGATCATGTTGCGACGAGCAGCTTCCATTGCCTTCTGGATCGCGGCAGGCACTTCACGTGACTTGCCACGGCCGAAGCCAACGCGCCCTTTACCATCACCAACCACGGTCAACGCGGTGAAAGTGAAGATACGGCCGCCTTTAACGGTTTTGGCTACGCGGTTAACTTGAACCAGCTTCTCAATGTAGCCTTCGTCGCGCTTTTGGTCGTTATTTGACATAACTTAGAACTCCAGCCCAGCTTCACGAGCAGCATCAGCCAGCGCTTTCACGCGACCGTGGTACTTGAAGCCAGAGCGGTCGAAAGCCACTTGCGAGACGCCAGCGGCCTTAGCACGCGTAGCGACCAGCTGGCCAACCTTTGTGGCCGCGTCGATGTTGCCAGTGGCACCATCACGCAGTTCTTTATCCAAAGTCGAGGCGCTTGCCAGGACTTTGTTGCCGTCGGCCGAGATGACCTGGGCGTAGATGTGCTGCGACGAGCGGAACACGCAGAGACGCACGACTTCGAGTTCGTGCATTTTCAGGCGTGCTTTGCGAGCGCGACGCAGTCGAGTAACTTTTTTGTCGGTCATTTGCTATGCCCTACTTCTTCTTGGCTTCTTTACGACGGACGACTTCGTCCGCGTAGCGCACACCTTTGCCTTTGTACGGCTCTGGTGGACGGAAGTCGCGGATCTCAGCGGCCACCTGACCTACCAGCTGCTTATCAATACCCTTGATCAGGATATCGGTCTGGCTAGGGGTCTCAGCGGTGATGCCTTCCGGCAGTTCGTAATCCACTGGGTGCGAGAAGCCAAGGGCCAGGTTCAAAACCGTGCCTTTTGCTTGCGCTTTGTAACCAACACCGACCAGCTGGAGCTTACGCTCGAAGCCTTGGCTTACGCCTTGGACCATGTTGTTTACCAACGCACGCGTGGTACCGGCCATTGCGCGAGTTTGTTGATCGCCATTGCGAGCAGCGAAACGCAGCTCACCAGCTTCTTCAACGATCTCAACGGACGAATGGATGTTCAGTTCAAGAGTGCCCTTGGCACCCTTCACCGAAAGCTGTTGGCCTGCGAATTTTACTTCGACACCGGCTGGCAGCTTAACGGGGTTCTTAGCGACGCGAGACATGCTTATCCCCCCTTAGAACACAGTGCAAAGAACTTCGCCGCCGACACCGGCAGCGCGCGCAGCACGATCCGTCATCACACCTTTGTTGGTGGAGACGATAGACACGCCCAGACCGCCACGAACTTTCGGCAGATCTTCAGCGGACTTGTACTGACGCAGGCCTGGACGGCTAACGCGCTTCACTTCCTCGATGACCGAACGGCCTTCGAAGTACTTCAGCTCGATGGACAGCAGTGGCTTTGTTTCGCTGCTGATCTGATAACCCGCAATGTAGCCTTCGTCTTTCAGGACTTTGGCAACAGCTACCTTCAACTTGGAAGATGGCATGCTTACGACGGACTTTTCAGCCATCTGGGCATTACGGATACGAGTTAGCATGTCCGCTAACGGGTCCTGCATACTCATGGGCTAGACGCTCCTAATACAAAAAAATTAGCCTTGCGGCTACATATGTCGCCGAGAATCTCCGAGCATAGAAAACACGGGCTCAGGCGAGCCGGGTATTCTAGACACACTCCGGAAATGAAACAAGCCCCAAAAGGGGCTTGTTCCAGATTCAAGGTCACCGGTGGTCAGTATCTTGCGACGCAGACCACCCGGACTTCGAAAGTACTTACCAGCTGGCTTTAACCAGACCTGGTACGTCACCACGCATTGCCGCTTCACGCAGTTTGTTACGGCCGAGGCCGAACTTGCGGTAAACGCCGTGTGGACGACCGGTCAGGCGGCAGCGGTTACGCATGCGCGAAGCGCTTGCGTCACGTGGCTGCTTCTGCAGAGCAACTGTAGCTTCCCAACGCGCTTCTGGACTTGCGTTCAGATCAACGATGATTGCTTTCAGTGCTGCACGCTTCTTGGCGTACTTGGCAACCGTGAGCTGACGCTTCAGCTCGCGGTTTTTCATGCTCATCTTGGCCATGGTCCTACTCCAATCAGTTGCGGAACGGGAATTTGAAAGCACGCAACAGGGCGCGACCTTCATCATCGTTCTTGGCAGTGGTGGTCAGGGTGATGTCCAGACCGCGGAGAGCATCGATCTTGTCGTAGTCGATTTCCGGGAAGATGATCTGCTCTTTCACGCCCATGCTGTAGTTACCACGACCATCGAAGGACTTGGCATTCAGGCCGCGGAAGTCGCGAACCCGAGGCAGGGAGATCGACAGCAGACGATCCAGGAATTCGTACATACGCTCACGGCGCAGAGTCACTTTGACGCCGATCGGCCAACCTTCACGGACTTTAAAGCCAGCGATGGATTTCCGAGCGTAAGTCACAACGACTTTTTGACCGGTGATCTTTTCCAGGTCAGCAACAGCGTGCTCGATGACTTTTTTGTCGCCGATCGCTTCGCCCAGACCCATGTTCAGGGTGATTTTGGTAACGCGCGGAACTTCCATCACGTTCCCGAGCTTAAGTTCTTCCTTAAGCTTGGGGGCGATTTCCTTCCGGTAAATCTCTTGTAGTCGTGCCATGGTCTTATCTACCTAGCAGTGTTCAAGCATCAACCGCTTTTTGGGTCGACTTGAAGACACGAATTTTCTTACCGTCTTCTACTTTGAAACCAACACGATCAGCCTTGTTGGTTTCGCCATTGAAGATGGCGACGTTAGAAGCGTGCAGTGGCGCTTCTTTCTCGACGATACCGCCTTGTACGCCCGACATCGGGTTAGGCTTGGTATGACGCTTGACCAGGTTCAGACCACCAACGACCAGACGGTCATCAGCAAGAACCTTCAGCACCTTACCGCGCTTACCTTTGTCTTTGCCGGCGATCACGATGATCTCGTCGTCACGACGAATCTTTTGCATGTCGGATCTCCTTACAGCACTTCTGGGGCGAGCGAGACGATCTTCATGAACTTCTCAGTACGAAGTTCACGGGTCACTGGCCCAAAGATACGGGTGCCGATCGGCTCTTGCTTGTTGTTCAGAAGAACAGCAGCGTTGCCATCAAAGCGGATAATGGAGCCATCTGCACGGCGTACGCCGTGACGAGTGCGGACTACAACAGCAGTCATCACTTGGCCTTTTTTCACTTTACCGCGAGGAATTGCTTCCTTGACGGTAACTTTGATGATGTCACCGATACCAGCGTAACGACGATGGGAGCCACCCAGCACCTTGATGCACATAACACGGCGAGCGCCGCTGTTATCGGCCACATCGAGCATGGATTGAGTCTGAATCATATAATTTCTCCGACCCCTAGTCCTTAGACTTCCACAGCGCGTTCGAGAACATCAACCAGTGCCCAAGACTTGGTCTTGGCCAGCGGACGAGTTTCACGAATAGTGACTTTGTCGCCGATGTGGCACTGATTGGTTTCGTCGTGCGCGTGCAGCTTAGTCGAACGCTTAACATATTTACCGTAGATCGGGTGCTTAACGCGACGCTCGATCAAAACGGTGATGGTTTTGTCCATCTTGTCGCTGACAACACGGCCAGTCAGCGTACGGACAGTCTTTTCGGCTTCAGCCATGATCACTTACCTGCCTGCTGGTTGAGCACAGTCTTCACGCGAGCGATGTCACGCTTAACTTGCGAGAGCAGATGAGACTGCCCCAACTGGCCAGTTGCTTTCTGCATACGCAGATTGAACTGGTCGCGCAGCAAGCCGAGCAGTTGCTCGTTCAGCTGCTGTGCGGATTTTTCACGAAGTTCATTCGCTTTCATCACATCACCGTCCGTTTAACAAAGGCGGTGGCGAGCGGCAGCTTTGCAGCAGCCAGGGCAAAAGCCTCACGCGCCAGCTCTTCAGTTACACCCTCGATTTCATACAGGACTTTGCCTGGCTGAATCTGGGCTACCCAGTATTCCACGTTACCCTTACCTTTACCCATCCGAACCTCGAGAGGCTTTTTGGAGATCGGCTTGTCCGGGAATACACGGATCCAGATCTTGCCGCCACGTTTTACGTGACGGGTCAGAGCACGACGCGCTGACTCGATCTGACGAGCGGTGAGACGACCACGAGCTACAGACTTCAGCGCGAACTCGCCGAAGCTGACTTTGCTACCGCGCTGTGCCAGACCACGGTTGTGGCCTGTCATCTGCTTGCGGAACTTCGTACGCTTAGGTTGCAACATTTGGCGTACCCCTTACTTAGCAGCTTTTTTACGAGGCGCTGGTGCTTGTGGTTTCAGTTCTTCTTGGCGACCACCAATTACTTCGCCTTTGAAGATCCAAACCTTTACACCGATCACACCGTAAGTGGTGTGAGCTTCGTAGTTGGCATAGTCGATGTCGGCACGCAGGGTGTGCAGTGGCACACGACCTTCGCGATACCATTCAGTACGTGCGATTTCAGCACCGCCGAGACGACCGCTCACTTGGATTTTGATGCCTTTGGCACCAATGCGCATGGCGTTCTGCACGGCGCGCTTCATAGCGCGACGGAACATTACGCGACGCTCCAGCTGCTGAGCTACGCTCTGCGCAACCAGCATACCGTCGAGCTCCGGCTTGCGGATCTCTTCGATATTGATGTGCACAGGCACACCCATTTGCTTGGTCAGGTCCTGACGCAGTTTCTCAACATCTTCACCTTTCTTCCCGATAACGATACCTGGACGAGCGGTGTGGATGGTGATACGTGCAGTTTGTGCCGGACGATGGATATCGATACGGCTTACGGACGCGCTTTTTAGTTTGTCTTGGAGATACTCACGCACCTTCAGATCAGCGAACAAATAGTCCGCATAAGTCCGACCGTCTGCGTACCAGACGGAGGTGTGCTCCTTGACGATTCCCAGGCGAATGCCAATGGGATGTACTTTCTGACCCATCTCTTCGACTCCGTTACTTGTCAGCAACCTTGACAGTGATATGGCAAGACCGCTTGACGATGCGATCAGCACGGCCTTTGGCACGTGGCATGATGCGCTTCAGCGAACGCCCTTCGTTGACGAAAACGGTGCTGACCTTCAGGTCATCAACGTCTGCGCCTTCGTTATGCTCGGCGTTGGCTACGGCCGACTCCAGCACTTTCTTCATGATCTCGGCGGCTTTCTTACTGCTGAAAGCCAACAGGTTGAGCGCTTCGCCCACCTTCTTCCCGCGGATCTGGTCGGCGACCAAGCGGGCTTTCTGGGCGGAGATTCGAGCGCCCGACAACTTAGCGGCTACTTCCATTTCCTTACCCCTTAACGCTTGGCTTTCTTGTCTGCCACGTGCCCACGATAAGTGCGGGTACCGGCAAACTCGCCTAGTTTGTGGCCGACCATGTCTTCGTTAACGAGAACTGGGACGTGTTGACGACCGTTGTGTACTGCGATGGTCAAACCGACCATTTGTGGCAGGATCATCGAACGACGCGACCAGGTCTTAACTGGTTTGCGATCGTTCTTTTCCGCCGCCACTTCGATCTTCTTCAGTAGGTGAAGATCAATAAAAGGACCTTTTTTCAGAGAACGTGGCACTGTCGTATCCCTCTATTTACTTGCGACGACGGACGATCATTTTGTCGGTACGCTTATTACCACGAGTCTTCGCGCCCTTAGTCGGGAAGCCCCATGGCGATACCGGATGACGACCACCAGAGGTACGACCTTCACCACCACCGTGTGGGTGGTCAACCGGGTTCATGGCAACACCACGAACGGTTGGGCGAACGCCACGCCAGCGTTTGGCACCAGCTTTACCCAGCGAACGCAGGCTGTGCTCGGAGTTCGAGACTTCACCCAGGGTCGCGCGGCATTCAGCCAGCACTTTACGCATCTCACCAGAACGCAGACGCAGGGTCACGTAGACACCTTCACGAGCGATCAGCTGAGCCGAAGCACCAGCGGAACGAGCGATTTGCGCGCCTTTACCTGGCTTCAATTCGATGCCGTGTACGGTGCTACCAACTGGAATGTTGCGCAGTTGCAGAGCGTTGCCCGGCTTGATCGGTGCCAAAGCACCCGCGATCAGCTGGTCGCCAGCGCTCACGCCTTTAGGGGCGATGATGTAGCGACGCTCGCCATCTGCGTACAGCAGCAGAGCGATGTGAGCAGTACGGTTTGGATCGTATTCGATACGCTCGACAGTGGCAGCGATGCCATCTTTGTCGTTGCGACGGAAGTCGACCAGACGATAATGCTGCTTATGGCCACCACCGATGTGACGAGTGGTAATACGACCATTGTTGTTACGACCACCAGTCTTCGATTTCTTCTCGAGCAGCGGTGCGTGAGGAGCGCCTTTATGCAGCTCCTGGTTGACCACCTTGACCACAAAACGGCGGCCAGGGGAAGTCGGTTTGCATTTAACGATTGCCATGATGCACCCCTTCCTTACTCAGCACTGCTGCTGAAATCGAGATCTTGGCCTGGTTGAAGGGAGATAACTGCCTTCTTC
This sequence comes from Pseudomonas sp. TREG-RG-20F-10-E-6-01, assembly GCF_022662455.1. Classification (NCBI taxonomy): domain Bacteria; kingdom Pseudomonadati; phylum Pseudomonadota; class Gammaproteobacteria; order Pseudomonadales; family Pseudomonadaceae; genus Pseudomonas; species Pseudomonas sp. TREG-RG-20F-10-E-6-01. Next base: position 21,455 of record NZ_JAKNQP010000016.1, on the reverse strand, counting down.
CAGTCATTACGCTTGCCCAGACCGCGAGCAGTGCGCTTGCTCTTACCCAGAACATTCAGGGTAGTAACACGCTCAACTTTCACGCTGAACAGGCTTTCGACGGCCTTCTTGATTTCCAGCTTGGTTGCGTCAGTTGCAACCTTGAAAACGAACTGGCCTTTCTTGTCAGCCAGAACCGTAGCCTTTTCGGAAACGTGCGGGCCAAGCAGAACTTTAAATACGCGTTCCTGGTTCATCCCAGCAGCTCCTCGAATTTCTTCACGGCCGACACGGTGATCAACACCTTGTCGTATGCGATCAGACTAACTGGATCGGAACCTTGCACGTCACGTACATCAACGTGTGGCAGGTTACGAGCAGCCAGGTACAGGTTCTGATCAACAGCTTCAGACACGATCAAAACGTCGGTCAGGCTCATGTTGTTCAGTTTGCCCAGCAGATCTTTGGTTTTTGGACTTTCAACAGCGAAGTCCTGAACCACGACCAGACGATCAGTACGCACGAGTTCAGCAAGGATGGAGCGCAGTGCTGCGCGGTACATCTTCTTGTTGAGCTTCTGAGTGTGATCCTGAGGACGAGCTGCGAAAGTGGTACCGCCGCCACGCCAGATTGGGCTACGGATAGTACCGGCACGAGCACGGCCAGTACCTTTCTGACGCCAAGGGCGCTTACCGCCACCACGTACGTCGGAACGGGTCTTTTGCTGCTTGCTACCCTGACGGCCGCCGGCCATGTAGGCCACGACTGCTTGGTGAACCAGCGTCTCGTTGAATTCGCCGCCAAATGTCAGTTCGGAAACTTCGATCGCTTGAGCGTCATTTACATTTAATTGCATGTCAGCTTCCCCTTAACCGCGAGCCTTGGCCGCTGGACGTACAACCAGGTTGCCGCCAGTAGCGCCAGGAACAGCACCCTTGACCAACAACAGATTGCGTTCAGCGTCGACGCGCACTACTTCGAGGGACTGCACGGTCACGCGCTCAGCGCCCATATGACCGGACATTTTTTTGCCCTTGAATACACGACCAGGAGTCTGGCACTGGCCAATAGAGCCCGGGACGCGGTGGGAAACGGAGTTACCGTGAGTGTTGTCTTGACCACGGAAATTCCAACGCTTGATCGTACCCTGGAAGCCTTTACCTTTGGACTGACCGGTTACATCAACCAGTTGACCAGCGGCGAAGATTTCAGCGTTGATCAGATCGCCAGCCTGGTAGTCGCCGTCTTCGAGACGGAACTCCATAACAGTGCGACCAGCTGCAACGTTTGCTTTAGCGAAGTGACCTGCTTGAGCAGCAGTCACGCGCGAAGCACGACGCTCGCCGACAGTGACTTGCACTGCACGATAGCCATCGGTTTCTTCAGTTTTGAACTGGGTGACGCGATTCGGTTCGATCTCAATGACCGTGACCGGAATGGAGACACCTTCTTCGGTGAAAATACGGGTCATACCGCATTTACGACCGACTACACCAATAGTCATGTTGTAAACCTCATGAGTGTACGGGGCTTTCACCCGCTATGGCCGCCCATTTCAGAGCGTTACACGACTAAGACCCAAGTCTTAGCCGAGGCTGATCTGTACTTCCACACCGGCCGCCAGATCGAGCTTCATAAGTGCATCAACGGTTTTATCCGTTGGCTGGACGATGTCCAGTACGCGCTTATGAGTACGGATCTCGTACTGGTCACGCGCGTCTTTGTTGACGTGCGGGGAGACCAGAACGGTGAACCGCTCTTTACGGGTAGGCAGTGGAATTGGACCACGCACTTGAGCACCAGTACGTTTCGCGGTTTCCACGATTTCCTGGGTGGATTGGTCGATCAGGCGATGGTCAAAAGCCTTCAACCTGATACGGATTTGCTGATTTTGCATTGGATTTCAGACTCCGGCTGCTATTCCCAGCGAGCGCAATACGCCCGTTAAAAGGAGGCGCAATTCTATAGACGGCCCAGATAGGTGTCAACCCAATAAAAAAGGCCCCCGCTGAGCGGGGGCCTCTTCAAAACATCAAGGCTATCTCAGAAGAGATAATTACTCGATGATTTTAGCTACAACGCCAGCACCAACGGTACGGCCGCCTTCACGGATAGCGAAGCGCAGACCGTCTTCCATTGCGATGGTTTTGATCAGGGTAACAACCATTTTGATGTTGTCGCCTGGCATAACCATTTCAACGCCTTCCGGCAGTTCGCAGTTACCAGTCACGTCAGTAGTACGGAAGTAGAACTGTGGACGGTAGCCTTTGAAGAACGGAGTGTGACGACCGCCTTCTTCTTTGCTCAGCACGTACACTTCAGCTTCGAACTTGGTGTGCGGCTTAACCGAACCTGGCTTAACCAGAACCTGGCCACGCTCAACGTCGTCACGCTTGGTACCACGCAGCAGAACGCCGCAGTTCTCGCCAGCACGACCTTCGTCGAGCAGCTTACGGAACATTTCAACACCGGTGCAGGTGGTGACGGTAGTGTCACGCAGACCAACGATTTCCAGTGGATCTTGAACCTTAACGATACCGCGCTCGATACGACCAGTTACAACAGTACCGCGACCGGAGATCGAGAATACGTCTTCGATTGGCATCAGGAACGGCTTGTCGATAACACGAACTGGATCTGGGATGTAGCTGTCCAGAGTTTCAACCAGTTTACGAACGGACGTGGTGCCCATTTCGTTATCGTCTTTGCCTTCCAGAGCCATACGAGCAGAACCGATGATGATCGGAGTGTCGTCGCCTGGGAAGTCGTAAGTGCTCAGCAGATCGCGCACTTCCATCTCAACCAGTTCCAGCAGCTCAGCGTCGTCTACCAGGTCAGCCTTGTTCAGGTAAACCACGATGTACGGAACGCCTACCTGACGGGACAGCAGGATGTGCTCACGGGTTTGTGGCATCGGACCATCAGCGGCCGAGCAAACCAGGATTGCGCCGTCCATCTGAGCAGCACCGGTGATCATGTTCTTCACATAGTCAGCGTGACCTGGGCAGTCAACGTGAGCGTAGTGACGGATCAGCGAGTTGTATTCAACGTGCGCGGTGTTGATGGTGATACCACGAGCTTTCTCTTCTGGTGCGCTGTCGATTTTATCGAAATCAACGATTGCGGAACCGAATACTTCGGAGCAAACGCGAGTCAGAGCAGCAGTCAGAGTGGTTTTACCGTGGTCAACGTGACCGATGGTGCCAACGTTGACGTGCGGTAGGGAACGATCAAATTTTTCTTTAGCCACGACAATTAACTCCTTGCCTAAAGGACTGAATCAGCCTTGTTTTTTGGATACAGTTTCAGCGATGTGCGCCGGAGCTGTGTTGTATTTTTTGAATTCCATAGAGTAGCTTGCGCGACCCTGAGACATGGAGCGAACGTCGGTCGCATAACCGAACATCTCACCCAACGGAACCTCGGCGCGAATCACTTTGCCGGAAACCGTGTCTTCCATACCCAAGATCATGCCGCGACGACGGTTAAGGTCGCCCATGACATCACCCATATAGTCTTCAGGTGTAACAACTTCTACCGCCATGATTGGCTCAAGCAACTCACCACCGCCCTTCTGGGCCAGTTGCTTGGTTGCCATGGAAGCAGCCACCTTAAACGCCATCTCGTTGGAGTCGACGTCGTGGTAAGAACCGTCAAAAACGGTTGCTTTCAGGCCGATCAGCGGATAGCCGGCAACAACACCGTTCTTCATCTGCTCTTCGATACCCTTCTGGATAGCCGGGATGTATTCCTTAGGAACAACACCACCAACTACTTCGTTCACGAATTGCAGACCTTCCTGACCTTCGTCAGCAGGAGCAAAACGGATCCAGCAGTGACCGAACTGACCACGACCGCCGGACTGACGAACGAACTTGCCTTCGATTTCACAGTTCTTCGTGATGCGCTCACGATAGGAAACCTGAGGCTTACCGATGTTGGCTTCGACGTTGAACTCACGGCGCATCCGGTCAACCAGGATGTCCAGGTGCAGCTCGCCCATGCCGGAGATGATCGTTTGACCAGTCTCTTCATCAGTCTTGACGCGGAAAGATGGATCTTCCTGAGCAAGTTTGCCCAGAGCGATACCCATTTTTTCCTGGTCATCCTTGGTCTTAGGCTCTACGGCAACCGAAATAACCGGCTCCGGGAAGTCCATGCGAACCAGGATGATTGGCTTAGCAGCGTCGCACAAAGTCTCACCCGTGGTGACGTCCTTCATGCCGATCAGGGCCGCGATGTCACCAGCGCGTACTTCCTTGATCTCTTCACGGGCGTTTGCGTGCATTTGCACCATACGACCCACGCGCTCTTTCTTACCTTTAACCGAGTTGATCACGCCGTCGCCGGATGCCAACACGCCCGAGTAAACGCGGACGAAGGTCAAGGTACCCACGAATGGGTCGGTAGCGATCTTGAACGCCAGGGCCGAGAACGGCTCGCTGTCGTCTGCATGACGCTCCATCTCTTCTTCCTCGTTATCAGGGTTGGTACCCTTGATAGCAGGAATGTCGGTTGGAGCAGGCAGGTAGTCGATCACAGCATCGAGAACCAGGGGAACGCCCTTGTTCTTGAACGAAGAACCGCAAACAGCCAAGACGATCTCACCAGCGATAGTACGCTGACGCAGAGCGGCCTTGATTTCCGCGTTGGTGAGTTCTTCACCTTCGAGGTACTTGTTCATCAGCTCTTCGCTGGCTTCGGCAGCAGCCTCAACCATGTTGTTGCGCCACTCGTCAGCCAGCTCCTGCAGTTCTGCAGGGATAGGCTTACGAACAGGAACCATACCTTTGTCGGAATCATTCCAGTAAACAGCTTCCATGTTGATCAGGTCGATCTGACCCTGGAAGTTGTCTTCGGAACCGATAGCCAATTGGATTGGCACCGGAGTATGACCCAGACGCTGCTTGATCTGACCGATCACGCGCAGGAAGTTAGCACCAGCACGGTCCATCTTGTTTACGTAAACAAGACGAGGAACGCCGTATTTGTTGGCTTGACGCCATACGGTTTCCGACTGAGGCTCAACACCCGAGGTACCGCAGAACACAACGACAGCGCCGTCGAGTACACGCAGGGAACGTTCAACTTCAATGGTGAAGTCTACGTGGCCTGGGGTATCGATTACGTTGAAGCGGTGCTCGTCTTTGTACTGCTTCTCGGAACCTTTCCAGAAGGCGGTAATAGCAGCAGAAGTAATGGTAATACCACGCTCCTGCTCCTGAACCATCCAGTCTGTGGTCGCGGCGCCGTCATGCACCTCGCCCATTTTGTGACTTTTGCCGGTGTAAAACAGTACGCGCTCGGTGGTGGTGGTTTTACCAGCATCCACGTGAGCAACGATACCGATGTTACGGTAGCGGCTAATCGGAGTAGTACGAGCCATAAAGCCCTCGCAAAATTAGTGAAGCTAAGATTAGAAGCGGTAGTGCGAGAAAGCTTTGTTAGCTTCAGCCATACGGTGCACGTCTTCACGCTTCTTAACAGCAGCACCTTTACCTTCAGCAGCGTCCAACAGTTCGCCAGCCAAACGCAGAGCCATAGACTTCTCGCCGCGCTTACGGGCGAAGTCTACCAACCAGCGCATTGCCAGAGCGTTACGACGGGACGGACGAACTTCGACCGGAACCTGGTAAGTAGCACCGCCTACACGGCGCGACTTCACTTCGACCAGCGGAGCGATGGCGTCGAGAGCTTTCTCGAAGATTTCCAGGGGGTCGCTGTTCTTGCGCTCTTTAACCTTTTCCAGCGCGCCATAAACGATACGCTCGGCAACGGCTTTCTTGCCGCTTTCCATCACGTGGTTCATGAACTTGGCCAGAATTTGGCTTCCGTATTTTGGATCGTCAAGCACTTCGCGCTTGGCTGCTACGCGTCTTCTTGGCATGGATAAGCCCTCAAACGGTCTTCAGGTTCGCTCGGAATCAGTGCCCTTTCGGGACGCATCCGACCTTACTCTTATCGACTCAGAAAATAAGATGATTCAGTTTTACAAAAAGCCGCTACTACTTAGGCTTCTTGGTACCGTACTTCGAACGACCCTGGTTACGACCTTTAACGCCGGAAGTATCCAAGGAGCCGCGTACGGTGTGGTAACGAACACCTGGCAAGTCTTTTACACGACCGCCGCGGATCAGTACCACGCTGTGCTCTTGCAGGTTGTGGCCTTCACCGCCGATGTACGAGGAAACCTCGAAACCGTTGGTCAGGCGCACACGGCATACTTTACGCAGTGCCGAGTTAGGTTTTTTCGGCGTAGTGGTATACACGCGAGTGCATACGCCACGACGTTGCGGGCAGTTCTGCAGCGCAGGTACGTCGGATTTCTCGACGATACGCTTACGCGGCTGACGTACCAGCTGGTTGATAGTTGCCATCTACTAGCTCCACTGTTGTCTTGCGACGCTATTGTCTTGCAAGAAAAGCAAAATGGCAGGAACGAATTCCCGCCAAATTTAGGGGTACAAGAGTCTAAAGAGGATCTTGTCCCCAGTCAAGGCAAGGCCCCGACCTCCCCTCTCATCGAACCGGGGCAAAATTGCCTCGATCCGACGAATGGGGCTGCCAGGGCCCAGACTTATTTACCGCAGAACTCAGTTACCGCTTGAGTTCAGCGCTTCGGTCAGTGCAGCTTCCACTTCACTGGCGCTTACGCGCAGCGGTTTGTCAGCATCACGGCGGCGCTTGCGCTCGCTGTGGTAAGCCAAACCGGTACCTGCCGGGATCAAACGACCCACGACCACGTTTTCTTTCAGGCCGCGCAGGTAATCGCGCTTGCCGGTTACCGCTGCTTCGGTCAGTACACGAGTGGTCTCCTGGAAGGAGGCCGCCGAGATGAACGACTCAGTGGACAACGACGCCTTGGTGATACCCAGCAACACACGAGTGAACTTGGAGACAAATTTGTCTTCCGCGCCCAGACGTTCGTTTTCTACCAGTACGTGAGTCAGTTCCATCTGGTCGCCCTTGATGAAACTGGAATCGCCGGATTCAGCGATTTCAACTTTACGCAGCATCTGACGCAGGATGGTCTCGATGTGCTTATCGTTGATCTTCACGCCTTGCAGACGGTAAACGTCCTGGATCTCGTTAACGATGTACTTGGCCAGCGCACTCACACCCAGCAGACGCAGGATGTCGTGTGGATCGCTTGGGCCGTCGGAGATAACTTCGCCGCGGTTTACCTGTTCGCCTTCGAAGACGTTCAGGTGACGCCACTTCGGAATCAGCTCTTCATACGGATCGCTACCGTCGTTCGGGGTAATGACCAGACGGCGCTTGCCCTTGGTCTCTTTACCGAACGCGATGGTGCCGCTGACTTCAGCCAAAATCGACGCTTCTTTCGGACGACGAGCTTCGAACAAGTCGGCAACACGCGGCAGACCACCGGTGATGTCACGGGTCTTCGAAGTTTCTTGCGGGATACGCGCGATAACATCACCGATCGCGATCTTCGCACCATCCGCCACACCGACCAGGGCGTTGGCTGGCAGGAAGTACTGAGCGATAACGTCAGTGCCTGGCAGCAACAAGTCCTTGCCGTTGTCATCAACCATCTTCACAGCAGGACGGATATCTTTGCCTGCAGCTGGACGGTCTTTGGCGTCGAGTACTTCAATGTTGGTCATACCGGTCAATTCGTCAGTCTGACGCTTGATCGTGATGCCTTCTTCCATGCCCACGTAGGTCACGGTACCTTTCATTTCGGTAACGATTGGGTGAGTGTGCGGATCCCACTTGGCCACGATTGCGCCAGCGTCGACCTTGTCACCTTCTTTAACCGAGATCACAGCACCGTACGGCAGCTTGTAACGCTCACGCTCACGACCGTAGTCATCAGCGATTGCCAGCTCACCGGAACGGGACACAGCAACCAGGTGGCCATCCACTCGCTCAACGTGTTTCAGGTTGTGCAGACGGACGGTACCGCCATTTTTGACCTGAACGCTGTCGGCTGCGGAGGTCCGGCTTGCCGCACCACCAATGTGGAACGTACGCATGGTCAGCTGGGTACCCGGCTCACCGATGGACTGGGCAGCGATAACGCCGACCGCTTCACCGATGTTCACCTGGTGACCACGAGCCAAGTCACGGCCGTAGCACTTGGCACAAATGCCGTAGCGGGTTTCGCAGCTGATCGGCGAGCGAACAATCACTTCGTCGATGCTGTTGAGCTCGATGAACTCGACCCACTTCTCGTCTACCAGGGTGCCGGCAGGAACGATAATTTCCTCGGTACCTGGCTTGAATACGTCACGGGCGATTACTCGACCCAGTACGCGCTCACCCAACGGCTCTACAACGTCGCCGCCTTCGATGTGCGGAGTCATCAGCAGACCGTGTTCGGTGCCGCAGTCAACTTCAGTCACAACCAAGTCTTGTGCAACGTCTACCAGACGACGTGTCAGGTAACCGGAGTTAGCGGTTTTCAACGCGGTATCCGCAAGACCCTTACGAGCACCGTGAGTGGAGATGAAGTACTGAAGTACGCTCAAACCTTCACGGAAGTTCGCAGTAATCGGCGTCTCGATGATGGAGCCGTCCGGCTTGGCCATCAGGCCACGCATACCGGCGAGCTGACGGATCTGCGCAGCAGAACCCCGTGCGCCCGAGTCGGCCATCATGTACATCGAGTTGAACGACTCTTGATCGACTTCTACGCCATGACGGTCGATAACCTTCTCTTTCGAGAGGTTAGCCATCATCGCCTTCGACACTTCGTCGTTGGCCTTGGACCAAAGGTCGATCACTTTGTTGTACTTCTCGCCCTGGGTTACCAGGCCGGAGGCGTACTGGCTCTCGATTTCTTTCACTTCATCGGTAGCAGCACCGATGATCTGAGCTTTTTCATCCGGGATAACGAAGTCGTTAACACCGATGGAAACGCCGGAAATAGTCGAGTAAGCAAAACCGGTGTACATCAACTGGTCAGCGAAGATCACGGTCTCTTTCAAACCAACCACGCGGTAGCACTGGTTGATCAGCTTGGAGATCGCCTTTTTCTTCATCGGCAGGTTGACGACGTCGTACGACAGACCTTTTGGCACAACTTGATACAACAGCGCACGGCCGACAGTGGTGTCGACGATACGGGTGTTGGTCACGCTGCCGCCGTCACGGTCGTTGACGGTTTCGTTGATCCGCACTTTGACCTTGGCGTGCAGTGCGGCTTCGCCGGCACGGAACACACGGTCAACTTCTTGCAGGTCAGCGAACACACGGCCTTCGCCTTTGGCGTTGATCGCTTCACGGGTCATGTAGTACAGACCCAATACAACGTCCTGCGACGGAACGATGATTGGCTCACCGTTGGCTGGCGACAGAATGTTGTTGGTCGACATCATCAACGCACGCGCTTCCAACTGAGCTTCCAGTGTCAGCGGTACGTGCACGGCCATTTGGTCGCCGTCGAAGTCGGCGTTGTACGCAGCACAGACCAGAGGGTGCAGCTGGATAGCCTTACCTTCGATCAGTACCGGTTCAAACGCCTGGATACCCAGACGGTGAAGGGTCGGTGCACGGTTGAGGAGAACCGGGTGTTCGCGAATCACTTCAGCGAGAACGTCCCAAACCTCTGGCAGTTCGCGCTCGACCATTTTCTTGGCCGCTTTGATGGTGGTCGCGAGACCGCGCATTTCCAGCTTGCCGAAGATGAATGGCTTGAACAGCTCAAGTGCCATCTTCTTAGGCAGACCGCACTGGTGCAGACGCAGGGTCGGGCCTACGGTAATTACCGAACGACCGGAATAGTCAACACGCTTACCGAGCAAGTTCTGACGGAAACGACCCTGCTTACCCTTGATCATGTCAGCCAGGGATTTCAGAGGACGCTTGTTCGAACCGGTAATAGCGCGGCCACGACGACCGTTGTCGAGCAAGGCATCGACAGCTTCTTGCAACATACGCTTTTCGTTGCGCACGATGATGTCCGGAGCGGACAGATCAAGCAGGCGCTTCAAGCGGTTGTTACGGTTGATCACGCGGCGGTACAGGTCGTTGAGGTCAGAAGTCGCGAAGCGACCACCATCCAACGGTACCAGCGGACGCAGGTCTGGCGGCAGAACCGGCAGAACGGTCAGCACCATCCACTCTGGCAAGTTGCCGGAACCCTGGAAGGCTTCCATCAACTTCAGACGCTTGGACAGTTTCTTGATTTTGGTTTCGGAGTTGGTTTGCGGAATTTCTTCGCGCAGACGGCCAATCTCGTGCTCCAGATCGATAGCGTGCAGCAGTTCACGGACAGCTTCGGCACCCATGCGGGCATCGAAATCGTCGCCGAACTCTTCCAGCGCTTCGAAGTACTGCTCGTCGTTCAGCAGCTGACCTTTTTCAAGGGTGGTCATGCCTGGATCGATAACGACATAGCTCTCGAAGTAGAGAACGCGTTCGATATCACGCAGGGTCATGTCCATCAGCAAGCCGATACGCGACGGCAGCGATTTCAGGAACCAGATGTGGGCAACCGGCGAAGCCAGTTCGATGTGCGCCATGCGCTCACGACGAACTTTGGCCAGTGCAACTTCAACGCCGCACTTCTCGCAGATCACACCACGGTGCTTCAAGCGCTTGTACTTACCGCACAGGCACTCGTAATCCTTTACCGGGCCAAAGATCTTGGCGCAGAACAGGCCGTCACGCTCAGGTTTGAACGTACGGTAGTTGATGGTTTCCGGCTTTTTAACTTCACCGAACGACCACGAACGGATCATCTCAGGCGATGCCAATCCAATACGGATGGCGTCGAACTCTTCGACTTGACCCTGGTTTTTCAGCAAATTCAGTAGGTCTTTCAAGGCCTTTCCTCCTGGCGGAGCAGAGAGCGGGCTAAACAGCCCCGCTCTCGATTCGCGTCACGTGTTATTCGGTTTCCAGATCGATATCGATGCCGAGGGAACGAATTTCTTTGATCAACACGTTGAAGGACTCGGGCATGCCCGGCTCCATACGGTGATCGCCGTCCACGATGTTTTTGTACATCTTGGTCCGACCGTTCACATCGTCCGACTTCACTGTGAGCATTTCTTGCAGAGTGTAAGCAGCACCGTATGCTTCCAGTGCCCAGACCTCCATCTCCCCGAAACGCTGACCACCGAACTGAGCCTTACCACCCAGCGGCTGCTGGGTAACCAGGCTGTACGAACCGGTAGAACGAGCGTGCATCTTGTCGTCTACCAAGTGGTTCAGCTTCAGCATGTACATGTAGCCAACAGTAACCGGGCGCTCAAACTTGTTGCCGGTACGGCCGTCGAACAGCTGCATCTGGCCGCTTTCTGGCAGGTCTGCCAGTTTCAGCATGGCCTTGATTTCGCTTTCCTTGGCACCGTCGAACACCGGGGTAGCCATTGGAACGCCGCCGCGCAGGTTCTTCGCCAGATCCAGGATTTCCTGGTCGGAGAAGGTGTCCAGCTCTTCGTTGCGACCGCCGATCTCGTTGTAGATCTCGTGCAGGAACTTACGCAGGTCTGCGACCTTGCGCTGCTCTTCGATCATACGGTTGATCTTCTCGCCCAGACCTTTGGCCGCGAGGCCCAGGTGGGTTTCAAGGATCTGACCAACGTTCATACGCGAAGGTACGCCCAACGGGTTGAGGACGACGTCGACCGGGGTGCCATTGGCATCGTGCGGCATGTCTTCAACCGGCATGATCACGGAGACCACACCTTTGTTACCGTGACGACCGGCCATCTTGTCGCCCGGCTGGATGCGGCGACGGATTGCCAGGTAAACCTTGACGATTTTCAGCACGCCTGGAGCCAGGTCATCGCCCTGCTGCAGTTTGCGCTTCTTGTCTTCGAACTTGTCGTCCAGCAGACGGCGACGATCAACGATGTAGGCCTGAGCCTTCTCGAGCTGCTCGTTCAGAGCATCTTCAGCCATGCGCAGTTTGAACCACTGGCCGTGCTCAAGACCGTCGAGGATTTCGTCGGTGATGTCCTGACCTTTCTTCAGACCTGCGCCGCCTTCGGCCTTGTGGCCTACCAGAGCGGAACGCAGACGTTCGAAGGTCGCGCCTTCAACGATACGGAACTCTTCGTTCAGGTCCTTGCGGATCTCGTCGAGTTGAGTCTTCTCGATGGACAGTGCACGAGCATCACGCTCGACGCCGTCACGGGTGAAGACCTGTACGTCGATGACAGTACCCTTGGTACCGGTAGGTACACGCAGGGAAGTGTCTTTAACGTCGCTGGCTTTTTCACCGAAGATGGCACGCAACAGCTTCTCTTCCGGCGTCAGCTGGGTCTCGCCTTTCGGAGTGACCTTACCCACCAGAATGTCGCCTGCGCCAACTTCAGCACCTACGTAAACGATACCGGCTTCGTCCAGTTTGTTCAGTGCAGCTTCACCCACGTTCGGGATGTCTGCAGTGATTTCCTCTGGCCCAAGCTTGGTGTCACGTGCCACACAGGTCAGTTCCTGGATGTGGATCGTGGTGAAGCGGTCTTCTTGAACAACACGCTCGGACAGGCAGATGGAGTCTTCGAAGTTGAAGCCGTTCCATGCCATGAACGCGATGCGCATGTTCTGACCCAGAGCCAGTTCACCCATGTCGGTGGACGGGCCGTCGGCCATGATGTCGCTACGCTGAACGCGATCACCCTTGCTCACCAGCGGACGCTGGTTGATGCAGGTGTTCTGGTTCGAGCGGGTGTATTTGGTCAGGTTGTAGATGTCGACACCGGCTTCGCCAGTTTCAACTTCGTCATCGGCAACACGAACCACGATACGGCTGGCATCAACAGAGTCGATCACGCCGCCACGACGAGCCACGACGCAAACGCCGGAGTCACGCGCTACGTTACGCTCCATGCCGGTACCTACCAGCGGCTTGTCAGCACGCAGAGTCGGTACAGCTTGACGCTGCATGTTGGAACCCATCAACGCACGGTTGGCGTCATCGTGTTCCAGGAACGGGATCAGCGACGCTGCAACAGAAACTACCTGCTTGGGCGAAACGTCCATCAAGGTGACGTCTTCCGGCGCCTTAACGGTGAACTCGTTCAAGTGACGAACAGCTACCAGCTCGTCGATCAGGACTTTCTTGTCATTCATCGTGGCCGAAGCCTGAGCGATCACGTGATCAGCTTCTTCGATGGCGGACAGGAACACGATCTCGTCGGTGACCAGAGCGTCTTTCACTACGCGGTACGGGCTCTCGAGGAAGCCGTACTGGTTAGTGCGCGCATAAGCGGCCAGGGAGTTGATCAGACCGATGTTCGGACCTTCCGGCGTTTCGATCGGGCAAACACGACCGTAGTGCGTCGGGTGAACGTCACGAACTTCAAAGCCTGCACGCTCACGCGTCAAACCGCCCGGGCCCAGTGCGGAAACACGGCGCTTGTGGGTGATCTCGGAGAGCGGGTTGTTCTGGTCCATGAACTGCGAGAGCTGGCTGGAACCGAAGAACTCTTTCACCGCCGCAGCCACTGGCTTGGCGTTGATCAGGTCTTGCGGCATCAGGCCTTCGCTTTCAGCCATCGACAGACGCTCTTTGACCGCACGCTCTACACGTACCAGGCCAACGCGGAACTGGTTTTCGGCCATTTCGCCTACGCAGCGAACACGACGGTTACCCAAGTGGTCGATGTCATCGACGATGCCTTTACCGTTACGGATGTCGACCAGAGTCTTCAGTACCGCGACGATGTCTTCCTTGCACAACACGCCCGAACCTTCGATCTCGGTACGACCGATACGACGGTTGAACTTCATCCGGCCGACCGCAGACAGGTCATAGCGCTCAGGGCTGAAGAACAGGTTGTTGAACAGGGTCTCGGCAGCGTCTTTGGTTGGTGGCTCACCAGGACGCATCATGCGATAGATCTCGACCAGCGCTTCCAATTGGTTGCTGGTGGAGTCGATCTTCAGTGTGTCAGAGATGAACGGACCGCAGTCGATGTCGTTGGTGTACAGAGTCTCGATGCGAACAACCTGGGCCTTGGCGATTTTTGCCAGGATCTCGGTGTTCAGCTCGGTGTTGCACTCAGCCAGGATTTCGCCTGTCGCCGGGTGAACGATGACCTTGGCGGTGGTGCGGCCCAGAACGTAGTCCAAAGGCACGTCCAGCGACTTGATACCGGCTTTTTCGATCTGGTTGATGTGGCGCGCAGTAATACGGCGGCCGGCTTCAACGATGACCTTGCCGTTTTCATCCTGGATATCCAGGACAGCAATTTCACCACGCAGACGCGAAGCAATCAGTTCCAGGCTGAGGGTTTCATCCTTCAGGCTGAACACGTTGGTGGTGTAGAAGGCATCCAGCACTTGCTCGGTGGTATAGCCGAGCGCGCGCAGCAGTACCGAGGCCGGCAGCTTGCGACGACGGTCGATACGTACGAACACGCAGTCTTTCGGGTCGAACTCGAAGTCCAACCACGAACCGCGGTACGGAATGATCCGCGCGGAGTACAGGAGCTTACCGGAGCTGTGCGTCTTGCCGCGGTCGTGGTCGAAGAACACGCCCGGGGAACGGTGCAGCTGGGAAACGATAACGCGCTCGGTACCGTTGATAACGAAGGTACCGTTTTCAGTCATCAATGGGATTTCGCCCATGTAGACTTCTTGCTCTTTGATGTCCTTGATCGCTTTATTCGACGATTCTTTGTCGAAAATGATCAGACGGACTTTTACCCGCAAAGGTACGGCGTACGTAACACCGCGCAACACGCATTCTTTGACATCAAATGCCGGTTCGCCCAGGCGATAACCGACGTACTCCAGCGCAGCATTGCCGGAGTAGCTGATGATCGGGAAAACGGATTTGAAGGCCGCATGCAGGCCCACGTCGCGGAACTGATCTTTAGTCGCTCCCGCTTGCAAGAATTCACGATACGAATCCAGCTGGATAGCCAGAAGGTACGGGACATCCATGACGTCCGGCAACTTGCTAAAGTCCTTGCGGATACGTTTTTTCTCAGTATATGAGTAAGCCATCAGCGTTCCCCAGCTTGGTCACCTGCTTGTTTGGCCCCTCCCGACGGGAGCAGCCAGAAAATCTCGCAAACCCCATGGTTTGCACCACCGCATCGGGTGGCTACAGCGCGTTAGTGGCGGCGACCGAGTCGACAGCCAAGAACGGAAAAAGGCCGGTGGCAAGAGCCACCAGCCATCAGCCTTCAGCTTAACGCTTGGGCTGGAGACGCAAGGTCGATGCTTACTTCAGCTCGACTTTAGCGCCTGCTTCTTCCAGCACTGCTTTGGCTTTGTCAGCGGCGTCTTTGGACACTGCTTCCAGAACCTGGGCAGGAGCGCCGTCAACTACAGCCTTGGCTTCTTTCAGGCCCAGACCGGTCAGTTCACGAACTGCCTTGATCACGTTTACTTTCTTCTCGCCAGCTTCCAGCAGCATGACGTTGAATTCGGTTTGCTCTTCAGCAGCAACAGCAGCAACAGCTGGGCCAGCGGAAGCAGCGGCAGCGGAAACGCCGAATTTTTCTTCGAAAGCTTTGATCAGCTCAACAACCTGCAGAACCGACATTTCAGCTACGGCGTTGAGGATATCTTCTTGGGAGATAGACATTACTGTATTTCCTGAATTGGGGGACGGCCTACGCGGCCATCGAAATAAACAAAAATACGCGAAAGGAGGTGCTCAGCCTTAGGCTGCGGCAGCTTCTTTTTGCTCGCGAACTGCAGCCAGAGTACGAGCCAGCTTGCTGGTAGCGCCTTGAATCACGCTCATCAGCTGCGAAATAGCTTCGTTACGGGTCGGCAGTGTTGCCAGTACGTCGATTTGGTTAGCTGCGAGGAACTTGCCCTCGAACGCAGCTGCCTTGATCTCGAACTTATCCTGACTCTTGGCGAATTCTTTGAACAAACGGGCAGCAGCGCCCGGATGCTCTTTGGAGAACGCGATCAGAGTCGGGCCGGTGAACACGTCGTTGAGAACACTGTATTCAGTGTCAGCAACAGCGCGCTTGAGCAGGGTGTTACGTACAACACGTACGTATACGCCAGCTTCACGAGCCTCTTTACGGAGTCCGGTCATAGCGCCTACTGTCACACCACGGGCATCAGCCACGACAGCGGACAGAGCAGCTTTGGCAGCCTCGTTGACTTCAGCGACGATGGCCTTCTTGTCTTCGAGATTAATTGCCACGGGTTTAACTCCTGCTTGTTACCGTTTCATCTGGCCGAAGCCGGATGTCGTTTTGGTGTCTGATTCGGTAAGGAACCGGGAGCACCATCTGCGTAGGCTTGTGGTTTAAGACTTGCGCCGCCTACGGTCTTGGATAGCCCCCGCCAGGCAGGGACCCCAATTTTTTCAATCAGCGCGATCTCTCGCGCCAACTTGTGTCTTATACGTCCAGCGAGCCTTGGTCGATGACCAGACCTGGGCCCATAGTGGTGCTCAGGGTAACGCGCTTGACGTAGATACCTTTCGAGGAAGCTGGCTTGATACGCTTCAGATCAGCGATCAGGGCTTCAACGTTTTCCTTCAGCTTGACGGCATCGAAGCCGACTTTGCCAACGGAGGTGTGAATGATGCCGTTTTTGTCGGTGCGATAACGAACCTGACCAGCCTTGGCGTTTTTAACCGCGGTAGCTACGTCTGGCGTTACGGTGCCGACTTTAGGGTTAGGCATCAGACCACGTGGACCGAGGATCTGACCCAACTGACCTACAACGCGCATTGCATCCGGGGAGGCAATAACTACGTCGTAGTTCAGGTCGCCGCCTTTCATTTCGGCAGCCAGGTCGTCCATGCCAACGCGATCAGCGCCGGCGGCCAGAGCAGCTTCAGCTGCCGGGCCTTGGGTGAAGACAGCAACACGTACAGTCTTGCCAGTACCGTGTGGCAGCACAGTAGCGCTACGAACGACCTGATCGGATTTACGTGGGTCAACACCCAGGTTTACAGCAACGTCAACGGACTCGCTGAACTTGACAGTCGACAGCTCGGTCAGCAGGGCAGCAGCGTCTACAAAGTTGTAGGCCTTGCCTGCTTCGATTTTGCCGGCGATAGCCTTTTGGCGCTTGGTCAGCTTAGCCATTACACACCCTCCACGTTAAGGCCCATGCTACGAGCAGAACCGGCGATGGTACGCACGGCTGCATCCATATCAGCTGCAGTCAGATCCGCGTTTTTGGTTTTCGCGATTTCTTCCAGCTGAGCACGAGTTACGGTGCCAACCTTAACGGTGTTAGGACGAGCGGAACCGCTAGTCAGACCTGCAGCCTTCTTCAGCAAAACCGAAGCCGGGGTCGACTTGGTTTCGAAAGTGAAGCTACGGTCGCTGTATACAGTGATGATCACTGGAGTCGGCAGACCTGGCTCAAGACCCTGAGTACGGGCGTTGAAGGCCTTGCAGAATTCCATGATGTTCACGCCGTGCTGACCCAGAGCTGGGCCGACAGGTGGACTTGGGTTGGCCTGAGCGGCCTTCACTTGCAGCTTGATGTAAGCGGTAATCTTCTTGGCCATGAGGCACTCCAATTACGGGTTCAAACGCCTCGAAAGGCTCCCCGGTTACTTGCGCGTTTATCCCAGTGACGACAAAACCCCACAGCCTAGGGCTGCGGGGTTGGGATGCTTGCTCAGCTAGACCTTTTCGACCTGGCTGAACTCCAGCTCTACCGGAGTAGAACGACCGAAAATGAGCACTGCCACTTGGATCCGGCTCTTTTCGTAGTTAACTTCTTCGACGGTGCCGTTGAAATCAGCAAACGGACCATCTGTGACACGAACAACCTCACCCGGCTCGAACAACGTCTTCGGCTTAGGCTTGTCGCTGCCGTCAGCAACACGACGCAGAATTGCTTCTGCCTCTTTGTCAGTGATCGGAGCAGGCTTATCAGCAGTACCGCCGATGAAACCCATGACACGAGGAGTGTCCTTGACCAAGTGCCAAGTACCTTCATTCATGTCCATCTGAACCAGCACGTAGCCAGGGAAGAACTTGCGTTCGCTTTTACGCTTTTGGCCATTCCGCATTTCAACCACTTCTTCAGTGGGAACCAGAATTTCGCCGAAGCCATCTTCCATGCCTGCCAGCTTTACGCGCTCTAGCAAAGAGCGCATGACATGCTTCTCGTAACCCGAGTAAGCATGCACAACGTACCAACGCTTAGCCACGGGACACCCTTAGCCAACAATCAAGGAAACAAGCCAGCCGAGCAGGGAATCAAGCCCCCACAACAGCAACGCCATAACCAGAACAACAGCCACAACAATCAACGTGGTCTGCGTGGTTTCTTGGCGAGTCGGCCAAACGACTTTACGGATTTCTGTGCGAGCTTCCTTTACCAGGACTGCGAAAGACTTGCCCTTGGCAGTCTGCAGGCCTACAAAGGCAGCTACAGCAGCAAGGGCAAGCAAAGCAAGTACGCGGTACAGGATCGGCGAAGCAGAATAGTACTGATTGCCAACAACGCCTACGACCACCAATGCGACTACAGCAAGCCACTTGACCAGATCGAAACGAGAGCTTTGAGCTTCAGCCTTAGGAGTCATCTATGAAGATCCTGTGAAAAGAAAGCCAGACACACCACGTGAATCTGGCAGGTCAGGAGGGAATCGAACCCCCAACCTACGGTTTTGGAGACCGTCGCTCTGCCAATTGAGCTACTGACCTAAAACAAAATCAGGCCGACCATTATGCAGGCCTGAAAAAGACTTTACAACAACCAACCCCAAGAGACTTGAAACCACCCAACATCAAAGCCAGGCAAAACACCATCAAGCCGAGGTAGCTGTTAAAACAAAGGCAGATATTTTCATATCTGCCTTGTTATATGGAGCTCTTGAGCGGATTTGAACCGCTGACCTCACCCTTACCAAGGGTGTGCTCTACCAACTGAGCTACAAGAGCAAAACACCGTGCACAACCTGCAAACTTGGAGCGGGTAGCGGGAATCGAACCCGCATCATCAGCTTGGAAGGCTGAGGTTCTACCACTAAACTATACCCGCGGAGCTTGCAGCTCACGCTAAAAATGGTGGAGGGGGAAGGATTCGAACCTTCGAAGTCGTAGACGTCAGATTTACAGTCTGATCCCTTTGGCCGCTCGGGAACCCCTCCTAAGCGAGCCGGCATTCTACATCACGCCGGCCTTCTGTCAAGCATTTTCTCATTAAAAATATGAGGTTAGCTGCGTTGACCTTCGCTTCACGCTGTAGACCGTAAAGGTCTTCACTGCGAAGCGGGCGCCATTCTATGCAAACTATTCGACAGTTGCAACGCCTTCGCACAACATTATTTTATGTTTTAACTCATTGAATTCCTTAGCAAGGTTTTCAAAGGACAGATCATCGGCCAGTCGCCTGCTTTCAGGGGACACACGAAGCCAATAGCCGGTAGTGCCCGGCACATCGAGCAGTTGCACCTTGACCTTTATATCCAGGCTCATCAGACGCTGCTCAAGCAACTGCGCTTGTCGCTTATCAGCAAAGCCACCTATGTATAAGCATGTATTTTGTGGCTCAGGGGCGTTTGCCCGATCACGGCGGACAACCGAATCAGAAGATTCACTCAATAGCCGGATGTCTTGCTGAGAGCCGCGATAGAGGCTCAGAGGCGTAACGTCCTTGGCGCGCAACGGCGCCTCTTGTTGATGCCAGATGTAATAGAAGGCATTGAGAACGAGCAAGAGCAAAAACAGCCAACGCATAAAAAACCTCAGGACAAAGGGCACGCCATCGCCAGCCCCACAAAAACGAGATCCGGTACAAAACGAGCCTGCGGTACGGCATCCGAGACCAGGTCAGCATCCCCACCCGTCAGGAAAACTGTGAAATCATCCCCCCAATAGCGCCGAGCCAACTCAAGCTGGGTCAATACAAACCCTCGAAGCATGAGGGCGCAGCCACGCTCAACGGCCTCAACAGTGGTTCGACCTGGGGAAAGACGCTCCATGGCCTGCTCAGCCGCGGCATCGTCGTAGCGGATCTTGCGGGTGTGTGTTCGCAACTGACTGCGCATCAGAGGCATTCCAGGGCATATAAAGCCTCCTAGATGCTCACCATCAGCAGCGATAAAGTCCGCAGTCGCTGCGGTACCGAAGTCGAGCACCAAGCAAGCACCCGGCGCCAACTTGAAACCGCCAAGCATTGCCAACCAGCGATCAAGACCGAGGCGCTCGTATTCTTCATAACCGTTGCGCACTCCCGCCATTTCTCTTGCTGAGGCAGCGCAAGACACTGTGACACCAAAAGCCTCCTGCAATGCTTCAACCAACTTTCCAGTTTCCTCTGAAGCACGAACACTCACCAGACGGCATCGTGTCAGCAGCAGACCCGGAATGGCGGTCAGACTTTCTATTAATGCGAGATCTGAACCGACAACACCCTCTGCGCGGGCGCCAGCGCTCTGCGCCTCGAGTACCCGCCACTTAATAAAGCTATTTCCACAGTCGAGCTCAAGAATCATCGCGCAGCCTCAGGCTTAACTCACCACCGCTATATATTTTCTCGACACCATCGACGTCCAGACGCAGCGCGCCCTGGTGATCAATCCCCAGCACAACCCCATCAATCTGATTGACGCCCGCAATGAGAGTCACGGCCCTACCCTGCCACAAATGATTTCGCTCCCACTCCTCCTGCAACGCAGTAAAGCCAAAGGCCTTGTGGCGCTCCAGGTGACTTTGCAGCTGTAGACTTAGCCGTGCAACCAGGTAATTACGATCGACAGGCGAGCATGTTTCCAATTGCACCGAGGTCCACTGCTGATCTACCTCAGCAGCCTGCTGCATGTTCACGTTAATGCCTATCCCGAGCACCACGTGGCAGATGTCTGCAGGGTCACCCACTAACTCAAGCAAGATGCCGGCAATTTTCTTGCGCCCTACGAGGACGTCGTTTGGCCACTTCAGTGCCGCGCCCTGCACACCTGAATCACGCAACGCCTGCATGACCGCCAATCCCACTACGAGGCTAAGACCCTCCAACTGCCGCAGCCCACCCTCGATGCGCAATACAAGGCTGTAGTAGACATTCTGAGCGAATGGACTCACCCACGTGCGACCTCGCCTCCCCCTGCCGGCTGTCTGCTGCTCAGCAAGCACCAGAAATGGCGCAGCAACGCCGGCGTCGACAAGACGCAACGCTTCAGCATTAGTGGAGTCGATTGAGTCAGAGATGTGAACGGGCCATGCCAAAGAAGCGGCATTCACTGCAATTTCTTCTTTGCTCAGGAACACCAGTGGCGAAGCCAGTTGATACCCCTTGCCGCGAATTTTATGAATAGGCAAATTCAGCTCTGCCTCAAGGTGCTGGAGCTGCTTCCAAACAGCACTGCGGCTGACACCCAGGGCGGCACCCAGCGCTTCTCCGGAATGGAATCGGCCATCTTTCAGAAGTTCTAACAACGTCAGCATGCAAGTATCGCCTCACAATGAGGCACGCATGATAGCCATGCGTAAGGCCATTGCATAGAAAGGCCGGGATTTAGCGCCCATAGCCCGGAGGTAGCGGGAAGACTGGAGGCTGCGCCTACCAGGAAAGCACACATTATCGTTGACACGCATCGCGAGCCTTTA
>NZ_JAKNQP010000015.1:0-108888 GCF_022662455.1 Pseudomonas sp. TREG-RG-20F-10-E-6-01 | reverse complement strand
GAGAGCCTTTCTTCAAGGCAATCTCTGGTTAATGTGTTGTCCCACTCTCGCAGCGTCTATTTCAGTTGTGTTAGGTCGCGGCGGTGCGATTCTGAAATCAGCTGTCACCGGTAGAGTTTGAAAAACGTTACGCAATGAGGTTGCAAGGTCGTAAGCGTCTGCGGATCACACCTTGCTTTTCGATTGCAGTTCAGGACGGATGGCTTACCGAAAACCTACGCGTAGCTATGAGAACGGGAAGAAGCTGCCTACCCATTTCCGACAGTTGATATTCAACCCTGCGAGGTAACTCACCGAAATCAACCCGCTCAATGAGACCATCATTAGCCAGCTGCCGCAGTTGCTCCGTCAGTACTTTTTGCGTGACGCCTGGCAAATCCCGCTTTAGCTGCAACGTGCGCATTGAGGGATCGGAGTAGAGCCTGAAAAGAATGGGTAATTTCCAGCGCCCCTGGATCATCCGGATCACACGAGCCACGTGCGCGACTGAACCCTCGGCCCCAAGACAGATTTCACGCTCCTCCTGAGGGATAGGCACATAAAGGTGCGTACTGGTTTTGTCCATCATCTAGCTCTACCTTACGAAGTTAACAGCATTGTAAAAGGGAACTGGCACGTGGACTTGAATTTGGACGGTAAGAAGGCGCTGATCACCGG
This sequence comes from Pseudomonas sp. TREG-RG-20F-10-E-6-01, assembly GCF_022662455.1. NCBI lineage: Bacteria > Pseudomonadati > Pseudomonadota > Gammaproteobacteria > Pseudomonadales > Pseudomonadaceae > Pseudomonas > Pseudomonas sp. TREG-RG-20F-10-E-6-01. The sequence goes on along the minus strand of NZ_JAKNQP010000015.1, from coordinate 108,231 downwards.
CAGCAGCAGAGGGATTGGCGAAGCAATCGCCAGGAAACTCGCCCTTGAGAAAGCCGTTGTCATCGTCCATGGTCGCGACGAAGCGCAAGCAGAAAAAGTGGCCAATGAGATCATTACCTTGGGCGGATGTGCCCATGTTGTGGTGGGTGATCTTACACACGATGACGAGGTGCAGCAGTTGGTAGAGGCGGCGGAAAATCTCGCCGGATCGATAGACATATTGATCAATAACGCTGGCGGCTCGGGTGGCGTGAAAGAAAGCTGGCATAATACGCAGCCTGCCTCATGGGCGTCCGCCTATGATCGAAATGTTCTTGCTGCTCTAAGGGTCACGACGCGCTTATTACCCAAAATGCAGCAAGCGAAATGGGGGCGGGTGATCAATATTTCCAGCCTTGCTGCAACGATGCCGCCACCCACTGCGCCAGATTATTCGGCTTGCAAGGCCGCGATCAACGCAATGACTGCATCCATGGCCAAAGCAGTAGCGGCGGACGGGGTGACCGTCAATGCCATATCTCCTGGCACCATACACAGTTCGACCCTTGACGCACGTTTTCGCGAGGTGGCCGAGGAGCGAGGCCTGTGCAGCAAAGATGCGCCATGGGAAGAAATCGAACGCCTTGTTCTGCCATTGTTTGCTCAAGTTCCTGTAGGTCGAGTCGGCCAGCTGGATGAAATCGCAGCGGCCGTTGCATTCCTTGCCAGCCCAATCGCGGGGTACATTACGGGCATCAATTTAAGGGTCGATGGCGGTCTTTCTCCCGTTCTCTAGTATTCTTGCCAGGTGATGTTAAGCGGGCGCCCACTTATGCGGTAGCAAATGCGTAATCTCACCCTGCCCGCTGCGGCGGCCAGATCAACGATCGCAACCTTGTCATTGCTAGCGCCTGCGAAGAACAAGCGCATGTGGCTCGTGAAGTGGACAGAAACCTGGTCAACATTCAAGATTTGTCGGCACAGACTGCGTCCGGAGCTAACCAGACCGCAGCCTCAGCTCAAGAGCTTTCCCGATTGGCGGTGTTGTTCAATAAGTTGGTAAAACGCTTCAAATTGTAAATCGGGCACTGCCTATTTTTACCAGCAATAAAAGGCCGATGGTATGCTCAAAACTTGGTTGTCGATGACGTGGCCTCGATGGTAGCGGCGATGGGAATTGCCGGTTCATCACGCAGCATGTTGGCCTGGGAGACTGAGCTGATCTTCATCCCCCGGTAAGCGGGGCGTCGACGGCCGTCTACAACCGCTCATAGCGCACCAGCAGTGCAGCCAAAGTGGAATCAAATAGGATGTGAATGACAGGTTCCAAATCAACTCCACATGTTATCCTACCGTTTTCAGTGAGCAATACCCATGCCTATAAGCGATTAGGTGGTAATCAGGACTTTACCTGGTAATTTCCCCAATTCCCCTCCGGGTTTTGGCTTGCTCTTCTGCGGTGAGACTTGATCTTGAACAACCTCCCTCCCCAGCTGCTTCAGCTTGCTCTAGCGAGTGCAGATCTGGGCGTCTGGATGCTTGATCTGGTAGGTGACCAAGAGGTGCTTAGATCGCTTCGCCATGATCAGATTTTCGGATATAGCACTCTTCAACCTAGGTGGGGATTGGAAATTGCATTAGCGCATGTGCTCGAGGAGGATCGCCATATACTCATCGGTGCCTTCGAGCGAGCTCGATCTGCAGGGGAAATGAGCTGCGAGTTTCGCGTACGCTGGCCAGACGGATCTGTTCATTGGATTTCGCCATTTGGGCGCACCGAGTTTTCTGAGACTGGCATCCCTCTACGCGTTTGCGGCGTGGTCGCAGATATCACAGCCCGTAAATGCCTGGAAGCCGAGTCACTACAAAAAAACAAGATGGCAGCGATCGGCGAGCTTACCGCGGGTATTGCACATGACTTCAACAATATTCTTCAGGGTATCGGCGTTTCTCTCGAACTCATTTCAAATCTTGCTGAAACTGGACGCTGCTCAGCAGTACCTGCGCGAGCAAAACGCGCCAATGAGCTAGTCCAACGCGCGGCTAAGATTACTCACCGGTTGCTAGCATTTTCGCGGCGCTCCCCGCTTACTCCATGTGCAATTGACCTCGCAAGCCGCCTCCCTGATATTGTCGGCCTATTGCGTCCTACCGCCGATCATAATGTTAATGTAACGATGCAGGTGTGTCCCGACCTGCCAGCCATTCACGTGGATGATGCGCAATTCGAGGCCGCTCTTCTTAATTTGCTGGTCAACGCGCGAGATGCGAGCCCTCGAGGTGCCAACATTGAGTTGAGAGCGCAAAAAGCGCTGGAAGTACCTACCGATTTAGATGTTAGTCAATTACATCCTGGATTTGCACTTATTGAGGTTTTGGATCAAGGCAACGGTATTCCGCCAGAGCAGCTTGCTCAAGTTTTCGAACCCTTTTTCACCACTAAACCAGTTGGTGCAGGGACAGGACTTGGCTTGTCTCAGGTTCATGGCTTTGTACACCAATCAGGTGGCAGCATCGACTTGAGCAGCATGCCTGGAACTGGGACACAAGTCCGGTTGTGGTTACCCCTCGATCCCTCTCACTTAGCACCGGCCGCAATTTTTAAAATTCCGGCTTCTGGCTATGAGCCTTTGTCAGAATCCGACGATCCCAGAGGACGCATCTTACTGGTCGACGACGAGTTCGATGTGCGCGAAACGCTTGCTGCATGGCTAATGCAACTTGGGCATGAGGTCATCGCCGTCTGCGATGCCTCCGCCGCTCTAGAGGCGCTGAAGGACAATACAGCGCCCTTCACTTTGATGATCAGTGACGTTGGTTTGAGCGGCGACATAGACGGATGCGAACTGGCTCACAAGTGCCGAATGCTGTATCACGAACTACCAGTGTTGCTCATCACTGGATATGCCGGCCTTGAGCTAGAAGATCGGATACCCAGCCATACCGCGGTGCTGGTTAAGCCATTCGACATGTCCATCTTGGTAGCATCAATTTCCAATTGCCTGAACGGGAATCTGGACTTGCCCCTACCAAACCGGACACCTACTCCCCGTTAAATTGATGCTGTCACCGAGCGCCTGAACTCCCTCGGCGAGCGATATTTCAAAGCGCTATGCGGATGCTGCTCGTTGTAGTATTCGAAGGCAATCGCCAGGTTACGTAGCGCCGTTTCCCGATCCGGCTTGGGCAGGTGCGCCACATAATCACGCTTGATCGTCTTCACGAAACTCTCGGCCATGCCGTTGCTCTGCGGGCTACGCACAGGCGTGGTCAACGGCTGCAAACCGATCTGCCGAGCAAACAGGCGCGTCAGTTCGGCGGTGTAACCGTTTGCCTATCCCTTATCGTGAGGGGGAAACGGTGTCCTGTCTTTCATGGGGCTCGTTCACTGTCTCCAGTAGAGTATTAGAATCGCTTTTCCTGAGATTGGAGAGCGTCTAAGAAACTAAGAGCGATTCACCGGTGTCGAGAAGCGTGAAGACCATGAAAGTCGTGAAGTCATTTGGCAAAATGCGGCGCGGCGTAGTAAGCGTCCGCCCAACACACTTTGCGTGATTGCGCCTTGATACTAGGGTGCGAGAGTGAAACCTGTAGAGGGTAGAATGATGGCCCTTAATTCAAAGGACTGATTGCATGATCACCTGTCACGTCAAATACGTTATCGATCCTTACCAACTCGCTGCATTCGAAAGCTATTCGCGCCAGTGGATCGGTCTGGTGACCCGTCTGGGAGGCGAGCACCACGGCTACTTTCTGCCCGCTGAAGGTGCCAACAACATTGCCTATTGCTTGTTCAGTTTCGCTACCCTCGCGGATTACGAACGGTATCGCGATCAGGCTGCGCAGGATGAGGAGTGTGTGCGCCTGGTGGAAGAGGCGACGGCGTTGAAGTTGATCGTGAGCTACGAAAGAAGTTTTCTTCGTCCCATGCTTGAATGAGGAAGTGGCCCACCTCATCGGTCGCGGTAGGGATGGCAGTTACCCGCCCCCCCCCCCGCACAGATCCGTACGTGCGGAACTACCGCATACGGCTCCTGCCTCGGGTACGTGACGCGAAGCGATCCTCAGGGTATGGGTGTGCATTCTTTAGGCTGGGTATGTAGTGATTTGTGAGCAACCCGAAGCGAGACCATTGCAGCCTATTTCGCTGGCTACGTCGCATGAGCGCCTGGCGCCAGTATCGACAAACGGCTTTCCTGAAGCCACTCAGCCGCTTCAAGTTTCCCGGTACCGCGTGGTAATTAAAGTACCCACTCACTACTCGGGTAAGCCATTGCCCTTGAACCTGGATGGGTTCATGACGCCGGTATTTCAACTCACTCCGGATAGCCAGCAGCGTCGCACGCATACGCTTTTTGTCTAATCAGAGCATATAGTTCATTTCGGGCTAGCCAATCACCGCTGGGCATCAGCCTTCGCTTTCCTCGCTCGACAATGCCGGCCTCCCTTTCACGAGCCCGAATGCAGGTGGGTGAAAAATACACCGAAGTGCGTCGTGCTATGGCAGACATCTTCGAGTGCAATAATCGCTGCTATGGCTACCGACGTATGAGGGCTTTGCTGAGTGGGCGGGCGTGCGTTCGTCAGAGAAGGTGGTGGAGCGCTCGATTAAGCAGGAGCGCCTGGTGGTCTCCAAGCCCAAACGGCCTCGATACGGTTCTTACCTCGGAGAGGTCAGTCCCGCGCCGGAGAATCTCGTCAACCGGGACTTCAAAGCTGTTGCTCCGAATGAGAAATGGCTGACTGACATCTCGGAGTTCCAGATCCGGGCCGGCAAGGTGTACCTGTCTCCAATCATCGACTGCTTCGATGGGAAGGTTATCAGTTGGTCGATCGGCACCCATCCCGACGCCGGGCTCTTCAACACGATGCTGGATGCCGCCGTTAAAACGGTGGCCGGCAACGATAAACGGCCTGTGGTTCACACTACCGATGGCCCGGCTGGCTATCCCGCATCGCTGATGCGAAGCTGATTCGGTAGATGTCGCGCAAGGGGTGCTCACCTGATAACGCGGCTTGTGAAGGCTTCTTAGGCCGGCTAAAGACGGAGCTGTTCTTCTCACAACTGGCAGTCAACGAGCATTGAGCAGTTCATTCAAGGCATGGACTCATACATTCGCTGGTACGACGAGAAACGCATCAAGATTTTCCAACAATCCCTCAAGTCTTCCGGGATCCGGCCGATATAAAGCTCCGTTTCAAATTTCTATAAACCCCTAAGAGGACTTTATGTCTTTGTTGGTAAATGTCAAGTTGAAATCTAAACTGCTGCTTGCTTTTGGTTTGTGCTCCCTTATCACCATAGCTGTGGCAGCACTGGGCCAGTCCGGCATCAGCAAGATGTACGGTCAACTACAAGAGACCGTTAGCACCAATTTGGTCTCGATTCAGAAGACCGATACGCTCAAGGCAAATGTGATTGCCACTAACCGGGACTTTTTCAAAGCCATCGTATTGACCGCTGCGAACGCCAGCGCCGCCGACGTCAATGCCGTCATCCAGTCGTATCGTGATAACAGGTCCGATGCCGAGACTGCCTTCAGAATTTACCGTGAAACACCGCTACAAAATGACGAGCGAGTTGCTGTCGACAAATTCGAACGTGACTGGATGACCTACATTTCAGCCGTCGAGACCGGTTTTACTGCACTCACTCATGGTGACATTGACCAGGCTCGAAAAGTCGCCACAAGCAGCGTTGGACCTGCTTACCGTATCGCTGTGGATGAGATCAAGATCATGGTCGAATCAAATGCACGACAGGCTGCTGACGTAGTCACAACTGGCGATATCGCTAACAAACAGGTTACCTGGATACTTATCATAGGGTGCTTGGTCGCTGTAGTAGGTGCCGCAACACTCGGTATGGTTGTCACTAACATGATCATTCGTCCAATTCAGCGATCAGTTGAAGCTGCAGGGCGAGTTGCCAAAGGTGATTTGACACAGTCCATCGAAGTACGAGGTACCGACGAAACTGGACAGTTGCTACGGTCACTATCCCACATGCAGGACAATCTCAAAGACACAGTGCGGCAGATAGCAGATGCTTCGAATCAACTGGCGTCTGCAGCGGAAGAGCTCACGTCAGTGACTGAAGACAGTTCCCGTGATCTGGTGCGACAAAACGATGAAATTCAACAAGCTGCTACTGCAGTCAATGAAATGACTGCCGCAGTGGAAGAGGTGGCACGCAATGCAGTCAGCACTTCCCAGATTTCCACTCAGACGGCTGATAATGCGCTGAAAGGCCAGAAACAAGTGGCGCAGGCGGTGACGTCTATTAATACGGTGACAGTGGAAATTATCGATTCCACCCAGTCTGTCGAGGCATTGGCCGGACAGATTCACGGCATTACGAAGGCTCTGGACGTAATCCGTGGCATAGCTGAGCAGACCAATTTACTAGCTTTAAATGCTGCAATCGAAGCCGCACGGGCTGGTGAGCAGGGCCGTGGCTTTGCTGTCGTAGCCGACGAGGTACGCGCTTTGGCGCATCGTACACAGGTTTCGACAGGGGAGATCGAGATAATGATCAGTCAGGTGCGTAACAGCGCTGATGATGCGGTTCAGGCAATGGGAAAAAGCCGGAACCTTGTCAAAAGTACTCAAACACTCGCCGCTGAAGCTGGCCATGCCCTGGAGAGGATCAGTGAAGGCGTTGGTCAGATAAATGAGCGAAACTTGGTAATTGCAAGTGCGTCTGAAGAGCAGGCGCAAGTTGCCCGTGAGGTGGATAAAAACCTCGTCAACATTCATGATCTGTCGACGCAAACCGCATGTGGTGCAAATCAGACAAGCTCATCCAGTCATGAATTATCAAAATTAGCCATGTCGTTCAATACCTTAGTAGGGCATTTCAAGCTATAATCACCTTTCGCCCTGACCGTCATATCACTATGAAATACGGCGTGCCTAGGGACAGCTTAGAGGCTTGCAAATTCAGGGAGGCTACTGCCAGGACTTCCTCGGTTAGGTAAAGCGCCCAAGTACTTCACGTTCTTGGGCTTACCTAATTGTTAAGCGTCGCCCTGGTAGGACAATGCTCTCCGCTTGCTCTTTAAACAAATGTGATTAACCATTTTTATAAATATCCTGGCCTGCATTTCACATTTGCAATGTAACTCCTATTGTTGAGTTGATAATGGGAAGGGCCACCATTCCTTGCCACTATAAAATTAAAATATCTTACCGTTTTGCTTTATACAGATAACTAAAATGTCCTTCAAAACAAGTGGGTGCGCTCGATTAGAAATCTATATTGGGCGCCGTAGAACTAATTGCGGCCCACTATAAAAAATCTACAATTTTACAAGTGCTCATCCCGCACTTCGATCTAATGTATTTGGTCAGGCCTGACAGTGATCCAGTTTTTGTCGGCGGTCACCGCTATACCGTTTATAGCTTGGGCTTGGGCATTGTCCATTATTATCCGTCTATCTGAGTGCCGTACTCGGCGTTTCGGTCTATCCAAAGGCGTGCCCCCTTTTCGCGGAGCCCAGACTGGGCGATGGCATAAGGCCATCACGCTCCGAAGTATTCCGATTACCCAAATAGATTTCTTCCACTGGTTTATGTAGGTGGTATCTCCGCAGACTTGCCTGCGTACCAAGGCATAAATGCCCAAAGATACCTACTCTCGGCATTCCGTCCAACGCAACCAGGCAGCCGACGTTACTCACCTAAAGATGACGGCATTGATTTCTCACAGCCTGGACTAAATGGCCAGTTGTTTCTATTGGAAGTGGGTAGAACCGCGAAAGGCACCGTTTCATGGATAGGCGCGGAGTTCGATGAAGAGGCCTGATGTGTTGCCGTTTATGCAGACTTGACCCAGCTGCCGAGATTTCCCTGACCCAAGCTTCTACTTCGTAAAGCGGTAGCAGGTCTGACTTTGGGTTAACTCCTTATGGGGCAACGCCAGGTCGGCAGATGGGTCAATTCTGCATCAGCGATAACACCATATCTCTCTTTAGCTTGGCAATATGATCGTAGCAATCTTCAATAACTTGAGCAAAGCTACTTTCGACATCCTTACAATGCTCATTGTAAATCTTCACCAAAACTGAAAAGTACGCCTGGGCAATATAAGAAAAGATAATTATACAATCTTTAGTTCTTTTTCCGGATCTCGTTACGACATAAGTCTTGTGCTCCTCGCCATCGGCTGACGACTCACTTTCGACATACACACCCCAAATGATTTTATTGTTATGAATGTAATCACTCAGATTGCCATAGAGCTTACCTGCCTCCGGAATAATTTCCTTCAGCGGGGTTATGGACTTAGTGGAAACAAAGCCCTCAATCTCCGCACGGTCTTTCGCATTACGGATCTGGTAAGCATGCCCAATTTGCTCCATAGTTGACCGAAGTAAACAATTGACATCGAAATACATGCTATTTTTAATTAAAATCGCAATAGACTGAAAGCTACCTAAAACTCGCTGAAGGATCAGAAGCGAAGTGCGGAGCCCCAGATTCAGATCTGAGAGCGTTCCAAGGCTTTTGTCAATGGACTTGTGCGCTTTAAAAGCGCTATAGACTATAAAATCTGCGGTGAGAAACTCATTCTTGATGAGCGACTTCATTGTCAGCCCATCAGGATCCTTTAGCTTTTGAAGCAGCGCCTGAAAATTATCGTTGTCGAATTCATCATTCTCATCAAGCGACGAGAAGAGAAAATGTATTAAACGGAGCGCAGTATCTGAACTGTCAGTTGGCAACGCATAGTCGAATGTACCCGTACCTATAGGGAACAGAAGATGGATAGTATCAATGGCATGCTCACCCTCTCGAAAATAACGAATATCGCGAAGGGAAAACCAAGGCTCACGCTTGTCATTCATAGCTTACAAACTCCATGTATTCAATCACATTACTTCGAGCTCTGTTACTGGGAACCACATGTCTGAAATTGCAACACAAACCTAGCCAGTAAAGGCATAACGCCATCTTAGGCGAACATCCACACCATTGTCCTGCATAGCCCGTGGTGACTTGCCGGACGCTCTATGAAGGCTGGCGCATTCTCGCCCGCAGCGAGCTCTGCCTAGCTAACTTAATGCGAGCGATCTTCGCAAAGAGGTGGAGATCATTAATTTGACCTTTTCCGTGGGTAGTGACTGACCGATTGGGTCTAGGCTGTTTGAAAACTCGTGCGATTGTCTAACGTTCGGATCAAGTGGGATCGACGCCGACTAAAATCTGGTATGCCACTTTGGGTGCGACTGTTGTGAACCAAGCCCCGAACAGAAGCACGCGTGAATCAGCGCTCGGTTAGAGGCCACCATAACTACGCGCAAAGACACATCGTTGCTGGCGGCGACAGTTTTAATTCTCTAGCGCGTTCCCCCTGAAGTAGCATTTCAGCACTTTGCGACAGTTTTGCATTTTCTCCGTAGGTGCGTGCAGGCCCCATGAAACGGGTACTCTCCGCGACAGTTTTAATTCACTAAATCCATCACTTAAAAAACCCTCGGCAATCGAGGGTTTTTTATGGGCGAAGAACGTGTAGAAAACCGCCGAAGCAACCGGTCATCGGCGTTTATCGTTTTTGTGCGCCAATACCGCATACGCCTGTCAGGTTCCCCCTAGAATGCCTCCCTGTGGATAACTCAGCCAGGGATGCCTTCCATGAACATAGAACTGCTAATCGCCGGCATCGTCGTGCTGATCATTGTCGTGGGCGTGATCGGCTGGATGGTCGGGGTCTACAACGGTCTGGTCATGCGGCGTAACGATGTGGATAAGGCGTTCGCCAACATTGACGTGCTGCTCAAGCAACGGGCCGACCAGATCCCCGACCTGATGCGCGTGGTGCAGACCGCCATGAACCACGAGAACGCGCTGTTTACGCGGCTGAGCGATGCGCGTAACCAATACTTGAATGCCAGCAGCCTCAACGACAAGGTCGATGCGTCCAACCAGCTCAATGCCGCGCTCAAGTCGGTGATTGCGGTGGCAGAGAGTTATCCGGCGTTGATCTCCGGGCCGAACATGGTCGAATTGCAGCAGGCCATTTCGGCCGTGGAAGAGCGCATTGCCGACCGGCGTGAGTTCTTCAACGAGTCGGTCAACCTCTACAACATCGCCATCGCGGTGTTCCCCGACCTGTTCTTTGCGCGAATGCTCAGCTATCAGCGTATTCCGTTGCTGGCGATCAGCGCCGAAGAAACCCGCTACGAAGGCGTGAAGCTTGAGGTGCCGGGGGCATGAAAACCACCCAGGCAGGCGTCGTCGCGAAGAAACCCAAGTGGAAAACCGCGTTGGCGCTGGTATTGCTCGCAGGCTTCATCAGCTTGATTGCTTATGCACCGCACATTTTTATCGCGCTGTTTTTCCCTGTGGGCATTCTGGTCGGCCTGCTGCTCAGCTTCGGGCCCAGTTTCTATAAAACCGAACAGCGGCTGGCCACCGGCCAGATTCGTTCGCTGGCGATGGGCCTGGTGGAAGTGCGCGGCAAAGTGATTGCCGACAAAACCCAGCTGTCGCCGGTGAATGGCAAGCCGTGCGTGGGCTATGTGTGGGTTGTCGAGGACGGCAAGAAAGACGACGACGGGCGCTGGAGCTGGAGCCGAGTATCCGGCGAGGCGCGCTGCAATGACTTCCGCCTGCAGGATGCAACGGGTGAGATCCGCGTGATCGCCGAAGGCATTGATCTGTTCGGCAACAAGGCCCCCGACGACTACGAACTCGTCGGCAGTTCCCGACGCCAAGGCGAGATCCTGCTGGTCCAGGACCTGGACGTGATGCTGATTGGCGATGCCTGTGAGCGCGACGGCAAACCTGCGATTGCCCAAGGCAAACAGCGCAACGCGGTGTTCGGCCTGGCGCTGACCCAGGATGTAGAAAACACTCGCGTGCTGGCGCCGCTGTGGCGTGCCGGTGGTTTCTATGCGGCCGTGGTCGGGATGGTCGGCGTGGGCATCATGGCCATGACGCCCGCGCATTTCGCCCAACTGCATTTACCGGGTCCCGACACGTATCAGCAAATGGAGCCATTGGGCCCCGTGTATCGGCTGCTGGCCTGGCTGTACCGCGAGGGCGGTTTCCCGATTCCGTTCATGGCGGCGTTTGGTTTTTTCCTGACGATCATCGTGGTGATGATGGCGACCCGGCTGGTCCTGCCCAAAGGCATGCGCCTGGCGGTGGGTCGGGTACTGGGTGCGTGGATGGGATTGGGCATGGTCATCGGCGGCGTGGTCACGCTGCTGCTGTTCGTGGCTCAGGTGGATACCTTGAAGCTGTTTCTGGTGTGGATGCTGATCCTGCTCGGCACGTTGGTGTTTTCGATCTTCGAGCAACGCAAGCTGGGTGCGGCGTTCAAGCATTTTTCCAAGGATGCCGGCAAAGCCAGTTTCGGCGATGAAGACGCCTGATCAGGGCGTCGCGCAGGAGATCAACTGTGGGAGCGGGCTTGCCCGCGAAAGCGGTGGGTCAGTCAACATCACTGTTTGCTGGGCCACCGTCTTCGCGGGCAAGCCCGCTCCCACAGGGGGGATCTGCGCTTATCCAGCCAAGTACCTTGTGATCACGGCACAAACTCCACCTTCAACCCGCGGCTCGCACTGCGGCCCTGATCGTCACTCACGCGCAACCGGTATTCGCCCGACTTGCCCGGCCGCCAGTTCAACGTGGTTTGCGGCGGGCCTTGGCCGATCAAGGTTTGGTCGGCAAACCAGTACAGCGTGGTTGCGTCGCTGGCCGCGTTGGCATTGAGCGGGATACTTTCCTGCGGCTGGGACAGTCGCAACTGGTAGCTCACCTGGGTCAGCGGCGAGCGAATCTGCGGCGCTTCGCTCTGATCGCTGATGCGGTTGGGCTGGCAGTTTTTCATCACGCTGGGCGGCGTGCGCCGAGGCAAGCCGGCGGCGCGATACAGGCGTTGCACGTCACTGGGCCAGAACTCGAAGACTTCTTCACGGGTGTATTGCGCATCGAATGGCGGGCACGCGGCCTTGCCAGTGCGGGTGTCGATCAACACCGGGCGGTGCAGGTTCGACACACGAATCGGCGACACACCGGGGATGTACCAGGTCTTGCGGGTTTGCGGGCACCAGCGGTTGGGCAACTCACCGGAAGCGGCGCAGACCTCAATGCGCACCAGCCCGGCGGGTGGCTTGTCGGGCTTGATCACCACATTGGGCAGCGCCAGGGGCAGGGCGTCAGCGATGCGAAAGAACAACGGTGCAGCGGTCTTGGCGCCGATAAACGCAGGGTTCGGTCGACCATCGAAGTTACCCACCCACACCACCAGCACGTACGGCCCGACCAGACCTGCGCTCCAGGCATCGTGAAAACCCCACGAGGTACCGGTTTTCCACGCGGTGCGCCAATGGCGGCCCGGCAAGCCATCCGGCCGTGGGTTGCGGCGCAACATATCGCGCACCATAAACGCGGCCTGCGGCGTGAGCAGTTGCGGTCCAGTGGATGGCGGCTGTTCCTGCAAATACCGTAACGGCCGCAGATGCCCGTCACCGGCCAGCATCACATACAGCCGCGCCAGCTCCTCGGGCGTCATCTCACCACCGCCCAGCGCCAGGGCCAAGCCGTAATGGCTTTCGCCGCGCAGGCCCTGGATGCCGGCGCGTTGTAGCAAACCATACAGCGAGGGTGATTTGACTTGGCTGGCCAGCCACACCGCCGGGATATTGCGACTACGGATCAAAGCATCCCGCGCTGTCAGCGGCCCGATAAAACTGCCGTCGAAATTTTCCGGCTGGAAGTAGCCAAAGTTGCTCGGCAAATCCTTGAGGATGCTCATGGGGTGGATCACACCCTGATCCAGCGCCAGCCCATACAGAAACGGCTTGAGGGTCGACCCCGGCGAGCGCCGCGCCAACACGCCGTTGACCTGCCCGTGAATGCTTGTGGATAAGTAATCCGCCGAGCCCACCAGCGCTTTTACGCTCTGGTCGCGGCTGTCGATCAGGATCGCTGTGGCGTTCTCCACGCCTGTGCTGCGCCGCTCGGCGATAAAGCCGGTAATCAGGCGCTCAAGCAGTTGCTGAAGCGGCAGGTTGAGCGTGGTGTTCAACTCGTTGCCAGCCTGTGAAGCCAGTAACTGTTCGCTCAGGTGCGGCGCCAGAAACGGGATTTGCTGACGGTTGCGCGCTTCCAGCGGCAAGTCGAGCAAGCTGTCGTTTCGTGGGTCGTGTGGATAAGTCTCGCGCCAGTCGGCCATCAAGCGCAGCCGCGCGTTTTGCAGCGAGGGCCCGAAGCGCGCGCGTCGCCCCGGCTGCTGCGGAATCACCGCCAGCGCCAGCGCTTCAGACAACGACAACTGAGCAGCCGATTTGCCAAAGTAAATGCGACTGGCCGCCTCGGCGCCTTCGATATTGCCGCCCATGGGCGCCAGGTTCAGGTAGGCCTCGAGGATGTCGTGCTTGCTGTAGCGCGCCTCCAGCCACAACGCCAAGGCCATCTGCTGCAACTTGCCCGGCACTTGGCGGGTGTTCAAATCCCACAAGCGCCGCGCCAGTTGCATGCTCAAGGTCGAACCACCCTGGCGTTGGCCGCCGCTGTAGGTGGCCATGGCCGCGCGCAGCAACGCCGGGGGATTGATCCCCGGGTGCCAATAAAAATTGCGGTCTTCCTTGAGCAGCAACGCCTCGACCAGTGACGGCGACATGCGCGCAAGCGGCAGCCACAACCGGTATTGGCCGTCATCCGCCAACGTCATGCGCAGCAGCGCGCCGTCGTCGGCCAACACCACCCGCGACGAGGTGACGGCCTGTTCCAGCGGGGCGTGCGGCCACAACCGCAAGCCCACCAGCACCACCGCCGCTGCCAGCAGCGGCGTCAGGCGTTTAAGGCTTGGTAATTTCAAGCTGGCCTACTTTGCCGCGCCCTTGCAGGGTGGTTTCGTACATCCCTTCGGCGTAGGCCGGTGGCGTGTTGAAGGTGCCGGCGTTGGTGGCGCGCACGCGGTAGACGAAAGTGCCCACATCGCGCAGCGCGGTGCCGTACAACACCACCCGATCATCGCGCACGTCCACGTAGTCCGGCTGCCAGTTGCTCAGTTCGGTTTCGCCGATAGGCGCCTGCCAGGCATCCGCTTCATCCCCGTCGGCGGTTTCCACGTACTCCGAATCGTCGCCTTCACTTTCATCGGCGCTGGCGGTTTCCGGCTCCGGCGGCAAGTTATACACAGGCTCGACGCCGCCGGGCAGCAGGTCGACCACGGCCACTTGTTGCACTTGGTCGCGGTCGGTCGCACGCAGGCGCAGACGCACCAGGAACTCATCACCCACCGCCACTTTGCTCACCGGCTCGCCTTTGAGGTCGAGGTATTCGTGGATGATTTCCAGGCCATTGTTGATCGGCTTGAGCTTGGCGCCCTTGTCGAAACCGGCCTCGCTGAGCATGTAGAACGCGGCCGGGCCGTCGGTTTTCTCCATCACCAGTTTTTGCGTGGCACCCGGTACGGCGGCGCGTGGCGGCTGACCGGCCATTTCCAGCAGTTGCTGCTGCTTGTCGCCCAGCCAGGCGGTGGCTTTGAGGGTCATGTCGCTTTGCGCGCGCTGGCCATAGTTGTCCAGGGCACGCAGCAGCAGAGCGGCCGACAGCGAGTTGTAGCGTTGCTCGTTGAGACGCTTGCCGAGCTTATCCAGCAAGGCTGCTGGTACATCGTCCAGCAACTCAGGGAAGTGGCGCGCCAGCAGGTGCAAGTGTTCGGCGTCGTGCACCAGCGGGTCGTAATACAGGCCGTCGCTGTCCCACTTATCCACAAGGGAGCGCCATGGGATTTTGCGGAACAGCGTATCGGCCTGGCGGTCCTGCTTGAGCAGCTTGTAGCTGGCGGCCAGGTACGCGGCGCCCAGGTCGTTCTGCCAGGTGTCTTTGAAGTAACTCTCGTAGCGCTCGCGGATATCGCTCAAGGCGCCGCTCACCAGAATCCCCTGACGGCTCAGCAGGTAACTGGCGTAGGCACGGTTGCGCAATTCCGACAGCCCTTCGCTCGGGCCGTTGGCCAGTTCTGTCAGATAAGCATTGGCGCGCACCAGCAAATCTTCCGGCACCGGCAGCCCGCGTTCTTTGGCTTCGATCAGGAAGTCGGTGGCGTACAGGCTGGCATAAGGCGCCACATCCGGGTTGGCGGCCCACAAACCGAAACCACCGGCCTGGTTCTGGCGTTGGCGCAACATACGCACTGCGCTGGTGAACGCTTGCTCGGCCTCGGGCGCCGTGCCGCCCCAGATCAACGCCGGCATGGCCTTGGACACCAATTGCTCGGTGCAGGCATAGCCATAGTCATCCAGGTAATGCTTGAGGCCGTTGGCCCACACCAGCGGCGAGGCCGCCACGCCCAGTTGCACGTCGCGCAGCTGGCTGAACAGCTCGCGCGTTGGCTTGAGCTCTTTGCTGGCGCTGTCGAAACGACCCAGGCTCAGGGCCACGCGGTGTTCGCTCAGTGGGCGGATCGAGGTGGTTTCTGCTACCTGGATGCGTTTGCCGTCTGGCAGCACGGCGATAAAGCGCAGGTCCGCCGAACCGAGGGTTTCGCCGACCTTGATCTTGAACTCGGCGGTGCCTTCCTTGCGCGGCTGCAATGACAAGGTGCTGCCTTTGTCGCCCTGCACGGTGAGGCCGTCGCTGGTCTGCACTTCAAACTTCACGTCGGCCGCCGCGTCGAGGTTGCTGAACACCCCGGCGCTCACGTTGAACACATCCCCCGGCGCGACAAAAGCCGGTACGTTCGGTGTGATCACGATCGGCCCACGCACCTCGGTGTTGGCCTCGCTCACCCCGACGCTGTCGGCATCCACCGCCACCGCAAACAGGTGCAGCTTGCCGTTGAAGCTGTCCGGCACTTGGTAATGCAGCACCGTTTCACCGGCTGGCAGGTCCACCAGCCCGGACCACCAGGCCACGGGCGGCTGATGTTTACGCTTGAACGGGTTGAGGTGGTTGGCCAGGGCGCCTTCCGTATCGCCACCGGGCGCCGCCCCACTGAGCAAGCGGCTGAATTCCGGCAGGATCAGGTCAAGAATCTGACTGGTGCCGACCTCCAGTGCGCGCTTCTGGAAGAAGAAACCCAACGGGTCTGGCGTCTGGTAGCGCGCCACTTGCAGAATGCCTTCGTCCACCGCGTAGACCACCGCGCGGCCTGGGCGGTCGGCGGTGACCTTGATGTCCAGAGTTTGCCCCGGCTCGATCTTCGCCGGGCCTTCGACCTTCAGCGCCATGCGCCGCGCATCGAGGTTGATGCTGAACGGCACCACGCCGTAGGACAGCGGGCTCATGTAGACCTCGGACGAGCCAATGTCGCGCACAAACTGCACGTTGACGTAGGCATTGCCCTCAAGGCCTGCAGGCACGCGGATATGTTGCACGCTGTTGGTGCTGTCGGCCTTGAACCATTGCTGGGTGTAAACCTTGTCGCGCTCGATGGTGATCAAACCCGCGCCGGTGTACGGCGCGCGGATGCTGATCGCAATCTCATCGCCGGTGGCGTAGCTGCGTTTATCCAGGCGCAGCTGCAACTCGGCGTTACGCTCCAGGGAGCGCGACGTGTTGCCACGTCCGGCCACGCTGTAGTCGATCTGGTTGAGCAGGTTGCCGTTGGCATCCTTGAGTTGCAGGGTGAAATCGCCCGGCGTGCCGGTGTTCAGGGTCTGCTTGGCGCCGTCCTTGGTCATCGTCAATGGCGAGGCGGGCTGGCTGATGTTCTTGATGCGTGACTCGTATTTGTAGGTGCCATTGGACTGTTTCACCAACACCGACACATAACGGTGCTCGACCACTTCACTGGTCAGGCCGTCCACCGCCACTGGCGTGAGGTCCGGCGCGACGGCCAGCCACTGCACCTGACGCGGGGCGTCCTTGGCGACGTACGACAGCGAATCCTGACTTTTCACACCCACCAGATAAGGCGCGGACGACACCAGCAGCGCACTTTGCGCCGCCACATTACGCCCACCTTCAGCCTCGAACACCTGGGTCATGACCTGCAGGCGATAGGTGCTGTTGGCGAAGCGTTGCAGGTTAAGGTCGAGCACGGCCTGGCCGTTGTCGTCGACGGTGGTTTCGGCGAGGTCTTCGGTGCTGGCGTCTTCCAATGAGTTGTTGAGGCGGAAGCGGTAATCGGGATAACGGTCGAAGGCCGCAAGCGTCGGGCTCAAGGACATCTTCGCCGTCACCCGGCGGCCGGCTGCCGGAGCGCCGAACAAGTGCATCGCCGTGACTTTGGCCACCACCTGGTCCGGTGGAATCCAGCCCAATACGGGCGTGTCGTGCAGGCTCAGGCTCACCTTCATGCGGTCCGGCTCGAAATCGCGGACCTTGAAGCTGACACTGCCCAGGTCGGTGCGGGTGTTTTTCTCGCCAATCAACTGCAAGGTCGCGGTGTAATCGCCTGCGGGGGCGACGTCGCTGCTGGGGAAATCAAAGGTTTCAAAACCGCTGGTGGATAACTTCAGGGGTTGGCGAATCACTTCCAGGCCACGCGGGTCGGTGATTTGCAGCTCCACCGGCAGGCCTTGCAGGGCGCCTTTCCAGTTGCCGCTGCGCACGATCATGCCCAAGTGCGCAGTCTCGCCAGGGCGATACAGGCCGCGGTCGGTAAACAGGTAGGCGCTGAGGCGATCAATCGCGCCGTCTTCTTCCAAACCGCCTACATCAAAGCGCGACAAATCCAGCTGCTGCGACTGACGGGCAATCGGCAGGAAGGATTGGTCATTGCCGCGAGTGACTACATACATCAGCGGCGTTTTCTCACGGCGCAGTTCATCCAGCTTGGCGAAATGCGCATGGCCTTCGGTGTCGGTGCGGCCACTGCTGACCGGCAGGCCGTTGCGACCAATGATGTCGACCTGTGCGTCGGCCACCGGCGAACCATTGCCGATCGACTGCACGTACACATCATGGCTGCCGTCGCTGGAACGCTTGGCGATGATGCCCAGGTCAGTCACCACGATAAAGCGCAGGTCGCTGGTACTGCTGCGGTCGTATTCGAACGTGCGTTCTGCAGGGTCATCCTGAGGGCTGAGCTTGAGCACGAAAATGCCACGACGCCCGCCGTTGGCGGTGAGGTAGTGGCTCAGGTCGACGTTGTCGTAGACGGTTTTCGCCGGGTCATTGGACGACAGCGCAATATCCAGCGACTGGCGCTCGACCATCCGATCAAAGTATTCGTTGCCGAAATTGGGCCGGGCAAAGCTGCCGCTGCTCTGGTCCACAAGGTGTTGCAACTGGTTGGGCAGCAGCCGGGCGATTTCCACATGGGCGCCGGGCACGCCACGGGCCATGAAACCCAGGCGTTTTTCGCCGTTGAGGCTCAGCAGCGCGCCGTTGGACAGGAACTGCAGCGTGCGCGGATACGCCGGCATGCTGATCAACGAGGCCGTAGGGTTTTTCGCCAGATAGCCGCCGATGGCTTCCAGGTTGGCGGGCACGCGCACATACAGCGCGCGACCGGCCGGGGCCTTGAACTTGAACGCGTGCAAGGTGTTCAGCGGCTCGACGCTGGGCACATGGGTCAGGGCGACCTTGGTGCTGCGGGCGAGCAGGGCGTCGTCGATGTCGTTGCTGGTATAGGGGCGGGTGTCGTCCTGGGCTTTTTCCGGCAGCAACCACGCCTGGACCTTACCGGCAATGGTGTCATCGGCCACGGCGCTGGAGCTGCTGAACATCAGCACCGGTTCCGGTTCACCGCGTTCATTGTCGACAAAGCTGACGTCGGCGCCGGTGAAGGTCAGGCGATAACGGCCGGGCACGGTGACTTCCGACACCAGCGGCGCGGTGCTGGCGTTGCCGCCGTCGCGTGCCGTGATGCCTTCATCGAGCCTGGCGCTGACCGGCGAGCTTTCCAGTGGCGTGGCGAGGGCGGCGGAGCGTACGTAGGCGTTGAGCTTGTTGTCGTCAAAGGTGATTTCCGGGCGGTTGGGCAATTGCGCATCGCGGTAGGCCAGGCCTTTGCCGAGGGTCACAGACACGCGCTTGCGCAGGTTGTCTTCATCTACCGGGTGGGAAAAGTGGAAGGTCGCGACCAGCTGTTTCAGCGTCGGGTTGGACGGGTCTTGATACAGCTCGTTTTGTGCCAGGGTGGCGCGGAATGGCTGGGTGGAAAACTGGCTGCTGTACTGGCTGAGCAACACGCCGTCGGCCAGGAGGTTTTTCTTCGCCAGGTCGAGCGTGTAGTGGGCGTCTACTGGCCAGTCTTTTTCTGGCACGAACAGTAAAGTGCGGTCATCGGACCAGCGCCAGGCGCCTGCCACGGTGGGTTTGAGGGTGATGCCCTCAGTCACCGGTTTGCCAATCGCCGCCAAGGGGGCCACGGACTCGGCGAAACGCACCTGCAAGTTATCCACCACCGGCGGTTGCTGGGTGTAATCCGTCAGGTTCGGTTTGTGCAACGAATAACCAACGGTGTGCGGCTGCGGCAGGTTTGAATACCAGTGCCAGCCATAGAATCCGGCGCCAGCCAGTAAAACGAGGCCCAACACGCCGGCGCCGGCCTGGCGCGGATAGGCGCGAGCGTTGCGGCCAAGGTTCGCAAAGCCTCGGCCGATGGCGCGCAGCCAGAAAGGCGGCTGCCATTGGCCGAACAGGGCACTCACCACCGTGGTTAACAGGCCGAGAAAACGGCGACTGATCGCTTTCAACGCATCGAACATGGTGAGCATCCCTGGCTAAGTGCGGCGTATCTTACACGCGTCTTTGATACAAAAGATGACGTGAATATGCCGCAAACGCTCAGGCGTGTTGCACAAAAGTGAGACGCACCGCAAAACCGATCAAAAGGCTGCCGAATAACCACTGCTGCAGGCGCTGCGCCGAGCGATTGCTGAGTAACGTGCAACTGGCGGATGAGATCGGCCTGTTTGCGCCGTGTGAGGCTGCTGGAAGAAGCCGGGGTGATTCGCGGCTATCAAGCCACCCTGGACCGCGATGAAGTGGGCCTGGGCATGATGGTGTTCGTCGGCGTGAAGGTGGAGCGGCACAACGACACCGAGGCCAATGCTTTTCGGGAGGCGGTGACCGCACTGCCCGGCGTGAGGGACATCCGCAGCAACTTTGCGATCCAGACCGTGAAAACCCCAGGCGCCTTGCCTTTGGGGCACCTGCCAGGCTGAGCACTTCAAAACACCGCAAAACCACTGTGGGAGCTGGCTTGCCTGCGATAGCGGTGTTTCAGTCAACAAATGGGTTGCTGACCCACCGCCATCGCAGGCAAGCCAGCTCCCACAGTTGGTCCGCGTTGAGCTTGAGGTGGTATTTCTCAGGTCCACCAGTAGCGAACAAGGTGAAAGAAAATCGGCGCGGCAAAACACACCGAATCCAGCCGGTCCAGCATCCCGCCGTGACCTTCGATCATGTGGCCCCAATCCTTCACGCCTCGGTCGCGCTTGATCGCCGACATCACAATGCCGCCGGCAAAGCCCAGCAGGTTGATCAGCAGTGCGATCAAAAACGACTGCCACGGATTAAAGGGCGTGGTCCACCACAGCGCTGCGCCGATCAGGGATGACAGCAGAATCCCGCCGACGAAACCTTCGACGGTTTTGGACGGCGACAGGTTGGGCGCGATCTTGTGTTTGCCGAACAGCTTGCCACACACGTATTGCAGCACGTCCGACAGCTGCACCACGATCACCAGGTAGGCGATCAGCAACAGGTTGCGACCTTCGTAGCCAGGAATGTCGAGGGTCAGTAGGGCCGGGACGAAGGACACGCAGAACACCGCAATCATCAGGCCCCATTGCACCTTCGACGCGCGCTCCAGGAAGTGCGTGCTGTCGCCCCCCAGCGAAGCGAGGATCGGCAGCAGCAGGAACACGTACACCGGGATGAAGATCGAGAACAGCCCGTACCAATCGGAATAGATCAGCAGGTATTGCAGCGGCAAGGCCAGGTAGAACGCGGCCACCAGCGCCGGGTAGTCACTGCGGCGGGTTGGGGTGAGGGTGAGAAATTCGCGCAGGGCGTAGAACGACACCGCGTAGAACAGCAGGATCACCGCACCGGTGCCCAGCCAGAAGGCGATGCCGATCACCACGACCATCACCCACCAGGCGTTGATACGGGCGTTGAGGTTGTCGACGACCGCATTTGGCGTACCGCGGGTGCGCAACTTGAGGATCAGGCCGATCAGCGAGGCGAGCACCAGGATGGCGCCGATCCCGCCGAACAACATCAGGGTTTGGCTATCCATGTCAGACATGCTCCGGGGCAAGGGCAAGCAGGGCGTCGCGGGTGCGGGCGAGGAAGGCGGCTTTGTCTTCGTTATCTTCCAATTGCAGTGGCGCACCGAAGCTGGTGGTGCATAGCAATGGTAGCGGCAGCACGCGCCCCTTGGGCATGACCCGGTTGAGGTTGGCGATCCACACCGGGATCAATTCGGCCTGTGGGTAACTTTTTGCCAGGTGGTACAGGCCGCTCTTGAAGGGCAGCAAGCCGTCTTCGAGATTGCGCGTGCCTTCGGGGAAGATAATCAGCGAGTCGCCACCTTCCAAGGCGGCAAGCATAGGCTGCAGTGGGTTATCCACAGGGTCTTTGCGTTCGCGATCTATCAGTACGCCGTTGAACACGCGGTTGATGATGTAACGGCGCAGCGCACTTTTGTTCCAGTAATCGCTGCCGGCCACCGGGCGCGTGAATTTGCGCAGGTTCTGCGGCAGCGACGCCCACACCAGCACGAAGTCGCCGTGGCTGCTGTGGTTGGCGAAATAGATGCGCTGCACCGGCACCGGCGCGCACCCCAGCCACAGGCTGCGGGCGCCGGTTACGGTGCGGGCCATTGAGGTGATCAGAGTGGCAACCACAGGTTCGAACATGGGAATTCCTTATCCGGCGAAAGGTAGCCAAGGGCTGGCGAGGATCACGGCCAGGGTCAGCAGCATTTGTGCGCCCAGCAGCCAGGCCTGCTTGCGCAGCAGTTTGAGGGCGCCGCGACGGCGTTCGGTCCAGGGCCGGCCGGCCCGCTTGGCCGATTGCAGGCCAAGGGTTTGCAGGGCCTGGTCGAGGTCGGGGGTGCGCTCGGTGTCGCGAGCGAGCAGCGCGAACAGGTCGGCATCGAAGGCGACGCGCAGCGCCCAGTACTTTTGCAGCAGCCCGAGGACAATCATCCACAGGCTGAGCAGCAGGCAGATTGGCGCGACACTCGCCATCAGCAACTGGGCCAGGCCGAAAAGCACGCCGAGCAGCGTCAGGCCTGTGGATAACTGATCCAGCGAGCGACCACGGCGCAGCAGGCTGGCGACCACCTGGAGTTCCATATCAGCGGGCATGGGCTAAACCCTCCAAAGCTTCGCGGTGAGCGGGGTGCAGGACCACATGGGCCCGCGCTGTACAAATAATAGCCAGTGCCTCGTCCACGGTTGTGGCGCGCCCACTGTGCAGCAGCCAGGCTGCAACGGCCGTGGCGCTGCGTGAGTAACCGAGGGCGCAGCACACCAGTAATGGCCCGCTTGCGCGCAGGCGCTCAATGGCTTGGGCGGCTTGCAGGCATTCGGCGGGTGTCGGCGCAATCAGGTCCAGCACGGGGACGCATGCATAAGCGCGGCCCTGTGGATTAATCGGCAATTCGGCGCACAAATCGACGATCGCCTTGAATGAACCTTGCTCGCGTGCGGCGGGTATTCGACAGAGCCAGACGTTATCCACAATCAGGTCGGGCTGTGGATGCTTGCGTGTCCACAGGCGTGAGTTGAGCCACGCGGCCGCGAGGTAAGGCGCATACAGCCAGCGCGCGGCAGGCGTCAGCGTGCCGTCGAGCCGTTTTTGAAAGCCCGGCGCGCCGAGTACCAAGTAATTGGCCTTGATCAAACCCAGGGAAACCGCCGGCCACAGCAGCCACAGCCACCAACCGCCGAGTGTTAACGCGACAATCACCAATGCCAGCGCGCCCAGGCCGTAGCGCACGCTCAGCCGCCAGCGTTTTCGATCCCGCGTAAGCCGCGCATTCAACAGCGGGCTCGGGTGCTCCAGCGGCCACAGCCACACGCATAGCCAGCCGGCGAGGGCGCCTGTGGGTAAGTCGATAAAGTGATGTTGATAAGTGGTCAGCACCGAAATACCGATCAACGCGAACCACCCGTGCACCACCCAGCGCCAGAAGCCTTGGCTGTGGCGCTGGTACATGACCCACAGAATCACCAGCAGCGCGATGTGCAGCGACGGTGCCTGATTAAACGGTTTGTCGAAGCCTGCCAGCACGGCAAACAGCCAGCCGAATACGCCATCCAGCGCCGGCCGTTCAAAGGTGAACCGCAGTGGCCAGATCAGGAAGCAGCTCACGGCAATCACCTGAGCGGTCAGCAGGCGCAGCGCGTGTTGTTTGAGTTCATGGCGGCTAGTGGGCAGCAGCAGCGAGAAGCCGTAGAGCAGGTCGATGGACCAGTAGGGCACGATGGTCCAGGCCCAGAACGGCATATGGGTTTCCCAGCCGAACACCAGCGTGCCGACGTCGCTGCGCTGGCTGGTGACCCAGGTGGCAAAGCCGTAGGTGCTGAAAAACAGCGGCGCCAACAGCAGCAACCACAGGACCGCAGGTTTCAATAAACCGGGTTCGCGCATGCTCAGATCTTCTGTGCCAGAGACACCGTGAAAATGCCCCATTCGTCCACACGCTGAGTGATCTTGCGAAAGCCTGCGGCCTCGACCAGTTGATCCATTTCCGCCTGGCTGCGACGGCGCATCACCCAGGCCTGGCCCTGGCGATGGCTGGTCAGCGCGCGGGCGATCAGTTCCAGCTGCGGGTGCCACGGCTGGCCGGTGTACACCAGGTAACCGCCGGGCTCCACGGCTTCGGCAAGGCCGGCCAGCGAACCGCCGACCATGGCGTTATCGGCAAACAATTCATACAGCCCGGACACCACCGCCAAGGTCGGCTTGGGGTCGAGCGCCGCCAGGTCCGTGCGATCAAACGCATCGCCTTTGACGAACTGCGCAATATCCCCCAGGCCTTTTTCGCGAATCAGCGCGCCACCGTCGCGCACGTTGATGTCGCTGTAGTCGCGCAGCAGGATCGACTCCGGCAGCGGCGATACGCCCTGTAAGGCTTCGAGAATGTAGCGGCCATGGCCCGCAGCGATGTCGACAATGCGCACTTGGCGATCATCGCTACGCAACTTGGCCATGGCCAGGCGCAACAGCTCTTCGACATTCAGCTTGCGCTGGCGAATGCCACGCCAGCCGATGGAGTTGAGGTAGTTGGTGTCGATCATCCGCCCCAGCCCGCCTTTGCCGGTGGGTTTGTTGCGGTACACATAATCCAGTGTGCTGCCGGAATCGAAGCCGGTGTCAAAGCCCAGTTTGACCCCGTCCGAGAGGTTCTTGCCCAGGCCCATGCTGGCGCGGGTCATGCGCCAGTAGAGGTCGCGCAAAGAGTTGCGCGGCAGCGGCGCGGCCAGGGATTCGGACTCGGCGCAGGTGGCGCCCAGCTTGTCGGCGTCGAGCAATGAGGCGCGGTCCAGCGGGTGCGCAAAGTTCTGCAGGATAAAGCGCCTGGCGCTGCTCACGGCCACGGCACGGTCGCGTTCACCGAGGGTGTCGTGGAAGAAGCCGGGCAGGATGTGCAGTTCTTTTTTCAGGCTGCCCAGGCGGTCGAAAAATTGCTGCTGGGGTTTGCGGTGCACCACAAAGTCGGAGCCGGAGATCAGCAGCTGGGTCGGCACCTGGATCGCCTGGGCATCGGCGACAACGCGGTCGGCAGCTTCGTACAGGCCGAGCAGCACATTCACCGAGATCGCCTTGGTGATCAGCGGGTCGCTGTCGTAAGACGCGACACGCTCGGGGTCATGGCTGAGGAACTTGGCCTTGACGTAGCTGTTAACGAAAAAGTTGCCGCGAAATGTGCGCATCAGCGCCAGGCCTGGCCGCGCGAACGGCACGTAGAGCTTGACCTTGAACGCCGGGGAGGCGAGCACCAGTGCGCGGATTTTCGGCGCGTAATCGTGCACCCACGTGGCTGCGATCACCGCGCCGACGCTCTGGGCGATCACCGCGCAATTGTCTTCTTCGATGCCGTAAGTGGCACCGATGTGGTCACGAAAGGTTTGCACGTCGCGGGCACTGGTGGCGAAGCTTGGGCTGTCGCCGCGCGCGCCGGGCGACTGGCCGTGGCCACGGGCGTCCCAGGCAAAGAAGTCGAAGTGCGGCAGGTCCAGTTCATCGACCAGGTGGGCAATGCGCCCCGAATGCTCGTGGCCGCGATGGAACAGCAGGATCGCCTTGCGCGGCTCATCGCCAAGCGGCGCAGTGGCCGGCCAGTGCCGGTAGAAAAGCTCGACGCCATCGTGGGTACTGAAGCTGTGCTCTTGCTGTTCACGCATCGCAAATTCCTTATGCAGAAGGGGACGTCGTTTCTTTGAGACCCTGGCGCACGCGGTTGACCAAGGTGTAGGCGAGCAGCGCCGCCACCAGCCACATCACCGCGTTGACCCAACCCGCGCCGAGCCAGCCCAGCGCCACGCCGGCGGCCAGTACACCCAGTACAAACGCGCGATCACTCTTGCCCATCGGCCCGTCGTAGCGCCGCGACGCCCCGACCATGGGCCCCAGCACACCGGCGTATTCGCTGAACACCGCCAGCAACGTGACCAGCAGCACTGGCGCCAGGCTCACGCCGGGGATCAGCGCAAAGGGCAGGATCAGCGCGCTGTCGGCGATCACGTCGCACAATTCATTGAGGTAGGCGCCCAACCGCGACTGCTGGCCGAATTCCCGGGCGAGCATGCCGTCGATGGCGTTAAGAGCCATGCGCAGGATCATCCACAACGGGATCAGAGCAAACAGCCAGAGGTGTTGGGCAAAGCCTGCGATGAGCAGGCCGACCAGCAAGGACACCACGCCGGCCAGCACGGTGATCTGGTTGGCCGTGGTGCCGTTGTCGTAGAGGCGCTGCACGAGTGGGCGCAGTAAGTTTTGAAAACGCGGTTTGAGCTGATAGATCGAAATCATGGGAGGTGACGCTTCCTTGTCCGTTTACCCGCGAAAAACTGTTTTGGAGTGTGCCGATTAATCGGCGGCTGCACCAGTGATGGCTCGTGTTTATGGGGGGTTAGTCACGGTCTCGAAGGTAATGACGTACACATGCGGGAGGGGTTTGCTCCCGATAGTGGTGGGGCTGCCAGCTGATCTTCAGCTGATACACCGTCATCGGGGGCAAGCCCCCTCCCACAGGGATTCTCGGTAGGGTTCAACCAGGTTGTTTTCGAACGAAAATTTCACGTCGCGTGTTATATCGTAACGAATTGTGTACAAACGGGCGTGAGTGGATGCAAGTGGATTTAGAAGCTGACGGCGCTTCGGTTGAAGGCTTGCCGCGTTTTCAGCAGGGGCTGTTTCATGCCCGTCGATTGCGCCAGGCCGGCATCAGCCTGACGGCCCTGGCCGTTTGCGCTTGGGTGCTGGCGTTGTTTGTCGCCCTGTTTGCGCCGCTGTCGATCTGGCCGGTGGTGCTGATCAACTGCGCGTCGGCCTTGCTGGTGTTGGTGGCCGGCTTGCAATCGGCGTGGTGGGTCGCCGATTGGCGGGCGCAGGCGCTGGAAGAGCCGACGGTGGAATTGATCGAGCCGCGGCTTGAAGACACGGGCGGGTACGCGCGGTTTGCCGGACGTTTCGGCAGCAGCCTGCTGGCGCAGATTGGCGCGCCGGTGCTGTGGTTGAGTGGCTGGTCGTTGCTGGCACTGTTGAGCATTGTCGAATTCTGGAACCTGGCACTGCCCGCTGCAGCCGTGGGGCAATCGGCAAGCATTGGCGCCGCGCTGGGGCTGGCATTGGCCTTTGGTTTGCTGGTGTTCGAGCGCCGCCTGGCGCAGGAAACGGCTGCGCAGTGGCCGGAAGCCTCACAGCTGGCGCAATTAAGCCGGGTGGCGATTGCGTGCCTGGTGGTCAGCGCGATCTGCCTGCTGTTTGCCGGCGCGCAATCTGTATGGCCCTTGCGCCTGGCCGTGTTGATCGGCCTGCTGCCGGGGCTGGTCGCCGTGGAGTTTTTGCTCAGGGCCGTACTGTCGCTGTTCAGCCCACGCCAGCCGCGCCTCGAACCACGCTTGATGGCGCAAAGCTTTATTGCCGGTTTGCTGCGTTGGCCGCCACAACCCTTGCAGGCGCTGCAGCACGAGCTGCACAACCGCTTCGGTATCGATTTGCGCCAGATCTGGGCGTTTACCTACATGCGCCGGGCATTCCTGCCGGTGCTGCTGGTGGTATTGGCCGTAGGCTGGGCGCTGACCGGCGTGCACGAAGTGCCCCTGCAAGGCCGTGGGATGTATGAACGCTTCGGCAAACCAGTGGCGGTGTTCGGCCCTGGCCTGCATGCCGGATTGCCGTGGCCGTTGGGCCGCGTCATCACTGTCGAAAATGGCGTGGTGCATGAACTCGCTACCAGCGTCAGCGAGGCGGCCACACCGGAGCTGGCCGCCGCCGAAGGCCCGGCGCCGACGATCGCCAACCGGTTGTGGGACGCCAGCCATGTGAATGACAAATCCCAAGTGATCGCCAGCAGCAGCGGCGACAAACAGAGCTTCCAGATCGTCAATATGGACGTGCGGTTCGTCTACCGCATTGGCCTGACCGATCAGGCGGCGCTGGCCGCCACCTATAACAGCGCCGATGTGCCGACGCTGATTCGCAGCACCGCCAGCCGCATCCTGGTGCACGACTTTGCCTCGCGCACGCTCGACGAATTGCTCGGTGAGCAACGCACCCAACTGGCCGACGAAATCGGCCGCTCGGTGCAGGCGGACTTGCAGAAACTCAACAGCGGCGTGGAGGTTCTGGCCACGGTGGTCGAAGCGATTCACCCACCGGCTGGCGCTGCCAATGCCTACCACGCCGTGCAGGCTGCGCAGATCGGCGCCCAGGCGCTGATCTCCCGCGAACGCGGCGCTGCCAGCGAACAGACCAACCAGGCCTTGCTGCAAGCCAGCACTGCCCGCGATCAGGCGTTGGCCACCGCGCGCGAAGTGAATGCTGGCGCGCAAGCGGCCGACCTGCGGTTCAGCGCCGAACAAAAAGCCTACGCCACCGCTGGCCAGGCATTCGTGCTGGAACAGTACCTTGGCCAACTCAGCCAAGGCCTGGCCCACGCCAAGCTGCTTATTCTGGATCACCGCCTGGGCGCCGACGGCGCACCGACGATCGATCTGCGTTCTTTTACCTTGCCGGCCGACCCTATGGCGCCGCGTAAAGCCGTTCAATAAGGAGTCTGTCTGTTGAGCGCTCATTCTCACGATCATGGTCATCATCACGGCCACCACCATCACCACCACGGTGATGAACAAGCCGCTGGCCCGTTTCCTTGGCGGCGCATGGCCTGGGCGGTGTTGCTGGTGCTGTTTGCGGTGGCGGCTGCCAGCCTGGTGCAGGTGCGTTCCGGCGAAGCCACGGTGATTACGCGGTTCGGCAACCCGTCGCGGGTGCTGCTGGAGCCAGGCCTGGGCTGGCGCTGGCCGGCGCCGTTCGAAGCGGCGATCCCGGTGGACCTGCGCCTGCGCACCACCTCCAGCGGTTTGCAGGACGTGGGCACCCGCGATGGCTTGCGGATTATCGTGCAGGCCTACGTGGCTTGGCAGGTGCAGGGCGATGCCGACAATGTGCAGCGCTTTATGCGCGCGGTGCAGAACCAGCCAGATGAAGCCGCGCGGCAGATTCGCACCTTCGTCGGCTCGGCGCTGGAGACCACTGCGGCCAGCTTTGACCTGTCCAGCCTGGTCAACACCGACGCCAGCCAAGTGCGCATCGCTGAGTTTGAGGCACAGTTGCGCCAGCAGATTGATCAACAATTGCTCACCACTTATGGCGTGCGCGTGGCGCAAGTCGGTGTCGAGCGTCTGACCTTGCCGTCGGTCACCCTCACCGCCACCGTTGACCGCATGCGCGCCGAGCGCGAGACCATCGCCACCGAACGCACCGCCGTGGGCAAACGTGAAGCGGCGCAGATTCGCTCCGCCGCCGAACGTGATGCGCGCATCGTGCAGGCCGATGCCACGGTGAAAGCCGCCGATATCGAGGCGCAGTCGCGGGTCGAAGCGGCGCAGATCTATGGCCGTGCCTACGCCGGCAATCCGCAGCTGTACAACCTGCTGCGCTCGCTGGACACCTTGGGCACGGTGGTGACGCCGGGCACCAAAATCATCCTGCGCACTGACGCCGCGCCGTTCCGCGCACTGGTGGACGGGCCGAAGGATGTTCAGCCATGAGTGAGCGTGACAGCCCGGACAGCCCATGGATCCAGGCCGGGCGCCTGACCTTCCTGGCGCTGTACGCGGTGACGGTGTTGGCGGCGTTGGCCTGGGCGTTTTCCAATGTGCGCCAGATCGACCCGCAGAACCGCGCCGTGGTGTTGCACTTCGGCGCGCTGGACCGTATTCAAAATGCCGGCCTTTTATTGGCGTGGCCGCAGCCGTTCGAGCAGGTGGTATTGCTGCCGGCAGCCGACCGTGTGATTGAGCGTCGGGTGGAGAACCTGCTGCGTTCCGACGCGGCGACCCAGGCCGACCGCGTGGCCACCTTTGCCGCGCCGTTGAGCGACGCGCTGGCAGGCTCCGGCTACTTGCTGACCGGCGACGCCGGTGTGGTGCAGCTGGATGTGCGGGTGTTCTACAAGGTCACCGAGCCCTACGCGTTCGTGCTGCAGGGCGAGCACGTGCTGCCGGCGCTGGATCGCCTGGTGACGCGCAGCGCTGTGGCGCTGGCGGCGGCGCGCGACCTGGACACCATTTTGGTGGCGCGCCCGGAATTGATCGGCAGCGATAACGGCGCCGCCGAACGCCGTGAGCGACTGCGCGGCGATCTGGTGCAAGGCATCAATAAACGCTTGGCAGACTTGGCCTCCACCGGTTTGGGGTTGGGCATCGAAGTGACGCGTGTCGATGTGCAATCAAGCCTGCCGGGCCCGGCGGTGAATGCCTTCAACGCAGTGCTGACGGCCAGCCAACAAGCCGATAAAGCCGTGGCCAATGCGCGCACCGACGCGGAAAAACTCACCCAAGCCGCCAATCAGGAGGCTGACCGAGTCGTACAAGTGGCCCACGCCCAAGCCAGCGAACGCCTGGCCAATGCCCAAGCGCAAACGGCCACCGTCGCCAGCCTGGCCCAGGTCAAAGACCCGGGCCTCATGCTGCGTCTGTACCGCGAACGCTTGCCGAAGATTCTCGGCCAGGCCGGTTCGGTGACCACGGTCGATCCCAAAGACGACTCCCGCTTGATCATCCAGGGAGCCGAACAATGAGCGCACCTATGTTGACGTCCGCCGAGCAGCGCAGTGCTGCCCGGCAATTGACCCTGGCCATGTTGGCCTTGGGCTTGCTGGTATTGGGTTTGGTGTGGCGCTGGCTGGCGCCGGACCAGAGCGGTGTCAGCCAACTGCTGCTCGGCGTCGCTTCCTTGCTGGTGGCCGTGCCGGTGATGCGTTCGGCCTGGTACAGCCTGCGTTACCCGAGCCTGCATGGCATCACCGACCAATTGATCGCCCTGGCGATGATCGGCGCGTGGGCCACGGGCGATCTGCTGACGGCTGCATTGCTG
The DNA here is from genome assembly GCF_022662455.1 of Pseudomonas sp. TREG-RG-20F-10-E-6-01. Taxonomy (NCBI): domain Bacteria; kingdom Pseudomonadati; phylum Pseudomonadota; class Gammaproteobacteria; order Pseudomonadales; family Pseudomonadaceae; genus Pseudomonas; species Pseudomonas sp. TREG-RG-20F-10-E-6-01. The sequence goes on along the minus strand of NZ_JAKNQP010000015.1, from coordinate 77,778 downwards.
CCGATCATCATGATTTTCGGCCACGTGCTGGAAGAGCGCAGCGTGATTGGCTCCCAGGAAGCGATTCATGCCCTGGGCAAACTGACCCGCAGCCATGCGCGGTTGGTGCAGGCCGACGGCAGCATTGTGGAAGTGGATAACGGCACGCTGAACACTGGCGATGTCGTCGAAGTGCGTGCCGGTGATCGCGTGCCGGCCGATGGTGTAGTGCTGTCGGGCCAGGCGAGCCTGGACACGGCGCCGATCACCGGTGAGTCGGTGCCGCTGGAGGCCAGCGTGGGCGTGCAGGTGTTTGGTGGCGCGATCAACCTCGACGGCTTGCTGCGCCTGGAAGTGACGCGCACCGGTAACGAATCGACTCTGGGCAAAGTCATTGCGCTGATGCAGAACGCCGAACGTTCCAAGCCGCCGATCACGCGGCTGCTGGAGCGTTACGCCGGCAGCTATATGGTGCTGGTGTTGCTGCTGGCGGCGGTGACCTGGTTTGTGACCAATGACGCCCAGGCGATGTTGGCCGTGCTGGTAGCGGCGTGCCCATGCGCCTTGGTGCTGTCGGCGCCGGCCACGGCGATTGCCGGGATTGCAGTGGCGGCGCGGCACGGAATTTTGATTCGCAGCTCGGCATTTCTCGAGGAGTTGGCGGACCTCACCTCGCTGGTTGTGGATAAGACCGGCACGCTGACGTTTGGCACGCTGCGTTTGCAATCCATCGACACCACGGCGCCGGATCGGCAGGTGTTGTTGAATCTTGCCGCCAGCCTGGGTTCGGCCAGCAGCCACCCGGTCAGCCGTGCGTTGGCGGGGCTGGCAACGCAGGAACAAATGCTGGGGCTGACGGATATTCGCGAACGCCAGGGCCTGGGCGTGGTGGCGCAGACCGAGCAGGGCGAAGCGGCCTTGGGGCGCCCGGAGTTGTTTGAGCAATTGGGCATCGTGACCACCCGCGTCCCTGATCATGACGGCCCGATTGCCGGGTTGGCGCTGAACGGCCAGTTCCTCGCCTGGCTGTTGCTCGCCGACAGCGTCAAGCCGGAAGCGCGCCAGGCTCTGCAGGAACTGCGCGACTTGGGCCTGGGCCGCCAACTGCTGCTGACCGGTGACCGTCAAAGCGTGGCCGACAGCCTGGCGCTGGATGTCGGTATCAGCGACGTCGAAGCCCAGGCACTGCCGGAAGACAAGCTCAACCGCGTGCTTGGGGAAATCGGCAGTGGCTTTCGGCCAATGGTCGTCGGCGATGGCATCAATGACTCGCTGGCGCTCAAGGCGGGCGTGGTCGGTGTGGCAATGGGCGCGGGCGGTGCGGACATCGCGCTGGCGTCGGCGGATGTGGTGTTGATCGGCAGCGACCTGCGGCGCCTGGGCACGTGTGTGCGCTTGAGTCGCCAGTGCCGCCACACGTTGCAGGTCAACGTGATCATCGGGTTGGGCTGGACGCTGGCTATCGTGGTGTTTGCCGCGTTTGGCTGGCTGGGCGCGGCCGGCGCCATGATTGCGGCGGTGTTGCATAACTTGAGCACCTTGCTGGTATTGGGCAATGCCGGGCGTTTGCTGCGCTTTCAGGAGCCACTTTTGAAGCTTGAAGAATAATTTCAGAAATATCTGCATACAGCTGTAACGCCGATAAGGGTCCTCACTCTAGTGGTATGTCGAGACTGAACACTCCGTTCAGACCGGCACCCCTACCGATCATGAGGACTCTAAAAATGAACTTCAAATCCGCTGCTGCTGGTGCCGCCCTTGCGATGGCCGCCGCTACCCTGTTTGCTGGTGTTGTGACCCAGGCTCAAGCCGCTGACACGGCTGTGCACTGCTACGGTATCAACGCGTGCAAAGGCCAGAACGACTGCAAAACCAAGGACCATGCTTGCAAAGGTCAGGGTTCTTGCAAAGGCCAGGGCTTCCTCGCCAAGCCCTCCGCTGCTGCCTGCATGAAGGCTGGCGGCACCGTCGGCGAGTAACCGGCACCGAGTGCACCCGCAGCGGACGCCCCCCACCGCTGCGGACACTTTGCCCTGGAGTGAGTCATGTCCGCGTCCCTTCCAAGTCTGGGTTACGGCCTGGGTTTACGCAGTGAGTACTACCAGCAGATCCTTGAACAATCGCCGGCCGTGGATTGGTTTGAAGTGATCTCCGAGAATTATCTGGTCCAGGGCGGTAAAGCCTTGTACTACCTGGATGCGATAGCCGAGCGCTATCCCTTGGTGATGCACGGTGTGTCCCTGTCCATCGGCGGGCCGCATGCCCTCGATATCGATTACCTGAAACACATCAAGCAGCTCGCCGAGCGCATTCAGCCGGCGTGGGTTTCCGATCACCTGTGCTGGAGCCGCGGCAACGCCCATCAGTTGCATGACCTGCTGCCGCTGCCTTACACCGAAGAAAGTCTCTACCACGTGGCCGGCCGCGTGCGCCAAGTGCAAGACGTCTTGCAGCGTCCGCTGGTGCTGGAAAACGTTTCCAGCTATGTGCGTTCCAAGGCCGACGAATTCACCGAGTGGGAATTCCTCAGGGCCCTGGCCCACCTGACCGGCTGCCAGCTGTTGTTGGACGTGAACAATGTGTATGTCAGCTCGCGTAACCACGGCTTCGACGCCTGGACGTTTATCCGCAGCCTGCCGCCTGAAAGCATCCGCCAACTGCACTTGGCCGGGCATAGGGATTACGGCGACTACGTGGTCGATACCCATGATCACCCGGTGTGCGATCCGGTATGGGCGCTGTATCAACAGACGCTGGAGCTGTTGGGGCCGGTGTCGACATTGCTGGAGCGCGATGACCATTTCCCGCCGTTCGAAGAGCTGCTCGCCGAGTTGAGCAAGGCCCGTGAACTGGGCGCCAGTGCGTTGGCCAGGAGGGCGTTATGCGCCTGATCGACTGGCAGTTGGCGTTTGAGCAGCATCTATTGTCCGAAAGCTCGGTGGCCAACAGTGGGTTTGCCGCGACCTTGCTGGGTGGGCCGACTCTGGATGTGGACACGGGCCTGGCGATTTACCACAACGCCTATGTGTCGCGTCTTCAGGAGGTGTTGCGGCATGACTTCGGCGCCATCCGGTATTGGCTGGGTGACGACGAGTTTGCATTACTGACGGACGCCTATGTGCGCCGCTATCCGTCGGCCCATTACAGCCTGCGTTGGCTGGGCGAGCGGTTCCCGGCGTTTCTCGTCGAGCATCTGGTGCAAGAGCACAGCGCGCCGCTGGCCGAGTTGGCGCGGTTGGAGTGGGCGTTTACCTTGGCGTTCGATGCGCCGCAGGGTGAGCCGCTGGGTCTGAATGACATGGCGCAGCTGGCCCCCGAAAACTGGCCGGGCTTGCAGGTAGCCCTGGCGCCTTCGGTGCAACAGGTGCTGTGTCAGTTCAATAGCGTGGCGATTTGGCGGGCCAGCAAGGATGAGTCGGATTTCCCTAATAGCCAGGCGCTGGAGCTGGCGCAGATGTGCCTGGTGTGGCGTCACCAGAATGTGTGCCATTACCGCAGCCTTGAGCCGGCTGAAGCCTGCGCGCTGGCGGGCATGGTGACCACCGGCTGGAATTTTTCAGAACTGTGCACAGGGTTGGCAGTCACTTATGGAGAGGGGGCGCCACTGCAAGCGGTGACCTGGCTGAAACAGTGGATCCAGGACGGTTTGCTCGAGCATCGAGCCTCATAGTTAAGTGCTATCAAATCGATAGCCTCCTACTTTGTCTTCGGATGGTCTACCCTCACTCCAGACGTCTGAAACAAGGGGGGACTACTCATGCTCGCGCAACTTCCACCGGCCTTACAGAATCTCAAGCTACCGCTGCGTCTTCGACTCTGGGACGGCCATGAATTTAACCTGGGCCCCGAGCCCAGTGTGACGATCGTGGTAAAGGACCCCACGGTCGTGTCCAGCCTGACTCATCCAACGCTGGACTCATTAGGCGAAGCCTTCGTCGAGGGCAGACTGGAGCTGGAAGGCTCCATCAGCGAAGTAATCCGAGTATGTGACGAACTGAGTCACGCCCTGATTGAAGACGACGAGGAGAGTCGTCCGGTACGCTCGATCCACGACAAGGCCACTGATGCCGCCGCCATTTCCTACCATTACGACCTGTCCAACGAGTTCTACCAGCTGTGGCTGGATCAGGACATGGCGTACTCCTGCGGTTATTTCGAAACCGGCAGCGAATCCATCGATCAGGCCCAACAAGACAAATTTCGCCACCTGTGCCGCAAGTTGCGGCTGCAGCCAGGCGAGTATTTGCTCGACGTCGGCTGTGGGTGGGGTGGGTTGGCGCGTTTTGCGGCGCGCGAGTTCGGCGTCAAAGTGTTTGGGATCACGCTGAGCAAAGAACAGTTGGCGCTGGCCCGTGAACGGGTCAAGGCCGAGGGGCTGGAAGACCAGGTAGACCTGCAACTGCTCGACTACCGCGATCTGCCGCAGGACGGTCGTTTCGACAAGGTGGTGAGCGTGGGCATGTTTGAGCACGTCGGCCACGCCAACCTGGCGGAGTACTGCAAGGTGCTGTTTGGCGCCGTGCGCGAAGGCGGCCTGGTGATGAACCACGGCATCACCGCCAAGCACACCGACGGTCGCCCCGTAGGCCGTGGCGCCGGCGATTTTATCGAGCGATATGTGTTCCCCAACGGCGAGCTGCCGCACCTGGCGATGATGACGGCGGAAATCAGCGAAGTCGGGCTGGAAGTGGTCGACGTCGAAAGCCTGCGCCTGCATTACGCGCGCACGCTGGACCATTGGAGTGAACGCCTGGAAGACAACCTCGAAGCGGCCGCCAAGATGGTGCCGGAGCAAGCGTTGCGGATCTGGCGGCTGTACTTGGCCGGGTGCGCGTATGCGTTTGCGCGGGGCTGGATCAACTTGCACCAGATATTGGCAGTGAAGCCTCACGCTGATGGCAGCCATGAACTGCCGTGGACGCGGGAAGATATCTACCGCTGATCTTCAGCACACTGCAGATCAAAAAAACTGTGGGAGCTGGCTTGCCTGCGATGGCGGTGTATCAGGACCAGATGGGTCGACTGATACACCGCTTTCGCAGGCAAGTCAGCTCCCACATTTGTTTGTGTGTTGTTTGTTAGAGAATCGGTGAGATCAAACGCGCCACTCGCATGCCCAGCTGTTGCAGGCGGCGGGTCTCGCGGCTTTCTTCGTGGCTTACTTCATGGGCTTGTGCGAAGTCGTCCAGCAGCATCTGCTCCACCTGGCTGGCAAACGCTTCATCGACCGTCAGCAACATCACTTCAAAATTCAGCCGGAACGAACGGTTGTCCATGTTCGCACTGCCGATTGCGCTGATTTCGCTGTCCACCAGCACCACTTTCTGGTGCAGGAAGCCCGGCTTGTAGCGGAACACGCGCACGCCAGCGCGTACGGCTTCGATGGCGTAGAGGCTGGAGGCGGCGTAGACGATACGGTGATCAGGCCGCGACGGCAGCAGCAGGCGCACATCGACCCCGCGCAAAACCGCCAGGCGCAGAGCGGCGAACACCGCTTCATCGGGGACGAAATACGGGCTGGTGATCCACACGCGCTCGGTCGCGGCATGGATAGCCTCGACGAAAAACAGCGAGCAGGTTTCATAAGGATCGGCCGGGCCGCTGGCGAGCAGTTGGCAGAGCACGCCGTCTTCGGGGTAGGCGTCAGGCAGGATCAGCGGCGGCAGCTCGCGCGCGGCCCAGAACCAGTCTTCGGCAAACGACTCCTGCAGGCACGCCACCACCGGGCCGGTAACCTGCACGTGGGTGTCGCGCCACGGCGCCAGTGGCGGTTTTTTGCCCAAGTATTCATCGCCGACGTTATGCCCGCCGACAAAGCCGGTGAGGCCGTCGACCACCACGATCTTGCGGTGGTTACGAAAGTTGACCTGGAACCGATTGAGCCAGCCACTGCGGGTGGCGAACGCTTTGACTTTGACCCCGGCATCGCGCAGCGACTGCACATAGCTGTGGGGCAGGGCATGGCTACCGATGCGGTCGTAGAGCACGTGAATATCTACACCTTCGGCAGCTTTTTCCTTCAGCAGGGTGTGCAACTGCCTGCCAAGATCGTCGTCATGAATGATAAAAAACTGGAACAGCACCGCCGTCTTAGCCTGGCGAATCGCGGCGAAAATCGCGCTGAACGTGGCATCGCCATTAATCAGCAAGCGCACGTCATTGTTGGCCAGGCACGGCATGCGGCCCAATTTGGGCATCGCGCGCAAGGACGCATAGGCGTGGGAGTTGCGCGCTGTCAGGGCTTCTTCGACCCACGGGCGCCAGTTCAGCGCGGTGATGGCGGTGTGCATTTCCTGGTTGGCCTGGCGACGCGCCTGGATGTACGCGTCAAAGGTGCTGCGGCCGAAGATGAGGTAGGGAATCAGCGTCAGGTAAGGCATGAACATCAGCGACAAGGCCCAGGCGATCGAGCCTTGGGCGGTCCTGACGGTCAGCACCGCGTGGATCGCGGCGAGCGTCCCGAGAAAATGCAGCGTGGCAATGAAGTAGGCGAGCAGGTGCGGGCCAAAAAAATCCATGAACGACATCACTCCAGGCAATCCAGTGCCCTAACAGACCATGTTCGACGACGAATGTCGCTATTTTATTTCCCGTGCAACACTGGCGCCTTTGCAGCGTCTAACGCCCACAATTACCCAGGAGTTACCCGATGAATGCTCGTCTGCTTGGTTTGGCCATGGTTGTTGGATTGACGCTGCCCGTGGCGGCTCAGGCGCAGATGCTGGCGCCGGGCTTGTGGGAATTGACCACCAGCAATATGAAAGTCGATAACCAGGACTTGCCCGACCTGTCGCTGATCCTCGGTCAGCTCAAGCAACAGATGACGCCCGAACAGCGCGCCATGCTCGAAAAACAGGGCATCACCATGGCCGGCAAAGGCGTGCAGGTTTGCCTGACGCCTGCCCAGGTCGCGTCTGATTCCATTCCCTTGACCGACCCGCAATCGGGCTGCAAACAGCAAGTGACCGACAAAACCGGTAACCAGTGGAAATTCCGTTTCAGCTGCCCGAAAGCCCAGGGCACTGGCGTTGCGACCTTCCAGAGCCAGCAGGAATTCACCACCACCGTCAACGGTACCTTCAATGCCACCGGCGTTCAGCAGAAGGGCAGCCTGGACACTCACGCCCAATGGCTGGGCAACGATTGCGGTACGGTCAAACCCCGCGCTTAACGCAGAAAGTGCAGGGGCAGCCCCTGGCAACTGTCGATCACCTGGCCGTTGTGCCAAGCCAGGTGGCCGGACACCAGGGTGGTGCTGACGCTGTGGCGAAAGTTGCGCTCGGCAAAGGGCGTCCAGCCGCAGCGTGCAAGAATCGGCTGGCTGCTGACGGGTTTGCCTTCGGGCTCAGGTTTGATCAGCACCAGATCGGCCCAATAACCCTCACGTAGATAGCCTCGATCCGGGATCGCGAACAGGTCGGCCACACGGTGACTGGTCTTTGCCACCAGTGTGGTCAGCGGCAAATGCCCGTCAATCACCAGCTCCAACAACGCCGGCAGCGCGTGCTGCACCAATGGCAGGCCTGACGGCGCTTCGCGATAGCCCAACTGTTTTTGCGCCCAGGTATGCGGCGCATGATCACTGCCGATCACATCCAGATGATTACTCAGCAAGGCCATGCGCAGCGCGTCGCGGTCAGCGCGGGTCTTGATCGCCGGGTTGCATTTGATCTGGTGGCCAAGACGGTGATAGTCGCGGTCATCGAACAGCAGATGGTGCAGGCAAACCTCGGCAGTGATGCGTTTCTCGGCCAAAGGCTTGTCTTCGAACAGGGCCAACTCGCGAGCGCTGGTCAGGTGCAGCACGTGTAGGCGCGTGCCGTGTTGCTGGGCCAGTTCCACCGCAAAAGACGATGAGCGAAAACAGGCTTCGGCATCCCGGATCAGCGGGTGGGCGACGGCGGGAATGTGCTCGCCGAAGCGCTCACGCAGGCGCTGCTCATTCGCCAGGATGCTCGGCGTGTGTTCGCAGTGGGCGAGAAGGATGGTCGGTACTTCGGCAAACAGCCGCTCGAGAATTCGCGGGTCGTCCACCAGCATGTTGCCGGTGGAGGCGCCCATAAATACTTTCACACCGGCCACTTCACGCGGATCGAGGGCGGCGACGATGTCCAGGTTGTCGTTGCTCACACCAAAGTGAAAGCCGTAGTTGGCCACCGAGTGCAACGCGGCGCGGCGCTTCTTATCGGCCAGGGCTTCCAGGTTCAGGGTGGCAGGGTGGGTGTTGGGCATGTCCATGAAACTGGTGATGCCACCGGCCACCGCCGCGCGGGATTCACTGTAAAAACTGCCTTTGTCGGGCGCGCCAGGTTCGCGAAAGTGCACCTGGTCGTCGATCATGCCTGGCAGCAGCCATTGACCCTGGGCGTCAATTTCCACCGGCTCGTTGTAGCCTTCGAGGCTGGCGGCAATCTTCTCGATGCGGCCATTGGCGACCAGTACATCGGCATCGAACTCCCAGCCTTCATTCACCAGGCGGGCATTGCGAATCAGCAGGCGGCTCATGATTCAGAACTCGTTTTGCAGGGCTTTGTAACCACGCACCAGGTCGACATTGGTGCGCGCCACGTCTTCAGAAAACTCTGAGGCGCTGACACTCACCGGCGGAAATTGCGACAGGTTGGTGTTCGGGCCAATGCGGGTGGTGGAGGGCACGTAGAACGCGGCGGGCAAGTCGCGGCCGTCGACCACCGAGTTGTGGCGCACCACGCAGCCATCGCCGACGGCGCAGTTGAACAGCACGCTGTTGAAGCCGATGAACACGCGGTCGCCGACGGTGCAGGGGCCGTGGACGATAGAGCGATGCGCGATGGAGGTAAATTCTCCAATGGTCACCGCCGCGCCGGATTTGGAGTGGATGACCACGCCGTCCTGAATGTTTGAATTGGCGCCAATGGTGATCGGGTCCATGTCGCCGGTGGCGTCGACTTCGTCAGCGCGGATCACGGCGTAAGGGCCGACGAAGACGTTCTCGCCGATGATGACCTTGCCGCAGATGATCGCGGTTTTATCCACGTAGGCCGATTCGGCAATCACCGGCAGATCGCCGGAAGGGTTCTTGCGGATCATGCAGCGGGCTCCTTTTTTAGGGGCGAAGTGATGATGTGAACGAAGGCGCCGTCGATGGCGTTGTAGAAGCAGGTGGGCCGGCCGGTGTGGCAGGCCGGGCCTTGTTGGTCGACGATCAGCAGCACGGCGTCGCCGTCGCAATCCAGCCGGGCCTCGACCAACTGTTGCCAGTGGCCGGAGCTTTCACCTTTGCGCCACAGCTGCCTGCGCGAGCGCGACCAATAGCAGACTTGCCCGGTGGCCAGGGTTTCGGTGAGGGCCTGGCGGTTCATCCAGGCCAGCATCAACACCTCACCGCTGCCGTGTTGCTGGGCGACGGCGGCAATCAGACCGTCGCTGTTCCACGCCACGGCGTCGAGCACGGTGTGGAGTGGAAAGCGGCGGCCCATGGCAGCCTCTTCCAGGTCGAGCATGCTCAGGGTCATGGCTTGCTCAGGGCCGCGCACAGGGTGTTGAGGTTGTATTCGAACAGCCCGGTAAAGGTGCTGGCCGGGCCTTGGGCGGCGAGGGCGTCGGAGTACAAGGTGCCGCCGATTTGCGCGCCGCTTTCGTCAGCAATTTGCTTGAGCAGGCGCGAGTCTTTGATGTTCTCCATGAACACGGCTTTGACCTTGTCTTTGCGGATCTGGGTGATCAGCGCCGCGACTTCGGCGGCAGACGGTTCGCGTTCAGTCGACAGACCCTGGGGCGCGAGGAACTGAATGCCATAGGCCTGGCCCAGGTAACCGAAGGCGTCATGCGAGGTGACGATGCGACGGTTGCCCGGTGGCAGCGCGCCGAACCGGGTCTTGGCCTCGGCCAGCAGGCGGTAGATTTCTTTCAGGTAGGTTTGGCTGTTGCGCTGGTAATCGGCTTTGTTGGCCGGGTCGGCGGCAATCAACGCCTTGGTGATGTTGTTCACATAGATTTCGGCGTTGGCCAGGTTATGCCAGGCGTGCGGGTCGGGGATGGTTTCGCCGTCTTCTTCCATGGTGTGAGAGATCACGCCTTTGCTGGCGGTCACGACCGTGGCTTTGGTTTCGGTGCTGGTCACCAGGCGGTCCAGCCAGGGCTCGAAGCCAAGGCCGTTCTTGATGATGACCCGGGCCTTGAGCAGCGCCTTGGCGTCGTCCGGCGTGGGTTCGTAGGTATGGGCATCGGCGTCCGGGCCGACCATGTTGCTGATCTGGATGTGATCGCCACCGATCTGGTGGGTGATGTCATCCAGAATACTGAAGCTGGTCACCACTTGAAGTTTGTCGGCGGCCTGAGCCATCGACAAGGGCAGCAAAAGGCTGAACATCACGAGTAGAGCGCGCATCGGGAAACACCTCATTGGGATGTAAGAGAGGGCGGGCGGCGCAGCAAGCCGTGCACCGGACCGAAGACCACGGACAGCAAATACCCGCCGCCCGCCACCAGCACGATGGCCGGGCCGCTGGGCAGTGAGTAGTAGAACGACAGCAACAAACCGAACCACACCGACAGGCATCCCAGCACCGCCGATACTGCAATCAACACCGGCAGGCGCCGGCTCCAGAAGCGTGAAGCAATCGCCGGCAACATCATCAAACCCACCACCATCAACGCGCCGATGGCCTGGAAACCGATCACCAGGTTCAGCACCACCAAGGTCAGAAATAACCCATGAGCGAGTGGGCCGAGGCGGCTGACGGTTTGCAGGAACAGTGGGTCCAGGGTGTCGAGCAGCAACGGTTTGTAGATCAGCGCCATGGCGGTCAGGCTGAAACCGGAGACCCAGAGCATGCCGGTGAGGGTGGTTTCATCCACGGCCAACGCGGAGCCGAACAGCAGGTGCAGCAAGTCCAGACGCTTGCCCGCGATGCCGAGAATCAGCACGCCGGCGGCGAGGGAGATCGGGTAGATGGCGGCAAGGCTGGCGTCTTCACGCAGGCCGGTGCGGCGGGTGATCCACGCGGATAAACCGGCCATGCTCAGGCCGGCACCGAGGCCGCCGATGGTCAGCGCGGGCAGGCTGAGCCCGGCAAACCAGAAGCCCAGCGCGGCGCCGGGCAGGATGCCGTGAGCCACCGCGTCGCCGATCAGGCTCATGCGCCGCAGGATCAGAAACACACCCAGCGGCGCGGTGCTGCAGGCGAGTACAAGCCCGCCGATGAGTGCGCGGCGCATGAACACGAAGTCGAAAAAGGGCATCCACAGGTGGGCGGCAAAGTGCATCAGGCCACCTGCATTTGGGGTTGGGGGCGGATCAGCTCTTTGCTGGGGCCGAACACGCAGCCGGTGCTTTTGATCTGCACCACGTGCTGGGTGTGGTGGCGCACCGAGGCCAGGTCGTGACAGACGACGATGATCGTGCGGCCTTGGTCGTGCCAGGCGTGAATGTGTTTCCAGCACAGCGCCTGTCCGTCTTCATCGAGGGCGGCGTGGGGTTCGTCGAGTAACAACACGGGCGTTTCGGCCAGGCTCATACGGGCAAGCAGGGCGCGTTGCAGTTCGCCGCCGGACAAGGCCATCAGCGGGCGATGTTCCAGCCCACTGAGGCACCAGTCCTCCAGCACCGCCTGCAGACGTTCGTTGCGTTGGGCTGGCGTGAGTTGTGTGCCCCAGAAGCCGGCGGCGACCAGCTCTTGCAGGCTGATGGGGAACTGGCGATCCAAGTGCTGCTGCTGCGGCAGAAACGACAGGCCACCCCGGCGCGGAACCTCCACGCTGACCTTGCCCGCCAGCGGTTTTTGCAAACCGGCGATCACTTTGAGCAGGCTGCTTTTACCGGTGCCGTTGGCGCCGATGATGCCGGTGAGGCTGCCTTTTTCCAGGGTCAAATCCAGTGCCGGGGTGAGCGGTTGCCCAGGTGCACCCCAGCGCAAAGCGTTACAGGTGATCATGCAGAGTCTCTCGTCCAGCGGCTTTCAGCCACGGCATCGTGCGCGTGCAGGCTTTCGGCGTGGATCACTTTCAGGTGGAAGGCTTTGACGGCATCCGAGCGTTTCAAGGCGAGGTTGAGACGGCGTGCGGCGTCTTCACAGAACATCAGGTTCTGCCCGTTGGCCAGGGCGAAGGCTTGTTCGTCCGCACGTTTCACCGCGGTTTGCACGGCGGTACCGAGCGCGGCTTCGACGTCATCGATCAGGTCGGTGAGCGGCAAGGTGGACTGATTGGCGTCCAGCTCAATGGAGAGTTGTGCGCTGCTGCGTTGGCTGTGGGGCGTGGCGACGATGCCGTGGGCGCTGCCGAGCCAGGTCAGTACGTCTTCGTGTTGCAGCGGCGTGTTGGCAAAATCTTCAAGAAATTGCTGCTGAATCAATTGCCTGGCGAGCGCAGCGGAGCAGGGGCAGGTTGAGGAATAGGTAACGTCAATTTTTAGTTCCACGTGGAACATCTGGTTTTCCAGACGTGCCTCGATGCACACGGGGTAGCCTTTCCAGCCAGCCAATGGGCTGACCAATGCGGGGCGTTTGAGCAGCAAATCCGTGTGAATTCGTAGGTAGGCGTTCTTAGATAATCCTTCATGACTCTCAAGAAAGCGCTGCAGTACATTACGCAGAAGTGCAGGCGTAAGAAGCTGCTGGTCGAGCATTTCCAGGGCCAGGTACAGGCGCGACATATGAATGCCGCGGGCCTCGCCGTCGTCCAGGCTAACGCCTGCATCGGCGGTGGCAGTCAGGCGTTGGCCGTCGATGAGAATGGGTAAGGCGATGCCGCACATGCCTACCCAGTCGAGCGGCAAGGTTTGGCGTGAAGCCTGCGCGGCGATATCCGGCAGAGTCAGCGCATTCATGAGCAGGTCCATCGTTGGAAATAAAAAGACATGTTATATTATAACTATTGAGTCGACGATGATTTTTCTGCTCCAGCCTTTCTTCAGTCATGTCGAGCAGGGACGCTCCTCTATTCGCGGTATATATCATGCACAGACGCCAGCTCCTCAACCTGCTGCTGGTCAGCCCTCTGTTCTCCTTTCCATTGGGGGCTTTTGCCACGCAGATTCGCAATGCGCGCCTGTGGCGCTCCGACGACAAACTGCGGCTGGTGTTCGACCTCAGCGGCCCGGTGCAATACAAGACCTTTTCCCTGACCTCACCGGAGCGCTTGATCATCGACCTGAGCGGCGCCGGGCTCAGCGGCGATTTCTCGCAGTTGGCCTTGAAGAACAGCGGAATCACTTCGATCCGCTCCGGGCATTTTGGCAAAGGTGATACGCGCATCGTGCTGGACCTGGCCGCACCGATGCAGGTCAACAGCTTCTTGTTGCCGCCGCAGGATGGCCAAGGTCATCGCCTGGTACTCGACCTGAGCAGCGCCACCCAAGCGCCGCGCCAGATCGCCGCGCAGCCGCAGCCTCTGGTGGCGCCGGTGGACAAGGCGCATCCCAAGCGCGACATCATCGTAGTGGTCGATCCCGGCCACGGTGGCAAAGACCCAGGCGCAATCGGTTCCAAGGGCCAGCGCGAAAAGGACGTGGTGTTGTCCATCGCCCAATTGCTGGCCAAACGCTTGAAGCGTGAAAAAGGCTTTGACGTGAAACTGGTGCGCAACGATGACTTCTTCGTACCGCTGCGCAAGCGCGTGGACATCGCCCGTCAGCACAAGGCGGATATGTTTATCTCGGTGCACGCCGACGCCGCGCCACGGCTCACGGCCTCCGGGGCGTCGGTGTATGCGTTGTCTGAAGGCGGCGCAACCTCCGCCACGGCGCGCTTCATGGCGCAGCGTGAAAATGGTGCGGACTTGCTGGGTGCCACCACCTTGCTCAATCTCAAGGACAAGGACCCGATGCTGGCCGGGGTGATTCTCGACATGTCGATGAACGCCACCATCGCCTCCAGCCTGCAGCTGGGCAGCTCGGTGTTGGGCAGCCTGCAAAACATCACCACGCTGCACCAGAAGCGCGTGGAGCAGGCAGGGTTTGCGGTGCTCAAGTCACCGGATGTGCCGTCGATCCTGGTCGAGACCGGGTTCATTTCCAACACCCAGGACGCTCAGCGGCTGGTCACTGCGCGCCATCAACAGGCGGTGGCGGATGGGCTTTTCGAAGGCTTGAAAAAGTACTTCGAGAAGAACCCGCCGATGAACAGCTACATGGCGTGGGTTCAGGAGCAGAAGAACGGCCAAGTCTAGCAGCCGGTAATACGGCTGCACGTGAACTTCGCACGGGTGCCGCCTGAGCTGGAAAACCGGTTGATGGTGGTCCAGCCCACGCGGCGCGTGTAGCCGACCCACGCCTCACCATCGGACGCCAACCCGGTAAAGAACGTCAGCTGCCCATAGCGGCTGTTGGTCTGTGCCCAGTAGCGTTTGCCGATCACCTCGAAACCGCGCAAATACGTGGTGCTGCCGGCAGCCGCCACGCTGTAGGCATTCCCCAGCGGATCCACGCAAGCCAGCAGGTTGGCGCTGCGCACGCAGTTAGCCGCCAGGCTCGGCGTTTGTGCGCAGGCAGGTCCTGCCACTGCCAATAACAGGGCGCACAGCAGATATTTCATAAGGTTTCTCGGGGGCTGGAACGGGCTCAAGCATTGCGCCCTTCGCCGTGACGAGCAAGGAGATTGGCTTATTTGTGTTGTTATACTATAACATAAAAACACAGCCTGACCCGTGAACTGCTTTCCATGACTGAACAAGACCTCCTTGCCCAATCGCCCAACGATTACATGAATGAAGCCCAGCAAGGCTTCTTCCGCGAGCTGCTGCTGGGCCAGCGTTTTGAACTGCAAGCGCGCATCGAAGCCGAGTTCCTGGTGCTGCGCGAGCAGGAAACCAACAGCGACCCCGCCGATGTGGGCAGCGCCGAAGAACAGCGCCAATGGCAACTGCGCCTGCTGGAGCGCGAAAAAAAGCTGCTGGACAAGATCGACGACGCGCTTGAACTGCTGGCCCGTGGCGAATACGGCTGGTGCCGTGAAACCGGCGACCCCATTGGCCTGAAACGCCTGCTGCTGCGGCCCACAGCGACCCTGAGTATCGAAGCCAAAGAACGTGAAGAGCTGCGCGAACGCCATCAACGGGCGATTTGACCGGCCAACCCTGATGAGGAACACCTGATGCCCAATCGTCTCCCCGTTACCGTGTTGTCCGGCTTTCTCGGCGCCGGCAAAAGCACGCTGCTCAACTACGTCCTGCGCAATCGCGACAATTTGCGGGTGGCGGTGATCGTCAACGACATGAGCGAAATCAACATCGACGGCAGCGAGGTGCAGCGCGACGTCACCCTCAACCGCTCCGAAGAAAAACTGGTAGAGATGAGCAACGGCTGCATCTGCTGCACCTTGCGTGAAGACTTGCTGGAAGAAGTCGGAAAACTCGCCAAGGACGGTCGGTTCGATTACCTGTTGATCGAATCCACCGGCATTTCCGAGCCGTTACCCGTGGCCGAGACCTTCACCTTCCGCGACGAAAACGAGCAAAGCCTGGCCGATATCGCGCGCCTGGACACTATGGTCACCGTGGTCGACGGCATGAACTTCCTGCTCGACTACCAGGCCGCCGAAAGCCTGGCCTCACGCGGTGAAACCCTGGGAGAGGAGGACGAACGCTCAATCACTGACCTGCTGATTGAGCAGATCGAATTTGCTGACGTAATCCTGATCAGCAAGATCGACCTGATCAGCAGCCGTGAGCGCGAGGAACTGATGGCGATTCTCGAACGCCTCAACGCTCAGGCCGAAATTATCCCGATGGTCATGGGCGAAGTGCCGCTGAACAAAATCCTCAACACCGGCCGCTTCGACTTCGAGCGCGCCGCCCAGGCGCCGGGTTGGTTACAGGAACTGCGCGGTGAACATGTGCCGGAAACCGAAGAATACGGCATCGCCTCCACGGCTTATCGCGCGCGCCGACCGTTTCATCCTCAGCGTTTTTTCGACTTTATCGACCGCCCGTGGGTGAACGGCAAACTGCTGCGCTCCAAGGGCTTTTTCTGGCTGGCCAGCAAGCATCAGGATGCCGGCAGTTGGTCCCAGGCTGGCGGGCTGATGCGCCATGGTTTTGCCGGGCGTTGGTGGCGTTTTGTGCCGAAAAGCCAATGGCCGCAGGATCAAGAAAGCGTGGCGGCGATCATGGCCAACTGGCAGCTGAGTACCGGTGATTGCCGCCAGGAATTGGTGTTCATCGGGCAAAACATCGACTTCAACCAGATGCGTACCGAACTGGACGCCTGCTTGCTCACCGATGAAGAAATGGCCGTTGGCGTTGAAGGTTGGCGCCTGCTGGCTGACCCCTTTGGCCCCTGGCTCGAGCAGGTCGCCTGATGCTGGCCCCGGTTATCCCGTTGCGCCCCGTGATCCGCCAAACGCGTGGTGAAACCCCGCTGGCGCTGGCTGACATTTTGGAAGACGGGGTGAACCTGGCGGTTTGGCAGCGTCAACTGCCGCTGCATATCGCCGAATTCGGTGCCCTGCTGGTGGCGCTCAATGAGCCGCTGGCCGATTCCAGGGTAATTGAGCTCAACAACGAAGACGCTGTACCGAACTTGCAGGGTTTGGCGTCCAGTTGCCGTGATCTTGAAGGCTACGAAGGCTTTATTGCCGATGTGTCCTGGTTGGTCAGCGCGTTCGCCTGTTTGCTGGGCGCCAAACGCATTGGCGTGCGCTTGCGGCTGCTGGACAAGGCCATGTGCCCGCGTTTTCACGTTGACCACGTGCCGGTGCGACTGATCACCACCTACGCCGGCATTGGCAGCCAGTGGTTGCGCGAAGGTGGGATGGACCGCCGTAAGCTGGCCCAGTCGGACGCGCAACCCACCGAGCGCATCGAGCAGATCCTCTGTGGCGAAGTCGCCATGCTCAAGGGCACCCAATGGCATGGCAACGAAGCTCACGGCTTGATTCATCGCTCGCCTGCACTCAAGGCTGATGAACGACGGTTGATCCTGACGCTGGATTGGCTCGCATAACCGGGTAGGATCAAGCTCTCTACACGGTCTGAATGATGCCACTGATGCTGCAGAACATTCCCACCCACGTAATTGCCGGGCCGTTGGGCGCCGGCAAGACCAGCCTGATCAAACACCTGCTGGCCCAACGCCCGGCCAACGAGCGCTGGGCCGTGTTGATCAACGAGTTCGGGCAGATCGGTCTGGACGCTGCCTTGCTCACTCAGGATGACGACGGCATTGCTTTGGGCGAGGTGGCAGGCGGCTGCCTGTGTTGTGTGAATGGTGCACCGTTCCAGGTAGGCCTGGGCCGCCTGCTGCGTAAGGCCAAGCCGGATCGGCTGTTTATCGAACCCTCGGGCCTGGGCCACCCTGCGCAGTTGCTCAAGCAACTGCGGCAGGCGCCGTGGCAGGATGTGCTGGCGGTTCAGCCGTGCGTACTGGTGCTGGATGCCCAGGCGCTGGCGGCGGGTAAACCCTTGCCTGATGCGCAACGCGAGACGCTGGCCAGTGCCGGGCTGTTGGTGTTGAACAAGGATGAGGCGCTGAATGCCGCACAGCGCCAGGCCATTGAACAGCAATTACCCGACTGCCCGCTTTACTGGACGCGCCAGGCGCACGTGCCGCTTGACCTGTTGCCCGGCTTGAGCGCGCAAGGCCGCACTGCTGTGGATAACGTCGAAGTGCCCAAAGGCTTAGCGCAGATGCCGGCCCTCTGGACCGATCCGACGCTGCCAATCTGCCTCAGCCAGGCTCAAGAAGGCGGCTGGAGCATCGGCTGGCGCTGGCACCCTAGTCAGCAATTCGACACCGTGCGCCTGCACCGCTGGCTGACAAGTCTGGTGTGGCGCCGCGCCAAACTGGTTATCCACAGCCCTGAAGGTTGGCTCAGCGCCAACGCTGTGGATAACGGCGCACTCCTCTGGCAACCGAGTGAATGGCGCCGTGACTCACGTATTGAATTGATCTTCAGTCAGCCACAGGACGTGGCTGCATTGCAGGACGCCGTGGCCGCCTGCCGTCAGTGACGGTTCTTGCTGGCGTGGTCCTGGCGCCATTGGCTCAGCTCGATCACTTCAGCGCTGGGCAACGGCGTTTTGATCTCGAACGGGTAGGGCGCCAGTTCGATCTGCGCGCTGTGAGCACCAAACTGAGTGATCGTCCCGGGATGGCGTGCTTCGCCGGTCACGGTAAACTCAAAATTGTAGATGCGCGCCAGACGTCGCCGACCCTTGGCGTCCCTCACAAAACCGATGCGTTTCAACGCCACCGCGCCATCGAGCAGCTCGATATCGAGCTTGGCGCAATGCTGCTTGACCCGCTCCAGCGCCCGCTCGCGCAGGCCGTGGTTATGCCAGACCCAGGCGGCGCCGGTCGCCAGCAGCATCAACACAAAGATGTTTCCCAGGGTCAGCATGCGATGAACTCCAACAAAGTGAGAGCAGCTTAACTGTGTCTCTGGTCTGTCGTACAGGCCGTGTTTAGTCGCATACTGCGCGGCCAGAATTTCAATGGCTTTACGGAAATCTCCCGCATGAAACGCACACCTCATCTGCTTGCGATCCAGTCTCATGTGGTTTTTGGCCACGCGGGAAACAGCGCCGCCGTGTTCCCCATGCAGCGGGTCGGGGTGAATGTCTGGCCGCTCAACACGGTGCAGTTCTCCAATCACACTCAATATGGTCAGTGGGCCGGCGAAGTGTTGGCGCCGCAGCAGATTCCGGCGCTGGTGGAAGGGATTGCCGCAATTGGCGAGTTGGGTAACTGCGATGCAGTGCTGTCCGGCTACCTCGGCAGCGCAGCCCAAGGCCGTGCGATTTTGACCGGCGTGGCGCGCATCAAGGCCATCAACCCCAAGGCCTTGTACTTGTGCGACCCGGTGATGGGCCACCCGGAAAAGGGTTGCATCGTGCCCCAGGAAGTCAGCGATTTCCTGTTGGACGAAGCGGCAGCGATGGCGGATTTCCTTTGCCCCAACCAACTGGAGCTGGACAGCTTTGCCGGGCGCAAGCCGCAATCGCTGTTCGATTGCCTGGGCATGGCCAAGGCGCTGCTGGCGCGCGGGCCCAAGGCCGTGCTGGTCAAGCACCTGGATTATCCGGGCAAGCTGCCGGACGGTTTTGAGATGCTGTTGGTGACTGCCGATGGCAGCTGGCACTTGCGTCGGCCACTGCTGGCGTTCCCGCGTCAGCCGGTGGGCGTGGGCGACCTGACGTCGGGGCTGTTCCTGGCGCGGGTGCTGCTGGGTGACAGCCTGCTGGCAGCCTTCGAATTCACCGCCGCCGCGGTGCATGAAGTGCTGCTGGAAACTCAGGCTTGCGCCAGCTACGAGCTGGAACTGGTCCGCGCCCAGGACCGCATCGCCCATCCTCGCGTGCGCTTCGAAGCCACACCGATCGGTCTGTAACCCCACAACACCCAATGTGGGAGCGGGCAAGCCCGCTCCCACATTTTGATCTGGTTTGCAGCTCGGGTCTTACGGCCCGTCAGCCTTGATTTCCTGATAGCGCTTTTCCAGCTCCTGGCGAATCTGCCGGCGCTGCTGCGCCTGCACGAACCGGCGCTTGTCTTCGCTGTTGTGCGGCTGCAGTGGCGGCACGGCGGCGGGTTTGCGCTGGTCGTCCACGGCCACCATGGTGAAGAAGCAGCTATTGGTATGGCGCACCGAGCGCTCGCGGATGTTCTCGGTCACCACCTTGATGCCCACTTCCATCGACGTATTGCCGGTGTAGTTGACCGAGGCGAGGAAGGTCACCAGCTCACCGACATGGATCGGTTCGCGAAAAATCACCTGGTCCACCGACAAGGTCACTACATAGCGACCGGCATAACGGCTCGCACAGGCGTAGGCCACTTCGTCGAGGTACTTGAGCAGGGTGCCGCCGTGAACATTGCCTGAGAAGTTGGCCATGTCAGGGGTCATCAGTACCGTCATCGACAGCTGGGCGTTTCCGGGTTCCATAGCACACTCACGGGTTGTAGGCATCGGTTGGGGTGGCACCTCTGCGGGTGCTGAAATCTTTGCAGCGCCATCCCTAACGGGACGCCGGTGGGCGTCTTGCCGTCACGCCTGCACCGATCTGTTTCCATATATTGCACCGGCTTTCTGCCGGAAGTCGCGGTGTTAACCTTCAAAAGCCCGTCTCAGGGCATTTCTTACGATTAAGGCCGACTTTTCCTTCCGCTTATTGCGACCGTTCATAGGCGCCGGTGGAAGTGGGAAAAGCGCCAGTACCTTCAAGGAGCCCCTCGCCATGCACGCCATCAGCTTTATCCAGGACTTGGCCGTGATCATGCTGGTGGCAGGGGTTGTCACCATCCTGTTTCACCGCCTCAAGCAACCGGTGGTGTTGGGGTATATCGTCGCCGGGTTCATCATCGGCCCTCACACGCCACCGTTCGGCCTGATCCACGATGAAGACACCATCAAGACCCTCGCCGAGCTGGGGGTGATCTTCCTGATGTTTTGCCTGGGCCTGGAGTTCAGCCTGCGCAAACTGTTCAAGGTCGGCGCCACGGCGTTTATCGCCGCATTCCTCGAGATCATCCTGATGATCTGGATCGGCTACGAAATCGGCCGCTGGTTCGATTGGAACACCATGGACTCGCTGTTCCTCGGCGCGATCCTGGCGATCTCCTCAACCACCATCATCGTCAAGGCGCTCAACGACCTGAAGATGAAAAACCAGCGCTTTGCCCAGCTGATTTTCGGCGTGCTGATCGTAGAAGACATCCTCGGTATCGGCATCATCGCCTTGCTGTCGAGCATCGCCGTCAGCGGCACGGTCAGCTCCGGCGAGGTGTTTTCCACCGTCGGCAAACTCTCGCTGTTCATGATCGTCGCACTGGTGATCGGCATTCTGCTGGTGCCGCGCCTGCTGGCCTATGTGGCCAAGTTCGACAGTAACGAGATGCTGCTGATCACTGTGCTCGGCCTGTGTTTCGGCTTCTGCCTGCTGGTGGTGAAGCTCGAATACAGCATGGTGCTGGGGGCATTCCTGATCGGCGCGATCATGGCCGAGTCCCGTCAGTTGATTAAGATCGAACGCCTGATCGAGCCGGTTCGCGACATGTTCAGCGCGATCTTCTTTGTCGCGATTGGCTTGATGATCGACCCACAGATCCTGCTGCAATACGCCTGGCCCATCGCGGTCATCACCGTGGCGGTGGTGCTGGGCAAAATGTTGTCTTGTGGCCTGGGGGCGTTTATCGCTGGCAACGACGGCCGCACCTCACTGCGCGTAGGCATGGGGCTGTCACAGATTGGAGAGTTTTCCTTCATCATCGCCGCATTGGGGATGACCTTGCAGGTGACCAGCGACTTCCTCTACCCGGTGGCCGTGGCGGTGTCGGCGATCACCACGCTGCTCACGCCGTACCTGATTCGCGGTGCCGACCCGTTGTCGTTGAAGATTGCGGCAGTGATGCCCAAGCGCATGAGCCGGGTGTTCGGTATGTATGGCGAATGGTTGCGCAGCATCCAGCCTCAGGGCGAGGGCGCAATGCTGGCGTCGATGATTCGCAAGATCATCCTGCAAGTGGGAGTAAACCTGGCGCTGGTGGTGGCGATCTTTTTTGCCGGCAGCTTTTTTGCGGCGCGCATCGGCGGGTATCTGGAGGGCTGGATCAGTGACCCAAGCTGGCAGAAGGCATTGATCTGGGGCGGGGCGTTGCTGTTGTCGCTGCCGTTTTTGATTGCGGCGTATCGCAAGCTCAAGGCGCTGTCGATGTTGCTGGCAGAGATGAGCGTCAAGCCGGAAATGGCCGGAAGGCATACCCAGCGCGTACGACGAGTGATCGCCGAACTGATCCCCATCCTGTCGCTGCTGGTGATTTTCCTGCTGCTGGCAGCCTTGTCGGCCAGTATTTTGCCAACCAACAAGTTGCTGGTGCTGATCGCCGTTGTGGCAGCAGCGGTGGCGGCGGTGCTCTGGCGGTGGTTCATCCGCGTGCATACTCGGATGCAGGTTGCCTTGCTGGAGACCCTGGATAACCACAAAGACACGCCGGAGCACTAAGCCGAGCGGCGCATTCTTGTGGCGAGCGAGCTTGCTCGCGTTGGGCTGCGCAGCAGCCCTAAAACCGCCACATTGCAACATCTGAAAGAACGCGTCGCCCTGGTTGGGGCCGCTTCGCAGCCCAGCGCGAGCAAGCGCCCTTGCCACAGAAGCTTTGCGGAATCAGCTTTCCAGCCAGACGTCCCGCGCCCAGTGCCACACCGATTCCCAGGTTTCTTCGGTAACCAGTTCTTCTTCGCCGGACCACAGCACCACGGTGCCGTCTTCTTCGACGCAGTAGTAGTCGTCACCGTCCTGGCAGATCGGGATCATGCTGCGGTCAACACCGGCATCCCAGGCGTTGGCGGCAACGTCCGGCAGGTAGGTGTGGGACTGCGGGTCGGTAACCGTCACCGGCTCCAGGCTGCCATACACCACGTCGCTAACGGTGAGCAGGAATTCGCGGAAGACAAACGGGATGTCGATGAACAGTTGTTCTTCGATTTCCACAATTTGGTCTTCGTCAGGCAGTTCCAGAGGAACCGGGACCGGTTCGTTGGCTTCACGCAATTGTTCGATGATTTCTTCCACGGCCGGGATCCTCTTGCTAGTTGGCGCGGTTAATAGGGCGTTTTATACAGTAGCTCGCTATAAGTGCAACCGCGAAATAGAAAACCCCGGAACATGTCCGGGGTTTTTATTACCAAGTGCTCAAGCGTGCGGTTATCAGCCGTTCTGGCGGATACCGGCGACCAGCCAAGGCTGGTTGTCGCCCTGGGCGCGTTCCATGTTCCAGCTTTCGCTGAACACTTCGCCCTGGTCGAAACGCGAGGTCTTCGACACGCCGCTGAAGGTCAGGGTGGCGATGGTCTTGTCGGCGCGATCATCCACACCTTCCAGTTGTACGCGCAGGTCGTCGATGTAGGTCGACTGGAAACCGTCGCCCAGGTCGGCACGTTCGCGCTTGAGGAATTCAAGCAGTTGTGGGGTCACGAACTCGGAGATCTTGTCCATTTCGTTGGCGTCCCAGTGCTGTTGCAGGGACTGGAAGTGGCTGCGGGCCGCTTCGACGAAACGCTCTTCGTTGAACCAGGCCGGTGCATTGATTACCGGACGGGCGGCAGCAGGTGCACCCGAACCACCAAAGATCGAACCCATGGCTGGTTTTTGCTCGAATACTTCACGCTGCATCGGCGCGCCGGCTGGAGCCATGTGCTCCTGCTGCTTGCGGCGACGGGCGGCGATGAAGCGGAAGATCAGGAAGGCGATGACCGCCATGATCAGGATGTCGAAGATCTGCATGCCCTGGAAGCCGCCGCCCATGAACATGGACGCAAGCAGGCCACCGGCGGCGATACCGGCCAGAGGGCCTAACCAGCGCGAAGCACCGCCGGCCTTGGCAGCCGCGCCAGCGGCACCGGCTGCACCTGCAGTTGCCGCAGCACCGCCGGCACCGGCGGAAGGAGCCATTTGGCTGGTCTGGTGAGTCGGTGCCGAGCCCATGCTTTTGCCGCCACCGAAGCGCTTGGCGTTGGCGTCGAGGCTCATCGTCAGGCCGATGCACAACGCCATGGCGATGCTAAGAAAACGTTTCATAAAGGGAATTCCCATTTGTGGATTGCACGCGCGCCATGTTGCACAGGTGTCGTGACAGTGGCTAGCGGCATAATGTTTCGGGCTTTTACGTAAGACCAATTCCGAAGGGTCTGTAGGACTAGTTACAGATATTGGCCCGAGCGGGCGAAAAACAAGGGAGGGGCACGATTCTTCACATTGCAGGCGCCCGGCTAGCCGGGCGCCTGACAGTGAGCATGCAGTGTTTCAGATCGCTTCGAGCTTGGCGTAACCCATCATCAGCCACTTGCTGCCTTCGGCGAAATTCACCTGCACCCGCGCCTGGGCACCCGCGCCTTCGAAGTTGAGGATCACGCCTTCGCCGAACACCGAATGCCTGACCTGCTGACCAAGGCTGAACTGGGTTTCCGGAATCTCGGAGCCGGCAAACAGGGTGCTGGAATTTTGCTGCTGGCCGCCGCCGAACGGGCGGCTGACGCTGTTGGACAGGCGCACTTCCTGGATCAGTCCCTTCGGCACTTCACGCACGAAGCGCGACACCTTGTTGTAGGTCTCGCTGCCGTACAGGCGTCGGGTTTCGGCGTAGGTCATCACCAGGTTCTGCATGGCACGGGTGATGCCCACGTAAGCCAGGCGGCGCTCTTCCTCAAGGCGGCCGGGCTCTTCCAGGCTCATCTTGTGCGGGAACAGGCCTTCTTCCATGCCCACCAGGAACACATACGGGAACTCCAGGCCCTTGGCACTGTGCAAGGTCATCAGCTGGATGCTGTCTTCATGCTCATCGGCCTGGGTATCACCGGCTTCCAGCGACGCATGCCCGAGGAAGGCGGCAAGCGGCGTCAGCTCTTCATCGTCATCGGTGTTTTCGAACGCGCGGGCGGCGCTGACCAGTTCTTCAAGGTTTTCTACCCGCGCCTGGCCCTTCTCGCCTTTTTCCGCTTCGTGATAGGCGATCAGGCCCGATTGCTCAATCACGGTCTGGGTCATCAAATGCAGCGGCATTTCCGCGCATTTGGCGGCCAGGTTCTCGATCAGCTCGACGAACACACCCAAGGCACCGGCAGCGCGGCCGGTCAGGCCTTTATTGGCGATCAGCAAGCGCATGGCTTCCCACATCGACACATCGGCGTGGCGTGCGTGGTCGCGGATGGCCTCGACGGTTTTCTCGCCGATGCCACGCGCCGGAACATTGATCACCCGCTCCAGCGCCGCATCGTTGCCACGGCCTTCCAGCAAGCGCAGGTACGCCATGGCGTTCTTGATTTCCGCACGCTCGAAGAAGCGTTGGCCGCCATAGATGCGGTACGGAATACGTTCGCGCAGCAGGGCTTCTTCCAATACCCGCGATTGGGCGTTGGAGCGGTACAAGATGGCGATATCGTTACGCGCCAGCCCGGTTTTCAGCGCGCTTTCGATGGTTTCCACCACATAACGCGCTTCATCGTGCTCGTTGAACGCGGCGTACAGGTTGATCGCTTCGCCTTCGCCGCCGTCGGTCCACAGCTCTTTGCCCATGCGCCCGGTGTTATTGGCGATCAGTGCGTTGGCAGCCTTGAGGATGCCGGCGGTGGAGCGGTAATTCTGCTCCAGACGGATAGTGATCGCGTCCGGAAAGTCGTCGGAATACTGGTAGATGTTCTCGATTTTCGCGCCACGCCAGCCGTAGATCGACTGGTCGTCATCGCCCACCACCATCAGGCT
Organism: Pseudomonas sp. TREG-RG-20F-10-E-6-01; assembly: GCF_022662455.1. Lineage (NCBI taxonomy): Bacteria > Pseudomonadati > Pseudomonadota > Gammaproteobacteria > Pseudomonadales > Pseudomonadaceae > Pseudomonas > Pseudomonas sp. TREG-RG-20F-10-E-6-01. The sequence continues at coordinate 52,626 of NZ_JAKNQP010000015.1, read as the reverse complement.
GTCGCCGCCTTTGGCCAGCAAGCGCAACCAGGCGTACTGCACGGCGTTGGTGTCCTGGAACTCGTCCACCAAGATATGCCGGAAGCGCTTCTGGTAATGCGCCAGCAAGCCTGGGTTGTCGCGCCACAGGTCGAGGGCGCGCAGCAGCAGCTCGGAGAAGTCGATCACGCCGGCACGCACGCAGGCGGCCTCGTAGGCTTCATAAATGCTGCGCATGGTGGCCAGGAACAAATCGCCACTGGCCTGGATATGTTGCGGGCGCAGGCCTTCGTCTTTCTGGCCGTTGATAAACCATTGCGCCTGACGCGCGGGCCAGCGCTGTTCGTCCAGGCCCAGCTCGCGGATCACGCGCTTGACCAGGCGTTGCTGGTCATCGCTGTCGAGGATCTGGAAGGTCTGGCTCAGCCCCGCTTCCTGCCAATGCGCCCGCAACAAGCGGTGCGCCAGGCCGTGGAAGGTGCCCACCCACATGCCGGCCGGGCTGATACCCATCAACTGCTCGATGCGGTGGCGCATCTCGGCAGCCGCCTTGTTGGTGAAGGTCACCGACAGGATGGAATGCGGGGACGCGTTTTCAACCTGGATCAACCAGGCGATACGGTGCACCAGCACTCGGGTTTTACCGGAGCCAGCACCGGCCAGGACCAACTGACGGCCAACGGGGGCTGCTACGGCCTGGCGTTGGGCATCGTTGAGGGAGTTCAGCAAAAGGGAGAGATCATCGCGCATCGGCGCATTCTAGGGTGCCCGCGGGAGTGGGGCAAATCCCAATGCCGGGTGGTCACTCGAAAACGTCGGGCGTGTTTGGAGCCGGACAAACATTCTGGCGGGGCTGATGACCGGTCGGTCATAGGCCACAGCCCGCGCAGCACCTCGCTCAAGCTGTCTGGCTCCGAGTTTTGCGGCGGATTATCGCGCGGTTTTTATGACTTGGAGCAGTTTGGCCCAAGCGTTTGCTTGTGTATGCTCCGTGCACGTTTCGGGCTCACCATTATAAGAACACTGCCTATGACTCTCAGTCCTGACCTGTTCGGCCCCTCGGCGGCGCCTGCGCAGATCATTCGTAAACGTTACGCAACCGAGATGGCGGTCGAACGCACTCGCCTGCTGTACCAGGGCTCATTGCTGCCGACTTTATTGATGTTGGTGAACGGCCTGGTCTGCGCCTGGTTGCTGTGGAACCCCAAGCAATATCTGTTGGACAGCGTGTGGCTGGTCTGGCTGCTCGCCCTGGTGGCCTTGCGCGTGATCCAAGTCGCCGCGTTTGATTCGGCCATGCCCAGCCGCCAGGCCCAACCGATCTGGCGGCGCATGTTCATGCTCGGCTCGGCGGTCAGTGGCCTGACGTTAGCCACCGCCGCCATTGCGCTGGTGCCGGCGGACAGCTTCATGCAGCAGGCCTGGGTGTTCGGCCTGATCGGTGCGGCAACGCTGTCGGCCAGCGTCGCTTACGCGGTGAGCCTGCCCGCATTCCTGTCCTTTGCCGTGCCGTGTCTGGTACCGGCCATCCTCTATCTGTTTTGGAACGGCACGGCGCAGCAGCAAGGTTGGGGCGTGCTTGGTCTGATCCTGCTGGGTTCTCTGAGCCTGGTGGCGTGGCAGGTCAACCGCCTGATCCAGCGTGGCCTGCTGCGACGCTTTCAGAACCAGGCGCTGATCGAGCATTTACAGCAGGCGCAGCAGCGCAGCGAGCAGTTGAATCAGGAGCTGGTGCGCGAAGTCGAGCAGCGCCGCCAGGTCGAACAGGACCTGCGCGAGGCCCAGATCGGTCTGCAAGACCGCGTGGCGCAACGCAACCAGGAACTGGACGCCGCCAGCCTGGCCCTGAATAAAAGTGAAGCGCGCCTGGCCATGGCGCTGCAGGCCAGCGAACTGGGGCTGTGGGACTGGAACCTGCAAACCGACGAAGTCCATCACACTCAGCTCAAAGAGTTGTTCGGCCTGGAACCTGAATACGTCACAGCAATGCTCAGCCACCTCAAGCCGCGGCTGCACCCCGACGACTTGCCGCTGCTCAAGCGCGCACTGGTGGAGCATCTCAAAGGCCGTACCGAGGACTATCAGGTTGAATACCGCGTGCGCCACGGCGACGGTCACTGGGTCTGGATCGAAGACCGCGGCCGCGCCGTGGAGCGCTCGCCCAGTGGGCGGGTAACGCGCATGCTCGGCACCCGCCGCGACATCAGCGCCGGCAAGGCCCTGGAAGAACAGCAGCGGCTGGCCTCGACCGTGTTCGAGGCGGCCAGCGAAGGCATCGTGATTCTTGACCCGAACTATGCGCTGATCGCCGTCAACCAGGCTTTCAGCCGTGTCACCGGCTTTGAAATCGACGACATGCTCGGCCGCAACGTCGTGGAACTGCCCAGCAGCCGCGACGCCCGCCGTCATTTTCCGGTGATCCGCCAGGCTCTGCTCAGCCACGGTACCTGGCAGGGCGAGCTGGTCGAAACACGCAAGAATGGCGAACTGTATCCCCAATGGCTGCAACTGAACGTGGTGCGCGATGTTCGCGGAAATGTCAGCCACATTGTGGGCTTCTTCGCCGATCTGTCGGCGCGGCGTGAGTCTGAGGAGCGCATGCGCTACCTCACGCACTATGACGAGTTGACGGGCCTGGCCAACCGTTCGCTGTTCCGCGAGCGACTGCGCGAAGCCCATGCGCGTGTGCGGCAGGGCGGGCGTAGCCTGGCGTTGCTGCATATCAACCTGGACCGCTTCAAGTTGCTGAACGACAGCCTGGGCCATGAAGTCGCCGACCAGCTGTTACAGAAAATGGCGCGTCGCCTGATCAACGCGTTGCCCGAGGCTGACACCATTGCGCGCCTGTCCGGCGATGAGTTCGCCGTGCTGTTCGACGCCTACGGCAACCTGTCGAGCCTGGCGCGAGTGGCCACGCGGCTGCTGGCAAAGCTGCGGGTGCCGGTGACGGTAGACGGGCATGAGTTGGTGGTCAGCGCCTCAATGGGTGTCAGCTTGCTGCCGGACAATGCGCGGGAAATTTCCGCGTTGGTCAGTCAGTCGAACATGGCCATGCAACATGCCAAGCACTTGGGCGGCAATAACTTCCAGTTCTACACCGACAGCCTGCAAGCCAGCACGCTTGAGCGTTTGCAGCTGGAGAACCACTTGCGCAAGGCCATCGACGAACGCCAGCTCACGGTGTTCTATCAGCCGAAACTGTGCCTGGCCACGGGCAAGCTGAACGCCGCCGAGGCGCTGATTCGCTGGGAGCATCCGCAGTGGGGCATGGTGCCGCCGGGGGATTTTATTGGCCTGGCCGAAGAAACAGGCCTGATCGTGCCGCTGGGCGAGTTTGTCCTACGCCAAGCCTGTTGGCAGGCGTGTGAATGGCAGCGCCAGGGGTTGGCGCCGATTCGGGTGTCGGTGAACCTTTCCGTGCACCAGTTGCGCCAGGGCAAGTTGGTCAGCCTGGTGCGCCAGGTGCTCGAAGAAACCGGCCTTGACCCGCAATACCTCGAATTGGAGCTGACCGAGAGCCAGTTGCTCGACAGCGTCGAGCACATCATTGCCACCTTCCAGCAACTGCGCGACCTGGGCGTGAAGCTGGCCATTGACGACTTTGGCACCGGCTACTCGTCCCTCAGCTACCTCAAGCGCATTCCCGTGGATTACGTGAAGATCGATCAGACGTTCATTCGCGGCCTGGGCCAAGGCCGTGAGGACGCTGCGATTACGCGTGCAATCATCGCCATGGCCCATGGGCTGGCGCTCAAGGTGGTGGCCGAAGGCGTGGAAGATCAGCAGCAGCTGGATTTCCTGCGAGGGGAGCGCTGTGACGAGGTGCAGGGCTATCTGATCAGTCGGCCGGTGGAGGCCGAGGGGCTGGCAGATTTGTTACGCAAAAATGCAGACTTTCCTTAAAGACGGCCAGCCCGCCTGTGTGGCTACACGGCGGCTGCCCGCTGATTCAAAGGGCATCAGGGCGATTTAGTGATGCATCGGACGGGCAAAACGGCAATTCTTGTAGTATAACTACAAGCTTGCTACATCCCTGGCGCCTGCCAATAACAAGAGTCCTGCCCTTTGAACCTGTTGCAACATATCGCCCAGTCGCGCCACCTGTTACGCAAATCGGAACTCAAGGTTGCCGATCACGTGCTGCTTGACCCTGCGGCCGTGATGCACAGTTCCATGGCCGACCTGGCCCACAGCGTGGGCATCAGTGAGCCGACCATCGTGCGTTTTTGCCGCGCCATCGGTTGCTCCGGGTTTCAGGACTTGAAACTCAAGCTGGCCCAGAGCCTGGCGGCGGGTGCGAGCTTTGGGCAATTTGCGATTCATGAAGACGATTCCGTCGCCGACTACAGCCTGAAAATCTTCGACACCACCTTGCACACCCTGATGGAAGTGCGAGAAAAGCTCGACCCGGTGGAGTTGCAGAAGGCCGTGACCGCAATGTCCCAGGCCCAGCGCGTCGAATTTTACGGCTTCGGTGCGTCGGGCGCCGTTGCTGCGGACGCCCAGCACAAATTCTTCCGCCTGCTGCTCACCGCAGCGGCTTACAGCGATCCGCACATGCAGGCGATGTCGGCGGTCACGCTGAAGCCGACGGATGTGGCGATCTGCATCTCCCAGTCCGGTCGCTCCAAAGACTTGCTGATCACCGCCAACCTGGTGCGTGAAAGCGGCGCGACGCTGATCACGCTGTGCCCAAGCCAGACGCCATTGGCAGAGCTGTCGACGGTCAACCTGGCGATCGACGTGCACGAAGACACCGAAATCTATACCCCGCTGACCTCGCGCATCGCCCACCTGGTGGTGATCGACGTGCTGGCGATGGGCGTGGCCATGGCGCGCGGCCCGAGCCTGGTCAACCACCTCAAGAGCGTGAAGCGCAGCTTGCGCAGCCTGCGTCTCTCGCCAAAATCGGTCAAAGCCCTCGACGACTGATTCAGGATCGCACCCGGTCCAAATGTGGGAGCTGGCTTGCCTGCGATAGCGTCATCTCGGTTTAACTGAAAAACCGCAGTGCCTGCATCGCAGGCACGCCAGCTCCCACAGGGAATCTCCTTCAATTTCGGAATATTCATCGTCCTGTAACCCCCACGCCGCCAAACCGTCATCCGCCGCGCCCATCCTGAACTCCCCGTACTCGCATTGGGAGACTCAACATGGCCCGGCAATACGAAGACAGCAGCACCGTCAAAACCCGTCGTCAGCAAGAAGACCAGCGCCGCATGGCGTTTCGTCGCGCAATCGAAGACCGTTGCGAAGAGCGCCAATTGCTCCAGAGCATCACGGACTACCCTGAACTCCACTGGCAGGCACCCGCGGCTGCCCAGCGAAACGCTCAGCCAACGCGCTGATCTGCACCCGCTCGCTGCGGATAAAGCCCAGGAACGCATGGGCCACCGGTGACAGGCGCTTGGCCTTGGCCTGCACCAGGCACCAACTGCGGTACAGCGGCAGTTCTTCCACCGGCAGCTCCTTGAGCCCGCCGGTGGCCAGTTCCAGGTTGATCGCGTGGCGCGTCAGCAGCGCCACGCCCAACCCCGCGCTCACGCATTCACGCTGCGCCTCGGCCGAGGCCACTTCCACTGTTTGGGTGAAATGCACGCGCTTTTCCTTGAAGTACTCCTCGCAGGCCAATCGCGTGCCGGAACCCGGCTCGCGCACCAGCAGCGTGTAAGGTTCCAGGTCCTGCAGGCGCAGCGGACCTTGAAGGCTCAAGGGGTGGTCGAGCGGCGCCACGGCGACAATCGGGTTGTTCAGGAACGGCAGAAATTCCAGGCCCATGTCCTGCGGCACCATGGACATGATCACCAAGTCATCACGGTTGTCTGAAAGCCTTCGAATCACCTGGGCACGATTGACGACTGTCAGGTGCAACTGCACCTCGGGGTGCTGGCGCTTGAAGGCGGCAAACAGGTGCGGCACGAAGTATTTGGCACTGGATTCGATCGCCAGCTTCAGCTGGCCCTGCAGCGAGCCCTGCATGTCCGACAGCTGCATATCGAGGTTTTCCAGGCGCCCGAAAATATCCCGGCTGGCGCGTTGCAAGGCTTCGGCGGCCTCGGTCATGTAGAGCTTTTTGCCGACGTAATCGAACAACGGCTGGCCGATCAGCTCTTCCAGCTGACGAATTTGTAGGCTTACGGCCGGTTGTGTGAGGGACATTTCCTCGGCGGCACGGCTGTAGGAGCGCAAATCACAGACTTCGTTGAAAATCTGCAACTGGCGTAATGTCATACGCATCAATGACTTACGCATTATTTGAGTCCTCTCGCCCCAGGCCGTTCGGCCAACTATAAGTGTTTACTTATACACAACCCAATAATTATTGATTTTTGTTAATCCTCCGTTGCGCCTAGTGTGTGTCTCGCGACTGTCATGAAACATTTGGTCACGCGCCGACTCGGAGCCAACCGGTCGAAGACGCAGCAAACGGCTCAAGGGAATTTCCAAGTGATAAAAAAGATCCTGATCGCCAACCGTGGTGAGATTGCCGTACGAATCGTGCGTGCCTGCGCCGAGATGGGCATTCGCTCGGTCGCGGTGTACTCGGACGCCGACCGCCACGCGTTGCACGTCAAACGTGCCGACGAAGCCCACAGCATTGGTGCCGAACCTCTGGCCGGCTACCTGAACCCGCGCAAGCTGGTGAACCTGGCCGTGGAAACCGGCTGTGATGCGCTGCACCCCGGCTACGGTTTCCTGTCGGAAAACGCCGAACTGGCAGACATCTGCGCCGAACGCGGGATCAAATTCATCGGCCCGTCCGCTGAAGTGATTCGCCGCATGGGCGACAAGACCGAAGCGCGCCGCAGCATGATCAAGGCCGGTGTGCCGGTTACCCCAGGCACCGAAGGCAACGTTGCCGACATCGCCGAAGCCCTCACCGAAGGCGACCGCATTGGTTACCCGGTGATGCTCAAGGCCACCTCCGGTGGCGGCGGGCGTGGTATTCGTCGTTGCAACAGCCGCGAAGAACTTGAACAAGCCTTCCCTCGCGTCATTTCCGAAGCCACCAAGGCCTTCGGTTCGGCGGAAGTGTTCCTGGAAAAATGCATCGTCAATCCCAAGCACATTGAAGCGCAGATCCTCGGTGACAGCTTTGGCAACGTGGTGCACCTGTTCGAGCGTGATTGCTCGATCCAACGCCGCAACCAGAAGCTCATCGAAATCGCCCCCAGCCCGCAGCTGACCCCTGAACAGCGCGCCTACATCGGCGACCTGTCGGTGCGTGCCGCCAAGGCCGTGGGTTACGAGAACGCCGGCACCGTGGAGTTCCTGCTCGCCGAGGGCGAGGTGTACTTCATGGAGATGAACACCCGCGTGCAGGTGGAACACACCATCACCGAGGAAATCACCGGCATCGACATCGTGCGTGAGCAGATCCGCATCGCCTCGGGCCTGCCGCTGTCGGTAAAACAGGAAGACATCCAGCACCGTGGTTTCGCGTTGCAGTTCCGCATCAACGCCGAAGACCCGAAAAACAACTTCCTGCCCAGCTTCGGCAAGATCACCCGTTACTACGCGCCCGGCGGCCCCGGCGTGCGTACCGACACGGCGATCTACACCGGCTACACCATCCCGCCGTTCTACGACTCCATGTGCCTGAAGCTGGTGGTGTGGGCGTTGACCTGGGAAGAAGCCATGGACCGCGGCCTGCGTGCCCTGGACGACATGCGCCTGCAAGGCGTGAAGACCACCGCCGCTTATTACCAGGAAATCCTGCGTAACCCGGAATTCCGCAGCGGCCAGTTCAACACCAGTTTTGTGGAAAGCCATCCTGAGCTGACCAACTACTCGATCAAGCGCAAACCCGAAGAGCTGGCCCTGGCCATCGCCGCCGCCATCGCCGCCCACGCAGGCCTGTGAGGAATATTCCAATGACTAAAAAGATCTTCGTAACCGACACCATCCTGCGCGACGCCCACCAATCGTTGCTGGCGACTCGTATGCGCACTGACGACATGCTGCCGATCTGCGACAAGCTCGACAAAGTCGGCTACTGGTCGCTGGAAGTCTGGGGCGGCGCGACCTTCGACGCCTGTGTACGTTTCCTCAAAGAAGACCCGTGGGAGCGCCTGCGCAAACTGCGCGCCGCATTGCCCAACACGCGCCTGCAAATGCTGTTGCGCGGCCAGAACCTGCTGGGCTACCGCCACTACAGCGACGACGTGGTCAAAGCCTTCGTCGCCAAGGCGGCCGTGAATGGCATCGACGTGTTCCGCATCTTCGACGCCATGAACGACGTGCGTAACCTGCGCGTGGCCATCGAAGCGGTGAAAGCCGCCGGCAAGCATGCCCAAGGCACCATCGCCTACACCACCAGCCCGGTGCACACCATCGACGCGTTTGTGGCCCAGGCCAAGCAAATGGAAGCCATGGGCTGCGACTCGGTCGCCATCAAAGACATGGCCGGCCTGCTGACGCCGTACGCCACGGGCGAGTTGGTCAAGGCGCTCAAAGCCGAGCAGAGCCTGCCGATCTTTATCCACTCTCACGACACGGCGGGTTTGGCCGCGATGTGCCAACTCAAGGCCATCGAAAACGGTGCCGACCACATCGACACCGCCATCTCCAGCTTCGCCTGGGGCACCAGCCACCCAGGTACCGAGTCGATGGTTGCCGCCCTCAAAGGCAGCGAATTCGACACCGGCCTCGACCTGGAGCTGCTGCAGGAAATCGGTCTGTATTTCTACGCCGTGCGTAAGAAATACCACCAGTTCGAAAGCGAATTCACCGCCGTCGACACCCGCGTGCAAGTCAACCAGGTGCCGGGCGGGATGATTTCCAACCTGGCCAACCAGTTGAAAGAGCAGGGCGCGCTGAACCGCATGAGCGAAGTGCTGGCCGAAATCCCGCGCGTGCGTGAAGACCTCGGTTTCCCGCCGCTGGTTACCCCGACCTCGCAGATCGTCGGCACCCAGGCGTTCTTCAACGTGCTGGCCGGCGAGCGCTACAAAACCATCACCAATGAAGTGAAGCTCTACCTGCAAGGCGGCTACGGCAAGGCGCCGGGCACGGTGAATGAAAAACTGCGCCGCCAGGCCATCGGCAGCGAAGAGGTGATCGACCACCGCCCGGCTGACCTGCTCAAGCCGGAAATGACCAAGCTGCGCGGCGAAATCGGCACGTTGGCCAAGTCCGAAGAAGACGTGCTGACCTATGCGATGTTCCCGGACATCGGGCGCAAGTTCCTTGAGGAGCGTGACGCCGGCACCTTGAGCCCGGAAGTGCTGTTGCCGATTCCTGAGGCCGGCGGCGTAGCGCGCGCCGGTGGCGAAGGCGTGCCGACCGAGTTCGTGATCGACGTGCACGGTGAAAGCTACCGCGTCGACATCACCGGGGTTGGCGTCAAGGCCGAAGGCAAGCGCCACTTCTACCTGTCCATCGACGGCATGCCCGAAGAAGTGGTGTTCGAACCGCTCAACGAGTTCGTCAGCAGCGGCGGCAGCAAGCGCAAGCACGCGACCGAGCCGGGCCATGTCAGCACGGCAATGCCGGGCAATATCGTCGACGTGCTGGTCAAGGAAGGCGACGTGGTCAAGGCTGGCCAGGCCGTGCTGATTACCGAAGCCATGAAGATGGAAACCGAAGTGCAGGCCGCGATTGCCGGCAAAGTTTCTGCCGTTCATGTGGCCAAGGGCGACCGGGTCAACCCTGGCGAAATCCTGATTGAAATCGAAGGCTGAATAACAGCCTTCAAGACGACCGCTTAATCCTCGGGGGGGCAGGTGCCCCCCTTTTTTTTCGCCTGAAATAAAGCGTGGGTCAAAAGCCCATGGCCCATTGGCCCATCAACCCCTGATTGCGGCTGTTGCTGCCAACGTCAGCGGTGTAGGTCAGGCCCAACGTGTGTTGGGCCGACAGTGCAAGGTCGAGACCGGCGCGCAGGCCCAGGCTGTTGCGATCCAGGGCGGTGCCTTTGAGGGTGAAGCCGCTGTCGAAATCATCGCGTTTATCCCATGCCGAAGATTGGCGAACCGTGCTGCTGACGTCGCCATAGAGGTGCTGCCAGCGTGTACTCAAGTGGGGCGTGAGGCTCATCTGATTGCCCAGGGCATACAGGCTCGACAGGCGCAGGCCGAAGGTGCTGCCCAGGTTCTGTTGGGTTTGTGCGCCGACGTTCAGGGCTGTCACGCCACCTTTTTCCGTGAAGCTGTCGCGGTGATAGCGCTGCCAACCGAGACCGGCAAAGGGTTCGATGCTGATTGCGGCACCGCCCAGCTGATAACCCAACTCGACGAATGCGTTCTGGCTCTGAGCGCTGTACTTGCCCTTGAGTTGGTCGCGCAAGTTGAGGAAATCGACGTCGACGCTGCGTTTATTTCGCCCGTCGTGGTGGCTGTAAATCGCCCCCAGGCGCAGTGCCAGCGGGCCGTCCTGGCGCAAGGCATAGACGCCCAGGTGCCAGCTTTCCAGTTCGGCCTTGAAACGTTTGGCGTTCAGGTTGCTGCCTGACTTGGCCCCCATGACGCCGACGCGCCAGGCGGGGTTCACCGACCAGTCGGCGCCGACCATCAGGCCTTGTGTGCGCTGTTGTAAACCGGCGCTGCCGCGCTGGTCGTCGAGCTTGCCGCTGTTGCCCAGGCCGTTGAGCCACACCCGAGCGCCTTCGCGTGTCTGGCCGCTCAGCTCGCGGATCGCCGACAGCAGGTTGGCGTTCAGCTGTTTCAGGCTGTCTTGGGTGGCGGTGCCCAGGTTGGCATGCTGGCTGCCCGCCAATTGCTCAAGCACCGCGCCGACGTTGCCTGGCGCCAGGCTGCCCAGGTAACTGCCCAGGTGCTCAAGTGCATCCTGTTCCCGCTTGCCCAGCGCGCCAGACTCCAACAGTTGATCAATGGCGTAATCGAGCATGATCGCCGCCTGTTTACCGTTATGGGTGGTGGCATGCTCGACGAAGTAGAACTCATCGCCAGGCGCGGGAGGCGCGCGGTCGTGCACGGCGGGCAGGTCGCCCAGAGAGATCTCGTTAAGCCAGTCGCTGTCGTGCTCCATGTCCCTCTGCGCTTGTGCAAACGGAGCAGCAGTGACCACCAGCATGAGGGTAAGGGCTTTAGCGAACTGTTTTTGTGCAAGTGACATGTAAATCCAGCCTCATGGAATAAGAGGCCGGGAATTTAGCGAGATGACGGGGCGATAACTGTCAGGCTACCGACCCCTGATTCGCGGGAGTTGTCTTTAGTGCTGAGCGATTAAAAACTCATCTGCCATTGGCCGACCAACGCGTGATTGCGGCTGTTGCTGCCCAGCTCGCCGGTGTAGCCCAGGCCCAGGCTGTGGCGCGCCGGGGAGATGACAGCGGCGGGCCCGCTGCAGATCAACTGTGGGAGCGAGCAAGCTCGCTCCCACAGTGGTTTTGTGTTGTGGCTGAGAATCAGGCCCGGCACTCGGCCAGTGTTTTCAGTTGGCCAGAACCATGCTGGTTCGCCTCGGACAGCCACGCTTCAAACCCCGCTCCAAGGGTTGGCCATTCCGAATCCAGGATCGAATACCACGCCGTATCGCGGTTCTGTCCCTTGACCACCATGTGCTGGCGGAACACGCCTTCAAAGCTGAAGCCCAAGCGCTGCGCCGCGTATTTGGAACGGGCATTGCCGTTGTTGCACTTCCATTCCAGGCGACGGTAGCCCTGCTCGAAAGCGTGATTGGCCAGCAGGTACACCGCCTCGGTGCTTTTGGGCGAGCGTTGCATCGACGCGCCGAAGGTCACGTGGCCGATTTCGATGCGGCCCTGGGCCGGGACGATGGACATCAGGCTGAGGATGCCTTGCACCTCGCCGCTCTGGCGATCGATCACGCTGAAGAAATACGGGTCGCTGTGCTGGGCATGGTTGTTGAGCCAGGCATCAAACGCGGCGCGCTCGGGGAAGGGGCCATAAGGCAAGTAGTCCCAGAGCTTCGGATCGGCGCCCGGGCCTTCAAGGGCCCGAAACAGGCCATTGCCATGGCGCGCGGGGTCGAGTTTTTCCAGGCGGATAAAACGCCCTTCGAGCACTTGAACGGTGGGCGCGGGAACGCCTTTCCAGTCGGCGGGTGAGATAGGCATGCGGGGCTCCTTAAAGACCTTTGCGAAATTGGATAAAGCCAGGACGTTCGGCAATGCGTTCGTAGAGTTGAATCGCGGTGGCGTTGGTCTCGTGGGTCAACCAGTGGACCTTGCAGCAACCGTCAGCCTTGGCGGTGGCATAGACAAACTCGATCAGCTTGCGACCCACGCCGCTGCCGCGTTGGGCCGGCTCCACCAGCAGGTCCTGCAGGTAGCAGGAATTTTCAATGCTCCAGTTGGAGCGGTGGTAGATGAAGTTGACCATGCCCACCGCCTTGCCGTCCTGCCAGGCCAGGGCGGAATGGGTCGGCTCACTGGCATCGATCAAGCGCTGCCAGGTGCTTTGGCTGACGGCGTCGGGCAATTGGGTTTCGTAGAACCTCAAGTACGCCTGCCACAGCGGTAGCCAGGCGGCATGGTCGGCGGCGGTGACGGGGCGGATATCGATCTGGCTCATTCTGTGCCTCCTTGAGGGATAAAGCGCGCGAGCGTCTGATCGCGCACATCAATGCTGGCGGCCAAGCCCTCGCGCACGCCGTTGATATCGGCCTGGCTGCGGTTCTGGCTGAGTTTGCGTTTGCCGATCAGGCGCTCGATGGGCAGGGCGAAGCCGACGATGGTCTTGAGCATGCCGTCAATGTAGTCGGCGGGGGCATCGCTGACGCTCCAGGGCTGGGCGCGGTTGCCTTCGTGGCGGTCGGTCAGCGCCGTGACCACCGCCAGCAAGCGCTCGGCATCGGCAAATACCTCGGCTTTGCCGTACGCATGCACGGCGATGTAATTCCAGGTGGGCACCACTTTGCCGTGCTCGGCCTTGGCCGGGTAAAACGCCGGGCTGATGTAGGCGTCGGCGCCGGCAAAGATCACCAGGGCTTCGCTGCCATTTTGCAGGTCGCGCCATTGGGGGTTGGCCTTGGCCATGTGCCCGTAAAGCGTACCGTTCGGGCCTTGATCGGGGTTGAGCAGCAGCGGCAGGTGGCTGGCCTGCAGGCCCTGCTCGCCAAAGGTCACCAACTGCGCCAGGCGAGTGTGCTGGATCAGTTGCTGCAGTTCGGGCAAATCGTCGAGGGCAAAGGCGCGGGGTGTGTACATGGAAATAATCCTTGGCGAATGCCTGCATCCTAGGCAGGCTATTGGTCTGTTGTAAGAGCCAACTGGCACCAATTTCATAGGTCCAATATGTCGCCTATCACACCGCCGCTGTCATTCAACCCCGCTGGGATTGAGCTGGATCGCCGCTTGGGTTTGACGCGCCAGCTGTATGACGCCCTGCGCCAGCGCGTGTTGGACGGGCGGCTGGTCAGCGGCACGCGGTTGCCCGCCACCCGTGATCTGGCGGCGGCGTTGTCGATTTCCCGCAACAGTGTGGTGCGCGCCTATGACCAGCTGTATGCAGAGGGATTTATCGAGAGCCGCGTTGGCGACGGCACCTACGTTGCCCAGTTGCCCACGCCGAAAAAACTATCCACAAAAGTATCCACAGGGTTTTCAACAGGCTTATCCCCAGCCTTATCCACAAAATGCGCGGATTTGCCGGAAGATCTGGACCATGAAGTTATCCACAGCACCAGCCTGGCGCGGGTAAAAACCAACCATCTGTCCCAGCCTCCGTCGGGGCCGCCACGGGCATTTCGCGTGGGTGTGCCTGCCTTTGATCTGTTTCCGTTTGAGGTCTGGGCCAAGCTGAATGGGGCTTTTTGGCGCAAACCGGACCTTGAGCAGCTGTGCTACGGCGACCCGGCGGGTGACGCGCGCCTGCGTGGTCTGATTGCCGCTTATTTGCGCAGTTCCAGGGGCATGCAATGTGCGGCTGAGCAAATTGTGATCACCTGCGGCGCGCAACAGGCAATCAGCCTTTGTGCACAGTTGCTGGTAGAGCCGGGCGATGGCGTGGCGGTAGAAAATCCGGGCTACCGCGCCGCCGGTCACGCGTTTGCCCTGGCCGGTGGGCGCCTGCACGGCGTACCCGTGGACGGCGAGGGCATTGACTGCCAGGTGCTCAATACCCTGAGCGATTGTCGCGTGGCGTATGTCACCCCCTCCCACCAGTACCCGTTGGGCGTGGTCATGAGCCTGGCCCGCCGCCTTGAACTGCTGGCCTGGGCCGAGCGCACGGGCGGTTGGATCATCGAGGATGACTACGACGGCGAGTACCGTTACAGCGGCGCACCCTTGTCGCCCTTGGCCGCGCTGGATCGCAAGGGGCGGGTGCTGTACGTGGGCACATTCGGCAAAGTGGCGTTTCCCGCGTTGCGTCTGGGTTACCTGGTGTTGCCGCCGGCCCTGGTGGATGCGTTTGCGCGGCGCCGTGCGGTCGACATGCGCCACTCGGAGGTCAGTACCCAGGCGGTGATGGCGGAGTTCATGGCGGCGGGGCACTTTCAGCGGCATATCCGGCGTATGCGACGCGCTGCGCTGAGCCGGCGTGACGCGCTGTTGAGCGGCTGGCCCGGTGAGCTGCCGGGCGTGAGCAGCCTGCCCACTGTCGCGGCAGGCTTGCACCTCACGGTGCGAGTGGACAGCCTCGCCCGCGAACAGCAACTGGTGGCGCAGGCCCACGCCGTGGGGGTCGAGGTCAATGGCTTGAGCGCCTATTGGCTGCCGGACTCCAGCACACCTCCCGACCAGCGCGCCGGGTTGGTCTTGGGGTTTGCCGCCGTGCCGCCGGCGAGCATCGCGCAGGCGCTTGGACGGTTGTACCGCGCCTGGGGTTGTCAGCCGCCACCTTCAGCGCCGGGGCACCGGCAAGGCGGCAGTCTTGAAGAACAGTGATCGCGCCAGCAACGGCCCGATCTCACTGCGGTACACCGCGATATTGTCGCGGTCATCGGCCTTGGCCGGCGCTTCATACTTGCCGCCCAGACGCCGCTGCGATTGGGTCTTGAGGTGCGCGGCGGTGTAGGCCTCCTCGGGACTGACCAGGTCCTTGTAGTGAAAGTGGGCGTACCACAGCGCATTCGAGTGTTTGGCGTCGAGGATTTCGTACTCCTTCAAATAGCCCTTGTGGCGGCCGGAAAGCTTGCTGCGTGGGCCTGGCAGCGGTTTGATGATGATCTCGTTTTCACGGTACAGCAGTTCGACATGCGCGGCCGTCGGTGGGCGCTGCTTGAGCATGTCGAGCCGGGTGCGCAGGCCCTCGGCGTAGAGGCGTTTGATCGCGGCATCGAGGCTGCGGTTGATCAAGGCGGCCGACGGTGAGCCGCTTTCGGTCATATTGCTGGCGGTCAATGCCTCCTCAATGTCCTCGCCAGCCTGGGCCAGCTGCGCGGCGCGGCGGTGGAAACGCTCTTCAATCTCCACGGGCAGGCGTCTTGCCTCGCCGGCCAGGCGCTGGGTGCGCGTGATGAACTGTTCGACATCGTCGAGCAGCGCCTGAGCACTGGCGATACCGGCGGCCACGTTTCGCGACTGCGCCCGCGCAGTGGGCCGCGCCCCCGTACGCTCACGCTCAACCCATACCCCGTCCTTTTTATGAAACAGAGCAATCACCTTGCCGGTCAGTGCTTGCTTGACCTCCACCAGCGGGGTCGGTTCTCCCCGTTGTGGCGGGCGTTCTTCGCCGACCACGATGCCCTGGAAGCGGGTCTTGATCACCTTTTTCTGCGGTCTGGGTACAGGCGCGGAGGGGCCGGCAATCGCCGACTCCAGGGCCTTGCGCTCGCGCAGCAGCGTGGTCATTTGCTTGACCGCCCGTTGGGCAAATTCTTCGGTGAGCTGCTGCAAGGTCTCCAGGGCCGGGCGATGCACGTCCAGTGGAAAATCGGCCGGCAAATCGGCCAGGCTTTGATCCAGGCCAGTGAACTGGTCTACCAGGCTGTCGAGGACCTCGATCTGTTCATCCAGCGTGGCCAGATTGTCTGGCTGCAAGGCTTCGCACAGGCTCTGTACCGCCAGTTCCGCCCGGTCGACCATCTGGGCGATCACCGAACGGGCAGTGTCTTTGCTGGCCGAGGCGGCTTCATTCACGCAGAGGAAGCGTGACAGGGTGATCCGGAACGCCTTGAGGTCATCCAGCGTTATCTTGGGCAGCACCTGTTCGTGGCGCAGCAACAGTTCCACGCCTTTGACCCCCAGGGCGCGGGCCTCCTTGAACCGTGATTGCAGGTAACTGATGCGCTCGACCATGGCCTGGGTCGACGCGTCGACGGCACGGCAGTCTTCCAGGGCCATCGGAGTGTCTGGCAAGTCCTCGTTGTCCAGGTATTCAGACACGGTGTGCAGGCCGTCTCGAAAGCGGATCATCTGTTCGGCGGTGGCACTTCGCGCCAGGATCATCTGGTCTTGCAGGTAGCTGAGCATGGCTTCCTGATACGTCGGCACGGTGTCGAGGATGTTCAGCGATTTGAGCTGGGCAATCGGTACGTCCAATTCTTCCAGGCGCCTGCTGACGTGCGTCAGGTAGGTGGTGCGGGCCTCTGCGCGATCGGCCGGTGGCGCGTGATCGATGGCCTGCTGCAAACCCATCATGTCCTGGCGCCGTTGTTCGACCTGTGTGTCGAAGGCTGCCAGTTGCTCACGCAGTTCGCGGATTTTCGGCGGCCTCAGGCGCTGGCCTTTCTGTCGCCGGCTGCGCATTCCGCCGCCGCGCAGGCGCAACCGGGTGTCGACAAACCATTGGCCGAGACGGTTGCCAATCAAGGCCGGGCCTTCGCGGTTCGGGTCTTTGGGGTCGATGATCAGTACGGTGTCGTTTTCATCGAGCGTCACTTCGAACCAGCGCTGCGCCACCGGGACGTACCACGCCTGGCCCTTGGGGTAGAGGTGCAGATGAGGGCCGGGCTGGGTGATTATGTCGCCCAGCCCTGCGGGTTTGGCCAGGCTGAAACTGTCCAGTGTCGCGTCCAGGCTGCTGCGGTTACGCGTGAGGGCGCCGCGGGTGTGGAGGTTGATGTCATGGTCAGTCGGCAGGTGCGCGGTGTCGAGCGTGGGGTGCTGGATGATCGACGGTTTGGCCGGTAACGACGCTGCCGGCGGCGGGCGTTTTTCAGGCGCACGCGCCGGCGCGCGCTGCAGGCTGATGTGCAGCGCCAGGGCCATGCCCAGGGTCAGAAAAAAGTCCACGGCAGCACTCACGCCCGCCGTTTGATCGCCGCTTTGCCGGGCCTCGATAACCTGCTGCAGGTCATCCATGAGTTGCCAGATCCAGGCTGCGGCGCCCGCTGTGCGGCCCATGAACGGCAGCGCCGCATTCAGAACAATCCAGCCTGCATGCTTGAAGCTTTCCCAGCGAGCCTCGGCATTGGACACCGATTGACGGTCGGCCAGTGTCACCAGGGCGCGGGCGTTGGCGTTGTACAGCACCGCGAGGCAGTCCGCGCCCAGCGCCTGGGTGCCGAACTCAATCGGGCCGCTCATCACCATCGAACTCACCGGCTCGCTGAGCAGCGTCGGCAGGACCCAGGGTGAAGGCACGCTTCCGGGGAAGACAAACTGGGCGTAATCCTGGCGCACAGCGTCGGGCAACCAGGCCAGTACCGACTGGCGTAACGGCGTGTCCTGCTTGATGGCGTAAAGCAGGTTGGCCTGTGAGGGAAACTGCACCAAGGGTTCGTTGGACAATGGTCGATACAACAGGCAAGGGCCACTCGCAGGGTCCTGTGGCCCAATGAGAAACATGTTATCGACGCTGTCGGTGGCGCCGCTCACGCGCCACCGGGGGCGCAGTGCCAGCGGCCGGATTACCACGGTGACGCCATCCACTCGGCGGTGTTGCGCGCTGCTGGCCATGACCGCGTGCACGTAGCGATAACCCTGTTCGTCAACGTCGAACAGGCCTCGAATCTTGTACTGCAGCGCCAGCAAGGGCAGTTGCAGGCTCAGTTGTCCGGCGTACAGCTGTTGGCGCCGCAAGGCTTGCTCGGGATTGGCCAGCAGCAGTGTCTTGACCCGCTGGGGGTAGTGCTTGCCGATGTCTGCCTGGGTGACCAGTTGCTCCAGGTAGTCTGCGGTCATCCACGCGGGTGTCGGGCTGCCGTCCTGGTAACTCACAGTCTTGTTGCCCAGCGGCAGCGCGACGAGGTTTTGCAAGGCCAGCTCGACCAGGCTCAAGGTCAGGGTTTGCGTCTGGCCAGGCAGCGCGACGGTCCCCCACACGACTTGGCTGGTGACCGTTATTGTCACGCGGTCCAGATCCAGTGATGAGGCCTGCGGATGGTCCTTGATGAGCGCTGTGCGCAAGGCCGTGCGGGTGAAGTCGGTGAGGGTTGGCAGTTCGTCCATGAAGGTCTTGCCGTCGCTTTGAAGGCTCAGCGCGGCCAGGTCCATCATGTAGCGCCCGTAGGCTGATTGATCGGTTTCCGAGGCCTGCAGCAGCCAGGCCGGCAATGCCCGTCGCGTGGTGCCAATACGCGACTGATCGAGACGCGCCAGCTCGGCCCCTTGCATGCCGATAGCGCGGGCGGGCAACAGCGATTTGGGGGCCGCATCGGCCAGGTCGAGATCGCCCATTGCTTCGATTTGCAAGCTGATCAGGCTGCAGGCCTGGTGTTCGAAAAAGTTGCCGTCCGGTTCCAGCAAGCGCCAGTTCAGGGTTTTGCCGGGCAAGTCGGCGATATAGGGCAGCAGTGCCTGGCCGAAGGCCTCCAGGCTGGCAAATTTTGCATAGCCGGTATCGATCGAGTAGCTGAGGATGATGGTCTGTTCACCGTGATGCGCGATCAGTACGGCCATGGCCGTAACGCTGATGTGCTGGGCGCCGCTGGCGTCCTGCGCATCGATGTCCACCAGGTAGGCGCGTGTCGCGTACGGGTCGTGGGGCTGGCGCTTGATGAACTCGGGACAGTGGAACACCGCCCGTGCCACGGCGCAGTCGTCGGCGTTCCAGCCATGAACCTCCTGCACGTTCCACACATCGCGCAGCGACTGGGCAAATAGCTGCCAGCGTGGGCCGGTGGTGCCTGCGCTCTGGTTCCAGAAATCTATCTGTTGCTCCTGGAAGGCCACGAACAGCAGCGGCGCCAGCTCATTGATCAGTCGGCCTATCGCGTCGATCCTGACGGGCAGGTGCACGTCAGGGCCATTGCCTGAGGGGTACGCCAGGTAGTGTTCGCGATCAAGGTAAGTCACGGGCACGCGGGAGATTGCACTGCGTGTCAGGGCGCCGGTGAGGGTGTCCGTTGCCGGCTTGGCGGGGATGATGTCGCCGCCCAGTTCGAGCCATTGCGGGGCGTTGACGATGGCCAGGTCCGGGTTGATATCCAGCTCCGGATACAGCTCGCGCAGCGCCGCACGCAAGGTGGTGCAAGCCACTTCACGCAGGGACGGGCCGGTGGCCAGCTGCGCTAGTAATCCGCTGTTTTCGGTTGGAACGAGGTCTTTCATGGGCACTCCTTGGCCTTGAGAAATACGCGAGGTCGCCCGTGGGCCTCAGCGCGCAGACCCTGGCTGTAACGGTTCCTGGCTGATCTTGCGGCGACAATCGCGCTCACGTTCGGCGCGATGAGGAGGGGGCGGGCATTACTTAGTTAGCGGCGGCGGTGAGTGTGCGTTGCCGGTGGCCGACGGGCCCAGCGACCAGGCAGGTTTGCAGCGCTGCTCGGGTGGCAGGTTCTTTTGTGAGCCGCTGGGTGGCGGACAGTCAGTCTCAGGGTCACTGACTGTCCGTTGGCGGTGGGGTGTCAGGTGCCCGACTTGATCTTGGTCCAGGCCCGCGTGCGAGCGCGCTCGGCGTCGCGCCCCAGTGGTTTCAAGGTGTAGAGCGTGGCCATGGCCGCCTCGGTCGGGTACAGGTTGGGGTTGTTGCGAATCGACGGGTCCACCTGCTCGGTCGCGTCTTTGTTGGGGTTGGGGTAGCCGACAAAATCGCTGATCGGCGCGATCACCTGCGGTTGCAGCAGGTAGTTGATAAAGGTGTAGGCGTCCTGCGGGTTCTTGGCGCCTTTGGGGATGGCGAGCATGTCGAACCAGATCGGCGCACCTTCCTTGGGCAGGCGCATGTCCACGGTCACGCCGTTCTTCGCCTCTTTGGCGCGGTTGGCGGCCTGGGAGAAGCTGCCGGAATAGCCAACGGCCACACAGATATCACCGTTGGCGATATCGGCCATGTACTTGGAGGAGTGAAAGTACGTGATGTAGGGGCGGATTTTCATCAGCAGCGCTTCGGCTTTTTCATAGTCCTTGGGGTTGCTGCTGTTGGGGTCAAGGCCCAGGTGTTGCAGGGCCAGCGGCAGAATCTCCGAAGGCGAGTCCAGCAGCGCGACGCCGCACTGCTTGAGCTTGCTGATGTTTTCTTCCTTGAAGATCAGGTCCCAGCTGTCCAGTGGTGCGTTGTCACCCAGCGCGGCCTTGACCTTGGCCGGGTTGAAGCCGATGAGGATGGTGCCGTACATATAGGGCACGGCGAATTTATTGCCCGGGTCGTTGGCTTCGATCAGCTTCATCAGCTTGGGATCGAGGTGGTTCCAGTTCGGCAGCTGGCTGCGGTCCAGCGGCTGGAATACGCCGGCTTCGATCTGTTTGGCCAGAAACACGTTGGACGGCACCACCACGTCATAGCCGGAGTTGCCGGTCAGCAGCTTGGCTTCCAGCGCCTCGTTGGTGTCGAAAATGTCGTACACCAGCTTGACGTCGGAGTGCTGTGCCTTGAAGTCATCCAGCGCTTTGGGCGTGATGTAGTCGAACCAGTTGTAGACCCGCAGGGTTTTCTCTTCGGCATGCGCCGCGCCACTGATAACGGCGGCGCAGAGCACGAGTGACTTGAGCATGTTCATTGGGCTGCCCCTTCAAAACCTTCGAGAACGTTGACGGCGTTGATGCCGATTTCTTCCACCGCATAACCGCCTTCCATCACGAACAGCGTGGGTTTGCCCAGCCGGGCGATACGCGCGCCCATGGCCAGGTAATCCGGGCTGTCGAGCTTGAACTGCGAGATCGGATCGTCCTTGAAGGTGTCGACACCCAGGGACACGACGATGATGTCGGCGCCGTAGCGCGTAATTTCCTGGCAGGCCTGCTCCAGCGCGGCGCTCCAGGCGTCCCAGCCGGAGCCGGCGGGCAGTGGATAGTTGAAGTTGAAACCTTCACCCGCGCCGTCGCCCAGCTCATCGGCATAACCCAGAAAAAACGGAAACTCCGCTTCTGGATGGCCGTGGATCGAGGTGAACAGCACATCGCTGCGCTCATAGAAAATCGACTGGGTGCCGTTGCCGTGGTGGTAATCCACATCGAGAATCGCGACTTTTTTGTGGCCCTGATCGAGAAAGGCCTGGGCGGCGATGGCGGCGTTATTGAGGTAGCAATAACCGCCCATCAAGTCGCTGGCGGCGTGGTGCCCCGGCGGGCGGCACAGGGCGAAGGCGCTATGGGCGCCCTGTTGGATGGCGGCCTGGGCGGTGAGGGCGGCTTGCGCCGCGCTGTAGGCCGCTTGCCAGGTGCCGGCGGTAATCGGCGCGCCGCCGTCGAAGCTGTAGTAACCGAGCTGCCCGTGCAGGCTGGTGGGCAACACGCGGCGCAAGGTGCGGGCGGGCCAGGTGTAGGGCAGCAGGTCGCCGTCCTGGCCAAATTCGGTCCAGCGCTCCCAGGCACCTTTGAAGAAATCCAGGTAGTCACGGCTGTGAATGCGTTGCAGCGGTGCCAGGCCAAAGTCCTGTGGCGCGTTGACCGGCCCCAGTTCACGGTCCTTGACCCGTTGCAGCACGTGGTCGGCACGCGAGGGCATCTCAAAGCACGGCATCAGTTGCCCGTCCATCAGTTCGCAACGGCCGTGGTGCAGGTGGTGATCGTCCGAGTAGATCGTCAGCATTTGTTGTTCTCCGCAGGCTGTATCGGTGGATGCAGTCTTGCGGCGGACGCGGTTTATGAGAATGGCAGGAGCGGCCAAAAGGGGATGAATATGGCCAAATTGTCTGTCCGAAATTCGCCCCTCAATGGGGCGTCACGGTCGAAATTGGCTCGGCGCCACGCCGCTCCAGCGGACAAACGCATGCCTGAAACTCGCGGTTTCGCTGAAGCCCAACGCCTCGGCAATCCGATAGATCGGCCATTGGTCTTCGGCCAGCAGTTGCTTGGCGCGCTCAAAGCGCAGCTCGTCGAGCAGTTCCTGATAGCTGCAGCCCAAGTCGTGCAGATGCCGACGCAGGGTGCGCGCCGAACAGTTCATCTGCTCGGCCAGGCCTTCCAGGCCAGGTGCTGCGTTGAGTTGGGCGGTGAGCAGCTGGCGAATCCTGCCCAGCCAGGCCTGGCGCCCGGTGAACTCCAGGTTCTGTTTGCGGCAGCGCTCGGCCATGGCCTGGTGGGTAATTGCGTCAGCCAGCGGCAGCGGCCGTTCGAGCCAGTGCTTGTCGAAGGCAAAGGCGTTGGCGGTGGCCTGAAACTGCAACGGGCAAGGGAAGCGCTCGGCGTAACGCGTGCGGTAGTCCGGGGCGTCATGTTCAAAGCGTGCGGCGAGCAGCGGCAGGGGCTGGCCGAGCAGGTCGTCGCAGATCACCTTGAGCGAGGCCAGGCACAGTTCGACATTGAACATTTCCAGCGCAGGGTTTTCGCGGTAGTCGCTGGCGGTGAACCAGATGCGATCGCCATCCTCTTCAAGGCTCAGCTCGAAAAGTGTTCCCAACAGCGCTGGATAACGCAGGGCCAGGCGCAAAGCGTCACCGAAGGTGGCACTGGTGAGCAGGGCGTAACCGAGCATGCCGTAGGCTGAAACATGCATTTGGCGCCCCAGCTCCAGACCGACATCCTGGCGCAGGGCCACGGCATTGGCACACACACGCATCTCCTGATTGGTGGTGATGCGCGTGTCGGAGCGGCTCAGGTCCGCCGCGCAGATACCACTGCCGGCCAGCAGCGCCTCAAACGGCAAACCTTCGGCCTTGAAGGTGTTGAGCACCAAAGAGACGGCATTGAGGGTGGTGAGGTGGGAGTGCAGCATGGGAACTTCCAGCCAGGGGATGGCTGGAAGGGGAGCAAGTTACATGCCGGTCAGCTCAGTTCGCCGCACAGGTCCAGTTCTACCAGGCGGCGGACCTCGCTGATTTCGAGGCCGGCGCCGAGCAAGGCGTTGAGCTTGCCGAACACCGCTTCGCGGGTCATGCCGCCACCGGAAAGCACGCCCACGCCGCGCAGACGGCTGCCAGCTTCGTACACGTCCAGTTCCACGCCGCCCTCATGGCATTGGGTGATTGCGACGACGACCACACCCAGGTCCTGCGCACGCTTGAGGCTGGCGAGGAAGGCTGGGTTGTCACTCGGCCCGGTGCCGCTGCCGAAGCATTCGAGCACCAGCGCCTGAATGCCGCTGTCGATCAGCGCATCCAGCTGCCCGGCGGCGATACCCGGCACCAGCGGCAGCACGCCGACGTTGGCCAACGCTTTGGGCTGACGGTAATGCAGGGCGGCCGGGATCATTTCGGCCTGGGCGACACCCCCGTTGCGTTGCAGGGCAGCAAACGGGTGACGACCGAAACTACGGATTTTCGCGCAACGGGTCGGCGCCATCAGCGCGCCATGGAAATACAGCTGAACGCCCGGCGACAAGCCTTCGCCCAACGCGTGCAGGGCGCCACTGACGTTTTCCCAGGCGTCGCTGTCGGGCACGCCGGCGGGCAGCATGGAACCGGTGAACACCACCGGCGCCGGCAGGCCGAGCAACTGGAAGCTCATGGCCGCCGCGCTGTAAGCCAGGGTGTCGGTGCCGTGCAGGATCAGTACTGCGTCGCAGCCCTCGTCCACGGCTTCAATCACCGCGACGCGCAGGCGCTGCCAATAGGCCGGGGTCATGTTGGCGCTGTCGATCAGGGGCGCCATTTCCCGGAAGCGCCAGGCAGGCAGTGGCAGGGTGGCAAGCTGTTCGCGCATGCGCGCTTCAAAACCGGATGCCGGGGCCAGGCCGTTGGCGCTGGCTTGCATGCCGATGGTGCCGCCGGTGTAGAGCACCATGATGGTGTTAGCTGTGGTCATCGAGACTTCTCCTGAACGAAAAACGCCGCCGGGCCCAGAGCATGCCCAAGGCCGGGCGGCGTGTCATCTATCTAGGCTTGCTGCGCTCAGCGTGGCGCTTGAGCGTTCAGTTCAGCCGAGGCTTGAGCGCCAGGCTCAGGCTTCACCGGGTTCGCAGGCCAGGCCTTGCGGTCCAGGTCCAGGTCAGGGAACTGGCTGGAGTCGAACACCGGCGTCTTGATGCCTGCCGCGCGCTGGCCGTCGTAGTCGTTCAGGATGCGCATGGCGATCTTGAACAGGAACGCCAGGGCGAACAGGTTGACGAACGCCAGCAGGGTCATGGTGATGTCGGCGAAGGCGAACACGGTGCCGAGGTTCTCGATGGAACCCCAGAAAATCAGCACCAGCACCAGCGCGCGGTAGCCCATCAGCACTTTGCGGTTGTCGCCCACGATGAAGCGCAGGTTGCTCTCGCCGAGGTAGTAGTTGTACATGATCGAGGTGAACACGAACAACGCCAGGGCCACCGAAATGAACATCCGGCCCCAGTCGCCGACGACCGCCGCCAGGGAGTTCTGGGTCAGGGCAATGCCGTCGCCTTCAAAGCCCGGGGTGTAGAAACCGGAGAGCAGGATCAGCAACGCGGTGCAGGTGCAGATCACGAAGGTGTCCAGGAACACGCTGAACGCTTGCACCACACCTTGGGCGATCGGGTGTTCTACCGAGGCCACTGCCGCCACGTTAGGCGCACTGCCCAAACCGGCTTCGTTGGCGAACACGCCGCGCTTCACACCCATGATGATCGCGCTGCCCACCAGGCCACCGAAGGCCTGGTCGAGGCCGAAGGCGCTCTTGACGATGGTCGCGAGCATGGCCGGCACGTGGTCGAATTGCAGCACGATCACGTACAGGGTCACGGCGATGTAGACCAGCGTCTTGACCGGCACCAGCAGGTCGGCGATCGAGGCGATACGCTTGATCCCGCCAATGAACACCAGGCCCAGCAATACCGCCAGCGCCAGGCCTGTGTAGGTGGTGTCCAGGCCGAACGCGTTGTTCAGCGAGTGGGTCACAGCGTGGGCTTGCAGGCCGTTGAAGGCGAAACCGAAGGTCACCAGCAACAGGAACGCCATGACCATACCCAGCCAGCGCTTCTGCAGGCCGTGCTGAATGTAGTAGGCCGGGCCGCCACGGTAGGTGCCTTCAGCGTCGGTGCGCTTGTACAGCTGGCCGAGGGAGCATTCGATAAAGCTCGAGGACATGCCCACCAGCGCGGTGACCCACATCCAGAACACGGCACCGGGGCCGCCCAGCGTCACGGCGATACCGACGCCTGCGATGTTACCGGCACCCACACGGCCGGCCAGGCTGAGCATCAGCGCCTGGAACGAGCTGAGCTGGCCGGAGCTGCTCTTCAGGCTGTCTTTGAACACCGAGAACATGTGGAAAAAGTGGCGCAACTGAACGAAACGCGAGCGAATCGTGAAATAGCCGCCGAGCCCGACAATGAGCACGATCAGTACTTTCCCTGAGAGGAAGTCGTTGATGACTTCGAGCATGGAGTGTTCCTCGCTGATTTTTCTAATGGCAAAAACGCAGGACGGTGCGACGCATCGCTCGGCACCAGGCAGTGCACGACGCATCGACCCCAATCCTTTTGCGGGTGTTGTTATTCATGCGGTTTCGCGCTGTCCAGGACCTCGTTACCGACGATCTCTGACGCGAAGAGGGGCGGCACTATACCTAGGAGAGCGTGATCCGTCTGCACGGGGCGATTAAAGGTTTCAGCCAAGCTGTTGCAGGCAAGGAGGGTTTGCAGGGCGATATTGGATTTTTTATGGGCGTCATTTCACAACCTTGAGGCAAAAAAAAGGGCCTGAAGAACGAGCCTTCAGGCCCTCAAAAGGTGAGAGGTGTCTAGTCCCTCAACCTGGTGAGCAGTGCAACAACCGTCAGGCCTTCAGCGGGACCAGACGTGGGGCAATCATGTTTTCGGGGCGCAGGATGTCGTCGAGCATGGCATCGTCGAGCAAGCCTTCTTCGCGCACCAGTTCCAGCACGCCGCGGCCGCTTTCAAGGGCGATACGCGCAATGCGGGTGGCGTTTTCATAGCCGATGTACGGGTTCAGCGCGGTCACCAGGCCGATGGAGTGCTCCACCAGTTCGCGGCAACGCGCTTCGTTGGCGGTGATGCCGACGATGCAGTGTTCGCGCAGCATGTCCATGGCGCGTTGCAGCAGGCGGATCGAGTCGAAGATCTTGAAGGCGATCAGCGGCTCCATCACGTTCAACTGCAGTTGGCCGCCTTCGGCTGCCATGGTCAGGGCCAAATCGTTGCCGATTACCTGGAACGCAACCTGGTTCACGGCTTCCGGGATAACCGGGTTGACCTTGCCGGGCATGATCGAGCTGCCTGGCTGACGTGCCGGCAAGTTGATCTCGTTGATGCCGGTGCGTGGGCCGCTGGACAGCAGGCGCAGGTCGTTGCAGATCTTCGACAGCTTCACCGCGGTACGCTTGAGCATGCCGGAGAACAGCACGAAGGCGCCCATGTCAGAGGTGGCTTCGATCAAGTCGGCAGCCGGGACCACTGGCTGGCCGCTGATAACGGCCAGGCGTTGTACGGCCAGGGCCTGGTAACGCGGGTCGGCGTTGATGCCGGTGCCGATGGCGGTGCCGCCCAGGTTCACTTCGGTCAACAGCTCTGGCGCCAGGGTTTTCAGGCGGGCCAGGTCTTCACCCAGGGTGGTGGCGAAGGCACGGAATTCCTGGCCGAGGGTCATCGGCACGGCGTCTTGCAGTTGGGTGCGGCCCATTTTCAGCACGTGGCTGAATTCGACGCCTTTGGCGGCGAACGCCTGGATCAGGCTGTCGAGGCTGGCCAGCAGTGCGTCGTGGCCCAGTAGCAGACCCAGGCGGATCGCGGTCGGGTAGGCGTCGTTGGTCGACTGCGCCATGTTCACGTCGTTGTTAGGGTGCAGGTACTGATATTCGCCCTTGTTGTGGCCCATGGCCTCCAACGCGATGTTGGCGATGACTTCGTTGGCATTCATGTTGGTTGAAGTGCCGGCGCCGCCTTGAATCATGTCCACCACGAACTCTTCGTGGAAATCGCCGCGGATCAGACGGGCACAGGCTTCGCTGATGGCAGCGTGCTTGGCTTCGCTGAGCTGGCCCAACTCGCGGTTGGCGTCAGCGGCTGCTTGCTTGACCATTGCCAGGCCGACCACCAATTTCGGGTAATGCGAAATCGGAACGCCCGAGAGGCGGAAGTTGTTCACCGCTCGCAGGGTCTGGATGCCGTAATACGCTTGAGCAGGTACTTCGAGTACGCCAAGCAGGTCTTTTTCTGTGCGGAATGATGCAGCGGAGGACATGACGGAAATCATCTCGATATGGACCCGGAACTGGCCGGAACGCTGCGAATGCTAGGCTTGTGGGAGTTTTTGGGCCAATGCTGTTAAACACTGGCCTATGCACAAACGGCATAATGTCGGTGTGACCCGGTTATCATGGCGGGCGTGTGTGCCAAAATGGTGCGTACCCGTGGGAGGAAGTGATGAACCTTGAGAGCAAATGGCTGGAAGACTTCAGCGCCTTGGCGGCGACCCGCAGCTTTTCCCAGGCGGCGGAACGGCGCTTTGTCACCCAGCCGGCCTTCAGCCGGCGTATTCGCAGCCTGGAAGCCGCGCTGGGCCTGACCCTGGTCAACCGCTCGCGCACGCCCGTCGAACTGACGGCGGCGGGGCAGCTGTTTCTGGTCACCGCGCGTACGGTGGTCGAGCAGCTCGGCGAAGTGCTGCGCCATTTGCATCATTTGGAAGGCGGGCAGGGCGAGGTCATGCAAGTGGCGGCAGCGCATTCCCTGGCGCTGGGCTTCTTCCCGCGCTGGATCGCGCAACTGCGCAATGAAGGCCTGAACATTGCCACGCGGCTGGTTGCCACCAACGTCGGCGACGCGGTGCATGCGCTGCGCGAAGGCGGTTGCGATTTGATGCTGGCGTTCTACGACCCGGACGCGGCCATGCAAATGGACCCGGAAATCTTCCCGTCGCTGCACCTGGGCAACACCGAAATGCTCCCGGTGTGCGCCGCCGATGCCGACGGCAAGCCGCTGTTTGACCTGGAAGGCGAGGGCAGCGTGCCGTTACTGGCCTACAGCGCCGGAGCATTCCTGGGGCGCTCGGTAAACCTGCTGCTGCGCCAGCGCTCCCTGCGCTTTACCACCATCTACGAAACCGCCATGGCCGATAGCCTCAAAAGCATGGCGCTGGAAGGGCTGGGCATTGCCTGGGTGCCGCAACTGAGTGTGCGTGCCGAACTGGCGCGGGGCGAACTGGTGGTGTGCGGCGGGCCGCAATGGCATGTGCCGTTGGAGATTCGTTTGTATCGCTGCGCGTTGGTGCGCAAGGCCAACGTACGGTTGTTGTGGCGCAAGTTGGAAGGTGGGGCGGCGCAGTCCCCTCCAGTTGAACGCGGTTAGTGTGGGAGCTGGCTTGTCGGATCGCCGCACCGCTGCGATGCAGACGCCTCGGTACATCAGGCATATTCAGGTGATGCTGTCGCAGGCAAGCCAGCTCCCACATTGATCCAGTTTCCATGGTTTATCGGTAGTGTTTTCGCTGACCTGAAAGTCAATAAAACCGCTGGTTTGCGCCACTGGACAGATGGTCATTCCAGGGGCTGTTTATCTGGATTATTACGGTATACTGCGCGGCCTTCGGCCGGTCCAACCGGCCAAATTTCGTACAACAAGCCACGCCGGATTTCCTGCGTGGCTTGTTGTTTTTTGACGCGCCTGCGGGCGCCCAGAGAGAAGAGGCACGACGATGAGTGCATTGGTTGGCGTGATCATGGGCTCCAAGTCCGATTGGTCCACCCTTAGCCACACCGCCGATATGCTGGAAAAACTCGGCATTCCGTATGAAGTGAAAGTGGTCTCTGCCCACCGCACCCCGGATTTGCTGTTCCAGTATGCCGATGAAGCAGAATCCCGTGGCATCGAGGTGATCATCGCCGGTGCCGGCGGTGCGGCGCACCTGCCAGGCATGTGTGCGGCCAAGACCCACCTGCCGGTGCTCGGTGTGCCGGTGCAGTCGTCGATGCTCTCGGGCGTGGATTCGCTGTTGTCCATCGTGCAGATGCCCGCCGGTATCCCGGTGGCCACCCTGGCGATCGGCAAGGCCGGCGCGATCAACGCCGCTTTGCTGTCTGCCAGCATCCTGGGCGCCAAGCACCCGCAGTTTCATGCGGTGCTGAAAAAATTCCGTGCTGAGCAGACAGACAGCGTGCTGGACAATCCAGACCCACGCATCGCCTGAGGTTATTGATTGATGAAAATCGGTGTAATCGGTGGCGGCCAACTGGGCCGCATGCTGGCCTTGGCGGGAACCCCGCTGGGGATGAACTTCGCTTTCCTGGACCCGGCGCCGGACGCTTGCGCGGCGGCCCTCGGTGAACACCTGCGGGCTGACTACAGCGACCCGGATCACCTGCGCCAACTGGCCGATGAAGTCGACCTGGTGACCTTCGAATTCGAAAGCGTCCCGGCTGAAACCGTGGCCTTCCTGTCGCAGTTCGTGCCGGTGTACCCGAGCGCCGAAGCCTTGCGCATCGCTCGCGACCGCTGGTTCGAAAAGAGCATGTTCAAGGACTTGGGCATTCCGACGCCGGCCTTCGCCGACATCCAGTCCCAGGCAGACCTGGACGCTGCCGTTGCCAGCATCGGCCTGCCGGCTGTGCTGAAAACCCGCACCCTGGGTTATGACGGCAAGGGCCAGAAAGTGCTGCGTACCGCCGCCGATGTGGTTGGCACCTTCGCCGAGCTGGGCAGCGTCGCCTGCCTGCTGGAAGGCTTCGTGCCCTTCACCGGCGAAGTCTCGCTGATCGCCGTGCGTGCCCGTGATGGCGAAACCCGCTTCTACCCGTTGGTGCACAACACCCACGACAGCGGCATCCTCAAGCTGTCCGTGGCCAGCACCGATCACCCGTTGCAGGCCCTGGCCGAAGACTATTCCAGCCGTGTGCTCAAGCAGCTGGATTATGTCGGTGTGATGGCGTTCGAGTTCTTTGAAGTCGACGGTGGCCTCAAGGCCAACGAAATCGCGCCGCGTGTGCACAACTCCGGGCACTGGACCACCGAAGGCGCCGAGTGCAGCCAGTTCGAAAACCACCTGCGGGCGGTGGCGGGCTTGCCGCTGGGCTCCACGGCCAAGGTCGGCGAAAGCGCCATGCTCAACTTCATCGGCGTTGTGCCGCCGGTTGAGCGCGTGATCGCGATCGATGATTGCCATCTGCACCACTACGGCAAGGCCTTCAAGGCCGGACGCAAGGTCGGCCACGCCAACCTGCGCTGCAAGGACCGTGCGACGCTGCAAGCCCAGATCCTCAAGGTCGAAGCGCTGATCGCCGAGCAATAACCTGAGGATCGGCGGGAACCATTGGTCACCGCCGTCTCTCTGATTGCAGGATGGCAAAGCCTGACTAGGCTTTGGCATGACTCACATTCAATCAGAGGGAAATGCCATGGGTATCATCGGAACCATCTTTATCGGCTTGATCGTCGGCCTGCTGGCGCGTTTCCTCAAGCCAGGCGACGACAGCATGGGCTGGATCATGACCATCCTGCTGGGTATCGCAGGTTCTCTGGTCGCCACCTACGGTGGTCAGGCCCTGGGCATCTACCAGGCAGGTCAAGGCGCAGGCTTTATCGGTGCGCTGATCGGCGCCATCGTGCTGCTGGTGATCTACGGTCTGCTGCGTAAAAAGTAATTAAGCGACAAAGCCCTCTGCGCTGCGCAGGCGCAGAGGGCTAGAATGCTCGCCACCTGTATTTGCCGAGCCTCACCATGCGCCGTCTTCTGTTGACTCTCCTCTTGCTGGGCTCTGGCCTGGCGCACGCTGGCGAACTGCCGGAAACCGACTGGCTCGACCTGATGCCGCTGTCGGACCAGAAAGCCCTCGAAGCCATGCCCGAGATCGACCACAACTCCCCCGAAGCCCAAGGCACGTTCACCGACAAAGGTGGCCTCAAGCAAAGCAAAGGCTTGCCGGCGGTGATGTATTCGACCAAGACCGTGGCCGCCATGAATGGCAAGAACATCCGCATCGGCGGCTACCCGGTGCCGTTGGAAACCGACGCCAAGGGCCGCAGTACGCTGTTCTTTTTGGTGCCGTACCCAGGCGCTTGCATCCACGTGCCGCCTCCGCCGCCCAACCAGTTGGTGCTGGTGCGTTATCCCAAGGGGTTGAAGCTGGATGACATCTACACGCCGTTGTGGGTTACCGGCACGCTGAAGGTGGAGAAGGTCAATAACGATTTGGCGGATGCGGCGTATGCGCTGGATGCGGGGAAGGTGCGGGCAGTGAAGGAATCCGACCTCTAAGCCACAACGCAAATCAGTGTGGGAGCTGGCTTGCCTGCGATGCGGCCACCTTGGTGTGACTGATACACCGCGGTGATGCTATCGCAGGCAAGCCAGCTCCCACATTTTGCTCGTTATTTACAAGGCGAGACTTGTGATGCTCACGCCCAGTGTGTGGCGTTCACCCGGCGCCAGTGCCACCACATCATCCAGCACATTCGCCGTTTCGATGCACAGCATGCCCTGCCAGCCGTCATCGGCCATGTCGTCGAACGCCTTGGCGCGTTCGGTCCAGGGGTTCCAGATCACGGTCGAGTTCGAGCCTTGGCTGGTGAGCTGGAGGCGACGCTGCCAGTCTTTATCGACAATGCTCAACTGCGCCGGCGTGTCCAGGTAGATGCGGTCGGTCTCCGCGCTGAAGTGCAGCAGGCCCGACTGGGTCTTTTCGCTCCAGCCGTCGGCGGTGTCGATATAGGCCAGCCCGTCCAGGCCTTCGACCTGCACGTTGCGTACGTCGCTCACGGCAAAATAGGTGTGCAGCGCCTGGCTGAGGGTCACGGTGTCGCTGCCACGGTTGTGGCTGGTCAGGCGGATACGCAGTTGATCGTCCAGCAGCAGGCTCAGCTTCAGGTCGACCTGATGCGGCCAGCCGGGGAAGCCGCCCGCCGGCACCGGCAATACCAGGTCGACGCGCAATGCCTGGCCTTCAAGTTCGGTCGCGGCCATTTCCCACAGTGCCGTGCGCACAAAACCATGGGCCCCCGCGGGTTGGTCACTTTTGCGCATAGCCTTCACGCTTTGCGGGTTACGGTCGAATACGCCAAACCATGGCCAGCAGACCGGCACGCCGGTACGGATGCCTTTGCCCTGCTTAAACACCGCCTCAGGGTTCGGCCAGATCACTGGCTGCTCGCCCTGGCGCTGGTAACTGAAGATGTGCGCGCCCTGTTGGGCCACCATCACTTCGGCGCCGTTGTGGCGGACGCGCCAGCAGTCCAGCTCGTCGATTTTCACGGTTTCAACGTGGGGCGTAGGCATAGCAGTGCTCTCTCATGGCAGGCAATGGGGCAATTGACCGTCAAAACCCGGCGATGTTTAACGCGCGCGCGATGGCACCGAGCGGGTACGGCCGCTGCCGTCGATGGCGACAAACACAAATACCGCCTCGGTCACCTTGCGCCATTCGCTGGACAGCGGATCGTCGCTCCACACCTCGACCATCATCTGGATCGAACTGCGGCCGATTTCCAGGGCCTGGGTATAGAAGGACAATTGCGCGCCGACCGCCACCGGCACCAGGAACGCCATGCGATCGATCGCCACCGTGGCGACACGTCCGCCGGCCACTTTGCTGGCCATGGCGGTGCCGGCCAGGTCCATCTGCGCGACCAGCCAGCCGCCGAAGATATCGCCAAAACCGTTGGTTTCACGCGGGAGTGCGGTGATTTGCAGGGCGAGATCGCCTTGCGGGATAGGATCTTCTTGTTCGAGTTCGATCATGCCGAGGGTGCCTCTGACCCGTGACGCTTCATGGGTATTTCAAGTGGATAGCCGTCTCTGGAAAAACGTTTCAGCACCAACATACACCGCTCGATGCGTTTCTCGTAAGGCGTACTAAAGGGAAACTCTGCCAAATCGGCTGGATGGCACCCAACGACGTTTTGGCACAGCAGCCCCTCAAGACTGGGGTTCTTGCGCTTGCAGGGGCCGAGTATATCGAGACGCTGGCGCCACGACGACCTCCCGGCGCTCATTTGGTCGGCAAATCCTGGCTGTAATGCGGCTTTTTCCCGCAACTGTGCTTCTGATGGCTAATAAAGGGAAGAAACGGGGAATAACGCGCGCCTGCAAAGTGTTATTCGGTGGGCGCTGTGCTTTTTCAAGCGATTTGCTATCTTGCCAGACCCGCCGCAAGTCCCGGGCTTGCCGTCATTACTATAAGAGAAGCCTTGCCATGTCCTCCGTGCCCGCAAGCAGCGCGCAACCGTCGCGCCCGCTGACCCGCAACGACTACAAAACCCTGTCGCTGTCTGCCTTGGGCGGGGCGCTGGAATTTTACGACTTCATCATTTTCGTGTTTTTCGCCACCGTGGTCGGGAAACTGTTCTTCCCCGTCGATATGCCGGAATGGCTGCGCATGATGCAGACCTTCGGCATCTTCGCCGCCGGCTACCTGGCTCGTCCGTTGGGCGGCATCATCATGGCGCACTTTGGCGACCTGCTCGGCCGCAAGAAGATGTTCACGTTGAGCATCTTCATGATGGCCGTGCCGACCCTGATCATGGGCCTGCTGCCGACCTACGCGCAGATCGGCCTGTGGGCGCCGCTTCTGCTGCTGTTGATGCGCGTCATCCAGGGCGCGGCCATCGGCGGCGAAGTACCGGGCGCCTGGGTGTTTGTCTCTGAACACGTACCGCCGCGCCATATCGGCTATGCCTGCGGCACCCTGACCAGCGGCCTCACCGCCGGCATCCTGTTGGGGTCGCTGGTGGCCACCGCCATCAACACGCTCTACAGCCCGGAACAAGTGTCCGATTACGCCTGGCGTATCCCGTTCCTGCTGGGCGGCGTGTTTGGCCTGCTCTCGGTGTACCTGCGCCGCTGGCTGCATGAGACGCCCATCTTCGCCGAGATGCAGCAACGCAAAACCTTGGCCGCCGAGCTGCCATTGCGCGCGGTATTGCGCGACCACCGTGGCGCCATCGTGTTGTCGATGCTGTTGACCTGGTTGCTGTCGGCCGGTGTTGTCGTGGTCATCCTGATGACCCCGACCGTGCTGCAAACCGTCTACCACTTCGGCCCGACCATCGCACTGCAAGCCAACAGCCTGGCCATCGTGACCCTGAGCCTGGGCTGCATCGCTTCCGGCGCCCTGGCTGATCGTTTTGGCGCTGGCCGCGTGCTGGTCATCGGTTGCCTGTTGCTGTTGGCAACGTCGTGGACGCTGTACCACAGCCTGATCGATCACCCCAACTGGCTTTTCCCGCTGTACACCCTGACCGGCCTGTTTGTCGGGGTGATCGGCGTGGTGCCTTACGTGATGGTGAAAGCCTTCCCGCCGGTGGTGCGTTTCAGCGGGTTGTCGTTCTCCTACAACGTCGCCTACGCCGTGTTTGGTGGTTTGACGCCGCTGGCGGTGTCGCTGCTGATGAAGGAAAGCCCGATGGGCCCGGCCTACTATGTCGCCGTGCTGTGTGTGATGGGGATGCTGGTGGGTGGCTACCTGTGGAAGCGCGGGCGCTAAAACCCTGCGATGACGCTGTGGCGAGGGCATTCGCTCGCCACAGGGTTTATGGTTGGCCAACGATTACAGAGTATTTCTGAAACACCGCTTCATGCGCTTCAACCTCCTCGCAAGTCCCGGATTTACTGATCTTTCCCCTTCCTGTCAGGTTTTTCACAAATGCTGGCCTTTCATCTAATTGTCACATTGCGGACATAGAGTGTTCACACGGCCTACCGATACTTGGCCCCGATCCAACTATCCCTATCTGCTAGGAGCAAGGCATGAAACTGAAACGTTTGATGGCGGCAATGACTTTTGTCGCTGCTGGCGTTGCGACCGCTAACGCGGTAGCCGCTGGTGTTGACCCGGCAATTCCGGCTTACGCCAAGACCACCGGTGTATCGGGCAACCTGTCCAGCGTTGGTTCCGACACCCTGGCTAACCTGATGACCCTGTGGGCTGAGTCCTATAAAAAGGAATACCCGAACGTCAACATCCAGATTCAGGCTGCCGGCTCCGCCACTGCACCGCCTGCGCTGACTGAAGGCACCTCCAACCTGGGCCCGATGAGCCGCAAGATGAAGGACACCGAACTGGCGGCCTTCGAGCAGAAGTACGGCTATAAGCCAACCGCTATCCCGGTGGCCGTGGATGCCCTGGCCGTGTTCGTGCATAAGGACAACCCGATCCAGCACCTGACCATGGAACAGGTCGATGCGATCTTCTCCTCGACGCGTCTGTGCGGCGCCAAAGCTGATGTCAAAACCTGGGGCGACCTGGGCGTGACCGGCGACCTGGCCAACAAGCCAGTGCAACTGTTCGGTCGTAACTCGGTATCCGGCACCTACGGCTACTTCAAGGAAGAAGCCCTGTGCAAAGGTGACTACAAGCCTAACGTGAACGAACAACCAGGTTCGGCGTCGGTTGTGCAGTCGATCAGCTCCTCGCTGAACGGCATCGGTTACTCGGGCATCGGTTACAAAACCGCCAGCGTGAAGACCGTGGCGCTGGCCAAGAAAGGCAGCACTGACTTCATCGAAGACAGCGAAGAAAACGCCCTGAACGGCAAATACCCGCTGTCGCGCTTCCTCTACGTGTACGTCAACAAAGCCCCGAACAAGCCTCTGGCTCCGCTGGAAGCTGAGTTCGTGAAGCTGGTTCTGTCCAAACAGGGCCAGGAAGTGGTCGTCAAAGACGGCTACATCCCGCTGCCAGCCAAAGTGGCCGCCAAGGCCCTGGCTGACCTGGGTTTGAAAGAAGGCAACTAAGCCTGCAATACCTGGTGTAGACGCATGTTTTTCTGTGTGAGCGGGCTTGCCCGCGATGCTGGCGACGCGGTGTAGCGTTGAAACCGCATTGATGCCATCGCGGGCAAGCCCGCTCTCACATTAAACCGTCTACACCCCTAATTTTTTAGTCCGCTGCCAGCTCTGCTCCGCGGCGGATTTCTTGCGTCACTGCATTGTCATCTTTCTGTCATACAGGATCGCTAGGGTGTGCGCATGAATGATCTGGCCAATTCCACCATGACGACGACTTCTCCCCCCAAGCGCATTGATTTCAATACGCCTGAGCTGCAACGCAAGCGCCGCATTCGCGCGCTCAAGGATCGCCTGACCCGTTGGTACGTGTTGATCGGCGGCCTCGCCGTCCTCGGTGCCATCACCCTGATTTTCTTCTTTCTTGCCTACGTCGTTGCGCCACTGTTCCAGGGCGCCTCGCTGACCAAGGAAGATGCGCTGACGCCCGCCTGGATGCAGGACGCCGGCAAGCCGTTGATGATCTCCCTCGAAGAACAGAACCAGGTTGCCATGCGGGTTTCCGACAAGGGCCAGGCGCTGTTCTTTGATGTGGACACGGGCGCTGAACTCAAGCGTGTCGATTTACCGCTGCCGGCAGGCGCCAGCGTTGCGTCCATTGGTGAAGACCAGCCGGGCAGCCCGCTGGTGATCCTGGGTTTGTCCAATGGCCAGTCCCTGGTGTTCCGCCACACCTATAAGGTGTCCTACCCGGACGGCAAGAAAACCATCACCCCGGCGATTGAATACCCTTACGGCGAAACGCCGATCGTGCTCGACGAGCAGGGTCGCCCGCTGGAGCACGTCGCGCTTAACGCCACCGATTCCTCGCTGGTCGTTGCCGGTTCCGCAGGTTCCTACTTGAACGTGCTGAGCCTGAGCCGCGAAGAAAACATGATGACTGGCGAAGTCACCAGCGAGCAGAAGCGCATCGAGCTGCCGCAAATGACCGAGCCGGTAAAGGCGATCTTCATCGACCCACGCCAGCAGTGGTTGTACGTGATCAACGGTCGTGCCCTGGCTGACGTCTTCAGCCTGCGCGACAAGAGCCTCAATGGTCGCTACAAACTGCTCGAAGACGGCAACGCCGAGATCACCGCCAGCACTCAGCTGGTGGGCGGTATCTCGCTGATCGTGGGTAACTCCAAAGGCGGCCTGGCCCAGTGGTTCATGGCCCGCGACCCGGACGGCGAGCAACGCCTGAAGCAGATCCGTACCTTCCAGATGGGCACCGCGCCTATTGTTGAAATCACCGCTGAAGAACGTCGCAAAGGCTTCACCGCCCTCGACGCATCCGGCAAGTTCGGCGTGTTCCACAGCACCGCGCACCGCACGCTGCTGGTCGACCCGGTGGTCGATGGCCAAGGCGTGTTCGGCCTGTCGCCACGCGCCAACCGCGTCATCGTCGAAGCCGGCGGCAAGCTGCAACCGCTGCTGCTGGACAACCCGCACCCGGAAGTGTCCTGGAGCGCGTTGTGGAGCAAGGTCTGGTACGAAAACTACGACGAGCCTAAATACGTCTGGCAATCGACCGCCGCCAACACTGATTTCGAACCCAAGATGAGCCTGGCGCCGCTGACCTTCGGCACATTGAAGGCCGCGTTCTACGCCATGCTGCTGGCCGCACCACTGGCAGTGGCCGCTGCGATCTACACCGCCTACTTCATGGCCCCGAGCCTGCGCCGCAAGGTCAAGCCGGTGATCGAACTGATGGAAGCGATGCCGACGGTGATCCTCGGCTTCTTCGCCGGCCTGTTCCTGGCGCCGTATGTCGAAGGGCATTTGCCGGGGATTTTCAGCCTGCTGATGCTGTTGCCGATTGGCATTCTGGTGGCCGGCTTCGTGTTCAGCCGCTTGCCTGAGTCGATCCGCCTGCGCGTTCCCGATGGCTGGGAAAGCGCGATCCTGATCCCGGTGATCCTGTTTGTGGGCTGGCTCTCGCTGTACATGAGCCCGTACCTGGAAACCTGGTTCTTTGGCGGCGACATGCGCATGTGGATCTCCCACGACCTGGGCATCACCTACGACCAGCGCAACGCCCTGGTAGTCGGCCTGGCCATGGGTTTTGCGGTGATCCCCAACATCTACTCCATCGCCGAAGACGCCGTGTTCAGCGTGCCGCGCGGCCTGACCCTGGGCTCGTTGGCCCTGGGCGCCACGCCATGGCAGACCATGACCCGCGTCGTCATCCTGACCGCCAGCCCGGGGATTTTCTCGGCGCTGATGATCGGCATGGGCCGTGCGGTCGGTGAAACCATGATCGTGTTGATGGCCACCGGTAACACCCCGGTGATGGAGATGAACCTGTTCGAAGGCCTGCGCACCCTGGCGGCTAACGTCGCGGTGGAAATGCCCGAGTCGGAAGTCGGCGGCAGCCACTACCGCGTGCTGTTCCTCTCGGCGCTGGTGCTGCTGTTGTTCACCTTCATCATGAACACCCTCGCCGAGCTGATTCGTCAGCGTCTGCGCAAGAAATACTCGTCGCTTTAAGAAAGGTAGAAGTCTGTGAAACAGAACTCCCTGAATGGATGGTTCAAGAGCGGCGCCCCGGGCGTCTGGATCAGCGGTGGCGCGGTGTCCATCGCGGTCATCATGACTATTGGTTTGCTGGCCGTGATTGCCGTGCGTGGCCTGGGCCACTTCTGGCCGGCCGACCTGATCCAGGCCAACTACAACGTGCCGGGCCAGGAAAACCATATCGTCATCGGCGAAGTGGTGCAGAAGGAAGAAGTGCCACGCGAGCGCCTGAAAAGCGCTGGCCTGCCGGTGCCCGACCAGGGCCCGGAGTTCATGACCCGCGAGCTGATCAAGGTCGGCAACCGCGACCTGAACGGCAACGACTTCACCTGGATCGTCGGCGAGTGGCTCAAGGACCAGACCAAGCCGGCCAACCTGATGGCCATCGAGCGGCGTGAGTGGGGCAACTTCTACGGCACCCTGGTCAACGTCAAACAGGACGGCAAGGTCATCGCCGAAGGCGAAGCCGCGTGGCCGGAGCTGCAGGCCCGCGTTGACCGCGTGAACAAGCTGGCTGCGCAACTCAAGAGTCTGGAAAAAACCGACATCGGCGCGATCAACGCCGGGCTGGAGCGTATCCGCCTGCACGGTCGCAAGCTGGAGCTGGAAGACAAGCTCGACGCTACCGCCCAAGCGGATATGGACTCGGACCGCGCAGAACTGAACAACCGCTACAAGGACATCGAAGCGCGCCTGGCGGACCTGCACACCCAGTTCAACCGCGACAGCCTGACGGCGCGCGACGCTAACGGCAAAGAAGTGGAAATCGGCATCGGCAAAGTGGTGCACGCCTACCAGCCGAACGCCATGGGCACGATGACCAAGGTCGGCTTCTACTTCAGCAAGGTCTGGGAATTCCTCAGCGACGACCCACGGGAAGCCAACACCGAAGGCGGGATCTTCCCGGCGATTTTCGGCACCGTGATGATGACCCTGATCATGGCGATGATCGTGACGCCGTTCGGTGTACTGGCGGCGGTGTACCTGCGTGAATACGCCAAGCAGAACACCCTGACGCGGATTATCCGCATTGCGGTGAACAACCTGGCGGGCGTACCGGCCATTGTCTACGGCGTGTTCGGCCTGGGCTTCTTCGTGTATGTGCTGGGTGGCTCGGTTGACCGTCTGTTCTTCGCCGAAGCCCTGCCGGCACCCACGTTCGGCACGCCGGGCCTGCTGTGGGCCTCGCTGACCCTGGCGCTGCTGGCGGTGCCGGTGGTGATTGTGGCCACCGAAGAAGGCCTGGCGCGGATTCCCCGCACCGTGCGCGAGGGCTCCCTGGCACTGGGCGCGACCAAGGCGGAAACGCTGTGGAAGATCGTGCTGCCAATGGCCAGCCCGGCGATGATGACCGGCATGATCCTCGCCGTGGCCCGCGCCGCCGGTGAAGTGGCGCCGCTGATGCTGGTGGGTGTAGTGAAACTGGCGCCGTCGCTGCCGCTGGACGGCAACTACCCGTACCTGCACCTGGACCAGAAAATCATGCACCTGGGCTTCCATATTTATGACGTCGGCTTCCAGAGCCCCAACGTCGAAGCTGCGCGGCCACTGGTGTACGCCACCGCCTTGCTGCTGGTGCTGGTGATCGCCACGCTCAACTTGTCGGCGGTGTGGATTCGTAACCACCTGCGCGAAAAATACAAGGCGCTGGACAGTTAATTGAAGTGAACGCGGACTAAATGTGGGAGCGGGCTTGCTCGCGAATGCGGTGTATCAGTCATACATGGGTCAACTGACCTGACGCCTTCGCGAGCAAGCCCGCTCCCACAAAACGAATTGGTAGCACAGGGAGCATCCCATGCAACATGAAACCCATTCCCACGGCATCAACATGTCAGCCCTGGGTCGCGACAAGCAGAGCCTGAGCCTGGCCCAGGAAACCGTGGCCATCGAAGTGCCGGGCCTGAGCCTGTACTACGGTGAAAAGCAGGCGCTGTTCGACGTCAGCATGAACATCCCCAAGCAGCGCGTGACCGCCTTCATCGGCCCGTCCGGCTGCGGCAAGTCGACGTTGCTGCGCACCTTCAACCGCATGAACGACCTGGTCGACGGTTGCCGTGTAGAAGGCGCGATCAACCTCTACGGCACCAACATCTACCGCAAGGGCGAGGACGTGGCCGAGCTGCGCCGCCGGGTGGGCATGGTGTTCCAGAAGCCCAACCCGTTCCCCAAGACCATCTACGAAAACGTGGTCTACGGCCTGCGCATCCAGGGCATCAACAAGAAACGCATCCTCGACGAGGCCGTTGAATGGGCGCTCAAAGGCGCGGCACTGTGGGATGAGGTCAAGGACCGCCTGCACGAGTCGGCCCTCGGTTTGTCCGGCGGCCAGCAGCAACGTCTGGTGATCGCCCGCACCATCGCCGTGGAGCCGGAAGTACTGCTGCTCGACGAACCGTGCTCGGCACTCGACCCGATCTCCACATTGAAAGTCGAAGAGCTGATCTACGAACTCAAATCCAAGTTCACCATCGTCATCGTGACCCACAACATGCAACAGGCGGCGCGGGTTTCCGACTACACCGCGTTCATGTACATGGGCAAGCTGGTGGAATTTGGCGACACCGATACCCTGTTCACCAACCCGGCGAAGAAGCAGACCGAAGACTACATCACCGGTCGCTATGGCTAGCCCCAGCTGCACGCCGCACGTTTCAAGCGGCAAGTAAAAGCAGTTTGATCAACGACACACATCAGCTTGCAGCTTGTAGCCTGCGGCTTACAGCTTTTGCGGAGCAAACCCATGATTAGCAAAGAAGGCCTTACCCATCACATCTCCGCGCAGTTCAACGCCGAGCTTGAGGAAGTGCGCAGCCACCTCCTGGCGATGGGCGGGCTGGTGGAGAAGCAAGTCAACGACGCCGTCACCGCGCTGATCGAGGCCGACTCGGGCCTGGCCCAGCAAGTGCGTGAGATCGATGACCAGATCAACCAGATGGAACGCAACATCGACGAAGAATGCCTGCGCATTCTGGCGCGTCGTCAGCCGGCGGCGTCCGACCTGCGGTTGATCATCAGCATCTCCAAGTCGGTGATCGACCTGGAGCGCATCGGTGACGAAGCCACCAAGATCGCCCGTCGCGCCATCCAGTTGTGCGAAGAAGGCGAAGCGCCGCGCGGCTACGTGGAAGTGCGCCACATCGGCGACCAGGTGCGCAACATGGTGCGCGATGCCCTCGACGCTTTTGCCCGCTTCGACGCCGAGCTGGCATTGTCGGTAGCGCAGTACGACAAGACCATCGACCGCGAATACAAGACCGCACTGCGCGAGCTGGCCACCTACATGATGGAAGACCCGCGCTCTATCTCGCGGGTCTTGAACATCATCTGGGTGCTGCGTTCGCTGGAGCGTATCGGCGACCACGCGCGCAATATCTCGGAACTGGTCATTTACCTGGTACGCGGTACCGACGTGCGGCACATGGGCCTCAAGCGCATGAAAGCCGAAGTTGAAGGCACGGCCGATCAAATCCCTAATGTTCCGGGCGAATCTGACGATAAGTAAGGTTGCCCGAGAAATTAACGCCCGGCCTTTGGTCGGGCGTTTTCGTTTGCGGCATCTGAATTTTTTGCGCGGCAGGAACAATAAAGTCCTTCTGTGAATCGCGAGTTTTGGCAAAATGCCATCAGTCAGGCGTTTTGCGTGCCGAAGTTTTTATAGGATGAAGGGTCGATGAGTAAAGTCAGTGTATTGGTGGTGGACGACGCCTCGTTTATCCGCGACCTGGTGAAGAAGTGCCTGCGCAACTACTTTCCGGGGATCAAGATCGAAGATGCGGTGAACGGCAAAAAGGCGCAATCCATCCTGATGCGCGAGACCTTCGACCTGGTGCTGTGCGACTGGGAAATGCCCGAGATGTCGGGCCTGGAGTTGCTGACCTGGTGCCGCGAGCAGGCCCATCTCAAAGCCATGCCGTTTGTGATGGTGACCAGCCGTGGCGACAAGGAAAATGTGGTGCAGGCCATTCAGGCCGGCGTCTCCGGCTACGTCAGCAAGCCGTTCACCAACGAGCAATTGCTGAACAAGGTCAAGCAGGCCCTGCACAAGATCGGCCGCCTCGACGCGCTGATCGCCAGTGCGCCGACCAAAATGAATTCGGCCTTCGGCAACGACTCCCTGAGTGCCCTGACCGGCGGCAAGCCTGAAGCCGTCAAACCGGCGCCGGTGGCTGCGCCAAGCAAAGGCCTGCTCAACAGCCCGCCGGTGCAAACGCCAGGGGCAGCGCCGGCCGGCGGCCGTGGCCAGGGCCAGCTGCGCCTTTCCAGCGGCACCCAGCAATGCGTGATCAAGGCGCTGAGCATCAAGGAAGCGCTGCTGGTGGTGCGTCGCGGTGAAGTCCTGCCGCAGGTACTGGAAAGCGCGGTGCTCGACCTTGAGCAAGGCGACAACGCCGAAGTGGCACGCCTCAACGGCTACCTGCACGCCGTCGTCGCCTACGAGCCCAAGCCCGACAGCGACTGGCTGCAACTGACCTTCCGGTTTATCGACCAGGACGCGCAGAAACTCGACTATATTTCCCGCCTGATCGCACGCGGCACGGCGCAGAAG
The DNA here is from genome assembly GCF_022662455.1 of Pseudomonas sp. TREG-RG-20F-10-E-6-01. Taxonomy (NCBI): domain Bacteria; kingdom Pseudomonadati; phylum Pseudomonadota; class Gammaproteobacteria; order Pseudomonadales; family Pseudomonadaceae; genus Pseudomonas; species Pseudomonas sp. TREG-RG-20F-10-E-6-01. The sequence continues at coordinate 9,782 of NZ_JAKNQP010000015.1, read as the reverse complement.
CACTTTGTGCCGGGTGCGTGATTGCCTGCATAACGGGAATCAACCGACCGTCTGATTCCCCGTGCTTGGCTTGATTTATATCTGTTTCGATATAGGCTCTCGATAACGCATCAGTGTTATCGAGCTTTTGCTATGCCTTGAAACAAAGCTCCACCGCCATGGCCTGAATCGTCTATTACGCTTTTTCTTTCCAGCAAAGGAGAAGCCAATGCGCAGGCACAAGGATGTGGTGTTTCTAGGAAGCTCACTCAAGGACCTCAAGGAATTTCCTCTCGACGCCCGAAGGGCAGCCGGTTTTCAGTTGGATCTTCTGCAACAGGGCGAACAGCCTTTTGATTGCAAGCCCATGAGAACTATCGGACGGGGCGTCAGTGAGATTCGGATCACTGAGCAATCAGGCGCGTTTCGAGTGTTCTATGTGGTCAATCGCCCAGAGGCTGTCTATGTGTTGCACGCGCTGCGCAAAACCACCCAGAAAACCGAAGGGTGCGATATCGAACTGGCGCGTGCCAGATTGCAGGAGTTAGGTTAAGCCTATGACAGACCCAAAAATTCACACCGAACGCTTCAGCAACGTCTGGGATGCTCTGGAGGACACTCCCCAGCAAGCCGCCAATATGCGCCTGCGCTCAAAGTTGCTGCTGGCGTTGTGCAACACCATCCGCAGTTGGGAGCTCTCTCAGAAAGCGGCCGCTGAGCGGCTCAATATCAGCCAGCCTCGGCTCAATGACGTCCTCAATGGCAAGATCGACAAGTTCTCGCTGGACGCGTTGGTCAATTTGTCTGCCGCAGCGCAGTTGGAAGTCGATATCTGCTTCTCCCCGCTGCCGGCCTGATCATCGACGCGGGGGCGAGTTGCTCACCCCCCGCGCTCTATCTGATCAATCCAGCAACAGCACCTTGGCCAGCACGATCTTCGGCCCTTTCATCTTCTTGATGATGATTCGCAAGCCTTCAACCTCCAGCACTTCTTCCTCTTCCGGCACGCGCTTGAGGGTGTCGTAGATCAGCCCGGCGAGGGTTTCGGCTTCGATGTGGTCCAGGTCGACGCCCAGCAGGCGTTCTACCTTGAACAGCGGCGTGTCGCCACGCACCAGCAGTTTGCCCGGCTGGTAGGCGAGGATGCCGCGCTCGGCCTTGCGGTGTTCGTCCTGGATATCGCCGACCAGCACTTCCAGCACGTCTTCCATGGTCAGGTAGCCGATGATCTTGCCGTCGGCTTCCTCTACCAGAGCAAAGTGCGCGCCGCCTTTGCGGAACTGCTCCAGCAACTGCGACAACGGCATATGGCGCGATACGCGCTCCAGCGGGCGGGTCAGCTCGGCCAGGTTGAACGACTCGGGAATGTGGTCCAGTGCCGCCAGTTCCAGCAGCAAATCCTTGATGTGCAGCAGGCCGACAAACTCATTGCGCACCGCGTCATACACCGGGTAGCGGCTGAATTTGTGGCGGCGGAACAGCGCGAGGATTTCCTTGAGCGGGGCGTTGAAGTCCAGGGTGACCAGGTCTTCGCGAGAGTTGGCCCAGTCCACCACTTCCAGTTCGCCCATTTCCACGGCGGAGGCGAGTACACGCATGCCTTGGTCGCTCGGGTCCTGGCCACGGCTGGAGTGCAGGATCAGCTTGAGTTCTTCACGGCTGTAATGGTGCTCATGGTGCGGGCCAGGCTCGCCTTGGCCGGCAATACGCAAAATCGCGTTTGCGCTGGCGTTGAGCAGGTAAATCGCCGGGTACATCGCCCAGTAGAACAGATACAACGGCACTGCGGTCCACAGCGACAGCAACTCGGGTTTGCGGATGGCCCAGGATTTAGGGGCCAATTCACCCACCACGATGTGCAGGTAGGAGATCACAAAGAAGGCGGCAAAGAACGACACGCCCTTGATCACTTCCGGCGACTCTACGCCCACCGCGCCCAGCAACGGCTCGAGGATATGCGCAAAAGCCGGCTCACCGACCCAGCCCAGGCCCAGGGAGGCGAGGGTGATACCCAACTGGCAGGCCGACAGGTAGGCGTCGAGCTGGCTGTGCACGGTGCGCAGGATCTGCCCGCGCCAGCCGTTCTTGTGGGCGATGGCCTCGACCCGGGTGGCGCGCAGTTTGACCATGGCGAATTCCGCCGCAACGAAGAAACCGTTGAGCAGTACCAGGATCAGTGCAAAAAGAATCATGCCGAAGTCGGCGAAGAGTGTAGCGAGGGTGATGCCAGGGGAAGGGTCCATGATGGGGTTTTGCAGGTTCCGTGTGTTCAATAAGGAGTGACAGAAGTGCCTGAAAGGCAGGCGCAAGTCGGCCAATGTAGCGGCTGACGGGGCGCTTGCCTAGTGCCCGCTGCCGGGCGGGGCCTGCAGAAACGATCCAAATCCAATGTGGGAGCTGGCTTGCCTGCGATAGCGGACTGTCAGTTGGGGGTATGTTCAGCTGACCCACCGCCATCGCAGGCAAGCCAGCTCCCACACTTAGCTCGGCATCGTTCTCAGGTTATTCATCATTCCCGACCAGCCGCGAACGGGTCACCTGCGTCGGCGGAAAGTGGCAGGTAAATGTGCTGCCATGCCCCAGCACGCTGCTGATTTCCAACCGTGCGCGATGGCGCAACAGCACATGCTTGACGATGGCCAGGCCCAGTCCGGTGCCGCCGGTGTTGGAGTTACGGCTGGAGTCCACACGGTAGAAACGCTCGGTCAGGCGCGGCAAGTGTTTGGCGTCGATGCCGATGCCGGAGTCCTGCACGCTCAGGTGTGCGCCGTGGTCATCGGCCCACCAGCGAATGCGGATATTGCCCTTGTCCTGGGTGTACTTCACGGCGTTGAACACCAGGTTGGAAAACGCGCTGCGCAATTCGCCCTCGCTGCCTTTGAGCAGCACCAACGGGTCGGCCTCCAGGGTGATCTGCTGCCCGCGCTCGCCGGAAAGCGCCTGGGCGTCATTCTTGATGGTCTGCAACAGGCTCTGCACGGCGACGGGATGGTTGTCCGACGGGTAATCGGTGGCCTCAAGCTTGGCCAGCAACAGCAGGTCGTTGAGCAGCGTCTGCATGCGCGAGCCTTGCTGCTGCATTTGCTGCAGGGCGCGGCTCCAGCGCGGGTTGATCTCGTCGACGTTGTCCAGCAGCGTCTCCAGGTAGCCGCAGATCACCGTCAATGGCGTGCGCAGCTCGTGGGAGACGTTGGCAACGAAGTCTTTGCGCATCTGTTCCAGCTGGTGGATGCGGGTCACATCGCGCACCAGCATCAGGTGCTCGTTGTTGCCGTAGCGCGTGAGGTACAGCTGGATGCGCACGCGGTCATTGGTGGGCGAGGGGATTTCCAGGGCTTCTTCGTAATTGTCCTGCTCGAAGTACTCCTTGAAGCGCGGGTGACGCACCAGGTTGGTCACCGGCTGGCCGCTGTCCTGGGGCGTCTTGAGGCCCAGCAGGGTTTCGGCGGCGCGGTTCCACCATTCCAGGTTGCCATCGCTGTCGAGCATGATCACCGCGTCCTTGAGCGCGGCGGTGGACTCCTGCACCCGGTCGATCACCGCCTGCAGGCGCCCGCGAACGCGTTGGTCGCGACGTTGCAAGTGGTAGATGCTGTCGAACACCTCGCCCCACAGGCCGTAGCCGTCGGGTGGTGCTTCGTCGGGTTTGTGCTGGCGCAGCCATTCATGCAGGCGCAGCAGCTGTTTGAGGGTCCAGCCCAGGTACAGACCGATGCCGACGGCCAGGCTCCAGCCGTATTGGCCGCTGACCAGGCCGACCACCAGGCAGCCGGTGATCAATAACAGCATGTGGCGGATCAGGGTGCCATGCCAGTTCTGGTTCACTTAAACATGCGTCCTTGTCAGCTGTTAAGGAAAGGAAAGGGAAGGGCTGGCTCAGCCTTTGGTGGAAAAGCGGTAGCCGGTGCCGCGCACGGTTTGTACCAGATTCTCGTAAGCGTCGCCCAAGGCTTTGCGCAGGCGGCGGATATGCACGTCGACGGTGCGCTCTTCCACGTACACGTTGCCGCCCCACACCTGGTCCAGCAGTTGGCCACGGGTGTAGGCGCGTTCCTGGTGGGTCATGAAAAATTGCAGCAGACGGTATTCGGTCGGGCCCATCTCGGCTGGCTTGCCATCGATGGTCACGCGGTGGCTGATCGGGTCCAGAATCAGGCCGTCGACTTCGATCGGCGCTTCGCCATCGGTAGGGCCAGCACGGCGCAGCACGGCCTTCAGGCGGGCAACCAGCTCGCGTGGCGAAAACGGCTTGGTGATGTAGTCATCGGCGCCGACTTCCAGGCCCTGGATCTTGTTGTCCTCTTCGCCTTTGGCGGTGAGCATGATGATCGGGATGTCCCCGGTCAGCTCGTCACGCTTGAGGCGGCGGGCCAGCTCGATGCCGGAGGTGCCGGGCAGCATCCAGTCCAGCAGGATCAGGTCCGGCTTGCGGTCGACGATAATGGCATGGGCCTGCTGGGAGTTCTCCGCCTCCAGGCAGTCATAGCCGGCCATTTCCAACGCAACGGCGATCATCTCGCGAATGGGCGCTTCGTCGTCAACGATCAGAATGCTCCTGCCAACCATGCCTAAATCCTCTTGTCATTTAACTGTCTTGCGCCGCATTAGATAACGGAATTATTGCAGTCGTGTGACAGTAATTTAGTCGCTTGGGCAATTCTCGGCACTCTGGACTACCCTTTGGGTCCGAATCCTGACAACCACAAAAGGAAGGTTCCGATGACTCAAACTACTTTTTCTTGGAAAGCCCTGCTGGTAACGGCCGCGTTGACGCTGCCGACACTGGCATTCGCGGCAGACCCTGCGATGACCAAAGACGGCATGTTGGTGGACCACAAGGGCATGACGCTCTACACCTTTGCCAAAGACGCCGATGGCAAGTCCATGTGCAACGACAAGTGCGCCACCAACTGGCCGCCGTTGATGGCCGAATCCACCGACAAGCCAATGGGCCAGTGGACCGTGATCACCCGTGATGACCAAAAAAGCCAGTGGGCCTACAGCGGCAAGCCGCTTTACACCTTCGTGATGGACAAAAAGGCCGGTGACATGACCGGTGAAGGCAAAATGGACGGTGCCTGGAAGGTCGCCAAGCCCTGATCGCTTAGCGGCCAGTGAGCTAATTGTGGCGAGCAGGCCTGTTAGGGCTAACAGGCTTGTTATGGTTTGAGGGCTTGTTGTGGCGAGCGGGCTTGCCCCGCGTTGGGCTGCGAAGCAGCCCCAAAACCTGACGCCTCGGTCTTTCTGACGAAACACAGTGGCCCTGAGAGGGGCCGCTGCGCGCCCCAACGCGGCGCAAGCCCGCTCGCCACGACAAGCCCGTTCGCCACAGCAAGCCCGCTTGTCACAGGGTCAACGGAACGCGTAGTCCGCCACAATCCCGACAAAAATCGCCAACCCGGCCCAGTGGTTGTGCAAAAACGCCTTGAAGCATTTCATGCGGTCCCTGTCGCGGGTGTACCAGAACTCCCAGGCAAAGCAGCCTGCCGCCGTCAGCAACCCCAGGTGGAACCAGCCGCCCAGCTCGAACCGCATACCCGCCAGCACCAGGCAGACCAGCGACAGGCCTTGCAAGGTGAGGATGATCACGCGGTCGGCATCGCCGAACAGAATGGCAGTGGATTTCACGCCGATCTTCAAGTCGTCGTCGCGGTCGGTCATCGCGTAATACGTGTCATAGCCCACCGTCCACAACAGGTTGGCGATGTACAGCAGCCACGCTGTGGCAGGCAGGTGACCGGTCTCAGCGGTGAACGCCATCGGCATGCCCCACGAAAATGCCGCGCCCAATACCACCTGCGGGTAGTAGGTATAACGCTTCATGAACGGGTAGCTCGCCGCCAACGCCAGGCCGCCGAGTGACAGCAGGATGGTGGTGGCGTTGGTCAGCACCACCAACAGGAAGCTGATGCCCATCAGCACCGCAAAAAACACCAGCGCCTCTTTGGAACTGATCTTGCCGCTCACCAGTGGGCGTTGTTCGGTGCGTTTCACGTGACCGTCGACCTTGCGGTCGGCCCAGTCATTGATCACACAGCCGCCGGCGCGGGTCAGCACCACGCCGAGCACGAAAATCACGATATTGAGCAAGGACGGCGAGCCCTTGCCGGCAATCCACAGTGCCCACAGCGTCGGCCACAACAGCAGGTAGATGCCGATGGGCTTGTCCATGCGGGTCAATTGAATGAAATCCCAGGCCCTGGGGTTCAGGTGGTTCAGGGACTTGAGCAGACGTTGATACATCAGCAGTTCTCCGCACGGTCATGCAACGCCTGCCAGAAGCGTGGCAGGAAAATTTCCGCCACCAGCACGCTCAGCGACCCGCGATCAAAGCGCGAGCGGCGTCCCCACAACCCGTCGGCCTGGTCCGCGGTCGGCAGCCATTGCCGTGGGTAGTGGCACACCTCGATGGCCTGGCGGGTGAAGGCGTGGTCGCAAAACAGCAACTCGCCCAGCGAACGGCTGCCCAGTTCGTCCATGTGCAACCCGTCGCCTTGCAAGGCACTGCGCGCCGCCACGCTGCGCGCGAACACCCACGGCTGACCATGGCCGCGCAGATACACCTCGCGCACCCAACCGACAGTGGCCGGGGCCAGGCTCAGCGCCGCGCATTCATCGTCGCGCAACGGCTGCCAGCCTTCGAACAGCGGCGTCACGCTGAAGCCATCGTCGGACAGCCCCGTCAGCCGCCGCGTCAGCGAGCCTTCGTCGAACAGCCAGTCAAGGGTCAAGGGCGCGGGCAGTGGGCTCAGGAGGCTCTGGGTCAGCCATTGGCAAGCATCGGGAGGGGCGATTGAGTGCGGCACGGTGAGTCAGTATTGGCAGCAAAAGAGGCGGCGAGCTTACCATGGCATCCTGAGCTTTTGCCGGGCTGAACCGGCCGTTTGCGCCGAACATGCTTGCATCTGCCGGCTCCGATCAGTACAAAACGCCCTGAGCCGCACGGCAACGTTGGTCTATCGACCGTCGGCCAAGATGCCTGGACCCTGAGGAAGCAAGTAATGAAGAAGTGGCAATGTGTAGTCTGCGGCCTGATTTATGACGAAAAAGACGGCTGGCCGGATGACGGTATCGCACCGGGCACCCTGTGGCAGGACGTTCCGGAAGACTGGCTGTGCCCGGACTGCGGCGTGGGCAAAATGGATTTCGAAATGATCGAAATCGGTTAATCATCGATTTTTGAAACGTACTTCAAGGAGAAAGGAATGAACGCACCTGTCGTGATCATCGGCACAGGATTGGCCGGTTACAACGTGGCCCGGGAGTTTCGCAAGCTCGACAGCGAGACCCCGTTGCTGCTGATCACCGCAGATGACGGGCGCTCCTACTCCAAGCCCATGCTCTCCACCGGCTTTGGCAAGAACAAGGAAGCCGACGGCCTGAGCATGGCCGAACCGGGCGCCATGGCCGAGCAACTCAAGGCCGAAGTGCGCACCCACACCCGCATCAGCGGCATCGACCCGGGCCACAAACGCCTGTGGATCGGCGAGGAAGCGGTGATCTACCGCGACCTGATCCTGGCCTGGGGCGCAGAAACCGTGCGTGTCCCGGTTGAAGGCGACGCGGCTGAGCTGATTTTCCCCATCAACGACCTCGAAGATTACGCGCGCTTTCGCGCCGCCGCCGCCGGCAAACGCCGCGTGCTGCTGCTGGGCGCCGGCCTGATTGGCTGTGAGTTCGCCAACGACCTGATTCTCGGCGGCTACGAAATCGACCTGGTGGCGCCGTGCGAGCAGGTCATGCCGACCCTGCTGCACCCGGCGGCAGCCGCCGCCGTGCAAGCCGGGCTGGAAGGCCTCGGCGCGCGTTTCCACCTGGGCCCGGTGCTCAATCGCCTGCAGCGCACGGCTGATGGCCTGGAAGCGCACCTGTCCGACGGTGAAGTGATTCACTGCGACCTGGTGGTTTCGGCCATCGGCCTGCGCCCGCGCGTGGACCTCGCCGCCGCCGCAGGCCTGCAGATCAACCGTGGAATCATGGTCGACCGCCACCTCAAGACTTCCCACGCCAACATCTACGCGCTGGGCGACTGCGCCGAGGTCGATGGTCTGAACCTGCTCTATGTGATGCCGCTGATGAGCTGCGCCCGCGCCCTGGCCCAGACCCTGGCCGGCAACGCCACGGCCGTGAGCTACGGGCCGATGCCGATCACCGTGAAAACCCCGATCTGCCCGCTGGTGGTTTCCCCACCGCCACGCGGCACCGAAGGCGTGTGGAGCGTCGAAGGGCAGGGCGCCGACATCAAGGCCTTGTGCCGCGACGCCAGCGGCCGCCTGCTCGGCTACGCGCTGACCGGCAGCGCCGTGATGGAAAAACTGGCCCTGAACAAAGAACTTCCGCCGTTACTGGCGTAAATACCGGTCGTTCTGTCGGAATCAGCACGTTCTTACCTCTATAAAGGTCGCTGCGAGACTGGCGGAGCGTGCGAGGGCATGCCATCCTCACTCCCGTCTGCCGCAGAGTAGAGCCTGCGGCGCCTTGGGCGCTGCTCCACAAGAGAGCAGCACGGACATAACAACAAAAAACCGTCAAAGAGGCTTCACTTATGCGTAAACCAGAACTCGCAGCCGCCATCGCTGAAAAAGCGGATCTCACCAAAGAACAGGCCAACCGCGTACTCAACGCCGTTCTCGAAGAAATCACCGGCGCCCTGCATCGCAAGGACAGCGTCACCCTGGTTGGCTTCGGCACCTTCCTGCAACGCCACCGCGGCGCCCGCACCGGCAAAAATCCGCAAACCGGTGAGCCAGTGAAAATCAAGGCGAGCAACACCGTTGCGTTCAAGCCGGGCAAGTCGCTCAAAGACAGCGTCAACCCGTAATCGCGGGACCGTCTGAAGGGAGGCGGGTTGGAAAAAAATGGGCACGCCGACTGGGTTGGGTGCCCATTTTTTGTGGGGGCGAGCAATCAATGCTTCTTTTTCTTTTCATCCAGATAGAAATTCAAATATTTCTTTGGTCTTTCTTGAAAGGCGCGTGCCTTACCGAATTTATAAGCTTCATCAAAGTATTTATACGCCTCGGCACTTCTTCCCAGTGCGAGAGATACCATCCCCACATTAATTAATGGACCAGTATCTATATCCGACTCTCGGCCCTCAAGAGTCTTTTGAGCCCATGGCTCGGCTGCGTTGAACTCGCCATTTTCGAAGTGAAGGTTGAAGAGGGAGCCAGTGACCCAAGACGATAAGGGGGTCCACTCAAGCTTTGGTTCCGGCAGTAAACTCCATGCCTTTTGGTATAGGGTGTGCGCTTCAGTTTTACGGTTTTGTTCATCGAGATCGTTGCCTGCCGCCATAGTGGCCATGATCTCATCTGCCAGTGTTGGATTCTCGTCCGCCAAATCTTTCATACAATAATCCTTAATAATATTTAGGCTTTTCTGCGGGGCCGATAAAGTCACCGGGGTCTTTGTACCTGTCAGTCAGCAGCGCGCCTTTGGATCGGTTGTGGGAATAATATTCCAGCTCGTAGTTATCAGGGTCACGCATCCAACCCCGTACTTCTTTTGTTTTAGCTCCGTGATAACCGCCTTTGCTGTTCCAATACTTAACGGCGTCGGTTTTATGAGCCATATCCGCGTCTTTGATCGAATACCATTTTTTATCAGTACCCTGGAGCCGCATGTTTTTTCCGGAGCCAATTATTTTGCCTTCAGCTCTCATCCTAGCAATTACGGCTTTTCCTGTGCGGCTGCCTTTACCTGGTGTTCTACCCACTGAGTTCAGGCGGCAGGACAACCCTAGTGGGTCGTTCCAACCGAACGGGTTGAGCGCGTACGCGTAGAAATTCAATCCTCCGTTT
>NZ_JAKNQP010000014.1:0-111239 GCF_022662455.1 Pseudomonas sp. TREG-RG-20F-10-E-6-01 | reverse complement strand
TTTTGTTTTGGGCGGTCGAAAACATTCCAGTCACCCCCGTTCAGTCGGCCTGCCTCACTTGCAGCCTGCGGCCGCCTTCAATGCTAAAGTCGCTGCCTCGATTTTGCTTTTCCCAAGGAAGCCGTTATGCCGGATGCGACGTCCCTCAGCGCTGGATTCATGGTGGTTCACGGCAACCGCCTGGATGAGTTGCGCAGCCTGGTAGTCAGCTGGATGCGCCGCTATCCGCTCGCGCCCTTGGAAAACGAAATCGCCCTGGTACAAAGCAACGGCATCGCCCAATGGCTCAAGTTAGCCCTGGCCGAAGACCCGGAAGACGACGACATGGGTGGCTGCGGCATCGCTGCGGCAATCGACGTGCAACTGCCCGGCAGCTTCATGTGGCAGCTCTATCGCATGGTCCTGGGCCGTGACGAAATCCCGCCCAAGTCCCTGCTCGATAAAGCGCCTCTGACGTGGCGCCTGATGCGCCTGCTCCCTGAACTCATCGATCAACCGCACTTCGAGCCGCTGCAGCGCTTCCTTACCCACGACACCGACCTGCGCAAACGCTATCAACTGGCTGAACGCCTGGCCGACCTGTTCGACCAATACCAGGTCTACCGTGCCGACTGGCTGGAAGACTGGGCTGCTGGCCGCCACCAATTGCGCAACGGGCGAGGCGAATCCAAGCCCCTTAATCCCGCAAACTGCTGGCAGGCCGAATTGTGGCGTGCATTGCTGGTCGATGTCGGTGAAGAAGGCATGGCCGAAAGCCGCGCCGGTGTGCACCAGCGCTTTATTGAACGCATCAATACCCTTGAACAGGCGCCCGCAGGCTTACCATCCCGAGTGATCGTTTTCGGCATTTCCTCACTGCCTGCGCAAGCCCTTGAGGCGCTCGCCGGCTTAGCGAGGTTCAGCCAAGTCCTGCTCTGCGTGCACAACCCTTGCCGTCATCACTGGTCCGACATCGTTGCCGACAAGGACCTGCTGCGTAATGAATACAAACGCCAAGCGCGCAAAGCCGGCATGCCGGTCACCATCGATCCACAAACCCTGCACCAGCACGCCCACCCGCTGCTGGCCGCTTGGGGCAAACAGGGCCGTGACTACATCAGCCTGCTGGACAGTTACGACGACCCCAACAGCTACCGCGCCGCCTTCCGTGATGGTCGCATCGACCTGTTCAGCGACAGCGAACCCACCACGCTGCTCAACCAACTGCAGGACGACATCCTCGAACTGCGCCCACTCAACGAAACGCGCGAGCTGTGGCCGGCCGTCGATCTAGATAACGACAGCTCCATCCGCTTCCACATCGCCCACAGCGCACAACGCGAAGTGGAAATTCTCCACGATCAATTGCTCCAACGTTTCAGTGCCGACCCGACGCTGCGCCCGCGCGACATTATCGTCATGGTCCCTGACGTTGACAGCTACGCGCCGCACATTCGCGCCGTGTTTGGCCAACTTGAGCGAAGCGACCCACGCTTCATTCCGTTCACTCTTACCGACCAAGGCCAACGTGGCCGCGACCCTCTGCTGATCGCCGTCGAACACCTGCTCAAACTCCCGGACAGCCGCTTCCCCGTCAGCGAAATCCTCGACCTGCTCGACGTTCCCGCCTTGCGTGAACGTTTTGCCATCAAGGAGCGCGACCTGCCGACGCTGCACCGCTGGATCGAAGGGGCCGGCATCCGTTGGGGCCTCAACGCCGAGCAACGCGCCGGCCTCGGCCTGCCGCATGAGCTGGAACAAAACAGCTGGCGATTCGGCTTGCGCCGCATGCTGTTGGGTTACGCCGTTGGCACCGGTGTCGCCTGCGACGGCATCGAACCCTACGATGAAATCGGCGGCCTCGACGCGGCCCTGATCGGCCCGTTGGTCTCCTTGCTCGATGCGTTAAACGACGCCCATCAGGCCTTGTCCCAACCGGCAGCGCCCCGCGAGTGGGTTGAACGCCTGCAACGCCTGATGCAACTCTTCTTCCTGCCCAGCAGCGAACACGACGACTACCTCTTAGGCCAACTCGAACAACTGAGAGAAGACTGGCTGGAAACCTGTGAGTCCGTCGGCCTGGAGGACGAGTTACCCCTCACCGTAGTCCGCGAGGCCTGGTTGGCCGGCCTGGACCAGGGTCGCCTGTCCCAGCGCTTCCTCGCTGGAGCTGTCAATTTTTGCACCCTGATGCCCATGCGCGCCATCCCGTTCAAACTCGTCTGCCTGCTCGGCATGAACGACGGCGACTACCCGCGCGCGCAACCGCCGTTGGACTTCGACCTGATGGGCAGCGACTACCGCCCCGGCGACCGTTCACGCCGCGAGGACGATCGCTACCTGCTGCTCGAAGCCCTGCTGTCCGCCCGCGACCAGCTCTACATCAGTTGGGTCGGCCGCAGCATCCGCGACAACAGCGACCGGCCGGCCTCGGTACTGATCGGCCAACTGCGTGACCATATCGCCAGCGGCTGGCATAACGCACACCAGCAAGAACTGCTGGAAGCAATGACCCAGGAGCACCCGCTCCAACCCTTCAGTGCGCGCTATTTCCATAAAGGCGACGCGCTCTTCAGCTACGCCCGCGAGTGGCAGTTGCTTCACGAGGCCGCCGACGTTCCAGTTAAAGAACACGAACTGGCAGAGCACCAACAAGAAGAACCCCTGAGCCTCGGCCAGTTGCAGGATTTCCTGCGCAACCCGGTCAAACATTTCTTCAGCCAACGTCTGAAAGTGTTCTTCGAGGCCGCCGAAGTGCCGCTCGCCGATGAAGAACCCTTCGTGCTCGACGCGCTGCAACGCTACAGCCTCAGCGACAGCCTGCTGAACGCTGCACTGACCCAGCCCGATCACGTGGATCAAGCACTCAACGCCCAGGCCCTGCGCCTGCAGGGCAGCGGCCTGCTGCCCATGGTGGGTTTCGGCGAGTGCCTGCGTAACGAACTGATCGAGCCGTTGCCCGATTTGCTGCAACGCTACCAACACTTATTGGCACTTTGGCCCACGCCACAAACCACCGCCGAGCCGATCAGTTTTGAGCATCATGGCATCCAGTTGGAAGGCTGGATCAGCGGCCTGCACCGACGCAGTGATGGCGGCTTGCTCAGCGTGACCACCATCCCCAACAGCATCGGTTCGATCAAGACGCGTAAGTGGCACCGTCTGATTCGCCCATGGGTCAATCACGTGGTGGCGTGCGCCTGCGGGCTGCCACTCAGCACCGGTTTGGTGGCAAGTGATGACACCTTGTTACTCGCCCCGCTGGATCAATCCAATGCCCGGGAAATCCTTGGCAACCTGCTGCTGGCCTGGCACACCGGCATGCGCAAACCGCTCCCGGTAGCCGTCAAAACCGCCTTCGCCTGGCTCGGCCAAACCGATCCCGCCAAAGCCCTGGCCGCCGCAAGCAAAGCCTATGAAGGCGACGGCCTGACCACCGACGGTGAGCGCCGCGAAACCCCTGCACTCACCCGCCAATTCCCCGACTTCGTCACGCTCATCGCCAGCGAAGCGTTCGAAGGCTGGGCCGAAACCCTGTATCGCCCATTGCTCAACGCAACCTGGCGATCGCTCAGCAGTGAGGAGGCCAGCGCATGATGGGTCAACCTTTAGCCCTGGCCTTCCCGTTAAAAGGCAGCCAGCTGATTGAAGCCAGCGCCGGCACCGGCAAGACCTTCACCATTTCCGCGCTGTACCTGCGCCTGGTGCTTGGCCACGGCGGTGACGAAGCCGGCTTTGGCCGCGAGTTACTGCCGCCGCAAATTCTGGTGGTGACCTTCACCGATGCCGCCACCAAAGAGCTGCGCGAACGCATCCGCATTCGCCTGGCTGAAGCCGCACGGTTCTTGCGCGCCGAAATCGAGCAGCCGGATGCATTGATCGCCGACCTGCGCGACCAATACCTTCCCGAACAATGGCCCGCCTGCGCCAATCGCCTGGACATCGCCGCGCAATGGATGGACGAGGCCGCCGTCTCGACCATCCACAGTTGGTGCCAGCGCATGCTGCGCGAGCACGCGTTCGACAGCGGCAGCCTGTTCACCCAAACCCTGGAAACCGACCACAGCGACCTGCTCGGCGAAGTGCTGCGTGACTACTGGCGGCTGTTTTGCTACCCGATGCGCGACGACGCACTTAACTGGGTGCGCAAAAACTGGAGCGGCCCCGCCGCCCTGATGCCCCGCGTGCGTGCGCTGTTCGGCAGCGAACGGCCCACTGGCGAAAGCCGTGAGCCCGCCGAACTGATCAACGCTTGCCTGCAAGAGCGCCGCGAAGCCTTGGTAAGCCTCAAGGCGCCGTGGCAGCAATGGGCGGCCGAACTGCGTGATATCTGCCTGCAAGCCGTGGCCGCGAAAGCCGTCGACGGCCGCAAGATGCAGGCGCGTTACTTCGAGCCCTGGTTTGAAAAAATCAGTGCCTGGGCGGCTGACGAAACCCTCGAACAACTGGACATCGGCACCGGCTTCACGCGGCTGACGCCCGACGGTATGGCCGAAGCCTGGAAGGGCGAGCCGCCGAGCCACCCTGGCATCGACGCCATGGCCAGCCTCAAAGCCAGCCTCGACGCCTTGCCCACTCCCGACGCCGCCGTGTTGCAACACGCCGCCGGCTGGGTGGGTAAACGCTTCGAAGAAGAAAAACGCCGTCGCGCCGAAATGGGCTTCGACGACATGCTGATCCGCCTCAACGCCGCCCTCCAAGCCGACGGCGGCGAGCGCCTCGCCAGTGTGATCCGCGAGCAATTCCCGGTCGCCTTGATCGACGAATTCCAGGACACCGACCCGGTGCAATACAGCATCTTCGACAGCATTTACCGCATCGAAGAAAACCACCTCGACAGCGGCCTGTTCCTGATCGGCGACCCCAAGCAGGCGATCTATGCCTTTCGTGGCGCCGACATCTACACCTACCTGCGCGCCCGTCAGTCCACCACCGGCCGCCACCACACCTTGGGCACCAACTTCCGCTCCAGCCACGCAATGGTCGAGGCGGTGAACCACGTGTTCCAGCGCGCCGAAAGCGGCCGTGGGGCTTTCCTGTTTCGCGAGCCGAATGGCGACAACCCGGTGCCATTCCACTCGGTGCTGTCCCAGGGCCGCAGGGAGCAACTGCAAGTCGATGGCCGCACGTTGCCGGCACTGAACCTCTGGCACCTGCCCACCGATCAGCCGATTTCCAACGCGGTGTATCGCCAGCAACTGGCGGCTGCCTGCGCCACGCAAATCGTCGCGTTGCTCAATGGCGGGCAGCAAGGTACCGCCGGTTTCCTACAGGCGGACTCCAGCTTCAGCGGCGTACTTCCGTCAGACATCGCCATCCTGGTACGTGACGGCAAGGAAGCCCAAGCCGTGCGCGCCGAATTGGCCGCTCGGGGCGTGCGCAGCGTGTACCTGTCTGACAAAGACTCGGTCTTCGCCGCCCAGGAAGCCCACGACCTGCTCGCCTGGCTCAAGGCCTGCGCAGAGCCCGACGTTGAGCGCCCGCTGCGTGCCGCGCTGGCCTGCGTCACCTTGAACCTGTCACTGCCGGAACTGGAGCGTCTGAATCAGGACGAACTGGCGTGGGAAACCCGCGTGATGCAGTTCCGTGGCTACCGCGCGATCTGGCGCACCCAGGGCGTGCTGCCAATGCTGCGGCGCATGCTGCATGATTTCAAACTGCCGCAAACCTTGATCGCGCGCAGCGACGGCGAACGCGTGCTGACCAACCTGTTGCACCTCAGCGAACTGTTGCAGCAGGCCGCGTCGGAGCTGGACGGCGAGCAAGCGCTGATCCGTCATCTGGCTGAACACCTCGCGCTGTCGGGGCAGGCCGGTGAAGAGCAGATTCTGCGCCTGGAAAGCGATGAGCAATTGGTCAAGGTAGTGACCATCCATAAATCCAAAGGCCTGGAATACGACCTGGTCTTCCTGCCGTTCATCTGCTCGGCCAAGCCCGTGGATGGCAGCCGCCTGCCGCTGCATTACCACGACGAACAGGGCAAATCGCACGTCAGCCTGCGGCCCACCGCCGAGTTGATTGCTCAGGCCGATGATGAGCGCCTCGCCGAAGACCTGCGTTTGTTCTATGTCGCGCTCACGCGCGCCAAGCACGCATGCTGGCTGGGCATCGCCGACCTCAAGCGCGGCAATAACAGCAGCTCGGTCCTGCACCTGTCGGCGCTGGGCTATCTGCTCGGCGCCGGTGCGTCGCTGGGCGAGTCGGCCGGCCTGGCGCGCTGGCTGCTGGATTTGCAGCAAGGCTGCGCCGCGATCCACTACGCCCATGTCCCGGACGCGCAAGACACGCTGTTCCACCCGCCGCGCAACGCAGCCACGTTGCTCGCGCCGTTGCTGCCCAAGCGCAAGGCCGCCGAAAACTGGTGGATCGCCTCTTACAGCGCATTGCGCATCGGCGACAGCATGAGCGCCGCGCCCCTCGAAGCTCCGGAAAGCCCACAAGCCCAGAAGCTGTTTGACGACGAGCGTCTCGACCCCGACGCACCGCGTGAAGTGGCGGCGTCTGGTGGCGACATACACCGTTTCCCACGCGGACCAAACCCTGGCACCTTCCTTCATGGCTTGTTGGAATGGGCGGGCGAGGAGGGTTTCAACGTCACCCCCGAGGCCATCGAAAAAGCCGTGGGCGCGCGCTGTAACCGGCGCAATTGGGAAGGCTGGATCGTCACCCTCAGCGCTTGGCTCGGCCACCTGCTGCAAACGCCGCTGCCGGTGGATAACGATCAGGTCACCCTGAGCAGCCTGCAGCAGTATCAGATCGAGATGGAGTTCTGGTTCGCCAGCCACAAAGTCGACGTGCTGGCCCTCGACAAACTGGTGTGCCAGTACACCCACAACGGCGTGTCCCGCGTCGCCGCCGAATCGGTGCTGCTCAACGGCATGTTCAAAGGCTTTATCGACCTGACCTTCGAACACGACGGCCGCTACTACGTGGCCGACTACAAATCCAATTGGCTCGGCCCTGACGATTCGGCCTACACCTTAGAGGCCATGGAACACTCGATCCTCGAGCATCGGTACGACCTGCAATACGTGCTTTACCTGCTGGCCCTGCACCGCCAGCTGAAGGCGCGCCTGCCCGAGTATGACTACGACCGCCACGTCGGCGGTGCGCTTTACGTGTTCCTGCGCGGCACTGAGTCGGTGAGCAAAGGCGCGTATTTCACCCGGCCGCCCCGTGAATTGATCGAAGGCTTGGACGCGTTGTTCCAGGGCAAACCCATACCGCCCAAGGTTGAGCCCGCCTGGGAACAAGGAGTGCTGCTATGAGCCTGTCGCCGTTACCGCTTGAGGCGCTGATGCCGCTCAACCGCGCCGCCGACCTGCTGCAACTGCTCGAACGCTGGGTTGACCGGGGCTGGCTGCGCGCGTTGGACAAGGCGTTTGTCGGCTTCCTGCACGAACTTGATCCGCAGGCCGACCCTCTGGTGTTGCTGGCCGCGGCGTTAACCAGCCACCAGTTGGGCCATGGTCATGTGTGCCTCGACCTGTTCGAAACCCTCAAGGCGCCGGATTTCGCCCTGTCGCTGCCGCCCGAAGGCGACCTGCAAACCGGCGCAATGCTGCTGCCGTCGCAGTTGCTCGACGGCCTCGACGGTGCCCACTGGTGTCACGCGCTGGCGGCCAGCCAATTGGTCGCCCTGGCGGTTGATGGCAGCGAAGCCGCGCAGAGCCGCCCGTTGGTCTTGTCCGGCAAACGCCTTTACCTGCGCCGCTACTGGACCTACGAACGGCGCATCGACACAGCCTTGCGCCTGCGCCTGGCCACCCAGGAAAGCGTCGCCGCCGATTTGCCGCAACGCCTCAACAGCCTCTTCAACCAACCGCCGCCCGACGGCGTGATCGACTGGCAAAAACTCGCCTGTGCCCTGGCCACGCGCGGTGCTTTCAGCATCGTCACCGGCGGCCCCGGCACCGGCAAGACCACCACCGTGGTGCGCCTGCTCGCGCTGTTGCAGGCGCCGGCCGTGGAAGCCGGCAGCCCGTTGCGCATCCGCCTGGCTGCGCCCACCGGCAAAGCTGCCGCACGCCTTACCGAATCCATCAGCCAGCAAGTGCAGTCGTTGACCGTGCCCGACAGCGTGCGGGAAAAAATTCCCACAGAAGTCACCACCGTTCACCGCTTGCTGGGCAGTCGCCCGGGCACGCGGCACTTCCGCCATCACATCGGCAACCCATTGCCCCTGGATGTGCTGGTGGTGGACGAAGCCTCGATGATCGACCTGGAAATGATGGCCAACCTGCTGGACGCCTTGCCGCCCCACGCACGCTTGGTGTTGCTGGGCGACAAGGATCAACTTGCCTCGGTCGAGGCCGGCGCCGTACTGGGCGATTTATGCCGCGACGCCGAAGCCGGCTGGTACAGCCCCGCCACGCGCCAATGGCTGCAAGCGGTCAGCGGCGAAGACCTGAATGCCAGCGGCCTGCAAGAAGACCTCGACGGCAGCCATCCGCTGGCCCAGCAAGTGGTGATGCTGCGCTATTCGCGACGTTTTGGTGAAGGCAGCGGCATCGGCCAATTGGCACGCTGGGTCAACCAGCAAAACGCCGAAGAGGCGCGCCAACTGCTCGCCGCGCGCAGCCACGATGACCTGTTCTGCCTCAGCCTCAAGGGCGAGCATGACCACGCCCTCGAGCGGCTGATATTGGACGGGCAGGGCGGCGACGCCCAGGGCTATCGTTATTACCTCAACTTGCTGCAAAGCGCGCGCCCGGCCCTCGACACCCCGCGCGAAGACCTCGCCTGGACGCACTGGGCGCAGCAACTGTTGCAAGCCTTCGACGCCTTCCAGTTGCTCTGCGCTGTGCGCAAAGGCCCGTGGGGCGTAGAAGGGCTGAACCTGCGCATCACCGCGGCCTTGCGCAAAGTGCGGCTGATCGAGGGGGACGAGCAATGGTACGAAGGCCGCCCGGTGCTGATGACCCGAAACGATTACGGCCTGGGCCTGATGAACGGCGACATCGGCATCGCGCTCAAACTGCCCGAAAGCGATGGCGGCCCCCACGTGCTGCGCGTGGCTTTCCCACGTAACGACGGCCAAGGCGGTGTGCGTTTTGTACTGCCCAGCCGTCTGAACGATGTGGAAACCGTGTACGCCATGACCGTGCACAAGTCCCAGGGCTCAGAATTTACCCACACCGCGCTGATCCTGCCGGATGCGCTGAACCCGGTGCTGACCAAAGAACTGATCTACACCGGTATCACCCGCGCCAAGCGCTGGTTCAGCCTGATCGAACCGCGTGGCGGCGTGTTTGAAGAAGCCGTGCGGCGCAAGGTCAAGCGTTTGAGCGGGTTGATGCTGGAATTGGACGTACCGGCTGGAGAAACTGACTGATTGGTCATTAAATATTTCTGATTCAGTCGTCTGAATTTTCTGAAAAAATAGCGGACTTCGCGAAGGCCCGGCTTCGCGGGGCCTTCCGCCGCTGTGCTATCGTTGCGGCATCACCCTGAAAAAACTGAAGAGAATCGCTGCATGAACGTGGCTGTCTCGCCCACAGAGCGCAGTTTGAGCTGGAGACGCATGTTACTGGTGGCACTTCTGTGCGTGCTCGCCCCGCGAGCATTTGCCCAGGCCCCCGGCCCGGCAGACCAGCGCGCCCAGGCGGTGACGCAAGTTGTGCTCGGCATCCTCAGCTATGCACGCTGGCCGGTGGAGCCTGCGCAACTGCGCTTGTGCATCGTCGGCCCCACCCAATACACCGACGATCTGGTCAAAGGCACCACCCAGGCGACCGGCCGTCCGGTGGTGGTGCAGCGTTTGCTCGCCGATCATCCCGATATCGTCAGTGCCTGCGACGCCGTGTACATCGGCAAACTCAGCGCCGATGAACGCTCGCGGTTGTTTACCTCACTGATCGGCCACCCGGTGCTGAGCATCAGCGAAGGCGGCGACCAATGCACCGTGGGCAGCCTGTTCTGCCTGCGAGTGGGCGATGAGCAAGTGTCATTTGAGGTCAACCTGGACTCCGTCGCCCGCAGCGGCGTGCGCATTCACCCCAGCGTGTTGCAGTTGTCCCGCCGTCGAGCGCCTGCGTCATGAGAACCCCGAAAGCGCGGCCGACCTTGCGCTCCGTCATCGGCCGTGGGCATTTGATTCTGGCGTTGGTGGCCGTGACCCTGGCCAGTGTGTCCTTGACCCTGCTCGGCGTGCTGGCGCTGCGCGTGTATGCCGAGCACAACCTGCACCTGATCGCGCGCTCGATCAATTACACCGTGGAAGCGGCGGTGGTGTTCAACGACAGCGCCGCCGCCACTGAAGCACTCAGCCTGATTGCCTCCACCGAAGAAGTGGCCCAGGCCGAAGTCTTCGATGCCAGCGGCAAGCTGCTGGCGCAATGGGAGCGGCCGGAAACCGGCATGCTGTCCGAGGTCGAACTGGCGCTGGCGCATGCCTTGCTCGAACAGCCCATCAGCCAGCCGATCCTGCACCAGGGGCAAACCGTGGGCAGCATTCACGTGGTCGGCCACGGCGGTAGCCTGCTGCGCTTTCTGCTCAGCGGCCTGGCCGGCATCGTGATTTGCACCGCCCTCAGCGCCTGGGTGGCGTTGTACTTGGCGCGGCGCCTGCTGCAAGGCATCACCAAACCGTTGCAAAGCCTGGCCGCGGTGGCCCATGCCGCCCGCAGCGAGCGAGACTTTGACCGACGCGTGCCACCGGCGCAGATCGCCGAACTCGACAACCTGGGCAGCGACTTCAACGCCCTGCTCGGCGAGATGGAAGCCTGGCAAAGCCACCTGCAAAGTGAAAACGAAACCCTCGCTCACCAGGCCAGCCACGACAGCCTGACCGGCTTGCCCAACCGCGCGTATTTCGAGGGCCGGCTGATCCGCGCGCTGCGCAGCGCCGCCAAGGTCAATGAACGGGTCGCCGTGTTGTTTCTCGACAGCGACCGTTTCAAAGACATCAATGACAACTTCGGCCACGCCGCCGGCGATGCGGTACTGGTGGCCGTCGCCGAGCGGGTGCGCGCGCAGTTGCGTGAAGATGACCTGGTGGCGCGCCTGGGCGGTGATGAGTTCGCGGTGCTGCTGGCGCCACTGCATAAAGCGGAGGATGCTCAGCGTATCGCCGACAAGATCATTGCCAGCATGGACACGCCGATCCCGGTGCCCGGCAACACCGAGGTGTTGACCTCCCTCAGTATCGGCATTGCCATCTACCCCGATCATGGCGCCACTCCCGGCACCTTGCTCAATGCCGCCGATGCGGCGATGTACCAGGCCAAACGCTTGTCCCAGGGCGGCCAGCAAACGGCGGATTCGGAGCCCACCGCCGCAAACGTTACCGACAGGAGTTGATCCCTTGTTCTCGACCGCGCGTTTCATGTTTATCACGTTACTGGTGGCATTCCTTGCCCTTGGCGGCTGCCAGACGGCCCCACCCAAAGGCCTGACACCGGCGCAAATCGCAGTCCTCAAACAGCAGGGTTTTGAACTGACTGACGAAGGTTGGGCGTTTGGCCTCTCGGGCAAAGTGCTGTTTGGCAGCGACGTTGAAAGCCTCAACAAAGCCAGCACCGACATCGTCGAACGCATCGGCAAAGCCCTGGTCGGCGCCGGCATCGACCGCGTACGCGTCGACGGCCACACCGACGCCTCTGGCAAAGAAACCTACAACCAGCAACTGTCCCTGCGCCGCGCCAAAAGCGTGGGCAACGTGCTGACCGGTGTGGGCATGAAGGAAGAAAACATCCAGCTGCGCGGTTTGGGCAGCAGCGAGCCGGTGGCGCCGAACACCACGGTAGCGGGGCGCACCGAAAACCGGCGCGTGTCTATTGTGGTGATCGCGGACTGAGCGGGTTCACCCCTCTTAATCTGAAATGCCATCAAACTGTGGGAGCGGGCTTGCCGGCGATAGCGGTGTATCAGCCGCAATTAAGCTGACTGACCCACCGCCATCGCAGGCAAGCCAGCTCCCACATCAATTGGCGCCTGACGCAAAATTTCCCGACCTACACAGTCCCAACTGTGGGAGCGGGCTTGCTCGCGAATGCGGTGTATCAGCCGCAGATAATCTGGCTGACCCACCGCCATCGCAGGCAAGCCAGCTCCCACACTGATTTGTGCCTGACGCAAAATTTCCCGGCCTACACAGTCCCAACTGTGGGAGCGGGCTTGCTCGCGAATGCGGTGTATCAGCAGCAAATAATCTGACTGACCCACCGCCATCGCAGGCAAGCCAGCTCCCACATTAATTGGTGCCTGGCGCAAAATTTCCCAATCCAGCACAGTTCAACTGTAGGAGTGGGCTTGCCCGCGATGGCGGTGTATCAGCAGCAAATAATCTGACTGACCCACCGCCATCGCAGGCAAGCCAGCTCCCACACTGATTTGTACCTGACGCAAAATTTCCCAACCGCCACAGTCCCAACTGTGGGAGCGGGCTTGCCCGCGAATGCGGTGTATCAGCAGCAAATAATCTGGCTGACCCACCGCCATCGCAGGCAAGCCAGCTCCCACATTAATTGGTGCCTGACGCAAAATTTCCCATCCGCCACAGTTCAAAAATGTGGGAGCGGGCTTGCTCGCGAATGCGGTGTATCAGCAGCAAATAATCTGACTGACCCACCGCCATCTCAGGCAAGCCAGCTCCCACACTGACTTGTGCCTGACTCAAAATTTCCCATCCGCCACAGTCCAAAATGTGGGAGTGGGCTTGCCCGCGATGGCGGTCGTTCAGGCAATGATGTATTGGCTGGCCCACTGCATTCGCGAGCAAGCCTGCTCCCACCTTTATGCCGCAGTGTTCGCTTAACTGCCCGGCGTCATCGCCTGCGTCAGGTCATCCACCACGGCCTTGCCCATCTCACACAGGTAATGCGCGGCCCATGCGTATTGCTCGCCGCGCACATCCATGGCGGCTTCCATCGCGAGTTTCTTGGAGTAAAAAAGCAGGGTGGAGGCGTGTTCCAGGGCTTGCTCAATCGGCATGCCGGCGTTGACGCGGAACAGGGGTTTTTGGTTTTCGCCGTAGTCGCCGAAGGTGACGACGCCGAGGGTAGTGATGGAGGAAAGCGGTGGGTCGGGGACGATTTTGCTCATGACGATTGCTCTCTGCTGAAGTAGAGCCGCCACATCACATCGCTAAACATGAAGAGGGTGGCAGCTGTGTGCAGGTTAGCGATCCGGGCCAGAGCGCATCCCGGGTAGACTCGGAAGTCTCCCGCACACAGCCGCCATAAAACGCTCAAAGCTGGCGAGCGCCAGCTAATGCTATCGGGGCAATGTCACGCCTGAAACCCGGATCGCTAAACCCGATCGCTGATGTGCAGCGACCCAGGGAGGCTAGTGACCCAAACGGTAAGGCGCAATGGGCTAGAGAGTCTCTAGGAAACGTCCTGCAAATTAAAGCGAATCGTCATTGATGGCCCTTTAATCCGCGAACCTTATCTCCCGCGTTTCCCCCATCAACAACCCGGTGTTCTGCTCCGTCACCTCTCGGATGTAATCCCACAACAACGTAATCCGCTTCAACTTGCGCAAATCCTCCCGGCAATACATCCAGAACTGCCGCGTGATCGAAATCTGCTCCCCCAACACTGGCAACAGCCGCGGGTCCTGCGCGGCCAGAAAGCACGGCAATATCGCCATCGACCGACCCTGCTGCGCGGCCACGTACTGCGCGATCACGCTGGTGCTGCGCAAACTCGCGCTGGCGCCCGGCACCACATTCGCCAGGTACAGCAGCTCCGAGCTGAACGCCAAGTCATCCACATAACTGATAAACGGGTGCTCAGCCAAATCCGCCGGCCGCTGGATGGGCGGGTGTTGGTCGAGGTAATCCTGGGTCGCGTAGAGCTGCAGTTTGTAGTCGCACAGCTTGCAGCACACATACGGCCCGTGCTCCGGGCGTTCCAGGGCGATGACGATGTCGGCTTCACGCTTGGACAGGCTGATGAAGTGGGGCAGGGGCAGGATGTCGACCGAGATGGCGGGGTAGGTGTCGACAAAATGGCTGAGCTGCGGCGTAACGAAAAAACTGCCGAAACCCTCGGTGCAGCCCATGCGCACATGGCCGGACAGCGCCACGCCGGAGCCGGACACCTGCTCGCAAGCCATGTGCAGCGTGCTTTCGATGGACTCCGCGTAACCCAGCAAACGCTGGCCTTCGGCGGTGAGCACGAAGCCGTTGGTCCGGGATTTTTCGAACAGCAGCGTGCCAAGCGACACTTCCAGTGAACTGATGCGCCGCGACACGGTGGTGTAGTCCACCGCCAGGCGCTTGGCGGCGACGCTGGCCTTGCGGGTGCGGGCCACTTCAAGGAAAAACTTCAGGTCATCCCAGTTCAGGGAGCCCAAGGACGTGATGTTTTTTTGCATATTGGACCGGCTTTTATGTGCGTTCTTATTAGAGATTTGCACATCTATACTCCAAAAACAGTCCGAACGCCTCATTCCCAAGGCGATTCACGCGCCTTGTCTCTGCATAACTACAAGATTGGAGACCACATGAACGCTTCTGCCGACATTTCCGTGCAACAGGTCAAGTTGCTGATCAACGGTGAATGGGTCGAGTCCAAGACCACCCATTGGCAAGACATCGTCAATCCGGCCACCCAGCAAGTGCTGGCCAAAGTCCCGTTCGCCACCGCCGATGAAGTCAACGCGGCCATCGACGCTGCCCATCAAGCCTTCCAGACCTGGAAGCTGACGCCGATCGGCGCGCGCATGCGCATCATGCTCAAGCTGCAGGCCTTGATCCGTGAACATTCCAAGCGCATCGCTGTAGTCCTAAGTGCCGAGCAGGGTAAGACCATTGCCGATGCCGAAGGCGATATTTTCCGCGGCCTGGAAGTGGTCGAACACGCGTGCTCCATCGGCACGTTGCAGATGGGCGAATTCGCCGAAAACGTCGCCGGTGGCGTGGACACCTACACCCTGCGCCAACCGATCGGTGTGTGCGCCGGTATTACCCCGTTCAACTTCCCGGCGATGATTCCGCTGTGGATGTTCCCGATGGCGATTGCCTGCGGGAACACTTTCGTCCTCAAGCCGTCCGAGCAAGACCCGCTGTCGACCCTGTTGCTGGTGGAGCTGGCGCTGGAAGCCGGCGTGCCCGCTGGCGTGCTCAACGTGGTACACGGCGGCAAGGATGTGGTGGATGCGCTGTGCACTCACAAAGACATCAAGGCTGTGTCCTTTGTCGGCTCGACCGCCGTCGGCACTCATGTGTACGACCTGGCCGGTAAACACGGCAAGCGCGTGCAGTCGATGATGGGCGCCAAGAACCACGCCGTGGTGCTGCCGGACGCCAACCGCGAACACACCCTGAATGCCCTGGTCGGCGCAGGTTTTGGCGCGGCGGGCCAGCGTTGCATGGCCACCTCGGTGGTGGTGCTGGTGGGCGCGGCCAAGCAATGGCTGCCGGACCTTAAAGCGCTGGCGCAAAAGCTCAAGGTTAATGCCGGCAGCGAAGCCGGTACGGATGTTGGCCCGGTGATTTCCAAACGCGCCAAGGCGCGCATCCTGGAACTGATCGAAAGCGGCGTGAAAGAAGGCGCCAAGCTGGAGCTGGACGGCCGCGACATCAAGGTGCCGGGCTTCGAGCAAGGCAACTTTGTGGGCCCGACCCTGTTCTCGGGCGTGACCACGGACATGCAAATCTACACCCAGGAAATCTTCGGCCCGGTGCTGGTGGTGCTCGAAGTTGCCACGCTGGATGAAGCCATCGCGCTGGTCAACGCCAACCCGTTCGGCAACGGCACCGGCCTGTTCACCCAAAGCGGTGCGGCGGCGCGTAAGTTCCAGAGCGAAATCGATGTAGGCCAGGTCGGCATCAACATTCCGATTCCGGTGCCAGTGCCGTTCTTCAGCTTCACCGGTTCACGCGGTTCCAAGCTCGGCGACCTCGGCCCGTACGGCAAGCAAGTGGTGCAGTTCTACACCCAGACCAAAACCGTCACCAGCCGCTGGTTCGACGACGACACGGTCAATGATGGCGTCAACACCACCATCAACCTGCGCTGAGTCGGGAGACGACCATGAAGATTGCATTTATCGGCTTGGGCAACATGGGCGCGCCCATGGCCCGCAACCTGATCAAGGCCGGCCACGCGCTGAACCTGTTCGACCTGAACCAGACGGTTCTCAACGAGCTGGCCGAACTCGGCGGCACTGTCAGCAGTTCACCGCGTGACGCGGCTAGCGGCGCTGAGCTGGTGATTACCATGCTGCCGGCGGCGGCTCATGTGCGCAGCGTGTGGCTGAATGAAGACGGCGTGCTGGCCGGGATCGGAAAGGGCGTACCGGCAGTGGATTGCAGCACCATCGACCCGCAAACCATCCGTGATGTAGCGGCTGCGGCGGCGAAGCAAGGTGTAGCCGTCGCCGACGCCCCAGTCTCCGGCGGCACCGGCGGCGCCAGCGCGGGTACGCTGACCTTCATGGTCGGCGCCACTGCGGAGCTGTTCGCCACCCTGCAACCAGTGCTGGCGCAGATGGGCCGCAACATCGTGCATTGCGGCGATGTGGGCACCGGTCAGATCGCCAAGATCTGCAACAACCTGCTGCTCGGGATCAGCATGGTCGGCGTCAGCGAAGCCATGGCCCTGGGCGACGCACTGGGCATCGACACCCAAGTGCTGGCCGGGATTATCAACAGCTCCACCGGGCGCTGCTGGAGTTCCGACACCTACAACCCCTGGCCGGGCGTGATCGAAACCGCGCCGTCGTCGCGGGGTTACACCGGCGGCTTTGGTGCCGACCTGATGCTCAAGGACCTGGGCCTGGCCACCGAAGCCGCGCGCCAGGCCAAACAACCGGTGATTCTGGGCGCTGTGGCCCAGCAGTTGTATCAATCGATGAGCCAGCGTGGCGAAGGCGGCAAGGACTTCTCGGCGATCATCAACAGCTATCGCAAGCCCCAGTAGAACGCCGAGCCCGCTTGCCTTAGCAAGCGGGCTTTCTATGGTAAACGGGCTTGTTTTGGCAAGCGGACTTGTTATGGCCAACGGGCTAGTTGTGGCTGGCGGGTTTGTTGTGGCGAGCGGGCTTGCCCCGCGTCGGGCTGCGCAGCAGCCCCAATAAAGTCAACGCATTTTCCCAGCCAAACCGCAGTGCCTGGACCAGGGGCCGCTACGCAGCCCAACGCGGGGCAAGCCCGCTCGCCACAAGGAAGAAGTAGTCCGGGTTAGATCGCTCAGGCAAACACAAAATACTTACGCACCGTCTCTACCACTTCCCACGTGCCCTTCATCCCCGGCTCCACCACAAAGATATCCCCAGCCCGCAAGTGAATCGGCTCCAGGCCTTCTGGGGTGATCACGCAGTAGCCTTCCTGGAAATGGCAGTATTTCCACTTCACGTATTCCACGTACCACTTGCCCGGTGTGCAGATCCAGGTGCCCATGATTTTGCTGCCGTCTTCGCTGGTGTAGGCGTTGAGGTTGACGGTGTGCGGGTCGCCTTCGAGTTTTTCCCATTTGCAGGCATCCAGGACCGGCAGTGGGTGGGTGTCGCGCAGTACGGTGATGGGCTTAGACATGATGGCTCCGAGGCAGGGAAGGGAAAGATGCACCCTAAGGCCTCGGGCGTTGTGCCAGTGGTCTGAACTCGACATCGGGATGCCCAGAAGCGCAGGCGAATGCGATTGCTCTGACACTCATGCAGTTCCTGTGGGAGCGGGCTTGCTCGCGAAAGCGGTGGGTCAGCCCGCACCTGTATTGACTGGCACACCGCCTTCGCGAGCAAGCCCGCTCCCACATTGGATCTCCAGTGTTTGAGCCACTTTCATCAGATGAAACTTCCTGGCGTCAACCCGACCTTTCCTCGCAGTAACTGCGAAAGAATTCCCGCCTGGCGCTGGAATTAGCAAGAAAATGCACAGCTGGCCCTCGTATCATTCACCCCAGAACGAGTGAGAGCCTTCAAATGAACCCAATAAAAACGTGGTGGGATATCAGCCCGCCCTTGAGCACGGCGACCCCGACCTGGCCGGGCGATACGCCGTTTCAGGAAGAGCGCGTGTGGCAGTTCGGCCCCGAGTGCCCGGTGAATGTGGGCCGCGTGACCTTTTCGCCGCACACCGGCGCGCATGTGGATGCGCCGCTGCATTACAGCGCTGACGGCGCGCCGATCGGCGACGTGTCGCTGGACGTGTACATGGGCCCGTGCCGGGTGTTGCATTGCCTGGGCAGTGGCGCGCTGGTGCAGCCGCAGCAGTTGGAAGGCCGTGTGGATAACTTGCCCGAGCGCGTGCTGCTGCGCACTTATCCACAAGCGCCGCTGACCGAATGGGATTCGAACTTCACCGCCATCGCGCCGCAAACCATCGAGCTGCTCGCCAGCCTGGGCGTGCGCCTGATCGGTATCGATACGCCGTCCCTGGACCCGCAACAGTCCAAGACCATGGATTCGCACAACGCCGTGGCCCGCCATGGTATGGCGATTCTCGAAGGCATCGTGCTCGATGACGTGCCGGAGGGCGACTATGAATTGATCGCGCTGCCGCTGCGCTTTGCCAACCTGGACGCGAGCCCGGTGCGCGCCATCCTCCGCCCGCTCAAGGAGCCCACGCGATGAGCCAATGCCCCTTTTCACCTGATTACCAGCCCCCGGAAGAATGGCACAACGCCGAGCTGAATTTTTCCGAGTCGATGAGCTACGGCGACTACCTGGACCTGGGCAAGGTCCTCAGCGCCCAGCACCCGCTGTCGCCGGATCACAACGAAATGCTCTTTATCATCCAGCACCAGACGTCCGAGCTGTGGATGAAACTGATGCTCCACGAACTCAAGGCTGCCCGCGAACACGTGCGCCTGGGCGAGTTGCCGCCGGCGTTCAAGATGCTGGCGCGGGTGTCGCGGATCTTCGATCAACTGGTGCACGCCTGGGCGGTGTTGGCGACCATGACGCCGTCGGAATACAAGGCCATTCGCCCGTTCCTGGGGCAGTCGTCGGGGTTCCAGTCGTTCCAGTACCGCGAGATCGAATTTATCCTCGGCAATAAAAGCGCGGCGCTGTTGCGGCCTCACGCGCACCGGCCGCAGTTATTGAACGAGTTGAAAGTGGCGATTGCCACGCCGTCGCTGTATGACGAGGCGGTCAACCTGATGGCCAAAGCCGGTTTGGCGATTGACCCCAAACGCGCCGAGCGCGACCCGACGGCGGCCACGGTTCACGATGAGTCGGTGGAAGCGGCCTGGCGTGAGGTGTATCGCGACCCGAGCCGGTATTGGGATTTGTATCAGTTGGCCGAAAAGTTTATCGACCTGGAGGATTCGTTCCGCCAGTGGCGCTTCAGGCATGTGACCACGGTTGAGCGGATCATCGGCTTTCAACCCGGTACGGGCGGCACCGAAGGCGTGGGGTATTTGCGCAAGATGCTCGACACGGTGCTGTTCCCCGAGTTGTGGCGAGTGCGTTCCACGCTATAAAAAAAGCCCCGGAATCCCGGGGCTTTTTCATGACCAATGCAAGCGAATGTGGGAGGGGGCTTGCCCCCGATGGCAGTGGGTCAGGCACTGCATCCGGTGTCTGACCCACCGCCGTCGCGGGCAAGCCCGGCTCCCACAGGGATCACTGTGCATTCGCTAAGGCGCTACCTTTTTTGATCCGCATCCGGTAGGCAATGTAGATAATCCCCACCCACACCGGCATCGCATACACCGACTCACGAATGCCATCGATCGCCAGCATCACGCTGACAATCATCACCATGAACGCCAGGCACAGGTAGTTGCTGAACGGGAACCAGAAGGTCTTGAACGACGGCGTCACGCCTTGCTCGCCCATGGCCTTGCGGAATTTGATGTGAGTGATGCTGATCAGCGCCCAGTTGATCATCAGCGAGGCAACCACCAGCGCGAACAACAACTCCAGGGCGCTCTTGGGCGCGACGTAGTTGACCACCACGCACAGCATCGTCACCAGTGCCGAAATCGCCAGGGCGCGCAGCGGCACGCCTTGTTTGTTGAGCTTCATCAGCGCTTTGGGCGCGTCGCCTTGCTCGGCCAGGCCGAACAGCATGCGGCTGTTGCAGTACACGCCGCTGTTGTACACCGACAGCGCCGCGGTCAGCACGACGAAGTTGAGGATGTGCGCGGCGGTGTCGTTACCAATCAGCGAGAAGATCTGCACAAACGGGCTGCCGCTGTAGGCATCGCCCGACGCGCCGAGGGTTTGCAGCAGTTGGTCCCACGGGTACAGCGACAGCAAGACGGTCAGGGCGCCGACGTAGAAAATCAGGATCCGGTACACCACTTGGTTGATGGCTTTGGGGATCACTTTGCGCGGCTCGCTGGCCTCGGCGGCGGTGATGCCCACCAGCTCCAGGCCACCAAACGAGAACATGATAAAGGCCATCGACATCAACAGCCCCATGCCGCCATTGGGGAAGAACCCGCCGTGACTCCACAGGTTGCTCACCGCGGCTTGTGGGCCGCCGGTGCCGCTGAACAGCAGGTAGCAGCCGAGCACGATCATGCCGACAATTGCCACCACCTTGATGATCGCGAACCAGAACTCGGCTTCACCGAAGAACTTCACGTTCAGTGTGTTGATCAGGTTGACCGCGACAAAGAACACCAGCGCGCTGACCCAGGTCGGAATCTCCGGCCACCAGAACTGGATGTACTTGCCCACGGCGGTCAGTTCGGCCATGCCCACCAGCACGTAGAGCACCCAGTAGTTCCAGCCGGCCAGGAAGCCTGCGTAGCCGCCCCAGTATTTGTGTGCGAAGTGGCTGAAGGAGCCGGCCACCGGCTCTTCGACGATCATCTCGCCGAGCTGGCGCATGATCAGGAAGGCGATGAAACCGGCGATCGCGTACCCCAGGATCATCGACGGGCCCGCCGACTTGAGCACCCCGGCCGAGCCGAGGAACAACCCCGTGCCAATCGCCCCTCCCAAGGCAATCAGCTGAATATGCCGGTTCTTCAGGCCACGCTTGAGGCCTACCGGGTTAACCATGTCATCCGCCATTAACATTCCCTTCTACTTGTTTTTCTCAGGGTTGATTGCACGCCGCACCCGCCCCTCAAAGTACTGAGGGGTCAGATATTACTCTGCGTAAACTTTTCGTAATACAGCTGAACGCCAACAAGTGCCTGATCCAGCAGCCATTGTTGGATGGATTCGACCATCGGAGGGGGGCCGCACACGTACATATCCGCCGATTGGTCCCGCAATTCGGCCAGGTCGAAATGCTCGGTGAGGTAACCGCGCTTGCCGGGCCATTCGGGCGACGGGTCACTCAGCACTTGGGTGTAGCGAAACCCCGGGATTTTCGACGCGTAGGCTTCAATGCGTGTTGCTTCGCACAAATCCTCGGCGCCACGTACGCCGTAGTACAGGTGCACCGGCTGCTCGCAGCCGTTGGCCGCCAGTTCATCGAGCATGCCCAGCAACGCCGACAACCCGGTGCCGCCGGCCACCAGCACCAGCGGCTGGGTGACATGCCGCAGGTAAAACGCGCCCAACGGTGCTTCCATCAGCACTTCATCACCGACCTGGCAACGCTCGCGCAGGTAGTTGCTCATGACGCCATCGGGCAGCAGGCGCACCAGAAACTGCAACTGATTGCCTGGCCGGTTGGCGAAGGAGTAAGAGCGCCAGCTGTCGGTGCCGGGCACCGACAGGCGGGCGTATTGGCCCGGCAGGAAGTCCAGTGGCGCCTCCACCTGCACGTGCAAAATGGCCGTGCTGGCCGAGACCAACTGCACCGCACTCACCGTGCCGCGCACCTGCACCGGCCCCGGCGCATTGCACAGGCTCGAATCGAAATCGAAGTAAAACGTTGCATCGGATTTGACCCGCGTCTGGCAGCTGAGCATTTTACGTTGCTGCAGCTCGAGGCTGGAGAGCGCTTCCTCGTCGACATAATCCTGGCTGTAGTCGCCTGACTCGCAACGGCCCTGGCAGGTGCCGCACACGCCTTCGCGGCAATCCAGCGGGATCTTGATGCCGTTGCGCAGGGCCGCGTCCAACAGGATTTCGTTGGCGCCCACCGGGAAAAACAGGGTTTTGCCGTCGGCAAAGCTGAAGGCTACTTTGTGATTCATCCGCATAACTCCGCGTATCTGATGTGATGGCTGACGAGTGAGCTTTTGTGGCGAGCGGGCCTGCTGTGGCGAGCGGGCTTGCCCCGCGTTGGGCTGCGAAGCAGCCCCAATTAATGTCACCGCATTTTTTGCGTCAAACCGCAGTGGCTGGACCAGGGGCCGCTTCGCGCCCCAACGCGGGGCAAGCCCGCTCGCCACAGCAAGCCCGCTCGCCACAACAAGCCCGCTCGCCACAACAAGTCCGCTGGCCGCAATGGGCCCGCTGGCCACACCAGGCATGGTCAAAGGTGATAAAAATCCAGCACCGAATTGATGGTGTCGTTGAGCAGCAGGGCGTGCTTGCGGGTGATCAGCCAGCTGTCGCCATGGGCTTTGAGGCTGTAGGTGGCGCTGCCATAGAACTGCTCCGACATGGCCAGCCGATAGAACAGCGTGTGCCAGTTCAACTTCACTTCCAGCAGCCCGCCGGGTTGCTCGGCAATCCGCACGTTATTGATCAGGTGCAAGGTGCGCGGCATTGGCGTGGCCGATGCCGCCTTGCCGGTGCGCAGGCGGAACACGCGGTCTTCCAGGCCCGAACGGTTGGCGTAATAGATCAACGACATCTCGCGCTTGGGGTCGCGGGTGTAGACGTGTTCCGAGTCCCATTGCGGCAGATGGAACTCACTCTGCGGGTCGAACAGCTGCACATAGGCGTCCCAGTCCTGGGCGTCGCACAGCTCGGATTTACGGTAGAAAAACT
This sequence comes from Pseudomonas sp. TREG-RG-20F-10-E-6-01, assembly GCF_022662455.1. Classification (NCBI taxonomy): domain Bacteria; kingdom Pseudomonadati; phylum Pseudomonadota; class Gammaproteobacteria; order Pseudomonadales; family Pseudomonadaceae; genus Pseudomonas; species Pseudomonas sp. TREG-RG-20F-10-E-6-01. The sequence continues at coordinate 88,517 of NZ_JAKNQP010000014.1, read as the reverse complement.
GCTCGATCTGGTACTGCAATTGCGCATTCATCACTTCACCTCCCGCAGCTTCAGCGCGTGTTGGTCCAGGCCGTTAAGCAGGAAGTGCTGCCAGTTGCGGTGCTGGTTGACGTACAGGCCTTCGTGGGTGAACTCGGTGCCGGTCATCGCCGGTTGGATGCCGATGGCTTCGCTGTTAGGCGTAGGCCCGGTTTCCCAGCGGTGGCTGCCGCGCGAGATGTCACTCCAGCGTTCCAGGCGGCCCTGGAAGCCGCGTTGGGCTTCGCGAAACTCCACCAGGTCATCGGGTGTGCCCATGCCGGACACGTTGAAGAAATCCTCGAACTGGCGGATGCGGTTTTCGCGGTCGGCATCCGACTCGTTCTTTACGCCCAGGCACTGGCTGATGATTTCGGTCTTGTTCCACGCTACCGGGCGGATGATGCGCAGCTGCGAGCTGATCTGGTCGAGGAAGAACAGGCTCGGGTAGATGTTCAGGTTGCGCAGGCGGTGCATCATCCACTCGGCCTTCTGCTGGCCGTGCTCTTGCACCAGGCGCGGCATGATGGTGGCGTAGCCGGAACGCACACTTGGGTTGGGCATGTCGCTGAACAACAGGCTGTGGCCATTGTTGAAGGCGAACCAACCGTCGTCGGTGTTGGCATCGCCCGCGCCGAGTTTGCTGTAGTCCAGCGTGCTGGCGGAGCCGCTGCCGTTTTCGGTGTTCACCTGCTGGCGATGCTGCACCGTGGCCACGTAGTTGTAGTGCACGGTGCTGACGTGATAACCGTCCAGGCCGTTTTCGTTCTGCAGTTTCCAGTTGCCGTCGTAGGTGTAGGCGGATTTGCCCGGCAGCACTTCCAGCTCACCGGTGGCGGACTGCGCGACCATCATGTCGAAGAACACTTTGGCGTCGCCGAGAAAGTCCTCCAGGCTGTCGCGGCCATTCACGTCCAGGCTGATAAACACAAAGCCCTTGTAGCTTTCGATGCGGGCTTTCTTCAGGCCACGCGTGGCTTTGTCGAAACCTTCCGGGTATTCCCCCGGCGCCTTGACCTTCACCAGCCGGCCATCGCTCTTGTAGCACCAGGCGTGGAACGGGCAAGTAAAGGTGGATTGGTTGCCTTTGCCGACGCGCGTCAGCGTGGTGCCGCGGTGCTGGCAGGCGTTGATCAGCGCATTCAGTTGGCCCTCGCCATCGCGGGTGATGATCATCGGCTGGCGCCCGGCGCGCATCGTCACGAAGTCGTGGTTATTGGCCAGTTCGCTTTCGTGGCAGGCGTAGATCCAGTTTTTTTCGAAGATCAGTTCCATCTCCAGGTCGAACAGTTCCGGCTCGGTGAACATGTCCCGGGCGATGCGGAACACGGCGTCCGCCGGGCGAAAATCCAGGCAGCTTTCGATAAACGTTTTCCACTGCTCGACGCTTTTTGCACCACTCATGGGAGGCACCTTTTTTGATAGGGGCTAATCGGTGGTTCATTAGAGGCAGCGCGGCAGGGTGCGGGCTATCCGCTTAATGGGCAGAGATGGGCCGCATAGTTGGGCGCGCATCGTTGGGCAGCAAATACCCAGTTCGGTGCAGCGAGGTGACGCGATGCGCTACTGTCATACCAAGGGAACGTCGCAAAAACCTGCGGCTTATCCACATAGTCGACCGTTGCTATCCACCCCGTTGCATTACGGGGCGCGTGGCGTAGAACTTGCTGTCGATTGTCAACGACGCGCCGCCAGAGCGCGCAACCGCCTAACCGCCGTGGGTGCACCCTGATGAGTAGCCATACACGCGAAATCCATATTCAACGCTTCGACCTGGAAGGCGCCCGCAGCTGGATGTCCGGCATTTGTGGGCCACACCGCCTGGCGACGTCGACGCCGGAGCGCCTGCGCTTTCACCACAGCGCCAATGTGTTCAAGTCCCGCGCTACCACCTTGGGCGTGATCGAGTACGGCACGGACGTGACCATCGGCATCGAAGACGCCGAGCACTTCAGCAGCTACAGCCTGAGCCTGCCGTTGGTGGGCGAGCAGGAATTGAGCAAGAACGGCGAGCGGCTGAGTTCCAATCGCGACCAGGGCGTGATCCTGTCGCCCAACGAGCATCAGGTGCTGGCGATCTCCGGTGATTGCCGCAAATTGCAGGTGGTGATCACCCGCGCGGCGATGAGTGAATCCCTGGAAGGCTTGCTGCAACGGCCGATTGAGGCACCGCTGCGCTTCGAGTCGGTGATGGACGCGGTGGAGGGGGCTTCAGCGTCGTGGTGGCGCATGGCGCGGTATTTCATTGCCGAGCTTGAGCGCAGCAGCGAGCTGTATGAGCAGGCGGCGTTTACGCGTGACCTGGAAAGCTCGTTGATCAAAGGCTTGATCCTCGCCCAGCCGAATAACTATTCAGAAGAGCTGCGCGACGTGCTGGGCGTGAAGCTGCCGCACTACCTGATTCGTGCGCGGCAGTACATCCACGACAACGCTCGCGAAGCGGTGCATCTGGAAGACCTGGAAGCGGCTGCGGGCGTGTCGCGGTTCAAGCTGTTCGATGCGTTTCGCAAGTACTTTGCGCTGTCGCCCATGGCGTACCTGAAGAAGTACCGGTTGGGCGCGGTGCGTCAGGAAATCCTTGAGCAGGGGTCTACTCGGACCATTTCCGAAATGGCCCTGGGTTGGGGCTTTACTCACTTGGGGCGGTTTTCGGCGGAGTACCGCAAGCTGTTTGATGAATCGCCCAGCCAGACCTTGCAGCGCAAGCGCCTGCGCAGTCTCTAAACCTGATGAAGATCAGAATGTGGGAGCTGGCTTGCCTGCGATAGCGGTGGTGAATGTTCCACCGCCATCGCAGGCAAGCCCGCTCCCACAGGGGATTTGTGGTGCGCGGGAGATCTCAGATCAACTCTTCCACCAACTGCAAACAATGACTGAGCCCCGGCGACTGATCATTCACCCGTTGGCTGAGAATGATCGGCGAGGTCGCGGTGCTTTCCACAATCGGCGTGTAGCCGATATCCGCGCGGTGCAGCACTTGCACCGACGCCGGCACCAGCGTCACGCCCATGCCGGCGCCGACCAGGCCGATGGCGGTTTGCAACTCGTTGGTCCACTGCGCCACCTTGAGGCTTAGGCCGTGGGCATCGAACAGCGCAATTACATGGTCGGCATAGCTGGGGCGCGGGTTGCCGGGGTAGAGCACAAACGGCTCGGCGGCCAATTGGGCGAGGGTCGCGGGCGCACCCAGCAGCGGGTGGCCGGCGGGCAGTACGGCGACCAGTCGATCCTCCACCAGCACACGCTGGACGATGGCCGGGTCGTCGATGCGAATGCGCCCGAAGCCCACGTCAATGCGGCCGGCTTTCAGCGCTTCGACCTGCTGCAAAGTGGTCATCTCCGACAAGCCCAATTCCAGCTCCAGCACCGCATCGTTGCGCAGCCGCCGAATCAACTCCGGCAGCACGCCGTACAAGGTCGACGGCGCAAAGCCGATGCCCAGCCAGGTCTTTTCGCCTTGGCCAATGCGGCGCGTGGTGTCGCAGACCTTGCCCAGTTGCTCGAGCAGCACATTGGCGTGTTCATAGAAAAACCGCCCGGCTGCGGTCAGCCGCAGCGGTCGACCACGTTCAAGCAGAATCACCCCCAGTTCGTCTTCCAATTGCTGGATCTGCCGACTCAACGGCGGCTGGGCGATGTGCAGGCGTTCGGCGGCGCGGGTGAAGTTCAGCGTTTCACCCAGCACCTGGAAATAGCGCAGATGACGCAGTTCCATGGCGGCTCCTTTCATACCTTGAGGGTATTGTGCGAGACCCATTCTATATTGGAAGCCGCAAAAAATACGGCACAGAATCGGCTCAAACCTATAAAGAACCCCACGGGTATAGCCATGCCGATTTGCGCCATCGAGTCGATTGAAACGGTCATCGTCGACCTCCCCACCATCCGCCCGCACAAGCTGGCAATGCACACGATGCAAAACCAGACGTTGGTGATCATCCGCCTGCGCTGCGCCGACGGCATCGAGGGCATCGGTGAGGCCACCACCATCGGCGGTCTGAGCTACGGCAACGAAAGCCCTGACAGCATCAAGGTCAACATCGATCGCCACTTCGCGCCACTGCTGATTGGCCAGGACGCGAGCAACATCAACGCGGCCATGTTGCGCCTGGAGCGCAGCATTCGTGGCAACACCTTTGCCAAGTCCGGCATCGAAAGCGCGTTGCTCGATGCGCTGGGCAAACGGCTTGACTTGCCCGTCAGCGAGCTGCTCGGTGGGCGGGTGCGGGATACCTTGCCGGTGGCCTGGACCCTGGCCAGCGGCAACACTGCGCAGGACATTGCCGAAGCGGAAAAGATGCTCGACCTGCGCCGTCACCGCATCTTCAAATTGAAGATCGGCGCCGGTGAGGTTGGCCGCGACCTGGCCCACGTGATCGCGATCAAAAAAGCCCTGGGCGAGCGCGCCAGTGTGCGCGTTGACGTTAACCAGGCGTGGGACGAAGCCGTGGCCCTGCGTGCGTGCAAGGTGCTCGGCGACAACGGCATCGACCTGATCGAACAACCGATTTCGCGCAACAACCGCAGCGGCATGGCTCGGCTGAATCTATCGAGCCCGGCGCCGATCATGGCCGACGAGTCCATCGAGTGCGTGGAGGATGCCTTCAACCTGGCCCGCGAAGGCGCAGCCTCGGTGTTCGCGCTGAAGATCGCCAAGAACGGCGGCCCGCGCGCCGTGTTGCGCACCGCCGCCATCGCCGAAGCGGCCGGTATCGGCCTGTACGGCGGCACCATGCTCGAAGGCGGCATCGGTACCCTGGCCTCGGCGCATGCCTTCCTGACCTTGAACAAGCTGGCGTGGGACACCGAGCTGTTCGGCCCCTTGCTGCTCACCGAAGACATCCTCACCGAGCCGCCGATGTACCGCGATTTTGCGCTGCATGTCTCCACCGCGCCGGGCCTTGGCCTGGCTATCGATGAAGAGCGTCTGGCGTTCTTCCGTCGTGACAACCACTAAGAGGCGCCCGCCATGTTGTTCCACGTAAAAATGACTGTGAACCTGCCCCTGGACATGAACCCTGAGCGCGCGGCTGGCCTGAAAGCCGAAGAAAAAGCCCTGGCGCAGCGCCTGCAGCAGGAGGGCAAATGGCGCCATCTGTGGCGCATCGCCGGGCATTACGCCAACTACAGCGTGTTCGACGTGGACAGCGTGCAAGACCTGCACGACCTGCTGATGCAGCTGCCGCTTTTCCCTTACATGGCCATCGAAGTGAATGCCTTGTGCCGCCACCCTTCGTCGATCCATGAGGACGACCGCTGAGCCTGTTTTGCACCCAATAATGACAAGATGAGGATTGCACCATGTCCATCCGACTTTCCCAGACTGCCCACGCCCAAGCGTTTCTCGAAGAAGCCAGCGGCAATCACAATGACGCTGGCAACCCGCGCGCCAAGGCGCTGATCTACCGGATCCTGCGCGACACGGTGAACATCATCGAAGACCTGGAAGTGACCCCGCAAGAGTTCTGGAAGGCGGTCAATTACCTCAACGAGCTGGGTAAACATCAGGAGGCCGGCTTACTCGCTGCCGGCTTGGGCCTGGAGCATTACCTGGATCTGCTGATGGACGCCGCCGACGAAGAAGCCGGCAAATCCGGCGGCACGCCGCGCACCATCGAAGGCCCGCTGTATGTGGCCGGGGCGCCGCTGAGCCAATACGAAGCACGTCTGGATGATGGCAAGGACGACGCGGTGCCGCTGTTTATGCGCGGGCAAGTGCGCGACACCGATGGCAAGCCATTGGCGGGTGCAATTGTGGATGTGTGGCAGGCCAATACCGGTGGCACCTATTCATGGTTTGACCCGACGCAGTCCGAGTTTAACCTGCGCCGGCGCATCGAGACCGATGCCCAGGGCAACTACCGCTTTCGCAGCATCGTGCCGTCCGGCTACGGCTGCCCGCCGACCGGGCCGACTCAACAGCTGCTCGACCAATTGGGCCGCCATGGGCAACGGCCGGCGCATATTCACTTTTTTATCTCGGCGCCGGGGCATCGGCATTTGACCACCCAGATCAACCTGTCGGACGACCCGTACCTGCACGATGACTTTGCCTATGCCACACGGGATGAGTTGATTGCGGAGATTCGCTTCAGTGACGATCAGCAACTGGCGCGGGAGTTTGGCGTGGAAGGGCGCTTTGCGCAGATTGATTTTGACTTTGAGCTGCAACGGGCCGATGCGCCGGTAGAGCAAAAACGCATGCAACGCGTGCGCGCCCTAGAAGACTAAACACGCATAAAAATGTGGGAGCTGGCTTGCCTGCGATGGCATCAACTCGGTGTATCTGGTGCACCGAGGTGTCTGCATCGCAGGCAAGCCAGCTCCCACATTTGAATTGAGGTGTTGCTGCTATTTGCGCAGGACCAAGTCCAACACCTCATCCCGATCCTTGATCTTCTGCAACACAATCTCCGAGCGAATATCCATCACCCCCGCCGTGCGGTTCAGGTGGTTCACGATAAAGTCCGAAAAGTGCTTCAAATTCCGCGCCTGCACCCGCAACACATAGTTGCTCGCGCCCGTAATCACGTACGCGCTGGCCACCTCCGGCCAGCCTTGCACCTTTTTGATAAACGTCTCGTGCCAATCCTCCACGTCCTGGCGCAAGGACAGGTGCACGATGGCTTCCAGCTCGATTCCCAGTTGCTCGGCATTCAATACCGCGCGGTAGCCGCTGATGATTCCCTCGCTCTCGAGCAGGCGCAAACGGCGCAGGCAGGCGGAGGGCGACAGGGCGACTTTTTCGGCCAGTTCCTGGTTGCTGATGCGGCCATCCTGTTGCAGAAAATGCAGGAGGCGCAGGTCGGTGGCGTCGAGAATCATGCTTAGAATAAATCCGCGTGTTTTGGGGTTAAATTCGAATTTCCTACAGCTTAATTAGCCTGTTACCCACCACTTTGCACGAAAATTCTCTAAAGCTTCGTTCATTATTTGCTCCATCTTCACTTATAAAAATCAGGACAGCCCATGACCACCCGAAGCCACTGCCAAGCCCTCGACGCTCAGGACCCGCTGGCGCCACTGCGTCGTCAGTTCGCCTTGCCTGAGGGCGTGATCTACCTCGACGGCAACTCCCTCGGTGCGCGCCCGGTGGCGGCGTTGGCGCGGGCGCAGCAGGTGATCGACCAAGAGTGGGGCAATGGCTTGATTCGCAGCTGGAACAGCGCCGGCTGGGCAGATCTGTCCCAGCGCCTGGGCAATCGCCTGGCGCCCTTGATCGGCGCGCGCGACGGCGAAGTGGTGATCACCGATACCACCTCCATCAACCTGTTCAAGGTACTCAGCGCCGCGTTGAGCGTGCAGCGCCAACGCCAGCCGGGCCGTAAGGTGATCGTCAGCGAGGCGAGCAACTTTCCCACCGACCTGTACATCGCCGAAGGCCTGGCCGAGTTGCTGCAGCAGGGTTATTCATTGCGACTGGTGAACAGCCCCGATGAACTGCCGCAGGCTATCGACCAGGACGTGGCGGTGGTGATGCTCACCCACGTCAACTACAAAACCGGCTACATGTACGACATGCAGGCGCTCACCGCCTTGAGCCACGAATGTGGCGCGCTGAGCCTCTGGGACCTGGCGCATTCGGCGGGCGCGGTGCCCATCGACCTGCACACGGCGCGGGCCGATTATGCGATTGGCTGTACTTACAAATACCTCAATGGCGGGCCGGGTTCCCAAGCGTTTGTGTGGGTCAATCCGCTGCTGGTGGACGTGGTGCGCCAGCCCTTGTCGGGTTGGTTCGGGCATACCCGGCAGTTCGCGATGGAAGCTCAATACGCACCGAGCGCGGGCATTGCGCGCTACCTGTGCGGCACGCAGCCGATCACTTCGCTGGCCATGGTCGAATGCGGCCTGGAGATTTTTGCCCAGACCGACATGGCCAGCCTGCGGACCAAATCCCTGGCGTTGACTGACCTGTTTATCGCGCTGGTCGAAGCCCGCTGCGCCGCCCATGGCCTGGTGCTGATTACCCCGCGCGAGCACGCCAGGCGCGGCAGCCATGTGAGCTTCGAGCACCCCGAAGGTTACGCGGTGATCCAGGCGCTGATCGCTCGGGGCGTGATTGGTGATTACCGCGAGCCGCGCATCATGCGGTTTGGTTTTACGCCGTTGTACACAAGCTTCACTGAAGTGTGGGATGCCGTGGAGATCCTCGGCGACATCCTCGACAACGGCACCTGGGACCAGCCGCAGTTCAAGGTCCGCAACAGCGTCACCTGATTCAACGCGGATTAAAAATGTGGGAGCTGGCTTGCCTGCGATAGCGTCAGTGAATTCACCACCGCTATCGCAGGCAAGCCAGCTCCCACAGGGTTCGGCACCGGCAGTAACAAATCACAATAATAAAGGGGCACACCACGTGACCACACCCGACAACGGTTTTGCAGAGATCACCCACCGCGAACTGGGCCTGCGGCGCCAGCTCACTTGCGGCCAGATGAGCATGATCGCCATCGGTGGCGCCATCGGCACCGGGCTGTTCATGGGCAGCGCCTATGCCATCGGCTATGCCGGGCCCAGCGTGCTGGTGAGCTACGCCATCGGCGCGCTGATCACCTTGCTGTTGATGGGCTGCCTGGCGGAGATGACGGTGGCGCATTCCACCTCGGGCTCATTCGGCGCGTACGCCGAGTTCTACATCAGCCCGCTGGCCGGGTTTCTGGTGCGTTACGCCTACTGGGCCGCGATTGTGCTGGCGGTGGGCGCCGAGGTCACGGCGGTGGCGATGTACATGAAGTACTGGTTTGCCAACGTGCCGGAATGGGTGTGGATCGTGTCGTTTTCCAGCGTGCTGATCCTGCTCAATGCGATCAGCGTGAAGACCTTCGGCAATTTCGAATACTGGTTTTCGACGATCAAGATCAGCGCCATCGTCGGCTTCATCATCCTTGCGGTGTACGTGGTGTTCGGCTCCGGCAACCCGGCGTACGGCGTGCAGAACTACACCGCCCACGAGGGCTTTTTCCCGCATGGCTTGAGCGGCATGTGGATCGCGGTGATCGTGTCGATCTTCAGTTACTTGAGCGTGGAGATGATCGCGGTGGCCGCCGGTGAAGCCGCCGACCCGGAACAGGCAGTGAAGAAAGCCTTTCGCGCGACCATCGTGCGGCTGGTGGTGTTTTACCTGCTGACCCTGGCGCTGATGCTGGCCATCGTGCCGTGGAATCAGGCCGGTCAGACCCAGAGCCCGTTCGTCACGGTGATGCAGACCATCGGCATTCCCGGCGCCACCGGGGTGATGAATTTTGTGATTCTGATCGCCGCGCTGTCGGCGATGAACAGCCAGCTCTACATCACCACGCGCATGATGTTCAGCCTCTCGCGCGCAGGCTTTGCGCCCAAGTCGATGGGCGCGTTGAGCAAGAGCGGGATTCCGCTGAATGCGTTGCTGCTGTCCAGCTCGGGCATTGCCCTGGCGACCTTGCTGAACGTGGTGTACCCGGAAAGCTCGTTTACGCTGATGATGGCGATCTCAATGTTCGGCGCGATCTTCACCTGGTTCATGATCTTCCTCACGCACCTGTTTTTCCGCCGCTATCGCAAGCGCCATGGCGGGGCGAAGCTGTCGTTCCAACTGCGCCTGTTCCCCTACAGCACGCTGCTGGGCCTGTTGTTGATGGGCGCGGTGATGATCACCACGTACTTCACCGAGGCGTTCAAAATGACGCTGGTGTTTGGAGTGCCGTTCCTGATGATTCTGTCGGCGGTGTATTACGGGTTTTTCCGCAAGGGCAGGGCGAGGGCGTCGAACAAAGCCTTGGCGTAACCGGGCAATTGTTCGAAGGAGCGCGCGCACAACAGCAGCGTGCGGCGGGCCCACTCTTCATGCAACGGTTGGGCTTTGAAGCGGCGCTGCAGCGGCCAGCGCTCCAGTGCCGCTTGGGGCACGATGCCCAGGCCGGCGCCGCCCGCGACCATGCGAATCAACCCATCAAAACCATCGGCGCGGATACGGGTTTGCAGGCGAAAGCCCGCGTGCAGCGCCTGTTCCTCCAAATACACCGCCAATGCGCTGTTGGCGGCCAGGCCGACGTAGTCGTATTGCAGGCTGTCGATGAAACTCGCGGTCGTCAGCGGATGGTCGAGGGGCATGATCAGTACAAGCGGGTCGTCGCGAAAGGGCAGGGTTTGCAAGCCGTGGGTGTCCACTGCGTCGGAAATAATGCCCAGGTCCGCGGTGCCCTGACGCAAGGCCTGGGTGATGCGCAGGCTCGGCAGCTCTTGCAGGTCGATATCGAGGTTGGGGTGTTCGCGCAGAAAATCGGCAAGCAATTCCGGCAGGTATTCACTCAGGGCGGTGGTGTTGCACAGCAGGCGCACCTGGCCTTTGACGCCATTGGCGTATTCGGCGAGGTCTTGTTGCAGGTGTTCGGCTTGTTGCAGCAGCAAGCGCGCGTGGCGGGCCAGGGCTTTGCCCGCTGGTGTGGGTGTGACGCCCCGGCGGCCGCGCTCAAGAAATTCGATGCCCAATGACGCTTCCATCGCACGGATGCGCGCACTGGCGGCGGCCAGGGATAAGTGGCTGCGCGCCGCGCCGGCGGTGATGTTGCCGGTGTCGAGGATGTGCAGGTAGAGGCGCAGGTCGATCAGGTCAAAGTGCATGGCCGGGGTTCTCGGGTGACTGGACGGGCCTCATCGCAGGCAAGCCAGCTCCCACATTTAGATTTGTGAACACAGTTCAAATGTGGGAGCTGGCTTGCCTGCGATAGCGATCTTAGCCTCACGCAAAACAAGAGGCTGCCTCAGTATATGGCGAATTTTCATAACCGCCTTAACGTCGCACAATCCCCCCATGACTACCCTTCTAGCGTTCTACCAAAACCTCGGCGCGGCCCTGACCCTATTAGTTATTGGCACCTTCCTGCTGGCAGGCACCGTCAAAGGCGTGATTGGCCTGGGCCTGCCCACCGTGGCCATGGGCATGCTCGGCCTGGCTATGCTTCCGGCGCAGGCTGCGGCATTGCTGATCATTCCCTCAACGGTCACCAACCTCTGGCAACTGGCATTCGGCGGCCACTTGAGCGCGTTGCTCAAACGCCTGTGGCCGATGCTGGTGCTGGTTTTCCTCGGCACCGGGCTCGGCACGCTATGGCTGGGGATGGACGGCGGCCATTGGGTCGTTCGCGCCTTGGGCGGCGCGCTGCTGGTGTATGCGTTGAGTGGGTTGTTTCTGCCCATGTTCACGGTGCAGCCTCACACCGAGCGCTGGCTGGGGCCGGTGTGCGGGCTGGTCACCGGCATCATCACCTCGGCCACCGGCGTGTTCGTGATTCCCGCCGTGCCGTACCTGCAAGCCTTGGGCTTGAAGCGTGATCAGTTGGTGCAGGCGCTGGGGCTGTCGTTCACCGTTTCCACCTTGGCGCTGGCGGCCGGTCTGGCGTGGCGTGGCACCCTCGGCGGCGGCGAAATGAATGCCTCCTTACTGGCCCTGGTGCCTGCGCTGTTGGGCATGTGGCTGGGCCAGGCACTGCGTCAGCGCATCAGTGCGGTGCTGTTCAAACGGGTATTTTTTATCGGCATGGCGCTGTTGGGCGGTCATTTGCTTATCAGTGGTTAAATCAAGAGTGCGGCGTTATTCGTGCGTTTGGGTCAAATGTATTTTGTCGCACTGCTGCTTATTCCAACGGTTGAATGTCGATAGCCTGCCGGCAGACATTTTCAGCCCTTTGGATTCCTTCCCATGAAAAAAGTACTCCTGCTCAACGGCGGCAAGAAATTCGCCCATTCCGACGGCCGCTATAACGCCACCCTGCATGAAGCCGCCGTGGCGGTGCTGGACCGCGGCGGTATCGACGTCAAAGTCACCCACATCGACGAAGGCTACGACGTGGCCGAAGAGGTCGCCAAATTTCTCTGGGCCGATGTGATCATCTACCAGATGCCCGGCTGGTGGATGGGCGCGCCGTGGATCGTCAAGAAGTACATCGACGAAGTCTTCACCGAAGGCCATGGCAGCCTGTATGCCAGCGACGGCCGCACCCGTTCCGACGCGTCGCAGAAATACGGCAGCGGCGGCCTGATCCAGGGCAAGCAGTACATGCTGTCGCTGACCTGGAACGCGCCGCAGCAAGCCTTCGACGACCCGACGGATTTCTTCGAAGCCAAGGGCGTCGACGCGGTGTACTTCCCGTTCCACAAGGCCAACGAGTTCCTCGGCATGACCGGCCTGCCGACCTTCCTGTGCGTGGACGTGATGAAACGCCCGGCCATCGAGGCTGACGTGGCGCGCTACGAGCAGCATCTGGCGCAGGTGTTTAACCTGTCGGTGTAAGCTGCTACCCACCGATCAAAAAGGACAGCCTGTGAAAGCCCGATCCGATGAGTTACAGATCTTCGTCAGCGTGATTGAGTGCGGTTCGATTTCCGCCGCGGCGGAGCAGGTCGGGCAGACGCCGTCGGCGGTCAGCCGCACCTTGTCGCGCCTGGAAGCCAAGCTCGACACCACGCTGATCAACCGCACCACGCGGCGCATGGACCTGACCGAAGAGGGCAAGTACTTCTTCGAGCAGGCCAAGGTGATCCTGGCGCAGATGGATGATCTGGAAGAGCGCCTGTCGTCGCGCCAGAAAAACCCGGCCGGGCGGCTGCGCATCAATGCCGCCGTGCCCTTCATGCTGCACGGGATCGTGCCGTACATCGCCGAGTTTCGCAGCCTCTACCCGGACATCCAGCTGGAGCTGAACAGCGATGACTTGATCATCGACCTGCTGGAACAGAGCACCGACATTGCCATCCGTATCGGCGCCCTGGCCGACTCCACGTTGCATGCCCGTTCCCTTGGCTGCACGCCGCTGCATATCCTCGCCAGCCCCGACTACCTCAAGCAACACGGCACGCCCACGACGGTGGCCGAGTTGGCGGACCACACGTTGCTGGGCTTCACCCAGACCGAAACCCTCAACCATTGGCCGTTGCGCCATGTGGAAGGCGACCGTTGGCTGATCCAGCCGAGCATCGCCGCCTCCAGTGGCGAAACCCTGCGCCAGTTGGCGCTGGAAGGGCAGGGCATTTGCTGCCTGTCGAACTTCATGACGGTCGAAGACATCAATGCCGGGCGGCTGGTGCCGGTGCTGGAGGCGTTTAACAGTGGTTATCGCCAGCCGATCCACGCAGTGTTCTATCGCAACTCGCAATTGGCGTTGCGCATCCAGTGTTTCCTGGACTTCATTCAAACCAAGCTGGCGCGGTATGCCTGCTGATTCGTGACCTGTGCGCAAGATTGAATTGGGCAATACGGTCTTATTCGACAGGGATGAGTCCTCGATACTGGACCCATCACTTACCCCGTCAGGAGCACACTCCATGAATGTATTCGTTACCGGCGCAGCAGGTTTTATCGGCGGCTCCATCGCCACTGGCCTGGTCAAGGCTGGCCACACCGTTACCGGCCTGGTGCGCAGCGCCGAGCAAGCCGCTGAAATGACCGCCCTGGGCATCACCCCCGTGATCGGCACCCTGGATGACTCGGCCGTGTTGACCGAGCAGGCTTCGAAGGCCGATGCAGTTATCAACGCCGCCAGCAGCGACCATCGCGCTGCCGTCGAAACCTTGCTGGCCGCCTTGAAGGGCTCGAACAAGCCCTTCCTGCACACCAGCGGTTCGAGCATCGTTGGCGATGCGTCGGGCGGCAAGGCCAGCGATGTCATCTACTTTGAAGACAACCTGCCGGAGCCGACCGTTGACAAGGCTGCGCGCGTGGCCATCGATAACCTGATTCTGGCGGCGGCCAAAGACGGCGTGAATTCGGCGGTGATCTGCAACACCCTGATTTATGGCCACAGCCTGGGTGTGAAGCGTGACAGCGTGCAATTGCCGCGGCTGCTCAAGCAGGCGCGCAAAAGTGGCGTGGTGCGCCATGTGGGCACTGGGCAGAACATCTGGTCCAACGTGCACATCGAAGACGTGGTAGCGCTGTACCTGCTGGCGCTTGAGAAGAATGTGCCGGGCACCTTCTACTTTGTGGAAAGCGGTGAAGCGGCGTTTGTCGACATGACCACTGCTATTGCCGAAGCGTTGAAGCTGGGCAAGCCGCAGGATTGGCCGTTGGCGGAGGCTGAAGCCGAGTGGGGCTATGAAATGGCCAACTATGGCCTGGGCTCCAACAGCCGCGTGCGGGGCAAGCATGCCCGTGAACTGCTGGGCTGGGCGCCGAAGCGTACGTCGGTGGTGGAGTGGATTCGCAACGAAATGGTGTGATGTTCGCTTAGCACCGCGGTGCTGCCTTCGCGGGCAAGCCCGGCTCCCACATTGACCGAGTGTTGCTTGAATGACTCGGTCAATGTGGGAGCTGGCTTGCCTGCGATGAAGGCGCCTCGGTCATTTGTTGTTACGCTTTACTGGCCCCACTCCCTGCAATTCCGTACCATTCCCCGCCTTATTCCCCGCAACGCCCTGGTACCTCATGAACCTCACTCGTCTGCGCGCCGATGCCCTGGCCGGCCTCACCACGTCCTTTGCGCTGCTGCCCGAATGCATCGCCTTTGCCTTGGTCGCCCACCTCAACCCGCTGATGGGGCTCTACGGCGCCTTCATCATTTGCACCCTCACTGCGCTGTTCGGCGGCCGGCCCGGCATGGTCTCGGGGGCGGCCGGTTCGATGGCGGTGGTGATCGTCGCGCTGGTGGTGCAGCACGGTGTTGAGTACTTGCTGGCGACGGTGCTGTTGGGCGGGCTGATCATGGTCGCGTTCGGCCTGCTGCGCCTGGGCAAGTTGGTGCGCATGGTGCCGCATTCGGTGATGCTCGGCTTCGTCAACGGCCTGGCGATCATCATCGCGCTGGCGCAACTGGAGCATTTCAAAAGCGGTGAGCGCTGGCTCAGCGGCACGCCGTTGTATGTGATGACGGGCTTGGTCGCCGTGACCATGGCGATTGTCTACCTGCTGCCGCGCCTGACCCGCGCCGTGCCGCCTGCCTTGGTCGCGATCCTCGGCGTCGGCCTGGCGGTATACCTGCTCGGCCTGCCGACCCGCACGCTGGGCGACATGGCGCACATCGCCGGTGGCTTGCCGACCTTCGCCTTGCCGCAAATCCCCTGGA
The DNA here is from genome assembly GCF_022662455.1 of Pseudomonas sp. TREG-RG-20F-10-E-6-01. NCBI lineage: Bacteria > Pseudomonadati > Pseudomonadota > Gammaproteobacteria > Pseudomonadales > Pseudomonadaceae > Pseudomonas > Pseudomonas sp. TREG-RG-20F-10-E-6-01. Next base: position 73,461 of record NZ_JAKNQP010000014.1, on the reverse strand, counting down.
CCCTGGAAACCCTCGGCATCATCGCGCCCTATGCGTTCCTGATGGCGATGGTCGGCCTGCTGGAAACCCTGCTGACCCTGAACCTCACCGACGAAATCACCGAAACCCGTGGCTACCCCGACCGCGAAAGCGTGGCCCTGGGCGCGGCGAATATGGTCAGCGGCCTGTTCGGCGGCATGGGCGGTTGCGCGATGATCGGGCAAACCGTGATCAACCTCAGCTCCGGCGGGCGCGGGCGTTTCTCCGGGGTGTTTGCCGGGGTGATGATCCTGTTGTTCATTCTGTTTCTGTCGCCGCTGATCGAGCGTATTCCGCTGGCGGCGCTGGTGGGCGTGATGTTCGTGGTGTCCCAGCAAACCTTCGCGTGGGCGTCGCTGCGGGTGATCAACAAGGTGCCGTTCAACGATGTGCTGGTGATCCTGGCGGTGACGGTAATCACCGTCTTCACCGACCTGGCCACCGCCGTGCTCTGCGGCATCGTGATTGCGGCGCTGAACTTCGCCTGGCAACAGGCGCGTGAGTTGTATGCCGATGAGCATCTGGAAGCCGACGGCAGCAAGCTCTATCGCCTGCACGGGACCTTGTTCTTTGCCTCGACGACGCCCTTCTTGAACCAGTTCGACCCGGCCAACGACCCGGCTCAGGTAACGCTGGATTGCCGTCACCTGAGCTTTGTCGACTACTCGGCGATTGCTGCGCTGATGACCTTGCGAGAGCGCTACAGCAAGGCCGGCAAACATCTGCGGGTGCTGCATTTGTCCGAGCGCTGCAAGAAGCTGTTAAAGCGTGCGCGCGTTCATCATGAGTAACTGATCACGGCCCGACCAGGTCTTCGAGTTCCTGGGCGCGGGTCTGGGTCATGTCCAGCACGCAGCCGGAGCCGTTGACCTGGTCGATGGTGCCGCCGGTGGCTGAGCCTGCGAAGGCGCAATTGGCGTCACGGTATTTGAGCCACAGGCGCTGCACGTCCTGCAGCTGCTGCTGGCGGTCGCCTTCCTGGGCGGCCAGGGCGGTTTTATAGGCTTTGTTCAGGCGGTCGTCCTGAACCTTGGTTTCCTTGACGTTGCAATTGACCATGTCGACGGTGGTGTTGGCGCTGTCCATGCATTTTTTCAGCGCCGCATTCTCGGCGGCCGAGGCGCTGCTGCAGAACGCCAGCAACAGCGCGCTGGCGGCGAAAGGAACAAGCAGGGTCTTGCGATTCATTGTCGGGATTCCTGATCGACGGTAGGGCTGCCCTCTCAGACTCGGCCCTTACGGTTGAGTTTCGGCACGGCAAAAACTTCATGTAAGAACACCCCTCGGATTTTCATTGGCTGGCGCTGGGCATGTCCCCAAGCGACAGCACTTATCCGTGGGCGAAAATTACTTTCATAGAAATTGAAAATTTAATCGAGGAATGATTTATGAGTTTCACAACCAATTCGACGTGACCCTTTCCAAGGAGTACCGCATGGCCGCACCACTGGGCTTGGGGCTGTTGGCATACGCTGCCATCGCCATCATTGCATTGATCGTGCTGATCGCACGTTACCGACTCAACCCGTTTATCGTCATCACCTTGGTGTCCATTGGCCTGGCGCTGATGGCCGGCATGCCGGCGGACACCATCATGGGCTCGTACGAGGCGGGCGTGGGTAAAACCCTGGGGCACATTGCCCTGGTGGTGGCGCTGGGCACCATGCTCGGCAAGATGATGGCCGAGTCCGGCGGCGCCGAGCAGGTGGCGCGTACGCTGATCAACCGTTTCGGCGAGCGCAATGCGCACTGGGCGATGGTGTGTATTGCCTTCCTGGTGGGGCTGCCGCTGTTTTTCGAGGTCGGTTTTGTGTTGCTGGTGCCGATTGCCTTTACCGTGGCGCGGCGAGTTGGCGTGTCGATTCTGATGGTCGGCTTGCCGATGGTCGCCGGTTTGTCGGTGGTGCATGCGCTGGTGCCGCCGCACCCGGCGGCGATGATGGCGGTGCTGGCGTATAACGCCTCGGTTGGGCAGACCGTGCTGTATGCGATTCTGATCGGTATCCCCACGGCAATTATTGCTGGCCCGTTGTACGCCAAGTTCATCGTGCCGCGTATTCACCTGCCGGCGCAGAACCCGCTGGAACGCCAGTTTATCGAGCGCGAGCCGCGCACCCGTCTGCCGAGCTTTACCCTGACCATGGGCACCATCCTGTTGCCGGTGGTGCTGATGATGATCGGCGGCTGGGCCAATGTGATTTCTACACCCGGCACTGGCTTTAACCAGTTCCTGCTGTTTATCGGCAACTCGGTGATCGCGCTGTTGGTCGCGACGTTGGTGAGCTTCTGGACCTTGGGCCTGGCCCAGGGTTTCAACCGCGAGGCGATCCTCAAGTTCACCAATGAATGCCTGGCACCGACCGCCAGCATTACCTTGCTGGTGGGCGCCGGTGGTGGCTTGAATCGCATTTTGGTGGACGCGGGCGTCACCAATGAAATTCTCGGCCTGGCCCACGCCTTCCATCTGTCGCCGCTGGTGATGGGCTGGTTGTTTGCTGCGCTGATGCGCATCGCCACCGGCTCGGCCACCGTGGCCATGACCACGGCCTCCGGTGTGGTCGCGCCCGTCGCCATGGGCCTGGGTTATCCACACCCTGAGTTGCTGGTGCTGGCGACTGGCGCGGGTTCGGTGATCTTTTCCCACGTCAACGACGGCGGCTTCTGGCTGATCAAGGAATACTTCAATATGACGGTGATCCAGACCTTCAAGACCTGGACCGTGCTGGAGACGTTGATCTCGGTGGTCGCGTTCGGTCTGACTTACGGCCTGTCGCTTGTTTTATGAGCCTCATTTGTAATCCGGAGCCCCGATGGACATCCTCTACCAGATCCGCGCCCGCCAGGACTCCTTCAGCGCCGGCGAAGGACGTATCGCCAAGCTGATGCTCGATGACGTGGGCTTTGCCGCGTCGGCCAGCCTGGAGGAGTTGTCCCAACGCGCCGAAGTCAGCACAGCGACCTTGTCGCGGTTTGCCCGCAGCGTCGGCTGCCGCGACTTGCGCGATTTACGCTTGCAACTGGCCCAGGCCAGCGGGGTGGGCAGTCGCTTCCTGGACCCGGCGGGGTTGCCGGAGCAGTCGGCGTTTCATCGGCAGATTCTCGGCGATATCGAATTGACCTTGCGTCAGCATCTGTCGGGGTTCAACCAGGCGAGTTTTGTCGATGCCGTCAGCCTGTTGGGCAAGGCGCGGATGATTCACGCATTCGGTATGGGCGGTCCGTCGAGCCTGTGCAGTGAAGAGTTGCAAGTGCGACTGGTGCGCCTGGGTTACCCGATTGCCGCTTGCCGCGACCCGGTGATGATGCGCGTCACCGCCGCGACCTTGGGCCCTGAGCAGGCGCTGATCGTGTGTTCGCTCTCTGGCCTCACGCCCGAGTTGTTGGACGTGGTGAGGCTGGCGCGCAATTACGATGCGCCCATCGTCGCCATCACCTTGGCCGATTCACCGCTGGCGCAGCTGGCGGACGTGTTGTTGCCGCTGCAGCCGGCCGAAACCAGTTTTATCTACAAGCCCACCGCGGCGCGCTACGGAATGCTGTTGGCCATCGACCTGCTCGCCACCGAGCTGGCGCTGGTCATGCCGGACGAGAACCAGGAGCGCCTGCGCCGGATCAAGCTGGCCCTGGACGATTATCGCGGCGGCCCCGATAGCCTGCCGCTTGGAGATTGATATGAAGTACGACACGCTGATTCGCCAGGCGCTGATCATTGATGGCAGCAACACACCAGGTTATGTCGCCGATGTAGGGCTGCGTGACGGGCGTATCGAGACAATCGGCGACCTGGCGACTGCGCAGGCCGAGCATGAGATCGAGGCGCAGGGTCGTGTTCTGGCGCCGGGGTTTATTGACGTGCACACCCACGACGACACGGTGGTGATCCGCCATCCGCAGATGCTGCCCAAACTCAGCCAAGGCGTGACCACGGTGATTGTCGGCAACTGCGGCATCAGCGCCTCGCCGGTGAGTTTACGTAGTGATCCGCCGGACCCGATGAACCTGCTGGGCACGCGTGAGGCGTTCGCTTACCCGCGGTTTGCCGATTACCGCGCTGCTGTAGAAAGCGCTCATCCGGCGGTCAACGTCGCGGCGTTTATCGGCCATACGGCGCTGCGCAGCAACCATATGGACGACCTGCACCGCACCGCCACGCCGGATGAAATCGGTGCCATGCGTGTGCAGTTGCGAGCAAGTCTTGAGGCTGGCGCGCTGGGTTTATCCACAGGCCTGGCCTACGCCAGCGCGTTTAATGCCCAGACCGATGAAGTGCTGCAACTCAGTGAAGAACTGACGGCGTTTGGTGCGGTGTACACCACGCATTTGCGCAGCGAGTTCGAGCCCGTGCTGGAGGCGATGGACGAAGCGTTTTTGATCGGCCGACACGGCAAGGCACCGGTGATTATTTCCCACCTCAAGTGCGCCGGTGCGGGCAACTGGGGGCGCAGTCCGCAGCTGTTGGCGTCGCTGGAACTGGCTGCAAAAACCCACCCGGTGGGCTGTGATTGTTATCCCTATGCGGCCAGCTCTTCGACCCTGGACCTCAAGCAGGTCACCGATGCGTTTCGCATCACCATCACCTGGTCGACGCCGCACCCGGAAGTCGGCGGGCGCGACTTGCAGGATATTGCCGCCGAGTGGGACGTTTCGCTGCTGGACGCAGCACGTCGCCTGCAACCGGCGGGGGCGGTGTACTACGGAATGGATGAGGAGGATGTACGACGCATCCTCGCGCATCCGCTGTCGATGGTGGGCTCTGATGGCTTGCCGGAAGACCCGTTCCCGCATCCACGCTTGTGGGGCGCGTTTCCACGGGTGTTGGGGCATTTCAGCCGCGATGTGGGGTTGTTCCCGCTGCACACGGCGGTGCACAAGATGACCGGGCTGTCGGCGGCGCGCTTTGGCTTGGCCGAGCGTGGGGAAATTCGTCAAGGGTATTGGGCTGACCTGGTGTTGTTCGACCCATTGCGGGTGCGCGACGTGGCGGACTTCAAGGCGCCACAACGCGCGGCTGAAGGCATTGACGGCGTGTGGATCAATGGTGTGTTGAGCTACAGCGAGGGGCAGGCCAATGGTCAGCGGCCAGGGCGGTTTTTGGCGCGCAATGGGGATTTGCGTGGTGGGTTTTCGACTCTATAGTGGGCGCTTTCATACACGGAGCTGTCGTCATGCACTTAGGAAAAGTCACCCCCATTCTGCGGATATTCGACGAAGTCAAAGCGTTGGAATTCTACGTCGACTTCCTCGGGTTCACGGTCGACTGGCAGCATCGCTTCGAAGCGAATTTCCCGTTGTATCTGCAGGTGTCGTTGGGTGAGTGCGTGCTGCATTTGTCCGAGCATCATGGCGATGCGTCGCCGGGGTCAGCGGTGCGGATTCAGGCGCAAGGCGTGGACGCGTATCAGCAGCAATTGCTGGCCAAGGATTATCGGTATGCCAAGCCTGGCGTTGAAGAAACGCCGTGGGGCTCGCGGGAGATGAGCATCGGCGATCCGTTTGGTAATCGGCTGGTGTTTGTCGAGGAAGGCGAGGGCTGACAGGGCAATTGCAGGCAATAAAAAACCGCCTTAGTAGGGCGGTTTTTTATTGCAAACCCAGTGAGTGGCTGGGGTTGCTGTCTCAAAGGACGCATCGACCCGCGGGTGGATACTACCTGCCAGTCACATCGTCACGCAAGACGGAAAGGATGGTTGGCAGGGAGCGCTGTTCGGGCTTTGTCCCTGGACAGATTTGATCGCAAAAGCTTGCAATGAATCTATCGATAAATGCTGGATGTTTGACCACTGTTGGACACACCTCCGGCAGGAATGTTGGTTAGGCTCTTCCTCGTTCTGCGTTTGTCGCTTTTCAGGTGAGCCGGGTATGCGCGCGAATTCTGGACCGACCGCCACGGGCTAGTAATCCGTGCCGGATTGATGCGGAAGGACCACTAGCCCGGCCACCTCAAAGGACGCATTGACCCGCGTCCAAAGGCTCACGTGTTCCGGTAAGTGCGCTGGAGGTAAGGCCCAACGCTTGGAGGGCCGAGTATGTCTAAGTTTGCACGACGTACGTGGAACCTCGTAGTGAGTGCCCTGCGTGTTTATCACGTGTGGACATTCCTGCGGGACAGCTTCGATGACCTGTAAGGTCTGAGAAGTGGAGCCGCCTCGGTTTCGGCCGAGGCGGTTTTTTGGTTTTTTAAACCCGGAAGTGGCTGACCATCTGCTGCAATTGGCTGCCCAGACGCGCCAGTTCTACGCTCGACTTGGCCGTCTCGTCGCTCGCCGTTGCGGTCTGCTCGGATACATCACGCACGTTCACAATGCTGCGGCTGATCTCTTCGGCCACGGCGCTTTGCTGCTCGGCCGCGGCTGCAATCTGCTGGTTCATCGACTGGATGTTCGACACCGTGCGCGTGATGTTTTCCAGCGACACACCCGCTTTGCGCGTCAGCTCAACGCTGCTGTCGGTGAGGCTGCGGCTGTTGTTCATCACGGTGGCCACTTGCTGAGTGCCGTTCTGCAGGCCGGCGACCAGGCCTTCGATTTCTTCGGTGGATTTTTGTGTGCGCTGGGCCAGGCCACGCACTTCGTCGGCGACCACGGCAAAGCCGCGACCGGCTTCACCGGCACGCGCTGCTTCAATCGCGGCGTTGAGTGCCAGCAGGTTGGTTTGCTCGGCCACGGCCTTGATCACGTCCATTACGCTGCCGATCTTGTTGCTCTCTTGCTGCAGGTGCGTCATCGCGTCGGTGGAGCGTGCCACTTCAGCAGCGAGGCGTTCGATCTGGGCGATGGCCTCGGCCACCACTTTGTCGCCCGCGCGGGCTTGGCCGTCGGCGTCGGCGGCGGCCAGCGAGGCTTGCTCGGCGTTGCGTGCGACTTCCTGCACGGTGGCCGTCATTTCGTGCATCGCCGTGGCGACTTGATCGGTCTCGATCTTCTGGCTGTTGACGCCAGCACTGGTCTGCTCGGTTACGGCCGACAGTTCTTCGGCGGCGCTGGCGATCTGGGTCACGCCATCGCGAATACCGCTGATTAATTCACGCAGTGTGGTGCCCATGCGCTGGATGCCTTGTTGCAATACGCCCAACTCGTCACGACGGGTCACCTGGATGTTGTGGCTCAGGTCGCCGGAAGCGATGCGCTCCACCACGGCCAGGGTGTCCTGGATCGGGCGAGTGATCTGACGGGTAATCACCAGTGCCGCAATGATGCCGACCAGCAGGGCCAGCAAGGTGCTGATCAGTTGCAGGCTGCGGGCCTGGGTACTTTCGGCGTCACGGCGATTCAGTTGAATGTCGTACAGCTTGTCGCTGATGGTGACGATATCGGCGCCTTGGGTGGTCATTTCCGCACGGGCACTGACGATGTTGGCGTTGGCCGCCTTGTAACTTTGCACGGCGCTGCGATAGGCGCCGAGCGCGGTTTCCAGCGAGGTCAACGCGCTTTGTTGGCTGGCGCCGAGTGCGGCGCTGAGATTTTTCAAACCACTGATGGCTTTTTCAATCTGTGCGGCGGCGCGGGCTTCGGTCTCTGCGCTGGGATTGTAGGTGTAGCCGCGCACTTCATAGCGGCTCAACTGGAACTCTTCCTTGGCGCGCGTGACGGCCTGGTACTGGGTGAAGCGCTCCGGACTGTCGGGCATCTGCTGCACACTGGTTTCCAGCGCGTCGATCTGGGTGTTGGCGATGTCGGCCTTGTCGCCCATGACCTGGCGCGCGGCGTTACCGTTACGGTAGGCCTCGCGCATTTTGTTCAGGGACTGCTGGTACGCGGTGATGACGGCTTTCTGCTCGTTGAGCAGCTTGAGGTTTTCCGGGCTCTTGAAGCTGTCCAGCAGTTTCTGTTGCTGGGCGGCGAAGGCGTCGAGACTGGTCTGTACGTTCTGTGCCACGGCTTCGTCGCCGTTGGCCAGCATGTATTGCAGGCGCACGATGCGCAGCTTGGTCAGCGAGGCATTGAGCTGGGTGATGTCGCTCATCCAGTTGCTGCGGTCGATCAGGCCGCCCAGGCTGGTCCAACCGGTCAGTGCCAGGATTGACGTGAGGACCAGCACCAGGCCGAAGCCCAGGCCGAGTTTGAGGTTGACGCTGATGTTGCCGAACCAGCTATTCATCGAATGCTCCGCAAGAATGATGTGTGTCTGCTGGACGGTGTTGTTGTTTGAGCCAGCCAAAGTGTGTAGGGCTGTATCGGCGCAGGCGGGGGATTCTGAAATGTTTTTAATCCGGGTGCGACAAAGGGTCGCCATCGCCGTAGAGCAATCGATTCCCTGCCGGCCCTCAGAGGCCGGGGACGGGGGGCTCATCACCGGCGGGTCTTGTGTGCTAGTCTGCTGGCCCTTTTAGTTCAGGGCCGCCACGCAAAACAGCGTTTTTCGTAATGGCCCTACAGCGGAGCCTCTTCATGTCCGAAGTTAATCTGTCCACCGACGAAACCCGCGTCAGCTACGGTATCGGCCGTCAGTTGGGCGACCAACTGCGCGACAACCCGCCACCGGGCGTGAGCATCGACGCCATCTTGGCTGGCCTGACCGACGCGTTCGCCGGCAAGCCAAGCCGCGTTGATCAAGAGCAAATGGCGGCCAGCTTCAAAGTTATCCGTGAAATCATGCAAGCCGAAGCGGCTGCCAAGGCTGAAGCCGCGGCTGGCGCTGGCCTGGCGTTCCTGGCTGAAAATGCCAAGCGTGATGGCATCACTACCCTGGCTTCCGGCCTGCAGTTTGAAGTACTGACTGCCGGTACAGGCGCCAAGCCGACCCGTGAAGACCAAGTGCGTACTCACTACCACGGCACCCTGATCGACGGCACTGTGTTCGACAGCTCCTACGAGCGCGGCCAGCCTGCAGAATTCCCGGTTGGCGGCGTGATCGCCGGCTGGACCGAAGCCCTGCAACTGATGAATGCCGGCAGCAAATGGCGTCTGTACGTGCCGAGCGAACTGGCTTACGGCGCTCAAGGCGTTGGCAGCATCCCGCCGCACAGCGTTCTGGTGTTCGACGTCGAGCTGCTCGACGTTCTGTAAGGCCTGATAGCACTGGCATCGGCTTTATGTGGGGGCCGGGCTTGCCCGCGATGCAGACGACTCGGTCTGACGCCTTACCGAGTTGAGGCTATCGCAGGCAAGCCAGCTCCCACATAGGGCCTGTGTGTTGGCTCGCTCATGGATGGAACTTGCCATTGACCTCAGTCGTCGGGCGCAACGCTCGGGCATAGCAGAACAGAAACAGATTACGCACCACTTCCTTCAGCACCCCAGGTTCACTGGAACTCAGGCCATTCACGTCAAGGTCGCCCTGGTCCTGCAGTTCATTCAGCGCTTCTTCTTCCAGCACTGCACAGACTTCACCGGTTTCCCGATGCAGGATTCGCAGGTATGGGTGTGGGCGGTCCAGCCAGGCATCTATCAAATAAGTCATGAGTCGTTCTCCTTGATGAGTTTCAATGAGAATAATTCTTATTCGTAGAATAGCAAGTGCCTATTGGCGGTTTCCTGGTTTTTCTGTGTGGATATTGCGCGTGATCAACGCAGAGGGCGAAACGCCATCCCGCGGCGGGCGCGGGATGGAGGCAGCAGATTCAGACTTTGCGCACAAACTCGGACTTGAGTTTCATCGGGCCGATGCCGTCGATCTTGCAATCGATATCGTGATCGCCGTCGCACAGGCGGATGTTCTTGACCTTGGTGCCCACCTTGACCACCAGGGAAGTGCCTTTGACCTTGAGGTCTTTGATCACGGTAATGGTGTCGCCGTCTTGCAGGACGTTGCCTACAGAGTCTTTCTTCACGGTTTCATCACCGGCTGCTTCGGCCTCGCCATTGGCGGACCACTCATGGGCGCATTCCGGGCAGATCAGCTGGGCGCCATCTTCGTAGGTGTATTCGGAATTGCATTTCGGGCAGGGTGGCAACGTGCTCACTAAAGCTCCTTGAAAGTCAGGAATGGCTAAAGTCGCACATTATATAGGGATTTGAAGCGCGAGCGGGATAGTGGGTTGGCAATGGGATCTAGATGTGGGAGCGGGCTTGCTCGCGAAGGCGGCGGATCAGCTAGATATTTCTCACAGATCCACCGCATTCGCGAGCAAGCCCGCTCCCACACAAGCCCACTGCATCAATCGTCGTCAGTGCGTACGGGCGACCGCGAATTCACTCAGCTCGACCAGGGCGTCCCGGTATTCGCTGGCAGGCAGAGCTTCAAGGCACTTGATGGCGCGGGCGACGTAGTCACGCGCCAGTTGCGCGGTGTACTCCAGAGAGCCCGAGGCTTCCACAGCTGCGCGGATGGCCTCCAGGTCTTCGATCCCGCCTTTCTGGATCGCCTTGCGCACCAGGGCGGCCTGTTCCGGCGTGCCTTCGCGCATGGTGTAGATCAGCGGCAAGGTCGGCTTGCCCTCGGCCAGGTCGTCACCGACGTTCTTGCCCAGGGTTTCGGCGTCGCCCTTGTAGTCGAGCAGGTCGTCCACCAACTGGAACGCCACGCCCAGGTGATCACCAAAGGTGCGCAGGGCTTCGGCCTGTTCGGCAGTGGCGCCGCACAGGGCGGCAGCACTGTGGGTGGAGGCTTCGAAGAGCATCGCGGTTTTGCCGCGGATTACTTCCATGTAGGTTTCTTCGGTGGTGCTGGCGTCGCGGATCTTCGACAGCTGCAACACTTCGCCTTCGGCGATGATTCGCGTGGCTTGTGAAAGAATCTTCATCACCGGCATCGAGCCCAGTTCGACCATCATTTCGAACGAGCGCGAGTACAGAAAATCGCCGACCAACACGCTGGGGGCGTTGCCCCACATGGCATTGGCGGTCTCACGGCCACGGCGCATGCCGGACATGTCGACTACGTCGTCATGCAGCAGGGTGGCGGTGTGCAGGAATTCGATGGTGGCGGCCAGCAGGCGCAGTTCATCGCCTTCGCGGCCCAGGGCCTTGCCACACAGCAACACTAATAAAGGACGCAGGCGTTTGCCGCCCGCCGACGTAATGTAGTCGCCAATTTTGGAAACCAGCGGCACTTTAGAAGTCAGCTGCTGCTTGATGATGCCGTCGACGGCGCTAAAATCGTCCGCGACCGCGCGGTAGAAAGCTTGGGGTTGCATCAGCGACAGTCGCTCCAGAAGGGTTGCGCGGCATGCTAGGACCCTCACCCCCGGGTGTCAAGGCGCGATAGACGGCCTCTTGCAACGCTCCGTTGCCTTGCGTACAATCGCGCACCCTGAACTTCCTGGGCAGCACCTGCCTTACGCAATTGCATTCGGGACGTCCATCCCATGCAGCCATGCCAGCCAATACCTCTTCTTATAAAGCGCTGGGTGAGCAGGATTATCGGAGAAATACCATGTCGTACGCAGTAATTGTTACTGGTGGCAAGCAATACAAGGTCGCCCCAGGTGAATACCTGAAGATCGAAAAACTGGAAGTCGCCACTGGCGAATCCGTTACCTTTGATCGCGTTCTGTTGGTCGCCAATGGCGATGACGTGAACATCGGCGCTCCAGTTGTTGCTGGCGCTACCGTTGTGGCTGAAGTGATCTCCCAAGGTCGTCACGATAAAGTCCGCATCATCAAGTTCCGTCGTCGTAAGCACCACATGAAGCGTATGGGCCACCGCCAGTGGTACACCGAGATCAAAATCACCGGTATTCAGGCTTAATTTCAGCCTAATTCCTCACTAGGAGAATTGACTCATGGCACACAAAAAAGCTGGTGGTAGTACCCGTAACGGTCGCGACTCAGAAGCCAAACGCCTTGGCGTGAAGATGTATGGCGGCCAGAAAATCATTCCGGGCAACATCATCGTGCGTCAGCGCGGCACCCAATTCCACGCCGGTTACGGTGTTGGCATGGGTAAAGATCACACCCTCTTCGCTAAAATCGAAGGCGTGATCAAGTTTGAAGTAAAAGGCGCTTTCAACCGCCGTTACGTGAGCGTTGTCGCCGCTTAATTGCGCGATCGCTGGAAAAGCCCTGTCTCGCGACGGGGCTTTTTCGTTTGTGGAGTGAGTCTCTTGCAAAGCTGTTTGTAATGAGCTCAGGCGCTGGATACGCGGTCATTGTTTGAGGTCGCTGCGCTCATTTTTGCAAGAGTCTTATGTCTTGGTTTCTTAAGCTCGTCCATGCGACGAGAGGCGTTTTGTTATGAAGTTCGTTGATGAAGTTTCCATCCGAGTAAAAGCAGGCGACGGCGGTAACGGTTGCATGAGTTTCCGTCGCGAAAAATTCATCGAAAACGGTGGCCCCAACGGTGGTGACGGCGGTGACGGCGGTTCCATCTACATGATGGCCGACGAAAACCTCAACACCCTGGTCGACTACCGTTACACCCGGCACTTCGATGCCGAGCGTGGCTCCAACGGCGGCAGCACCGACTGCACCGGTAAAAAAGGCGAAGACCTGGTACTGCGCGTACCGGTCGGCACCACGATCATCGACTCGGCCACCCAGGAAGTGATTGGCGACCTGACCAAGGCCGGCCAGAAACTGATGGTTGTGCAGGGCGGCTGGCACGGTCTGGGTAACACCCGATTCAAGTCCAGTACCAACCGTGCACCACGCCAGACCACGCCGGGCAAGCCGGGCGAGCAGCGTGACCTCAAGCTGGAAATGAAAGTACTGGCTGACGTCGGCCTGTTGGGCCTGCCGAATGCCGGCAAAAGTACCTTCATCCGCTCGGTCTCGGCCGCCAAGCCGAAAGTCGCCGACTACCCGTTCACCACCCTGGTGCCAAACCTGGGCGTGGTCAGCGTGGACCGCTGGAAAAGCTTCGTGATCGCCGACATTCCAGGCTTGATCGAAGGTGCTTCCGATGGTGCCGGCCTGGGGATTCGCTTCCTCAAGCACTTGTCGCGTACCCGTTTGCTGCTGCACCTCGTCGACATGGCGCCGCTGGATGACACCAGCGCACCGGACGCCGCCGAAGTGATCGTCAGCGAACTGACCAAGTTCAGCCCGGCCCTGGCCGAGCGCGATCGTTGGTTGGTGCTCAACAAGTGCGACCAGATCCTGGAAGAAGAGCACGAAGAGCGCGTCAAGGAAATCGTCGATCGCCTGGAGTGGGAAGGTCCGGTCTACGTGATCTCGGCCATCGCCAAAGAAGGCACCGAACGCCTGACCCGCGACATCATGCGCTACCTGGAAGACCGCGCCGACCGCCTGGCGGCCGACCCGGTGTTCAAGGCCGAACTCGCCGAGCTCGATCAACAGATCGAAGACGAAGCCCGTGCCCAGCTGCAAGCCCTGGATGACCAGCGTGCCCTGCGCCGCAGCGGCGTGAAGTCGGTCCATGACATCGGCGACGATGATTGGGACGAAGAAGACGTGGATGATGAAGACGGTCCGGAAATCATTTACGTGCGCGACTGATTCGTTGCAGTAAACTTAAGCGCCGCTCACTCGAGCGGCGTTTTGGTATCTGGGTATACGAGCAGTCACTCAAGTAGTCACGAATAACGTTATGGGCCGCGCTGGGTCGCGCAGCCCTCAATCTAAGGTTGAAGATGATGCGGAGCAAAGTGACAGGTGCGCAGCGCTGGGTCGTAAAGATCGGAAGTGCGCTGCTGACGGCGGATGGCAAAGGTCTGGATCGCGCAGCCATGAGCGTCTGGGTCGAGCAGATGGTGGCCTTGCATGAGGCCGGTGTCGAGTTGGTGCTGGTGTCGTCCGGGGCTGTGGCCGCCGGCATGAGCCGCCTCGGCTGGACCGCGCGACCCAGCGCGATGCACGAGCTGCAAGCCGCCGCTGCCATTGGCCAGATGGGCCTGGTGCAAGCCTGGGAATCCAGCTTTGCCGAGCATGGCCGCCACACGGCGCAGATCCTGCTGACCCACGACGACCTGTCCGACCGCAAGCGCTACCTCAACGCCCGTAGCACCCTGCGCGCGCTGGTCGAGCTCAAAGTGATCCCGGTGATCAACGAGAATGACACGGTGGTCACCGACGAAATTCGTTTCGGCGACAACGACACCCTGGCCGCGCTGGTGGCCAACCTGGTGGAGGCCGACCTGCTGGTGATCCTCACCGACCGCGACGGCATGTTCGACGCCGACCCGCGCAACAACCCCGATGCCCAACTGATCTACGAAGCCCGCGCCGATGACCCGGCGCTGGATGCCGTGGCCGGCAGCGTCGGCGGCGCCCTGGGCCGTGGCGGCATGCAGACCAAGCTGCGTGCTGCACGCCTGGCCGCGCGTTCCGGTGCGCATACCATCATCGTCGGCGGGCGCCTGGAGCGTGTGCTGGACCGTCTCAAGGCCGGTGAGCGCATTGGCACGTTGCTGTCGCCGGAACGCGGCATGCTGGCGGCACGCAAGCAGTGGCTGGCCGGACACCTGCAAACCCGTGGCACGCTGGTGCTGGACGATGGTGCCGTGTCGGCGCTGTCGCAAGGCAACAAGAGCCTGCTGCCAGTGGGCGTCAAATTGGTGCAGGGCAGCTTCCGCCGTGGCGAGATGGTGGTGTGTGTGGCGCCCGACGGTCGTGAGATCGCCCGTGGCCTGGCCAACTACAGCGCCCTTGAAGCGCAGAAAATCATTGGACAATCGTCTGACGCGATTGTCGGACTATTAGGTTACATGGCCGAACCCGAACTGGTTCACCGCGATAACCTGATCCTGGTCTAAATAAAGGGAATACACGATGCGCGTCATGAACGGAGTACTCGGCCTGTTGCTGGCTCTGCCGCTGCTGGCCTCGGCTGAAGAAATTGGCCAGGTGTCGACGGTGTTCAAATTTGTCGGGCCTAACGACCGGATCGTGGTCGAGGCGTTTGATGATCCCAAGGTTGATGGCGTGACCTGCTACCTGTCGCGCGCCAAGACGGGCGGCGTCAAAGGCGGCCTGGGCCTGGCCGAGGACCGCGCCGAAGCCTCGATAGCCTGCCGCCAGGTTGGCCCGATTCATTTCAACGGTGAGCTCAAGGATGGCGACGAAGTGTTCAAGGAACGCACCTCGCTGGTGTTCAAGACCATGCAGGTGGTGCGCTTCCTCGACAAGAAGCGCAATACCCTGGTTTACCTGGTCTACAGCGACCGTTTGATCGAAGGCAGCCCGCAAAACGCAGTCACGGCGATTCCGATTTTGCCGTGGCCGACCGCTCAGTAACCGGCGGGCGAGTTTTGTAATCGGCGTCTATGATTGCAGGCTTGCAGTCTGTAATCTCGAACGGCCGCAACGCGAAGAACATGGGATATCTGGAGTTCGTCATGAGTGCTTTCCACGACCTGAAACTCAAAGCTTTGGACGGTCAAGAGCTACCGCTGGCGCCCTTCAAGGGGCAAGTTGTGCTGGTGGTGAATGTGGCCTCCAAATGTGGCTTAACCCCGCAATACGCGGCGTTGGAAAACCTCTATCAGCAGTACAAGGGCCAGGGATTTACCGTATTGGGCCTGCCGTGCAACCAGTTTGCAGGCCAGGAACCGGGCACCGAGGAAGAAATCCAGGCGTTCTGCAACGTGAACTACGGCGTGACCTTCCCACTGGGCAGCAAGCTCGACGTCAACGGCCACGATCGCCACCAGTTGTACCGCTTGCTGGCGGGCGAGGGCGCCGAGTTTCCTGGGGATATCACCTGGAACTTCGAGAAGTTCCTGCTCGGCAAGGACGGCCGAGTGCTGGCTCGATTCTCGCCGCGTACCGCGCCAGATGATCCGACGATCGTGCAGGCCATCGAAAAAGCCCTGAGCTGAACGCTGCCAGAGGCTTTATCGGCAAGCGCGCTCCTTGTAGCGAGCGCTCTTGTAATGACGAGCGAGCTTGTTGTGGCGAGCGGGCTTGCCCCGCGTTGGGTTGCGAAGCAGCCCCAAAACCGACACCGCATTAAGCCGATAACCGCGCTGGCTTCAAACAGGGCCACTGCGCCGCCCAACCCGAGTCAAGCCCGCTCGCCACAGGTTCGTGGTGATTCACCTCCTGACTTTTACCCCTTAATCACCCAAATCAATAGTGCTTTCAGGCTCTGCGCACTGCCCATATTATCCGCATCATAAATACCTTTTCCGCGGAGTGCTCCCATGCCTGTCCAAGCCTTGTTCAAACCTTTCCAGCTCGGTGCACTGCAACTGTCGACCCGCGTGGTCATGGCGCCCATGACCCGTTCGTTTTCGCCGGGTGGCGTGCCCAATGCCAAGGTCATCGAATACTACCGCCGCCGCGCTGCCGCCGGCGTGGGCCTGATCATCACCGAAGGCACCGTGGTCGGTCATCAGGCCTCCAACGGTTACCCGAACGTTCCGCATTTTTACGGTGAGGCCGCGCTGGCCGGCTGGAAAGAAGTGGTCGACGCCGTACACGCCGAAGGCGGCAAGATCGTGCCGCAACTGTGGCACGTGGGCAGCGTGCGCCGTATCGGCACCGAGCCTGACGCCAGCGTACCGGCCTACGGGCCGATGGAAAAACTCAAGGACGGCAATGTGGTCGTCCACGGCATGACCACCCAGGACATCCAGGACGTGATCAATGCCTTCGCCCAAGCCGCCAAGGATGCCCAGCGCATCGGCATGGACGGCGTAGAGATCCACGGCGCCCACGGTTACCTGGTTGATCAGTTCTTCTGGGAAGGCACCAACCAGCGCACCGACGAATACGGTGGCAGTCTGGCCAACCGTTCGCGGTTTGCCATCGAATTGATCCAGGCCACCCGCGCCGCCGTAGGCCCGGACTTCCCGATCATCCTGCGTTTCTCGCAGTGGAAGCAGCAGGACTACACTGCGCGCCTGGTGCAAACACCCGAGGCGCTGGGTGAGTTCCTTAAGCCGTTGTCCGACGCGGGTGTGGATATTTTCCACTGCTCCACCCGTCGTTTCTGGGAGCCGGAATTCGAAGGCTCCGACCTCAACCTGGCCGGCTGGACCCGCCAGCTCACCGGCAAACCGACAATCACCGTCGGCAGCGTCGGCCTGGACGGCGAGTTCCTGCAGTTTATGGTCAACACCGACAAGGTCGCGCAGCCGGCCAGCCTGGAAAAGCTGCTGGAGCGCCTCAACAACGACGAGTTCGACCTGGTCGCTGTGGGCCGTGCCTTGCTGGTGGACCCGGATTGGGCGGTGAAGGTGCGCGAGGGGCGCGAGGGCGACATCCTGCCGTTCAGTCGTGAGGCGTTGACGACCCTGGTGTAAGAGGCGAAAGGGCGGGCACCGGGTGTCCGTCCTTGCACACTCCGCGTAACTGGCGTTCGAACTGTTCGATAATCGCCGGCCAGCCCTGGCGGCTCGCATGTTGGCGAGCATTCAGGCGCATGCGGCGCAGGCTCTCTGCATCTTCCAGCAGCCAATTGGCGGCATCGCAAAACGCAGCCTCATCCCCCGGCATCGCCAGCACGCCGTTGTAGCCATGGCGGATATGCTGGGTTGCGGCCGCCTGGTCGTAGGCCACCACCCCCAATCCCGAGGCCATCGCCTCCAGCACCACGTTGCCGAAGGTTTCAGTGAGGCTGGGGAACAGGAACACATCGCCTGAGGCGTAATGCCGGGCCAGTTCTTCACCGCGCAGGGTGCCGCAGAAAATCGCCTCCGGCAGTTCCTTTTCCAGCATCGTGCGTTGTGGGCCATCGCCGACGATGATCAGTTTCATCTGGCGCAACGGATATGTGTCTTGCAAGGTTTCAAAGCAGCGCTTGAGCAGCCCCAGGTTTTTCTCCTGCGCCAGTCGACCTACGTGCAGCACGGCGATCTGTTCAGCGTTCAATGCCCAACTTTCCCGCAACGCGTGGTCGCGTTTCGCCGGGTGGAACAACTGGCTGTCGACCCCGCGCGCCAACATTCCCAGGCGCTCGAAATTCCGCCGCTCCAGCTCCAGGCGCTGACTGGTGCTGGGGACCAGCGTCAGCGTCGAGCGGTTATGGAACCAGCGCAAATAGTGCGTGACCATGCGGCTGAGCAGGCTCAAACCGTATTGGTTCGAGTACTGCTGGAAGTTGGTGTGAAAGCCACTGACCACGCTGATGCCCAGGCGCCGTGCTGCGCGCAACGCCGACAAGCCCAATGGGCCTTCGGTGGCGATGTAGAGCACGTCGGGGCGCTGACGGGTCCAGCGGCGCAGCAACTTATGCATCGACGACTGGCCCCATTGCAGGCCGGGGTAGCCCGGCAGCGGCCAGCCGCGGCACAGCAACAACGCGTCATCGCTGGGGCGGCTTTGATCGCTGCCCTGGCGTGGGCGCACCAACTCGACCTGATGGCCGCGCGCGCGCAAACCTTCACACAGGCGGCCAAGGGTATTGGCCACCCCGTTGATCTCTGGCGGGAAGGTTTCGGTGATCAGGGTGATGTGAAGCGAAGCTGTCGTCATGACCCACAGTGTCACCGTGGGCCATGTCGTCATTGTGTCATTGGCATGATGGATTTATGACCGGGTCACTTTCTGCATTGCCATCGCCTCGGCGCCTTGCTCGCGCACCCAGAACAGCGTGGCCCCGGCCACCGCCGCTGGCATCATCAGCAGGTTGACCACGGGCACCAGCAGCACCAGGTAGACGATGCCGCCGAAGGTCATGCTCTGCCAGCGCTTCTGGCGCAGCCAGGCGAGCATCTCGTTCCAGCCCAGCTTGTGGTTGTCTGCCGGGTAGTCGATGTACTGGATCGCCATCATCCACACGCCGAACAGCAGCCACAACGGCGCGGCGATCAGGTTGACCACCGGAATGAATGACAGGATAAACAGGCCGATGGCGCGTGGCAGGAAGTAGCCCAGCTTGCGCATTTCCCGCGCCAGCGTGCGGGGCACCATCGCCACCAGTTCGCCCCAGCTGAACGGCGGGAAGTCGTCGGTGCCGCGCACCACCACTTCAACTTTCTCTGCGAGAAAGCCGTTGAAGGGCGCCGCGATGATATTCGCCAGCATGGTGAAGGTGAAAAACACCATCAGCACCACCAGCACCACAAACAGCGGCCACAGGATGTAACTGAGGAAACTCAACCAGCCCGGCAGCGTCGGCATCAAGGTGTCGACCCACAGGCTGAACTGATGGCCGGCGAAGTAGATCAAACCGACGAACAGCACCAGGTTGATCGCCAGCGGCAGCACTACAAACAGGCGCAGGCCTGGGCTCAATACCAGTTTGAGGCCTTCGCGCAGGTATTGCGGGCCGGAAAGAGCAGGGGCGGGCATGGAGAACTCCGAGCAGGATGACAAACGCGCCGACCTTACCGCCTTTGCATCTTGGGCGAAAGCAGCGACATCACAGGTAACATCTAAGCACAATGGCGTCGATTAATCGGGTGGCAGGGATAGAGACCACCTATGAGCTGGATTGTTATTCCGTATTTCCTTAATCTTGCCCCCCTCGATACGCTGCACCCATTATTTTTCAGGACCGGCGAGTTCAAGCCTTCCCCAAGTGCTTCGCGGTCCTTTTTTATTCCAGCCGTTCTGTAGTCCGGACGGTCGATAGGAGTGAGTCATGTCTGATACCCGTCATTCGCGAGTGATTATTCTCGGTTCCGGCCCTGCCGGTTACAGCGCTGCCGTTTACGCTGCCCGGGCCAACCTCAAGCCGCTGCTGATCACCGGCATGCAGGCGGGCGGTCAGTTGACCACCACCACTGAAGTCGACAACTGGCCGGGCGACGTCCATGGCCTGACCGGCCCGGTGCTGATGGAGCGTATGAAAGAACACGCCGAGCGCTTTGAAACCGAGATCGTTTTCGACCATATCAACCAGGTCGACTTCTCGAAAAAGCCTTACAGCCTGACCGGCGACAGCGGTGTGTACACCTGTGACGCGCTGATCATCGCCACTGGCGCCAGCGCCCGTTACTTGGGCCTGCCGTCGGAAGAAGCGTTCATGGGCAAAGGCGTATCCGCCTGCGCGACCTGCGACGGTTTCTTCTACCGCAACAAGCCTGTTGCCGTGGTCGGTGGTGGCAACACCGCCGTCGAAGAGGCGCTGTACCTGGCCAACATCGCCAGCACCGTGACCCTGGTTCACCGCCGCGAGACCTTCCGCGCCGAGAAGATCCTGATCGACAAGCTGCACGCCCGTGTCGCTGAAGGCAAGATCATCCTCAAGCTCAACGCCACCCTGGACGAAGTCCTGGGCGACAACATGGGCGTGACCGGCGCTCGCCTGAAAAATAACGACGGCAGCTTCGACGAGCTGAAAGTCGACGGCGTGTTCATCGCGATCGGCCACACTCCGAACACCTCGCTGTTCGAAGGCGTGCTCGAAGCCAAAGACGGTTACCTGGTGGTGCAAGGCGGCCGTGAAGGCAATGCCACCGCGACCAACATCGAAGGCATTTTTGCTGCCGGTGACGTGGCTGACCACGTCTATCGCCAGGCCATCACCTCGGCTGGCGCCGGCTGTATGGCGGCCCTGGACGCCGAGCGTTACCTCGACGGTTTGAAGGACGCTTCGTTCTAAACCCGTTGAAATGAAAAAACCGGCTGCGAGGCCGGTTTTTTTATGCGCGGGATTTGATGATCACCGCCGTTCAAATGTGGGAGCGGGCTTGCTCGCGAAAGCGGTGTGTCAGGCCGTAAATGTATTGACTGATCTACCGTCTTCGCGAGCAAGCCCGCTCCCACATTTTTGATCTATGTTCGACTCAGGATTTACGGCTCAGTGGCTGCGCGGCAAATGTCACACCGGCCAAACCGTGCGCAATCAACGCACGAATATTGCCGTGGTCACTGCCTTCCGGCGTAGCCACCACCGAACGGTAATGCTCACCAAACGCCAGCAGCGCTTCCTGATCGCTCAAGCCTTCCAACAGCGCCAAACCCAGCGTCTTGCAAGACCCTTCGTTCTGCCCGGCGGCGTTTTCCACGCTGCCATTGGTGAAGGCTTGCGGCTGGTAGTCGTAACCGGCAGCGACAAAAGCCAAGGTGTCGGCAAAAACGTGTTCGCCGCTGTTGAGGCTGGCGCGCAGGGTGTTCAAATCAGTCATGGGTTTTTCCTTGGGCAAATGCCGCCTGTTGCTCGGCATTGGCTTCTTTCTGGTATTGGGCTTTCCACTCGGCGTACGGCATGCCGTACACCACTTCACGGGCGTCATCGAGGCTCAGCTCGATGTGGCGCTCGTCGGCCTCGGCCTTGTACCACTTGGACAAGCAGTTACGGCAGAAGCCCGAGAGGTTCATCAGGTCGATGTTCTGTACATCCTTGCGGCTGTCCAGGTGTGCCACCAGCCGGCGGAAGGCGGCGGCTTCGAGTTCGAGGCGTTGTTGATCGTTCATGGTGGTCTCTTTGAGACAGCTTCAAGCGGGCAAGCTTCAAGCTGCAAGTTGGAGTGTGGTCGGCCTTTAGCTTATCGCTTGCCGCTAACGGCTTGCAGCCAGCGTTATCGACACCGACTCGGCAAAGCGCAGCGCGTGAGGCTTGTCCACTTCGACTTCGGCGTACAGCACCGACTCGTTGCTCATCACCAGGTCCAGCAGCTCCTGGGTCAGGCGCTCGAGCAGGGCGAAGCGGTTGCCTTCGACGTGGGCGATGATGGCCTTGGTGATGGTGCGGTAGTTCAGCGCGTGGTCGATGTCGTTGTCGCGCACGGCTTCCTGGGCGGCATACAGGATGGTCAGGTTGATCAGCACGTCCTGCTTGTTGAGGATTTCGTCCTCGTTGATGCCGATAAAGGTGCGCAGGCACAGGTCCTTGACCCGGATGCGCGCCATGCCTGGTTGAAGTTGTGGCATTGCTACTTGCTCCGTCCAATCAGTTGCAGGAACTCCATGCGCGTGGTGTTCGACTCGCGGAACGCGCCGAGCATCACCGAGGTGTTCATGGTTGAATTCTGTTTTTCCACGCCGCGCATCATCATGCACATGTGCTTGGCTTCGATCACCACCGCCACGCCGGCGGCTTGGGTGACCTGCTGAATCGCGTCGGCGATTTGCCGCGTGAGGTTTTCCTGGATCTGCAGGCGTCGGGCGTACATGTCGACAATGCGCGCCAGCTTCGACAGCCCGAGCACCTTGCCGGTCGGAATATAGGCCACATGGGCCTTGCCGATAAAGGGCAGCAAATGGTGCTCGCACAGCGAATACAGCTCGATGTCCTTAAGGATCACCATCTCGTCATTGTCGGACGCGAACAGCGCACCGTTGACGATTTCGTCCAGGTTCTGCTCGTAGCCGTGACACAAGTACTGCATGGCCTTGGCAGCGCGCTTGGGGGTGTCGAGCAAGCCTTCGCGTTGCGGGTCTTCGCCCAGGCCTTTGAGAATTTCGCGGTAGTGTTGGGGCAGGGACAAGGTCATACAACATCCTCACAAACGGCTTACTTGATATGCCGCCCGCCGTTGACGGTCAGGGTGGTACCGGTGACATAAGGGTTGTCCAGCAGGTAACGCACGCTCTGGTAGATCACCTCGGGCCCGGGCTCGATGCCCAGTGCCGATTTGGCCAGGACCTTGGCGCGGTAGGCCGCGTCGTCGCCCTCGTTGAACATCACCATCGCCGGCGCAATGCCATTGACCTTGATCAACGGCGCGAACTGCGCAGCAAACGACAACGTGAGGCTGTCGAGCCCGGCCTTGGTGGCGCAATAGGCAATATGCTGACGGCTGCCTTTGCGCACCACGTCGTCGCTGATATGCACAATATCGGCAGGTGAAGAGCGTTGCAGCAAGGGTGAACAATGCAGGTTGATCAGGTACGGCGCAAGCATGTGCACGCTGAACATGTCGGTAAATGCGCGGCTTTCGTCGCCGGGCGTTTCCGCGACCCACGCCGAAGCGTTATGGATGATCGCGCGCAGGCTGTTGGTGTGGGTTTGCAGTTGGGCGATGAAGGCCAGAATCCCGGCTTCACTGGAGAAGTCGGCAAACACGCCGATCGCGCCACGCTCGCGCAAGGCCTCAACGCCTGGACGCTCGCTGCGGTAGCTGAAAATAACCGGCTGGCCCTCGTCCAGCAGGCGCTCGGCGCAATGCAGGCCGACACGCTGGCCGGCACCGGTGATCAGGATCGGGGCGTTCGTTGCAGTCATGGGTGGCTCAAGTCGCTGGCAGGTTGAAACTATACCAGCGACCGGCCGCCCCTGTACTCAAGCGGCAGCTTCGGCGACCTTGCGCGGCGGCGGTGTGGGGTGCAGCCAGTTCGCCAGCAGGTGCGTCGACAGCGGAATGAACCAGAAAACCATCAAGGGCGTGAGGGCCAGGGTGCTGACCAGTATGCGTGGGGCCAGGTCCAATTCGTTGAGCAGCGGCCCAAGGACGAAGTTGAACAGCAGCGACACCGGGAAAAACGCCAGCCAGATCGCCACAGCCTGTTTCCAGCGCGGCGGCCGTGCGCCCACGGCGCCGAACCAGCCATCGATGCCACTGACGCGATGCTCGGACGGGTCGGCGAACAGCTCGCTGCCACGGCTCAACCAGGCACTGCGCGAGGCGGAAAACTCCCAGGCATGCAGGGTTTTTTCGTCGGCAAAGCGGAAGATGATTTGAAATTCGTCGTCATTGGGCGGCGGTGCCAGTACACCGGATCCCAGGTAACCGGGGAAGTCAGTGGCCAATTGCTCGCCTTCGCGCAGCCAGGCCATCAACTCTTCATAGCGCCCTTT
Organism: Pseudomonas sp. TREG-RG-20F-10-E-6-01; assembly: GCF_022662455.1. Lineage (NCBI taxonomy): Bacteria > Pseudomonadati > Pseudomonadota > Gammaproteobacteria > Pseudomonadales > Pseudomonadaceae > Pseudomonas > Pseudomonas sp. TREG-RG-20F-10-E-6-01. The sequence continues at coordinate 49,974 of NZ_JAKNQP010000014.1, read as the reverse complement.
GGCCACGCGGCGCGCAACCATCAGGGTGACAGGGGAGGTAGACATCGTGTATCTCCAAATAATCAGGTGCGCTGAGCCGGGTAGGCGGCGCACGAAGGTGGCGGCCGGGTAGGCCATCACCTGAAAAACAGGCAAGGATTATTCCTGTTTTGCAAAATTACGCCAGTGACATTGGTCAGAAGGGGGCGGGCCTTGAAAAGGACAAGTAGAAAGGCGTTAAATGGGATCCAAATCTACACGGATGTTTTTGATCCCCGATGCCTGAAATTACTGCTCCTGTTCACGAAATCGCCCATGGCAGCCTTGCCGATTCCAGCGAGCTTTTTCCGATTCGTGAAGTCTCGAGATTGACAGGTGTCAATCCGGTCACCTTGCGAGCCTGGGAGCGACGGTATGGTCTGATTCAGCCCGCGCGCACCGAAAGTGGGCATCGCCTCTACTCCAGGACCGATATTGAGACCGTCAACAGGATCCTCGATTGGATTGAGCGCGGTGTTGCGGTAAGCAAGGTCGGCAAAATCCTCGCACGCGATGATCAGCAAGCCGATGTGGTTCGCGCCGAGCGAGACTCGGTCGAGGACACGCAATGGCAAGCGCGGTTGAGACAGGCCATCAGTGCCTTCGATGATCGCGCCCTTGAACACGTGTACGGTCAGTTGTCAGCGACCTGTGCGCTGAGTGTGGCGTTTCAAGACATCCTCATGCCCCTTTGGTACGACTTGCTGCGGCATCAAGGCCGTTTCGGCCAAGCCAGCGAGTGGTTATTTTTTGATGCTTTCCTGCGTGAGCAAGCCTGGCTGCGCTTGCAACTGGGCAGCGGCTCGCCCGGGTCCCGGGTCTTGCTGGCGGCGTTGCCCGGCGAATGCCGTAAGTTGGAATTGCTGGTGGCGGCGCTATTGGTCGGTCGGCAGGATCTGCCCATGAAGGTGCTGGAAGTGGGCCAGCCCCTGGACGAACTGACATTGGTCTGTGAAAAAATCCGGCCCCAGGCGCTCGTCATCTTCTCTAACCATTCACACAACCATGAGCTGGCCGAGCGCCTGAGTCGCTTGGCGATGACGCTCGATTGCCCACTGTTTCTGGCGGGCGCCGCATCTGACTTCGCTGAAAAAGACCTGGCAGGTTCCTCGGTCGGTTGCCTGGGCAGCGATGGGCTGGTGATGCAGCGCCGCTTGCAGCAGTTTCTGAGTGGGCAGCTGGATACCTGAGCTCAGGCGTGTACGTGCGGATGAACCAGGCGGTGCTGGTGCAGGATGAACTGGCGCAGCCGCTCGATCTCATCGGCATCACTTTGGCTCAAGCGGTAGGCGAATAAGCCGCGTGCCGTTTCCCGCTCCAGCGTGCCGCGCAAGGCAATGCGTTCGTAGCCGGAAGGGCTGAACCACAGGGAAAAGGTTTTCGGCGGTTTGACCCGGCCACGAATCTCAACCAGCACGCCTTTGAATGACACCTCGTGAACCCATAACGCGGCAGGGTTGCCCTTGACGTTTTCCAGTGCCACCGGGGTTTCGAGGGCCAGGCGCCACGGCCGGATCATCGGGCCGTCTTCAAAAATGCTCGGCACACCCAGGCGCAGATGCACTGCGTGAAACTCGTCTTCGACCAAGTGCAGCGGGAACGTGAGTTGCTGGTTATCGAACTGCGCCTGGATAGTGACATGGTCGTGAGCGGCCAAGCGCGTGAGCAAATCCCGAATCTGTGCACCGCCGTTGACCGTCAGGCTCGACCACGCATCCCGCAGGTTGAGCTGCGGGTTGTGTTGCATGTCCTGGATAAAATCCAGTTCGTCCTGCGTCAGTAGCGCGTCGCGGTGCATTGATGTAGCTCAACGATGAGACATTAAAAAGCCATTATCGCTCTAAAGACCGTATTTTTTACACTTTGTTAATTCCGCTCGTCGCTTTGAGCGCCGCCAACTCGCCTTTGAGCTCGGCCACCTGTGCTTCCAGCTGGGCCGCGCGTAGTTGTGCTTTGACCTGCGCGGTGACGTCTTTTTGCACGCCCACAAAATAGGTCTGCTTGTCGGCTTCGTTGTAAACCGTCGACAGCGATAGCTCGTTCCAGAACGCAGTGCCGTCCTTGCGGTAATTGCGCAGGATCTCCCGGCACGAACCGCCGTTGTCGAGGGCTTCACGAATCGCCATCAAGGCTGGCTGGTCGCGGTCGCCCGCCTGCAGGAAGCGGCAATCCTGATACAGGATGTCGTCCAGTGCATAGCCGGTCATGCGCTCGAAGGCCGGGTTAACGTAGATCAGCGGCTTGTCTTTGCCTTCGCGTTCGGCGACGACGATGCCGTCGTTGGAGGCGTTGATGACCAGTTGCATCAGTTTGGCGTTAATCATAGAGCGGTCCATGGCTTGTTTTTAGAGATTGCAGTGTATGGCATGCCCTGAATGTTGCGCGGCATGCGCCGAAATATTTGCGCCAGCTGCTAACATCCCACGCTTTGGCTCAACTACAGGATCAGATTGATGAAAGTCGCCATCCTTTCCGGCTCGGTCTACGGCACCGCTGAAGAAGTCGCCCGCCACGCCGCCGGCATCCTCGACGCGGCCGGTTTTGAAGCCTGGCACAACCCGCGCGCCACCTTGGCCGATGTGCAGGCCTTTGCTCCCGACGCTTTTCTGGCGGTGACGTCCACCACCGGCATGGGCGAGTTGCCTGACAACCTGCAACCCCTGTATTCGAGCATTCGCGACCAACTCCCCGCCGCCTGGCGCGGGCTGCCCGGTGCCGTCATCGGGTTGGGTGATGCCAGCTACGGCGACACCTTCTGCGGCGGCGGCGAGCAAATGCGCGAGTTGTTCGGCGAGTTGGGCGTGCGCGAAGTGCTGTCGATGCTGCGCCTGGACGCCAGCGAAAGCGTCACTCCGGAAGCCGATGCCGAACCGTGGCTGGCCGAGCTGGTCACTGCACTGCGCGGTTGACCGGGAATTCGCGCAGCAGCGCCAACCAGGCCTGGGCGGCTTTGGACAAATAAGCGCCCTCACGCCAGATAAAGGCAATGTCCCAGCGTAAAAAGTCCGGCGCCTTGAGTGTCAGGCGCACCACGCCCGGTCGCACCAACCCACGGGCGACCACGCTGGGCAACAGCACCACGCCCTGACCGGCCGCGACCAGAGCGACGAGAAAATCCGCCTGGCCGCTGCGGCCGATCTCCTTCGGCGTAAAGCCCAATTGCTGACAGGCCTGCATCAGTCGGTCATTGAGCACAAAACTGCGTTGGTACATCAGGAAGGGCGTGTCCGCCAGTTCCTCCAGGCGCACCTGGGCATTGTCAGCCAGTGGATGATCCATCGGCAGCAAGGCATCCAGCGGCTCGTCGCAAAAGGGTTGCCAGGCAAAGGCCGGATCACTGGGCATCAGCGTGCCACCCACGTCCAGCTCCCCACTGAGAATCGCCTGCTCGATCGTGCGGGTGCCGCCTTCGAGCAATTGGATGGTGACCTTGGGGTAACGCCTGCGGTATTCGGCAAACAGCCCGGCAAACAGAGTGTCGCCCGCCAACAACGGCAAGCCCAGGCGCAGCTCGCCACGGGCCAGTTGCTGCATATCATCCAGCTCGCTGAGCAGCTCTGTTTGCAGGCGCAACATGGCTTCGGCGCGCTGCAACACTACCTCGCCGGCGGCCGTCAGGCGAATGTGCGAGCCCGTGCGTTCCAGCAACGGCGTACCGAGGCTCTGCTCCAACTGGGCCACCTGCTTGCTCACGGCCGATTGGCTGATGTGCAAGGTTTTACCGGCCTGGGTAAAGCCGCCCCGGTGGATCACTTCGACAAAACTGCGCAGCTGTTTGAATTCCATGGGCCTGATTCCAGTTTGGAATAGTTGGCAGTCTAACAATTCGCTGTGGGGATGGGAGGGGCGTCTTTAAACTGAGCGCCTGCGAGGATCAACGCTTATGAACCGTTTCAGCTTCAAACATATCGCCCGCCTGCTGATTGAGCTGGTGGTGCTGCTGGCTATCTATTTTCTGGGCACCCAGCTTGCCGTGTGGTTGGCGTGGCCGATACCGGGTGGCGTAGTGGGCTTGGGCCTGTTGCTGGCGACATTTGCCACCGGCCTGGTCAAGCCGGCCGCGCTGCAACTGGGCGCCGGGGTGTTGATGGCAGAGATGCTGCTGTTTTTTATCCCCGCGCTGATGAGCCTGCTTGATTACGGCGGCCTGGTGCGCAACGACGGCTGGCGCATCCTGCTGGTGATCGGCTTCAGCACACTGTCGGTGATGCTGGTGACGGCGTTTACCGTAGAGATGGTCTGCCGCTGGAGCATGCGCCGTGAAGCTTGAGTTGATGCCAGTGTTCTGGCTCGCCCTGACCTTGGGCGCCTATATCTTCAGCCGCTGGATCTATCGCCGCACCGGGCGCTACGTGCTGTCGCCCCTGATCCTCGTGCCGGCGCTGCTGCTGGCGGTGGCCGCGCCGATGCACACCGCCTACGCCGAATATGCCGCCGACACCCATTGGCTGATGCTGGTGCTGGGCCCGGTCACCGTGGCGTTTGCGGTGCCGATCTGGCAACAACGCCGCTTGCTGGCGCGTCATTGGTCGGCGTTGCTGCTGGGTATGGTCGCCGGCAGTGCGGCCTCTATCGGCACCTCGTTCGGGCTGGCCAAAGCGCTGGCATTGAACAGCTCGGTGACGATGTCGCTGTTGCCGCGCTCGATCACCACGCCGTTTGCCATGCCGGTTTCCTCTGACCTGGGCGGTGTGCCGGAACTCACCGCTGTGTTTGTGATGTTCACCGGCGTGTTCGGCGCCATGCTCGGCGGCGTGCTGCTCAAGTGGTTACCGTTGCGCACACCCCTGGCGCGTGGCGCGTTGTTTGGTGTGGGCGCCCATGGCGCGGGCGTCAGCCGGGCGCGGGAAGTGGGCGGTGAAGAAGGCTCGGTCGCGGGCCTGGTGATGGTGTTGACGGGCTTGCTCAACCTGTTCGCCGTGCCTTTATTGGCGGCGCTTCTCTGACGCGGCGCCCACTGACTTCAACTATTCTTGTTACTGACTCGTTCGGTCATCAAGCTGGCTGCGAAGGCGACTACTTGCGCGATGGCGTCTGACTAGACTGGCCCTCCACCCAAAAAAACAATAAGAAAATGCGCCAAGGAGGTCGTTGCCGTGAGCCTAGCCCCCGTTCTATCGCCACAGAATGTCAAAGACCAGGTCAGCGCTGCCGAATGGCAAGCCCGTGTCGACTTGGCCGCCTGTTATCGCCTGGTCGCGCTGCATGGCTGGGATGACCTGATCTTCACGCATATTTCGGCCAAGGTGCCGGGCACCGATGATTTTCTGATCAACCCTTACGGGCTGATGTTTCACGAGATCACGGCGTCGAGCCTGGTCAAGGTCGACCAGGCCGGCAACAAGCTGATGAACAGCCCCTACGAGATCAACCCCGCGGGCTATACCATCCACAGCGCCATCCATGAAGTGCGCCACGATGTGGCATGCGTGATACACACCCACACGCCCGCCGGTGTTGCCGTTTCGGCGCAGAAGCAGGGCGTGTTGCCGATCAGCCAGCAATCGTTGTTCGTGCTCTCAAGCCTGGCCTATCACGCCTACGAAGGCGTGGCGCTGAACCATGAGGAAAAGGCGCGCTTGCAGGCGGACCTGGGCCAAAGCAATTTTCTGATGCTGCACAACCACGGCTTGCTGACCTGCGGCGGTACCATCGCCGACACCTTCCTGATGATGTTTACCTTCCAGCGCGCGTGCGATATCCAGGTGCTGGCGCAAAACGGCGCGGCTGAGTTGATTGCCATCGAACCGCAGATTCTTTCCGGGGCCAAGGCCATGGTGGCAGCGGTCACCAAGAGCGCCCAGGGCATGGGCGGCGCGCTGGCCTGGCCGGCGCTGCTGCGTAAATTGGACCTGCAAGATCCCGGGTATAAAAGCTGATGCCACTCGCCGAAATCCCGCTCAGAGCCTGGCGCAAACGCGCCCAGGAATTCGTCTTCCGTGGTCGCACGATCCGTTACTGGGTGGCCGGGCAGGGCGAGCCCCTGCTGTTGATTCACGGCTTCCCCACGGCGAGTTGGGACTGGCACTACCTGTGGCAGCCGCTGGCCCAGCGCAACCTGGTGATTGCCTGCGACATGCTGGGGTTCGGCGATTCGGACAAGCCGGTGGATCACGACTATTGCCTGTTGGAACAGGCCGATCTGCAGCAGGCGCTGCTTGACCACCTGCGCGTAGAGCAACCGGTGCATGTGTTGGCCCATGACTATGGCGACAGCGTCGCCCAGGAATTACTCGCCCGTCATTACGAAGGCCGTTTTCAGATGGCCAGTTGCGTATTCCTCAACGGCGGGCTGTTCCCGGAAACCCATCGCCCGGCGCTGGTGCAAAAACTGCTGCTCAGCCCGCTTGGCTGGATGATCGGCCGAGCCTTCGGGCGCAATGCCTTGTCGAACAGCTTCAGTCAGATTTTTGGTCCGAATACGCGGCCCAGTGAAAGCGCGCTGGATGATTTCTGGAGCCTGATCAAGTGCAATGACGGCACGCGCATCCTGCACAAACTGATTGCCTACATTCCCCAGCGCCGCCGCTTGCGGGAGCGCTGGGTGGACGCGTTGCAGCGCGGCGAGGTGCCGTTGCGCGTCATCGACGGCGAAGTCGACCCGATCTCCGGTGTGCATATGGTGGAGCGTTATCACCAGTTGGTGCCGCACGCCGACACGGTGTTGCTGGCCAATATCGGCCACTACCCGCAGATAGAAGCGCCGGTGCTGGTGCTCAAGCATTACCTGGCGTTTCGCGAGCGCCTCGGCCAGCCCGCGCCACGAGTGGCCTATTCCTGAGCCACCTGTTGTGGCGAGCGGGCTTGCCCCGCGTTGGGGCGCGAAGCGGCCCTAAAACCTGCCACCGCGATACACCAGACACTCTGCAGTAACCTTATCGGGGCGGCTTCGCCACCCAACGCGGGGCAAGCCCGCTCGCCACAACAGGCTCGCTCGCCACTGAGAAGGCGATGCCCTGCGAAAACCTGGGCCGCACAATCATCCCGCTGCCTTATCGAGCACCATTCAGCCTCGGCCGACTTTATTGTGACCAGAGGCTGTGTGCCTGACACTCATGCCATTCCCATTGTCGCCAGCGGAGTTCGGTATGAGTGAGTCAGTGCAGTTCCAGGATAAGGTCGTGATCGTCACCGGTGCCGGCGGCGGGTTGGGCCGGGCGCATGCGCTGCTGTTCGCCCGACACGGGGCCAAGGTGCTGGTCAACGACCTTGGCGGTTCCACCCAGGGCGAGGGCGCCAACGCCTCGGCTGCCGATCGCGTGGTCGCCGAGATCCGCGAAGCAGGTGGCATTGCCGAAGCCAACCATGACTCCGTCACCGACGGTGACAAAATCGTGCAGCACGCGCTCGATGCATTCGGCCGCATCGATGTGGTGGTGAACAACGCCGGCATCCTGCGCGACAAGACGTTCCACAAAATGGACGACGGCGACTGGGACCTGGTGTATCGGGTGCATGTCGAAGGTGCCTACAAAGTGACCCGCGCCGCCTGGCCGCATTTGCGTGAGCAAGGCTATGGTCGGGTGATTTTCACCGCGTCCACTTCGGGCATCTATGGCAACTTCGGCCAATCCAACTACGGCATGGCCAAGCTGGGCTTGTACGGTTTGACCCGCACCCTGGCGCTGGAAGGGCGCAAGAACAATATCCTGGTCAACGCCATCGCCCCCACCGGCGGCACGCGCATGACCGAAGGCCTGATCCCGCCGCAAGTGTTCGACCGCCTCAAGCCGGAGCTGGTCAGCCCGTTGGTGGTGTACCTGGGCAGCGAGGCGTGCCAGGAAACCTCGGGCCTGTTTGAAGTGGGCGGCGGCTGGATCGGCAAGACCCGCTGGGAGCGCAGCCTGGGTGTGGGGTTTGACCCCGAAGCCGGGTTCTCACCCGATGATGTGGCCGCGCATTGGGCGCAGATCTGCGACTTCGAAGGCGCCGCGCACCCCAAGGACAACATCGAGGCATTGAAGGAGATGATGGCCAACTTGCAGAAATTCAGCCTCTGATCGTTGCTGGAACACTATCCAATACTGCGGGGCGCTGATGGCGCCCCGTTTTTGTTCAGGCATAAAAAAGGCCGCTGCAAAGGCAGCGGCCGAAGTAAGACGTTGGATCAAGGAGCGACAAATCAACGTCAGTTAACACGGGTAACAGATTGAATAAATTAGCCAATCCGTCGAAATTCAGCTGTTCTCCCCAGGTTGGGAGCGGGCCGTTTGCCCTTAGAGCGAGGTAAGAATAGTCGGTTGTAACAAATTGAGTAATAGCGGTTCGAGACAAGGACTGTTACAAAATTGGCAACAGTCGCTGCGCATGCCATCCATTCCCCTGATAACGCGCTATCTACCCCAGTCATGGCCCGGTCAAAACCCCGGCCAGAGCGGCTGCTAATCCTTTCGAGCGACACTGCGAATACCCCTTTGGTGCGCTTATCGCTCCTCGCGGGCGGCAGTAGGGTGGGGCCTTCTGTCACTCACCGGGGAAGACGCATGACAAAAACAACAATGCGCGCCATCTTCACGCCACAGGCGCTCGCCGCGGCGGTTGCACTGGGCTGCTGCGCTCAGGCACAGGCTGTTTCGTTCAACATTGGCGAGATCGAAGGGCAATTCGATTCTTCGCTGTCGGTCGGCGCCAGTTGGGGCATGCGCGATGCCGACAAAAAGCTGGTGGGCATTCCCAATGGCGGCACGGGGCAGGCCTCCACCGGGGATGACGGGCGGCTCAACTTCAAGAAGGGTGAAACCTTCTCCAAGATTTTCAAAGGCATTCACGACCTAGAGCTCAAGTACGGCGACAGCGGCGTGTTTGTGCGCGGCAAGTACTGGTACGACTTCGAACTGCAGGACGAAGACCGCGAGTTCAAGCAGATCAGCAATAACCATCGCGACGAAGGCGCGCGGTCGTCCGGCTATGAGCTGCTGGATGCCTTCGTCTATCACAACTATTCGATTGGCGACCTGCCCGGCAACGTGCGCGTCGGCAAGCAAGTTGTCAGCTGGGGCGAAAGCACATTCATCGGTAACTCGATCAACAGCATCAACCCGATCGACGTGTCAGCCTTTCGTCGCCCTGGTGCCGAAATCAAGGAAGGCCTGATCCCGGTGAACATGCTGTTCGCGTCCCAGAGCCTCACCAATCAGATGTCGGTGGAAGGTTTCTACCAGTTGAACTGGGAAAACACCGTGGTGGACAACTGCGGCACTTTCTTTGGCAACGACGTGGTTGCTCACGGCTGCAACAACAACTACACCGTCGGCAGCCCGGCAATTGCGCCGCTGCAACCGGTGGCCGCCGCGTTCGGCCAGGGCTTTCAAGTCACCCGCGAAGGCGTGGTGGTGCAGCGTGCCAAAGACCGCGAAGCCCGTGATGGCGGGCAGTTCGGTGCGGCCTTGCGCTGGCTCGGCGATGACACCGAGTACGGCCTGTACTTCATGAATTACCACAGCCGCACGCCCACCGTGGGCACCATTACCGCCAACACCAACCTGGCCACCATCGGGCGTATCGCGGCCACCGCCAACGCCATCGCGCCCGGCAGCGGCTCGGGCCTGGCCCAGAGCACCATGCTCGGTCGTGGCCAGTACTACCTCGACTACCCGGAAGACATTCGCCTGTACGGTGCCAGTTTCTCCACCACCTTGCCCACCGGCACGGCGTGGACCGGCGAGATCAGCTACCGCCCGAATGCGCCGGTGCAGCTCAACACCACCGACCTGACGCTGGCGCTGGTCAACCCGATTGCCGGCCAGACCGCCTCGCCGATCCGCAGCTCGTTCGGCTCGGATAACTCAGGCTACCGCCGCAAGGAAATCACCCAGATCCAAAGCACCATGACCCAGTTCTTCGATCAGGTACTGGGCGCCGAACGCCTGACGTTGGTGGGCGAGGCGGCCTACGTGCACGTCGGCGGTCTGGAGGCCAAAACCAAACTGCGCTACGGCCGCGACTCGGTGTATGGCGCCTATGGTTTCGGCGGCGATACCGACGGCTTCGTCACCGCCAATTCCTGGGGTTATCGCGCCCGCGCAATCCTGGATTACAACAACGTGTTTGCCGGGGTGAACCTCAAGCCCAACCTGTCCTGGTCCCATGACGTCAGCGGCTATGGGCCGAACGGGATATTCAACGAAGGCGCCAAAGCGATCAGCGTCGGTGTGGACGCGGATTACCGCAACACCTACACCGCGAGCCTGAGCTACACCGACTTTTTCGGCGGCGACTACAACACCCTCACCGACCGCGACTTTATCGCCCTCAGCTTCGGCGTGAACTTCTGATCTGGTTTAAGGAAGGACAAGAACCTATGCGTAAGATATTTGCAGTGATGGCCCTGAGTGTGCTGGCCGCCCACGTCATGGCGGCGGTGTCGCCCGAAGAAGCCGCCAAGCTTGGCACCACCCTGACGCCGGTCGGCGCTGAAAAAGCCGGCAACGCCGACGGCTCGATCCCGGCCTGGACCGGCGGCATCCCCAAAAATGCCGGCGCGGTGGACAGCAAGGGGTTTCTGGCCGACCCGTTTGCCAATGAAAAACCGCTGTTCGTGATCACCGCCGCCACGGTCGACAAGTACAAAGACAAGCTTTCCGACGGCCAGGTGGCGATGTTCAAGCGCTACCCCGAAACCTACAAGATCCCGGTGTACCCGACCCACCGCACGGTCAAACTGCCACCGGAGATCTACGAGTCGATCAAGCGCAGCGCATTGAACGTGCACGCGATCAACGACGGCAATGGCCTGGAGAATTTCACCGGCAACCGCTACTACGCTTTCCCGATTCCGAAGAATGGCGTGGAAGTGTTGTGGAACCACATCACCCGTTACCACGGCGGCAACCTCAAGCGCATCATCACCCAGGCCACCCCGCAAACGAACGGCAGCTACACGCCGATCCGTTTCGAGGAAGAAGTGGCGGTGCCGCAAGCCATCCCGGACATCGATCAGGCCAAGGCGGCCAACGTGCTGAGCTTCTTCAAGCAATCGGTGACCGCCCCGGCACGTCTGGCGGGCAACGTGCTGTTGGTGCACGAGACGCTTGATCAGGTGAAAGAGCCACGCCTGGCCTGGATCTACAACGCCGGCCAGCGCCGGGTGCGCCGCGCGCCGCAAGTCTCCTATGACGGCCCGGGCACCGCCTCCGACGGCCTGCGCACCACCGATAACTTCGACATGTTCTCCGGCGCGCCGAATCGCTATGACTGGAAGCTGGTCGGCAAAAAAGAGGTCTACATCCCCTACAACAGCTACAAGCTCGATTCGCCGACCCTCAAGTACGACGACATCATCAAGGCCGGGCACATCAACCAGGACCTGACCCGTTATGAGCTGCACCGCGTGTGGGAAGTGATCGGCACCGTCAAGCCGAGCGAGCGGCACATCTACGCCAAACGCCACATGTACATCGACGAAGACAGCTGGCAGGTCGCGCTGGTTGATCACTACGACGGCCGTGGCCAACTGTGGCGGGTAGCCGAGGGCCACGCGCAGTTCTACTACGACCATCAGGTGCCGGCCTACACCGTGGAAACGCTGTACGACATCATCGCCGGGCGCTACATCGCGCTGGGGATGAAAAACGAGGAGAAGAGCAGCTTTGTGTTCGGCTTTGCGGCCAAGGCGGCGGATTACACCCCGGCAGCATTGAGGTCTGAGGGCGTGCGCTGATCTTCAATTGCAATGCGATCACCCTGTGGGAGCCGGCAAGCCAGCTCCCACATTGACCGGGTTCCACTTTATGGAGGAGTGGAATCCCGGGTTTTGTGCATGGCTACCAATCACCCCGCTGAATACTTCTTCAACAACCGCCGACCACAGGACTAGGGTAGGCGCCAGGTTGCATAACAATAAAAAGCAGGATGCAGCAATGACCGCCATGACACGCTGCCTGGACCGTCCTGGATTCATGCCACGGCTGTCCGCTCATCATCTGTTGCGCCCGCGCCTGGCCGGGCCTTTGCTGGCGGCGTCGGTCAGGGTGAAGCTGCTCTGCGCGCCCGGTGGCAGTGGCAAGAGCGCGTTGCTCGCCGAGTGTGCGTTGCAGGCGCCGGCGGAGTGTCAGGTGTATTGGCTGGCGCTCAATGGCGCCGTGCTCAGCCCCGATGATTTTTGCGCGCGGTTGGCGCTACACCTCGGTTTGTCGTTTGTCGACGAAGCCACCTTGTTGCTCGACCTCAGCCGCTGGCACAGCCCGGCGTGGATATTTCTCGACGATTTCTGCCGCCTGCCGGCCCCCGAACTGGACGCCTTGCTCGACCGTTTGCTGAGCGCCGCCAGCCCGGCGCTGACTTGGTGGCTGGGCGCCCGGCGGCGCCCGCTGTGCAACTGGCCGCGTCTGCTGCTCGACGATGAGTTGCTGGAATGCAGTGAGTTGATGTTCAACCCGGCGGAAATCCAGCAACTGCTCGGGCCCACGCACACCGTCGACAGCGTGATGCAGTTCAGCGGCGGTTGGTGCGCCGGCGTGCGCATCGCCTTGCTCGGTGACGGGCACCCGGACAAAACCTTGCTCGACTACCTGCAACACGAACTCTTCGGCACCTTGCCCGCCGAGCTGGCGGAGACCTGGCGCGTGTTGGCGCATATGCCGCGCTTCAACCCGGGCCTGTGTGAGCACCTGTTCGGCTTTGGTGACGGCGATCACTACCTGCGCGACCTGCAAGCGCTGGGCGCATTTATCCAGCCGTGGGAGGACACCACCGATTGGCTGCAAATTTTTGAGCCACTGGCGCAACTGATCCGCGATGAGCCCTGGCCGGCCAAGCGCTCCTGGCATCGTCGCGCCTGCCAATGGTTCACCGCGCAGCAGGACTGGCAGGCCGCCTTTGAACAGGCGCTGCTGGCCGAAGCCTACGAGGTGGCGGTAAGTCTGTTGCAGCACTTCAGTTTTGAAGACTTGTTCCGTCAGCACAACGCCGTGCTGCTGTTGCGTCTGCATGAGCAGCATGGCGATGAATTGATGCTTGGCTCGGCGCAACTGGTGGGGCTGGTCACGGCGGCGTTGCTGTTTGCCGGACGCTTCGACCAGGCAGCCTTGTGTATCGATCAATTGGCGCGGTTCGCCCCGCAACCGACGGCGGCGCAACAGCGTTATCTGTTGGCCCGCTGGCAGGCGCAATGGGGCTGGCTGTTGCACTTGAGCGGCGATGCCCAGCGCTCCCGCGAGCATTTTCTCGAAGCGCTGCAAGCCTTGCCCGACAGTGCCTGGACCTCGCGCCTGATGTGCCTTTCGGGCCTGACCCAGCAAGCCCTGCTGCGCGGTGAACTGGACGTGGGCCAGGCCTTGAACCGCGAAGCCCTGTGCCTGGCGCGTGCACAGGGTTCGTTGGTGCTGGAGGCATTGCTGGAGCTGGATCACGCGCAACTGCTGGAACAACGCGGCGCGCCCTATCGGGCACAAAGCCTGTTGGAGCAGGTGCAGGCGATGCTGATGGGGCAGCGGCTCAAGGCCGGCCCGCTGGTGGGGCGGATTGCTTTGCGGCGCGGGCATCTTGCGTTGCGTCAAGGGCAGGATGCGCTGGCCACCGAGTGCTTTGAGGCCGGGTTGGAAATGTGCCTGCACAGCCAGGACAAACGCGTGCTGTACGGGTTTCTCGGCCTGGCGCTGCTGGCAGCGAACCGAGGCGATTACGCCCAGGCGTTCATCCAGCTGCGTGAAGCCGAGCGCTTGATGCAGCAACGCCAGGTACCGGACACGGTGTATCGCGCGGTGCTGCTGTTGGTCAGCGGGCATTTCTGGTTGCAGCAGGGCCGCGCCGAATTGACGCTGGAAGCGGTGCGCCGGGTGCTGCGCCACTTTCGCGGGCCCGGTGCCAAGCAGGCGCCGCCGGCCACGCTGGAACTGATCCCGCGCCTGGAGTACTTGCTGGTGCTGGCCGAAGTGAAGCTGGGCTGTGCCGAGCAGCCGATTGCACGGCTCAATGATTTGCTCGACACCACTCGGCAGCGCGGCATGCTGTGCCTGGAGACCGAGTTGCAACTGGTGCTGGGCGAGGTGGCCTGGCAGCTCGGCGATCCGCTGTTGGCTCGTCGGGCCCTGGAGGCAGGGCTGGCGCTGGCCGGGCGCTGCCAGGTGCAGCAGGCGATTCGCGAACTGCGGTTGCGCTCGCCAGGGCTATTGAGTGAACTGGGCCTGGAGGCGCAGGCGGCGCCCAGCGGCGTGGCGGAAAACCCTCTGAGCCAGCGCGAGCTGCAAGTGCTGCAATTGATCGCACTGGGCAACTCCAACCTGGAAATCGCCGACCGGCTGTTTATCTCGTTGCACACCGTCAAGACTCACGCGCGGCGCATCCACAGCAAGCTCGGCGTGGAGCGGCGCACCCAGGCGGTGGCGAAAGCCAAGACATTGGGGTTGATGGCGTAGGCAGCGGGGTCTACATAGCGTTGGAATGACGTCTCACGCTTTCGTGGCAAGCCCGCTCGCCACGGGAGTGGTGCGGCTGGTGGGGTTGTGTTTAGGCGTGGAGGGCTTGGCGGTATTCGCTGGGTGTGGCGTCTCATGTTTTTGTGGCGAGCGGGCTTGTCCCGCGTTGGGCTGCGCAGCGGCCCTGTAAGGGCATTGAGATTTTCCTGGTGGAGGGCGGTGGCTGTTTTAGGGCTGCTGCGCAGCCCAACGCGGGGCAAGCCCGCTCGCCACGGGAGTGGGTGTGCTGGAGGGTTTGTGTTTAGGCGTGGAGGGCTTGGCGGTATTCGCTGGGTGTGGCGTCTCATGTTTTTGTGGCGAGCGGGCTTGTCCCGCGTTGGGCTGCGCAGCGGCCCTGTAATGGCATTGAGATTTTTCTGATGGAGCGCGGTGGCTGTTTTAGGGCTGCTGCGCAGCCCAACGCGGGGCAAGCCCGCTCGCCACGGGAGCGGGGCGGCTGGAGGGTTGTGTTTAGGCGTGGAAGGCTTGGCGGTATTCGCTGGGTGTGGCGCCCATGGCTTGGCGAAAGCGATGGGTGAAGTGGCTGGCGCTGGAGAAGCCGCACATCCAGGCGATGTCGCCCAAGGGTAGTGTTCCGGCGCGCAGCAGGCTTTGCGCGCGGGCCAAGCGTCGCGCCAACAGGTATTGATGGGGCGGCAGGCCGAAGCTTTGGCGGAACATCCGCGCGAAATGGTATTCGGACAGCGCGCACATCCCGGCCAATTGCCCCAGGCTGATCGGGTCTTCGAGGTGATGGTCGATGTAGTCCACCAACAGCCGGCGCTGATGCGCGGCCAATCCGCCTTTCAAACGCAGACCGTCGCGCGCGCCAACCTGGCTGAGCAAGGTGTGGCTGAGCATTTCATGGGCCAGGCTGCTGGTCAGCAGGCGCTCGGCGGGCTCGTGCCAGTTGAGGGCGATCAACTGGTGAAAGCGCCGGGCCTGGCTGGCGTCTTCCAGAAAGGTGCTTTCGCGCAATTGCAATTCGCGCGGTTCGCGGTCCAGCAGGGTGACGCAGCCGAGGGCAAATTGCTCCGGGCTGAAGTACACATGGGCCAGGCGAATTTCACCATTGATCACCCAGGCTGACTGATGCTCGGCCGGCAGGATGCAGAGTTTGTCGGGGCCACCTTTGGTGCCGGGCTGATCACGGCGAAAAGTGCCGGTGCCGCCGCCGATGTAGCAGGACAAGGTGTGGTGGGTGGGCGCCTGGTAGTCCTGAGCATCGTGATGGTTGCTCCACAACGCCGCAGACAAGCCGTCACCGAGCTCGGCGCAGGCTTCGAGGCGTGCGTTGGGCGAGCGGTTAAGGGCTTGAAAGACTTGCAGGGATTCCAGCTCTGGCATGGTTGTTCTCTCCGACGCCTTGCATCCTACTCCGCAGCGCGGGCGCTGTGATCCTGCCGCCCGACAAAAGCGCAAGAATGTGCAAGAGCGCGAGCCGGTCTGCGGGCAACACTGTGGCTCAATCGACGGAGCCCGCTATGAACCTTTTCCTGTACTTACTTACCGTGCTGATCTGGGGCACCACCTGGATCGCCCTCAAGTGGCAATTGGGCGTCGTGGCGATTCCCGTGTCGATTGTCTATCGCTTTGGCCTGGCCGCGCTGGTGCTGTTTGCGCTGTTGCTGCTCAGCCGCAAGTTGCAGGTGATGAACCGGCGCGGGCACTTGATTTGCCTCGCTCAGGGCGTGTGCCTGTTTTGCGTCAACTTCATGTGCTTTCTGACGGCCAGCCAATGGATTCCCAGCGGCCTGGTGGCGGTGGTGTTTTCCACGGCCACGCTGTGGAATGCCCTCAATGCGCGGGTGTTTTTCGGTCAGCGAGTGGCGCGCAACGTGTTGATGGGCGGCGCGCTTGGATTAATCGGCCTGGGTTTTCTGTTCTGGCCAGAGCTGGTCGGGCACACCGCCAGCCCGCAGACGTTGCTGGGCTTGGGCTTGGCGCTGTTGGGGACGATGTGTTTTTCGGCCGGCAACCTGCTGTCGAGCCTGCAGCAGAAGGCCGGGCTCAAGCCGTTGACCACCAATGCCTGGGGCATGGCCTACGGTTCGGTGATGCTGGCGACCTATTGCGCGGTGCGCGGGATACCGTTCGACATGGATTGGAGCGCGCGTTATGTCGGCGCGCTGTGGTACCTGGTGATTCCGGGGTCGGTGATTGGTTTTACCGCCTACCTCACGTTGGTGGGCCGTATGGGCCCGGAGCGCGCGGCGTATTGCACAGTGCTGTTTCCGGTGGTGGCGCTGAATGTGTCGGCGTTTGCCGAGGGGTATCAGTGGACGGCGCCGGCGTTGATGGGGCTGGTGCTGGTGATGCTGGGGAATGTGTTGGTGTTTCGTAAGGTTAAACCGAGCCAGCCTGTGAACCCGATGCTCAAGGCAAAGCAAATCTGATGTGGGCGCTGGCTTGCCGGCGATGGCGGTAAGTGGATGAGCCGGCAGGTACACCGCTATCGCAGGCAAGCCAGCTCCCCCATTGGAGAGGGTTGTTCCTACATTCAGGCTGAGTGATCGTTCTATTTGAGACCCAGACGTTTGGCCATGCGGCCGAGGTTGGCGCGGTCGAGGCCCAGTTCGCGGGCGGCGCTGGCCCAGTTGTGCTGGTGGCGCTCCAGGCAGGCGCTGATGACTTGGCGCTGGTAGTGCTCGGTGGCCTGGCGCAGGTCGCCGGTGACAACCGGGGCCACATCGGCCGGTGCTTCGATTGCCGGCGGCGCGCTGACGTCGGGCAGGTCCAGGTCTTGGGCACTCAGGCTCAGGATCTTCGGACGTTCGCGACAGTTTCCCAGGGCTTTTAGCGCGCTGCGTCCGATCAAATGTTCCAGCTCCCGCACATTGCCCGGCCAGTTGTACGCCAGCAGCGCCGCCTGCGCGTCGCTGGTCAGGCGCAGGCTGCCCAGGCCCATGCGTGAACGGTTCTGCTCAAGGAAAAAGCCCGCCAGCAATAACACGTCACGGCCGCGTTCACGCAGCGCCGGTACTTGCAGCGGGTACACGCTCAGGCGGTGATAAAAGTCGGCACGGTAGCGGCCGTTGCGCACCTCTTCGGCCAGGTCGCGGTTGGTGGCGGCGATCAGGCGCACGTCCACTTGATGCTCCTTGTCCGAGCCCAGGCGCTGCAGTTGGCCGCTTTGCAGCACGCGCAACAGCTTGGCCTGCACGGTCAGCGACAACTCGCCCACTTCATCCAGAAACAGCGTGCCGCCATTGGCCAATTCGAATTTGCCGCGGCGCTCGTTCAGCGCACCGGTAAAGGCGCCGCGCACATGGCCGAACAGCTCGCTTTCCACCAGGGTTTCCGGGAGTGCGGCGCAGTTAAGGCTGATCAGGGGTTTGTCTGCACGCGGCGACGCGGCGTGGAGGGCCTGGGCGACCAGTTCTTTGCCGACGCCGGTTTCGCCGGTAATCAACACGGTCAGGTCGCTGCCGCCCACCAGCTTGATTTCCTCGACCAGGTGCTTGTGGGCCTTGCTCTGGCCAATCATTTCCTTGTGCTGCTGGCCGCTGGCCTGGCGGTAGATCTCGGCGCGCTGGTGCTCATCGTCGGCGCGCAAGGCCAAGCGCTCGATACGTTCGGCGACGTTGACGGTGGCCGCTGCCAGGCTGGCGAAGGCTTGCAGGGCGTCGAGTTCGACACGTTCGAAGCGCTCGGTATCCAGCGCATCAAGGGTCAGCAGGCCCCAGGGTTTGTCGTCGATAAACAGCGGGCAGCCCATGCAGTCGTGCACTTGCAGGTGGCCGTGCAGGCCATCGACCAAACCATCGTAGGGGTCCGGCAGTTCGCTGTCGGCGTCAAAGCGGGTAGGGCCGGGGCTGCTCAGCAGCACCGCAAAGCGTGGGTGCTCGCTGACCTTGAAGCGTCGGCCGAGGGTGTCGGCGCTCAAACCGTCCACCGCCAACGGCACCAGCCATTCACCGTCCAGGCGCAACAGCGCGGCGGCATCGCACGGCAGCAGCGCGCGCATGGCCTGCAACAGGCGTCGGTAGCGCTCGCCTTCAGGCAGGTCGCGCGACAAGTCGGCAACCAGAGGCAGCAGGGTGGTGAGCAGCGATTGTGCAGTCATAATGACTCCTTGTAGTCCTTATGACTATAAAGCGTAGGAAGTCATATTGACTACACTATATTTAACTCATTGAAAAATAACGGTTTATAAGTTGGCACGAATACTGAGTACATAAGGGTAATCAGTTAAAAGACCCAGGAGTCTGCCATGCTTAGTGCCCAAGACCGTGCCATCGTCAAATCCACTGTGCCCCTGCTGGAAAGCGGCGGCGAAGCGCTGATCACGCACTTCTACCGCATGATGCTCAGCGAGTACCCGGACGTTCGCCCGCTGTTCAACCAGGCCAATCAGGTAAATGGCGACCAGCCCCGCGCCTTGGCCAATGGCGTGCTGATGTACGCGCGGCATATCGACCAGTTGGACCAGTTAGGCGATCTGGTCGCGAAGATCATTAACAAGCACGTGGCCCTGCAAATCCTGCCGGAGCACTACCCGATTGTGGGGACGTGCCTGCTGCGGGCCATTTCCGAGGTGCTGGGCAGCGAGATTGCCACGCCCGAGGTGCTGAGCGCCTGGGGCGCCGCCTATGGCCAACTGGCCGATATCCTGATTGGCGCCGAAGCCGCCATCTACGACGAAAAGGCCCAGGCCCCGGGCGGCTGGCGCGGTGCGCGGCCGTTCCAGTTGGTCAAGCGCGTGGAGGAGAGCAACGAGATCATTTCGTTCTATTTTGCCCCGGTGGATAACGGCCCGATCCTGGCGGCCGCGCCGGGCCAGTACATTGGCATGAAGCTGATGATCGATGGCGAAGAAGTGCGTCGCAATTATTCCTTGTCGGCCCTGAGCGATGCGGGTTTGTACCGTATCAGCGTCAAGCGCGAGGCCGGTGGGCGGGTCTCCAACTACCTGCATGACCAGATGCACATCGGCGCGACCCTCGACCTGTTTCCGCCATCGGGCGAATTCACCCTGGTCGCCAGCGACAAGCCACTGGTGCTGATCAGCGGCGGGGTGGGCATCACACCGACGCTGCCGATGCTTGAGGCAGCCCTGGCCACCGAGCGCCCGGTGCACTTTATCCACTGCGCGCGTAACGGCGGGGTGCATGCATTCCGTGACTGGGTCGACGCCCTGGCGGCCAAGCACCCGCAACTCAAACGCTTCTATTGCTACGCAGAAGACGATGGCGTGAGCCCGGCGGCCGACAAAGTCGGGATGCTGAACCAGGCGCAACTGGCGGCGTGGTTGCCCGAGCAGCGTGACCTTGACGCCTATTTCCTCGGCCCTAAAGGCTTCATGGCAGCGATCAAGCGCCACCTCAAAGCCCTCGGTGTGCCGGACAAACAGGCACGCTATGAATTCTTCGGCCCGGCCGCGGCCCTGGAATAAGGTTTAACCGGCGCACCGAAGCGGCACCATCGCGGGCAAGCCCGGCTCCCACATGGAAAGGCAATCCACTGTGGGAGCCGGGCTTGCCCGCGATGGCGTCCGCACGGCCGCAACATTCCTCCCGATTAATCCGCCGTTAACCCCTCTCTGTTTTAACCATCCCCTGTGTGTAAACTTGCGGCCATCAGGCACAACCATAATCAGGCAAAGGGAAACGGGGATGAGTGACGAATTGCGTTTAGGCAGGGAGCGGCGCTTTCTGGTGTTGCTGGGCATCATCTGCCTGGCGCTGATTGGCGGTGCGTTGTACATGCAGGTGGTACTGGGCGAGGCGCCATGCCCGCTGTGCATCCTGCAGCGCTACGCCTTGCTGTTGATCGCGGTGTTCGCGTTCCTCGGTGCCGCCATGCGCCGCAAAGGCGCGGTCACCTTCTTTGAAGGGCTGGTGGTCCTCAGCGCCTTGGGCGGCGTGGCTGCGGCCGGCCATCACGTGTACACGCAGTTTTTCCCTACGGTCAGCTGTGGCATCGATGTCCTGCAGCCGATTGTCGATGACTTGCCGCTGGCCAAAGTCTTTCCCCTGGGCTTCCAGGTTGATGGCTTTTGCAGCACGCCATACCCGCCGATCCTTGGCCTGTCCCTGGCACAGTGGGCGCTGGTAGCGTTTGTGCTGACGGTGATCCTGGTTCCGCTGGGCATCTATCGCAATCGCCAACGCATGGCCTGACCCGGCCCACTGAAACGCCCTGTTCTTGCTTAATCGAAGGACGGGGCGTTTTTGTATGTAGGGTTTTGTGAAAGGGACGTGACGAAGGGCAACTTGAGGTGCGCGCAGCGTGCGACATGTTGTCACACGGACGCTGTCGCAGGACGTTTCTGACGCGCCGCGCCGGCCCATAAATTTGCATAAAACGGCCAAGATGTGCTGTCAGTTCGTCGATTGAGCGGTGCCGCGAACGTCGCACGGTTCGCATCATTCGGTGATGTCCGAATGCCTTGTTTTATGGGGACTTGGATACGTTTTGCATGCCCTTACAAGGTGTAAGGGAAGGGCGCCCTCACGCAATAACACGGCAATTTTTGTGGTTTTTGTTGAGAATCGAACACGATAAGATCCCGAACCTTTGCAAGATTGGTGAAGGATTGTTGCTGGAATCGATAAAAATTATTTCTTTATAAGACATGGTTTATACATCGCTAGCTAACTACAATCGCCCGCACTGAATGTCCGGTGCTGTTCAATATTTGAGCATTGGAGCGGTCGAGGGGCAGATGGATGGCTCTGTGCGACCCCAGGTTCCGGCAGCCTTTCAACTATCCGCACCAAATGGAATTGGTCTGTAACAAGGCCTTTAGCCACGAAATCGAATAAGAACTCACCGCAGGTCCGTGAAACGTCCATGTATGGCGCGCCGGGCAGGCTCTTATTCAATCGAAGAGAAATGCCAACCCTTGGCAGGGTGAAGTGTTGGCGATCAAAACCCAACTGCATTGCGCAAGCTGCTTTAGAGGTCGTGAGATGAGTAAAAACAGGTACCCCCGATTACTAGGCTTTTTGCCGCTGCTTGGCATGTTGTTAATGCTGGGAGGCTGCAAGTGGACCTTGCTCGACCCAAAAGGACAGGTCGGTCTGGATGAACGAAACCTGATCATCACCGCCACCCTGCTGATGCTGCTGGTCGTGGTCCCCGTGATCATCATGACCTTCGCCTTCGCCTGGAAATACCGCGCGTCGAACACCAGCGCTACCTACGCGCCGAAGTGGTCGCACTCCACCAAGATCGAAATCGCAGTGTGGCTGGTGCCGATCCTCATCATCATTGCCCTGGGTTATGTGACCTACAAGTCCACCCACGCACTGGACCCGTACCGTCCGCTGGAATCCGACGTCAAGCCGATCAACATTGAAGTTGTCGCGCTGGACTGGAAGTGGCTGTTCATCTACCCGGACCTGGGTATCGCCACTGTTAACGAAATCCAGTTCCCGGAGCACACTCCGCTGAACTTCAAGATCACCTCCGACGCTGTGATGAACTCGTTCTTCATCCCTGCTCTGGGCGGCCAGATCTACGCGATGGCAGGCATGCAGACCAAGCTGCACCTGATCGCCAACCAGAAAGCTGAAATGGAAGGCATCTCCGCCAACTATAGCGGCGCTGGCTTCACCGGCATGAAATTCAAAGCGATCTCGACGAGCCAGGAAGATTTCGACGCCTGGGTAGCCAAAGTCAAGGCCGCACCTAAACAGCTTGATCAAGCTGAATACGATGCTCTTGCCAAACCAAGCCAGAACAACCCAGCCACTCTGTACTCCGCGTACACGCCGGACCTGTTTCAGAAAATCGTCGACAAGTACGAAGGTATGAAACCAGGCAAGCCGGTCAAGCACGAGAAGAAAGAAGTGGCCGCGGTTGAAGGTTCTGACACGGGCTCGCATTCAACTGCTGGGGCAGAGGAGTAAACGATGTTTGGTAAATTAAGTTGGGATGCGGTCCCGTTCCACGAGCCGATCGTGATGGTGACCATCGCCATGATCGCGCTGGGTGGTCTGGCACTGTTTGCTGCAATCACGTATTTCAAGAAGTGGACGTACCTGTGGACCGAGTGGTTGACCTCTGTCGACCACAAAAAAATCGGTGTCATGTACGTCATCGTTGCCATGGTCATGCTGCTGCGTGGTTTTGCCGACGCCATCATGATGCGTACCCAGTTGGCCATGGCCACCGAGGGTTCGCCTGGCTACCTGCCGCCTGAACACTATGACCAGATCTTCACCGCTCACGGTGTGATCATGATCATCTTCATGGCGATGCCATTCTTCACCGGCTTGATGAACCTTGCCTTGCCGCTGCAGATCGGTGCGCGTGACGTTGCCTATCCGTTCCTGAACTCCTTGAGCTTCTGGCTGCTGGTTTCCGGCGTGGTACTGATCAACCTGTCCCTGGGCGTCGGCGAATTCGCCAAGACCGGTTGGGTTGCGTATCCGCCGCTGTCGGGCATTCAGTACAGTCCGGGCGTGGGTGTGGACTACTACATCTGGGCGCTACAGTTATCAGGACTCGGGACGACACTGACGGGGGTCAACTTCCTGGCCACCGTCCTGAAAATGCGCGCCCCTGGCATGAAACTGATGGACATGCCGATCTTCACCTGGACCTGCACCTGGGCCAACGTCCTGATCGTGGCTTCGTTCCCGATCCTGGCCGCTACCATGGCGCTGCTGTCGCTTGACCGTTACCTGGATTTCCACATTTTCACCAATGAACTTGGTGGCAATCCGATGATGTACGTGAACCTGTTCTGGGCATGGGGTCACCCTGAGGTGTACATCCTGATCCTGCCAGCGTTCGGTATCTTCTCTGAAGTGATCTCGACCTTTACCGGCAAGCGCCTGTTCGGTCACCACTCGATGGTTTACGCATCGGGCGCGATCTCTGTACTGGGCTTCATGGTGTGGCTGCACCACTTCTTCACCATGGGCTCGGGGGCCAGCGTCAACGCCTTCTTCGGCCTGGCGACGATGCTGATTTCCATCCCGACGGGGGTGAAGCTATTCAACTGGCTATTCACCATCTACCACGGCCGTCTGCGTATCACCAGCCAGGTTCTGTGGACCCTGGGCTTCATGGTGACCTTCGCCATCGGCGGCATGACCGGCGTACTGCTGGCCATCCCGGGTGCTGACTTCGTACTGCACAACAGCCTGTTCGTGATCGCTCACTTCCACAACGTGATCATCGGTGGTGCTGTATTCGGTTACATCGCTGGTTTCAGCTTCTACTTCCCGAAAGCGTTCGGCTTCAAGCTGCACGAAGGCTGGGGCAAGGCTGCATTCTGGTTCTGGATCTCGGGCTTCTTCGTCGCGTTCATGCCGCTCTATGCACTGGGCTTCATGGGCATGACCCGTCGTCTGAACGCCACCACCAACCCTGAGTGGGTGCCGTACCTGTACGTCGCCATGTTCGGTGCGTTGATGATCGCTGCCGGTATCGCCTGCCAGCTGATCCAGCTGTACGTGAGTATCCGTGACCGTAAGCAGAACGCTTGCGAATCCGGCGACCCATGGAATGGCCACACCCTGGAATGGTCGACCTCGTCGCCACCTCCGTTCTACAACTTCGCTGTGATTCCTACTGCGAACACGATCGATGCGTTCACCGAAGCGAAGGAAGACGGTACTGCGTACCAGCAACCCAAGCATTACGAGCCGATCCACATGCCGAACAACACCGCCACTGGCGTGGTGATGGGTGCGCTGTTGACCGTGTTCGGTTTCGCGATGATCTGGCACATCTGGTGGCTGGCAATCGTGGGCCTGGCAGGCACCATCGGTTACTTCATCATTCACGCTGCCCGTGATGATCAAGGCTACATGGTGCCGGTCGAAACGATCGAGCGCATCGAAGCCGAGCAACACGCTCGCCTGGTAGCCGAGAAGAAAATCCCGGCCAACCGTGTAGAAACCTCGTTGGAACAGGCTTAAACCATGTCGAACTTAGTGACCAATGCTGGACACGCCCATGTCGATGACCATGGGCACGATGACCATCACCACGACTCGGGGCCAATGACCGTATTCGGTTTCTGGCTCTACCTGATGACCGACTGCATCTTGTTTGCGTCGATCTTCGCGGTGTACGCGGTACTGGTAAACAACGTAGCGGGTGGCCCGTCGGGCCACGACATCTTCGAACTGCCTTACGTGCTCGGCGAAACCGCCTTGCTGTTGTTCAGTTCGATCACCTACGGCTTCGCCATGCTGGCCTTCTACAAGGGCAGCAAGAAAGGCGTACTGAGCTGGTTGGCACTGACCTTCCTGTTCGGCCTGGGCTTCATCGGCATGGAGATCAACGAGTTCCACCTGCTGATCTCCGAAGGCTACGGCCCGCACCGTTCCGGCTTCCTGTCCGCGTTCTTCACGCTGGTAGGCACCCACGGTCTGCACGTATCTGCCGGCCTGCTGTGGATGGCGGTGATGATGTATCAGGTCAATAAACACGGCCTGACCAACACCAACAAGACTCGCCTGAGCTGCCTGAGCCTGTTCTGGCACTTCCTGGACGTGGTCTGGATCTGCGTCTTCACCGTTGTTTACCTGATGGGGACCCTGTAATGGCTAATGCACACTCCCATGACCATGACAGCCATGATGCGAGCCACGGCAGCGTTAAGTCGTACGCCATCGGCTTCATCCTGTCGGTAATCCTGACGCTCATCCCGTTTGGTCTGGTGATGTACCCGACCCTGCCGAAGTCCATCACGTTGATGATCGTTCTGGCCTTCGCGGTGATTCAGGTTCTGGTTCACCTGGTGTACTTCCTGCACTTGGATCGTTCCAAAGAGCAGCGCGATAACGTGATTGCGTTTGTGTTCGCAGGCCTTGTGATCCTGCTGCTGGTTGGTCTGTCGATATGGATCATGTTCAGCATCCACACGTTCATGATGGCGAAGTGAGGTAAGACCCGATGTCGCTTAAGCACTTTATCCAAATCACCAAACCGGGGATCATTTTCGGTAACGTGCTTTCTGTGGCAGGCGGTTTCTTCCTGGCCTCCAAGGGACATGTCGATCTGGCCATCTTCCTGGCTGCAATGATCGGCACCTCCCTGGTGGTAGCTTCCGGTTGTGTATTCAACAACTGCATTGACCGCGACATCGATATCAAGATGGAACGCACCAAGAACCGCGTGCTGGTCCAGGGCCTTATCTCCCTGAAACTGGCACTGCTGTTCGCGACCGTCCTGGGTGTTGCCGGCGTCGTGTTGTTGTACAAGGTGGCCAACCCATTGGCGGCGCTGTTTGCCGTGATCGGCTTTGTCATCTACGTCGGCCTTTACAGCCTGTACCTCAAGCGCAAGTCGGTTCACGGCACGCTGGTGGGCAGTCTGTCGGGGGCGATGCCGCCGGTGATTGGTTATGTGGCTGTGACCAATAGCTTCGACATGGCCGCGCTGGTGCTGCTGGTGATGTTCAGCCTGTGGCAGATGCCGCACTCTTATGCCATCGCGATTTTCCGCTTCAATGACTACCTGGCTGCGTCGATTCCGGTTCTGCCGGTCAAGCGTGGCATCCAGGTGGCCAAGAAACACATCCTGCTCTACATCCTGGCCTTCCTCGTGGCGACCTTGATGTTGACCTTCAGTGGCTATGCCGGCATGAGCTACCTCGCCGTCGCTGCCGCCATGGGCATGTACTGGTTGTACATGGCCTGGACCGGCTACAAGGCGGTGGATGACACCGTCTGGGCGCGCAAGCTGTTCGTGTTCTCGATCTTCACCATCACCGCGCTCAGCGTGATGATGTCCCTGGATTTCCAGGTACCGAAAGAGCTGTTGCTGACCTACGCACACTGAGTCATCGAGCAGTAAAAAACCCCGCCTTCGCAAGAAGCGCGGGGTTTTTTATGGAGTGGCCTTTAAACTATTCCCGAATTCTACAAATGCAGGAAGCAAACCGATGAGTAAAAAAGCCGTTATCGTATTCAGTGGCGGGCAGGACTCGACGACCTGTCTGATCCAGGCACTGCCGCTGTATGACGAAGTGCACTGCATTACCTTCGACTATGGCCAGCGCCATGTGGCAGAAATCGAGGTCGCCCAGAAGCTTGCCAAGCAGTTGGGCGCTACCGTTCATAAAGTCATGGACGTGTCCCTGCTCAACGAGTTGGCCATCAGCAGCCTGACCCGCGACAACATCCCGGTGCCGACCGTGAACAGTTCAGGCGACAGCCTGCCCAGCACTTTTGTGCCGGGTCGCAATATTTTGTTTCTGACCCTGGCGTCGATTTACGCCTATCAGGTAAAGGCGCAGACCGTCATTACCGGGGTGTGCGAAACCGACTTCTCAGGCTATCCCGATTGCCGCGATGAGTTCGTCAAAGCGCTGAACAAGGCGCTTGAACTGGGCATGGAGTACACGCTGCGCCTGGACACCCCGCTGATGTGGCTGAACAAGGCCGAAACCTGGGCCCTGGCGGATTACCATAATCAGTTGGACCTGGTTCAGCACCAGACCCTGACCTGCTACAACGGCATCCTCGGCAGCGGTTGCGGTAACTGTGATGCGTGCAACTTGCGGGCTCGCGGCCTGAATGACTACCTGCAGAACAAGGCCGATGTGATGCACAGCCTCAAGCAGAAGTTGCAGCTGAACTAAATCAGCCCACACCTGCCTCGTCATACTCCTCTGTACGTGCTGTGCGAATCCAACACACGACTACAAGGAGTAGTTCCATGGTCAGCGTAAGTCGTCGGTCACTTCTCGCCTTTGGCGCGGCCTTGCCGGTGCTGGGGCGCCTGGATTGGGCGCTGGCCAGCCCGCCGCCGTCACCCGCTGACAAGGTGCGGCTCAATTACAACGAAAGCCCCTACGGCCCCTCAGGCGCTGCCCGTGAGGCGATGCAGCGTGGGGTGGCCATCTCCGGGCGGTATCCCTATGACCACATGTACGCCTTGGCTGGGCTGTTTGCCCAGCAGCAGGGCATCGCCGAAGAACAGGTCGCCGTGTTTGCTGGCTCCATGGCCGCGCTGCGCTACGCCGTGCTGGCGTTTACCAGCCAAACACGCGGGCTGGTGATGGCCACACCGTCCTACGAAGTACCGCGCCAGGCCGCTGAGTCGTGGAAGGCGCCGGTGCGCGAAGTGAGCCTCAATGCCGAGCATGCGCACGACGTGCCGGCCATGCTTGCTGCCGATCCGCAGGCGGGCATGCTGTACCTGTGCAATCCCAACAACCCTACCGGCACCCTGACGCCAACCGAGGCGATCCGCCAGGCGCTGGCGAACAAGCCCAAAGGCAGCGTGCTGGTGGTGGACGAGGCGTACATCGACTTCTCTGATGCCCCGAGCTGCGTGAGTTGGGTCAAGGACCACGACGATTTGCTGGTGCTGCGCACCTTCTCGAAAATCTACGGCATGGCCGGCGCACGCCTGGGCTTGGCGATTGGCCACCCCGCGCTGCTGGCACGGCTGGCGGTGTTTGGCGGCGACAACGTGCCAGCCGCCTCGACTTTACTCGGGGCCCGGGCGAGCCTGGAAGACGTCAAACTGCTGCCCCACCGCAAGGCGCTCAACGCGCAGTTACGTGATGAGACCGTGGCGTGGCTGAAGGGGCGGGGGTTTGCCTGCACCGCGTCGCACAGCAACTGCTTCATGATCGACGTGAAGCAACCGGCCCAGCAGGTCATCGAAAAGCTCGCAGCACACAATGTGTTGATCGGGCGGGTCTGGAAAGACTGGCCGCAATGGGTACGTGTGACGGTGGGCAGTCAGCAGGAGATGCAGCGGTTTCGCGAAGTATTTGCGGCGCAGATGGCCTGAGCCTGGGCGCTCGGCAGCGCAAATGGCCACTGCGTGCTGATGGTCGGCTCGGCCCAGGAAGCACTGGACAAGGCCTGTACGGCATGTTTCATTCTTGTCTTTGTGTAGAGATATTTCCTACAGTATGGGTCGACTCTGACCAGAGGCTTCGGGATTGAAGCGTTCCCGTCAGAGCATTAGCCTCATACGTTGTCACTCATCAGGGACGATATTCATGCGAAGCGATGGCCAATCCAGCAACACCATGTCCATACAGCCCGCCGATGTGCGCCAATTGCTCGATGCCGAACTGACCCGGCGCGGCCTGGGGCACTTCGAGGTGTATCAGTGTGGGCCGACACTGGATGAAGCAGAGATCATCACCAATTACCCCGACGCGCTGGACCGCTCCGACTCGGCGGACGATTTTTACCAGCGTGGCCAACTGCTGTCCTTGTCCAAGGAGCGGGTCAAACCTTTTTTCTGGAGCGATGAAAACATCCTCGCGCCTGCCGCAGAAGCGGTGCCGGTGCCTGGGCCCTGTGCACCGGTGGGCGAGGGCGCGAGCTTTATCGTGCATGGCAACCGCGGCTTTTACTCGATCCTCAACCTGTGCAGCTTCGGTGAAGACCAACAGTTTCGCGACACGGTGTTGGCCAACAAAAGTGAGCTGCAGATGCTGCTGGTCTCGGTCTACGACGAGGCCCTCGAAAGCTGCGCCACGGTCGCACCTGCGCCGATACAGGAAACCGTACTGACCCCACGAGAAACCGAAGTGTTGTCCTGGACCAGCCTGGGCAAGACCTACAACGAAATAGCCGTCCTGACCTCAATGAGCCCGCGTACCGTCAAGTTTCATATGAAGAATATCTTCAGCAAGCTGGACGTCACCAACGGCAAGTCGGCGATTCGCAAGGCCCTGAACCTGGGGTACATCCGCGAAAAGGCCTGATCTACAGGCTTCCCTCCTCATAAACGCTACGCTCGCCGGTGATTTTTCAGCGGCGAGTCTACGCGTGCGCCTCGTCGCAGCCTACCTGTCTAAAAGGGCAGCTTGTTCGCCATCGAGCGGTGCTTTAGTTTTTTTTGCAGCCGATGAGTCTAGCTCAGGCAAAAAAAACAATAGCCGCACCACCTGAAAAAATTCCTTTGCCCAGCAATGAGACGGGTGTTGCAGCGTGCCGCTTAATTATGGAGTGATTATGCTGGTCGATAAAAACAAAGAACCTGCTGGCGAATACGCTGCGGGCATTTCCCGTGAAACCTTCGGAATGCTCAAGCACCTGTGCAAAAAAGATAACTATCACTGGGCCATCGCGTTGGGTAAGGATTACGCAATCATTGCCTTTGCCATTTACCTGTCCTTGGGCATCAGCTACTGGTTCTACCCGGTTTCGCTGTTTCTGATCGGCACCACGCAACGCGCCCTGGCGAATGTGCTGCACGAGTCAGCGCACAAGATGCTGGCCAAGAACCGCGTGATCAATTGGATCTCCGGCACGTTTCTCTCCGGCTACCTGATCTTCCACCTGCATCAGTCCTACAGCACGTCGCACATCAAGAATCACCACGTGCACCTGGGCGATCCGGAAAAAGACCCTGACTACGCCTTCCACCTGCAGTGCGGCCTGTACGACGTCAAGCAAAGTGAACGTGAGTTCTTCCTCAAGAACGTTTTGCTGGCGCTGTCCGGCTACCGGACCGTGCAGTACATCCGGTACATCATCAAAGACCGCGTCAAAGCTCAGGGTGCGGACAAAACCATCCGCAACGAACGCATCATGCTGTGGGCTTACTGGGCGGTGATCTTCGCCGTCGCCGCCTGGTTCGGTGTTGTCGCGCAACTGTTGCTGTTCTGGCTGGTGCCGCTGTTCACCACTGCCGTGGCCGTGGGCTGGATCATCGAGTTGGCCGAGCATTACCCATTGCCGGCTGCTGAGACCGAGAAGCTGCTGCTCACCCGCAATCGCAAGGGCAACGCCCTGGAGAACTTCTTCTTCGGCCGCCATGACGACAACTACCACCTCGTGCACCACCTGCACCCGGCCATTCCTCACTGGAACATGCGCAAGGCTCACGAGCTGCTGATGTCGCACCCGGAATACGCGCGTTGGGACAACCTGTGGGCGGGGATCTTTACCCGTGACCGCCATGGCCGCCACAAGGAAACCATGCTCAGTTACGCGGCCAAGTTTCGTGCTCACAAGATTGCCAACCACACCGATGAATCGAGCTTCGCACGTCGGATGCTGAACCAGGCCTACGGGGTTTAACGCCATGAATGACATCGACAACAGCCTGCTGGCGACCCTGGCCCTGAAGAAACTGGCGGCGAACAAGACGTACCGCGACCTGTTCCTGGCCAGTGACACGCTGCGCGACTTCCTGCGCCCGGCCGCCCTGCGCTACATCATTTCCGAAGACCGCCTGGAGATGCTCGACAAGCTTGCCGCCCTGCAAGGCAAAGGCTATCGCACCGGCGTCGAATACGTCGGTGAAGAGGCCACCACCCTGGCCGAGGTGACCACGGCCACCGACGAATACCTGAAGCTGATCGACCTGATGGCGCTGCACCCCACACTGGCCGAGCCACCACAGCTGGGTTTTGACCTGTCCAACGTCGGCACGATCATTTCCCGTGAACTGGCGATCGAGAACTGCTCGAAGATCCTTGCCCATGCAGCCGACAAGGAGGTCGGTGTGATCCTCAGCATGGAGCGGTCCCAGTGGACCGACTCGATCCTGGATATCTTCATGCACCTGAGTGCGCGTTTTGCCAACTTGGGTATCACCCTGCAGGCGCAGTTGAACCGTACGCCCGATGACCTGGGGGAAGTCCTCGCAACGGGCTGCAAAGTGCGCCTGGTCAAGGGCGTCTATGCTGAGCCTGCTGCTATTGCCTTGCCGCGCGGTGCGCAACTGAACGAGCGTTACCTGGGGCTGTTGGACCGCATCAACGGCGCCAGCACGAACTACGCGTTCGCCACCCAAGACCCGCTGCTGGTGAAGGAGATTCTCGCCAGCGGGATTGCCAGCCGAGGCGAGCTGGAGATGCTGCACGGTGTGCGCCCCGAGCTGATCAAGGCGGTCAAGGACCAAGGTCAGGTCAAGACGCGTGTTTCAGCGGTCTACGGCACCAACTGGTACCTGCACCTGCTGCACCGCGTGGCCGAGTTCCCACAGAATATTTTTCTGGCGCTGGATGACGTGGCCTCGCCACGGCCTTCCGAAACCGCCAATCACTACTGAAAAGGACATTCTCATGAAGCAGTACGTCGCGTTGGTCGATGTCTATTCGAGCGGTAACTTCCTGCCGCAGTTCTTCCATGAGGCGGGCATCGGCCTGATCCATGTGCAGAGCACGCCGGAACTGATGCCGAGCATGCTGGGGCCGAACCTTTCGGAGTTCGAGCACAACCTGATTTTCAACGGCAACCCCGAAGACGTTGTGCGTCGCCTGCGTGAGTTCAACGTGATTGCCGTGATCGCCGGCCAGGAACCCGGCGTGCCGTTCGCTGACTACTTGAGCGAACAGCTGCAACTGCCGTCTTCCAACGGCAGTGCCGGTTCCCGGGCACGTCGCGACAAGTTCGAGATGATCAGCAAAGTGGCCGCCGCCGGCCTGCTGACCGCGCGGCAAATCAAGTCCGCCGACCCTGCCGAGCTGCTGGCCTGGGTGCAGGACGGCCAAGTGTTCCCTTGCGTGATCAAGCCGCTGAGCTCGGCCTCAACCGACGGCGTGTCGATCTGCCACAACGTCGACGACGTGAAACGCGCCTGCGAGGAAGTGGTGTCCAACCTGGATATCTTCGGCCTGGCCAATACCGAAATTCTTTGTCAGTCCTACCTCAAGGGCCCGGAGTACATCGTCGACACGGTCAGCCGTGACGGGCAGACCTATGTCTGCGGTATCTGGCGCTATGTGAAGCGCGAGATCAGCGGTGGCAAGAACATCTACGACCGCGACGTGCTGATTGCTCCGGACAGCGCCGAGGCCAACGTGCTGGTGGACTACATCGTGCAAGTGCTCAAGGCGCTGGGAATCAACAACGGCCCGGCCCACTCGGAAGTGATCCTCACCGAGGCCGGCCCTGCGCTGGTGGAAGTAGGCGCACGCTTGAATGGCAACATGGAACCCAGGTTCCATGACATCAGCCTGGGCGGCAACCAGGCGCAGCTCACCTACCTGGCGTACTGCGACGGTGAGGCGTTCAAAGCCGGTTATGCCGGCAAGCGCTACCACAAGCTCAAGGAAGCCTGTGTGATCAATACCGATACCACCTTGCAAGGTGAGGTCACCGGCTTCAATGACGCCGCCATCCACCTGATCGAGGCATTGCCCTCGGTGCATAAACTGAGTGTCAAATACAAGGCTGGCAAGTTGATGAAAAAGACCGTGGACCTGCTCAGCAGCCCGCTGCGCGTGTTCCTGGTATCGGAAAACCAGCGCGATATCGACAAGGACTACGAGCAGATCCGCCAGTACAAAGACAACGTTTACGTGATCCGCTGATGATGGGCACCTATCGCGCGTTACGCGGGCTCAACGGTCGGTTGCAGTCGCTGTTCCTGATTACCCTGGTGTTCCGCATGGGCACCATGGCGTTCCCTTTCTATGCGGCGTACCTGATTCATCAGCACGCCGTGTCGGCGGGCACGGCTGGCTTGCTGGTCGGGGTGTACGGCGCGGGTGCGCTGTTTGTGGACTTGATCATCGGCGCGGTGATCAAGCGGTTTTCCGCCAACCGGGTGATCCTCGGTTCGTTGCTGCTCAATGCCGTGCTGTTGCTGATCATTCCTTCAGTGGACAACACGGCCGCGCTGTTTGTGTTGTCGTTTCTGTGGGGCGCCTGTTACGAGGCGTTCACGCCGGCGACGTTCTCCGAAACCGTCACCCACAGCAGCAGTGAGACGCGCAAAGTGGCGTTCTCCTGCAACCGTCTGGCCATCAACATCGGCATGGCCATCGGGCCACTGTTGGGCAGTCTGATTTTCCTCAGCAACGCCGACGCGGTGTTCTACCTCAACGCTGCGTTGTCGTTGGTCTCGTTCGTCGCCTGCCTGCGGTTTGGACGCGCGGTTCCGGTGGCGCCGGTGACCACGCTCGCCGGCAAGGGCAATGGCTTGCCGGAGAGCGCGCCGCATGAGCGGTCGCGACTGCTGGTGATCCTGTTGGCGGCATTGCCGGTGCACATCGCCTACGCGTTGCCGCCGACGTTCCTGTCGGCCTACATCATCAATTACACCGAGTTGCCGGCTTACTACGTCGGCATCATTTTCTTTATCAATGCATTGTTGGTGATTCTGTTCGAGGTGCCGATCAACCAACGCATGTCGCACCTGTCGAGCAGCCGCTCGTTGGTGGCCGGTTTCCTGGTGGCCGGCGTGGGGTTTTTCCTGATGGGGTTCAGTCACATCGGCGCGTTGCTGCTGGTGGCCACTGTGCTCTGG
The DNA here is from genome assembly GCF_022662455.1 of Pseudomonas sp. TREG-RG-20F-10-E-6-01. Taxonomy (NCBI): domain Bacteria; kingdom Pseudomonadati; phylum Pseudomonadota; class Gammaproteobacteria; order Pseudomonadales; family Pseudomonadaceae; genus Pseudomonas; species Pseudomonas sp. TREG-RG-20F-10-E-6-01. The sequence goes on along the minus strand of NZ_JAKNQP010000014.1, from coordinate 16,420 downwards.
AGCCTGGGCGAAATGATCGTGTTTCCCGGTATCACCCACTACGTCAGCAGTATTTCCAGTCGCCATACCGTGGACCGCAACCTCGGTTACTACTCGGCGGGCGTCAATATCGGGGTCATGATCACCCCGTCGCTGGCGTTCATGTTGGTGTCCCAGCCGTCCTTGCCTTCGCCGTGGCTGCTGGCCGGCACCGTATTGCTGCTGTTCGCGGTGGCGGTGGGCGTGATGAAAAGCTCGACACTTTTGTGGAACAAGGAAGCGTGAAATGAATATCGTGCATTTGAACACTGCCGGTGCCGGCCTGATGTCATCGGCCACCCTGAACGCGATCCAGCGCTTCACGGCCATCGAAGCCCAGATGGGCAGTTATGAGACCGAGCTGGCCTACGACGAGTTGCTCAACGTCGACCTGTATCGGGCGGCAGCCGGGCTCTTGAATGCACAGCCTGCGGACATCGGTTTTTTCAGCAGTGCCACCGAAGCCTGGACCAGCATCCTCGGCAAACTGAAATTTCCCCTTGGTAAGCGCGTGTGGGTGTCGACCTCGGAGTACGCCGCGAACCTGATCTTTTTCAACTACCTCAAGCTGTCGCGCGATATTCGCGTTGAAGTGATCCCGACCACCGCCACCAGCCCGCTGGACCTGGAATGGGTGCGACGTCATCTGGACGACGATGTGTTCCTGGTCAGCGTGTCGCACTTGCCGTCGTGCTGCGGCGTGATCAACCCGGTGGAAGCCTTGGGCGCGCTGCTTAAAGAGACGAACACGCTGTATGTGGTAGACGCGTGCCAGTCGCTGGGGCAATTGCCGCTGGACGTGCGGGATATCCATTGTGATTTGTTGACCGGCGCGGGCCGCAAGTTTCTCTGTGGGCCGCGTGGCAGTGGGATCGCCTACGTGTCGCCACGCCTGCTCAGCCAGTTGGTGTTGAATTTCGCTGACTTGCACGCGGCCAGCACGGATGGCCAGGTCAACCGGATCGAGGTGTCCGGGGCTCGGGTGCTGGAAATTGCAGAAAAGAGCTTTTCAGCGTTGGTGGGGTTGCACACCGCGTTGAGTGAATACGCGCAGGTCGCAGCAAAGGTGAGCACCGAGCCCTACGCGCTGCTGGCGCAGGAGCTACGGCGCCTGCCGCAGTTGACGCTGCTGTGTGATCAGTTCCAGCAGACCGGGATTGTCTCGTTCGTGCCGCACAACCTGTCGGCCAAGGCGTTTGTCGGCCAGGCCCGCGAGCTGGGGCTCAACCTGTGGGCGGGCACGGCCGCCCATACGCCGCTGCTGTTGAAGGACCTCGGCGCGACGCATTTCGTGCGCGCCTCGGTGGGCCGGCATGTCACCCAGGCCCAGGTTGAGCAGGCCCTGGTGACCCTGCGCGCACTTATTGCGCAGTGATGGCGTAACCGTCAAAGGCGCTTTGTTGTTGCAGCGCGGTCACGATGCTTTTGCGCGTGACCGGCTGCTCTACGCCGCTGTTGTCGACGAAGGTTTCAGTTTCCAGTTCCGCCTCGTTGCCTTCACCCACGAACGTAAAGCCCAGGAATTCCAGCGCCTCACGGTCAACGTTCAACTTGGAGCGAGGTGTACGCAGTGGCAGGGTGACGCTGATGCCATCCTTGCTGATCACAAACACTTCGGCTTCCTTCTTCGCGCGTGCTGCCTTGCTCTTGCCGGCGCTGGGGTTGCTGATGGCCTGGTGAGACTGGTTCAGCACCTTCAGGGCCAGGCCATAGACCAGTTCCTGGAACTCGGGATCGTCCTTGAAGCTGGACAGAATGCGGCTGATCGAGAACTTGCTGCTGAGGTCCTCCAGGGCGATGTTGTCGGCGGCCTCGGCATCCTTGAGTTGCTTGAGCTGGCCCATCAGGTCGTAGGCCTTGTCGTCGTCGAAGGCGTCGTGGGCCTGGCGGATGGCCACGCGCAATTCGCGGATCTGGTCGCTTTCCTTGGAAGTGTGGAATGCGTCCAGCACCATCTCGCTGATGATCTTGGCCGCAGGCACATGCTGTGAAAGATTGATGGCGTTTTCGTATTCAGCTTTGGACTGCAGGGCTGTTACGGATTCTTCGGTGGAGTGTTCGGTGTAAGAATCGGACATTGAAATTTCACTACTTCAGTAAACGGGACAAAAAAGCGTCGCGCATTTTCAGCGGGGAGGGTGATCAGGTCAAGGCAGCACAATGCCCTTGTCGCGGCGCAACACCGTCAGCGCCCGCTGCAGCCGCAGGGCGCGTCCACAGAACAGACCAACGGTAAATCCCGACACACCGCCCACCGCCACCGGCATCGCTGGCGTGTTCAAAAACAGCGGATGCGTCGCCTGCTGGTAGCTGAAGTAGTACTTCACCGCGAAGAACAACGTCGCGGCGTATTTCTCCGGCCAACCGCGCCCGGATTTCCCGGACAAGGTCAGAGACTGGCCCAACGGCGGCAAGCCCGCCGACGCGCGCTACTAAGTCAGCTGCTTGAGACAGGCCTCGAGGATATCCAGGCCTTCCTCCAGCACCGCAGGCTCGGTGGTCAGCGGTGCCAGCAGGCGGATGATGTGTCGCGATTTACCGCTGGGCATCAGCAGCAGCCCCGCGTCCCGCGCCAGGCTCAGCAGTTGGGTCAGTTGCCTGGACGCGGGCGTGCCGTCGGCATTGGCCAGCTCGATGCCGCGCATGGCACCGACGCCGGTCAGGCGACCCAGATAGGGCACACCTTGCGCACGCCATTGTTCATAACGGCTGACGATGGCTTCGGCCTGGTGTGAACCCCAGGTTTTCAGGTGTGCGTCCGTCATCGCGTCCAGCGTGGCCAACGCGGCCGCGCACGCAATCGGGTTGCCGGAGTAGGTGCCGCCCAGGCCGCCTTTGGGCAAGGTGTCGAGCAAGGCTTTGCGGCCGACCACCGCGCCCAATGGCACGCCGCCGGCGATGCTTTTGCCGAGCAGGATCAAGTCCGGCTCAATTCCAAGGCGCGAGAAGGCGAAGCGCTGGCCGGTGCGCCCGAAGCCGGACTGGATTTCGTCGGCGATCAGCAGGATGTTTTTCTCATCACAGAAACGTCGCAAGGCCTGGGCGAATTCGACGTCCAGGGCCAGGAAACCGCCTTCGCCCTGCACGGGTTCGATGATGAAACAGGCCACGTCCTCAACGTCGATTTCCACGCTGAACAGGCGGTCCATGGCCTTGAGTGCTTCGGTACAACTCACGCCGTTATCAGCGCTGGGGTAGGGCAGGTGGTACACCGGCCCAGGCAATACGCCGACCTTTTGCTTGTAGGGCGCTACCTTGCCATTGAGGTTGAGCGTGGCCAGGGTACGGCCGTGAAAGGCACCGTCAAACGCGATCACCGCCGTGCGGCCGGTGGCGCCGCGCACAATCTTCAACGCGTTTTCCGCCGCTTCCGCACCGCTGTTGGTGAGCATGCCGCTCACCGGGTAATCCACCGGCATAAACGCGGTAAGACGGTCCATCAGTTCGATGTAGGGCGCGTGAGGTGCGGCGTTGAACGCGTAGTGGGTCAGTTTGGTGGCCTGCTCCCGAATCGCCTCGACCACGCCGGGGTGGCAATGCCCAAGGTTGAGCACGCCGATGCCGCCGACAAAATCGATGTAGCGCTTGCCCGTGGTGTCCCAGACCTCGGCGTTTTTGCCGTGGCTGAGGCTGATGGGGTGGACGATGGAAATCGACTGGCTGATGGTTTCGCGGCTCATGAATCTCGGACTCGGCAATGGCGGGCGTCTTTTTATCTAAGCCGCGCGCCCGGCCTTGCCGCAAACGAAATAAAGTCGCCGGGTCATTATTAAAAGTCGGGATGTGCTTTTAAGTAGTCCACCATCCAGTTCAAGAATGCTTTTACTTTGGGGATCTCGCCGGCGTGTTCGGCGTGCGCGATAAAGTGCGCGCCGGCGCTGGGCATCGTGTAATCCCAAGGCGTCATCAGGCTGCCATTGGCCAACTCTTCGGCCACCAGGTACTGCGGCACCAACGCCACGCCGTAGCCCGACTGCGCTGCGCGAATGCACATGTAGAACGTGTCGAAACGCGGCCCGTGATAGCTGTTCTGCGAATGCAGGCCCTGTTCCAGAAACCACTCATGCCAGGCTTGCGGGCGTGACGTGCATTGCAGCAAGGTATGGCGCGAGGAGGCATCGCTGCCCTCGGCGACAAACCCCGGCGCACAGACCGGCACCACGGCCTCGCGAAACAGCTCGATGCACGTCGCCCCCGGCCAGGAGCCCTGGCCGAAGAAAAACGCAATATCGGCCTTGGCCTGCAACACGTCGAAGGGCTCCAGCTCGTTGCGCACATCCAGGTGGATGTTCGGATGTCTGGCCGCAAAATCCTTGAGCTTGGGCACCAGCCAGCGGTCGCCGAAGGTCGGCTGGGTGGCGATGCGCAGCACTTCGGTCTCGCCGCCGTAGGTGAGGATGTACCGGCTGGAAATGTCCACCTGAGTCAAAATCTTGTGGACCTCGGCGAGGTACAGCGAGCCCGCTGGCGACAGATAGAGACGCTGGCGCACGCGCTCGAACAGGTTGTGGCAGAGCATCTCTTCGAGCTGCGCGACCTGCTTGCTCACGGCACTTTGGGTCAGGTGCAGCTCTTGGGCGGCGCGGGTGAAACTCAGGTGGCGGGCGGCGGCTTCGAAGCACTGCAGGGCGGTCATCGAAGGGGTCAAGCGTTTAGAGATCATGCAGTTCATTCCAAATCGGAAGGAGCCTTTGCCTAAAGGTCGTTTGTGACAGGGGCGTAAAGCCGTCGATACTGCGCGGCCACACTATAAACCGGCGCGGGCTGTGCGGCGCCGAATAATAAAGATCGACAGGGAGTGCCTCGCATGAACAACCTCAAGACCACCTTGGCCGCCCTCACCGCTGCTGCGGTCGTGGGCCTGGCGGGCAGTGCCCACGCCGGTGTGACCCTCGACGCAATCCAGAAAAAAGGCTTTATTCAGTGCGGCGTCAGTGACGGTTTGCCGGGCTTCGGCGTGCCGGACGCCACCGGCAAAATGACCGGCATCGATGTAGACGTGTGTCACGCCGTCGCCGCAGCGGTATTCGGCGACGCCTCAAAAGTGAAGTTCAGTCAGTTGACGGCCAAAGAGCGTTTTACCGCGCTGCAGTCCGGCGAAATCGACCTGATCTCACGCAACACCACCTGGACCAGTTCGCGTGATTCGGGCATGGGCCTGGTGTTCACCGGCGTCACCTATTACGACGGCATCGGTTTTCTGGTCAACAACAAGCTGGGGGTGACCGGCGCCAAGCAACTCGACGGCGCAACCATCTGCATCCAGGCCGGCACCACCACTGAACTCAATGTCTCGGATTACTTTCGCACCAACGGCATGAAGTACACGCCAATCACCTTCGATACCGCCGACGAAAGCGCCAAGGGCCTCGAAGCCGGGCGCTGCGATGTGCTGACCACTGACCAGTCGGGCTTGTACGCGCAGCGCATCAAGATGGCTCACCCGGATGAGTTTGTGGTGCTGCCGGAAGTGATCTCCAAGGAGCCACTCGGGCCGCTGGTGCGCAAGGGTGATGACGAGTGGTTCAGCATCGTCAAATGGACGCTGTTCGCCATGCTCAATGCCGAGGAAATGGGCATCACCTCGCAGAACGTCGAAGCGCAGGCCAAATCCAGCAAGAACCCCGACGTTGCGCGGCTGCTGGGTGCCGACGGCGATTACGGCAAAGATTTGAAACTGCGCAAGGACTGGGTGGTGCAGATCGTCAAGCAAGTGGGCAACTATGACGAAGTGTTCGAGCGCAATATCGGCCAGGGCAGCGTGTTGAAGATCAAGCGTGGGCTCAATGCCTTGTGGAGCAACGGCGGCATCCAGTACGCGCCACCAGTGCGCTGATCACGCCAAGCCAGTGGAGTCGCCGTATTTACTCCGACACCACGTCCTTTCCCGCCGCCTTGGACCGATACAGCGCTTGATCGGCGCGTGCCATCAAGGCGGCAGGGTCCTCACCCATACGACGTTCGACCACACCTAGGCTCAGGGTCACTTTGAAATCACCCACGGCGGGTATTTCGGTGACCTTCTGCCGCACGCTTTCGGCCAGTTGCCTGGCCGAATCGAGGGTGCTTTTGGGCAGCACCACCATAAATTCGTCACCGCCCCAGCGCGCGAGCAAATCACCGGGACGCACACAGGCTTCCAGGTTTTCCACCACCCGAATCAGGGTCTTGTCGCCGACGCCATGGCCGTGTTGGTCATTGATCGGCTTGAAGTCATCGATATCCATGGCCACCAATGCCAATGGCACGCGGAAGCGCTCGGCGCGCTCACACTCCTCCAGCAGCACTTTTTCCAGGCGATAACGGTTGGCGATACGCGTCAGGGCGTCCTGTTCGGCCAGGGAGCGGTTCTCATCCAGCTGCAATTGCAGTTGCTGATTGACCCGAGACAATTCACGGGTGCGTTCGGCCACCAGAGCCTCCAGCGATTGATTACGCTTTTGCAGCTGTTCGATGGAGTTCTTGCGGGTGTGAATATCGCGGTGGGCGCCGACCATGCGGGCTACCGAGCCGTCAGGGTTACGTGCAATGACGTAGCCCCGGTCCTCGATCCACAGGTAGCTGCCGTCTTCTTTTCGGCAGCGGTACTCGGCCTGGTAATGGGGGGCGCGCTGGTTGATGTAGTCATCAAACACGGCCATCACGCGCGGGTAATCCTCGGCGTGGATCACGTTCTCCCAGGTGAACACAGTGTTTTCCAGGGAGTGGCGGGGGTAACCCAGCATCTCGTACCAACCGGGGTTGCGGTAGACGAAGCCGGTATTGGCGTTCCAGTCCCAGATGCCGTCGCTGACCAGTTCCATGACGGCGTGCAACATGTCGGCGTTGAGTTCGGAAAAGTCATTACGCAGCGGTTTATTGCCGGAGTTATCGCCCATCTTTGCGCTTCCCTGCGTGTGCTGGTTTGTAAGGCCAGTCTTCGTTGACGCCGATACTCCGTGGCTGGCGCTACTGTACATCGGGACTTGCGCGGTTTGAATAGGGCGGGTGTGCTGCTTTAGATGTATGGCTATGAGCCACCTATGCTGGATTTACGTGGACCGGTTTTCACGTCATCACCGGTCATGTATTGGCGTTCGGTAAAAGCCGCACTTCTACCCGCTGGCCCAACGCTCTTGCGGCACTTGCCAGGGTTGCCAGAGTCATGCCTGCATCGTTTTGATCCAGCGCCCGATCCACAGCAGTGCGGCTGGTGTGCATACGTTCTGCCAGCGCTTTCTTGCTGACTTTCTGCGCCTTCATTGCTTGCGCCAACTGCCAGGCGATAACACGCTTCAATGCGGCAGCGGACACTTCTTCTATGAGCCCATCGTCACTTAGAAAATCATCGAAGTTGGAGCCGATATGTTTATTCATGGTGGTCCCTCAAAGCTTGCTTTTACGACGCCTCGCGGTGTTCAGGTCCACTGACGTCGTTTTCTGGCTCTTTTTGATAAAGCCGTGCAGCAACACAATTTCGCGGTCAACTAACGTAAAAATGACCCGTGCAATGTTCTCATTGAGGTCACTTCGTATTTCCCAAAGGCTGTGCTCCAGCTTTCGAACCAGCGGCATTCCCAGCGGCCATCCAATCTGGACTGCTTTGATGTCAATGCCTATGAGTCTGCGTGACTCCCTTGGCAGTTCCAGCAGCCATTCACGCACGGGCTCGTTGCCAGCCTGCGTTCGGAAAAACGCGACGCTCAACATGAGAGGTAAGTCGTTCACAAGAGTGCACCAAAATAGGTTCATACGGCAATCGGCGATTGATGAAGCTTTTCGCGAAGAGCGGTCAGAGCCTGGCACTTTTTTTGTGAGCGATGGATGTCGAAGCTTTGCAGAAAATTACAGCAAAAACAGATAGTTATGAATTTTCCGCAGAGTGAGTGCGAGCGTGGTTTTGCATGTGTAAGAAAACTTACTCCGGCGCCAGCATCCTCGTCCGAGGCTTTCCATCGGCGTTGTGCTGGTAAATCGCCTCCGGTTGGCCGTGGTCGTTGAAAAACACCTGGCCGATGCCTGCCGAATTCCACAGCCGTTCGCCCGCTTCGGCATGTTCCGGAATATGGGGCACCACCTGCATGGTACGGCGGCGCGTGAACCAGTTGAGCGGTGAGCGCGGTGAATAGAGCCAGCGGTTCAGGCGGTCGAACCATTCCAGCAGGCGTGGGGGGAACTCGTTCTTGATGCCGCTGCTGGTGATCTGCCAGATGCTCGGCCCGCCGTTGCGGTAGCGGATCAGCACTTGGTAGACGAACGAGTAATGCACGTCGCCCGAGAGGATCACGTAGTTACCCGGCGTGCGCGAGTGGCGGAAGATGTTGAGGATTACCTGGGCGGCGCCGCGATGGGCCATCCAATTTTCGGCGTCTACCAGCAGCGGGTAGCCACACCAACTGAACACCTTCTGCACGGTTTCGATCAGCTTGACGCCAAAGACCGGCGCGGGCGAGACGATGATGGCGCAGGGGTGGTCCAGCAGTTCCTGTTGCAGCTCACTCAAGGCTTCCCAGTCCAGCAGGCCAGAGGGCTGCTTGAGGGTGAACTCGCTGCGCCAGCGGCGGGTACGGGTGTCGAGCACCACCAGGGCCGGTGTGGTGGGCAGTACGTAATGCCAGTGCTGGAATTTCAGCAGCGCCGCCAGCAGGTCATCTTGCAGGCCGGCGTCCAGGTGGTTGCCTTTAACCTGGGTGGCCAGTGCCTGGGTTTGGCTCAGCAGCTCAGCGAACACATCCGGCTGGTTGCCCCAACCCTGGCACAGCAAGTAGGCGAGCAGGGCATTGCCGATAATGCGCCTGGAGAACGGGTGGCCGTAGGCGGTTTCTTCCCATTGGGCACTGAGGTTCCAGTCGTCGGTGATGTCGTGATCGTCGAAGATCATCAGCGTCGACAGATGAGCCAAGACCCGTGCGGCGCCCGGCAACCCTTGTCGGAATTGATCAATAGGCACCTGCTCGCGGGCATAACGCTGCTGTTCCTCGACGCTCAGTTGCGGGGGTTGTGGCGTGATCAACTGCCAGGGCGTGGGCGACCAGGCCAGCAGGTACATCGCGATCACCTCGGCAAAGCTCACCAGGTGATTGTCGGCCGTGCTGCTGGTGAAAATCGGCTTCTTTACGCCACCAAAAAACCGCTCGCGCAGGGTCTCGTTGCTGTCCAGCGCCGGGAGCAGTTCGGCGCGATGGTAATAGCTGGCGCGATGCCCGTAGAGGCTGGCGCTGTCAGTCACCACCGCACCTTCCAGGTATTCGTCAAACAGGCCCAGTCGCGCGATCAGCGCATGAATCGCGCGCAGCATCGGGCCGGCGACATCGTCGGCGTAGATCTGGTCACCGCTCATCATCAGCAACGCCGGGCGTTCGGTCGGCGTGTGTGCCTCGGCCAGCAGGCGGTCGACGCACAGCAAGCCGTCGTCGGCTCGGTGGTGCGGTTTGCGGCAGGAACCGTGCACCAACTGGTGGATACGGCTGTGCAGTACGAAGTTCGGCTGCCGGGCGTCGGCATACAGCAGGTGCGGCGCCCATTCGGCGATGCCCAGGTTGTCGATCAGCAGGTCATAGCCGATGAGCACGTCCAACGGCAGGGCGTCGTCCAGCCCCACGTCGATCAGGTGGATGAAGGCGTGGCGCCCCACCGGCACGACTTGGCACTGGCCCTGATCCAGGCGGATGTCCCGGCTGTGTTCGGCAACGTGCAGCCTCAAGGTCGGCGACAGTTCACGGCTTGCCACCAGCCACAACACCAGGCGGCGAGGCTCCAGCCGCCGTAACAGCGGCCCGGCAAGAACGGCGGGCAGTGTGCCTGCTTCAAGCATAGGAATGAGGACTCTGTGCAGGAAAGGCCGGCAGGTTAACCCAGCGGATGTCAGTGTTTTGTTAAGGGATGGCGGGGCGGGATGGCTTGCCCCGCATTCATAGGCTAGAGCAGATTGCCCTTGCCCAGGCTTTCCAGGTTGCCGGAGCGGTTGTTCTTGTCTGGGGTATTTGCGCCGCTCAGGCCTATGGCCGACGCCTGATCGAGGCTTGGCTTCGGCGGTTGTGGCGCAGGCGCGGCGTTGATCATCTGGATGGTGTTGATGTAGTTCAAGTTAGCGCTGAGAAAAAAATCCATTGGGTGTGCTCGGTAAGGCCAGGGAAGTGTTGTCGCGTTGTGAACGCGCACAGAACTTACAAAGCCTTGGCTGGCGCGGCTATACACGCGTTGAGTCAAAACATGACAAGGCTACCGGCCACCAACTCGTCGCGGCCAGGGTGGTATGTTGCGGGTTTAACCAGCCGGCCTGATGTGGAGAGCAAGCCCGCTCGCCACATCAAGTCCACTTTCCGCTGTCAGGGGTGTGACCCCTCGACTCCCTTGGGTACCGTAAAACGAAATTCGCTGCCCCGGCCAACCTCGCTGTGCGCGTCGATTTGCCCGCCATGGGCCTGGACGATGCCCTGAGTGATGTACAGCCCCAACCCGCTGCCGGTCGGGTTGTTTTCGGTCTGGGTCCAGTAGCGATCAAACACATGCGGTAACTGTTCAGGCGCAATGCCTTCACCGGAATCGCGCACCGAAAACACGATCTCTTCGTCATTGCTCATGGCGCTCACGCCGATGTTCCCCTGGCGCGGGGTGAACTTGATGGCGTTGCCGATCAGGTTCGACAACACCTGGAACAGACGCTCAGGGTCCCCGTTGATCTGCAACCCCGGTTCCGCATTGAACGACAGCTCGATACCCTTCTCCATCGCCAGCGGCGCGAGCAGGGCATAGGCTTCTTCAAACATCTGGCTGACGTCCAGCACCACCGGCTTGACCACATAACGGCCCGCCTCGATTTTCGAGGTGTCGAGCAAGTCTTCCAGCAGCACGTTCATGCGCCCTGCGGCCTGTTGCATGGTGTCGATCGCCGAAGAAATACGTCGCGAGGTGTGCGGGCCTTCGGAGCTGAACGCCTTTTGCATCATGCCGCAGAGCATCGAGATAACGGTCATCGGGTTACGCAGGTCGTGGGACACCACGGCCACCAGGTCATCACGCGCGCGTACGGCTTGCTGTTCGCGCAACACTTGGCGGGCGAGGTCATTTTCCAGGGCTGAACGGCGCAGGTCGTTGGCAGCAAAACGGTCGCCATGGCTCCATTTGGTGGAGATGCCGGCCATTTCCACTTTCCAGATTTCAAACGAGGTCCGAGGGCGAAGGCGCAAGCCGGCGTCTGACTCTTCCAGATTCAACGGCTTGTCCGGGTTGCCGCTCCAGTTGATGTTCTCTTTCACTTCCGGGCGAAACCACAGCACGCCGTTATCCACAGGCTTTGGCAGGCTCATGGCCAACACGCCACTGGCCACGTGCTGAAACTCGGCGGCCGGCGGATACACCGAGGTCAGGTTGTGGCTGGAAAACACCGGTTCGCCGCTGGCTTGCAGCCATGCGTGCAGCGCGCGAATCTGCTCGGGCTGCGGGCAGTTGCCGTAACGGTGCAACTGTTTGTCCTCGATGATTGCCACGCCGCCCGACAGCGTCAGGTCCATCAGGACTTGCGGCTGCTGGGCCAGGCCGTCGAACACGTTTTGTTCCGATGCTTTCATCGCGCGATCAAGCAGGGCCAGGGCCTCGAGCTTTTCGTCGCGTTGGCGGCTCAGGTCCAGGGCTTCCATGGCGCTGATCTGCAACGACAGCACCTGGCCGATGGTTTGGCAGGCCAGGCGCAGGTCATTGGGCACCAACAGTGGCTCGCGGTTACCGCAACTGATCAGGCCCCAGAGCTTATCGCCTGCCATCAAGGAGATGCTCATGGACGACAGCACGCCCATGTTCTGCATGTACTGGCAGTGAATCGGCGACACGCTGCGCAGGGTCGCAAAGCTCAGGTCCAGCGGTTGGCCGGTGTCCGGGCGCAGCTTGGGCAGCAACGGCACGGGCTCATAAGCGGCATTCGGGATGATGCGCAGCCAGTTGGTGCGGTACAGCTCGCGGGCCTGCTCGGGGATGTCGGACGCCGGAAAGAACAGCCCGTTGAACAGCTCCATGGACGGCGCCGAGGCTTCGGCGATCACCTGGCCATGGCCTTCCTCTTCGAAGCGGTAGATCAGCACTCGGTCGTAGCCGGTCATGGCCTGGATTTCATTCACGCTGATTTCGTACAGCGCTTGCAGGGTTTTCGCTGCCTGCAGGCGTTGCAGCATCTTGCCCAGATCGCTAGTGCGACCATTCAGGGCTCGCGGTTTGAAATCTTCCAGGCGCGGTTCGAATTCCAGCACCAGCACCGCTTGATGGCGGTGCAGCAGGCCTTCGAATTGCGCGCCATTGAAGGTGACATGCAGCGCTGGCGCATCGAAAAACGTGTTGTGTTCAGCCATGGCCTGCACGGCTTGGGCATGTTCGGCGCCGATCAACCTGTGCAGCGGCTGACCCAGCAGCGACTCGGGCGTGTGACCGAACAGGCTGCCGACGTTGGCGCTGACCTGAATGATGTGCAGGTCCGGCTCTGACAACGTCAGCAGCACACCATGGGGCTGTATCGCGCCGGGGGTGCGGATGGGTTCGTCGGCACAGTTGGCAAGCAGCTCTTCAAAATCTTCGGGTTTCATAGCAGTACCTCCTGGCTGACGAGCCAATGCTCGAAGCCGCTGAATGTCGAACAAGCTGCCTGCACTGCGCGCTGTTTGGCGTGCGCATCGAGGGGTTGGCGGCTCAGGTAATCGAGAAAGTCTTTCCAGCGTCGACCGGTCTCGGCGCCGTACACATTGAGAAACGCGCCGCCGTGTTCGGCGTCGATGCCCAGGCGCTGGGCCATTTCCCGGCGCAGCAATTGGCCACCCAGGGTCGCGCCTTCCAGTACATAGAGGGCACCGAGGCAGGCGGCGGCGGTATCGAACAGTGGCAGGCTGGTGCAACGCGGCAGGGCACTGATGGCGTCGTCAGTCAGGCCAAGGGCGTAAAGATCGTGCAGGAGTGTAGGCGTTTTCACACGCAATGACGTATCGAATCCATCGGGGATCAAACCACTGTCATACAGCGCCGATTCCATTGGCTCATAAAAACCGTAGTACGCCTGAAGCAAGCGCTGGTACCACTCGGCATCCAGACGCTCGGAGAAAAACGGCAAGCGTTTTTCCAGCGCTACATGCAGCAGGGCGGTGCCTGAACGTAACGCTTCCAGCAATGAGGGCGCACTGACGTCAGGGGCCTGTGAATGCATTCAATGAGCTCGAACTGTGGGCCTTCCGGCCATGAATGACGCTGTAAATGGGCGACGATTCTACACAACTCATTGCCATCACCTGTGCGCACTAGGCGAAAAGGCTGACCGGCGGATCAGAAAAGTCACTCCTTGCGTGATTAATGACCACGGAAAAGCACCTCAAGTTCGCTTTTGTGATATCGCGACGATATCAGTGCAGGGACATACCCTGTTGGCTCAGCGCCGTTTGTACGCACTCAACCAGGTGCTCTGCGCTCCACGGCTTGGGTAAAAAACGCACGGAACCGCCCAACTGCGCCGCCAGCTTGATATTGCCGGAGGTCAGCACCACGGGCACAGACGGCCAGCGATGCGCTACCACCTTGCTCAAGTCATAACCATTGAGCAAACCGGGCATCTGGATATCACTGACAATCAGATCCACGGGGTCGTCGCCGCGCTCCAGGTAAATCATCCCTTCATCCGCCGAAGGAAATGACGTGACGTGCGCCCCGAAATCCTCCAGTACATCCACCATTAACGAGCGAATGATCTCGTCGTCTTCCAGCACTAAAATCGATGGCTGAGCCATGATCCTTACTCCACCATCAGGGTTCAGTAAGGTGGAGTGGGGCGGGCGTGAATAGGTTCGATTGGATATATTCCGGGCGATGGATGGTCGGTTTAGAGCGGGTAGCAGGGCGTTGCCCGCAGCGGCACAGTGCGCTTGCAGGCATAATCGCCTCACCGTTTCCTGATGTGGAGCCTTCATGAAGCACGCTTTATTGACCCTCGCCCTGATTCTCACCACCGCCCCGGCTTTAGCGGCAGGCGATGCCGAGGCGGGCGGCAAGCTTTTCAGCAAGACCTGCGGCGGTTGCCACAGCATCGGCGAAGGCGCGCGCGGCGGCTTCGGCCCGCAGCTTAACGGCATCATCGGCCGCCCTGCCGGCACCACCACGGACTACCAGTACTCCGACGCGATGAAAAACTCCGGCGTGGTCTGGACCCGCGACAAACTCGCTGCCTATATCGAGGCACCAAAAAAAGTCGTCAGCGGCACACGCATGATTTTTTGGGGCATCAGCGACCCGGAAAAGATTGAAAACATCCTGGCCTACCTCGAAACCTTCCAGCCCAAATGATCACTCGCGCACGTTCCTGAACAGCATCAACCGCGCACTTTCATGCAGCCCGCGCGTCAGGCCCTGCAGGCGCTGAAACTCTTCAGGGTGCTGCTCGGCCACGTCTTCCCGAGGTGTTGGCGACGCCAGGTCATGCAGGGTTGGTGAACTGCCGTCGTGTTGCATTTGCAACAGAAAGTCCTGGGTCACGCCGCCGATAATCGGGAACGTGCCCTCGTGCAACACCAGTGGCACCACACGTTCGCCTTCCGGTGCCGGCTGCTGGATGTCGCGGCCCATCGCGCCAGTGCGAAAGGGGACGCCCGCCATGCCGGCCACTGTCGGCAACAAATCCGCCAGGCCCACCGCCTCTTCAATCACCCGTGGTTGCAGGCCCGGCGCGTGGATCAGCAACGGCACGTTGTTGCTTTCCAGACCCAGTTGCTCAAAGGCCGGCGGCATGTGCGGGATCTGGCTGATGCGGGTGTTGTGGTCGCCGAAGAACACAAAAATGCTGTTGTCGTACCAGCCGCCGGCCTTGGCGATGTCCATCAGGCGGCCGATGTTGAAGTCCAGCAAACGCACTGCGTTGTACTGCTCGACGCTGCGCGAGCCAGCAGCCTGGGCTTGCTCCAGGGTCACGTCACGGACCTGGAAGCCGTCGTTCTGCTTGGGAATGGTGAACGGGCGATGGTTGCCGGAGGTTTGCACGTAAGCGAAGAACGGCCTGTCCTTGGGCACGGCGCGCAGCAGTTGGTCGCCCTCCTTGAACAGGTCCAGGTCAGAGATGCCCCACACGTCCACTCGCGGTGAGCGCCAGTAGCTTTCATCAAACAGCTGCACGCCGTCGATGCTCTGGCGGATCAACGCATTGATATTCGCCCAGCCAGCGTTGCCGTTGATCATGTAGAACTTTTGGTAGCCCTCGAACGCGCTGATCAGCGTGTGCTGCCGCGTGATCAGCGGGTTGCGCGTGGCGGTCTCCTGGCGCGTCACATCGGGCACGCCAGTGATGCTCGCCCACACGGTTTTGGCGGTGCCGGTGACGGGCACGTAGAAGTGTTTGAAGAACCAGCTTTGCGTAGCCAACGTGTCCAGGTTCGGCGTGGGGTTCAGCGGGTTACCGTAGGCACCGACGGCGCTGGTGCCGAGGGATTCAAGCATCACGAAAATCACATTGGGCGGGCGTTCGCCTTGCAGACGATAAGGTTGCACACCTTGTTCGCGGGTGAAATTCAGTTGTTGGGGATCGGGCTGGTCAACGCCCAGATACTCGGCTATTTGCGGGTAATGCTTGCGCACTGTGGCTTCATCGAATTGCGCTTGGCCGACCTTGAGCGTGTCGTATAAAAACAGCACCGGGTTCAGGCCCACGGCGGCAACCTGGCTGTTGCCGGAAAAAAACGCATCGCTCCAGCGCAGCGGCACCGGGTTTTCCAGGTTGAGGTTGGCCACGCGGCCGAGCAGGGCCAGCAGCACGGCGACAACGCCGACTACGGCCACGGAAGCTACGGCCCATTTGCCGATGACTGTGGGTTCGCGATCCAGGGTCAATCGCTCCAGGCACACCAACGCCCATACCCACAGCGCCACGGCGGCCAGCCAGCAGGCGGTTATCCACAGCACCGGGTAGGTTTCCCACACCATCTGTTGCGAAATCTGTGCGTCTTGCAGGTAGCGCAACACGGTCGCGTTGATGCGCACGCCGAGGTAGGCGTAGTGGCCGAAGTCGATGATGTACACCAGGCCGACCACGGCCAGGGCCACGACCAGATAGCCGCGCGCCAGCCAGCGCAGGGCGGGCAGGGTGGTGAGGTTCCAGCGTGGGAGCCAGGCCAGCACGGCCAGTGGCAACATAATCAACACGGCCAGGCGCAGGTCGAAACGCAGGCCGATGCCCAGGGTTTCTGCCAGCCCCGGGGTGTTTAAATCCAGACCCGAAAAGCTGATCAAAAACATCAGCCGCAAAGCCGCCAGCAACGCAAACACCAACCCGATCGCGCCCACGCCGTAGCGCAGGCGGCGTGATTGCAACACACCCATTATTGACCTCTACTCAATCTCACAAACACCACACAGCAAATGGGGGAACGGGCTTGGCCGCGAAGGCGGTGGTTCAGTGCCAGCGTTGTCG
>NZ_JAKNQP010000013.1:0-122830 GCF_022662455.1 Pseudomonas sp. TREG-RG-20F-10-E-6-01 | reverse complement strand
ATCCGGCATCGATGTGTCGGTGAAGGAGGCCAAGCGGGCGCAGTTTGTTGGTGCGGGCAACCAAGCCGAACTGGAAAAGGTGATCGCGGTTTTGCGTGCTGAGCATGGATCGATCGAGATCCTGATTGGTGGACTGGAAGCTGGAGAGATTCACCGTCCCGAGTCAGGCGATCTGGCGTTGCGCTTGTTTGACGTGCTGGGCACCATCCATGCTTCGGTTGATGAGTTGACCACTGAACGTGATGGCCTGGCCTTGACTGTCGACGCACTGCGTGGCGAGGTTGAAGCGCTGAAGAAGTCTGTCGTCACGCCCCCGGCTGATGAGGCCGGTGAAATCGCAGCGCTTAAAACAAAGCTCGATGAAGCCAATGTTCAGTACCGGGCCAACGCCTCGAAAGAATCCCTGGAAAAGCTCGTCGCTGAGTTGCACAAGAAGTAATACTGGTGGCTGTCGCTGATCCGGTGGCCAATCTATAAACCATTCCAGCGAGTTGACGCATGACACTCATCATCGAGGACGGTACCGGCAAGCCTGACGCCGAAAGCTACGCGAGCGCCGAGGACCTGGCCATGTATGCCGTGAAGTTCGGCACGGTCATCCCCGCTGGTGTTCCCGAGCAGGAAGCGCTGCTGCGCCGGGCTGCCTTGGCGATGGATGGCATGACCTGGAAAGGCGGCAAGACCAGCAGCGAGCAGGCCTTGTCCTGGCCGCGCCGGGGAGTGCTGCTGGATCACGAGATCAAGCCGAACAACTACCTGCCGGCGCGCATCCAGTACGGTCAGATGGCCCTGGCCGCTGAGATTTATCAGGACGATATCGACCCGGTGGAGAAGCGCAAAGGCGCCGTGCTGCTCGATCGTGTTGAGGGCGCGGTGACGCGGCAGTACGCAGCGATCCCCTCCACCAGCAACCGACTGCTGCCAGCGGCGCCGGATCGGCCGAGCGCAACGCAGTTTGCCGACTACCTACTAAAGCGGGGGTTGTTTGCGGTTCGAGCATGAAGTCAAATAGGGCCTAATTCACGAAATGGAGCTTCAAATGAGTAAGGTTCTCAGCGATCAAGAGGCGGCATGGATTGGCTTCGCATCAGCGGCCTTGAATGGATATCTGGCTTCTGGAAAATACGATTCTAATGCTGCGATGAAGGCGGCGGAACAGGCAGACAAGCTTCTGGAGGAGTTCGAGGGGCGAGTCAAAGCCGCAAACGGAAAGTAATACTTTTTAGAGCCCAGCCATAGCGCTGGGCTTTTCACATCTGGAGCCCCTATGGCCTTCTACGACGAAATGGCCATGATGGCTCTGGATATGATCACAGAGTTCGGCCAGCCCGTGACCATCAGCAAGACTGAACCGGGCGAGTACGATTCGGAAACGGGCGGCGAAGCACCTAGCTCCACCGTCGAGCAAATCGCCCAAGGCATCCTGCTCGACTTCACCGGCCAAGATTTCCAGAACAACAGCCTCATCAAACAAGGCGACAAGAAGCTCAAGATCGCTGCGCAGGGCTTGGGCTGGGTGCCCGGCCTGCTCGACAAAGTGGCTGCCCAGGGCCGCACCTGGGCAATCGTCCCGCCGCTGAAAGAGGTCAACCCCGCCGGCACGCCGATCCTGTACGAATTGCAGGTGCGGTCATGACGAGCAAATACGCGAGCATGAACGGCAGTTTCGCCGAGAATATCCGCGACTTCGCCGAGCGTGCCCAGGCCGGTATCGACGCAACTATCCGCGAGATCGTTATCGAGCTCGGCAGCAGCGTCATCCGCATGTCGCCCGTGGGCAATCCCGAAATCTGGGCTGCGAACGTTGCTCACCGCCAGACCAACACCCGCGCAGCCGACGACTACGACTTCAAGGTCGCGGTTCGCAACACGATCATCAACCTCAACGAGTCGAATTTCACGAAGGCCGGCAAGCTGCGGCGCGGCGTGAAATATGCCAAACCCCTGACAAAGACCGAGCGCGACCTGAACTTCAATGTGAATGGCTTGGTGGTGGGCAAGGATTACGTCGGCGGGAGGTTCCGTGGGAACTGGCAGTTTTCCATCAGCACACCCGCAGAAGGCACGATTGATCAGGTCGACCCGGCTGGCGGAGTGACTCTGGCCAAGCTTAAGCTGCAGGTGGAGTCGCTCACAGCAGGCCAAACTGCCTATATCGTGAACAACTTGCCCTACGCAATCCCGCTTGAGTACGGTCACTCGACCCAAGCACCCGGCGGCATGGTCCGAATCACTCTGGCCCGCTTCCAGCAGATCGTCGACGAAGCCACAAGGAACAACCAGGTATGAGCCACGCCATCATTGCTTCCATTTACGAGGCCAAGCTGATTGCCTGGAGCAGGGCCCGGACGGAGCCGATCAAGGTGGTGTTCGAGAATGTCCAATATGATCCGGCGGACGGCGAGACCTATCTGCGAGCATTCATGCTCCCAGGCGACACCGCAAGCAGCACGCTTGCCGGCGATCACCGTGCTTTCATCGGCGTCTACCAGGTCAGCATTGTGGCACCTGCCGGCACCGGCAAGATCAAGACGAACCCACTTGTGGCCGAGTTGACCACGCTATTCCCACTTTATGCGCGAGACACAAAGGCAGGCCTTGCCGTCGTGACGATGTCGCCAGTTGATCCTGGCCCAGGCATCACAGACCCGCCTACATACACGGTGCCGGTGTCGTTCGAGTACCGAGCCGACACCGCATGATCCTAAACGGTAGACTCCCTTCATGAATTGGTTTGGGAATACCTGCGATGGACGAAATCAGGAAGCAGCGGCTTCAATATCTAAGTGAGTGGGTAGAGGACCACTGCTATAGGAATCGCGAAGAAATCGGCTTGAGCGAGCGGTGCTTATGCGTCGGATGCGGTCTTTGGCTTGTACCCACTGAAATTATAAAGTGGTACGAGGATAAGCATGCCTGCTGTCCAGGCTGTGGCCTTACCGGTGTGGTCGTAGGTTCGAAATCCGGTATCCCTTTGGACGAGGTCCGAAGCAATATGAAAGTCGATTAGCAACAAACAACATTTAGCCCGCTGGGCAAACCCCGAAACCCGCCTCTGTGCGGGTTTTGTCATTTCTGAAAAGAGGAAACACCCATGGCCGTCTTTCTGCCGAATGGCTCTACCGTCGTGGTCGCATCCGGCTACGGCAATCCAATCGTCGTCACCGCGATCACCAATGCTCTCGAAGCGTCCGTGTCGGCGGCGGCTCACGGCCTAAAGGCGGGCGATTTCGTTGAGGTAACTTCTGGTTGGGCGCGGTTGAACAATCGCGTACTACGTGTGAAAACCGCTACCGCTGACGCGTTTGTCCTTGAAAAGGCAAACACGCTCAACGTTGCGCGCTATGTCGTGGGCGGCGGCGCTGGGTCTGTGCGCAAGATTACGGACTGGGTGCCCGTCAGCCAGGTGACTGAATCCGCGAAGTCCGGTGGTGATCAGCAGAACGCAACCTACTCCTTTCTGGAAGAGGATGACGAGCATCAGATCCCGACGACTAAGTCGGCGATCTCGTTCACGCTGACTCTGGCAGACGACCCCGATCTGCCGCACAACGACGTGCTGATTGAGGCGGATGACGACAAGAAGCCTCGGGCCGTCAAGGTAAATCTCGCCGCTGGCGGCTGCATTGTCTACAACGCTTATGCCTCGTTCGACAACGTGCCGTCCCTCAACAAGAACAACATCATGACCGTGACCGCAGTGTTTGCGGTCGTCGCCAAATTCATTCGCTACGCGTCGTAAAGGAAGGGCTCATGGCCAAGTTCAAATTGATCCAGAAGCCGACCTTCAAGGCGTCGGTGATGATCCAGCGCGCCGGTTATAGCGCTGAGAAGGTGGAGTTTGAGTTCAAGTACCTGGACCGTACCGCACTGGCTGAGCTGTACACCGGCTGGAACGAGCGGCACGACGAGCTGGGCAAGCAGGTAGGTGATATGGACCTCAAGGCATTCACGGCTGCTCAGATCGATCTGCAGGCCGACCAGTTGCTTGATGTCGTCGTCGGCTGGGATATCGAGGAGAAGTTCACGCCTGAAAACGTACGCATCCTCGTCAACTCGATCAACTCGGCACCCAAGGCCGTGCTGAATGCCTACGCCGAAGCTTTCAATGAGGCCCGCCTGGGAAACTCCTAAGCGCTGCACGCGCGCTCTAT
Source organism: Pseudomonas sp. TREG-RG-20F-10-E-6-01 (assembly GCF_022662455.1). Classification (NCBI taxonomy): domain Bacteria; kingdom Pseudomonadati; phylum Pseudomonadota; class Gammaproteobacteria; order Pseudomonadales; family Pseudomonadaceae; genus Pseudomonas; species Pseudomonas sp. TREG-RG-20F-10-E-6-01. The sequence continues at coordinate 118,676 of NZ_JAKNQP010000013.1, read as the reverse complement.
GAGCCGACACTGGATGGCACGGATGCCTTCGGCTTTACTGCGGACGACTACGCCACAGAGGTAGGCATCTGGCCCGACAACTGGGAGGCCTTCAAAGTCTTCGAGGCCATGAGCACCCAGTGGCGTACAGGCGCGTGCGGCGCAACCGGCATGGACTACAGCGTTCTCTCCGGTGTGATCCGGATGTGCGGAGTGCCGATCAGCCAGCGGCAAGCTATTTTCAGCGACTTCCGGCGGATGGAGGTTGAAGCCCTGCAAGTGATGGCGGAACAGAGGGAGAATGCGCGGGCGCTTTGACTAAGGCCTACACTCTGTCATTAGACACGATTCGGAGCATTCAGGTTGGTGATGGGCTTGGTCAAGTCCCTCCACATGTAAGTGAATACTTGTAAGCATGGTGAAATGTATGGTGGTATCGTTTAATATCGAAAATTAGCGTAAAAATATTATTTGGCGGTTGCTTATGATCACTGGTTTCGGTGTCCGCGGCTTCAAGTCGCTGGCAGATTTTTCAATTGAAGATATGACGGGATTCACCTGCCTCGTCGGTCTCAATGGCGCTGGTAAGAGTAGCATTCTTCAAGTACTCGATTTCGCCTCGCACTTAATGAGAGGGGATGTTAGTCAGTGGCTGACGAAAAGAGGATGGAGCGCTTCAGATCTTCATTCAAAGTTTAGAGCCGGTTCTAATGTTATTTTGGCGGTTGAGGTAAGTATTTCGCCAAGTGAACGGTATATGTGGGTAGCAAGCTTTAATCGGGTAACGCTGGCCTGTACGGCAGAGCGTGTAACAAGGCACTTAGATGAAAAGGTACTCTTCTCTCTTTCAAAGGGCCGCTATACCGTGGGCGAAAATACCGCCAAGGTGGATTTCAATTACAGTGGTTCTATCTTATCTTCTCTGAAAGATGAGGTTGTGCCAATAGCGGTTGCTGAGGTTAAGCGACGGATTGCTAATATAAGGTCATTAGAGCTTTTGTCTCCTCATTTGATGCGGTCCTCCTTACGTGAAGTTGCCGGAGATATTGGGGTTGGTGGAGAAAAGCTTTCTCCATTTTTATATGGGATTAAAGGTGCTGAGCGTGAAAATCTTCTAGCTCTTTTGCGCAAGTTTTATCCTACTGTAGTGGATTTCAAAGTTAAACAGGAAAGAGCTGGCTGGAAAAAATTGTATATAGTGGAGGAATTCAATGGGGTGCGTGTAGAGACAGAGTCAAAGCACGTCAATGACGGCTTGCTAAGGATTTTGGCAATTATCGCCCAATCCAATCATGGAGAGTCTCTACTGCTGTTCGATGAGATTGAAAATGGTGTAAATCCAGAGATCGTAGAGCTTTTAGTGGAAACGCTACGTGAAGTACGACAGCAAGTTATTGTTACAACTCATAGTCCAATGATTCTAAATTATTTGCCGGATGATGTTGCGAAGTTATCCGTACGTTTTGTTTATCGTTCATTCGATGGGGATACGCAAACTATACCGCTTTTTACTGTGCCTCGAATGGCCGACAAGCTACGAATTATGGGGCCTGGAGAGGCATTCGTAGATACTAGTTTGACTGACCTAGCCAAAGAGTGTGCAGCGCATTACGAGGCAGAAGTACAGGCAAAACTTAAGGGATAGGTTCGTCATGATTGTAGTATGTAGTGGTGAAGGAGTTAGTGATCTAGGGGGGTGCTCTAACCAGCTTGGAGTCTGCGCCGGAGGTGATTTCAGGTTAGGTCCGCTTAGCGTTGTTATTGATAGTGTAATTGAGGAGTGCTTGGGCTACAGTCCTAAAGAGATCTGTCCCGATATATATCGATATTATAGCGAAAGCGCGTTGACTCATCGCGCAGAGGAACGAAAAAGCCAACGTCGAGGTTTTGCATTGGCGGGTCGAAAACATGGTTTGGAAAACGGTTTTTTCTATATAAATGCTTGGATGTTGGGTGAGATCGCCAAGGATTTGGAAGAGCAAGAGAAAGATGCCGCTGTAGCAGTTTTATTTCGAGGCTCGGACGGAACAAACTCGTCCCCCAGAGATCTATGGGCACGTAAAGTGATGTCGATGAAAGAAGGCTTTATAAGGGCAGATTTCTCTCGTGGGATCCCTATGGTCCCTAGGCCAAAGTCGGAAGCTTGGTTTTTGTGCGCGGTAAAAGAAAACCCTTATCAGCACTGCGGGGCACTCGAGGATTTGCCCGGAAATGACAACTCACCTAATTCGGCCAAACAAGAGTTGTCTAGATCCTTAGGAGCAGGATCCACAGCGGAGGAGCTTTTGGTATGGATAGAAAAAAATGGTATAAATCGCTTATTACTCTCGGAGCAAATGCCAAGCTTTTCGAGTTTCTATGAAAGGGCAAAAACTGTTCTTGAGTCTCTTAGGGGGTGATTGGGATTAGCTTTTTTCAGATATATTGATTGATGCGGCCAGTGTAAGTAGATACTTTTTACTAATTTATTTTTTTGATTATCTTAGCATTTGATACAAGCGGCGCTCGGTGTTTTCATGGCTTATTGTGTGCAGAAGTTATGTTTTCTCCCATGGCGGAGCTTCTTGCTCCGATTGATCTGCTGCACATGTTCTTTACTCAACTTTCTTCTGTTCTTTGTTGCGAGTGTCGGGCGCTTTCAAGCGGTGAGGCCAGGTCCATCCGTCATCTCGTTTGGAGGGGCATAACATTCGAAAACGGCGGGGAGTTGACATAAGATTTCAGTAGTAATCATAGTTTAAACCACTCGCGGGTCTAAGCTATACTGAGATTGAAAATAGTGGCTGGTACAGATCAATGGCGAAAAGACCGTTCGGCTCTCTTAAGGGCGGAAGTAACCCTATCAGCCCAGCCATCAGGCAGCTCGATAACAAGTACGAGTTCATATGTCCCAGAAGTAGGTCGAGAAGCTATCATTTCAATCAAGAATTTAGGTATTTTTGCCGTTTGCTCGATGATCGATCCTGCCACACCAATGTATAGATCACGAACACTAGAGAAATTTTCATCTACACTCGTAAAACGAACTGATTCTTCCCAGAGCAGAGTATTAGCGCAAAGTTCTCCGTAAAGCCTGCATACTCTGACAATGTCTACATCGTTTCCTGCAATGGCAGGTTCCCCCCAGGTTTTTGTCAGCTCTAAATTAGTGAGTTTGCTAAAGGCAGCGGCGATCAATTTAATTTCTTCAGATTTATCGCTGAGCCATAAGATAGACTCATCTTTATGTATGCGTCGGGCGGGCTTCGTGTATAGCCCTTTCTGTAATGCATCCCAGCGCTGCAATGACGGTGCTATTTCAAATCGTAGAACCTCTGCAGTGAGTAAGTATTCCCAATATGGATCTTTTTCGATGATTAATCGCTCAGCTAAATAGCTTAACTTACCAAATTCTTCAAGGTGGCGCTTTTCGTACCTATGCCTAACTTCAGCTGCAGCTTTACCAACTTCGTCTGATATGCGTTTGTCATGCTCACGCTGCCATTCAAAAAGTAGGCCTGATGGATATCTACTTGGGTCGTCATCAATTTTTTTATGGCAGTTTCCACAAAGCCATATCGCATTTGTAATTGCGCTTCGTTCAGAGGACGCCATTTGTTCGTCATATCTTGCTGATCCGGGGTTTGCACCATATATATGCGCAGCTTCACCCAAATTAACAGAGCCCGTGGGGTCGCTCGTCGGGCCACTTGTTAGGGCACCACATCCTGGATTGGCACATCGATTTCCTGCCCGCTTGGCCAACACTGTAACGACAGATTGTTTGAAGCGATCGTCTGTGCTCATAACGTTCCTTGACGAACAACAAATAGCAAAAACCTAGGCTAGCTGTTCTTGACCGAAATCCAATCAAAAAATCATCAGCGCAACCTCGTGCAGGGTTGCTTGCATCTAGCAGGCGTGAAAAAGCCCGGGGGGCCGGGCTTGGTCAATCTGTTCGGTTGTCATCATCGTGATGATTGCACATGGAAAGCTCCAACCCGGCGGAGTGAGGTTAGGCCTTACGCTTGTTTCGCGACAGGTTCAGTCGTCTTACTGGTTCAACAGCTTCAGGCTTGTTAGCGACGACCTCGGAAGGGGCGTTTGCCACCGATTCCATATCCCCATATGTAATCCAGATCGCCTCACCACCGTCCCAATCAAAGCTATAACCAGCCTCTTTGAGTTCATGGCTGAGCTCAAACTGAATCTTCGCCAAGTCCTCTGAGGGGAGTGATTCAAGGCTCAGGTCATTGAGCTGCACTTCCGCGCCGTTCAGTCCTCGGACAATCGAGCGGTTTATCGAGACTCTGATCCGTTCTCGCACGATGGCAGGAATACTTTTTCGGGCCACTGAGGCGTATGTCCTCGCCTCATCAGCAGTGAATAGGGCTGCTGGTGACTTCCCGTCTGCAAGCAGGCTGAGATCAAGCCGGGCAACAATCTCGGCAGTAAGAGAGCGCCCACTCTCCTTAGCGGCGCGCTCAAGCTCTGCCTTGAGTTCGGCCGGCATCCTGAAATTTACTTGAAGGTCTGTTCTGCTCATTTTCAAATAATGAAGCACGGTGCTATTGACTGCAACAAAGCACGGTGCTTAACTATTAATCAAGCACGGTGCTTGGTATGGAGTGTTCGAGATGAAAGTAAGAGAAATGGCGCAGGTTGTGTTTAGAGCAGAGCCGGATATTAAGGCCTGGCTTGAAAGGAAGGCGCAGCAAGAAGAGCGCAGCCAGAACTGGCTTGTGGGAAAGGCGCTAAGGGAGGCGATGCAGCGAGATGAACAAAGTAAACGGACATAAAAAAACCCCAAGCGTTCGAGCGCAAGGGGTTTCAGGTAACGTCATCAACGATCAGGAAAACAACGTCATGGCGAATAATAGCACAAACGTAATCCCGTTCAATTTCGGCAAGCAGCAGGTACGCACACTGCTGATTAATGATCAGCCTTGGTTCGTGGCCAACGATGTTTCTGCTGCGCTTCAGTACAGCGAAGCGTCGGCGATGACTCGGCACCTGGATGATGATGAAAAGGGTCTGTCGATTGTGCAGACCCTCGGCGGCGATCAGGAAATGCTAGTCATTAACGAGTCAGGCCTTTACTCGGCAATCCTGCGCAGCCGCAAGGCTGAAGCAAAACGCTTCAAGAAGTGGGTGACCGCCGAGGTTCTTCCAGCGATCCGTAAGCATGGTAGTTACGAAGATACTCAAGGCGTGATGGCACCGATGGTTGACGAGCTTTTGGGTAAGGTCGGCGCCATGCGACTCAGCAATGTCATGCGCTGCCGAGTCGCCAAATTGGATGCTGAGCATCAGCGTAGCGCCACCGCCAAGCTGGCCTCTGCGCTTCATGCCAGATTCGATGTTCCGCGCATGGAGCTGATCCCTGCTGACCAGATGGATGCGGCCTGCAACTTCATCGCGAGCTATGCGATTGAAGGCGAGTATCTGCCGAAGGGCGGCAACCAATCTGTCGACATCCCGACCGACCTTTCGGAAAACCAGCGTTATTTGGTTTTCACTGATGGCTCTGGCAAGCGTCAGGTTCAGCCTATTCCGTTCGATGCGTGCGTGATGTCGCCGACTCAGTTCTTGGCGGCCTTCACTGGATCGAACGGTGTTCATGTCCCGCCGGCGGTGCTGTTCGACTTCGCCCTAGCAGCGATGCAGAAAGTGAAGTGGAGGATGGCAGCATGAGCGCTTTGATGACGGTTCCTTTTCACGGCGTGAACCTTTCATTGGTTGAGCACGACGGACAGCCGTATGTGCCGATGAAATCTATTGTTAACGGTATTGGCCTGGACTGGGCAACTCAACAGGCCAAGCTGAAGAGCAACGAAGCTCGCTGGGGGTATAGGCTTATCCCTATACCTTCGCAAGGCGGTGAACAGGATGCTGGCTGCTTGCCGCTTCGAAAACTTCCAGGCTGGATGCAGTCAGTAAGTGTCGCAAAAGTTTCTGCGCTGGTGCGTGACCGGCTGATTGAGTACCAAAACGAGTGCGACGATGCCCTCTGGCAATATTGGAACGACGGTCATGCGGTAAATCCGCGCTCGCAGCAACCAGCGGCTAATGATTCGGCTGTTGAGTTCGGAAAGCTTGTGCTTACTCATCTGCCCAACTTGGGGGATACGAGCAAGCAAGCCTTGCTCAGCCATATTTCGGAACTCGCATTCGGTCAGCGTTTGATTCCATTGCCGAAGGTCGAAGAAAGCCTGAAGTTAGCAGGGGAGGTTGGTGAGCTGTTCGGAGTCAGCGCGCAGAAAATCGGCAGGCTCGCGAATCAGCATGGCTTGAAGACGGATCAGTATGGCGAGATCCGCCTCGATAAGTCGAAGTACAGCGACCGTCAGTGCGAAACCTTCTTCTACAACGGTGCGGCGGTAGAGCGATTCCGGGAAATTCTCGGGAAAGACTAAGCGTCCAGCCAAGGACGGCATCCTCCTAGCGCGAAGAACCCCTCCCATGCGGGGCTTTCGTGTTGGCGTTTTTCCAGTACTGACTGATAGCATCGCATTATCAGCCATGGACAACCCATGGCCACTGGACAGGGACTTCAGATGTTCGTAGTCAGACTGGTAGTTTTGGGGTTCCTCGCTTTTTATAGCTACTCCATGGGAATGGAGCGCGGCGGTCTGAATGCGTTTGGCCAGCTAGTGGTGTACAGCGGGATAGTATTCATTCCCGCTTTTTACATGCTCCCAACGATTGAGGCCTGGTTGCGCGAAAGCAATAATCTGCCAGCGATAGCGGCTGTTAATTTTTTTCTCGGCTGGAGTCTGCTGGGGTGGGTTGCCGCTTTGGTATGGGCGTTTAAGCAGCCGTCGCCTGTTGTCGTATCTGGGGCTGCGGGAGGAAATCCGAATCTCTATGCGGAGGATAAACCAAAGAAAAACTGCAAATTCTGCGGAGAGGAAATCCTCGCGATTGCTATTAAGTGCAAGCACTGCGGCAGTGATTTACAGCAGGCTTCCTAGCCTCCGCCGAAACAAGCACACAAAACAAACCGCCTACGGGCGGTTTTTTATTGCCCAAAGCAAAGCATCGGATTGCAGGTCAACCGTGCTAGAAGAGAGAAGCCAATGAGCATAAATTTTGCCTCCCTGGGCATTTCGGTGGAGTCTTCGCAGGCAGCTAAAGCTTCCGATGATCTGGACAAGCTTGTCGACTCGGCGGTGGATGCCGAAAAGGCCATCAATGAGCTTGGAAAAACTGGTGAAGGTCTCGCGAACACGGGCAAAAAAATCTCTCAGACCGAGGCGGAAGTAGCGCAAGGGGTCGAAAAGACAACTGGCGCGATTGATCGTCAGGCAACTGCTGGCAAAAAACGCAGCGACAGTGCCGCGTACGAGATGACCATTACTCGGCAGCTTGAAGCTGCAGTCGCGGCCGCCGCGGGCTCCAGAGAGAATCTTTCTCGGGCAAATGAACTTTACGTCAAGGCCCAGGAACGTGGTCTGCTGCTGACTGAGGATGAAATTCGACTTGAGGGGCTTCTCGATAAGGCAGAGCTGAAAGTCGAATCGTCGCGGATGCGGCAGATCGCCGCCGCTGAGAAAGAGAATGCTCAAAAGCAGAAACTGATTGAGTCAGAGAGCCGTCGCATAGAGGCGCTCAAGCGAACTGTTAATGGCATAGATCCACTCACTAAGAAACTGGCTGAGTTGGAGGCTCGTGAACGGGCTCTCAACGAGCTGCATAAATCAGGTGAGTATGATGCGCTTCGTTACAACGAGGCTCTGGCAAAGATCGGCAAGGATCGCGCCGGACTGACCGAGACCGCCAGCGCATTCGACAAGCTGAAGCTAGGAACCCGCCAGGCGCAAGAAAACGTGATGCAGCTCAGTAACGCGCTTCAGTCTGGGGACTGGGGTAGCGGGGTTCGTGCTGTGACCCAACTGGGCGTTGGCGCTGGCGCGACCATGACAAGCATGCTCGCCATCGCTGCACCTATAGGGATCGTAGTCGCCGCCATAGGCGGCCTTGCATATGCCTACAACAAAGGCAGCGAGGAACAGGAAAACTTCAGTAAATCACTGATTTTGACTGGTGATCGCGCCGGGGTAAGTGCCGCCCAGCTTAGTGATATGGCTCGCCAGGTAAGCGCAACAATCGGCACGACAGGGCAAGCTGCCGAGGTTCTGGCATCCTTGGCAGGTAGCGGTAAGCTCGCTAGCGGGAGCTTTGTTGAGATATCAGAAGCTGCTCTTGCCATGGAGAAGGCGACCGGCAAGTCGGTTGATGCAACCGTCGCAGAGTTCGTGAAAATTGCTGAGGATCCCGTCGCTGCGGCGAAGTCTCTAAATGAGCAATATCATTTTTTGACGGCGAGTGTGTACTCGCAAATCGTCGCCCTCCAAGAGCAAGGAGATACGGTCGGCGCCGCAAAGATACTTACCGACAGTTACGCCGCGACTATTGAAACAAGAGCCGGCCAGATCACCCAAAACCTTGGGCTCATCGAGCGTGGATGGAATGACATTGGGGATGCTGCCAAGAAAGCACTCGATATCCCGCTATCGCTGGGTCGCGAAAAAACTCTGGCGGAGCAGTTGGATAGCGAACGAGCCAAGCTTGCCGACTTGGATAAAAAAACGTCCGGAAACAAAATTGTTGCTGGTAGCGCCTCGGTAATTGAGGAGCGCAAGCAGCTTGAAGAGTCTATCCGTCTAAAAGAAATATATGTCGAGATTGAAAAGCGTCAAAGCAAGTACGTAGGCGATCGCAGAAAAATCGAAGACGACGCGGTGGGTGCAACTGCACGTGCTGATGCCAGGCACTTGGCCAACCTGTCAAATGAAGGAAAGCGCGCCCTCGAAATCAAAAAGATCAACGAGGACACTGCCAAGATCCGCGCGGCGAACCCCAACGACAAACGCGTAGATCCGAAGTACGTAGCCGAGCAGATAAAGGACGTCAACGACAAGTACAAAGACCCGAAGGCCGCAGGCTCTCAGGTCGATCTGACCAGCTTCAACAACGCCAAAAACAACCTGTCCGACATCGTCACGGACTACCGGAACGCCCAGAAGGAACTGGAGGCCCAGCAGAAGGCCGGCGTGGTTTCTCTGTCGGACTATGCCAAGCAACGCTCGGCCATGATCAATCAGGAAAAAGACGATGTTACCGCGGCGTACCAGGCCGAGATTGATGCACTGGAAGCGGCCAAGGCCAAGAAAGGCACAACGGCGGCTCAAAGCATCCAGCTTGACCTGAAGATTGCCGATGCACGTCAGGGGATGGTCAAGGCGCAGAAGGATGCCGACAGCCAGTTGACGGTCATTGCCACCAACGAGAAGGGCCGACTGGAGCAACTGACGGCCGCCTCAGAGGCGTACGTCAACCAGCTGGAACGCCAGCGAGCCGCACTGGAAGCCGCTGGCTCCCGCGCAGCAAATGGGCTGGGCCTTGGGGACCGGCAAGCAGCACTGCAAGCGAGCCTCGACGCAACCACGGACAAGTTCAACGACGAGCGTGCCAAGCTTCTGGATCGTCGCAAGACAGCGCCTGATAAGTACAGTCAGGAAGACTACATGCGCGACCTGGCCAGCCTGGAAGATGCGGAAAGGAAGTACCGCGACACGGTGGTCGACAACTACGACAAGATGTCGGAGGCCCAGGGCGACTGGCGTAGCGGGGCCTCATCGGCTTTCCAGAACTACCTGCAGTCTGCCAATGACGTGGCTGGCCAGACGAAGAGCCTGTTCACCAATGCCTTTTCCAGCATGGAGGACGCGGTCGCGAATTTTGCTGTCACCGGCAAATTGTCGTTCTCCGACTTCACCAAATCGATCATCGCCGATATGGCGCGGATCGCGACTCGACAAGCTGCTTCTGGTTTGCTTTCGAGCATCGCCGGTAGTGCGCTTGGGGCGTACTTCGGTGGCGGTGCGGCTGCTGGCGCTACCAGCTTCGGGTCAGACATTGGTGGTGCAATCACTGCCAATGCCAAGGGCGGTGTGTACGACTCGCCAAGCTTGTCCAGCTTCAGCAACCAGGTGCACGACAAGCCGCAGATGTTCGCATTCGCTAAGGGTGCGGGCATCTTCGCCGAGGCCGGGCCGGAGGCGATCATGCCGCTGACCAGGACAGCCGGCGGTGAGCTTGGTGTCCGCGCACTGGGCGGTGGCGGCGGGGGAGGCGCTGGCAACAACTACAACTTCCCTGTCTCGGTTTCCGTGCAGACGGCGGGCGATGGCGGCAATGCCACGCAGGAAGACACCTCCCAGGCCGGAAGGAATATCCAGCAGGCCACCAAAGCCGAAGCCGAGGCAGCCATTGCGCGCGGTGTACAGCCTGGCGGCGCAATCTGGCGAGCTATCAACGGAAGGTAACCATGGCGATTGAAACGTTCACCTGGGCCACCCAGAGCGGGGAGGCGCCCGATATTACCTATCGGGTGCGCACCTCGCAGTTTGGGGACGGCTATAAGCAAGAGGTCGGGGATGGGATCAACAATAAAGTCGATGCCTATCCGATCACTCACACGGGCAACACAGCGACAGCGCTGGCCATGATGGAGTTCTTCGATCGCCACAAGGGCGCCAAGGCATTCCTATGGACAACCCCACTTGGCCAACTCGGCCTGTTCACCTGCAAGAACCCAACCCCTACGCCCATGGGCGGGGGCGTATTCAAAGTGACAGCGACGTTCGACCGCGCTTTCCACCCATAAAGGTCAATCCATGTCGCTGATCAATGCTATCCAGACTCTTGAGCCTGGCAACGAAGTCATGCTGTTCGAACTGGATGGCAGCGACTACGGCGCCGATTTTCTGCGCTTCCACGGGCATGCAATACCGCATACCCCTGCGGAACTGATCGCCGCCGGCGGTGACGCCGATCAGTTGCCGGCGAAGTCGATCTGGTGGAAGGGCGAAGAGTACGGCGCCTGGCCCATGCAGTACGAGGGCAGCGAGGCGAACGGCGACGGCACTGCGGTAAGGCCCAAGCTGTCAGTGGGCAACGTCAACGGGCGCATCACTGCGCTGTGCCTGGCCTTCGAGGATCTGCTCGAGTTCAAATTGACAATTCGCAACACGCTGGCCGAGTTTCTCGACGCGGTGAACTTTGAAGGCGGCAACCCCGCGGCCGATCCCACTCAGGAATCGATCGAGGTCTGGTATGTCGACCAGAAGACCAACGAAGACGGCGAGACGGTCAGTTGGGACTTGGCCAGCCCGGGCGATGTCGGCGGCGAGACGATCGGCAGACAGATGACCACTCTGTGTCACTGGTGCCTCACTGGTGGCTACCGTGGCCCTAACTGCGGTTACACCGGCCTTTACGTGACGAAGGATGGGGTCGTTACCGACAACCCTGAATTGGACGTGTGCGACGCCACCCTGGGTAAGGGCTGTATCCCGCGTTTTGGCGAGGGCAACCCCTTGCCATTCGGTGGATTCCCCGCCGTTTCCTTGATCGCCAGGAGCTGACCATGCGCAAACACATCATTGCGGCCATTCAGGCGCACGCTGCAGCTGAGTATCCGAAAGAGTGCTGCGGCCTGGTGCTGTCCGTCGGCAGAGCGCAGAAGTACTTCCCGTGCCGGAATATCGCCACGGAGCCGAACAAGGAGTTTCGGCTTGAGCCTGAGGACTATGCTGCGGCGGAAGACCAGGGCCAGGTGATTGGCATCGTTCACTCGCATCCAGATGCAACCAGCAGGCCGTCATCGCGCGACCTGGCGATGTGCGAGGCCACTGCCTTGCCCTGGCACATTCTGTCGTGGCCCGAGGGCGACCTCCGAACTATCACTCCGAGCGGCAGCACACCGCTGCTGAAGCGTCCTTTTGTGCATGGTGCTTGGGACTGCTGGCAGGTCTGCGCCGATTGGTATCAGCGCGAGTGGGGGCTTGAATTCGAAGCCTTCCAGCGCACCGAAGGCTGGTGGGAGAGTGCGGACAACACCAGCCTGTATGAGGCGAACTACGCCGCCGCCGGCTTCGAGCAAGTGGACACCCCGCAGCGCGGCGACATGATCGTAATGGAGGTTGGCCGCACGGCTCACCCGAACCACGCCGGGATATACCTTGGCACTGACCCGTCGCTGCCGGGCGAGGACTCCGGTGTGTTCGGCCCTGGACCCTTTGTCCTGCATCACCTGTACGGCCGGCCGTCAGAAGTGATCGTCTACGGCGGCCCTTGGCTGCAGCGCACCCGTTTAATTCTTCGACACAAGGAGGCCAGATGAGCGCCATCGTTTATGCGCCGATGACCACCATCAAACTGTCCGGCTCGCTGGCCCAGAAGTTCGGCAGGCTGCACCGGCGCCAGGTTGGCTCGGGCGATACCTGGGAGGTGTTCAGGGCGCTAAAGGCAACCATTGATGGGTTCGAAGCCGAGATCAGGCGACTTGACCGGCTCGGACTTCGCTTTGCCATCTTCCGCAACCGGAAGAACGTCGGTGCCGCTGAGTTCGGCATGGGCGGGGCCAGGGAGATCAGGATTGTTCCGGTGATCGAGGGCAGCAAGCGCGGCGGCATTTTGCAGATTGTGCTGGGTGTCGTGCTGATCGCAGCCAGCTACTTCGGCGCGCCTACTGCGCCTGCGGGTATAGCGCTGCTGGCCGGGGGCGTGATCCAGATGCTCAGCCCGCAGGCGGCAGGCCTCAAGCAGAGCGCTTCGCCAGAAAATATGCCCAGCTACGCATTCGGCAGCGCCAAGAACACCACGGCCAGCGGTAACCCCGTCCCTATCTGCATCGGCGAGCGCCGGTGGGGCGGGGCGATCATCTCGGCATCAATCTACGCCGAAGACAAGACATAACCACGACGCAGCGAGCAGGCCGCCCAAGAGGCGGTTTTTTATTGCCTGGAGGAAAGCATGGGCGCAGCACAGAAGCTGGATATTCACGGCGCCAAAGGTGGCGAGAGCAAACCTAAGTCGCCAGTAGAGGCGCCCGACAGCCTGCGCTCCACCAACGTGGCCAAGATCCTGATCGCCGTGGGCGAGGGCGAATTCGACGGCACGCCCACCGCGCGCGACATCTTCCTCGACAACACGCCTATTCAGGATGCCAGCGGCAATTTCAACTTCACCAACGTCAAGTGGGACTGGCGGCCGGGCTCTGTTGAGCAGACGTACATCCCGGGTATTCCGTCTGTCGACAATGAGACCTCGCTGAATATCGAGCTGCGCAGCGGCGCGCCGTGGGTTCAGTCACTGACCAACCTTCAGCTTTCGGCAGCGCGCATCCGACTGGCCACTCCACGCCTGGCGAGCCAGGACGCAGAGAATAACATCAACGGCTACCGTATTGAGTATGCGGTCGATGTGGCAACCGATGGCGGTGCATATCAGCAGGTTCTGCTGGGTGCCATGGACGGAAAGACCACGACCCGTTACGAGCGGTCTCTGCGCATCGATCTGCCACCGGCTACCAGCGGCTGGCTTATCCGCGTCCGGCGCCTCACGCCAAACACTCAGAACACCGACAAAGTCGCGGACACCCTGTTCATCGCCGGCTACACCCAGGTGATCGACGCAAAGCTACGCTATCCGAACACTGCATTGCTGTTCGTTGAATTCGATGCCGAGCAGTTCACCAACATTCCGGCTGTTACGGTAAAGTGCAAAGCCCGCCGGTGGCAGGTTCCGAGCAACTACGACCCGGTGGCCCGCACCTACTCCGGCGCCTGGGACGGCACCATGAAGGAGGCATGGACGAACAATCCTGCATGGGTCACCTATGGCATCTGCACCCAGGACCGTTTTGGCCTGGGCCGCCGTATCAAACCGTGGATGGTGGACAAATGGGAGTTGTACCGGATCGCGCAGTACTGCGACCAGATGGTGCCGAATGGTGCCGACGGCGTGGAGCCGCGCTTTCTATGCGACATGAACCTGCAGGGTAAAGCCGACGCCTGGTCGTTACTGCGGGATATCGCCGGGATCTACCGCGGCATGACTTACTGGGCCCAGGGCCAACTGGTCATCCAGGCCGATATGCCTCGGGCGCAGGACATCGACTACGTCTTCACCCGGTCCAACGTCATCGACGGCAAAATCTCGTACGGCAGCGCATCGGCGAAGACTCGCTTTACCCGCTGCCTGGTCAGCTACGACAACCCACTGAACAATTACGACACAGACGTCACAGTTTATTCAGACCTGCCGCTCCAGCGCCGCCTAGGCGACAAACCGACGGAAATCAGCGCCATCGGCTGCACTCGGGCATCCGAGGCCCAGCGCCGAGCTAAATGGCTGGTGCTGAGCAACAACCAAGACCGCACCATCAGTTTCCGGACCGGCATGGAGGGCCGAATCCCGCTGCCAGGCTTCATCATTCCCGTGGCTGACTCGCTCCTGGCTGGCCGGGAAATCGGTGGGCGCATCGCGGCGGCGGCGGGGAAGGTCATCACCTTGGACCGCGACACTCTGGTCAAGGCCGGTGACCGGCTAGTTATCAACCTTCCCGGCGGGCGAGCGGAAGGGCGCACCGTGGAAAGCGTGAGCGGCCGCAACGTAACCGTGACCGTTGCCTACAGCGAGGCGCCGGCTGCACAGCTTCAGTGGGCAATCGACGCTGACGACCTGGCGATCCCTCTGTATCGAGTAATGCGGACCGCACGGACGCCTGAAGGCGACTACGACATCAGCGCCTTGCAATATGAGCCTGGCAAGTTCGCCAGCATCGACACCGGCGCGCGCCTGGAAGAACGGCCGATCAGCGTTATCCCGATCACCGTTGTTCCGGCGCCGGCCAGCGTCACCCTGACATCAAGCTACGCCGTGAATCAGGGCATTGCGATCAGCACCATGAACATCTCGTGGCCAGCCGTCACCGGCGCCGTCGCGTACGACGTGGAGTGGCGCAAGGACAGCGGCAACTGGATCAGGGTGCCGCGCACTGGTTCGACCAGCGTCGACATCACCGGCATCTACTCGGGCGCCTACCTGGCCCGCGTGCGCTCGGTGAGCGCCTTTGAAATCTCCTCAGTCTGGAAGAGTTCGAACCTCACCAACCTCCAAGGCAAAACCGGCCTGCCGCCGGCGGTGTCGTTCCTGACCACCACCAGCCTGGTCTACGGCATCGGCATTCAGTGGGGATTCCCGCCGGGCGCCGAAGACACTCAGCGGTCTGAGCTTTGGTATAGCCAGGCGCCTGACCTGAGCACCGCGACCAAGCTGAGCGACTTCAGCTACCCGCAGGCCAAACATGAGATGCACAGCTTGCTGGCCGGTGCGAGCTTGTTCTTTTGGGCGCGCCTGGTGGACCGCACCGGCAACGTTGGGCCGTTCTGGCCGATCCCGGGCGCAGTGAATGGCCGTGCTAGCTCTGATCAGACCGAGTACGACAAGTACTTCGCCGAGAAGATCGGCAAGGGGGCGCTGTACCAGAGCCTGCGTGAGGAGATCGATCTGATCACTGGCGACGGCCCTGGCTCGGTCAATGACCGATTGGATAAGGCCAGGCAGGAGTTGGAAGAACTTATATCTGAAGTGGTCGACGCTCTGGAATACGTGCCGAGCAAAACCTACGTCAAGGGCGATATGGTTCGCGTGGGTCAGCAGCTATTCCAGGCGACAACCGCAGTCCCTGTCAATACGACGCCGCCGAACGCCAACTACTGGTTCAACTTGGGCACCATCGCCGAAACCAATGCAGCTATGGCCCTGGAGATCAGCAAGAACAAGGCAGCTATCGGGGACGTGGACGGGAAGGTCACGGCCACCGCCGAGCGCCTGGACGGGGTGTACGCGCTTGTGAAGTCCGACTCAGCAGGCTCAGAGGAGGGGAGCGCTGGCGACAGCACTTCCTCCGCGGGAGCATGGTCTTTGATGTCTGTGATCGCAGAGCGTGATTTTGCGCAATCTGTACGCACAGACATTGTTGAGGCCAATGTCGCGAATAACGCGGCGAGCATTCTGGATGTGTCTAGGGCAGCGGCTACGGCTACGACCGCAGTCGCAGAGCGAGTAACGACGCTAGGAGCAAAGGTCGACAGCAATGAAGCTGCGTTCAAATCCACAACAACCACGCTTGCTGCCACGGATCAGGCGCTTAGCGAGAGGATCGACACCGTGCAGGCTAGCTCGGGGCGAAATACAGCGGCCATTCAGGAGACGAACCAGGTTGTCGCCACCACCAATGGAAAAGTGTCGGCAATGGTCACTCTCAAGGCTCAGACAATAGTTGGCGGTAAGACGGTAACTTCCGGGTTTGCGTTTGGATCGGATGGAGAGCAGTCGGAGTTCCTCATATTCGCGCAGCGATTCGCGGTGGTCGATGAGGTAAGCGGTCAGTTGGTGCCGATGTTCGTGGTACAGAACAATCAGGTCGTCCTCAACCAAGCAATTATCAGCAAGGCTTTCATCCAGGAAATCATTCTGGGTATGACACTGAGGTCTGAAGCTGTCGACCCCAAGGGGCGGCCACTGTTGGAGATCAACGTCAAGGCCGGGACCTTCACGCTGCGTAGTGCTGGCGCTGGTGCGTCAACGGTGCTCAACAATGACGGCATCACGGTGTACGACCCTAATGATGTTGATCGAGTCACGGTAGGGAGGCTTATGCCATGAATAATGGCATGCGTGTAAAGGGGGGCGATGGACAGGTCCAGCTCGACGATAGCGTGTTCACTTGTCGAATTGTCTACGCCGAAACTGTAAGCCCCAATACCTGGGCTCCGGGCACTTCATATATCGACGTGCCCATTGCTGACATTACGCCCCAGAACTCTATTGCCTTCTGCGTCCCCCTTGGACCAATAAACTACAACAGTGATCGTCAGCTTGAGCCTGAAGTGATAAATGGCGCTGCTCGGGTATGGAGGCGCATGAAAGGATATACGACAACAGCAAGCTGGATTTCATTGACGGCAATGACCTTAGTGGTAGTGAGGTTCAAATAAATGGCAGATTCCTACGGACTAATGTTTAAGGGGTCAGTCGATAACAGGGTGATTATCGATTCTGAGCGAACAAGGCTTTCTGTTATTTGCGAGGGGAGATACAACAATAACTCTGGACTATTTGCAATAACCTCGTTTCCATTCACCATCACGTCGATCTTGCCGCCCTTTGTTTTCATTCGGCCAGATCCTGTATCGGGCCGAATAGGCATGTCTCGCGCCGAAGTTCTCGGAAGCGCTGGCGCATGGACGGGGTTTCAGATTAGGGCTTACGACAACTCAAGTGTACGGCCCAATGGTCAATATTTCGCGGCTGGGTTTGGTGCTGAAATCCTGAGCGATTATGGAATAAGGCTTCGAGATGGTTCCAGAAAGATTATTTTCGACACAGGCACGCCCACAGCGCTTTTCTCAAACTCAAATTCTACTTGGACTTTCACGGGGAGCGGCTCAACGGCTCAGGGTCAGAGTATTAACTTCTTCTCATCTCCTTTTGTCCTTTCAGATAATGAATACGTGCTTATAAATACAATGAGCATGCCTGTAACTAGGTCGCTTCAACAACAAAGCGACCTTCAGTTTATTTGGGATTACCCGAATAAGCGCATGATTGCGGCCGTTATTTACATTCCAGGATACAACACGACCTCTTTAGGTATATCGACGATGACCGCCAAGATGGTGGTATAGGGAGAACTTATGGCTAGGCAAGAAATTATCCTCGGTACTCCGCCACAAGGTCTAGGTGGTGATCCACCTCGGACTGCGAGCACGAAGATCAACGCTATGTCGACGGAGCTTTATGCGGCCCTCGGCGGAACGGGTGGAACTCTCCCTTCCGCCTTACCAGTTGCTAAGGGTGGCACTGGCGTGACTGACGGCCGCGCTATATTCGCGGAGGTAGGCGTTCGGGAAGCATCAGGCCGGTACAACATCCAAGGTTTGTATATGGGCTGGAATGCTGGCGGGCTGGGGGAGGGGCACTTCATCGTAAACAGGGGTAATGGTGACGGTGGGTTCACTTGGCGATCTGTTAATGCAGATAACACAGCTGGTGGACCTTCTATGAGTTATTCATATGGAGGGACACTTAATGTCCCTACAAGTGTAGTAACCCCATATGCCAATGTCAGTATTTTAACAGTGTCGAACGAGGTTAATACACCAATCGCTGCTCGTGGATACCGTACGCGTACAGGTGTTGGTGGTGTATATGGTGCAACATCTTACAACTTCAACTGGACCGGCTCCAACGTTGACGTGTACATCGGCGCAACTTACGTGGGCACCATGACACTGTTCGGCTCTGACTACCGCTTCAAAAAGTATATCAAGGACGCGCCCGAGGCATCTTACTTGGACCGTATCGACGCTTACCGGATCGTCACCTACCAGCGCAAAGCGTTTGGCGATGTGTTCAAAGGGGATGACGTCGTTTATCAAGGGCTGATCGCGCACGAAGCGCAGGCGGTCAATCCGCTTGCCGTTACCGGCGAAAAAGATGGCCTTGGCGACGATGGACAACCCCGCGTTCAGCAACTCGAACCGATGGCGCTGATCACGGACTTAATGGGAGCCGTCAAAGAATTGCGCGCAGAGCTCGCTGCGTTGAAGGCTGCACAGGCTTAAGCGAAGCCCGCCACAAAGAACCCTACCGATACCGCCTTGAGCGGTTTTTTTTCGTCTGGAGAAAAGCTATGCCCATCACTGAAACCCGCGGCGTGCGCAACCGCAACCCCGGCAACATCGACTACAACCCAGCCAACCAGTGGCAAGGCCAGCTCAAGCCCGATCCGCAGATTGAGAAGCGGTTCGCCCGGTTCGATACGCCCGAGAATGGCATCCGCGCCCTGGGCAAAGTGCTGCTGACCTACCAGCGAAAGCATGGGCTGAAGACAGTGAAGGCGATCATCCACCATGAAAATGCCGGGTATGCATATCCGGATGCTGTGCTGGCGGAAGGCGTGCGGCGGGCGCTGGCATGACGCCGGTGCAGAAGCTGGCGAGCCTGGTGCTGCTGACCCTGGTGCTTATGGCTGCTGCTGCCGGCACCGCCTGGCAGGTGCAGGATTGGCGGATGGGCAAGAAACTCGAGGAGCAGGCCGGCCTGCACAAGGATGACCTTGCAGCGATCAGTAATGCCGCCGCCGCCCAGGCCCGCGCCGAGCAGGACAAGCGCCTGGCCACCGAGCAGAAACTCGCTGCCTCCGACCAACAACACACCAAGGAATTATCCGATGCCCAGCGCAACCAGGCTCTCCTGCGTGACCGTCTTGCTACTGCTGATGTGCGGCTGTCAGTCCTCCTCAAGGATCCAGCCAGTGGCTGCAGCGTGCCTGCCACCCCCGGCGCCGTCGGCGTGGTTCATGCAGCCCGTCGAGCCCAACTTGACCCAGCGCATGCGCAACGAATTATCGCCATCACCGACGACGGGGATAACGCCGTGATCGCGCTGCGGGCGTGCCAGGGATATGTCAGATCTGTCACGGTTAAGTAACAAATTTAGGACATTTCCTACATACCAATCCATCCCCAGATGGTAGAAGAAGCAGAATACATCTGGGGTTGAGTTGATGGGGCTACGATGGATTGCGTCTACAGTGTTATTGGTGACCTGTTGGTTGTTGTTTGTAGCACTACTTATGGGAAAAATCTGATCGATAAGTTGATGGTCGTGCTTGCGTTTACGCTGGATTGATCAGCCCAGGGCCCTTGTTTCGCACGTTGCCCACGGCCGGGTCTACTTTGAACCATTCAAATACCTCGGGCGGCTCTCCCTGATGCAGCACCATCTGCTCGGCGCGCTCCTTGGGCGTGGCCGGGTCAAGCCATTCACGAGCCAGGTCGGGCGTCAGCACCACCGGCCGCCGGTCGTGGATGTCCACCATTCCGCCTGCGCTGTCGGCGGTGATGATCACGAACCCGTCATGCTCGCCTGGGCCTTCATCAGCGTCAGGCAGTTGGCCGATGGCCGCGCAGAAGATCGGCGCTCCATCGCGCCGCCGTATCAGGTAAGGCTGCTTTCTTGGTCCACCTTCATCAACCCATTCAAACCAGCTATCGATGGGCGTTATTGCCCGGTGCGGCCAGATCGCGCGAAAGAACGGGCCATGGGCTACTTTCTCTACGCGGGCATTGATCGGCGCGGTTCTGTCCTTGGCCCAGTGTGGCCGCCATCCCCAGCGCACCATGTCGGCGTGCAGCAGGTCACCCTGTAGGTGGAGCAGGGCGACTTGGGTTGTCGGGGCTACGTTGTAACGCTCGAGGGGCAATTCACCGACAGAGTTCGCCAGGGCGTTAGGCATATTCAACGCTGCCACGAAGTCGTGAATTCCGCGATACTGGGTGAGTCTTCCGCACATGATGCTCTCCGCTTGTCGGACCTGCTGAACAGCTGGGCGCTGGCCAATCTCTACACTGTAGACACTGGCCTTGAATATTCGTCATGACGGTCAACATTGAGCAAGTCAACGCGATAAAAGCATGGTTCGCCTTGCGCACTGATTCTGAATTCATCTCAGCCACTCCAGAGGATCGCTATGAAGCGCGGCTCTCACTGGCAGATGATCTGCAACAGAAAGGCCTTATCGACAGCGGCGAGTGGCGTGAGCTGGTAGAGGAGGCGCAGGCCGCGTATGCAGACGAGCTGGGCTGACGCGCCTACTGCCAGATATTTCTCAGAGAATTTGATATGGAGGGTGTAATTCTGAGCGCCGGGATCGAACGAGACGCGGATAAGCTGCTGGCACAGATTGAAAGGGCGGACTCAATGATTGTAGCGGCCAAAGCAGGCGCTCGCGCCGAGGGTTTCGTTTTGGGCCTGGAGTCGGCGCGCGCGGTCGCAGACGAAGCCATCGAACAGCTCTACATCATCTTCGGCACCGCAACTGAAGAGCGCCTTAAAGCGCTTTCGAAGTAAGGTCCATATCTGGGCGCTCTTGAGGCGCCCTCAGTTCCGCCAGCAGCCGCTGATTCTCCCTCAGCAAATAGTCGCGCTGTTCGGTTACCAGCTTGATGCCGAGGATTGACGGCTCTGAGCATCGCTCTCTGAGATCACCGATTTCGGTTCGGGCAACGTCAAGGCATGCCAATGCTTCGGCTAAACGTGTGGCCAATCCATCGCTCATCTGGACCAGCCCGGCAATATTCCGGCGTGCATCACTCAGCCGGTTCAAGGTTTCGTTCAGCTCGTCCTCGAGCAGGGCGCACTGATGCTTATACATTTCTAGAGGCGTGGGGCAGCCGAGCCACGTTGAGGTGTCTTCGTCGATGTTCATGGTTAGGAAACTCAAATACTGTATGTGCGTACAGTAATCGAGGTTTGAGCTTGGCGCGATTTTAGGCGACGAGCTGTAGGCTATTTGTCAGATAGGCCCGCCGATACGAGGTTTGCCCACTCCTGCATCATTTCGCGACGCTGCTCGAGGTATGCGGCATGGTTGTACACGTCACGGATAAAGCTGCTGTCAGCGTGGGCGAGCTGCCTTTCAACCCAATCACGGTTGTAGCCACGACCGTTCATCTCGGTCGAGAACAAGTGCCGGAAGCCATGAGGCGACTGCTTTCCAGTGAGACCGCACAACTCCATAACGTTATTGGCGTAGTTTGTGCCGATCGGTGCTGTCGGGTCACTGCGATTGGTGAACACGTAGCGAAGTCCGCCGGTGACCGGTAGCATGCTTTTTAGCAAATCTACTGCCTGGGTCGGCAATGGCACGGCATGCTCGCGTCGAGCCTTCATCTTCGCCGCCGGGGTCGTCCAGATCGCCGCATCGAGATCAATTTCAGACCATTCGGCATGCCTTACTTCGCCCGGGCGCGATGCGGTGTAGATCATCAGCATAATTGCCGACCGTAACTGGTGGCCTGACACGCACTGCTGAATGGTGGCGATAGTCTTGGGTAGTTCGCTGAAAGGCAAGAATGGATGCGGCCGATTCTGGGCGCCTTTCTCGGTAACGGCGTGCATCTCAGCCGTAGGGTTCGATTCGATCAGTCCGGTGGCGATCGCATAGCTGAACACTTGGCCCATCCTCTGCCGGACTTTTACCGCCGTGACTATGGACCCGCGCTTTTCTATACGCCGTATCAGACCGATCACGTCTGCGCGCTTGATGGTGTCGATCTGACGCCCACCAAATGTTGGAAGTACGTCCAGCTCCATCAAGTTGCTGATGATGCGATAGGTTCCCGGCGATATGCTGCCTTTCCTGAATGCCAGCCACTCGTCATACACTCGGCGGAAAGTTCGCCCGCCAGCCTCAATCAGTCCTGCCTTCTTCTCCTTCCTCGATTCGCGCGGATCCACACCCCTCGCAATATCTTCCCGCGCCTCGTCTCTTCGAGAGCGTGCGTCCTTCAGGCCCGTTTCCGGGTATGTTCCAAAAGAAATCCTTGCCTGTTTTCCAAGCCATGTGAAGCGGAAGTGCCAGCTTTTTATCCCGCTATTTGCGACGTAAAGCGAAAGACCCAAAGAATCGGGGAGGGTGTACGCCTTTTCCTTAGGCTTGGCCTGTCTGGCTGCTGTGTCCGTGAGTGCCACTAGTACATCCTCTCAAAATTATTTCTGATGTACTGGATGATGTACTAACTAAATGGCAATGGGAAGGTATCGCGTGGTACGCGGTGATACTGAAATGCTTTTGTTTGTTGGGTAGTTCGGAGGGAGTTGGGAAGGGACGGTTTCAGGTGGGAGGCTACCGTGGAATCTTTGAAGATTTCCACAGTATTTTCAGCTCGGTCAGGTATCTGGCAGGCGGCGAGTTTAACAGCTTGATCCTTCGCCGCGCATACCGCTTGGTCATAGCGCCAGCAAGTGCTCGCCCAATGTGCCTTTATCCGCCAGGTCGAGGAACTCATCGCCTAACCGTCGGCTCTCGCTCATCGCGGTTTGCCAGTACTTGTTGCGGCTCGGGTCATCGCCCATGAAGCGCTTGAAGTCGCTGCGGTCCGGCAGTTTGCCGTGGGGCAGGCGGGCGAGGTAGTCCCTGGACGGGGCCAGCAGCAACACATCCTGCAAACCCTGTTGATTACTGCGCCGCCACGGCAGGCCCTTGTCGAACCAGCCGGGGATGACCCGGTCGGTGAAGTGCGGGTACAGCACGATGTCATCGCCGTGGTAGGGCAGGTCGAGGTGATAGTCGAGCAGGCCGCCATCGCGGTAAGTGCCGGCGCCCGCGCCGGGCAGGTCGCGTACGCCTTGCATCACCATGGGGATCGAGCCGGACGCCAGCAGTGCCTGGCGCAAGTTGCGCAGGTCCAGGTCGAGGAAACGCGACGGGAAGTCCTTCAGCGGATGCACCGGCGGCGCCTGGCGCGGGTCGTGGATGATCAGCCGTTCGAAGTGCCGCGCCAGCCGCGCACGGCCGCGCAGGTTGTCGGCAATGACCGACGACAGGCCCAGACCGAGCCGACCGCGATGGTCATCGGCGAGCAGGCCGTGGCTTTTGACCACCATGATGTTCAGGCGATAGTCGGGGTTGTCCAGCACCCGCGCGTCGCGGCCTGCGAGCAGGTCATCGAGCATGCGCTGGCAGCTGCGGCTGACCTCGGCCATGGTCACGCCCTTGGCAAAGCGTTGTTCGTTGTACAGGCGGCCGAGGTCGAGCAGGCCTTGCACCGGGTCGGGCAGGCAGGCGCTGGCAAACCGCCAGGAGCCGATGGAGGCGCCGATCAGCGCACGCTCGCGTGGCGCGCGCGGCAGCCAGTCGCCGAACAAGGCCAGGTCCAGGCCCTGAATGCCCAGTGCCTTGGGGCCGCCGGCCGCGCCGGGCAGGATACCGACGTCCGCAGGTTTGAGGCCTTGTTCGCGAATGCGCGCAAAGGCGCGTTTACCGGCCTTGAGCGTCAACGCGGGGAATTTGATGTGGATGGCTGTCATACCAGTCTCTTTTCAAGCGAGCGGGGCAGTATAGGAAAACTCGCGGGTGATGGGTAAAGAGGACGATTGAAAAATGCCATGGTGGCAATTCAGTTTCAGTTAAGTTGCAGCGGGTACGTTGGCCTGCGTAGGAAAAACATCCTGAAACGGAGATTTGCCATGAAGCGCCTCACAGCGCTGGTCGCCGCCGGTATCATCGCCTGCACCTCGGCGCAGGCCCGGGCAGTGGACCCTGACAAGCCACTGACAGTGCCTGGCACTGTTACAATTGTCGCCTTTGATCAGCTGGAAGCCACGGCCCTGGCACTGCACCCGGGGTCGACCCTGCTGGACACCGACCTGGACGAGGCCTACGGCAAGTACTTGTACCAAGTCGAACTGGAAGATGCCGACGGCATCGAGTGGGAAGTCGAATTGGACGCGCTCAGCGGGCACGTGCTCAAGAATCATCAGGAAACGTAATGAAGGTATATCGACGCGCCAGCGGTTTGATGGTGCTGGCGCTCCTGGCTTTTTGTTCCAGTCTGGCGGCCCGCGACCTCAACCAGGATGAAGCCTTGGCTCTGCGCCAGCAGGGCGTGATCCTGCCGCTGGAGCAACTGTTGCAACAGGCCATGGCGCGTTACCCCGGCTCCCGGTTGCTGGAAGCCGAGCTTGAAAAAAAACACGGCCAATATGCTTATGAAGTGGAGCTGGTGACCACCGAAGGCGTGGTGCGCGAGATCAAGCTGGATGCCACCACCGGCGTGCTGCTCAAAGATAAGGAAGACGACTGATGCGCCTGCTTCTGGTGGAAGACAACGTTCCCTTGGCCGATGAGCTGCTGGCCGGCCTGCAGCGCCAGGGCTATGCCGTCGACTGGCTGGCCGATGGTCGCGATGCCGCCTATCAGGGCCGCAGCGAACCCTATGACCTGATCATTCTCGACCTGGGCTTGCCCGGCCTGCCGGGGTTGGACGTGTTGGCGCAATGGCGCGCAGCCGCCCTGGCCACGCCAGTGCTGGTTCTCACCGCCCGCGACTCCTGGGCCGAACGCATCGAGGGGCTCAAGGCCGGTGCCGACGATTACCTGAGCAAACCCTTTCACCCAGAAGAACTGCACTTGCGTGTCCAGGCGTTGTTGCGCCGCTCCCATGGCCACGCCAACCAGCCCACCTTGCAAGCCGCCGGGTTGCACCTGGATGAAGGCCGCCAGTGTGTACTGCGCGACGGCGAAGAAATCCAGCTGACCGCCGCTGAATTCCGCCTGCTGCGCTACTTCATGCTGCACCCGGAACAGATCCTGTCGAAAAGCCACTTGGCCGAGCATCTTTATGACGGCGAGACCGAGCGCGACTCCAACGTGCTGGAAGTTCACGTCAACCACCTGCGTCGCAAGCTGGGCCGTAGCGTGATTGAGACCCGGCGCGGCCAGGGTTACCGCTTTGGCGCCAGTCCTGCATGAGGTCGATTCAGCGGCGCCTGAGCCTGGGGCTGATCAGCGTGATGGTGGTTGTCGGCGTGGTATTGGCGCAAACCAGCCTGTGGTTGTTCGAGGCCGGCTTGCAGCGCTACCTGGAAGCGGGCTTGCGCAACGACAGCGAAAACCTGCTGGTGGCGTTGGTGCGCGGGCCGAACGGTGTGCAACTGGATGAACAACGTTTGTCGCCGGCCTATCAGCGGCCGTTTTCCGGGCATTATTTCCGTATCGATTTTGCCGACATTCACTGGCGTTCCCGTTCGTTGTGGGACCAGGAGTTGCCCCGGCTGCCGGAAGCCGGGCTCAAGGGCAACCTGCAGCTGGGCCCGGAAGGCCAGCAACTGCTGGTGTTGCGCGCGGACTACAAGCGTTTTGGCCAGTCGATTTCCATCAGCGTGGCCCAGGACTATACGCCGGTGCGGGAAAGTTTCCGTCTGATGCGTCAGATCGGCCTGGTGATGGGCCTTGCGGCATTGCTGCTGGTGCTGGTCCTGCAACGGGTCACGGTTCGCCGCGCCTTGCGCCCGCTGGAAACCGCCCGCGAACAGATCGCTCAACTGCAACAAGGCCAGCGCTCACAGCTCGACACTCAAGTGCCGCTGGAACTGGAACCACTGGTGGCGCAGATCAACCACCTGCTGGCTCACACCGAAGACAGCCTCAAGCGCTCGCGCAACGCGTTGGGCAACTTGGGGCATGCGCTGAAAACACCGTTGGCCGTGCTTTTAAGCGTGGCTTCCAGTGAACAGCTCAAGGCCCATCCCGAACTGGGCAAGCTCTTGCGCGAACAACTGGAGCAAGTGCAGCAACGCCTGAATCGCGAACTCAACCGCGCACGCCTTGCCGGTGAAACCTTGCCGGGTGCCTTGTTCGACTGCGAAAAGGAGCTGCCGGGCCTGCTCGCCACATTGAACATGATCCACGGTGAACACCTGGACTTGAGTTACCACGTCACGCCCGGCCTGCAATTGCCCTGGGACCGCGAAGACCTGCTGGAACTGCTTGGCAACCTGCTGGACAACGCCTGCAAATGGGCGGATGCGGAAATACGCTTGAGCATCAGCGAAACGCCGCACAGCTATTTGCTGGCCGTTGAAGATGACGGGCCGGGCATTCCGCAGAGTCAGCGCGACCAAGTGTTCAGCCGGGGCACGCGCCTGGATGAGCAGATCGACGGCCATGGTTTGGGGCTGGGGATCGTGCGGGATATCGTCGAGGTGTGGGGCGGGGTGTTGCAGTTGCAGGAGAGTGAGCTGGGTGGCTTAAGGGTGCTGATCGAATTGCCCAAACGCCAGGCCTGATAGACCACAAAATATAAAATGTGGGAGCGGGCTTGCTCGCGAAAGCGGTGTGTCAGCCAGCTGACTTGGCAACTGACACACTGCATTCGCGAGCAAGCCCGCTCCCACATTGGACCTGCTCAAGGGTCAGAATCTGTGCAACTCAGTTACACCCGAAACTGATCCATCAACCCCTGCTGCTGATTCGCCAGGCTGTTCAGCGCTTGGCTCACTCGCGCCGATTCATTTGCCTGCTCCGACAGCGACTCGGTCACATCCCGGATCGTCGCCACGTTGCTGTTGATCTCTTCGGCCACCGCGCTTTGCTCTTCGGCGGCGCTGGCGATTTGCAGGTTCATGTCGCTGATCACCGTGACGGCCTCGCCAATCTGGCGCAGGGCGGTGACCGCCTGGCCGACCTGCTCGACACTGCCCTGGGCCTGGCGATAGCTGTTGCCCATGGAGCCGACCACATCGGTGGTGCCGTTTTGCAGCAGTTCGATCACCACACGGGTTTCTTCCACCGATTCCTGGGTGCGCCGTGCCAGGTTGCGTACTTCGTCGGCAACCACGGCAAATCCACGGCCGGCCTCACCCGCGCGCGCGGCTTCGATGGCGGCGTTGAGTGCCAGCAGGTTGGTTTGCTCGGCAATGCCTCGAATCACTTCCAGCACCGAGCCGATTTTCTCGCTATTGGCCGCCAAGCCTTCGACCTGAGCCATGGCGGTGCTCATGTCCGCCGCCAAGTGCCCGATGTTGGTGGTGGTGCGGTCGATCACGGTCAAGCCTTCGCGGGTGGCCTGGTCGGCGTCGCGCGCGGCTTGTGCGGCTTGGGCGGCGCTGCGGGCAACGTCCTGGGCGGTGGCGCTCATTTCGTGGGAGGCGGTGGCCACCTGGTCCACCTGGCGGTATTGCTGTTCCATGCCGGCGCTGGTCTCAGTGGCAATTGCGGCGGACTGGTCGGCCGTGCCGCGGGCGTCCTGCACTGAGCGTTTGACCTGGGCAATGATCGGTTGCAGTTTGTCGAGGAAGCGGTTGAACCAGCCGGCCAGTTGGCCCAGTTCATCCTGCTTGTCGTAGGCCAGGCGACGGGTCAGGTCGCCTTCGCCGCTGGCGATGTCTTCCAGCATGCGCGCCACGCCAAGGATCGGCCGGGTCACGCTGCGCGCCATCAGCCACACCAGAATCAAGCCGACCACGGCGGCGAGCAGGCCCAGGCTCAGTTCCAGCAGGGTGCCGCGGGTGTTGTCGGCATCCAGTTGCGCCTTGAGCGCTTCGGCGGGGCCCACCAGGACTTTTTCCGGCACATCCAGCAACACACCCCATGGCTTGCCGCCGGGAATCGGTGCGAAGGGCGCCAATACCTTGAGTTGATGGTTGTTGCGCACGCTGCGGATTTGCGTGCTGGCCGCCAGCGCGTTGATCAATTGCGCGCCGCTGGCCGTGTCGACTTTATCCAGGCGCTGGCTGAGTTTGCTCGCATCCGGGCTGTAGCCGGCGAGCAAACCGGTGGGGCTGAGGATGCTGACTTGCGTCTGGCCGTCATACAACTTCTGGCTGGCCTGCTGGCTCACGGCCTGCAGGCTGTTGAGGTTGATGTCCACCGACAGCGAGGCGATGACTTTGCCGTTGACCATCAGCGGAAACACGATGCTGGTCATCAGCACGTTTTGCCCGTCGATCACATAAAAGTACGGCTCGATCACGCAAGGTTTCAGGGTGGTGCGCGGGCAGGTGAACCAGGCGTTGGCTTTCTCGCCGCTGGGGCCGACGCTGGTGTCGGACATGTCGCTTTCGGGCAGTGACATGGAGGTCAATTTGCCTGGCGTCGGTTGCGACCAGTACAGGGCAAAACGGCCTTTGTCATTGCTGCCCAGTTCCGCCTGATTGGCGAACAGCTCATCCTTGCCGTCCAGCGCGTTGGCTTCAAACACCAGCGACAACCCGAGCAGGTCCGGGTTGGCCTGCAGCGCGGCCTTGACCTGGCGGGTCAGGTCTTCGCGGGTGTCGAAGGCGTCGAGGAAGCGTTTCTCTGCCTGTTCGCGCAAAAACAGTACCTGACGGGCAAAACCATGGCCGTACTGGTAGGCGTCCATGAATTGCTGGCGAATGCCCAGCGCCTGCACTTCACCCTGAGCCTCGATGCGCGCCTGGGCGGACTCGTCGAGCATCTGCATGCTCGAGGCTTTGACCTGCTGCGAGCTGTGCTCCATGCGATACAGCGACAGACCCACCAGCAGGGTCACGATCCCCAGCAGGCACAGGCCGGCGAGCAGGGTGATTTTCCATTGAATGGACAGCTGTCTGAGGAACATCGAGGAGCATCCTTAACCTGAAAACACAGAGAGCCTCTGTATCGGCCGCTTTTGATGCTTCTTTATTATTTAAACGTTCAATTGAGCGCTGAAAACGACGCCGTTTTTTGACATGCGCGCCCGCCTGCTGCAAAGTGCGCGCCCTCTAATAAGACCTCTTCAAGCCTGCACGCTGGCAGCCAACCCCATGGCCGTCCGGGCGCGGGCATGCCTGTTTTTTATGTTTCTGTCTTGAGGTAACCATGATTAACGCAGTCATCGCCGCGGTCGGCACCATGCTGGTGCTCAGCTTGTCCCGCGTGCATGTGGTCATCGCCATCATCGTCGGCGCCCTGGTGGGTGGCTTGACCGGTGGCCTGGGCATCGAAGCCACGCTCAAGACCTTCAACGGCGGCTTGGGCGGCGGGGCGACCGTGGCGTTGTCCTACGCCTTGCTCGGCGCTTTCGCTGTGGCGATTGCCAAGTCCGGCCTGGCCCATGCTCTGGCAGACAAGGCGCTGATGCTGGTCGATCGTCAGGAAGCCACCGGCGGCAGCCACGTCAAATGGTTGCTGATCGGTCTGTTGTGGGTCGTGGCGATTGCTTCGCAGAACATCCTGCCAATCCACATCGCGTTTATTCCGCTGCTGGTGCCGCCGCTGTTGTACGTGCTGACCAAGCTGCAATTGGACCGCCGCCTGATCGCCTGTGTGATGACCTTCGGCCTGATCACGCCGTATATGTTCCTGCCGGTGGGTTTTGGCAACATCTTCCTCAACCAGATCCTGCTGGCCAACGTGGCCAAGAGCGGCGTCGACATCAGCCAGGTCAACGTCACCCACGCCATGGGCTTGCCGGCGCTGGGCATGGTGGTTGGCCTGCTGGTGGCAGTGTTTGTCAGCTATCGCAAAAAGCGCGTGTACGACCTGGAAAAAATCGAGCGCGTCGAGCAAGTGGCCGTGCAGTACAACCCGCTGACCCTGTTGGTGGCCGGGCTGGCGATTGCCTCGGCGTTCATCATTCAGCTGTGGCTGGACTCGATGATCATTGGCGCCCTGGCCGGGTTCCTGATCTTTTCGGTGTCGGGCATCGTGCGCTGGCGCGAAACCGACGACCTGTTCACCGAAGGCATGAAGATGATGGCCATGATCGGCTTCATCATGATCGCCTCCTCGGGGTTTGCCGAAGTGCTCAAAGCCACGGGTGACGTGCGTTCGCTGGTAGAAACCTCGGCGGCCTTCATCGGCCATAGCCGTGGCGTGGGCGCGCTGCTGATGTTGCTGGTGGGGCTGCTGGTGACCATGGGCATCGGCTCGTCGTTTTCCACGGTGCCGATCCTCGCCGCGATTTTTGTGCCGCTGTGTGTGCAGCTGGGCTTCAGCCCGTTGGCGATTGTGTGCATCGTCGGCACCGCAGGCGCCCTGGGCGACGCCGGCTCACCGGCTTCGGACTCGACCCTCGGCCCGACTTCCGGCCTGAACATCGACGGCCAGCACCACCATATCTGGGACACCGTGGTGCCGACGTTCCTGCACTACAACATCCCGTTGCTGGCATTCGGCTGGCTCGCTGCGATGACCCTTTGATGATTTGAAACACCTCCCGCGCCACGGGTTTCCAGTGGCCTACAGATCCGTTGCAATTGGCCGATAGCCTCTCCAGGTCGCCACTAATAAGAGAGAAAAGCCATGCGTCTGAGTCTGAAGGCCAAAGTCCTGTCCCTCGCCGTAGTGCCGGTATTGCTGTTTGCCGTGGTCATCAGCCTGACCACCGTGTGGATCCTCCAGGGCCAGGCACGCAACGAGGTGGATGAAACCCGCCAGCGCCTGCTCAACGACGCCAAGGCCACCCTGCAAAGTTATGTTGAGGTGGCCATGACCACCATCAAACCGCTCTACGACGCCGCCGCCCCTGGCGACACCGCCGCGCGGGCCGAGGTGGTCAAGTTGCTGTCCAACACCCGCTACGGCAAGGACGGCTACTTCTTCGGCTACGACTCCGAGACCATCCGCCTGTTCAAGGGCAACAGCCCCGACGGCGTGGGCAAAAGCTTCAAGGACAACCGCGACCCCAACGGCGTCTACGTCAACCGCGACCTGGTCAAGGTCGGCAAGGACGGCACCCACTACCTGCAATACAGCTCGACCCAGCCGGGGCAGACCGAGTTGGTGCCCAAGCTTGGCTACACCGAATACCTGCCCAAGTGGGACATGGTGATTGGTACCTCGGTCAACCTCGACGGTATCGAAGCCCAGGTGGCCGTGGTCGAGGCCAAGGTTGAGAAACGCATGGAAGGCGTGTTGCTGAGCATCCTCGGTGTGGCCGTGGTGGTGTTGCTGGTGATTGCCGCCGTGGGCATGGTGACCGCCAATACCATCCTGCGGCCGTTGAACTTGATGAAAGCCAACCTCGACGATATCGCGGCGGGCGAGGGCGACTTGACCCGCCGCCTGGCCATCACCAGCCAGGATGAACTGGGCGATCTGGCGGGTGCGTTCAACCGCTTTGTCGACAAGATCCACGGCCTGGTGCGCCAGATCACCGAGATGACCTCGCAACTCACCGGGTTGGTCGGGCAGGTGTCCGAGCAAGCCCAGCGCTCGGAAACCGCGATGGAGCGCCAGCGTCACGAAACGGATCAAGTGGCCACCGCTATTAATCAGATGTCCTCCGCCGCCCATGAAGTTGCGCGCAGCGCTCAGGGCGCCGCCGTCGCCGCGCAACAGACCGACGCCGAGGGCCAGGCCGCCAAGCGCGTGGTGGACGGCAGCATCGCGCAGATTCATGCGCTGGTGAATGACATCCGCAGCAGTGGTGTGTCCCTCGACAGCTTGCAACAGGACGTGTCGTCGATTGTCAGCGTGCTGGGCGTGATCCGTTCGATCGCCGAACAGACCAACCTGCTGGCACTCAACGCCGCCATCGAAGCCGCGCGGGCAGGTGAGGCCGGGCGTGGTTTTGCGGTGGTCGCCGATGAAGTGCGAGCGTTGGCCAGCCGCACTCAAACCAGCACCCAGGAAATCCAGGGCATGATCGACCGCCTGCAAAAAGGTACCGAAGCCGCCGTGGACGCGATGCGCCGTTCCAGCGATGCCGGCGACGGCACCTCGGCCCAGGCGAATCAGGCCGGCGCCTCACTGGATACCATGGCGCAGCTGATTGGCACTATCAACTCGATGAACGCGCAGATTGCCAGCGCCGCCGAAGAGCAAACTGCCGTGGCCGAAGAGATCAACCGCAGCGTGCATCAGATCGCCGTGGCGGTCGACAGTGTGGCTGATGAAACCCAGTTGGGCGCCCAGACCTCTCGCAGCCTGGCGGATTTGGGCCAGCGCCTGGGGCAGTTGGTCGGTCAGTTCAGGATCTGATCTTTCATGGGTTTAACCTATGTTTAACTGACGTACATACGAATATACCTCTCACACGCGGGGCCGCCGCCACGGTGATCGATGGCATGTGCCGGGACGTCAGCCAAGCGTTGGGCGATGGTTATCCGATGTTCACCAAAGGCCGCTGGATGCGTATTCTGCGTGGCGACGTGTTAGAGGTCGCGCATCAGCAGGCCGAAACGCAGGTCCATTGCGGCCGGGAGCGGCACGTACACGGTGTGCCCGTCGCCCGGCGCGACCTCAATGGCTTCACCCTTGGCGTTGTGCAGCACGGCCAGGTCGAAGTGAAAATTCCCGGCGGGCGTCATCAATTCCAGATGATTGCCCACGGCAAAGCGGTTCTTCACCTTGACCTCGGCCAGCTCGCCACGGCGCTCGCCGGTCAACTCCCCGACAAACTGCTGCCGTTCCGACACCGAGCTGCCGTGCTGGTAATTCTGGTACTCGTCATGCACGTGGCGGCGCAGGAAACCTTCGGTGTAGCCGCGCTGGGCGAGTGATTCCAAATTGGTCATCAGCCGCCGGTCAAAGGCGCGACCGGCCACCGCATCGTCGATGGCCTGGCGATACACCTGGGTGGTGCGTGCGCAGTAGAAGTGCGATTTGGTGCGGCCTTCAATCTTCAGCGAATGCACGCCCATGTGGGTCAGGCACTCCACGTGCTGCACCGCGCGCAGGTCCTTGGCGTTCATGATGTACGTGCCGTGTTCATCCTCGAACGCGGGCATTTGCTCATCCGGGCGATTAGCTTCCTGCAGCAGGAACACTTGATCGGTGGGCGCGCCGATGCCCAGGGTTGGCTGGAATGTCTGGACGATGTCGCCCGTAGCGTTTTCCACCGCCGGCGTGGCCTGATACTTCCAGCGACACGCGTTGGTGCATGTGCCTTGGTTGGCGTCGCGCTTGTTCATGTAGCCCGACAGCAGGCAGCGTCCGGAATAGGCCATGCACAGGGCGCCGTGCACGAACACTTCCAGCTCCATGGTCGGCACGTGTTGGCGGATTTCGTCGATCTCTTCCAGTGACAGCTCGCGCGACAGAATCACCCGGCTGATGCCTTGTTGCTGCCAGAACTCGACGCTTGCCCAGTTCACCGTGTTGGCCTGCACCGACAGATGAATGGGCATCTGCGGAAAATGGCGGCGTACCAGCATGATCAGCCCGGGGTCGGACATGATCAGCGCATCCGGGCCCATGCCGATCACGGGGGCCAGGTCCTTGAGGAAGGTTTTCAGCTTGGCGTTGTGCGGCGCGATGTTCACCACTACGTAGAAGCGTTTGCCCTGCGTGTGGGCTTCCTGGATGCCGAGCGCCAGGTTGGCGTGGTCGAATTCATTGTTGCGCACACGCAGGCTGTAACGCGGTTGGCCGGCGTAGACCGCATCGGCGCCGTAAGCGAAGGCATAGCGCATGTTTTTCAGGGTGCCGGCGGGGGCGAGCAGTTCGGGGGCGATGACAGATGGCATGGGTTCGCGTCGCAAAAGGTCGCGAGGGTAGTGGAGCTTGATCTGGGATTTATTGATCCAGATCGCCCTTTGTTGATTTTGTATCGTGGTGTATCGGCAGGTGGGTTTCGACATAGGCGCGATACGTCGGGGGATTCCAATGGTGCATCCCCACAGCCACTTCGGCGAAGGCCGCTATGACGCTCAGGAGCAGATGATTCAGACGCTGTTGAGCGAGGCAAAGGCGCAGTCTCTCGGGCAATGAGTGATGCGGTCTATGCTTGTGCGATAAACGATGGCACTCCCAGCATTCGCAGCGGACTAAGCAACAGGGCCTGCACGGGGCCTTGGCTTTTCTGACATGGACCGGACATGAATCAAACCAACCTGCAATTCAAAACCCTGCTGTTGCTGCTGGCCCTGGTGACCATCGCTTTTATCTGGATATTGCTGCCGTTCTACGGTGCGGTGTTCTGGGCGGTGATCCTCGGCATTATCTTTGCCCCGATGCAGCGGCGCCTGCAACAGCGGTTCAGCTGGAACCGCAACCTGACGTCCCTGGCGACGCTGACGGTGTGCCTGATCATCGCGATTTTGCCGGTGATCATTACCAGTGTGCTGCTGGTGCAAGAGGGCGCGACCCTGTACAAAAATATCGAAAGCGGCAAGTTGGACGTGGCCGGGTATATCGAGCAATTCAAAAACGTCCTGCCGCCATACTTCCAGCACCTGCTGGACCGTTTTGGCATGGGCAACCTTGAAGGCCTGCGCGAAAAGATCGTCAAGAGTGCAATGCAGGGCAGCCAGTTCTTTGCGACCCAGGCGTTCAGCTTTGGCCAGGGCACGTTTGATTTCCTGGTGAGCTTTTTCATCATGCTGTATCTGCTGTTTTTTCTGTTGCGCGACGGTCCGGAGCTGGTGCGCAAAGTGCGCACGGCGGTGCCGCTGGCCGAGCCGCAAAAGCGCCGTTTGCAGCTCAAGTTCAATCGCGTGGTGCGGGCCACGGTCAAAGGCAACGTGCTGGTGGCCGTGACCCAAGGCGCGCTGGGCGGTTTGATTTTCTGGTTTCTGGATATTCCCAGTGCGTTGCTCTGGGCGGTGTTGATGGCGTTTCTGTCGCTGCTGCCAGCCGTGGGGGCGGGGATTGTGTGGGGCCCGGTGGCCATCTACTTCCTGTTGAGCGGTTCGATCTGGCAGGGCGTGGTGCTGGCGGTGTTCGGCGTCTTCGTGATCGGCTTGGTGGACAACGTGCTGCGCCCGATCTTGGTGGGCAAGGACACCAAGATGCCGGATTACCTGATCCTGATCTCGACCCTGGGCGGGCTGTCGGTGTTTGGCCTGAACGGGTTTGTGATCGGGCCGCTGGTGGCGGCGTTGTTTATGTCGAGCTGGGCGCTGTTTGTCGAAAGCAAACCGCGGGTCAAGCTGCCGCTGCCTTAGCGGTTACAGACAGCGAGCTTCAGGCGTGCAGCCTGAAGCTCGACGCTTGCTGAAGCTGCTTTTCGGCGGCCGATAACGACGTGAGCGGGCCGCTGATGGGCTCGCCATCGCGCACCAGGTACCAGCAAGCCAGCAGCCCCAGCTTGCGAAGGGGGGCGGGAACGGCGCTGCCGATAACGGACATGATCTGAACAGTGGGCATAGAGACCTCCAATTGCTATGGAGGCCACCTTACGGCGCTGCGGGCCGAAGGAAAAATCAACCGGCTCGATAGTCGTCATCAACACAAGACGTCAATCCACCACTTGATCGAGCATGATCACCACTTCCTGCTCGCTGAGCAGCCCCTTGTGCACCAGGTTTTCCGCCAACAACGCCAGGAACTTCGCGCTGCGATGGCCTTCAAGGTGCTTGAGCTCTGTGAGTGCGCTGTAGACCTTGCTGGACGTGCACAGGCCGGCGGTGCGGTGCGGGTTTTGCGTGGGCATGGTCAGTCGTCCTTAATTGTTATTGGCTGGACAGAATCAATAGTGAGAGGGCTTGGTGACACAAACATGACAGCGCAAGCCAGGTTCGAGCAAGTAGACATTAGCCATAATGATGTGCGATTACGCCTCGAGCATTGTCCTCACAGCGACCTTTGCAGGGTAAATCCGGACCTTTGAGGCAAAAAAAAGGCCCCGCGTGTAAGCGGGGCCTGATCCTGTGATGTCAATTGCGTGTTACCAGCCGCGGCCGTAATAGCCATGGGGAGGGCCGTAGTAACCGCGTGGTGGGCCGTAATAAACCGGCGCCGGGCGATAATAAACCTGCTGTTGCACATACACCGGTGGCGGCGGAGCGTAGTAGACCGGAGGAGGCGCGGCATACACCGGTTGCGGCTGAACGTAGACCGGTTGCTGCACATAGACCGGCTGGGATTGGCTGGCAACCACCGAGCCGACAACAGCTGCGCCGACTAAAGCACCCAATACGGCCGGGCCACCCCAACCACCACCGTGGGCGGAGGCTTGGCCTGCCATAGCGAGTGCGCCGATAAGCAAGGCGATTTTGGGGATTTTACGGATCATGGTCATTCCTCGGTTAGCCCCTGCGCTTGTGGTCTGCAATCAATAGACTCAAGGATTGTCGCGGGGATACTTTTAAGACAACGTATTTCTGAAAAACAGCACAGCCGATAGGTAAAGGTTGTGTAAGGTCTGTACCCAATTGCTTACTCAAAGGAGTTTTCCATGCAGATGCACCCCAACAAGGACACCCAACTGTGCATGTCATTGTCGGCGCGTCCCGGGAATTTTGGCTTGCGTTTCCATAACCATCTGTATGAACAGCTGGGTCTGAACTTCTACTATAAAGCCTTCAGCAGCCAGGATTTACCCGGCGCGATCGGCGGTATACGCGCACTGGGCGTTCGCGGTTGCGGCGTTTCCATGCCATTCAAGGAGGCCAGCCTTGCGTTGGTCGATGAGCTCGACGACTCGGTCAAAGCCATTGCTTCTCTCAACACCATCGTCAACACCGACGGCCATCTCAAGGCCTACAACACCGACTACATCGCCGTCGAACAACTGCTGAAAAAGCACGCGGTACCGAAGGAATCCACCTTTGCCCTGCGCGGCAGCGGCGGAATGGCCAAGGCCGTGGCCAGTGCCTTGCGCGACGGTGGTTACGCCCATGGCGTGATTGTGGCGCGTAACGAAGCGGCCGGTCGGGCCCTGGCCCAAAGCCTGGGGTATGAATGGCAGGCAGAGCTGGGTGACTTGCGCCCGCAGATGTTGGTCAACGTGACACCGATCGGCATGACCGGTGGGGCAGAGGCGGATCAACTGGCGTTTGAGGCTGAAGCTGTGGATGCCGCCGATACCGTCTTCGATGTCGTGGCGATTCCCGCCGAAACGCCGCTGATCGTGCGCGGTCGGGCCAAAGGCAAGCGAGTGATTACCGGGCTCGAAGTGATCGCGATCCAGGCGTTGGAGCAATTTGTGCTGTACACCGGCGTGCGGCCCACGGATGAACAGTTTCAAGCCGCAGTGGCCTTCGCCCGAGCCTGAAAACCACTGGAGCTAATGTGGGAGCGAGTTATGCCTGTTCCAGTTGTGCCAGGCGTTCTTCAAGCGCTGCGATTCTGGATTCAAGCTCTTCGATACGATCCAGAGAAACCGCCCCCGTCGACCGCTCCACCGGAGTCCCCCGTGCCGCCAGAATCACCTCGATATCCGCCGGATCCCCCAGCGCATGGGTATAACGGTCTTCCCGCTGCCCGGCCTGACGCGGCACCAGCACCGCCAGCCCGCGCGCAATCAAACGCTCCAGCTGGTGCACGACTTGCTCGGCGTCTTCAAAGTCATGCATGCGCCCGCTGCGAGTCAGCAGTTCATTGACCGTCTGCGGCCCGCGCAGAAACAGCAGCCCGATCAGGATCACCTGGGCCGGCACCAGCTCCAGTGCCTTGTCCACGCGATGCTCCCAGCGGTCGGCACGGCTGCCCATCACCAGGCGGGTAAAACCCTGGCCTTCCAGCGCGCGCAGGCTTTGGCCGACCTGGCCCTGGCTGAGGTTCGTCACCGGTTCACGGCTGGTCTTCTGGTTGCACGCCAGCACCAGGGCGTTAAGGGTCAGCGGGTAGGTTTCCGGGTTGGTCGCCTGTTTTTCGATCAGGCAGCCCAGGATGCGGATTTCCGTGCTGTTCAGGCGCGGCTCAGGGGTCTCGGTGTCGTGCTCGGCGGTCATCGCGCTTTCCCTATGCAGTGAACCCACTAGCCTAATCCTGAAAAAATAAAAGACAAGCGGCACGCGCGGCTGGCATGTCTATAATCGCCGCTGGTTCCAAACCCTGCCATTACCGTGAGACTGTCATGACTATTTCCCTGTACGCCGCCTCCATCCCGGTCTTCAAGCAAATGCTCAACGCCCTGAGCGATGTGCTGAACAAAGCCGAAGCCCACGCCACCGCCAAGAACATCGAGCCAAACGCCTTGCTGCAAGCGCGCCTGTTTCCGGACATGTTCCAGCTGGTGCGCCAGGTCCAGATCGCTGTCGACTTCGCCAAAGGCGTTTCCGCGCGTCTGGCCGAGATCGAAGTGCCGAAGTACGAAGACAGCGAAGTGACCTTTGCCGATCTGCAAGCACTGATCGCCAAGGTGCTGGCATTTGTCGACACCATCAAGCCTGAGCAAATCGACGGCAAGGAAGGCATCGAGATCATCACCCGCCCAGGCACGCCGAAAGAGAAGCGCTTCAGCGGCCAGTCCTACCTGCTGACCTACGGCCTGCCGCAGTTCTTCTTCCACGTCACTACCGCTTACGCTCTGCTGCGTCATAACGGTGTGGAAGTGGGCAAGCGTGATTACATGGGCGCTTTCTAAGCCCATAAAAAAAGCCCGGGGTTGTTCTTGATCGAACGCCCCGGGCTTTTTCATGCCTGACAGTTAAGCCAATTGCTTATCCTTGCCCAGGCACGCCGCAGCAGTAAACAGCACATCGGTGGACGAGTTGAGCGCGGTTTCCGCCGAATCCTGCAGCACGCCGATGATGAAACCGACGGCCACCACCTGCATGGCAACTTCGCTGGGAATACCAAACAGGCTGCACGCCAGTGGAATCAATAGCAGCGAGCCGCCGGCCACACCCGACGCACCACAGGCACAGATCGCCGCGACCACGCTGAGCAGCACGGCGGTCGGCAGGTCGACGGCAATGCCGAGGGTGTGAACCGCTGCGAGTGTCAGCACGGTGATAGTGATTGCCGCACCGGCCATATTGATGGTGGCGCCCAGCGGAATCGACACCGAGTAAGTGTCTTCATGCAAGCCCAGGCGTTTACTCAGCGCCAGGTTCACCGGAATATTCGCCGCCGAACTGCGCGTGAAGAAAGCGGTGATGCCGCTCTCACGCAGGCACATCAGCACCAGCGGGTAGGGGTTGCGGCGCAGTTTCCAGAACACGATGGCCGGGTTGACCACCAGCGCCACGAACGCCATGCAGCCGATCAGCACCATCAGCAGGTGGACGTAGCCGAGCAGGGCGCCGAAGCCGGAGGTGGCCAGGGTTGAGGCCACCAGGCCGAAGATGCCAAGCGGTGCGAAGCGAATCACCATGCGCACGATCAGCGTCACGCCGTTGGACAAATCCTCCAGCACGGTGCGGGTGGTTTCACCCGCGTGACGAATTGCGATGCCCATGCCGATGGCCCAGGCCAAAATGCCGATGAAGTTGGCGTTCATCAGTGCGCTGACCGGGTTATCCACCACACTGAGCAGCAGGCTTTGCAGCACCTCGCCGATGCCGCCGGGCGCACTGACGCTGGCATCGTGAGTGGCGAGCACCAGCATCGAGGGGAACAACGTGCTGGCAATCACTGCGACCACGGCGGCAGCGAACGTGCCCAGCAGGTACAGAAACAGGATCGGCTTGATATGGGTTTCCTGGCCGTGTTTATGACTGGCAATCGATGCCATCACCAACACGAAGACCAGAATCGGCGCCACGGCCTTGAGCGCGGCGACAAACACCTTGCCGATAAAACCGGTGGCCTTGGCCGCCTCTGGCGCGAACAACGCCAGAAGGATACCGGCGACCAGGCCGAGGATGATTTGCGTGACCAGGCTGACGCGAGCCAGTCGTTGCAGCAGGGAAGGGGCAGCAGTCATAAACACATGTCTCTATTTTTTTGAAGGCACAGCGGCGCACGCAGAACGGGCTGTAGGACGCGGGGCGCGGAGTCTAGCACGCTGTACAAAGTGTTCCGTGCGATGCGGCATTCGGTCACCCGCGGCGGCGGGGCTTGGCTAAATCCCGACATACTCTGTTAACATTCCCGCCTCTCACCTTTCCTATCCGTCAGCGAGCCCTTCGGGCTGTCGTTGATGTCGTCGTTTCTGGAGTTTTCATGCTGTTTCCCATCCTGCTGCTGTCGGCCGCCGGCTTTACCGTGCTGACCACAGAATTCATTATCGTCGGCCTGTTGCCGTCCATTGCCCGGGACTTGGATGTCAGTGTCTCCCAGGCCGGGCTGCTGGTGACCTTGTTTGCCTTTACCGTGGCGGCGTTTGGTCCGTTTCTTACGGCGTACTTCGCGCGCTTTGGGCGCAAGCGTCTGTTCATCAGCATTCTGATCATGTTTGGCGTGGCCAATACGGTGGCCGCGCTGGCGCCGAATATTTGGGTAATGGCAGTGGCACGGTTGATCCCCGCGTTGGGGCTGCCGGTGTTCTGGGCCCTGGCCAGTGAAACCGCAGTGGATATCGTCGGCCCGGAATACGCCGGGCGCGCCATCGAAAAGATTGGCTTTGGCATCGTCTGCGCCACCGTGTTCGGCATTCCAGTGGGCACGTTGATTTCGGACATGTTCGGCTGGCGCACCGCGTTCGCGATCCTCGCCGTGGTGGCGTTGGCCAAGGCTTTGCTGCTGTTTATCTACTTGCCGGTGACTAAGCCGAAAAACGATCAAGTCACCCTGCGCTCGCAGTTCAAGATCCTGCGCAACCCGGTGATGCAGGGCCATATTTTGTTGTCGATCCTGGTGTTCAGCGGCATGTTCACTGCTTACACCTACTTGGCCGATATCCTCGAGCGCCTGGCCGGGTTCGACGGCACCCTGGTGGGCTGGTGCCTGATGGGCTTTGGCGCGGTCGGCCTGCTCGGCAACTCCCTGGGCGGGCGCGCGGTGGATCGCCACCCATTGATCGCCTCCATGGTGTTCTGCGGGTTCATGATCGCCGGCATGGTGGCCTTGGTTCCGGCGATTCATTCAACGATTGGCCTGGCGGCGGCGATGGCCGTGTGGGGCGTGACCCAGGCGGCGATGTTCCTGGTCAGCCATGTGCGGTTGATGAAGGCCGCGCCCCATGCCCCGGCGTTTGCCGCGTCGTTGAATATCGCTGGCGCCAACCTTGGGATCGGCATGGGCGCGATGGTCGGCGGGCATGTGATCGACACCTTTGGCCTTGGCAGCCTGGGTTTTGCGGCGTCCGGTTTTATCCTGGTGTCGATCTTGCTGGCGCTGTGGCTGATGACCGTCAAGCAGCCGCTCGCATCCAACGCCTGAACCCTCAGGGCAGGGCGGTAAACAGCTCGCGTCTCGCCCCTTCGGTAATCGCCACAATGCCGGGGTGCTTGATTTTACGCTCCACCGAGATCGCGTAAAACGACTCGGTGACCGCATCGGTCTGGCCGATCAGCGCCACGCCATACTGGCGCACCACCTCATCGGCAATCACGCTGGGGGCAATAAAAATGCCGCTGCCGGATTGCCCGAATGCCTGCATCAAGGCGCTGTCGTCGAACTCGCCGATGATCTTCGGTTGGATCTGCTGCTCGGCAAACCAGCGCTGCAAACGGCTGCGCACCACCGTCTCGGCTCCCGGAATCAACAGCGGCGCGCCCTGCAAGCTTTGTGGAAAGTCGCCGCCATACCTGTCAGCCAATGCCTGGGTGGCGAAAAAACTGATACCGCATTCGCCCAGCTTCTGGCTGTAGCCCTTGATGTCCAGGTGTGTGGGCATGGGGCTGTCGGAAATCACCAGGTCCAGGCGCTGGATCGCCAGGTCGGCCAGCAGGCGGTCGAGTTTGTCTTCGCGGCAGGTGATGCGGATTGGCTCGCTCAGCTCCATGGTCGGCGCGATCAGCCGGTACACGATGGATTTAGGCACCACGTCCGCGACTCCGACCCGGAACAGGATCTGCTGTTCGTTGGGCTCTGCGCGCAACAGCGCCTCCAGCTCATTACCGGTCTGGAACATTTGCTCGGCGTAGGGCAGGGCGCGGCGCCCGGCTTCAGTGAGTTCGAGCTGACGCCCGACGCGCTGAAACAGCGCGATACCGAAGGTTTGCTCAAGCAGACTGATCTGACCGCTGATGGTCTGCGGCGTGAGGTTCAATTGCTCACAGGCGCGCACGATGCTGCCGGTCTTGGCCACCACCCAGAAGTAATGCAGTTGTCGGTAATTGAGCATCACGGTCTACACTTCGTAAAAAACGAAGTATATGTCAAAAAAATACGAATTTTCCTGAACTGTCCGCCTGCATAGAATGCCTCGCTATCGAGGGGCCACCATTTGGACCCGCTGGTTCTAACGAGGAATACATGATGAAACTCAATTCCCTGGGCGCCGCATCGTTGCTTGCGCTTTCATTGGTAGTGGTCAGCGGTTGTGATCAGGTTGAAAAGAGCGCCCAGCAAGTGCTGGGCAAGGCCACCGAATCTGCCAAGCAAGCCATCGATGAAACCCACAAGGCTGCCGAACAGGCATTGAGTGAAGCGACGCAAGGCTTGATCAGCCCGGAAAAAAACCAGGAACAGAACGAAAAAGAATCTGAATCGGGCAGCAAAGAAGCCTAATTTCCCGCACAACGTCAGGACTGACCTATGGATTACCTCTTACAACTGGCCTCCAGCCCCACCGCCTGGATCGCACTGGCTACCTTGATCGTGATGGAAATCGTGCTGGGCATCGATAACCTGATCTTTATCTCGATTCTCACCAACAAATTACCCGAGAAGCATCGGGCCAAGGCACGCCGTATCGGTATCAGCATGGCGTTGGTACTGCGCCTGGGCTTGTTGAGTACCATCGCGTTTATCGTGCAGTTGACGGCGCCGGTGTTCGAAATCTTCGGCCAGGCGTTTTCGTGGAAGGACATGATCCTGATCGCCGGTGGCCTGTTTCTGGTGTGGAAGGCGACCACCGAAATCCATCACAGCATGGACCCGGAGCCGGAGGCGAAAGAAACCGTCAGCAATGCCGTGACCATTGGCTTTGCCGCGGCCATCGGCCAGATCCTGCTGCTCGACCTGGTGTTCTCCATCGACAGCATCATCACCGCCGTGGGCATGACCGAGCACTTGCCGATCATGATCATTGCGGTGGTGGTTTCGGTGATCGTGATGCTGGTGGCGGCCGAACCGCTGGCCAAGTTCATCAACGACAACCCGACTGTGGTCATGCTGGCCCTGGGCTTTTTGATCATGATCGGCATGACGCTGATCGCCGAAGGCTTCGGCGCCCATGTGCCAAAAGGCTACGTGTATGCGGCCATGGCGTTCTCGGCAGCGATTGAGTGCTTGAACATCGCACGACGCAATCGCCACCAGCGTTTGCTCGCCGCGAGGCAGTAACGCCAGAAACACACAAAGCCGGCTGAGCGCACAAGCGCCCAGCCGGCTTTTTGCTGTCTGATAGAATCCGCGCAC
Source organism: Pseudomonas sp. TREG-RG-20F-10-E-6-01 (assembly GCF_022662455.1). NCBI lineage: Bacteria > Pseudomonadati > Pseudomonadota > Gammaproteobacteria > Pseudomonadales > Pseudomonadaceae > Pseudomonas > Pseudomonas sp. TREG-RG-20F-10-E-6-01. Next base: position 75,487 of record NZ_JAKNQP010000013.1, on the reverse strand, counting down.
TTGTTACCTTGAGGTCCACCATGAACGAGCCGATTCGCCTTACCCAGTACAGCCACGGCGCGGGTTGCGGCTGCAAGATTTCACCGCAGGTGCTGGAAGTGATCCTTGCCGGCAGCGGCGCGCAGAACCTCGACCCCAACCTGTGGGTCGGCAACGCCTCGCGCGACGACGCGGCGGTGTACGCCATCGACGACGAGCGCGGCGTGGTCTCCACCACTGATTTTTTCATGCCGATTGTCGATGATCCCTTCGACTTCGGCCGTATCGCCGCCACCAACGCGATCAGCGACATCTACGCCATGGGCGGCGACCCGTTGATGGCCATCGCCATTCTGGGTTGGCCGGTGAATGTACTGGCGCCGGAAGTTGCCCGCGAAGTCATCCGTGGCGGCCGTTCGGTGTGCGACGCCGCCGGTATTCCGTTGGCCGGTGGGCACTCCATCGATGCGCCGGAGCCGATCTTTGGCCTGGCCGTCACCGGCATCGTGCAAAAACGCCACATGAAGCGTAACGACACTGCCACTGCCGGCTGCAAGCTGTACCTGACCAAGCCTCTGGGCATCGGTATCCTGACCACCGCCGAAAAGAAGGGCAAGCTGCGCGAAGCGGATATCGGCCTGGCCCGTGACTGGATGTGCACGCTCAACAAACCTGGCAGCCAGTTCGGCAAGTTGGCCGGCGTAACCGCGATGACCGATGTCACCGGTTTCGGTCTGTTGGGTCACCTGGTGGAAATGGCTGGCGGCAGTGGTCTCACGGCGCGCATCGAATACCAAAAGGTCCCACGCCTGGCCGGGATCGAGGACTACCTCGACCAAGGCTGCATGCCCGGTGGCACCTTGCGCAACTTCGACAGTTATTCGAGCAAGCTCGGGCGCCTGCAGGAACTGCACAAGCGCGTGCTGTGCGATCCGCAAACCAGCGGCGGCTTGCTGATTGCCGTTAGCCCTGAAGGCGACGCCGAATTCCACACCGTGGCCGCCGAACTGGGCCTGAGCCTTGAGCCCATCGGCGAACTGGTTGAGCGACAGACCCACGCGGTAGAGGTGTTTTGATGGCAACTGACATCATCGACTACCGCGACATCTTCCTCAACGACCGGCCAATGATGGATACCCGCGCGCCGATCGAGTTCACCAAAGGCGCATTCCCCGGTGTGGTCAACCTGCCGCTGATGACCGACGACGAGCGCCAGCGGGTCGGTACCTGTTACAAACAGCAAGGCCAGCAAGCCGCTATCGTGCTGGGGCATGAACTGGTGTCCGGGGCGATCAAGGCCGAGCGTATTGAACAGTGGGCGCAGTTTGCCAAGGCCAACCCTGAGGGCTATTTGTACTGCTTTCGCGGTGGGCTGCGTTCGCAGATCGTGCAGCAATGGTTGAAGACCGAAGCCGGTATCGAGTACCCGCGAGTCGGCGGTGGCTACAAGGCCATGCGTACTTTCCTGCTGGAAACGCTGGAGCAGGCGACTGCGCAGTGTGATTTTGTACTGCTTGGCGGCATGACCGGCACCGGCAAGACCGAAGTGCTCGGCCAATTGCGCAACGCATTGGACCTGGAAGGCCACGCCAACCATCGCGGCTCCAGCTTTGGCAAGCGCGCCACCGCGCAGCCGTCCAACATCGACTTCGAAAACCGCTTGGCTGTGGACCTGCTGAAAAAGCGCGCGAGGGGTATCGAGCAATTCGTGGTCGAAGACGAAAGCCGCATGATCGGCAGTTGTGCGCTGCCGTTACCCTTGCACCAGAGCATGCAGACGTTTTCGATGGTGTGGTTGGAAGACAGCGTTGAAGGCCGCGTAGAAAGAATCCTGCGTGATTATGTGGTCGACCTCTGCGCCGAATTCATTCAAGTATTTGGCGAAAACGGTCAGGCACTGTTCGCCGAGCGCCTGACCCAGAGCCTGGCCAATATCCATAAACGCCTGGGTGGCGAGCGCTTCCAGCGGCTGCAGGCGATCTTGCAGGATGCCCTGGCGGAACAGGCCCGCAGTGGTGCCGTGGACCTGCACCAGGTGTGGATCGAGGGTTTGCTGCGCGAGTATTACGACCCGATGTATGCCTTCCAGCGAGAACGCAAAGGCGCGCGGATCGAGTTTGCGGGCGAGCAGGGCGCCGTGGTGGAGTACTTGCGCGAGCGCAGTGGCAAGTCAGAATAATCAGCGGCGGTTAAGGGCCTCTTCGCGAGCAAGCCCGCTCCCACATTTGACCGTGTTTATCCTGTAGGAACGTGGTCGAGATGTGGGAGCGGGCTTGCTCGCGAAAGCGCCCTGAACCTCACCCGAACTCTACAGGATGACCGCCCCGATCAACCCGCATACCACGCCCACCACCATGGTCAGCACGGCCACCGTTACCAGCACCCGCGCATCGAAATCCTTGCGCAGCATCAACAGGGACGGCAGGCTCACGCTCGGCAGTGTCATCAGTAAGGCGACGGCCGGGCCGGTGCCCATGCCCAGGGTCATCATGGTTTGTACGATAGGGATTTCGGCGGCCGTAGGAATCACGAACAGCGTGCCGACGATTGCCAGTGGCACCAGCCACATCAGGCTGTTGGCCATGGCCCCATCGACATGGGGAAACAGCCAGACCCGCGCGGCGCCCAGTACCAGCACGGCAATGATGTAGATCGGGATCGTGCTCCAGAACAGCTGCCACAGGGTACGCAACCAACGGCTCAGGAACGGTTGCGATTCGCTCAGGCTGGCGTCGGCGACCGCGTTCAATGCGGCTTCGGGCACTTGATCGGGCCGGGCAATCCGCTGTGCCACCAACGACACCCCGACCACCAGCACAATCCCCGCCACCAGCCGCAATGCGGTAAAGCCCCAGCCCAATACAAAGCCCATGAACACCAGCGTCGCCGGGTTCAACACCGGGTTAGCGATCCAGAACGCCAACGCTGCACCCACCGACACGTTTTGACGGCGCATGCCCGCCGCCACAGGTGCTGCGCAGCAACTGCACATCATCCCCGGCAGGGCGAACAGCCCACCGCGCAGGGTCGAACCCAGCCCGGCGCGGCCAAACAGGCGCAGCAGCCAGTCACGGGGAATCAACACTTGCAGCAGCGAACCCAGAATTACCGCCAGCACGGCAGCTTTCCAGATCGCCAGGAAATACACCTGGGCGTAGGCCAGCGCGGCCGTCAGGGGCGCGGTTTGCTGGTCATTGAGAATCGAGGCGCCGATGCTGTGGTTATCCGCCGCGACGAATGCCTTGAGGTAGTAGGGCGACCACTTCACGTAGTAGAGGCCAATGCAGGCCACCAGCAGGAACAGCGCTGGTTTCCACCAGAATGACCAGCCCCGGTTAGGCTGGGTGGAGAGGAGGTTGGGCATGGTGCTGATCCGCAGATGATTCAATAGCGACGCATCATACGCTTGTGCCGCGCCGGCTTCAGATATCTGCGCTGACCTGAGTTGCATCCGGGCATGTCTGCAGGCCGTTATCCAGGCCTTGCTTGTAGTTGCGGCTCAGCAGCGACGCCTTGCCGTTGTGCCAGGTCAACGTCAGTACATACAGCGTGTCGAAGTCACTGCCCGACCAGTCTTCGGTGATGGTGTGTTTTTCGCCCGAAGCCTCACTGGCCACTTTGTTGATCAGCTCCGGCAGGTAGCCGTGCGACCAGGCGGTGTAGATGATCGCGTTGTGATATTTGTCTTCCACCAGTTCGTCGGCGAGTGCGCTGGTGTCGTTGGCCGAGAACTTGATGTTCACTGGCAGGCCCAGCTTGATCGCGCTGGGGCTGATGGTCATCAGCGGCCGAATGTAGCTGTAGGAATTATCGTGCTCGCCTTCCTCGACATTACGCGTCGGGTTAGGCGCAAACACGAAGTTGGCTTTGCCGAATTTCTCCGGCAGCACGGTGGCCAGGTTCATCGCGCGGTTCAGGCCCTGGCAATTGAGCTGGCCGAGGCCGCCGACGGGTTTTTCGCCGTGGCGCAGGAATACCAGGGTTTGCACGCCATCCACCGGGCCGGCGCTGCTGATGCGCGACTCCAGGCTCAGGCCGATGGCGCCGCCTGCCAACAGCAGCGGCAGCATGATGTACGAATAACGTTTAAGGCGTTGCGCAAGGCACAGAGGCTTGATTGTCATTAGGTTCGAGTCTTCAGTGCATCGGATTAAGGCGGACAAGCCGGGACCCAGCGACGCATCCGGCGTCCTGCGGTTTTTCCGTGTCGTTGTAACAGGGTGTCTCCTTTCACCGTAATGGCGCACTTAAGAGTGCGTATCGGCATTTTGGTTCGCCTGCGCGCACGATAGCGTGGTTATGTTGCGCAATGATGACCCATGCAGGACGGCGTTGGGGTGGCTATCATGGGGGCTTTCCGCCTGGGGATTTCCCGATGAATGCACTCGCCGCTTTCCCGATCAACAGCAAATGGCCCGCCCAGCATCCGGAGCGTTTGCAGCTGTATTCGCTGCCCACGCCCAACGGCGTCAAAGTGTCGATCATGCTTGAGGAGCTGGGCCTGCCCTACGAAGCGCACAAGGTCAGTTTCGAAACCCAGGACCAGTTGTCCCCGGAATTTCTGTCCCTGAACCCCAATAACAAGATTCCCGCGATCATCGACCCCAATGGCCCGAGCGGTCAGCCGCTGGCGTTGTTCGAATCCGGTGCGATCCTGATTTATCTGGCGGAAAAAACCAGCCAGCTGCTTTCCGAAGACCCGGCCACTCGCTATGAAACCCTTCAATGGCTGATGTTCCAGATGGCCGGTATCGGCCCGATGTTCGGCCAGGTCGGTTTCTTCAACAAATTTGCCGGCAAGGCCTACGACGATAAACGTCCGCGTGATCGCTACGTCGCCGAGTCCCGGCGATTACTGGAAGTGCTGGAAAAACGCCTGCTGGGCCGCACCTGGATCATGGGTGACGAGTACAGCATCGCCGACATCGCCACCTTTCCGTGGATTCGCAACCTGATCGGCTTCTATGAGTCCGGCGATCTGGTCGGCATCGCCGACTTTCCTAATGTGCTGCGCGCGCTGGACGGCTTTGTCGCACGTCCGGCGGTAATTCGTGGTTTGAACGTACCTGCGTGACCCTAGAGCGTCGAAGTATGCCGACCTTTGATTTCAAGCAACTGGATGTATTCAGCAGCGTTTCGCTCAAAGGCAACCCACTGGCGGTGGTGCTGGGCGCTGACAGCCTCACTGACCAGCAGATGGCCGATTTTGCTAACTGGACCAACCTGAGCGAGACCACGTTTTTGCTGACGCCGCGTGATCCTCGGGCTGACTATCGGGTAAGAATTTTCACCACGCTCAAAGAGCTGCCGTTCGCCGGGCACCCGACGCTGGGCAGTTGCCATGCCTGGCTGCGGGCGGGCGGCGTACCGAAGGGCGACGAGATCATCCAGGAGTGCGAAATCGGCCTGGTGCGTGTCCGTCGTGAAGGCGGCGAGTTGGCGTTCATTGCGCCACCGTTGTTGCGCACCGGCCCGGTGGATGCACCTCTGCTTGAGCGCGTGCGCCTGGGGCTGGGCCTGGCGCCCGAAGCCATCGTGAGCAGTCAATGGGTCGACAATGGCGCGGGCTGGCTGGCGGTGATGTTGGCTGATCGTGACCAAGTGCTTGCTTTGCAGCCGGACTACTCGCAATTGCATGGTCTGGCGATTGGCGTCATCGCAGCTTGCGACCCGGTGCGCGACGCCGTGGACACGCACTTCGAAGTCCGCGGCTTTATCGCCGGCGACGGCGCTCAGGAAGACCCCGCCACTGGCAGCCTGAATGCCGGCATTGCCCAATGGTTGTTGAGTGAGGGGCTGGCGCCCGACTGTTACGTGGTCAGCCAAGGCACGGCCATGGGGCGCGCCGGGCGTATACGCGTCGAGCGCCACGGCGATGAAATCTGGGTCGGTGGTGCCGTTGCAGTGTGCATCGACGGGCGAGTACAGCTCTAGATCAATGAATTGTTACGGGCTGCGCAATACACTATTGGCCCCTTGGCGTTTGTGCTGCCGGGGCCAAGGGGCATAAGCTTTCGCCCCAACTATTTCTGCCGCTATTCAGGACAGCCATGACCAGCCAGTTCCCCCAAGCCCGTCCACGCCGCCTGCGCCGCTCTGCGGAGCTGCGTGGCTTGTTCCAGGAAACCGAATTCACCCTCAACGATTTGGTACTGCCGATTTTCGTCGAAGAAGAAATCGACGACTTTGTGCCGATCACCAGCATGCCGGGTGTGCAGCGTATTCCTGAAAAGAAACTGGCCGCTGAGATCGAGCGCTATGCCCGCGCCGGGATCAAGTCAGTGATGACGTTCGGCGTGTCCCACCACCTGGACGCCAACGGCAGCGACACTTGGAAAGAACGCGGCCTGGTCTCGCGCATGTCCTCGATCATCAAGGACGCCGTGCCGGAAATGATCGTGATGTCCGACACCTGCTTCTGCGAATACACCGACCACGGCCACTGCGGCGTGATGCACGGCGCCCACGTCGACAACGACGCGACCCTGGTCAACCTCGGCAAACAAGCCGTGGCCGCCGCCCGCGCCGGTGCTGATGTGATCGCACCGTCTGCCGCGATGGACGGCCAGGTCCAGGCAATTCGCCGCGCCCTGGACGACGCTGGCTTCACGCATATTCCGATCATGGCCTACTCCACCAAATTCGCCTCGGCCCTCTACGGCCCGTTCCGCGAAGCCGGCGGCAGCGCGCTCAAAGGCGACCGCAAAAGCTACCAGATGAACCCCATGAACCGCCGCGAAGCCGTGCGCGAATCGCTGCTCGATGAGCAGGAAGGCGCAGACGCGCTGATGGTCAAGCCAGCCGGCGCCTACCTCGACATCATCCGCGACATCCGCGAAGCCTCGCGTTTGCCGGTGGCGGCGTATCAGGTGAGTGGTGAGTACGCGATGATCAAGTTTGGTGCCCAGGCAGGGGCGATTGATGAGGCGCGGGTGGTGCGCGAGACGTTGGGGTCCATCAAGCGCGCGGGGGCGGATTTGATTTTTACTTACTTTGCGATGGATTTGGCGTTGGCGGGGATTTAATTCCGGTCGGTGACCCTGTGGCGAGCGGGTTTGTTCGTCACGGGCCTGGGATTGCTGTAAAGCACCGCGCTGGCAAACAATGAGCGTTGCGAGATGATGTTGAGGTTATAAAAAACAATCGAGGCTTTCAATGTGTGCTTCTGTAATCCGTAAGACGGTTCAAGAGTATCTGCATGAACGCTCTTTGATCGTATACAGGTTTGCTGAAGTAAGTTGCCATCGTTTTAAATACAGAATCGAAGCTGTCGTTGATAGATAAGTAGTGGTCGATCGAATCGATAAACCACTCCTGTTCAATCTTTGTATATGACAAAAACTCAGGTTTGGTCAACTCATCAAATAGCTCTGAAAGCTCCTTTTCATTATTTATATCTTTTGATGCAATAAGCTTTTCTCTTTCTAGATCGTCAGTATTTTCAATATCATAGGTAAATAATAAGCCGCGAATTATTGACATGCTGGGTTCTTTTTTCACACTTTTCATGGTTTTCTCACTCCGTATATGCTGTTTTAGGGTTGCCTTGGCTGTTGAGTATTACTCGGGCGTTGCGCTTTTGGCCATACTGCATGCCATCGGCGGAATATCCATCGCCAATTACCCTCCCCATGTTCATGGGTCTCAATGATGCGGCATGACCGTTTCTTCTGAAAATGAGCTGTGCTCTAAATATAGCGTTCAATTGATCCTTATGACTGAGATATCGAGTCGCGGCAGGTGGATATTTAGGCTGACCTATATTCGGACCTGATGTATAGACTTCGATAATTCCTGTTGTCGGGTTTCTTGCTGTTTGGAGTCTTTCCAGTTGAGATTCGAGTGTTGTCTGGGCGCCGTGTTTTTCCAAGAAATGCGCGCCTGGTGTCAATTTCTCTAGCTCATCCAATCGCCTGTACGCGTTTGCCTCTGTAAGTTCATCAATCCTCGCCTGTCGCTCTGCACGCGACATTTGTGGTGTTGCTGGCTCTGCGTGGTTAACGCCTACCGGCGGCTTTTTGTCGATAATACTTGGCGCGCAGCCATCCCCGCCGGGGCATGTATTCAATCCCAGTGGATCGACCCACCCCGTAGGGTTCGGCGCGTACCGGTACGCGTTGATCCCACCCGCCAGCTTCACCGGGTCGGGCGTCAGGTAACGACCAATATCTGGATTGTAGTAGCGATGGCGGTTGTAGTGCAGTCCGCTTTCCGGGTCGAAGTATTGACCCTGGAAACGTAGCGGGTTATCGATTTTGTTGATGTCTAGGCGGCTGATCTGGCCATAGGCGCGGTAGTGCGCAGACCAGATGATTTCGCCGTCCGGGGCGGTGAGTTCCTGCGGGGTGCCAAGGTGGTCGAGTTGGTAGTGGAACGGCTGGATGTTTTTCGGACCAAAGCCCTCCAGCAGGACCAGCGGACGGAAACTGTCCGGCTCGTAGATATAACTGCGATGACGATCCGCGTGATGCTCCGCAACCAGCTTGTCGCCTTGCCAGAAAAACTCCGTCGTTATGTCGTCGACGGTTTTGCTGATGCGCCGACCAAACGGGTCGTAGCAGTAGCTCGCGGTTTGGCCATTGGGTTGAGTGATACCAATCAACCGATGCTGGCAGTCGTAGCGGTACTCGGTAACGAGCTGGTGGCCCTTACCGCGCCTTTGTCGGATCAGATTGCCGAACGCGTCATAGTCGTAATGATGATCGCCCCGCATCACCAACCGATTTCCCGCCACGATGTCCGGACTGGGGCGGTCTTGCATCAGCAGGTTGCCCGCCGGGTCATGGCCGAATCGCTCTTGCACGTCTTGCGAGTGATCGGCTCGAGTCAGGCGGGCGAGGGGGTCGTAGTGGTAATGGTGATCGCCTTTGCGCGTATCTAGCAGGCGGGTCAGGTTGCCGGATTTGTCGTAGTCGTAGTGGCGGCGGTAGAGGTCATGGTTTTCTTGAGTTACCGCGTGGGCGTGGAGGCGGTGTTGCTTGTCGTAGTGGTAGTGGCTGAGCAGTTGGCTTTGTTGGCGCTGGCGTTCGCGGCCGGTTTTGAACAGGTGGGACGTTAAGGTTTTGCCGTTCAGTTCGACGGTGGCGAGGTGGCCGCTTTTGTCGTGGTTGAAGGTGACGCGGTTGTTGTCCGGCAGGCGCAGGTTTTTCAGCTGGCCGCAGGCGTCGTAGCCGTAGCGTAAGGTGCCCCAGCCTTGGTGGTCGGCGATGAGGCGGTTTTGGCTGTCGTACTCGTAGGCTAACGCCCAGTGGCCGTCGTCGACGCTGAGGAGGTTGCCTTGGCGGTCGTAGGCGTAATCGATCACTCCACCGTCTGGGAGGGTTTTTCGTACGAGGCGGCCGGAAGGATCTCGCTCATAGCGGGTGACTAACTGACTGCCATCGTCGCCGTGCTCGGTTTTCTCCAGCAGGTTGCCGTTGAGGTCGTAGACGTAGGCCGTGCGCTGACCGTCAAAGCCGATTTCCTGCTGGATCAGACCGTTGGGGTGGTAATCCAGCCGGTAGGTCTCGCCGACTTCATTTTCGATCTCGGTCAGCAATAACCGCACGTTGTCGTAGCGGTAGTTAACTTGGGTGCCATCGGCGTTGAGGCGGCGGCTGACCAGGTGCAAACCGTCGGCATATTCGTAGCGGGTGACATGCCCCAATTCGTCACGTTCGGAGGTGATCTTTCCGTAGGGGTTGTAGCTGTATTCTCGCGCTGCACCGCCTGGAAGTACGACACGAACCAACCGGCCCACAGCGTCCCATTGATACTGCGTCAGCGCGCCATGCTCATCCTCGCGCGCAACTTGCCGCCCTAGATCGTCATAGCGATAACGCTTAACCCCACCATTTGGCAGCTGTTCCTCAACAAGCTGCCCACGCTCATTCCAAACCAGCCGATGACACCCGTTATCCGGATACCAAACCCCAATCAGCTGCCCGTATTTGTCGTACGTGTAGTCCGTAATGTGGCCGTCAGGATCTGTCTGACGCGTAACATCGCCTTGGTCATTACGCTCATACTTCCAAACCGCCTCACCCCGCCGTACAACCCGTACGAACCCGTTGTCATGCTCGTAGGATGTCGGTTCATCCTCCCCCGGAAACAACGCCACCAAACGTCCGGCTTCGTCGTACTGATACGCCGTCACCGCCCCCAGCGGATCCTGCTCGACCGTCAGCCGACCCTTGTCGTCGTAGGATTTGAAATGCTCCGCACCGTCCGGATCAATCCGCTGCACCAGCCGCGCGCGCTGGTCGTGGACATACACTTCCTGGCTGTCATCGACGTTGTGAACCGTAACCCTGCCGTTGTCATCCCAGGCATAGCGCGTGTCCATCTGCGAAAAACTGGCCCAATGCCGAACACAGCGCGCGGCCTTGCCAGCCCGTTCCCACGCCCAAAAGAAACTCGCCCCACCGGCCAGTTGCCGCTCAAGAATGACGTGCTGATCGTCGTACCGATAAACCTCACTTTCACCTACAGCATTGGTCGCGGAAACCAGTCGCCCAGCGTCGTCATAGGCGTAGGAAACGACGTTTTGCTCCGTCACCCACACATACGGCTCATGCCCTTTGGCGCGATGAACCTGATAGTCCACCGCCACAATGCGACCGAGTTCATAGCGCAAAAAAAGCGACCGGCCCGCGCCGTTATCCAGCCGCTCAATCCGGCCCAAACGATCACGAGAAATCCGCAGCCGGTTGTCATACGCATCGCTGATCGCCGTCAGCACACCGTCGCGGAAATGGTAGAAACGTGACGCCTGAGCCAGCACCAACTCATCGGGCAGGGCGCCCAAATAGATCGCGGCCTCGGCCAAGCTGTTGGTGATTGCCGGTCGGTCAGCAGTAGGCAAGGGCAGGGCAGTAGAGCGATTCTCATGATCCGTCCAAACCACCGAATCACCCGTCACCACCAGCCTTTGCGCCAGCGCATGACTCCAGCCAAACCCCAACCCGCAATCCACTTCCACCGCACTGGTGCGATACAACCGCGTCCACTCAAACGGCAAAATCCCGTCTAGAGCGCCATCAGTGAGGGTCAGCAATTCTTCGCCGGTGACCATCGACACCGGGCAGCCATTGGTGGCGGTTTTGTCGGCAGGCGCCGCCGCATCTCCCTGGGGATTCTTCGCAGCAACAGGCACATCATCGACGTGTTCCTGGCGCACCAACGCGGTCTGCTGTTTCTTGGTACGAACCGCCGGCACTGGGTTGGAAACCAACTGATCCCCAGCCTTCAACGGTGCAACCGGCACCGTCTTGATTGGGGTTGCGGCACTCCGTCCCAGCAACGGCTTAACCACCTTGGCATGCGGCTCCAACCGGGGCATCACCAGCTTTTTAGCCAGCAACTCCAACAACTCCGACGTCCGCTCAGACTTGATATGCCCCAGCACCTTCGTACCCAGGCGCACCGCCACACCCACGCCTGCTGTCGCCCAAATCAGCAGCAGGTTGATCAACACCTCGCCAGTGATTTCCCCCATCAATTCATGCATTTCTTTCGGCGGCAGCATGCGCATCCAGCTGACCATTGCCGACACGTAAATGAACAACAATGGCTCATCGCTGAGCACCAGCAGGCCGTTGGCGATTGCGTCGTTGCCGAGCTTCAGCAGTTCATCAAGTTCAGTTTGGGAGATGTATTGCAGCAACTTCTCGCTGCTGGGCTTGATGTCCGCCAGTAAATCAACCAGTTGAGTTATGTTGTCCCACAGGCTGTGAAGCGCTTTGCCCATGCCACTTAGAAACGCCGTTTCCACCATCCTGCGCTGGTCTTGCGCGATAGCGTCCGTAAAGTCTTTCCAACGTGCCTCAAGCGTGCTGTTCCATTCGTCGCGCAGGCGCGCTTCCAGTTCCGCGATCACCGACTGATAAGACGCATACAGCGCCTTGACGTGATCCTTGGAAACGTTGGGATAAAAACTGATTCGGTACTGCTGGTTGCGATCACACTCGGTGATTTCAAGAATGCCGCTGGGGCCGATGGTTTTGTGGATCGGCTCGCCCAGCGGGCCACCGTTGGGGTTGACGCGTTGCAGTATCACCGGCGTATCGCCGATGGGCACAAACTGCGTGCTTTGGAACATGTGCACCAGGGTCAACGTGCCGTTGGCCTGGCAGGTGGCGACGGTGCTGCTGGGAAAAATGGAGGGGGCTATGGGCGCGACCAGCGTCACTTCATCGCCAACCTTGAACACCTGCTCGACATCCAGCGCCGAAAAGCTCCAGAAGCTTAAAGCCCAGTCGTCAAAGGTGTTCAGGCAGCCCCGGAAATCACGTAAGACGCCTTCAACATCCGGCGCTTTGACGTCCATGGGCCTCAGGGCCAGCCGGCCAATAGCCGGGTTCAAGCGACAGCCCCGTCAATACGTGTTCCAACACAAAAAACCATCTGCAATCCCTCGCGCTGTGTGATCAGGCGAAGGACTTTGCCGAGGTTTTCAGGTGGTATCTGTAGAGCTTATCCGGGTGTTGCGTGGGATGTTTCGGTAGTCCTTGTCAGCGCTGCGCAAATGCCAGGTTCAAGCCCAACCCTGCAAAGGCTGCCGCAAAACTTCGGCGCAGCCAGTTCTGCACGCGCGGCGATTCGATCACGGCGCGGCGAAAGCCATTGGCCAACAAGCCATAGATGACGAAAACCGCAAACGTCATCGCCATGAATGCTGCGCTCAGTACCAGCATTTGCACGGCGGGCGAGATGTTGCCTGGGGTAACGAACTGGGGCAGAAAGGCCAGGAAGAAAATTGTCAGTTTGGGGTTGAGGATGTTCAACAGGAAACCACGGATCATCAGGCCGCGCGCTGTGGTTGCAGTCGGTGCGTCATTCATCGCGAAGGCCGAGCGATCACGCCAGGTGGCGTGGGCCAGGTAGAGCAAGTAGGCAACGCCCGCATACCTGAGCACTTCAAACGCCAACGCGCTGGTGTGCAGCAGGGCGGAGAGGCCGAGCACCGATGCCAGCAAGTGGGGCAGGATGCCAGCGGTACAACCCAGCGCAGCAAATACGCTGGCGCGCTTGCCGGCGGTGAGGCCGGTGGAGACGGTAAAGATCACACCGGTGCCGGGGATCAGCACGACGATCAGGCAGGTGACGAGGAAGTTCACACTGAGCATGGCATTCAAACTCCTTGTAGGAATGGTCGATGACAGATCCTGTCACGTTAGTTTGTGATTGGCGAGTACGGCAGGTCGGCGAACCCCGGTTAGACTTACCTGTCGATATCCGCAATGCCCGGCCCGTCGTTACCCAAGGAAGCCCCATGTATTCAAGCCGCCTGATCCTGTGCCTCACCACGTTGCTGGTGCTGGCCGGTTGCTCCACTTCACGCAGTCCGCAACAGCCGGAGCGTAGCGAGGCCGAGGTGAAAGCGCAGATCGTGCGCCTGCTGCCGGCGACGGTGCCGGACCGTGGTGGCTGGGCACAAGACATCTACACCGCCTTAGACACTCAGAAAATCTACCCCAGCACCGAAAATATCTGTGCTGTGCTGGCAGTCACCGAGCAAGAGTCCACCTATCAGGTCGACCCGCCGGTGCCAAACATGGGCAAGATCGCCCAGGATGAAATCCTGCGCCGTGCCGGCAAGGTCCATGTGCCGGCCTTTGTGGTGCGCAGCGCACTGCAATTGCGCTCGCCTACCGGCAAGTCCTACGCCGAGCGTTTGAGTGCTGCACGCACGGAGAAGGACCTGAGTGGAATCTTTGACGATTTCATCAGCGTGGTGCCTCTGGGTAATACCTTATTTGGCGGTTTCAACCCGGTGCATACCGCAGGCCCGATGCAAGTCAGCATCGACTTTGCACAGAAACAGGCGCGGGGTTATCCCTACACGGTGGACGGCACGATTCGCCGTGAAGTCTTCACGCGGCGCGGCGGCATGTATTTCGGCATCGCCCACTTGCTGGGCTACCCGGTCAGTTATGACCAGCCGCTGTACCGCTTTGCTGACTTCAACGCCGGTTGGTACGCCAGCCGCAATGCCGCGTTCCAGGCCGCCGTCAGCCGCATTACTGGCACCGAGCTGGCGTTGGATGGCGACTTGATTCGCTATGGCTCATTGTTGCCGGGCACCACTGAGTTGGCGGTGCGCTCCCTGGGGGCCAAGTTGGACATGCGCAATCCGACCATCCGTAGCCAGTTGGAGAAGGGTGAGCAATTGGACTTTGAGGAGACCACCCTCTACAAACGCGTATTCGCGCTGGCTGATAAAGCGGCCGGCAAGCCAATGCCACGGGCGATACTGCCGGGCATCGTGCTGAAAAGCCCGAAGATCACCCGCAACCTGACCACCGCGTGGTTCGCCAAGCGCGTGGATGACCGGTATCAGCGCTGCATGAAGCGCTGATTATTGTCGCTGGCGGGCGTGTCGTGGCGAGCGGCTTGTTGTGGCGATCGGGCTTGTTGTGGCGATCGGGCTTTCTGTGGCGAGCGGGCTTGCCCCGCGTTGGGCTGCGAAGCAGCCCTCAGTCAGCAGAACGCGGTATGTCAGTCATCACTCGGTGCCTGGTTCTGGGGCCGCTTCGCAGCCCAACGCGGGGCAAGCCCGCTCGCCACAACGGGCCTTTGCTCATGTTGCTCTTTGAATCAGTTGCGTTCTAGTGCAAGGGCTACGCCCTGGCCGCCACCGATGCACAGCGTCGCCAGGCCTTTCTTGGCGTCGCGCTTGATCATTTCATGCAGCAAGGTCACCAGCACGCGGCAACCCGAGGCACCGATCGGATGGCCGATGGCGATGGCACCGCCATTGACGTTGACCTTCTCTGCGTCCCACTCCAGCTCTTTGCCCACCGCCAAAGATTGCGCGGCGAAGGCTTCGTTGGCTTCGATCAAGTCAAGGTCGCCCAGGCTCCAGCCGGCTTTGTCCAGGCAGCGGCGAGTGGCTGACACCGGGCCGATGCCCATGATGGCTGGATCGACGCCGGCGTTGGCGTAGCTGGCGATACGCGCCAACACAGGCAGGCCGAGGGCTTTGGCCTTATCTGCACTCATCAACAACACTGCAGCGGCGCCGTCGTTGAGGCTGGACGCGTTGCCGGCAGTGACGCTGCCGTCTTTCTTGAATGCAGGTTTGAGTTTGGCCAGGGATTCGGTGGTGGTACCGGGGCGCGGTTGTTCATCCACGGCGAAGGCCACTGGGTCGCCTTTGCGCTGGGGGATCAGGATCGGGGTGATCTCATCCACGAACCGACCGGCTTCAATAGCCGCAGCGGCTTTCTGCTGGGAAGCGGCGGCGAACGCGTCCTGGGCTTCACGGCTGATGCCGTACTTGTCCACCAGGTTCTCGGCGGTGATGCCCATGTGGTAGTCGTTGAACGCATCCCACAGGCCGTCGGTGATCATGCTGTCGATCATCTTGGCGTGACCCATGCGCAAACCGGTGCGCGCAGCAGGCAATACGTACGGCGCCAGGCTCATATTCTCCATGCCGCCGGCAATGATGACCTCGGCGTCGCCGCAACGAATCGCCTGGGCGCCCAGGTGCAGGGCCTTGAGGCCCGAGCCGCAGACCTTGTTCAGGGTCAGCGCTGGTACTGCGTGGGGCAGCCCGGCGAGGATCGAGGCCTGGCGCGCAGGGTTCTGACCACTGCCGGCGGTGAGTACCTGGCCGAGGATCACTTCGTCCACTTGCGCCGGGTCGAGGCCGGTCTGCTCCAGCAGGCGACGGATCACGGCGGCGCCCAGTTCCGGTGCCGGGATACTGGCCAGCGAACCTTGAAAGCTGCCCACGGCGGTGCGGGTGGCAGCAACAATCACGACGTCTTGCATGGAATCTGTCCTCACTGGAAGTGCATTTCTGGAACGTGGTCCGGGACGATCAGTTTACCGGCGGTCTTGCTCACAATCTCTTCAACGCTGACGCCAGGTGCGCGTTCCTTGAGGACAAAAGCGCCATTTTCGATCTCGAGGTAAGCCAGGTCCGTCAATACACGCTTGATGCACTTGGCGCCGGTCAGCGGCAGGCTGCACTGGCTGAGCAACTTGGACTCACCGTCCTTGGACGCGTGGGTCATGATCACGATGATGTTTTCTGCACCGGCCACCAGGTCCATGGCGCCGCCCATGCCTTTGACCAATTTGCCGGGAATCATCCACGAGGCGATGTTGCCTTGGACGTCCACTTCAAACGCGCCGAGCACGGTGAGGTCGACGTGGCCGCCGCGAATCATCGCGAAGGACTCGGCAGAGGAGAAGATCGAGGCGCCAATGCGTGCCGTCACGGTCTGCTTGCCGGCGTTGATCATGTCGGCATCGATGGTTTCTTCGGTCGGAAAAGGGCCCATGCCGAGCAGGCCGTTTTCCGATTGCAGCATCACTTCCATGCCTTCGGGAATGTAGTTGGCCACCAGGGTCGGAATGCCGATGCCGAGGTTGACGTAGAAACCGTCCTGCATTTCGCGTGCGACGCGTTGAGCCATTTGTTCGCGGGTAAGAGCCATTGTTTGTCTCCTTATTATTTGGGCTGGCGGATTATTTGCGGACAGTGCGCTGTTCGATGCGCTTCTCGAAGGTGCCGCAGATGATCCGGTCGACGTAGATGCCTGGGGTGTGGATCTGCGCCGGGTCCAGCTCGCCCGGTTCGACGATTTCTTCAACTTCGACCACGGTGATCTTGCCGGCGGTGGCGGCCAGCGGGTTGAAGTTCTGGGCGGTGTGGCGGTAGATGACGTTGCCGAAATGGTCGGCTTTCCAGCCTTTGACGATGGCGAAGTCACCGGTGATGGACTCTTCCATCAGGTAGGGGCGGCCATTGAATTCGCGGGTTTCCTTGCCTTCAGCTACGGGGGTGCCGACGCCGGTGGCGGTGAAGAAGGCCGGGATGCCGGCACCGCCTGCGCGCATTTTTTCTGCCAGGGTGCCTTGGGGCGTCAATACCACTTCGATTTCGCCGCTGAGCAGTTGCTTCTCGAACAGGGCGTTTTCACCGACGTAGGAGGCGATCACTTTGCTGATCTGCTTTTGCTCCAGCAGCACGCCGAGGCCGAAACCATCGACGCCGCAGTTATTGGAGACCACCGTCAAGTCGCGGGTGCCTTTGCGCTTGATCTCGGCGATGAGGTTTTCCGGAATGCCGCACAGACCAAAACCACCGGAGAGCACGGTCATGCCGTCTTCCAGGCCCGCCAGTGCTTCTTCATAGGACGCCACGCGTTTATCGAAACCTGCCATATGCACCTCTTTTATTGTGTGTGGGCCAGCCAATGACACGAGTGTTGCGCCGACGGATTGATTTGTTAAGTTGTTTTTTAAGGTTGATTGGTTTGAAAAACAGCATAATCGGCGTTAAGCCGCATACTTAAAGCATAGACATGCGGCAACCTCACTTGCAGCATTTGACTGGCAGCGTGGAGCTTCCTATGACCGTTAAACAGATGCGTGCCTTTCTCGCCGTGGCCCAGAGCCTGAGTTTCGCCGCTGCTTGCGAGCGCCTGCACCTCTCTCAATCGGCGCTGAGCCTGACCATCAAAGGGCTGGAGGAGGGTTTAGGTGGGCGCTTGTTCAGCCGCAATACGCGCAATGTCGCGCTGACGCCTGAGGGTGAGTCGTTGCTACCTCTGGCGCGTCGCTTGATCGCCGATTGGGACAACGCCGAGGACGAGCTGCGCCAGCGTTTCACCCTCCAGCGTGGCCGGGTCACCGTGGCGGCGATGCCGTCGTTTGCGGGCAACTTGCTGCCACCGATCCTGAAGATATTCCGTGCTCGTTACCCGCAGGTGAACGTGACGGTGCATGACCTGATCAACGAGCAGGTGCTGGAGATGGTGCGTGACCGTCAGGTGGAACTGGGGGTGGCGTTCGAGCCGTCCGAGGGCTCGTCGCTGGCGTTCACCCCGTTGTACCTGGACCGGTTTATTGCGGTAGTGCCCGGAGATTCACCGTTGGCCCAGCGAAGCGAAATCGACTGGCAAACCTTGTTGGAGCAGCCGTTCATTACCCTGCAGCGGCCTTCCACGGTACGGGTGATGCTCGAGGAGCACCTGGGCGCGCTGCAAATGAAATTGCCGGTGGCGCTGGAGAGCCATCAATTGGCGACGGTGGGCAAGATGGTTGCCGATGGCCTTGGCGTCAGCGCCGTACCCGCGTTGTGCGCGAAACAGATGGAAGAGGCGGGCGCCCATTGCATCACGTTGAGCGATCCGGTGATCGAGCGACCGATTGGTGTGTTGACCAAGCCGGGCCATGAATTGTCGGCAGCTGCGCAGGTCTTGTTCGATATCTTTCGCGATGAAGCCGCTAAAGGCCGATTCCCATCGTTTTGATTACGACGCAAAACAAATGTGGGCGCTGGCTCATCGGCAATGGCTATTTAAAACTCAACATTAACGTTGAATATTAAACCGCTATTGCCGACGGGCCAGCGCCCACAGTGGTCGAGTATTACTTAGTAGTAGCGGTCGATTACTTTAACGTTCGAGCTGTCTTTGAAAGATGCCCAGGCAGTGTTAAGTGTGTCGAATACCTGTTCGATAAAGTTTTGATCCGCAGCCGCCTTCTTGCCGACATAACCCTGGCCGCGGCGGTACATTTTCAGGCGCGCCGCCAGGTTACGGTTATTTTTATCGAACTCTTCCTCAAGGGTGTGGGGCGCCACGCAGTCGATATGGACTTGACCCGATTTTTCGACCCACAGGATATGGTCGTCGAGTGTGTCTTTCTGCGCTGCGAACATCTCAGCCAATTCATCGATAGTTGGTTGGTTGTTCAGATTCATAATGTAAGCCCCTTGACCAGTTGGCGATCTATCAGTTGATTCCGTTAAAACTGCTTAGTTGTCTCCGGCTCAGAAAGCCGGGCGTCAGTGACTGTCTGCCGAATACGGGCAGGGTCTTGAACCTGATGCATGTAGTTTTGCTGATGAGCGGCTACGCAATGGTTTCATAGCGAAGACAAGCAGCGTTTTAGCTTCTTGTACCGATCCTTGCGGGCCGGTCAGCTTCATCAATCTGCCTTGTGGGCAGTGCACATCCGGAAAAAACAGCTCGGCGGTCAGACGAGCTTGTTCAAAACACGTGTTACCAACGCTCCCGATCCGGGAGACGTCTCGATAATGCAAGGGTAAAAAGGTTACGTCAACGGTTATGTAGTGATTTTTTTCGAGCACTACATAAATCGTTGTAGGGACGGGGGAATGCGGAAAAACGTGACTTGGGCGTCATTTTTTGTGCGGTTGGTCGAAGGGGGCGAGGTCATCAATTCAGTATGGAAACCTGTGGGAGCGGGCTTGCTCGCGAAGGCGGTGGGTCAGCCGGAACGCTTTTGACTGACGCACCGTCTTCGCGAGCAAGCCCGCTCCCACACGCAGCCCTGTTCACATTGTTGGTGCTACTGGCTCAATCGCTCGACCAACAACGGCAGCAACCGCTCGCAGGACGCCTCGATCTTCACCTGCAACAGCTCATCCCCGCGTGTCTTGCCCAGGTTGATGGCAATCACCGGCTTGCCTTGCTCCACCGTCGCCTTGCACAGGCGAAACGCCGAATAGGCCATCAGCGAAGAGCCCACCACCAGTAACCCCTCAGCCTGCTGTACCGCGGCCATTGCTTTGGCCGCCGTGGCCTGGGCGACGTTCTCACCAAAAAACACCACATCGGGCTTCAGCCGTTGGCCGTTGCAGTGCGGGCAGTGAGGGACTTGAAAGCGTTCTTCAAAGGCAGGATCGAGCAGCGTATCGCCGTCGGGCGCCTGCACGGCATCGACGCCGGCCAGGTAGGGGTTCTGATCTTCCATCACCCGCTGGATCACATCGCGCTCGCTGCGCTGCTGGCAATCCAGGCACAGCACTCGATGCAAACTGCCATGCAGCTCGATCACATCATGGCTACCGGCCTGGTCATGCAAGATATCGACGTTCTGCGTGATCAGCCCGCTGATGCGTTCGCGTTGTTGCAGCGTGGCCAGCGCCAGGTGAGCCTTGTTCGGCTGCGCGACCCGCACCCGTGGCCAACCCAGCATCGCCCGCGCCCAGTA
This sequence comes from Pseudomonas sp. TREG-RG-20F-10-E-6-01, assembly GCF_022662455.1. Lineage (NCBI taxonomy): Bacteria > Pseudomonadati > Pseudomonadota > Gammaproteobacteria > Pseudomonadales > Pseudomonadaceae > Pseudomonas > Pseudomonas sp. TREG-RG-20F-10-E-6-01. The sequence goes on along the minus strand of NZ_JAKNQP010000013.1, from coordinate 55,549 downwards.
GCGGCGCCGCGCTTTCGGCGTGGCCAGGAATTCCTGGTACATCATCGGTGACTTGCCCCGGCGTACGCCTTCGCTGTCGCGATAATCAGGAATGCCCGACGACGTGCTGATGCCCGCACCGGTCAGCACCACAAAGCGCCGTTCGGCCATCGCCCGGTGCAGGGTATCGAGGTGGTCTTCTTGATGTTCCAGCGTGTCGAGCATGGGGTCCCCTATTCGCCGCGGATGTACTGCTCCAGTTGTTTGATCAGATCAGCCTGCTCGGCAATGGCTTCCTTGACCAGGTCACCGATGGACAACAGGCCGATCAGCTTGCCATCTTCGACCACGGGCAGGTGGCGCAGGTGACCGTCCGTCATGATGTTCATGCACTTGTCGACGCTCTGGTGAGTATCGACGGTAATCACTGGCGAGCTCATGATTTCACTCACGGCAGTGGTCGCGGAGGAGCGGCCCTTGAGGATCAGCTTACGTGCGTAATCCCGTTCACTGATCACCCCCACGACTTTGCCTTCGTCCACAACCGGCAAGGCGCCGACGTTTTTGGCAGCCATCTGGATCAATGCCTCCATCACCGTCTGGTGCGACTTGATGGTGTGGACCTCCTGGTTCTTCTGGTCCTTGGCTTTGAGCACTTGTGCGACGGTTTTCATGGCGGCCACTCCGGTGTTGTTGTTAGGAAGTCAGCAGGTCCCTTACAGAATCCTAGACGGGCTACGGGGCTGCAAGGTCCAAAGCGGCGTTAAACCCGTCGAAAAACGTCATTCGCTGGATTTTTTCCTCTTTCACCCGGCATTTGTCGGCTTTTTCCCCCGCTTGGTACCGGCCGTTGTCTTGCGTGGCGCCGTCTTGCGCTTCTTTTTCCATGGCGTGGCGCCTCGGCCTGCCGGGCTGGCTGGGCCGGTGATGGTCATGCGCATACCATTGCAGCGCGCCACTTGCTTGCTCATCCACGCCGCTTGCTTGGCGACGAATTCTTCCAGGCTCATTTCACCGCTTTGCACCATGTCCAGCGCCTGTTCCCAGATCGCAGTGGTGCCTGGGTCGGCAATGGCTCGAGGTACGGCGTCGATCAGGCTGAATGCGGCCGGAGTGGCCGAGAGTGCCTTACCGTTTTTGACCAGGTAACCACGGTCCAGCAGCCCCTGGATAATTCCGGCGCGGGTGGCCTCGGTGCCGATGCCGGTGGTGTCCTTGAGTTTTTGCTTGAGCAGCGGGTCTTCCACCAGCTTGGCGACGTTTTTCATTGCCTTGATCAGGTCGCCTTCGGTGAAGAGTTTGGGCGGCTGGGTCCACAGGTCTTTGAGATTGACCTTGGCCACCGCGTAGTCCTGGCCCTGCACCAGCGTCGGCAAGGCTTGCGGCGCGGGTGCCTCGCGCCCCTTTGCCGGGACCAGTGCTTCGGGCAACGCGCGTTTCCAGCCTGGCTCGATGACAACCTTGCCGACTGCGCGCAACGCTTGGCCTGCGCAGTCGAAATCCGCCTGGGTGCGATCGTATTCATGGTTAGGCAGGAACTGCGCCAGGTAACGTGCGCGAATCAGGGTGTAGACCGCACGGTATTTACCAGTGAGCTGCCCCACATCCTTACCGGCCCCGGTAGGAATGATGCCGTGGTGCGCGCTGACCTTGGCGTCGTTCCAGGCCCGCGAACGGCGCTGGGGATCGATGTGCGGCATCAGCTCGTTCACTGCCGGGTCCGCACGCCCCAACGCAGCTAAAATCTTCGGCGCCTCGCTGTGCTGGCTCAACGGCAGGTAGCCGCAATCACTGCGTGGGTAGGTGATGACCTTGTGGGTTTCGTAGAGTGACTGGGCGATATCCAGGGTTTCCTGGGCACCGAGCCCCAGTTTTTTGGAACAGATTTCCTGCAGGGTACCCAGATCGAAGGGCAGGGGCGCCACCTCGCGCATGCGCTCGGTGCGCAACTTCACCAGCCGCGCAGTGGCGGCGTTGCGCATGGCATCGGCAGCGTCGCGGGCCAACTGCGGGTTAAGGCAGCGGCCCTGGTCGTCACACGCATCATCCGTGGCGCGCCATTGGGCGGTGAAGGTCATGCGCTCATGGCGCAGATCGACATCGATGGCCCAATAAGCCACCGGCACAAAGTCGGCGATGCTGCGGTCGCGGTCCACTACCAGGCGCAAGGTTGGCGTCTGCACCCGGCCCACCGGCAACACGCCTTGATAGCCGGATTGGCGCCCGAGCAAGGTAAACAGACGGCTCATGTTCATACCGATCAGCCAGTCGGCGCGCGAGCGGCCCAAGGCCGAGTGATACAGGCTGAAAGTTTCGGCGCCCGGCTTGAGCGCGGCCAGGGCTTTGCGAATGGAGGCGTCATCCAGCGCCGACAGCCATAGCCGCTGGATCGGCCCGCGATAACGGCAATGCTCGACCAGCTCCCGGGCGATCATCTCGCCCTCACGGTCGGCGTCGGTGGCGATCACCAGGTCCTGGGCTTCTCCCAGCAAACGCTTGACCGCCTTGTACTGGCTGGCGGTCTTGGGCTTGACCTGCATCTTCCATTTTTCCGGGACGATCGGCAGATCGGCCAGCACCCAGCGCTTGTATTTGGCGTCGTAGGCATCGGGCGGGGCGGTTTCCAGCAGGTGGCCGATGCACCAGGTGACCGTGACCCCATTGCCCAGCCAGCAACCGTCGCCGCGCCGGCTGGCGCCGAGCACGGCCGCGATATCTTTGGCCTGGGAGGGTTTTTCACAGAGGTACAGCCGCATGGTCATCACGTCAGATCGGGTTGATGCCTTGCAGGATGCTGAGTCAGAGGGATTTGAGCAACCATTATCTGTATGGATGTACAGCAAAGTGTGTGAGTGCCACAAATCAAAAGTGGGAGCGGGCTTGCTCGCGAAAGCGGTGGATCAGTCAACGAATGTGTCGACTGGCACACCGCCTTCGCGGGCAAGCCCGCTCCCACAAGGGGTCTTAGGCGTCTTGAAGATCAGTTGCTATTGATGTCCACGTTTCGGGTTTCTTTGAGGCAGAACAACCCCACGATCAGACTCACGCCAGTCACCACCACCGGGTACCACAGGCCATAGAAAATGTCGCCGGTGTACACCACCAGGGCAAATGACACAGTCGGCAGGAAGCCGCCAAACCAGCCGTTACCGATGTGATAGGGCAGCGACATCGAGGTGTAGCGGATACGCGTCGGGAACAGTTCCACCATCAACGCTGCCAGTGGGCCGTAGCACATGGCGGCGATCAGGATCAGCACCACGATCAGCACCACCACCATGACCTTGTTGACCTGAGCCACATCCGCTGAAGACGGGTAGCCGGCGAGTGTCACCGCACCGCGCAGGGCCGCTTCGTCGAAACCGTCGATGCGCACGTCACCCACGCTTACCTGCACCGGGCTGCCGGCCGGGGCCGCAGAACTGCTGTACGGCAAGCCTTGCTTGACCAGGAAGGTCTTGACCTTGTCGCACGGGCTGTCAAAGCGCGCCTTGCCCACCGGGTCGAACTGAAAGGTGCACGTGGCCGGGTCGGCCAGCACGATAATCGGCGCCTGATGGCTGGCCTGGTCCATCGCCGGGTTGGTGTAATGCGCCAGGCCCTTGAAGATCGGGAAGTACAGGGCGGTAGCCAGCAGCAGACCGAGCATCAGCACCGGTTTGCGCCCGATTTTGTCAGACAGCCAGCCAAACAGAATAAAGAACGGCGCGCCGATCACCACGCTGATAATCAGCAGCATGTTGGCCAGCGCCGGGTCCATTTTCAGGAATTGGGTGAGGAAGAACAGCACATAGAACTGCGCCGCGTAGAACGTCACTGCTTGCCCGCCGTTGATGCTGAACAGCGCGATCAGCACCACTTTGAGGTTTTCCCATTTGCCGAAGGACTCGCGGATCGGCGATTTGCTGGCCTTGCCTTCCTCTTTCATTTTCAAAAACGCCGGCGACTCGTGCAGGCTCATGCGGATCCAGGTGGAAATGCCCAGCAGCACGATGGAAAACAGGAACGGAATCCGCCAGCCCCACACTTCAAACTGGTCGCCGGTGAAGTAACGGCAAGCCAGCACCACCAGCAGCGACAGCAGCAGGCCGAGGGTGGCGGTGGATTGAATCCAGCTGGTGTGCAGGCCGCGTTTGCCGGCCGGCGCGTGCTCGGCCACATAGGTGGCTGCGCCGCCGTACTCACCGCCCAACGCCAGGCCTTGCAACATGCGCAGTACGATCAGGATGACCGGCGCGGCAATGCCGATGCTGGCGTAGGTCGGCAGCAGCCCGACACAAAATGTGGCCACGCCCATCAGGATGATGGTGACGAGAAAGGTGTACTTGCGTCCGATCATGTCACCCAGGCGACCAAATACCAGCGCGCCGAACGGCCGCACCACGAAGCCGGCCGCAAAGGCCATCAAGGCAAAGATGAACGCCGTGGTGTCATTGACCCCGGCAAAGAACTGTTTGCTGATCACGGCCGCCAGAGCGCCGTAGAGGAAAAAGTCATACCACTCGAACACCGTCCCCAGAGACGAGGCGAAGATGACTTTTCTTGATTCGCTGCCGGTGCTCGCACGAACGGCCGAGCCCAGGGGTTGAGCATGTTCTGACATCGGGTAACCCTCACAGTGATTATTTATTGTTGTTCCACTGTCGGCGCCAACCTCGGCGCCGGTTGTCTCTGTGCAGGCGCCGGCCAGCCGGACGCCTGCAGGTCACGCGGGTGTGGTCATTTCTCTTTCCGGGGCAAGATTCCTTGTGTTCGGCGAAAGGATCAACTGCGCAGCCTTCTCCGCAATCATCAGTGTAGGTGAGCAGGTGTTACCCGACGTGATGCGTGGCATCACCGAGGCATCGGCGATGCGCAAACCCGGCACGCCATGTACGCGCAGTTGGGCATCGACCACGGCGTCTTTGTCGCCGCCCATGCGGCAGGTGCCTACCGGATGGAAAATCGTCGTGCCGATACGCGCGGCGGCTTCGTGCAGTTCCGCTTCGGTCTGCAATGAATCGCCGGGCAGGTATTCCACCGGCTTGAACTGGCTCAAGGCTGGCGCGGCGACGATGCGGCGGGTCAGGCGAATCGCGTCGGCGGCCACGCGCAAATCCTGCGGATGGCTGAGGTAGTTGGGCCGAATCAACGGCGCATCTGCCGGGTTGGCCGAACGGATGTCAATACGGCCGCGGCTTTGCGGGCGCAGGTCGCAGACCGAAGCGGTAAACGCCGGGAACGCATGCAACGGTTCGCCAAAACGCTCCAGTGACAGCGGCTGCACATGGTATTCAAGGTTGGCCGAGGTCTGTTCCGGGCCGGAGCGGGCAAACGCGCCGAGCTGGCTGGGCGCCATCGACAGCGGGCCGCTGCGGTCATACAGGTAGCGCAGGCCCATGCCCATTTTGCCCAACAGGGTGCCCGCGATCTGGTTCAGGGTGCGCGCGTTTTCCAGTTTGTAGATCAGGCGCAGTTGCAGGTGATCCTGCAGGTTGCCGCCCACGCCGGGCAGTTCATGTACCACGTCGATGCCCAATGGTTTGAGCACATTGGAAGGGCCGATCCCCGAGCGTTGCAGGATGCCCGGCGAGCCCACGGAGCCGGCGCACAGCACGATTTCCTTGCGCGCTTTCCAGCTCATCTGCTGGCCGTTCTGACGCCCGAGCACCTGGGAGGCTCGGCCGTTTTCCAGCACCACGCGGTCCACTTCGACCTCGGTCAGCACGGTGAGATTGGGCCGCTGGCGGATCGGCTTGAGAAACGCCTTGGCCGCATTCCAGCGCACGCCAGCCTTCTGATTGACCTGGAAGTAGCCGCAGCCCTCGTTATCGCCCCGGTTGAAATCGCTGATCGGCGCGATGCCGCTTTGCGCCGCAGCATCGCGAAAGGCATCCAGGATCGGCCAGTGCAGGCGCTGTTGCTCAACGCGCCACTCACCGCCGTCGCTGTGAAATTCCGAACTGCCGGCGAAGTGGTTTTCGCTTTGCTTGAACAGTGGCAGCACGTCTTTCCAGGCCCAGCCCGGGTTGCCCTCGGCGGCCCAGCGGTCGTAATCCTGGGCCTGACCGCGCATGTAGATCATGCCGTTGATCGACGAGCAGCCGCCCAGCACCTTGCCGCGCGGGTAACTCAACGCACGGCCTTGCAGGCCTTCCTGGGCTTCGGTCTTGAAGCACCAGTCGGTGCGCGGGTTACCGATGCAGAACAGGTAGCCGACGGGAATATGGATCCAGGGGTAATTGTCGCGGCCGCCAGCTTCGAGCAGCAGCACGCGGTGGGCGGGGTTGGCGGACAGTCGATTGGCCAGCAGGCAGCCTGCGGGGCCGGCGCCTACTACCACGTAATCGTATTCAGCAGCTGCAATGGGCATCTGAGGTCTCGCTTGTTTTTCTTATTGGCTCCATCCTAGTTGTTAGTTTTCGTCTTAAAAATGTTAGTTTTTACCCAGCTGCTGTGCGTTTTTAAACAGTGCCTATAGCCGCTGCGATGAGCGCAGCTGCTGACTGTCCACGCAAGGGAGGCGATATGTTCGACTGGAATGACCTGCGGTTTTTTCTCGAATTGCAACGCAGCGGCCGCTTGCTCACCGCGGCCCAGCGCCTGAAAACCACGCACGCCACCGTCGCCCGGCATATCGAGGCCATCGAAAAGAGCCTGGGGACTGCGCTTTTTGTGCAGCACGCGCAGGGCTACGAGCTGACGCCGTCCGGTGAAGCCTTGCTCAAACACGCCGAGGCCATGGAAAACGTCGCGTTGCTGGCCGAAGACGAACTCACCCATTCCGCCGCGCCCCTGGGCAAGATCCGCCTCGGCGTGGCCGAAGGGTTGGGCGTGATGTTTCTTGCCAGCCGCATGGGTGGGCTGTTTGACCGCTACCCAGGTTTGGAAGTCGAACTGGTGGCCGTGCCGCGCTTCGTCAGCATTCTTAACCGGGAAGCGGAAATCAGCATTCACCTCGAACGCCCCAGCGTCGACCAACTTGTCACGCGCAAACTCACCGACTACCGCCTCGCGCTGTACGCCAGCCGCGCGTATCTGGACCGCAACCCGCCGATTGAAAAGCGCGAAGACCTCGCCGTGCATGCATGGATCGATTACGTCGATGACCTGCTGTTCAGCCAGGAACTCAAATTTCTCAGCAGCTTCTGCCGCAACCCCAAAGTGGTGTTCCACAGCACCAGCGTGATCGCCCAGCACCAGGCGGCGCGCTCGGGGTTGGGCATCGCTGTGTTGCCGTGCTTTATGGCGGCGGGTGACCCGGACCTGGTGGCGCTGCTGCCGGCGGAGGGCATTCAGCGCAGCTACTGGATCAGCTCGCGCCGGGAGCTGCACAAGTCAGTGCGGCTGCGGGTGTTGTGGGATTACGTGGTGGAGTTGTGCGCAAGGGAGCAGGGGTTGCTGCTCGGCGAATCCAGCTGAAGAAACCGGATCAGCCTGCAACACGGCATCCCTCAGATGGCATGAGATCCAAATGTGGGCGCTGGCTTGCCTGCGATGCAGACGCCTCGGTAGATCAGGCATAACCAGTTGCTGCCATCGCAGGCAAGCCAGCTCCCACACAAGCCAGTTTCCACATTGAATTGCGTTGACGCTGCCTTCAGAGCTTCACCACCTGATGCACCTGCTCGGCACACGCCCGCGCCTCGTCAATCATTTTGCCAAACGCTTCGCTGGCGACCTCGGCGTGAGTCAGCCAACGCGTTTTCTGGCTCAGGCGATAGTGATACCGCAGCCCGTCGTCCGTACGCTTGCCGTCCAGGTCCAGGTCGTACCAAGGCGAGCGCACCTGGCAGCCGGGGATGGCTTTTTCCATCTTGCCGCCGGTCAGCGTGAAGCTGTAGTCGTAGGTCTGCGGGTTGCCCAGGTACAGGTCGGCCTGTTGATGGTGACGGCGGTAGTTGATGAAGCCATCCCAGCGCCCTTTGAGTGACTCATCGGTATAGACGTAGTCATTCGCGAGTTTTTCCAGGGCACGCTGGTCGTTCAGGGTGGCGCGGACGGTGTAGCCGTCGTGCACCACAAAGGTCGTGGGTTGGCGGGTGATCTGGCAGTCGCTGGTCTCGTTGCCAAAATGCGCGCAGAGGTTCTGGTCGGTGGCGGTGGTGCCTTGTTGGCGGTCAGCCACGCTCATTTGCATCAGCGGCAGGCGGCCGAAGGTGATGGTCGCCTGGGTGGCACCATTGCCCTGTTTGTCAAAGTGCACCTCTTTGTCCAGACGCAGAGTAGTTTCGGGGCGCTCCAGCGGGATCTGTTCTTCGCGCACCAGCCCCTGAGCGTTGTTGACCAGCACCCAGCGGTCCTGGATGTCGGGCAAGGTCTGGCCTGGGGCAAACACCGGGTTGGTCGGGTCGAGCCACCAGACCTGGCCGTCCACTTCGGCGCGCACGATCGCGTGGTTCGGTGCGTTGGTGCCGGGGATCAACAAGGCGTACGCCACGTCGCCGCGGCTAACCCAGGCGGTTTCAGCCTTGATGCCGCTGGCCTTGAGCATCGCCGTCAGCAGGATCGCGAGGTCTTTGCAATCGCCGTAGCCGTGCTGCTCGATTTCCGCGAGGTTGAACGGCACGTAGCCACGCTCTGTCGCGCGCCAGTCGCCCAGGTAGCGGTAGTGATCGTTGATGTGCTGCATCAGCGCGGCGACCTGTTCCGCCGGCGCCAGGCCACTGGCCGCGGCCACAGCGGCGGCGGCTTGCGCAGGCAGCCTGGCGGCAAGTATCTGGTTGTAGCGCTGAGCGAAATCACCGAAGTACGCCTGGCGATCCAAGGTGCTGCCCGCTTCCAGGCGCGGAATGCGCTGTAGCGCAGCGCTGGACGATTCGTTGATGTAGTTGAGGTAGGTCGGGGCTTTTTGCACCACGTCCAACGTCTTGCCATTGGCCGACGGGGTTACGGTGAAACCGTCGAACAGCTCACTGCGCCACTGAATCGGCCGTTCGGCGGTAAAGCGCGCCTTGACGTGGTCGCGACGGAACGCGCTGGGGCCGAAGGTGAGGGCATAGTGAAACTGACTCACCAGCGGCTTGGCGGCGAGATGTTCGCGCACGGTGTAGCGAATCTGTGTGCCCACGCGCAGGTTCGGGAAGGCCAGGGAGGTCTGCTTGTCGCGGCTGAAACCCTGGTCCGGGTTGGGCGCGGTGCGGGTGTCGATTTGTGCGGCGTCCAGTGCGACCGGCTTGGCGCCAGGCTGGGTGGACTGCGCGCTTATGACCTCGAAGGTGTCGCCTTCGGCGTAATCGAAGTCAATGCGCGAGAGCATTTCGCGGCCGTTGGGTGTGAGGATCGTGTAGTGCTGGGTGGTGGTGCAGTCGGTGCTGGCGTCGCGGTTGAAGTGGCAATGCAGCTCGGTGTCACTGGCCAGCGGGGCTTCGGCCATGGGTTGCAGGGCGGCGTTAACAGAATGGGTAACCAGCCCCAGGCTGATGACAATCAAAGAGCGGTGAAACGGAAAACGGTGCATTGGCGCCTCGGGTGACACATTGAAACAACTGCCCAACGGGCAGTGAGAAGGCGCCGGATGATAATGGATCGCAACAACAAAAACCAGGATTGTTCGACAATTTATCTGGCTGAAAGGCCCGTGCTAGAGCCTTTTGCTTGATTTGAGTCAAGGCTTTCGCAGTTCAAACTCCGCGCTGCCGAGCTGCTCGCCGTTGACGAGCAAACGCACCCGATGCGTGCCCGGGTAGTGCTTGCGCGTGGTCAGTTCACGAATAGGGTGTTCGCGCCGAATGCTGTGGTGTTCGCCCGCGTCCAAGGTGAATGCCTTGAGCTTGAACACCTTGGCCGCACTGTGGCCGGCGCTTTTTACATAGTCGATGGCGTAATCCACCACCAGTTTTTGTGGGGCGGCCGCGGTGGATTCGAGGCTGAATGACAGCGTGATCCGTTCCCCCATGTTGATCACGGCTGGCGTGACGGCCAGGTGATGCATCTTCACCTCGGCCTTGGCCCCGGCGCCGATGATCGTCAGTGCGCGGGTGTTGCCTTGCTTGATCAGGTTGCGTAAGGCGTGGCGGGCGATCCAGGCGGTGTGCGGGTTGTCCAGGTTCCAGCCTTCGATCAGGCCGAGTACCCATTCCGGATGGTCCTTGGTGATGTCGTTGAGGTGGTTGGCCACCGACTTGCGCACGTACAGGCTGCTGTCGGCGTTGAGGTTGTCGAGGATCGGCGCGCACAGTTCGGGGTTGGCCTGCACCTCGGCCAGGCGAAAAGACCACGGCAGGCGAGGGCGCGAGCCTTCGCTGGCCAGGCGGCGCACGTGTTCGTTGGCATCCAGCGACCATTGCTGCATGACCGCCAGGGTGCGCTGGCAGTCGTTCAGCAAGAAAGGGCGGATGGCAAATTCGGCAGAGCCAAAAGTGGTGAAGTACTTCAGCGCGGCCATGGACCGCCTGAAGTCACCCTGGCCGTAAGTTGCCACGTAGTGCGGCAGGCACAGGCAGACAAACGCGCTGTTCAGGCGCGGGGCAAGGGCGTAAAGCAGCGTGAGCGTTTGCGCGTAATCCAGCGCAATCACGGCGTGCAGGCTGTCGCTGACCCGCGCCACGCGCTGCATCACCGACAACTCGGCAAGCCCGGCCTTGGCGTGCTTGAGAAAACCCTTGGCGTCGAACGCCGGGTACACCGCCGACATCTCGCGGGCGATGTGCTGCAGGCGTTCGGCGTTGAAGATTTCCTTGAGGGCTGGCGCACTTTGCTCGGGCATCGGTGCTTCCTGAGTGTTAGAGAAACCAGCGGTATTCCCGCGCGTTGATCTCGTGTTGAAAAGCCAGATGGTCCTGGCGTTTGTTCTCGCAATACACGTCGACAAATTCTGCGCCGAGCTTATCGCGCACCACCGGCTGATGTTGCATGGCGCGCACGGCGTCGAGCATCTCAAGGGGAAATTCGGTGCCGCTGAGGCGGTCTTCGTTCAAGGGCGCGATGGGTTCTTGCCTGGCTTCAAGGCCATGCTCAAGCCCTGCCAGGATCGCCGCCAGAACCAGATACGGGTTGGCATCCGCACTGGCCAGGCGGTGCTCGATGCGCAGGTTGCGCGGGTCTGACTCGGGAATGCGCACGCACGCATCGCGGTCTTCAAAGCCCCAGCTGGCACGGGTCGCTGCGTTGACCGTGCCACCCAGGCGGCGGAAGGCGTTGTGGTTGGGCGAGAAGATCGGCATGCAGTGCGGCAGCAATTCCAGGCACCCGGCCACGGCATGGCGCAGCGGTTGTTGCTGGTGCGCGGCGAGCAGATTATTGCCCGCCGCGTCGTAGAGGCTGACATGCACATGCATGCCGCTGCCGGGAAATTGCAGGTAAGGCTTGGCCATGAAGCTGGCACGGTAACCGTGCTTGAGCGCCACGCCACGCGTGCTGCGGCAGAACAGGGCGGCCCAGTCGGCGGCGCGCAGGCCGTCATCGAGGTGGCCGAAATTGATTTCGAACTGGCCCGGGCCGATTTCGGCGGTGATCACCGTGATGTCGATGCCCTGGTCCTTGGCGGTTTGCGCCATGTCGTCGAGCACCTCGCTGAAGCGCGACAGCCGCTCGATATGCAAGTTGGGCTGGTCATCGGCGTCCTCGCTCAGCGGGTCGCGGGCGAATTGCGGCAGGCCGTTGTCGAGTTTTTTGTCGAACAGGTAGAACTCCAATTCGAAGGCCATCACCGGATGAATGCCCTTGTGCTGCAGGCGTTCGAGCACCTTGGCCAGCACTTCGCGCGGTTCGAACTCGATCGGTGCCTCGGTGCCGTCCGAGGTGATCAGCATCTGCCCCAGCGGCTGCGACTCCCAACTCACCGGCTTGAGCGTGCCTGGCACCAGACGGCGGTTGGCGTCCGGATCGCCGTCGTGGAAGCAATAATCACCAATCTTGAACAGCCCGCCCTGCGCGCCGAGCAGCACGGCGTTTTGCGGCAGCTTCAGCGGGCTGCCGGCGGCGACTTTTTCCAGCATGTCCACCGGGTAGCGCTTGCCGTAGAAGTGCCCCGGAATGTCCAGGGCGATCAGGTCGACATAACGCACCTCGGGGTGGTTCTGGCGAAAGCTCCGTACTTCGGCCAGCAACGTGGAAGACTGGTTTTTCACAGGTGTTGCTCCTAGTTGTAAACCCACAGCACGCGGGCGGGCAGGTCAGTCAGGTTGGCGTAACGGCAATGGGCGAAACTGGCCAGGTGGAAGCTGTCGCCAGCGCCAAGGGTGACCGAGTCCGGCTCGCCTTCCACCCACAGCGTCAACTCGCCCTCCAGCACAAAACCGGCCTGCTCGGCGCGGTCGCTCATGGTGTGTTCACCGCTGTTGGCACCGGGCGCGAGCAGGCTGTCGAGCATCGAAAAGGCGCCGTTCATGCTCGGCGAGACCAGAATGTCGGTGATGCCATTGGCGTAATACACCGTGCGCCGCTCGTTGGGGCGCGTGACCCAGTCCACCGCCTTGGGTTTGGGCAGGCTGTAGAAGTAGGTGGTGGGCACGTCGAGGGCGTGGCTGATGGCGGTCAAGTCCGCCACGGTGGGGCGCGACAGGCCACGTTCGACCTGTGACAGGAAACCCACCGAGCGCTCGATTTTTTGCGCAAGTTGCGCCAGGGTGAGTTTCTTGTGTTTGCGCAGGTCGTGGATCAGCGCGGCCAGGGTGGCGAGTTCTTGTTGTTGGGTCATGAAATTTATGTCGAGAAATTTCATGAAAAATTACAGGATTAATTTCATGGGGGCAAGGCTGATGGATCTTGAAGCGCATCTGTTTTCGTTAGAGCAGGCGCTGCAGCAGAGCACTACACGCAGCGATGCCGCGCAGCTTGAACGTTTGCTGGCGGATGACTTTGTCGAATTTGGCGCCAGTGGCAATGTCTGGGGCAGTAAGGCCGAAGTGATTGCCGGGTTGCAGGATGAGGCTTTCAGTGCGCGCCGCATGATGGAGTTTGCGGTGAAAGCACTCAGTGACGGGGTGGCGCTGGTGACTTATCGCGGTTACCGCGAAGGCGTCGGGGAATCGTTGCGCAGTTCAGTGTGGCGGCAGGAAGAAGGGCAGTGGCGGATGGTGTTCCATCAAGGCACGCCGGTGTAAACCCTCGCCACAAGGATTGAAGGCGGGCTGAATGATTCCGCGCGCCTGCGGTCCGAACCTGGGTACGCATCATTCATTGAAGGAGCACCCATGAAGTCCAAAACCCTAGCTGCTTGCCTGTTGCTGACCGCGGGCCTGTCCACCGCCAGCTTTGTCGTGCAGGCCGGTGATACCCCGCAGGAAACGGTGAAGCCTTCGAGCATCAACGCACGCGATTTGAAAGAAGGCGACCGCGCCCCGGACATGCTGATGCGCAAGGAGTCGGCGGTCAGCGACTGGAAGAAACGCGGCCTCAAGCAACCCGAAGAAGACAGCCAATGGGCCCGCGTGGGTGACAAGTTCGTGCTGCTCAAAACCACCAACGGCACGATTCTCGAGATCACGCCCGTCAAGAAATGACCGGTCTTTTTTGCCTGCTCTTGCGTTAAGGTAACCGACCCTACAGGTCGCGTTACCTCAAACGGATGAGAGCAGGATGCTTGCCACCATCAGAAACTACCCGCGCACCGTTAACCTGTTGCTGTCCGCCACGTTACTGCTGACGTTGGCCAAGGCCATTACCTTTCCCTACCTGGTGATTTACCTCACCCGTCACTTCGGCCTCGACATCACTCAGGTCGGGTTGGTGATCGGCAGTTCGCTGATTGTCGGCTCATTGCTCAGCGTGTATGGCGGCTTTCTGGTGGACCGCGTGAACAGCTACAGGCTGTTGTTGGGCTTGAGCGCGCTGTTTGTGCTGGGGTTTATCGGCACCGTCGTGGCTCAGGGCATCTGGCTGTTCTACAGCTGCCTGATCCTGATCAACCTGGCCTATGCCGTCATCGACATCGCCATCAAGGCCGGCTTCGCCAGCTTGCTGCCCGAAGACGCGCGCAGCGAAGTGTTTTCCATCAAGTACACCCTGACCAATATCGGCTATGCCGTCGGCCCGTTTTTTGGCGCGATGGTGGCCAAGGTGGATATCAGCTTGCCTTTCGTCCTCTCGGCGCTGCTGGGCCTGGGGTTTTTCCTGCTGTACTGGCGCTGGGGTGATCGCAGCCTGACCAGCGTCGATGCCACGCACAAACCGCTGGCGTTTCTCGCTGTCGGCCGTGTGCTGCTCAGCGACCATCGCCTGGTGTGTTTCACCTTGGGTGGCGTGCTCAGTGCAGTGGTGTTCGGTCAGTTCACGGCGTATCTGTCGCAGTACCTGGTGACAACTACCACCGCGCAATATACCTACACCGTGATCAGCGCCGTGCTCACCACCAACGCCGTCCTGGTGATTGCCTTGCAGTATGTGATTGGCCGGCGCATCTCGCACCGCCACCTGAGCCAGTGGCTGATCGCTGGCCTGGGCATGTTTATGCTGGGTGTGATTGGGTTTGCCTTGGCCACCAGCGTGCTGTGGTGGGTGCTGGCGATGGCGGTATTTACCGTGGGGGAGATTATCGTGTTTCCGGCCGAGTACATGTTTATCGACCGAATTGCCCCTGACCACCTGCGCGGCATGTATTACGGGGCACAGAACCTGTCCAACCTGGGCGCCGCGCTGGGGCCGGTGTTGTGTGGGCTGGTGTTGGCCAGCCTGCCGGCCCACTACATGTTTTACATGCTGGGGGCGTTTACCGTCGGTGGCGGGGTGTTCTATTTCATGGGTGCGTCGCTAAAGGCAAATCATCCAACGTAAGCTTGCCGACGTTGTTGCTTTGCAATTCGTAGCGCAACTCTTCCACCATCTTTTCCACTTCCTGCGGGGTCTGCAGCCGATTGGTGCTGATCCCGGTCACCACCAGGTCGACCCGGCCGGTTTGGGCGTCGAACACCTTGAGGGTCAATGAAGCGTCCCGGCACAAGGTGAACTCGCAGGTCAGCGGCGACAGGCCTTCTTCGATGCAATTACGCAATTGAGAAAGGGTGAACATCTTGCTCAGGCTCCTCAACGACGGCGCAGCAACAGGCCTACCAGCAGGCCTGCACCGGCGACAACGGCGACGGTAGCCAGCGGTTTATTGCGGGCGAAATCACTGACTGTATCCAGCGCGTCGCCATAGGTCTGCTGCAGTTGCCCGGCGGCCTGGCGCGCAACGCCTTCGGCTTGCAAGTGCTCATCACCGGTCAGGTCGCCAAGAAAACCCTGGGCCTTGCCTGCAACTTTCTCGACGGCGCCTTTGACTTGTTCGCTTTTCATAGTGCATTCCTTCAAGAGATCAAACCAATACGGCACGGGACTCAAAGCCCTGTGCCCACCCTTCAAGGTTAAGCACCTCGTTATGCGCAAATAAGGCGAATTTGCACCGGTCGTACTAGTGCATTTGCACTTTATTTTTTGCTTTTTACCCGTAATTCCCCGGCAAACAGCCCGCGTTCACGGGCCCAGACGATCGCCGCACTGCGGCTATGCACCCCAAGCTTGGAGTACACCGTGGCCACATGGTTACGCACGGTGTTCGGCGCCAGTTTCAGGCGCGAGGCAATCTCCTTGTCGGCCAGGCCTTCGCAGATCAAACCCAGCACATCGCGTTCACGGGCCGTCAGGTCGGTGAAGGCCACGTTCGGCAAGTTGGGGCTGTTGACGCTCTTGGCGTTGGCCAGTTTCTCGATCAGCGTCTGGCTGAACCAGGAGGCGTCCTGCATCACTTCCTCGATGGCCGCCACCAACTCCAGCTCTGAGCGTTTGCGTTCGGTGATGTTCATCATCACCAGCAAATAGCACGGCACATCCTGGATCAGCACGGTGTCGGCGGAGACCACGCAATCGATCACCTCGCTGCCTTTTTTGCGCACCTTGAGGTCCAGGCCGTCGAGGTTGCCGGCTTTTTCCAGCGTCGCAAACAGTTGCGCGCCTGCCTGGGGACTGTCGATGAAGTGAATCTCGTCGATGGTCTTGCCGATCAGCTCTTCACTGGTGTAGCCCGTGATGTTCATGAACGCTTCGTTGATATCCACCACCTGCCGGTTGGCGGCGCTGCACACCAGGGTCGGCACCGGCGTCAGACGGAACGATTTGGCAAAGCGCTCCTCGCTCTGGCGCAGGGCAATTTCCGCCTTGCGCCTTGGCTCCAGGTCGGTGAAGGAAAACAGCATGCAGTCTTCCTCGTTCATGTCCAGCGGCTGGCCCGCGACGATCACCAGCTTGCTGCCGCCTTCGGGCAGGCGCAGCTCGGCCTGCATCTGCGGGATGGTTGCACCTTCGCCCAGGCGCTGGACGGCCAGGTCCTTGCGCTCGGCCTGCTCCAGCACGTCCAGTTCATACACCGAGCGACCGATGACCTGATCGCGGCTGTAGCCGGTCATTTCCAGAAAACCCTGGTTGACCTTGATATAGCGCAGGTCGCTCAAGCGGCAGATCACGGCGGGCGCCGGGTTGGCGTTGAAGGTTTTCTCAAAGCGCTGCTCGGCGCTGGCCCACTCGGTGGCGTCGCTGAGGATCAGCACCAGCAGCTCGGGTTCGCCCTGAGTGTCGGTCAGCACCAGGCTGCGCAAGCGGTGCACCCAGCTGCGGTTTTCGTCGGCGGCGGGGGTGACTTCTACCACCACATCGCTGAACTCTTCACCGGCGGCCACGCGGCTGAGCGGGTAGCTGTCCAACGGCAGCGGATGGTTGTTGCGATAGCGCAGCGCGAACCGCTTGGCGTATTGCGCAGTATTGACACCCAACGCCTCGACCTCGCTGACCCCGTGCATGGTCAACGCCGCTTCGTTGGCCCACAGGATGGTCTGGTCAACCTCGGCCAGGATCACGCCGTCGGACAGTCCGGAGATGATCTGCTGCAATTGGCGGCGGTTGGTTTCTTTGGCAAGAACGTCCTGGGTCATGGTCTCTCCGGGGTATGGGCGCATGGCAATTACGACACTTGGGCTCGAGGATAGTGCAGAGAAATAGCCCGGTGCGGGGTGCGAATGCACCAGAAAGCCTGGTGCATTTGCGCGAGGACGGCCGTCCCTGCGCTCGCCAGACTAAAACGGTCAACCACTCAAAGGATTAATCATGACCACTGTCTATGAAACCAATCGTTCACCGTTTCGCGTGTCCTGGAGCTCTGTGCTGGCCGGTAGTGCAATTGCCCTGGTGACCTACCTGGTGCTCAGCGTGCTGGGCACGGCCATCGGCGCGAGCGCGGTCGACCCGATGCAAGCCGGTAACCCGTTGCGTGGCTTCGGCACGGGCGCCGGGATCTGGCTGTTCGTGTCGACGCTGGTCGCCATTGCCGTCGGTGCGTTTGTGGCGGGGCGTACCGCGCCGGATCGCGGCGGCTTGCATGGCGTGCTGACCTGGACGCTGACCACGCTGTTCACCACCTGGCTGCTGGCGGCGCTGGCGTCAAGTGTGGTGGGCACGGCAGGCAATGTTGTCGGCAAAGGCCTGTCGGCTGCCGGCAGCGGCATCGCCGCCGCAGCGCCAGGCATCAGCGACAGCGTCAAGCAGCAGCTGGACGAGCAGGGCATCCACCTGGATTGGAACAGCCTGCAAGGCCAACTCGACACCTTGCTCAAGCAAAGTGGCAAGCCTGAACTGGACCCGGCCAATGTCGAGCAGAAAACCGACCAGGCTGCCGCCGATGGCAAGCAAACGGCCACGGATGCCGCGACCAACCCGGCCCAGGCCGGTGATCAGCTCAAGCAGTGGTTCGAGCGCGTGAAAGCCTCCGGTGAACCTGCGTTGAATGCGGCGGATAAAGACGCGCTGGTCAACATCGTTGCGGCTCGTACCGGCAAGAGCAAAGAGCAAGCCACGCAAATCGTCGACAACTATGCGCAGGCTTATCAGCAAGCCATGCAGAAGGTCGATGAGCTCAAGCAACAGGCCGAGCAGAAGGCCCGTGAAGCGGGCGAAGTCGCCGCCAAACAGCTCTCGCGTGCAGCCTGGAGCACCCTGGCCATGCTGCTGTTGGGTGCGGCCCTGAGCTTCTTCGTCGGCCGCACGGCGTTGACCACACGCCGCGTACCTTTGGCTTAACCGTGTCAGCGGCAGGGACGCCGCTTTTCACTGACACCAAACATGCGAGTGTCAGCGCTCCATTCCCGTGCAGTGCCTGAGCATGGCGTGTTGGGCTTCAAGGACGAAGACAGCGGGCGCAGCACGTCGGTGCTCGACCGCCAGTTCGTGTGCGTGCCGCCGCAACGCAGCCATTCTTCCTCATCACTCACTGCTGCGGCATACGCGCATGTCGGTTCTGGAGACCGCCAACAGCGTCGGCTATGAATCACCGTCGCACCTGGCCCATGTGTTTCGGTGTGTGCTGGGTAGGTCGCCGGATGAGTGGCGGCGCGGCTGACATGCCTGGGTCACACTTGCCCCCACAGTTGATTGGGTTCCTTCAGTTCGATTGCCAATCTTTCATGGCCCGATTCTGCGCATGATCCGGCCGTCGCAGATTTCCCTGCGGTTTCGCCGGGACGCGGCGGGGTAGGTTCAAGGGTGCTGGCTGGGTGGGCCGGTGGAATTTGCCGAGGCGCATTCATGAACATTCGCGACAACATCACTGCTGTGGGCCAGGTGTAGTCCGCTCCCACAGGTCACAGAGCGAAGCCGATAACCTATGTGCCTGAATGAATGCGTAAAATAGCGGCCTTTTACGCGAATCACGCAAAGGTGCCCCTTGAGCGCAGGCAAAGCCGTCGGACTGTTACTCCTCACCTCAATGCTGGCGGCGTGCGGCACCTCGCCGCCACGCACGCCGAATGACCTGTGCGGCATCTTCCGTGAAAAGGGCGACTGGTACGACGCCGCCAAAGTCACGCAAAAGCGCTGGGGTGTGCCGATCCAGGTGCCGTTCGCGATCCTGTACCAGGAGTCCGGTTTCCATCAGGACGCCCTGGCGCCGCGCAAATACCTGCTGTGGATCATCCCCTGGGGCCGCGTCTCTACTGCCGCCGGCTATGCCCAGGCCAAGGATGAAGTGTGGAACGACTACCGCAAAAGCACGGGCCGCAGCGGCGCCAGTCGCCAGGACTTCGACGACGCTATCGATTTTGTCGGCTGGTACATGGACAAGACCTACACCATCAACGGCGTGTACAAATACGACGCCTACGGCCAGTACCTGAACTATCACGAAGGCTGGGGCGGTTACCGCCAGCGCACTTACGCCGCCAAAGCCTGGCTGCCGCCAGTGGCCAGCAAAGTGCAGGCGCGCTCGCAGATGTATGCGGCGCAATATGCAGGCTGCAAGGATGATTTGGGGCGGGGCTTCTGGAGCCGGTTCTGGCATTGGCTGTAAAGCCTGCCGCGGCCCTGCCACTCAGACAAGGCTCAACGATATAACCGTGGCGCGGGAACACGCGCCCTCGCCACTATCTATCTAACACCGCGCGTACCGGCCGTTCTCCATGCTGATGACTCTTTCATCGCATGGAGCCACGACCAATGAGCACCGCCATTTCTGCCACACCCGTTCCTTCTTTCAGCGAGATCAAGGGTTACCTCAACCAGATCGGCCATCACGTGTTCGAGCAGCCGGCGCCGCTGTTGCCCGAGCAACCTGTCGGCGCCGAGCAGGCTTATTTGCAGCGTTTGCACCGCACGCTACGAAGCCACTGCGAGGCGCTCGCCGCCACGCTGCGTGCGCTGTACCAGCCCCTGGAAACCGCCGACCTGCAGCATGCCGACGGCAAGGCATTGCTGGCGCGTCTGCGGCGCGAGTTGAACGCTCAAGTGCAAGCGATGCAAGGGCACAGCGTGATCAACGGCAAGGGGCTGCGCAGTTTCCTCAGCAACGAAGCGGGCATTACCGCGTTGGAACAGGAGGCACAGCGTGACCTCAACGACCGGCTGCTGCACCCGGAGATGGCGCGCCAGATCACGCAAATCTCGCTGGGTCCGGCGTTTCGTCCCGGCCTGTATGCGCTGACTTTTACCTACCAGGCGCGGCGCATTGAGTTCGCCGGGGCGTTTGTGCTGACCACGCTCAAGCATCCCCAGGTGAGCACGCTGACCGGCGGCGAATCGGTGGGTAACGTGCTGATGTTCAACCCGCTGCGCGGGATCGAATCCTTCAACTCGCTGGAAGAACTCGACCGTTACCTGCTGAACGCCATGGACAACGCGGCGTGGCGCAGCGAAATCATGGCGTTGCTGCCCAGACGCTACCAAGCCTTGGGCCCGGCCGGCATCTGGTCGCTGGCGCTGGAACCGATCGACGCTGAGCCGCTGTTCGAGCACACGGTTGACGCGTTGACGGCCAAGCGTGAGCAGGAGATCGACTGGGCGCTCGACCTGGTGGGGAACCCGGGGCGCACGGCACGCGAGGTGGTGGCTGACCTCGATCTGGCGATCCAGACGACGCTGCCCGACCTCGGTCCGCGCCTGGCATTGCACGCCCAGCGCTTGCTTGACCGCTGCTTGCGCTACAGCGCCCCGGATTGGTATCGCAGCGCCAATACTGCGCAACGAACCCTGCTGGCCCAATTGCTGGCCAGCTATAACCAGGCGCGCGCGACGATGCTCGACCTGCTGGGCCCGGCCGCCACGCCGCCGGCGCTGGCGCGTTATCAGGTGGTCGAGCACTTGGCCGCCGAGCTGCAAATCCACGACCTGGACCCCGATCTGCTGCAGGTCAGCACCGGGCGTAGCGTGGCGGGTGTGGGCGACTACGAGCAGCAACAAAGCCTGACCCTGCTGGCCTTGCGCGGGTTGCACAAGGGCGATGAGGCGCCAGGGTCGGACTTCCTCACCAGAACCACGCTGACCTATGACCAGACGCCGCTGGACGCTGAGTATCAGGACCTGACGCCGGCCTACCTGGCGAGTTTGCTGGGCCGCCTGCAACCGCGCCTGGCGTTTGCCACGGTGCTAAACGAAAGCCACAGCAGCCCGGTGGTCAAGCAGGCGATCGAATCGATGTTCGACCACCGGCTCAACGCCCTGGCGTACACGGCAGTGTTGCAACACCATTTGAGCGAGGCCGACTACGCATTGATTCAGGCTCTGCGTGAGGGCCGCGGCGAAAACCTCAGCGCCGCTACCGTGTCGCTGCATGAGGCACAGCTCAATGGGTTGTGGCTGCTGCGTCAGACGGACGCCAAGGGTGAGGTCAAACGCCTGTTGCTGTGCACGCCCGAGGCCCCCAGCGCGACGCAGTTCCAGGCGTTTGACACCGAGGCCAGTTGCAAGGCGCACCTGCTTGGCTGGTGCACCCAGCCCGCCATGAAGGGGTATGTCCTCAGTACACTGTCGCTGCGTTTTCGCCCCTCCATGCAACGGATTCTCACCGGCCTGAGCCTCAAACCGCATGCGCAGGAGTACCACGAGGTCAGGTTCACCTTTGTTGCCGATTACGCCGCCGGTCTCAAAGCCCTGGCGCAACACATGCTGGCTACGATGGGCGACGATCTCACGTTCGCCACGCCGCTGTGGTTCAGTTCGGCCAGCCAGGCGCAGCGCCAGACGCTCACCGGCCTGGCGCAGGACACCGAGGGCGCCTTGCGCACTTACCATGCCGATCCGCACGGCCAGGCGCTGTTCCCGACCTTTGCGAGCTTTGTGCATGAACAGGCCAAAATTCGCCTGAACGCGCTGCTCGGGCGTGCCGCGCAGGACGTCGACCCCAATACGGTCCACGTCCATTACCCCCAGGCGTTTCCCGGGCTTACGACGCCGGACTCTGTCACGTACACCCGATTGTTGCGCGACGGTTATCACGACAGCGTGGGGTTTCTGGACCCCAAGTTTGAAACCTCGGCGACCTTTACCGGCCCAGCCGGCGTCGACCTCAGCCGCTTGACGCCTGAAGCGGTGTCGCGCTCGGTGCGGGGCGTGTGGATCGGCCAGCGCTATGTCGACCACGTGCGCAACACCCTGCAAAGCCCCAGCAGCCCCGGCTATGTGTTCCGACGTAACGCAACGCTGGCCATCAGCCAATTGCAGATGCGCAACGCTGCACTCGAATCACGCTTGCAAGGCCACATCTCCCAGGCTGACCTGGACTGGCTGAACACCTGCCTGCAGAGCCTGGGCAATACCTCCGACCAGGTGCGCGAAAGTTACCAGGTGCACCGGCTGTTTGTGGACGGCGAATGGGTGATCGACACCTTCCTGTTCAAGCGCGGGCATGACCCGGTGCTGCTCTACACGCCGAATGCGCCGGATGGCGTCACCTTTCGCCACGCGCGGCTGTTCAACTATGTGTTGAAACACGTGGATGGCATGGTCGGTTACCTCGCCGAGCGGGTGGGCGCGCAGGCAAAGGCCCGCGTGCATGGGTTTCTGGAAACCGCCAGAAAGCAGCTGCCGCAGACCCTTGACCGCAGCCATCCCAGCCCTGGCCGGTATGACCCGATCAGTCGCGAGACGGTAGTGCTCAACCTGCGCCAGGCGCTGTACGACGCCAAGCTGCAGCGCAAGATAGACGACGTCGAGGCAACCTCCGTCAACCGTGCGCACATGATCATGGACCTGGTGTGGAGCGTTATCGAACCCCTCGTTGCCATCGCCACCGCGCCTTACCCGGTGCTGAGCCTGAGCCTGGGCATGTCGCTGGCTTTCAAGGATGGGATGCTCGCCCTGCACGCGTACAACCAGGGGCAGATGGGTGAAGCCTTCGGGCACTACCTTGGCTACCTGCTCAATAGCGCCGGCGCGGTATTCACTGATTTGCGCCCGGCGCTGATCAGCCCGTTGGGCAAGCCGATACGTCCGCTGCTGCATACCGCGCCGCAGGAACAAGCGTTGTCGTTGATCAAACAACTGGAGGCGCCAACGCCGGCCTTCGATGATCTGCAAGCGGTGATGTTCCAAGGCCAGGCGTTATGGACCCGCAAAACGCCCGACGCTCTGGGGCGCTTCCTGCTGCTCAGGCAGGATGCTGCAACCGGGAAATTGCAGTCCACCGGCCGGCTGGTCCATCGTAATACTCAAGGCCAGTGGATGCGTGCCGGTGTTGCGGGTGGCGCACCCAAATATGAAAAACTGCCCGTCGCCGTCAGCCCGCTGGAGCGTTACGAAACCCCGCAGGCGTTGTTGAAAGACCTGGAGCATGTGGTGACCCCTGGCGCCGTGGAGGCGGCCTTCGCGCGCATCGCCGACCCGTATGGCGAGCAGATCGCCAGGGACATCATGGGCAAGCAGCTGTTCCACCTGCGCGCGCCGTATGGCACGGCAGTGGACAACCTGACCCGTGACGCCAACGCTTACTTTGATGCCTTGGCCCCGATTGTTCCCCGGGCCGATGTACTGAGTGTTGAGCCTGACGCCCTGCATGAAGTCATCCTGCATAAGCTGCTCAGTGAAAGCAAAGGGCTGGTGATCGGCGCGAGCGTGGATTCGATTGCCAGCAAGCAGTTCCTGATCGACACCCTGCAAGCCTTGCATGACCACGGCGTGCGGCGTCTGTACATCGAGTACCTGCCCGCCGATGTGTTTAGGGCCAAGCTGGAAACACGCCACACCGCCAAGGCGTCGAAGAGCATCGACACGCACCTCAAGAGCGTCGATAAAGCGTTGGGCATGCCCAAGGACAGCGCCTATTCCTATCAGGCGCTGGTGCAGGCGGCGTCTGATCACGGCATTGAGGTGAGGGCGCTGGATGCGTCCACCTCCTACTATCTGGACGATGCATTGGCGGGGGGCACCACCTCGGTGCTCACGCCTCGCGAGAACCGTCTGCGCAACTTCTACTCCCACAAGGTGATCGCCGCCGACGTGGCGGCCAACCCTGACGACGCTTGGGTGGCACTGGTGGATCACCGACGCATGAATACCCATGAGCAAGTCCCCGGCCTGGCCGACCTGCACGGCGCCGTGAGCCTGCGTGTCGAGGATGTCAGCGTCGGCACGCCGGTCGGGGTGTGGAAAGACACGCCCGGCTCGATTCCCGATGATGCGCTGGCCAAGGCTGATTTCAAGATCACCCTGCAGACCGCTTACACCCAACCCCAGGCGCAGGCGTTGCCGCCCCCGTCGCAGCACCGCTACAGCGTGTTCGAGATGCCCTCTGCGCTGCGTGAAGCATTGCGCACGCTGAAAGATTCGCCAAAGGGTCTGGATTCGCGGTATTTCCCCGGCAACCCGGCGCTTCGACCGGCCTACACGGCCTTCCAGCGGACTCGCGAACGTCTCGACGCGGCGGCCGGCGCGCATTTCAAAGACCACGTGCCACCCGCTGCGGCGCCGCAGCCACAGCTGTCACCCGGCCTCACCGCGCGTGAGTTCTTCGAGCGCGCCTATGCCCATTCAAACGGGGTATTGATCGGCGAGGCGCACAGCATGCAATCGAGCAAGGCGCTGTTGATCAAGGAATTGAAGACCATGAAGGTCAAGACGCTCTATGTTGAGCACCTGCTGACGGACCTGCACCAGGCGGACCTTGATGCCTTGTACCAAGGCAGTCCGATGTCCAAGGCGCTCAAGGACTATCTGCGGATACAGGACCGTGGGCACATGTTGGGCTATAAAGGGCCGCACACTTACACCGCGGTGATCGAAACTGCCGCCAAGTACAAGATTCGCGTGCGTGCGCTGGATTGCTTCGCCAGTTACTGCGTCGATGGCATGCCGGATAAAGGAACGTCGCGCACGGCGATGTTCAGCTATTTTGCCAATGAGGTCATCACTCAGGATCAAGCTGCACATGGTCCGCATCGCTGGGTGGCGTTGATGGGCAACACCCACACCGACACGTTCCTGGGCGTGCCTGGCCTGGCAAAGTTGCAGGGCGCCATCAGCCTGCATGTCAACGATGTGGCGCCCGGCCAGCCTATCGGCTTGCGGGCGGGAAAATGGGAGGCGGCCAACAGGCCCCTGCGCCCCGATGAATGGGTGGCGATGCGCAGTGACTTTGCCCTTGATGTGGCGGTGGCCGGCCGCAAGCCGCCGGAGGCGTTCAAGCCCGCCGACCGCTCACGCCTCACGCACGCCGGGCATTTTTTGATCGAGCGCCCGGCGCCCGACCAGACGCTGCTGGTGCATCGTTCGCGCAGCGGCGACATTGTCACCACGCCGATTCAAGTGGACGAGCGCGGGCACTTTTTTATTGATCGGTGGGAGCCGCTCCAACACGAGCGCTATCTCTATCAATTTCATTTGATCGAGGCGCTGCAACTCCACATGGGCTTGCGCCCGGCGCCTTGAATGGCTGCGAGCGGGCAGGGGGGCATTGCTGTCCGCACTCCGTTGGGCCGTGCGCGGGTGCTTGCCAAACGCCGGTGATTCTGGGAAAACGCCCACCTTCTGGTATTCAACGAGCATCCCATGAGCAACCAAGACCTTCAGATCACTGACATCCGCCTGGGCGACGGTAAAACCGTGGTCAAGGGCGCACTGATCACCACTCAATACACCGGCACCCTGGAAGACGGTACGGTGTTCGATTCGTCCTGGGAACGCGGCAAGCCGTTTCAGTGTGTGATCGGCACCGGGCGCGTGATCAAAGGCTGGGACCAGGGCTTGATGGGCATGCGCGTCGGCGGTGTACGCACATTGTGTGTACCGGCGCACCTGGCGTATGGCGAGCGTTCGATGGGCGCGCACATCAAACCCAACAGCAACCTGCGGTTTGAAATCGAGTTGCTGGAAGTGCTGACGCGCGATGACTGAAGGAAAGTGAACATGGACGTTGATGTTGAGGCGTTGCCGGGCTGCTCCGTCGCGGGCATCCGGGTGGTTGAATTGCATGGCAGCGATGCGGCTGAGCTGCAGCATTTTTTCGAACAGGCGCCGGCCTATTTCATCGCGGTCAATGGCGAGCCGGCCGGGCCGACTGAAGCGCGCGAAGAACTGCAGGGCTATTTGCCGGCAGGGTGGCGCTGCAGCCGGATGTACTGGCTGGGTTACCGCGATGCGCAGGATCAGTTGGTCGCCGTGGTGAACATTGCCGCGGATTTGCTCGCCGCCGGGGTTTGGCATATCGGATTGCTGCTGGTGCATACGCGTTTGCACGGCACCGGGCTTGCGCGACAGTTGCATGCCGATCTCGAATCCTGGGCTGCGAGCAAAGGCGCCCAATGGCTGCGTCTGACGGTGGTGGTCGGCAACACCAAGGCCGAGCGGTTCTGGCCCAAGCTTGGGTATGTGCCGGTGCGCACCCGCGAGGGAATTACGATGGGGCGGCAGGTGAATACGGTGTCGATTCAGCTCAAGGCGTTGGCGGGTGGGCGGATGGATGAGTACCTGGAAAAGGTCGAGCGTGATCGGCCGGGTACGCTGTCATAACCGATGTACATAGACCTGATCTGCAGTGACCATTTCCCTCCCACCTTTGATCGGGATGACGCCTGGAAAACGCTTCCTGAACTCGCGCTGAAGAAGCGGCCTGTTGGTCATCGGTAAACTTTCCTACGGTTTACTCACGCGAAAACGCGGCGTAAACTCCGCGCGTTTTCATCAATAGCGGAGACCCTCAGTGGGTACTTGTTCGAGTGACAGTTGTCGGCCGGTTTCAGTAACCGGCACATCCTTGGCAAGATAACGCGCATTCTTCCTGTGCCGTTGTCTCGCCTGAAAAAAGCGAGAAGCGGCATTCCGGCAGCGGCCAGTCCTGGCACCTGCCTGCATCCCTCTCATCGACGCTGACCAGCACCTGAAAGCATTCAGGCTGCTACGGACGCGCCTGCCTTTTACGGTGGGCGGGCCAAGGGTATCTATATCCGTCAGTTTGGCTGGCAATAAACAGGGAGGATTTCCTATGCAAGCAATCAACAACATCAACCTCAATTCTTTGGTCGATACTGTCGTCAGCCTCAGCGCGGCGTTTATCCTCGGCGGCTTGATCGGCTTCGAGCGTCAGTACCGCCAGCGCACGGCGGGTTTGCGCACCAATGTGCTGGTGGCCGTGGGCGCGGCGATTTTTGTCGACATGGCCAACCGGCTGGGCGGCGCTGAAGGCGCGGTTCGGGTGGTCGCGTACGTGGTCTCGGGCATCGGCTTTCTGGGGGCTGGCGTGATCATGCGCGAAGAGGGCAACGTGCGCGGGCTCAACACTGCCGCCACCCTGTGGGCCTCGGCAGCCGTGGGCGCTTGTGCGGGCGCCGACCTGATCCTCGAAGCGCTGCTGGGCACGCTGTTTGTACTGGCGGCCAACACGCTGCTGCGGCCGATCGTCAACAACATCAACCGCCAGCCTCTGGACGTGGTGTCGGCGGAGGTGACCAACATCCTCTATGTCATCGCGCGGCGCAGCCAGCAACAGGCGGTGATGGTGTTGCTCGAAGCCGAGCTGGCGCGCTGCAACTACCCGGCGAGCGACGTTGACGTCCGGCCGTTTGGCAGTGAAGAGGTGGAGATCGAGGCCACCCTGGTCGCGACCTCGGTAGACGGCGATGAACTGGATGCGCTGGTAGCGCGTATTTCCACATCGACCCTGGTGGTGCAGGCCTTCTGGAGCCCGAGCACCACTGATTAACCGGCGCGCCTCACGCATGACCAGGCGCTGGCTTGGTCATGTTTTGTGAGGAAAAGTCCTACATACGCTTGGGACTATCCCTTCGGATGAAACGTCATTTCGTTGCTAAGGTTGCGCGCTTGCAGCTAGCCGGCGGCATCGGTTTGGCTGTACGTGTTCGGCCGGTTTCAATCGAAGGGACCAGGAACAGCCTGGTTATTGTCCTGAGTAGGTGCAGCACCGCTGGTCGGCACTGTCATTTCTCACAGGTACCTGTGTCCCGTGTGATGTGTAAGGGTACTTATCCTCTCAGGGGAGTTTTATGACTAAAGCGCTAATAGTTGATGATCATCCGTTTATCCGTAAAACCGTCCGGCATCTGCTGACGCTGGAAGGTTTCACCGAAATCGATGAAGCGGGCAACGGTGCGGACGCTGTGCAGAAGGCCAGAGAGGGGCGTCCGGCGTTGATTATTCTTGATTTGGCGATCCCGAAGCTGGGGGGGCTTGAGGTGATCAGCCGGGTCAAGGCGTTGGGCCTGCCGTGCAAGATTCTGGTACTGACCTCGTACCTTCCGGAGTTTTTTTCGGCGCGTTGCATGCGTGCCGGCGCCATGGGGTTCGTGGCCAAGACCGGTGAGCTGGATGAGCTGCAAAAGGCTATCAAAGCGGTGATGTCCAACTACAGTTGCTTTCCCAGCTTGCCGAGCAGTTCGGTGCGCCGTGACGATCTGCAGTCCACGGAGCAGGAACTGGTGCAAGCCCTGTCAGATCGCGAGTTGGCAGTGTTGCAGATGCTGGCCCTGGGCTTGGGCAATAACGAAATTGCCAATCAGATGTTACTCAGCCACAAGACCATCAGCACCTACAAGACGCGACTCAAGGAGAAGCTGCGCATGTCGTCTGTGGTCCACATGGCCAAGTTTGCACAGCGTAATCATCTGATCTGATCAGACATGATCCTTGCGCCGATGCGACGGTTCATCATCACGCTGTTGATGGGCTTGCTGCCGATGATGGCCAGTGCCCTTGATCAGCCGCAAAATCTGCGCCTGCTGGGGCACTCCAGCCTCAATGGTCACTCCGTAACGCTGGGCGAGGCTGACTGGCAGTGGTTGCGGGGGCGGCGTGTGTTGCTGATGGGGGTTTCCGCGCCCGACTACGGGCCCTTCGAACTGACCAACAACAACGACGAAATCGAAGGCATCACGGCGGACTATGCCGGGTTGCTCGCCCAAGCGCTGAACATCAGCGTTGAGGTGCGGCGCTACGATACCCGCGATGAAGTGCTCGAAGCCCTCAAGCAAGGCGCCATTGACCTGCTTGGGACGTCCAATGGTTTTGAGGCGGGCGACCCGCAATTGGTGCTTTCGCGTTCCTACGCCAATGACCAGCCGGTGCTGGTTACCCGCACCGGCGACAGCCAATCGTTGAGTGTCGGCCTCGCTGGCAAACGCATCGCCATGCTCTATCACTACATGCCGCCCGACGTGGTAGAGGCTTTTTACCCCAAGGCTCACGTGGAGTTGTTTCCGTCTATTTTCGAAGCCATTGGCGCCGTCGCGTTCGGTCGCGCCGATGTCTACCTGGGCGACGCCATCTCTGCCAATTACCAGATCAACCGCAACCACTTGAACAATGTGCAAATGGCGGATTTTTCCACGTTGGAATCCAATTCCTTCGCCTTTGCCGTGCTCAGGGACAACACCCGCTTGCTGCGCATCATCAACACTGCGCTGAGGGCGATCCCGGCGAACGAACAGATGGAAATATTGCGTCGTTGGAACGGTGACAACCTGGGCCTGCTCGGTGCCGAGCGGTTGCACTTGAGCACCAGTGAGCAGCGTTGGCTGGAGAAACACCCGCGGGTCAGGGTGGTGGCGTCCGAGCAGATGCTGCCGTTGGCGTCCTTTACGGCGCAAGGGCGACTGGAGGGCTTGAGTGCCGATGTTCTGTCGCGGATCAGCTTGCGTACCGGCTTGAAGTTCGATGTCGTTTCCGGCGGCTCGATGCCTCAGCAAATTGACGCGGTCAGTACAGGCCGGGCCGACATGATGGCGGTGGTGACCCCCAGTATCGAAGGCTCTGATCAGGTGCGCTTTACTCGACCTTACCTGACCAACCCGGTGGTGCTGGTCACCCGCAATGACGACCCCGGCACGATGACCCTGGAGGACATGGTCGGCAAGCGCCTCGCGATCAGCAGTGGCAATGCCGTGCGCGACGTCATCCACCGCGATTACCCAGGGATTAACTTTGTGGCGGCGCGCAACCCCACCGAAGCCATGGCGCTGGTGGCCAGCGGGGCTGCCGAAGGAGCAGTCAACTCATTGATCAATGCGCGTTACCTGATCGCCCAGCAGTACCGCGACCGCTTGCGCGTGACCAGTACCGTCGGCGCCGAGCCGGCACGCATGACGTTCGGGGTCAATCGCGGCCAGTTGGAGTTGTACTCGATACTCGACAAAGCGTTGCTGAGTATCCCTCCGCAGGAGATGGATGAGCTGGTCAGCCAATGGCGCACGGATGTGATCATTGAGGACCATTGGTTGCGTCACCGCAGTGCGATCATTCAAGGCTTTGGGCTGGCGGCGTTGTTGCTGTTGATCACTTCCGGCTGGGCTATTTACCTGCGCAGCCTGATCCGCAAACGCGCGCAGGCGGAACGGGCCTTGAGCGACCAGATGCGTTTTATGGGTGTATTGATCGACGGCACGCCTTATCCGATTTACGTGCGCGACCGCCAGGGCCGGCTGATGGCGTGCAACAGCGCTTATCTGGACGTGTTCGGCTTCAAGTCCGAGGCAGTGATCGGCAAGACCGTGATAGAAGCCGACAGCGGCAACCCTGTGCAGTCGCGGTCCTTCCATGAGGATTACCTGCGGTTGATGGAACGCGGCGAGCCGCAGATCAATGACCGGCTACTCACGTTGCCGGGTGGCAAGGTGCTGACCATTTACCACTGGATGCTGCCCTACCGCGATGGGGACGAAAACGTGGTGGGCATGATTGCCGGTTGGGTGGATGTGAGCGAACGCCAACGGTTATTGGGCCAGTTGCAGGAAGCCAAGGAAGACGCCGATGCCGCCAACCGCGCCAAGACCACGTTTCTGGCCACCATGAGCCATGAGATTCGCACGCCGATGAACGCGGTGATCGGCATGATTGAACTGGCGCTCGCCAATGCCGAGCAGGGGCGCGTCGACCGCGATGCCCTGGAGGTCGCCTCGGTTGCGTCGCGCGGCATGCTCGAGCTGATTGGCGATATTCTGGATATTTCCCGGATCGAATCCGGTCACTTGTCCCTGACCCTGGCGCCGGCCAATCTGCATGAATTGCTCACCTCGGTGGCGCGGGTGTTCGAGGGGCTGGCGCGGACCAAAGGCCTGGCGTTGCAGGTGGAACTCGACCCGCTGATTGATTATCCGGTGCTGATCGACTCCTTGCGGTTCAAGCAGGTGGTGTCCAACCTGCTGAGCAATGCAATCAAGTTCACGGCCCAGGGCCAGGTACGTCTGGGCGGGCGCAGTGCACCGGGGTCTGACACTGGCCATCTGGAACTGGTGTTGTGGGTGGAAGACACCGGCATCGGCATCAGCAGTGAAGACCAGCAGCGTCTGTTCAACCCGTTTTTCCAGGGCAGCAACACCGAACAATCAGCGCGCAGCGGCTCGGGGCTGGGGCTGGTGATCAGCCGCAGTCTGTGTGAAATGCTGGGCGGCACGCTGCAGTTGAGCAGTGCGCCCGGGCAGGGCACGCGAGTGGACATGACGTTGACGTTGGCCAGGGCCACCGCAGTGCCGGTCGAGCGTGCTGGGCCGGCGCCTGTGGTCCGGCCGGGCCGTGTATTGAGCATTTTGGTGGTGGACGACTACCCGGCCAATCGCTTGCTGCTGGCGCGCCAACTGCGCTTTCTGGGGCATCGCATCACGCTGGCCGAAGACGGTGTGCAAGGGCTTGAATGCTGGCAAGCCGAGCAACCGGATGTGGTGATCACCGATTGCAACATGCCCCTCAAGAATGGCTACGCCCTGGCGCGTGATATCCGCGCGCAGGAGCGTGCGCAAGGCTTGGTACCGTGCTTGCTGCTGGGCTTTACCGCTAACGCGCAACCGGAGGAAACCGAGCGCTGCCGACAGGCAGGCATGGATACCTGTTTGTTCAAACCTGCCGGCCTTGAGGACTTGCGCTCGGCACTGGCCGCGCTTGCGACCAGCCCTGGGGTATCTGAGGTTGAGCAGACATTTGATGTGAGCGCCCTGATCACGCTGACGGGTGACGATGACGTGGCGCTCAATGAACTGTTGATACCGTTGCTTGAAAGCCTTGAGGCAGACCGCGCGCTGCTGCCGGTGCTGCACCGCCAGTTGAATTTTCACGAACTGCATGACCTCGCCCACCGCGCCAAGGGCGGCGCACGGCTGGTCAAGGCGCAGACGCTGATAACCCGTTGTGAAAGGCTTGAGGAGGTGTGTCAGCGCCAGGAGCGCGACGCACTGGGCACGGCGATTGAAGCGGTAATCGAAGCCCTCGACGATCTGCATCGGCGCTTGAGCAGCTTTACGCTCGGTGCTGAGCGCGGTTGAGCGCCGTTCAGTGGATTTGGGAGAACTCCTACATGAAGGAGGAACATACCTGATTTTGTCTTCGGGATATGTCTGGAAAATGGGCCACGCTCACTGACGAGCACAGCCTGCCCAGGGGTTTGCCATGCCGAACAAAGCACTGACCATCCTGATTGCCGATGAACAGCACCTGCAGCGGCTGTACATCGAAAAAATGCTCAACCAGCTGGGGTACCACCGGATTGTTCCGGTGCAAACCCTTGAAGAAGTCCAGATTCTTACCGCCATCCCGGCCGAGCCATTCGACGTACTGATCATTAATGCGGGGTTGGCCGCCCAGGCCGACGGGCCGCAGCCCGAGGTGCATCATGTACTGGTCTATGACCACCAGGACCTGGATATTCCAGGCGGTGTACCGCCGACGCTGCTGGTCAGGCTGCCCGGCATGCCGGACACCGTCAACCTCGAGCACTTCATGGACATCATCGACCCACCCGAGGCCCACCGGGGCCTGCGGGTATTGCCGTGGCTGCGGGAGTTATCCCGCACGCCGGCGGCCGGGGTTTAGTCCCACTTCGGGGCGATGCCTTTAGGGCTGGTCAGGCGATGGCCGCGCTCCAGGTCGGCGATCTGCGCCATGTCGGCAGCGCTCAAAGTGAGTTGCAGGGCCTTGAGGTTGCTGTCCAGATTGGCACGTTTGGTGGACGACGGAATCACCGCATAGCCCAATTGCATGGCCCACGCGAGGGTCACTTGCGCCGCCGTGGCCTGGTGGCGTTCGGCGATCTGCTGGATTACCGGGTCTTTGAGCACTTCGCCGTAGGCCAGGGTCATGTACGACGTAATCTGAATACCGTGGGCGGTGGCGAAATCCACCACCTTCTGGTTTTGCAGGTAGGGGTGCAGTTCTACCTGGTTGGTGGCGATGTTTTCGGCGCCCACCGCGGCAATCGCCTGCTTCATCAGGTCGATGGTGAAGTTGGAAATACCGATTTGGCGCGTCAGGCCCAGGCGCTTGGCTTCCAGCAACTGGCCCATGAATTGGGCGACGGGCACCTGGTCTTCCGGCGACGGCCAGTGGATCAGGGTCAGGTCCAGGTAGTCGGTCTTCAGTTTGCGCAGGCTTTCACGCAGGCTGGGAATCAACTGGCCTTCGGCGAAATTGGCAATCCAGATCTTGCTGGTGATGAACAGTTCGTCACGCGGCACGCCGCTGTCGGCAATGGCTTGGCCGACATCCGCTTCGTTCTCGTAGATCTGCGCGGTATCGATGACGCGGTAGCCCAGTTCCAGGCCCGTGCTCACTGAGTCGATTACCACTTGGCCTTGCAGGCGGAAGGTGCCAAGGCCGAAGGCGGGAACGTTTTGCGTAGGGATAGACATCTGTAACTCCTGAAGGGGTGTGAACAATGGAGTCGAGTATCCCCTCGACGTTCCTTCGGAAAAACCGTCGAACCCGAAAAGGACTCTATTACCAGAAGTCACGAGTCTCGCCCGCAATAAAAAATGCGGCTTCACTTGCCACAGACAGCTGCCGCACGGTATTCCAGAACACCCACTGTCAGCCCGGAACATGCCATGACCCAACACTTGACCGAATACGCCGACGCCAGCCCCGAGGTGCGCGCGGTGTATGACGACATCATGCAGACGCGCAAGGTTGACCAGGTGAATAACTTCTGGAAATGCCTGGCCGCCCACCCGCCGACCCTGCGCCGCACCTGGGAAAGCCTCAAGGAAATCATGGCCCCCGGCGCACTGGATCCGCTGACCAAGGAGTTGCTCTACGTGGCCGTCAGCGTGACCAACAATTGCCCGTATTGCATCGCCTCCCACACGGCCGCCGCGCGCAAGGCCGGTATGACTGATGCGATGTTCGGCGAGTTGCAGGCGGTGGTCGGCATGGCCAATCAAACCAACCGCCTGGCCACCGGTTATCGCGTGCCGGTCGATGAGGTATTCAAGTGGCCGTGACATCGCTCAGCGGTCGAACCACGCCATCCACTGGCGCAAGCGGCTCAAAACGTTGGCGGCGTAATCACCCAGATGACTCGCGTCTCTACCTTGCCCGGGTTCGGGCAAGTCGATGTGATCGATAAAGTCGACCTGAAAACCGTGGCGTTGCTCAAGCGCAACCCAGGCTTGGTGATTGAAGAAGCCAAGGGCGCCCAGCACTACACCTTCCCGATGCTGTGCGACAGCAACGAGTTCAACGACAACGACATTCGCATGGCCATGAAGCACGCGATCAACCGCGAAACCCTGCTGGCGTAGGTGCTGCACGGTTATGGCCTGGTGGGCAACGACCACCCTATCCAGCCGGGCAGCCGCTTTATCAACGCTGCGCTGGAGCAGCGCCGCTACGACCCGGACAAGTCGCGCTTCTACTTGCGCGAGGCCGGGGTGGAGTCGTTCAAGGTGCGCCTGCAAGCTTGCGACGCTGCTTACACCGGCGCGGTGGACGCCTCGGTACTGTTCAAGGAACAGGCGCGCCAGGCCGGTATCGACATTGACGTGGTGCGCGAGCCGGCCGACGGCTACTTCTCCAATGTGTGGATGAAGCAGCCGTTCACCACCTCGTTCTGGTACAGCAGCCTGACCGCCGACCGCATGTTCAGCATCGGCTACGCCAAAGCCTGGAACGAAACCCTCTGGGACAACGCGCGCTTTAACCAACTGCTCACGGCGGCCAGTGGCGAGATGAACGCGCCGCTGCGCCAAGAGATGTACAACGCAATGCAGGCCCTGTGCCGGGACGATGGCGGCGCGATTGTGCCGCTGTTCGCCAGCTCTGTGGCGGCGCGTTCGAACCGCGTCAGCCACGGGCCGCTGACCGCGCCTTATGGTGAGTTGGATGGGCTGCGGCTGATCGAGCGGTGGTGGCAGGCCTAGGGATCGACCAGCCAATGAACATCCAGTGTGGGAGCTGGCTTGCCTGTTCATCACCCACGACGTCGCCACGGTGCGCGCGATTGCCGATGAGGTGGTGGTGATGCAGCGGGGCAGGGTGGTTGACCAGGGCCGCCGCAGCGCGATTTTTACCCAGCCTCCACGACTACACCGGCCTGCTGTTTTCATCGGAACCGGAAATGGACCCGGACGGCTCGATCATTTCAGTGACTTGTACGCCATGCAGTGGAACCCGGTAGCGTCGGCGGCGGATTTTTCCACGCGGGAGAACCCTGACTATCTGGTGTATGCCCTGGAGCAACGGCTGGGGGTGAAGAAGCAATCGATTGCAGCGGCGGGATTTTCTGCTGGGGTATGCGCAGAAACTGCAACGGCTGGCGAGTGAGCAGCCCTTGGTGTTTGCGAAACTGGCGCAGTTTGATGAGGCGTTGTATCCACTTTCCCGACCCAAACACCGTACACATGTGGGAGGGGGCTTGCCCCCGAATGCGGTCTATCAGCGCCAGGTTTTCTGACTGATCCACCGCTATCGCAGGCAAGCCAGCTCCCACATTTTGATCTCCATCCGTCAGTCAGCTTTGTGGTGTTCCCGCAACCGCTCAGCCGCACCACGCAACAGCTGCTCGGTGCCACTCCAGCCCAGGCAACCATCGGTCACCGATACGCCGTATTTCATCGACGCGCTCAACGGCTGGCAACCTTCGAACAGATGGCTTTCGAGCATCATGCCGATCAGCGAGGTGTCGCCTTGCAGGCGTTGTTCCAGCACGTCGTTGAACACTGCCGGCTGACGCAACGGGTCTTTGCCGCTGTTGGCGTGGCTGCAATCGACCATGATCCGCGCCGCGACTTTGGACTTGGCCAAATCGTGTTTTACCTGCGCCACACTTTGCGCATCGTAGTTTGGCCCACGGTGGCCGCCGCGCAGCACCAGGTGCGTGTCGGGGTTGCCTGGGGTCTGGATGATTGCCGGATGGCCCTGGCTGTCGACGCCGAAGTGGCGGTGCGGGTGTGACGCCGAGCGCATCGCGTCACAGGCAATCGCGACGCCGCCGTCGGTGCCGTTCTTGAAGCCGACCGGCATGCCCAGGCCGCTGGCCATTTCGCGGTGGATCTGCGATTCGGTAGTGCGAGCGCCAATGGCGACCCAGCTGAGCAGGTCATCGAAGTAGCCGGCGGCCATGGGTTGCAGCAGCTCGGTGGCGACCGGCAGGCCCAGACGCAGCATTTCACGCATCAGTTCGCGCGACAGGGTCAGGCCTGCGGCCATGTCATCGCTGCCGTCCAGGTGCGGGTCGTAGGCCAGGCCTTTCCAGCCGATGGTGGTGCGCGGTTTTTCCACGTAGGCGCGGATCACCAGCAGCATCTGGTCGCTGACTTCAAGCGCGAGCTTCTTCAGGTTGCGTGCGTATTCCATGGCCGATTCGGGGTCGTGGATCGAGCACGGGCCGACAATCACCAGCAAACGGGTGTCTTCACCGTTGAGGATGGCGCGCACGGCTTGGCGATGGGCGTGGATCTGTTCGTTGAGGAACGGGCTGAGGGGCAACTGGTGCTTGAGTTCAAGCGAGCTGGGCAGGCGCTGGGTCAGGGCTTCATTGGCGCTGGACAGGTTGGCAACAGGCAAGGCGGCGGTGGCAGAGTTCATATTCAAGGCTTCCTGGGCAAGCGGCGGGCGATTCCCGCGCGCTCTGCCCTACTGGGGTGTTCGACAATTGGCCGTATTGGCTACGTGTGTTGGCTTGCCACCAATAGGTGACCGATCGGAGGCGGCAGGCTGTCCCGAACGGAGCTTGCTAAATCGCCATGCAGTGGAGGTGTCGTAGCGGTAATAGGTGGCGTAGTTCATGTCGTGAGTCCTTTTAGTGTTCGGTGTGAAGCAAAATGAGTAAGGGCTGAAAAAACAAAACCCCCGGTCGGGGAGCCGACCGGGGGTTAGATTTCTCTGGCAGGCGACCCCTTGAGTAGTGGGCGCCGATTTCAGGTATCAGGCGCGCCAGTGGCTAAACCAATACCCAAAATAAAAGCTGACCAGTGCGCTCAAACCGTTCACGCGGGTAGCCGACACCGAGCGCGAGGCGCTGGCAACAGGGCAAACCTGAGTGTGGGTGAGTTGCAACATGGTGTGTCTCCAAATGATGCGGGGAGCTTACTAGAGGCACGCGGGTGGATTCAATCAGTAATTTCTATCGCTTGAGGTACTTACGGCTATGGGGTGAGTGTCGATATGCTGCTGACACTTAGATATTGATGGCTTGGACGCGACCATGACTGCCTTGACCCTTGCTGCTGCTCAGACCACTTCAATCGCAGGCGATGTGCCGGCCAATATCCAGCGGCACCTGGCGTTTATGCAGGCGGCGGCGGAGCACGGTGTGCAGTTGCTGGTGTTTCCAGAGCTGTCACTGACCGGCTATGAGCCGGCGCTGGCCGCTGAACTGGCGATTGCGCCAGAGGATGCACGGCTGGCGCCACTGCGTGAGAAGGCGCAGGCGCTGCAGTTGACGGCGGTGGTGGGGATGCCGATCCGTTTGGCGCCCGAGGCGGGCGTGTTGATCGCCGCGCTGGTGTTGGCGGCGGACGGGTCGCTGGCGGTGTACACCAAGCAGCATTTGCATCCGGGTGAAGACGTGGCGTTTGTCGCAGGGCAGGGCGGGGCCGCCCTCGAATGGGCGGATGACCGTATTGCGCTGGCGGTTTGCGCAGACTTTTCCCACGCCAGCCATCCACGTGAGGCCGCGCAGGCCGGCGCCAATGTGTACGCCGCCGGCGTATTGATCAGCGAGGGTGGCTACGCCGCGGACAGCGCGCTGCTCCAGGGTTATGCCGCCGAGCATCGCATGCTGGTGTTGATGGCCAACTATGGCGGGCCTTCAGGCGGCTGGGCCTGCGCAGGGCGCAGCGCCATCTGGGCCGCGGACGGCAGCGTGCTGGCCGCCGCACCGGGCACTGGCGACGCGTTGGTGCTTGCCCGCCGCGATGGCGGCCACTGGTCTGGCCACGTGGTTGCGCTGTAAGTGACGTTTCACTTGCGCACCGCGACTGTCGATGACTTGCCATTCGCGCGGAGGCTGACCCACCAAGCCATGGGGGGTTACTACCTGCAATACGGTCTTGTGTGGTCTGACCATGGCTTTGACGTGGGCTGGGGCAGCCGCGAGAACTGGATGATCTGCAAGGGCGACGCGGTGTTGGGGTTTATCAGCCTGAGCCGTGACAACAGTGCTCTGTACATTCGCGAATTGCACTTATCCGAAAACTACCGCAAGCAGGGCGCAGGCAGCTGGGTACTCGAGCAGATGGCGCTCAAGGCGCGCGCGCAGGGGCTGGGTCTTTTACGCTTGACGGTGTTCAAAACCAATCCGGCGCGCAGGTTGTATCAGCGCCTGGGGTTGAGCATCGTTGGGGAAGAGGGTTGCTTCTGGCGCATGGAGCGCGAGTGTCGGGCAGGTCCATCGGACTAAACAGGCACGTCTTGCCACTAGGCGCAGACTGCGGTCAGGAAACGATTTCCGGGTCGCGGTTCAGGGCTACCGGCTCATCCACGATAATCCCTTCTTTCATGCCCAACAGGACCGCCACCTTGTGGGCTTCCCCACGCCGTCCTTTTTTACGCCCGGCGAGCACTTGATAGGTTGTGGCCGGATCAACGCCGTGCTCACGGGCAAACGCTTGAACTGACTTCCCTTGATGTTCCAGCCAGGCCTTGGCTTGTGCAGCAGTGCGAATACCGGGCATAGTTCAAAACCGTTCAAGTTTGTTTAAAACGAGATGAGTGTGTCACCTCTTGGGGTGTGCCAGACAGGATCATACATCCAAATGAGTGGAATCGGTTCGCGTTTAAGACAGGAAAGAGAACGTCTTGGCCTGTCGCAGAAAGTTTTTGGTGAAATCGGCGGCGTCGAGGCAAATGCCCAAGGCAAATACGAAAGCGGCGGCCGCGCACCCAAGGCGGACTACCTGTCACGCGTGGCTCAGCGTGGTGTAGATGTTTTATATGTGCTGACGGGAAGCCCGACGCCTATGCAGCTGGAAAACCTCAGTCAGCTGGAAGAAAAAATCCTGGAAAACTACCGGGTCATGCTCAAGGAAGATCAGGACGCTATCCGCCGACTGACCGCCACACTGGCGGAACACTCCGTGTCGCAGAACGGAAAACACAAGTCGGCTCTCACGCAAAGCTGACCTTTTGCTCAGTAAAATCGGCTGTCCGGCGCAAGTCGGGCACCGATAGCGTGCGTAAACTCTATATATATGACGCTTGCAGCTAGGTCTGCGCCATGGTTTTTTGCTAAGGTGTTCAGCAACCTATAAGACCATATCGCGAGGTGTCTGCTTGATTAGGGTGCTAGTAGTCGATGACCATGATCTCGTTCGTACAGGCATTACACGAATGCTGGCTGACATCGATGGCCTGCAAGTAGTCGGTCAGGCCGAGTCAGGGGAGGAGTCCCTGATCAAGGCCCGGGAGTTGAAACCCGATGTGGTTTTGATGGACGTCAAGATGCCTGGGATCGGCGGTCTTGGTGCCACTACCAAATTGTTGCGCAGCCATCCGGACATTAAAGTCGTGGTGGTGACCGTGTGCGAGGAAGACCCTTTTCCTACACGTCTGCTACAGGCCGGCGCGGCCGGTTACCTGACCAAAGGCGCAGGCCTGGCGGAGATGGTGCAAGCCATTCGCCTGGTATTTGCCGGCCAGCGTTATATCAGCCCGCAGATTGCCCAACAGTTGGCTATCAAATCGTTCCAGCCCACCAGCGACTCGCCGTTTGATGCGCTGTCGGAGCGGGAAATCCAGATTGCCTTGATGATCGTCGGCTGCCAGAAAGTGCAGACGATTTCCGACAAGCTCTGCCTGTCGCCCAAAACCGTTAACACCTACCGCTATCGCATTTTCGAGAAGCTCGCCATCAGCAGTGATGTTGAATTGACCCTGCTCGCGGTGCGCCACGGCATGGTGGACGCCAGCGCCTGACATGACCACACCGTTTGATCCAAGTGCCTTTCTCTCAACCTGCAGTGGCCGCCCCGGCGTGTACCGCATGTTCGACAGCGAGGCGCGCCTGCTTTATGTGGGCAAAGCCAAGAACCTGAAAAACCGTCTGGCGAGCTACTTTCGCAAGACCGGCCTGGCGACGAAAACCGCTGCCTTGGTGGCGCGCATCGCCCAGGTTGAAACCACCATCACCGCCAATGAAACCGAAGCGCTGCTGCTTGAGCAGACGCTGATCAAGGAGTGGCGGCCGCCCTACAACATTCTGCTGCGCGACGATAAATCCTACCCCTACGTGTTTTTATCCGACGGCGACTTCCCGCGGCTGAGCATTCACCGCGGCGCGAAGAAGCAAAAGGGCAAGTATTTCGGGCCGTACCCCAGCGCCGGTGCAATCCGCGAAAGCCTGAGCCTGCTGCAAAAGACCTTTTTTGTGCGCCAGTGCGAAGACAGCTTCTACAAGAACCGCACACGGCCTTGCCTGCAGTACCAGATCAAGCGCTGCAAGGCGCCCTGTGTCGGCCTGGTTGATCCGGCGGAGTACGCCGAAGATGTGCGCCATTCGGTGATGTTCCTCGAAGGGCGCAGCAATGCGCTCACCGATGAGCTCTCCGGCGCCATGGAGCAGGCTGCCAGCACGCTGGATTTCGAGCGGGCCGCTGAATTGCGCGACCAGATCTCTCTGTTGCGCCGTGTTCAGGACCAGCAAAGCATGGAGGGCGGCAACGGCGACGTCGATGTCATCGCCGCGTTCGTCAACCCGGGCGGCGCCTGTGTGCACCTGATCAGCGTGCGTGGCGGGCGAGTGCTGGGCAGCAAGAACTTCTTCCCGCAAACCGGGATCGACGAGGAAGTGGCTGAAGTCATGGCCGCCTTTCTTGGTCAGTACTACGTCAGCAGCCCCGAGCGCGATTTGCCCTCGGAGTTGATCGTCAACGTGGTGCATGAAGACTTCCCCACACTGATCGAGGCCATCCACGAGCTGCGTGGCCGTGAGCTGGACATCAGCCACCGCGTGCGCGGTACCCGTGCCCGTTGGCAGCAATTGGCAGTCACAAACGCCGAGCAAGCCCTGAGTGCGCGTCTGGCCAATCGGCAGCATGTGGCCGCACGCTTCGATGCCTTGGCTGAAGTGCTTAACCTGGACGAGCCGCCGCAACGGCTGGAGTGCTACGACATCAGCCACTCCAGCGGCGAAGCCACCGTGGCGTCCTGTGTGGTGTTCGGGCCGGAAGGGCCGATCAAATCCGATTACCGGCGCTACAACATCGAAGGCGTTACCGCCGGCGATGACTACGCCGCGATGCACCAAGCCCTGACGCGACGCTTCAGCAAGTTGAAGGACGGCGAGGGCAAACTGCCGGATATCCTTCTGGTGGACGGCGGCAAGGGCCAGTTGTCCATGGCCCGTGACGTGCTCAACGAACTGGCCGTGCCCGACCTGATCCTGCTCGGCGTGGCCAAGGGCGCCACGCGCAAGGCCGGTTTCGAGACGTTGTACTTGAATGATGCCGCCCATGAGTTCACTTTGAAGGGCGACTCACCCGCGCTGCACCTGATTCAACAGATCCGTGACGAGGCCCACCGTTTTGCCATTACTGGCCACCGTGCCCGTCGCGGCAAAACCCGTCGAACCTCAACCCTGGAAGGGGTGGCGGGCGTTGGCCCGACACGCCGGCGCGACCTGCTTAAACATTTTGGTGGCTTGCAGGAGCTGTCCCGTGCCAGCATTGACGAAATAGCCAAAGCACCCGGTATCAGTAAAAAGCTCGCTGAGTTGATTTATGCAAACCTGCACAGCGAATAGAATGCCTTCTCACCTCGTAGCCAGTTGTGCCGATGAATATCCCTAATCTGATTACCGTTCTACGCGTCCTGCTCATTCCGATTTTCATTTTGTTGTTCTATTTGCCGTACGAATGGAGCTATGCCGCCTCTAGTTCAGTGTTTGCGTTTGCAGCCGCAACCGACTGGCTTGACGGCTACCTGGCGCGTCGCCTGGAACAGAGCACGCCCTTTGGCGCATTCCTTGATCCGGTGGCCGACAAACTGATGGTGGCCGTGGCCTTGGTCCTGTTGGTGCAGGAGCACGGCAACCTGTGGCTGACGCTGCCGGCCGCCGTGATCATCGGCCGCGAGATCGTCGTCTCGGCCCTGCGCGAATGGATGGCCGAAATCGGCGCGCGCGCCCACGTGGCGGTCTCCAACATGGGCAAATGGAAAACCGCTGCGCAAATGCTCGCGTTGGTGATCCTGCTGGCCAATCCGTCGGACTTCTCCTTCTGGGTGCTCACCGGCTACGCCTTGCTGCTGATCGCCGCGGGCCTGACGTTGTGGTCCATGCTTCAGTATTTGCGTGCTGCCTGGCCGCATCTGCGCACCACCGTTGAAAAGAAATAAAACTTTTTTGAATCAAGGGGTTGACGGGGGTTCTGGATTCTATAGAATGCACACCACCAAGACGCGGGAATAGCTCAGTTGGTAGAGCACGACCTTGCCAAGGTCGGGGTCGCGAGTTCGAGTCTCGTTTCCCGCTCCAAATATTGCGCTACAGAGTTCCACTGAACTCTGTAAGTGATTGAAATCAGGGCCTTTAGGCCCTTTTTTCGTTCCAGCGGGAACCACTGAAATCCAGCACTATCCGGTGCGTTTAAGTCCAGGATTAAGTCCAGAATCCTGACGCGTACCGAATCGGTTTGATGCTGGAGCAGTTTGCGTAGCGAGATGAGCATCTGGCCCTGACTCTGTTCAGGAGCTCGCGATGGCACTCTCAGAAATGACAGTTCGGCATGCCCGAATCACC
The DNA here is from genome assembly GCF_022662455.1 of Pseudomonas sp. TREG-RG-20F-10-E-6-01. Taxonomy (NCBI): domain Bacteria; kingdom Pseudomonadati; phylum Pseudomonadota; class Gammaproteobacteria; order Pseudomonadales; family Pseudomonadaceae; genus Pseudomonas; species Pseudomonas sp. TREG-RG-20F-10-E-6-01. Next base: position 12,975 of record NZ_JAKNQP010000013.1, on the reverse strand, counting down.
GGTAATGACTACACCCTCGGCGACAGTGATGGTCTCACACTCAATGTGACGGCCAGAGGCGGAAAAGTCTGGCTCTTCCGTTACTACTGGGCAGGCAAGCAGAAGCGCATGTCCTTGGGTTGTTACCCACAAATCTCCCTCAAAGAAGCGCGTACACGACGTGACGATGCGCGCGCCTTGGTTGCGCAAGGCATCAATCCCTATGAGCATCGCAAACAACAGCGACTTGCTGTTCATGCTGCGAAGGAGCACACCTTCGAGGCCGTGTTCAATCAGTGGGTGGAGTTCCGCAGGCTAAGCCTGAAGGAAGGGCGCCAGAGCACGCTCTCGCAGATCTTGCGAATCTTTAACAAAGACGTCTTGCCCGTACTGGGTGGGAGGTCTATCTACGACATCAATCGTCACGATCTGCTGGATTTACTGAGCAGGATCGAACAGCGCAAAGCCTTAACTACCGCCGAAAAATGCCGGACCTGGTTCAACCAATTGTTCCGCTATGCGCTGGTGAAGATTGAGGGGTTGGAACACAACCCAGCATCAGACCTTGATGTCGTCGCGCTACCCAAACCTCCTGTTACGCACAATCCATTTCTCCGAATGGACGAGCTCCCGGGATTGATGGTTGCTCTTCGAAATTACGGTGGCGCCAACCAAACTCGGCTTGGCCTTCTGTTGTTGTTGCTGACCGGTGTCCGCACGGGCGAGTTGCGGTTGGCGACACCCGACCAGTTCGATCTGGAGAAGCGCTTGTGGGTCATACCGGCGGAAGTGGTGAAACAACTTCAGCTAGCGATGCGGAAGCCTGGTAAGCAGACTCAAAATGTACCGCCTTATATAGTGCCGCTGTCGGTTCAGGCGCTGGAGATCGTGCGTCACTTGCTGGATCAGGTTGTCCCTGCGCAACGCTACTTGTTTGCGCATCGAAGCGACCTGAGCAAGCGCATCAGTGAGAACACTCTGAATGGCGCGCTACGCCGAATGGGGTACGCCGATCAACTCACCGGTCATGGCATGAGGGCGACGATCTCGACGGCGCTGAACGAGATCGGATACCCGAAGGTGTGGGTGGATGCTCAGCTTTCTCATGCGGATCCGGACAAGGTGAGTGCGGCCTACAATCACGCGGAATATGTCGAGCAGCGCCGGACCATGATGCAGGACTGGGCGAATCGTCTGGACCTTTGGGGGCAGGGACAGCTGAAAGCGGCAAGTTCTCCGCTGACCATTCGTTTAGAGGGCGCAGCTTCATTACCTTCGTTGGAAAGCGCGAATGCAAACGCCGTTCTGTACAGCGGTGGCTTCCCAGAGACGACTGTCCCAGCCTCCAAAACGTCCGTCAGCAACGAACCGGTCCTTAACGCTGCTCAGTATTCACCAGTCCTACCTGCTCCTACGCAGACTGAACAGCTGCGCGACCCCCAAGTATCTGAAATACAACGCCAGCGCGCCGAGATGCTAGCTACCTATGAAGCTTCGAGTAATTTGGCACTGTTTGTCTTCGCCAAACTGGCAGGCAAATCCAGAGATCAGATCAACCGAGATATCAAGGCTCGGCGCCTGCTATCCCTGAGTCTGGGGAATCGCGGTCAGCGTATTCCCGATTGGCAGCTTGATCCACTGCGGCACAAGTTGGTACTTGCTGCGTTAGCGCGGTTTCCGGATGTCGATGCATGGAGGCTTTATGGCGCCCTTTGTAAACCTCATGAGCGATTTAAAGGTCGCGCGCCAATCGATGTGCTTACTACGGAGAATTTCGATGTGACCGCACAAATCTTTTGCAGTGCGCTGGGTTCAAGCTGAGGTACTGTCGTTTTGCTGTGATAATGGATGTCGCTGCTTGCTTGGGTCCATCTAGCTCGGGCTGCCGTAAATGCGTGAACTTCACGCGTTGCCTGAGGTGCGGCGGAGATGTTCGGCAAGAGGCTTCTATTGCACAGGAAGACACCCTTTGGCATCATCTCGCTCCCGCCCTCTCTTGTCAGCTCTCCATCCCTCTCATTTGGGGGCTGCGTCTTGGGGACGGCGGGTAACCACCCGGCCTCGTGCCGGGTTTTTTATTCGTTCGGCAGGCTGCGGATTCCACGGCATCCGGACACTCAGCCCACCAACATCCGGACACCTATTCCACGCTCATTCGGACAGGCAGTCGGAGCGCAGCGACGCAGGTTTGCATTGTTAGTCTGAAGTCTCTGCCGCCGTCAATTTCATTGCGCGCCTGCGCATCGATTCGCCCTTCAGTTCGATCCGATAAGCGTTGTGCACCCGCCGGTCGAGGATCGCATCGCCCAAGGTTGGATCGCCGATCAGCGCATGCCATTTGTCCACCGGCATTTGGCTGGTCACTAGCGTCGAGCGGTTGCCGTAACGGTCGTCCAGCAGTTCAAGCATGTCGCGCCGTTGCGCAGCGGTAAACGGTGCCAGCCCCCAGTCGTCCAGGATCAGCAAGTCGGTCTTGGCATAACCCGCCATCAGCTTGGCGAAGCGGCCGTCGCCGTGGGCCAGGCCCAGTTCCTCCATCAAGCGCGGCAGGCGCAGATAACGCACGCTGTAACCGTCGCGGCAGGCCTTGTGAGCGAGCGCGCAGGCGAGCCAGGTTTTGCCTACGCCAGTTGGGCCGCCGATGATCAGGTTCAGGCCGTCGCGCAGCCACTGGCCGCTGCCCAGTTGCAGGATCAGCGCCTTGTCCAGGCCACGCGGGCTGCGATAGTCGATGTCTTCCAGGCAGGCGTTATGGCGCAGTCGTGCGGCTTTGAGGCGAGTCGTCAGGCGTGCATCTTCGCGCTCGGTCAGCTCGCGGTCGATCATCAGACCGAGGCGTTCGTCGAAGCTGAGATCGTTGATGTCAGGCGTTGCGTGTTGTTCGCCAAGCGCCTTGATCATGCCGTGCAGGCGCAGGGTTTGTAGCTTGTCGAGTGTCGGGTTGGGCAGCATGTTCGTGCTCCTTTTTCAGGTCAGTGGTAGTAGCCGGGGCCACGTAGGTTGATGTGCCCGTCGGGCAGTAACGGCAGGTTTTGCTGGGCCAGCGGTAGCCGTTCCAGTCCTTGGCGTAGGATCGATTCGAGGCTTTTGTAGCTGCACGCGCCCAGTGCCAGCGCACGCTGGCAAGCGGCTTCCAGCCGCTCTTCGCCGTGCTGCTTGCTCAGGCGCAGGATGCCCAGGCAGGCACGGAAGCCGTGCTGCGGATGGATTCGGCGTTCGAGGATGTAGGCTATAACGCCAGCGGTGTTCGGCCCTGTCTGCTCGGCCCAGCGGATCAGCCGTTGCGGCGTCCACTCGGCATGTTCGCGGTGGCTCTTGGGCATGTGCTCGGTTTGAGTCGTGTGGCGGCCTTTATGTGCCGAGCGCAGATGGCTGGCCACGCGCTGGTTGGCGTGGAAGCACTCGCCGGTCTGCGCAGTCAGCCGCACTTCGAGTTGGTGCTTCACCAACTGATACGGCACCGAGTAGTAATGGCCGTCGACCTCGACGTGATAGTCGATGTGTACTCGTACCTTTTTCCATTCGGCGTAGACATAAGGATGCCTATTTTATGACCTCGCTGAAAAGTCCGCTCCTGCTCTTGCGGAGGTTCTTTTTGAAGGTGGTTGCCATGGTTCTTTTCCGTAAGCATCTGGAGAGGACACCTGCCTCAAAATCCAGTCTTGGTGCGTTCACCGGCGACGAAAAGGTACAATCTATCCCCTATTTGTATGCGGCCGGCCCAGTCATCTACCTGGCCCCGCAAAGCCAAGACATGGTGTGCACTTAAATGCAGGTGGACACCATCGCCTCATGCGACGATGTCAGGAAGGTGTGTGGCCGGACGGTTACGCAGTTTTTTGAAGGCAAACAATTTGGTTGTCAGCATGAGTCGCCGAGGCAACTGTCATAACAACGCCGTGGCCGCGAGCTTTTTCCAGCTTCTGAAACGGGCACAGATCAGGCGGAAAATCTACACCTCGCGACAAGATGCTCGTAAGCGTCCGCTGAATACACATTGCGTATCAGCGACTATTAGCTTCAGTCGACTGATACCAGCATTCCTCCGACAACTGTATCCCCATGCTGCTTTGCAAGCGCCTGGAGGTCGTGGGCATAAGGACTGGATAAACCGAACATCTCTTGAAATAGTCCGCTGGCAACAATTGGGCCCAGCACTGAAAAAGCGTACAGGCTCGGGCCGCCAGGCCGAACCTCACCGCGCTGCTGCGCTGCTGCGCTGCTGCGCTTCGGCGATGATGCGAGCCTTGCGGGCTGAGGAGGCATGGTCGTGGAGATAGCACTCTTTTGAATACAGCTTGCTGGTGTAAGCGGGCTTTTCCTTGATGGATTCGCTCATCATTATAGTGGATCATCCAGCAGTCAAGATCGGCCTCTAACTGTCCAGGCTTTGGTAGACCTTTTTCCGTTACGCGATCCGGTAAAACTCTTGCAATATCGTCTTGTGGAACCGAACGCCGAGACGGTGGGCTCGCACCCTGCGCAAACAGTTGCGAGCGCTGAAAAGTGGATACGCCTGGGGCGGCTCGCTCAGTTGGATAGTCAATTGTTTGATGCCTGACTGGATAACTGGATGACATGGGTTTGCAGCATGAAGTTGAAGCTGGACACGCTGTTGAAAGTCAACGAAGCGTTGGCGGCCAGCGGTGATTTCAGCGCTTGGCACAGCGTTTCGCCCGGTAAGACGTAAGCCTTGTTGAAGGTAATGTCCGTCTTGGTCTGCGCGCTCGACATGTTCGGATCAAAACGAAATACCTTGCGTGACGGGTTGCTCATACAGAGCTTGCCCTGCGCTTGCTTGAAGGTGATCAGCTTCCAGGTATCGACTTCGGACACGTTGGGGTCGACGCCGATGACCACAGGCAGATCCTGGCCTATGACGAATTTCACCTTGCCTGCGGCTTGCTCTTGTGGGGGCAGCCCTGAAAACAGCACTCGTGCGATATGTTCTCTGTCGAGGGGCTTGTTGCCACGGTAGATCACCCGCACGGTCTGGTTCTTTCCGGGCGCGACCACCACGGTTTGCGGCACGGTGTAAAGCACGCCTCCGTCCAGGTCGTCATCCGGCAGTTTGCTTACTTTGCTATAGAGCAGCACGGCCTCGTCACTGTTGTTTTTAAGGTCGATAGTGGCTTCTTTCTGTCCTTTTTCAATAAGCACCGCAGAGGCGCTGGGTTGCACCTGGGCTTCAGCCAGCAGGGGCATGGCTGCCAGGCAGGCCAGCCAAAGGCATTTTTTGCCGAGAGCAGTCAAAGGTTGTATCGATAATCTGTTCATTGGAGATCTCTAGTTGAGTGGGAAGTTTGCACATCAAGGTGCTGTCGTTCGCATCGAACATGCCTAACGTTTGCAGTTGCTTAACGTTGTCCTGTTTAACCAGTAATACGTCTTGGTCGATGAAGTTAGCAATCAAATTCCCGTCTTTGTCATAAAAAACTGTGCGAGCGCTTAGCGCTTCAGGCCTGTTTGTCCAATGCAGCAGCACGTTCTTGTTACTGGTGGGCTCGAAGTCGAAATAGGAAACCGCGCCACGGTCACTGATAAAGTCCACCTGGTTGTTTTGGAAATAGACGCCATCGTTTAGCCCCTTGGGATTGACTTTCACAAAGTCAGGCTTGTTATCGGAAATATTGGCGAGCACTACTTTGCCGTTATAATTTGTTCTAGCCGAGCTGCGCTGGCTGCTGACCTTGACGAAGCCCTTGAGGTGAGTGTCGACAATGGCATAGGTTTCTTTGAGTTGTTCGGGTGTAAATACCACGCCTTTGCGATTGGCAGCTATTGAACCCGACAGACTCAGGCTGTTTGACGCTGCGCTGCGGCTGTCGCTTTCGGATCTGGATACAGTCAGGCCGGCATGGGTATACGGTGTATTGAAGTCGTTACTTATATAGTTTTCCGTGGTCTCGGTGCGTTTGGCAGTTCGCTGAACATGGCCAGCAGTCACGCTGTAATCGCTGTTGACCCGAGTGGTCAGATAGTTATCCAAGCGTTGGCTATTACTGTAAGCGTTGTATTGCGATCGGTAGTAAACATGGCGGCCGCCGACTTCAAATGGAATCGACAGGCTGGCATTCAAGGTCATTTTATCGCGGGAGGTGTCTCCGGGCGCTTGCGGGGCATACCCGGCACTCAGGGTGAACAAGGCTTGTTTGATGTTTGTGGAGTAACCTGCCGACCAGGTCGAATAACTGCTACGGTTATAAAGATTATAACGGTTGAGCGAGAGGCTGAGCGCATTATGGTCACCCACCACAAAACTGTGTGTGATCCCCAAGGTACTTTTTATATCCGCCTGATTATCATAAAGAGCCTGGCCGACGTAGGAGAAATTGCGGCTGATAGCCTGGTACGTAAGATCAGTGCCGCCATAACTGATCGTGGCGTTAAAGTTGACACCCAGTTGATTGCGCTCATTCCTCGATAACAGGCCGTACGTGGTCATCTGCAGGCCGCCTTTATCGAAGGTGTTGCTCAGAGAAACGCCTTGATAGCGTTGTTGGGTGACGACCGCGACGGTGGGGTTCACGGCATCGCTGTAGCGTTTTGAATAACCCGCGCCTGCAGTCACAGCGTGCGCGTCTGTGTTCGAGCGCCCCGCAAAGGCGTAAAGCCCACTGCTTTGAGTGGTAGCTCGGCTGATGCGGGCACGGGAAATTTGACGGGTATCGATGACCCGTCCATCGCGTTTGATCACCACCACCACATCCGACGTGAGTGATGTCACGGGTATTGCGGCAAGGTTGTTGTGGCCTCGGTTGACGTTTAAGGTGTAGACAAGTTGGTCTCGCTGGTAGAATTCAATCACCGCCGGCGCATCGCTGTCGTATGTGAAGGCAACGCTGCCGATGCCTGAGGGTGCGTCTTTGGTGCTGTATACCACGCCATCCACATAACCCACGCCGAAACCGCCGTCGGGCGAGTTCAGGCGACCGGCTTTGAGGCGGCCAAAGTCGAAATCGCGATCCAGATAAAACGACTGGACGTTGTTGTTGGAGTAGCGCTGGGTCTTTGAGGTGAAGCTGCTGAAGGTGCCGTTGGCACGCAGCAAAGCGTTATCGGCATTGGCGCCCACTTGATAGGTTGTGCTCAGTGAGTTGCTGCTCGAACCGGTGGATGTGAACGTCGAATAGTAAGTGTTGTAGTTGACGAAGGCGCCGGTGCCGCCTTTTTGTTGTTGAATGAAGTCGGGGTTTTCCAGCAGCGCGCGCGGTACAGTGAGCTTCAGGCTGCGGTCGCTGCGGCTAAAATTGAGCTTGATCCGATCAGTCAGTTGCACGTAGGCCGCAGCGCCGTTTTTAATGCGCTGACCCCAGGCTTCTTTCTTCAGTCCGAACGTTTGCAGGTCATGGGCCGTATAGGCCACCTGTCCTTCCGTCGTGCTATAAACCACGGTTTTGGCAATGAAGCGATCATTGACGTAGAGATGTACCGAGTTCTCGCCGGCATAAAGTTCCTTGTCGTGAAGGGCGTCCTCAACTTGCTGATCACTGATACCACTGATACCGAGCAACTTGTTATCAAACTTGAGCTGTGCTTGAGCGTTCATGGAAATGAAAAAAATCAGCAGTAGTAAGTGAACAGGCTTCATGGCAATAGAAATGTCCCACCCTCAGGCAGGACATTTGCGAACCCACAATAAATTAGAAGTAACGAACGTTGACTTGCGCCGTTCCGTTCCATGGAACTTGCGTAGTCGCGCTGATTTGGCTGGCTTTGTTTATTTGCGGCTCAACATCAAAGGTCCAGGTAAACGACGTACCGGAGGCCGGCTTATTGCTGGCATCTAGCGGGCTCCATTCTTCTGCAGTGTAATAAGCCCATTTGGACATCGCCGCAACACTGCTCGGCGTCGTCGAGTGGGTGGCCGCGTCGCGGTTATAACCGAAGTTGGTGGTGTTGGTAGTGCCGTCGACAGTGGTGCTGACTGGATTGAGTACAAAGTTACCAATCTTGTTCTTAGTCACCGGATCAATACCGATGCCGAAGATACGGCCCGTATCACCGTGGTCAATGCGCCCGCTGTTGTTCTTGCCGGTCAAGGCGCTGGAAGGGTCTGCGTCCACAATCCACATGGCGGTTTTCGTAGTGGTACCTTCCGGGCAGTTGATAGTGATCGTGGCTGTTTTTGCGCTGAGTGTGGTGAAGTCAGTTTTGTTAAGTGAATCCCAGTTGATGGTACCCCAGTCCAGGTCATTACCACTTGGAATATCAACAACACAGGCGCTCGGGCCAATCACGCCTTTAACGTTGATGTCGCTGGCGGCGTGCGCAATAAAGGGGGCGAGGGCAGCAAAGCCCGCAACGGATAACGTGGCACCCAGTTTTAAAAATTTCACGGTCATACTCCTATGAATGATAAAAAGACGCGTCGAGATTGGAAGGTCGATAGTGAAATCGGCACCATTCAAGAGCGGCGAAATTATAGGAGTGTAAAAAGTGATGATTGCCTAGAATATTCTAGTTCTGTTGTTGGCGAGGAAAGTTCGAACTGGACGTGCGTACTGTAATTATATGCGAACCGTCAAACACCGGCTGCGCGAACTTGGTAAATGAAGTCGCGTACCGCCGCGTGCACCACCGAGTGGCGCTGTGCTTCACGGTGCAAATGCTGCGCCTGACGGGACAGTTCGGTCAGTTCGACCAGTTGCAGCGCTCCGGAGAGTTTGTGCAGCAGATGGCCGAGGATTTCGGCATCGTCACTGATCAGTGCGGCCTCTATGGCCTGCAGGTCCTTGCGACTCTCTGCGCAAAAACTGTCCCACATCACGGCCTTCAGATCGCCCATGCTGGTGACTGCCGAGTCTCCAGGCGATGCGCACAGATAACGCTCGAACAGGGTAATCAACGCACTGAGGACGATGGGCTTGAGGATGAGTTCGTCCATGCCGGCCGCTCGGGCACGCTGCTGTTCCTGCGGGTGAATGCTCGCCGTCATGCCGATGATGGGGATCGTCGCGGCCTCGAGCTGTGAGTCGCGTACCTGGCGGGTCATGGCGTAGCCGTCGAGTTCCGGCATATAGCAATCGGTCAGGATCAGCGTGTACTGCTGCGTTTGCAGACGCTCGATCGCCTGCAGGCCGTTTTCCACTAGGTCGAAGGCGCAATGCAAATGCTCCATCTGCCTTTTCAGCAGCAGTCGATTGGTGGGGTGATCCTCCACGATCAGCACTTTATGGCCCTTGGGGTAACTGGAACGGGGCAACGGAACTCGGCGGCTGCTGTTGCGCCCCAGCAGCAGTTGCTCAAGCGCCGCCTGCAAACCGCTCCAGGTCAGCGGGTTAACACTCAGCCGGGTGGACGAGGGGCCGACCGCATAGCCGGCAGGCAAGTCTTCGGCGGTAATCAGCAGCGTCCCGGGATTGCCGGCGGATGCCTCGTCGGTGGTGATCAGCAGGTCCTGCTGATCCGACGTGAAGTGAAACCCAAGCGCCAGCAGGTGCTGTGCCAATGCTTTCCGGTAGGACGCGAGATCGGACGCGAGCTTTACCGAGCGTGATGCGAAAGGTTTTTCAAGAGCGGCGGCGACGGGCAGGCTGAGGGTGAAAGTGATGCGCGTGCCTTCATTGAGGCAGCTGTGCAGGTACAGTTCACCGCCCATCAATTGCACGAGTCGACGCGAAATCATCAGGCCCAGGCCCGAGCCTCCGTAGCGGCGGGTAATGGAGCTGTCCGCCTGCATGAAGGGTTGAAATAGACGCTCCTGCTGCTCCTGACTGATGCCGATGCCGGTGTCCGCGACCAGGAATTCCAAGTGCTGCTCGCCATCATCGTGCTTGAGGCTCAGCTCTAGCCGCACATGACCGCTTTGTGTGAACTTGGTGGCGTTGCTGAGCAGGTTGAGCAGCACCTGGCGCAGGCGGCTGCCGTCGACCTCCAGCAGCCTGGCGATGCGATGATCAATCAGGCTGTGCAGCCCGAGGCCCTTCCCGTGAGCCTGATGACCGATCAGGCGCAGCACCCCGTCGAGCAATTGACGCAGATCGGTAGGCTCGGGCGCCACGACGAGCATGCCGGAGTCGATGCGTGAAAAATCCAGGGTGTCGTCAAGTACCTGCAGGAGCGAGCGGGTCGATTCGTTGACCATCGTCAGCATTTCCTGCGCATCGGTGGGCAGGTGCAGGTCGCTCATCAATTCGAGCAGGCCGAGAATGCCATTCATCGGCGTGCGAATTTCATGGCTCATGGTGGCCAGAAACGCCGCCTTGGCCTCGGCCGCCTGTTCAGCCAACTGTTCGGCGGCGCGAATGCTGGTGACGTCGATAAACGTGGTGAGCACGCCCTGGGGTTCGGCGCCGTCAAGCCGATAGGGTGTGACGATGTACAGCCAGTGCTGGTCGCTGCCATCCTCGCCCACCAGGATATGTTCGCCTTGTTGGCGTTCATCGTCGCGCAGCGCCGTGTCGACCATCTTCGAGATGCGCTGGCGCACTTGCGCAGGGTAGTATCTGATTTCGTCAACGGAGCGCCCCAGCACCTGGGCCGCTTCGACGTTGAAGGTTCGCTCATAGGCTTTATTGAGCATCAGGTATCGGCGCTGACGGTCCTTGATTGCCACCGGGTACGGATACGATTCAAGCAGTTCGCGGCTGAAGCGCAATTGCGCGGACAGCCGCTGTTGCGTTTCCCTCAAGGCGCGCTGACGGGTTTTGAGCGACAGGTGTGCGTAGAGCAATACGCCAATGATCAGCAGGGCTGCGGACCCTATGCTGCCGACGATACGCCAGAGGCGTTGCGGGGAGACGCCGATTTCATAGGTATTGCGCAGCCATTGTTGGGCAAACAGGTCGCGCTGTTCTATCGGAATGCTCTGGATCAACTGATCCAGCAGGGCCGCCAGTTGCGCATGACGCTCGGTCACCGCGATAGACAACTCCAGCGGCAGATCAGTGGCTGCGGCAATCTTGAGGCTGTCCGACCAGCCTTTCTCCAGTAAGCGGTCCACGGTTATCAGGTTGCCCACGTAACCATCGGCCTTGCCGGTGCGCACCAGCTCAAAGCCATCTGCCGGGTCGGTTACCCGCAGCAGCAAGCTGTCGGGCACCCGTTGCTGGAGGCGTTGCGCGAAGTTCGGATTATCCGGCACGACCAGGGTTGCGCCATTGAGTTCTTCGATGGAGGTTTTCGCGGGTTCTCCGAGGCGTGTCACCAACACGTTTGGAATTTTCACGAAGGGCTGCGTGTAGCGCCAACCGGGCAAGTGTTCGGTGGACGCGTCCACCGGAATACGCAGGTCAATCTCGTCGGAAGGCGCAGCTGTGCCGCTTGGCGCGGGTATTTCAATCACTTTGAGCCGTAGCGCATTTACCAGGTATTTCAGATAGCTGTAGCTCAGGCCATTGGGGCGACCGTTTTCGTCGAGGAACGACATGGGACGAAAGGTAGTTTCATAGCTCACGCGCAGCATCGGCAAGTCATCCACCCATTGGCGCTGCGCGGTAGTCAGGTGGGAGGAGGGCTGCATGCGTTGATTGATCGAATGCTTGTCCAGCCAGCGCAGTTGCAGGTCGTTGAGAAAGTCGGACGGCGTGCGGGCCATGGTCGCGGCAAGGACGTCGCGCAAGTCGGGCCGCAGTGAACTGATACCGAAGTGCAGACCGGCGTTGTCGTACAGATCCTGCTGCCTGACCTCAAGGGACTTGTAGTGTCCGCTGCTGAACAGAGCTTCGAGCTGGTAAGGCTCGCCCAGGTACGCGTCACCTTCGCCATTCTGCAAGGCGTCCAGGGCTGACTTGGTGTCTGCGTAGATTCGCAAATGAGAGGGCGGCAGGCGTTGGCTCAGCCATTGAGCGGTTGTATAGCCTTGCTCTGCAACGAATGAATGTGACGATAAGTCGGCAGATGTGATCGCCGCGCTGCCGTGACGTACAACCAACACAAGCGGGGAGAGCAGATAGGGGCTGGAAAAGTCCATGCAGCGTTGCCGCTCGGCGTTGGTCTGCAAATCCGGCACTACGTCGATGCGGCCTTCGCACAGAGCGGTGGTGGCTTCTTCAAATGTGGCGAATGGGCGAAACTCCAGTTTCAGATTCAATTGGTCTGCCAGGTAACGCAGGTAGTCGATACTGAACCCGGCAGCGCTGTCGCCGACCCAGTAGCCGAGGGGAGGGGTGGTCTGCGCGGGCAGGCCGACCACTACCACAGGGTTACCCGACGCCGCCGGGGCTTGTGTTGACGCCGTGCACAGGCTCGACACCAGCAGCGTCAGCCACAACAGCCTGCGCAGGGCGTTTATCACTCGGTGTGCTCGACGGTGGATTTAGTCAGTGAGGCGTAATACTGATACAGCTGCGCGTCGGACTGTATACCCAACTTGCGCTTGGCCGAGTTCTTGCCCCAGCTTACCGTCTTGACGCTGCGATGCAGGGTCTCTGCAATATCTTCGGGCGACTTGCCTGACGCCAGCAGCCGCACAATTTCCAGCTCTCTGGGGCTCAGCTGCGCTTCTCCTGCCGGGCAGCGGGGCGATTCAGCCAGCGCCTTTTTCAAGGCTTCATTCAAATAGATGCCCCGACGCAGCACGGTGCGCACGGCTTTTGGCAGGCAGAGAATGTCGCTGTTTTTTTGAATGATGCCACGCACTTTCGCCTCAAGAATCAGCCTCAGAATGCCGAGGTTCTCTTCACCCGTCAGCACCAGCACCGGCAGATTCGGGTAGCGTCTGTTGAGTAAACCCAGCATGTGTAGGCCATCCAAGTCGGCGCCGGGCATCGAATAGTCGACGATCAGTACGTCGCATTCATGGTTTTCCAGCGCAGTGAAGAGCTCCGGAACGCTGGTGGCGGTTGCCTGGATTTTGGCAAAACCGCTTTCATTCAACAGTACAACCTGGCAACCGTGCAGGATGGCAGGGTGATCGTCGGCGATGATGATACGAGGAATCATAAGCGCTGCTCCTGAGGAACTGTCCAAATTGGCCTATCACTGGCGCCCGACTTCTCAGTACTCAAAAAGTTTAGCTTGAGTACCGTCCTGAGCGCCACCGTCTTGAGTGCC
>NZ_JAKNQP010000012.1:0-140473 GCF_022662455.1 Pseudomonas sp. TREG-RG-20F-10-E-6-01 | reverse complement strand
AGCCCGCTCGCCACGGGGGATTTGCGAGTCAGCGTCCACCGTTGAATCCGGGCAGGCGAGCGTTACAGGAGATTTTTCGGGGTGAGTGGCTGGTTTTGCCATTCAAACGCGACAGGTGCCAGCACCTGGTCGATCTGCGCATCGCGCCACAGCTCGGCCAATGTCTTGCCCACCTCGGGATGCACGCGATTCGGCGCCATCAACGACAACGGCCACAGCACAAAGGCATTTTTGAGGATTTCTGCGCGCGGCAGGATCAAGCCGTCGAAATTCCCGACCAGTTCGCCATACAGCAGCACGTCGATATCCAGCGGCAGCCCTTTGCGGTCCGGCGCATAGCGGCCATTGTCGGCCTCAATGAATTTCAACCGGCGATCCAACTCCATCAACGGCAAGTCGGTATAGGCCGACACCACCAGGTTGAAAAACGGCCCGCTTTTGATCCCCACTGGCTGGCTTTCGAACACGGGCGAGCAGCGCATATCCGTCAAGAAGCTCGCCAGCGTATCCAGGCCAGCGCGCAGATGGCGCTCGCGCTCGATATTGCTGCCAAGGCCAAGGTAAACCTGAGTTAGCGACATCCGCGCTCGATCTCCACGCCCACGCCTTTGGCTGCCGGCACGGCACCCGGCTTGGTCAGCTTGAGGCGCAACCAGGGAATCTGGAATTCGCTCATCAGCACTTCGGCCAGGCGTTCGGCGAAGGTTTCTACCAGTTGATACTGGGACTGCTCGGCAAAGGCCTGAATACGCGCGGACACGCTGGCGTAATCGAGCGCCAGGGTCAGGTCGTCACCCGCAGCAGCAGGGCGATTGTCCCAGGCGAAGCTCAGGTCCAGGCGCAGGCATTGCTTGATGCCGCGCTCCCAGTCGTAGGCCCCGATCACGGTGTCGACTTCCAGGCCTTCGATAAACACTCTGTCCAAGCTCTTCTCCGCAGCACGACAAGGGCGCGTTGCCCCGTTAGAATCAGGGCGTCCTCGCCCGGAATAGTTAGCATGTTTTGGTCACTGGCGATTCTCGCCTACCTGCTCGGCTCGCTGTCCTTCGCCATTTTGCTCAGCCGCCTGACGGGAAATCCCGATCCGCGAATGAGTGGCTCAGGCAATGCCGGTGCCACCAACATGTTGCGCCTGGCCGGCAAAAAACTCGCCGTGCTGACGCTGCTGGGCGATATCTGCAAGGGCCTGTTGCCCGTACTCATCGCCAGCCTCGCCGGCCTCACCCTGCAACAGCAGGCCTGGGTGGGCGTGTGCGCTGTCCTCGGCCATCTGTTTCCGCTGTACTTCCGCTTTCGCGGCGGCAAGGGTGTCGCCACGGCGGCCGGCATGCTGCTGGGGATTTACCCTCCAGCAGCGCTGCTGGCCGTGCTGGCCTGGCTGTTGACGTTCTACCTGACCCGCACCAGCTCATTGGCCGCATTGATCGCCACGCCGCTCACCCTGCCATTGCTGGCCTGGCAGGCGCCTGCAGCGCTGTTGCCGATGAGCGTGCTGACACTGCTGATCGTCTGGCGCCACCGCGGCAATTTACGCGACCTGTTTGCCGGGCGCGAACGGCATTTTTAAATACGTTCGATGAGCCCGGCTCACGTGAGCCCTTACAGCGGTGAAAGTTGCTCCATCGGCCAGCGTGCCTGCACGCTGATCGCCAGGCTTTCATGCTGGCCGGCCTGCAGACGCTGGCAACCGGCGTAGGCGATCATTGCACCGTTGTCGGTGCAGAACTCAGGGCGCGCATAAAACACGTCGCCCTGCATGTCGCCGAGCATTTTTTCCAACGAGGTGCGCAACGCTTTGTTGGCACTGACGCCGCCGGCGATCACCAGGCGCTTCATGCCCGCCTGTTTCAGGGCGCGCTTGCACTTGATGGTCAAAGTCTCCACCACGGCCTGCTGGAACGCCAGTGCGATGTCGCAACGGGCTTGCTCACTGTCGTCCCCGGCGCTGACGCTTTGCTGCCAGGTGTTCAGTGCGGAGGTTTTCAAGCCGCTGAAGCTGAACATCAGGCCCGGGCGATCGCACATTGGACGCGGGAAGGTGTAACGGCCCGGCACGCCTTTTTCGGCGAGACGTGCGATTTCCGGACCGCCCGGATAATTGAGGCCCATCATCTTCGCGGTCTTGTCGAACGCTTCACCGG
Organism: Pseudomonas sp. TREG-RG-20F-10-E-6-01; assembly: GCF_022662455.1. Taxonomy (NCBI): domain Bacteria; kingdom Pseudomonadati; phylum Pseudomonadota; class Gammaproteobacteria; order Pseudomonadales; family Pseudomonadaceae; genus Pseudomonas; species Pseudomonas sp. TREG-RG-20F-10-E-6-01. Next base: position 138,332 of record NZ_JAKNQP010000012.1, on the reverse strand, counting down.
CGGCATCGTCCAGAGACTCACCCAACAGCGTGTATTGGCCAATCGCATCGACCTGAACCAGCTGCGTATGCCCACCGGAAACCAACAAAGCGACGAACGGGAACTGTGGCGGTGTTTTTTCCAGCATGGGTGCCAGTAAATGACCTTCCATGTGGTGCACGCCGAGGGCCGGAATGCCCCAGGCAAACGCCAGCGCCTGGGCGCAAGAAGCCCCAACCAGCAGGGCTCCGACCAATCCGGGGCCGGCGGTGTAGGCAATCGCGTCGATCTCGGTCGGCACGCAGCCGGCCTCGTCCAACACCTGGCGAATCAACGGCAGCATGCGCTTGACGTGATCGCGGCTGGCGAGCTCCGGCACCACACCGCCATAGGCGCGGTGCAGGTCGATCTGGCTGAACAGTGCATCGGCCAAAAGCCCGCGTTCACTGTCGTAAAGTGCGACACCGGTTTCGTCGCAGGAGGTTTCAAGTCCCAGTACTAGCATGGGTTTGCGCCTTGTAGAGGCTGAATTCGAAGGCGCGCATAATAGTCGCCACTCCCCCTCCCGACTAGCGGTTTTCGATCAGAGGCTTTGCATTCCGGGCAATGAGGGGTTAACATCCGCAACCCTTAAAAACCGACGACCTCAGCCGCGAATTTTTTGCGACGAGAACGTTGATTCCCGGTAATGAAAGAAGGTAGCTCTGGATGCCAGCCGTCAAAGTAAAAGAGAACGAACCCTTCGACGTAGCTCTGCGTCGTTTCAAGCGCTCCTGCGAAAAAGCCGGTGTTCTGGCTGAAGTTCGTAGCCGCGAATTTTATGAGAAGCCAACTTCTGAGCGTAAGCGCAAAGCAGCAGCCGCTGTTAAGCGTCACGCTAAGAAAGTTCAGCGCGAGCAGCGCCGCGCCGTTCGTCTGTACTAATACACAGACTTACGTAGCAAGCTTCTGCCAAGCCCGGCCCTCAGCCGGGCTATTGGCATTTGCGGATATCGCTTGATGCTTCACCGTCGACGCCGCACACGCGACCGAGACACTGCTTCACACGTCAGGACTGGCTCTTTTGCCAGCGGTGCGCGTCTCTTCTGACGAGCCTAACAAGGCTACTGACGAGCACACTCATTCTTCAAACAGACGATCAACCGTGTCGGCTGTGCCCAACGATGCGTTTCCGAGGCCCGCCATTGGCCAACACCGGACGCCCGGGCAACATTTCCAGGCCGAACACTGATAGAAATTAACGTCAGTGAATGTTCGGCAGATACACTCCCTGACAGCCCAACCAGACGACAGTTGATCGAGCCGCACAATGTGTGCGCCTGAACACTTCGCGGGCCTCATTGATACGCAGTGATGACGAGAACGCCATGGCCGGGCTAATTCCCCAGAGCTTTATTGACGACCTTCTGAACCGCACCGACATCGTCGATGTTGTCAGCTCGCGCGTGCAACTGAAAAAAGCCGGCAAGAACTACACCGCCTGCTGCCCGTTCCACAAAGAAAAGACTCCCTCGTTCAGCGTCAGCCCCGACAAGCAGTTCTACTACTGCTTCGGCTGCGGCGCGGGCGGCAATGCCCTCGGCTTTCTCATGGACCACGACAACCTGGACTTCCCCCAGGCTATCGAGGACCTGGCCAAAGCCGCCGGCATGGAAATCCCCCGCGAAGAAAGTGGCCGCCCGTACAAACCGCGGCAACCCACCGACTCGCCGCTGTACCCGCTGCTGACGGCCGCTGCCGACTTCTACCGTCAGGCGCTCAAAAGTCATCCGCAGCGCAAGGCCGCTGTCGAATACCTCAAGGGGCGCGGCCTCACCGGTGAAATTGCCCGGGACTTCGGCCTGGGTTTCGCGCCGCCAGGCTGGGATAACCTCTACAAGCACCTGAGCAGCGACACCCTGCAGCAGAAAGCCATGATCGACGCCGGCCTGCTGGTGGAAAACGCCGAGACCGGCAAGCGCTATGACCGCTTTCGCGACCGCGTGATGTTTCCGATCCGCGACAGCCGTGGCCGGATCATCGCGTTCGGCGGCCGAGTGCTCGGCGACGACAAACCCAAGTACCTGAACTCCCCGGAAACCCCGGTGTTTCACAAGGGCCAGGAACTCTACGGTCTGTTCGAAGCGCGTAAAAACAACCGCAACCTCGATGAAATCATCGTGGTTGAGGGCTACATGGACGTGATCGCCCTCGCCCAGCAAGGACTGCGCAATGCCGTGGCCACCCTGGGCACCGCCACCAGCGAAGAACACATGAAGCGCCTGTTTCGTGTGGTGCCCAGCGTGCTGTTCTGCTTCGACGGCGATCAGGCCGGCCGCAACGCCGCCTGGCGCGCGCTCGAAGCCACGCTGTCGAGCCTGCAGGATGGCCGCCGTGCACGTTTCCTGTTTTTGCCCGAAGGTGAAGACCCGGACACCCTGGTGCGCTCCGAAGGCACCGATGCGTTCCGCGCGCGCATCAATCAACATGCGCAGCCGCTGGCCGACTATTTCTTCCAGCAATTGACCGAAGAAGCCGATCCGCGGTCCCTTGAAGGCAAGGCCCACATGGCCACGCTCGCGGCACCGTTGATCGACAAAGTACCGGGCGCCAACCTGAAGTCACTGATGCGCATGCGCCTGCTGGAAATCACCGGTTTGAGCGGCGAGGCCGTCAGTCAGCTGGTGCACAACGCGCCGCAAGACGCACCGCCGGCTTACGACCCAGGCATGGATTACGACGCCATGCCGGACTACTCGGACTTTCACCAACCGCAGGAGGCCTACGCGCCCCAGCAGGAGTGGACACCGAAGAAACCCGGCGCCGGCGGCAAGAAATGGGACAAGAAACCCTGGAGCAAGAACGGCAAGCGCGGTGATCGTGATGAGGCCTACGCGCCACGCACGCCGGTGGCAGTGGAAGCCCCTACGCTGATTGCGTTGCGTACGCTGATCCACTACCCGCAATTGGCGAAGAAAGTTGAGAGCGCCGATCATTTTGCCAACGAGAGCAACACTTACGCTCAGGTACTGATCGCCTTGATCGAGGCGGTACAGAAAAATCCTAAGCTAAACTCAATTCAGTTGATGGCTCGCTGGCATGGCACCGAACAAGGCCGCCTCTTGAAAGCACTCGCAGAAAAGGAGTGGCTAATTGACGGCGATAACCTTGAACAACAGTTTTTAGACACCATTACTAGGTTATCCGCGGGTCAGCACACGCAGACCCTCGATGAACTCATCAAGAGAGCAAGGCAGCCGGGATTATCGGCTGAAGAGCAGATTCAGATAGCAAAACAGATGCGCGACCTCTTAAAACAGAATGTTTCCGCATCAAACCCGACCTCAGCTGGCGTGTGAGGTCATAGCTCGGGTATAATCCTCGGCTTGTTTTTTGCCCGCCAAGACCTTCAGTGGATAGGGTGTTATGTCCGGAAAAGCGCAACAGCAGTCTCGTATCAAAGAGTTGATCACACTGGGTCGTGAGCAGGGTTACCTGACTTACGCCGAGGTCAACGACCACCTGCCTGAGGATATTTCAGATCCAGAGCAGGTGGAAGACATCATCCGCATGATTAACGACATGGGGATCAACGTATTCGAAACTGCGCCAGATAAGGATTCCCTTATGCTGGCCGACGCCGATACTGACGAGGCTGCGGCCGAAGAGGCAGCAGCAGCGTTGGCAGCAGTGGAGACCGATATCGGTCGCACGACGGACCCTGTGCGCATGTACATGCGTGAAATGGGTACGGTCGAGTTGCTGACACGCGAAGGCGAAATTGAAATCGCCAAGCGTATCGAAGAGGGCATCCGTGAAGTGATGGGCGCAATTGCGCACTTCCCTGGCACGGTTGACCACATTCTCTCCGAGTACACCCGCGTTACCACCGAAGGTGGCCGCCTGTCCGACGTTCTGAGCGGTTATATCGACCCGGACGATGGCATTGCGCCGCCTGCTGCCGAAGTACCGCCGCCTGTCGATGCGAAAGCCGCGAAAGCCGACGACGATTCCGAAGACGACGATGCTGAAGCCAGCAGCGACGACGAAGATGAAGTTGAAAGCGGTCCGGACCCGATCATCGCGGCCCAGCGTTTCGGTGCGGTTTCCGATCAAATGGAAATCACCCGTAAGGCGCTGAAAAAGCACGGTCGCGGCAACAAGCAGGCCATTGCCGAGCTGATCGCCCTGGCTGAGCTGTTCATGCCGATCAAGCTGGTGCCGAAGCAATTCGAAGGCCTGGTTGAACGTGTTCGCAGTGCCCTTGAGCGTCTGCGTGCCCAAGAGCGCGCAATCATGCAGCTCTGCGTACGTGATGCGCGCATGCCGCGTGCTGACTTCCTGCGCCAGTTCCCGGGCAACGAAGTTGACGAAAGCTGGACCGACGCACTGGCCAAAGGCAAGGCGAAATACGCCGAAGCCATTGGTCGTCTGCAGCCCGATATCATCCGTTGCCAGCAGAAGCTGACTGCGCTTGAGACTGAAACCGGTCTGACGATTGCCGAAATCAAGGACATCAACCGTCGCATGTCGATCGGTGAGGCCAAAGCCCGCCGCGCGAAGAAAGAGATGGTTGAAGCGAACTTGCGTCTGGTGATCTCCATCGCCAAGAAGTACACCAACCGTGGCCTGCAGTTCCTCGATCTGATCCAGGAAGGCAACATCGGCTTGATGAAGGCTGTGGACAAGTTCGAATACCGTCGCGGCTACAAGTTCTCGACTTATGCCACCTGGTGGATCCGTCAGGCGATCACTCGCTCGATCGCCGACCAGGCCCGCACCATCCGTATTCCGGTGCACATGATCGAGACGATCAACAAGCTCAACCGTATTTCCCGGCAGATGTTGCAGGAAATGGGTCGCGAACCGACCCCGGAAGAGCTGGGCGAACGCATGGAAATGCCTGAGGATAAAATCCGCAAGGTATTGAAGATCGCTAAAGAGCCGATCTCCATGGAAACGCCGATTGGTGATGACGAAGACTCCCATCTGGGTGACTTCATCGAAGACTCGACCATGCAGTCGCCAATCGATGTCGCCACAGTTGAGAGCCTGAAAGAAGCGACTCGCGACGTACTGTCCGGCCTCACTGCCCGTGAAGCCAAGGTACTGCGCATGCGTTTCGGCATCGACATGAATACCGACCACACCCTTGAGGAAGTCGGTAAACAGTTTGACGTGACCCGTGAGCGGATCCGTCAGATCGAAGCCAAGGCACTGCGCAAGCTGCGCCACCCGACGCGAAGCGAGCATCTGCGCTCCTTCCTCGACGAGTGATACCAGAACCCCCGGCCCAGGCCGGGGGTTTTGCTTTGTGCAGATCACTTTCTACAGATTAACTGCCGCGCAACACCCCTCCCCCGCAATGCCCGTCTACACTCGAAATATTCCCCGTGCCATAACGAGACCGTTATGCCCAGACTGCCGACCGTGATACTGCTGTCGCTGCTCACCTGGACCGCAACGGCTGGCGCGTTGACTCTCACCGATGAAGAGCGTGGCTGGCTGGCGGACCATCAGGAGCTGCGACTGGGAGTGGACACCTCTTGGCCACCCTTCGAATACCGTGACGAAAATGGCCGTTATCAGGGCCTTGCCGCCGACTACGTACGCCTGATCCAGGACCGCCTGGGCGTCAGGATCAACCTGATCGAGCCCGCCAACTGGACGGCCGTGCTCGAACAGGCCAAAAACAACCAGCTCGACCTGCTGCCCGGCATCATGTCCACCCCGGAGCGCCAGGGTTTCCTGGCCTTCACCCGGCCGTATCTGGACTTTCCCATTGTCATCCTCGCCCACGAAGGCGGCGCCAAACCGCGCAACCTCAAGGACCTTTACGGGCTGAAGATCGCCGTGGTGGAGAACTACGCGCCCCACGAATTGCTGCGCACCCACCATCCCGACCTCAACCTGGTGGCCATGCCCAACGTCAGCTCGACGCTGCAAGCCCTGGCCACTGATGAAGTGGATGCCGTCGTCGGTGATCTTGCCTCCAGCGTCTGGAGCCTGCGCCAACTCAAACTCGATGGGTTATACGTCAGCGGTGAAACGCCCTACCGCTATCAACTGGCAATGGCCGTACCGCGCGATGAGAAAATGCTGGTGGGTATCCTGGACAAGGTGCTCGCCGACCTCAGTTCGGACGAAACCGACGCCATCCAGCAACACTGGGTAGGCAGCTTCACCGATCACCGCATGTTCTGGGCCGACCTGCTGATGTACGGCCTGCCAGCCGTGCTGCTGTTGAGTACCGTGCTGGCCATCGTGATTCGGATCAATCGTCGGCTCAGTTCGGAAATATCCCGGCGGGTTGCCCTTGAGCAAGAACTGCGCAGCAGCGAATACCACTACCGCGGCCTGGTGGAGAGCCTGTCCGCCATCGCCTGGGAAGCCAGCATCACGGACTTCACCTACAGCTATGTGTCGCCGCATGCCGAAGAGCTGCTTGGCTACCCCCGCGCGCATTGGCTGATTCCAGGGTTCTGGCGCAACATCATCCACCCCGCCGACCTGACGCGCGCCGAGGCCTACTGCTACCGGGAAACCCGCGCCAACCGCGACCACAGCCTCGATTACCGAGTCATCACCGCGGACGGACGCTGCCTGTGGGTACGCGACATTGTCAGCCTTATCGAACACGGGCATGAGCCGGTGCTGCGCGGCTTGATGATCGATATCAGCGAAGCCAAGCGCACCGAAGAAGCCCTGCAGCTTTCCGAGCAGAAATTTGCCTCGGTGTTCCAGCAATGTCCGGACATCCTGGTGATTGCGCGGATGTCCGATGGCTGCCTGCTGGAGGTCAACAAGGCGTTCGAAGACCAGATCGGCCTGAGCGCCGAGGACGTGGTAGGCAAGACCGCCACAGAACTGAATATCTGGGGCATTCAGAACGTCGGGCCCGACCTGCTGCAACGCGTGCAGACCACCAGCATCCGCAACCTCGAAATGTCGTTCCGACGCAGCAACGGCCAGGCATTTACCGGGCTGATCTCGGCGGAACCGTTCCAACTCGACACCACCGAAGCCCTGGTGGTGGTGGTGCGCGATATCACCCAGCTCAAAGAAACCCAGCAACAGTTGCAAACGTCCGAAGAGAAATTCGCCAAAGCCTTCCACGCCTCACCCGATGGCCTGCTGCTGAGCCGTCAACGTGATGGGCTGCTGATTGAAGTGAATGAAGGCTTCAGCCGGATTACCGGTTTCACCAGTGTGACCTCGCTCGACCAGTCAACCCTGGACCTGGGTATCTGGGTCGACCTGAACGAGCGCAAGCACATGCTGGAACTGATGCGGCGCGATGGTTTTGTGCGCGATTTCGTCTGTCATATACGCCGCAACGACGGGCAGATTCGCCTCTGCGAAGTGTCCAGTCGGCCGCTGCCCATCGGCGATGAAGATTGCATGCTGACCATTGCGCGAGACATCACCGAACGCCAGTTCATGCAGGAAAAACTGCAACAGGCCGCCACGGTGTTTGAGAGCACTGCCGAAGGTGTGTTGATCACCGACACCCGGCAGAACATCAGTGCCGTCAACCGCGCGTTCAGCGAAATCACCGGTTACAGCGAAGCCGAAGCCCTTGGCAGCACGCCGCGCCTGCTCGCCTCCGGCCTGCACGACAGCGCCTTCTATGCGGCCATGTGGCACCAGTTGACCGCCCACGGCCATTGGCAAGGCGAGATTTCCAACCGCCGCAAGAACGGCGAGCTGTACCCCAGTTGGCTGACCATCAGTGCCGTGCGCAACCGCGAGCAATTGATCACCCACTTTGTCGCCGTGTTTGCCGACATCTCCAGCCTCAAGCACGCCCAGGCGCGCCTCGACTACCAGGCACACCATGACCCACTGACCGGATTGCCCAACCGCACCCTGTTCGAAAGCCGGTTGCAGGCCGCACTGAATGGCCAGCAGGAAAGCGGCAACCAAGGCGCGGTGCTGTTTCTGGACCTGGACCGCTTCAAACACATCAACGACAGCCTCGGCCACCCCGTCGGCGACCTGCTGCTCAAGGACATCGCCGTGCGCCTCAAGGAGCAACTGCGTGATGTCGACACCGTGGCACGCCTGGGCGGCGACGAATTCATCATTCTGCTGCCCGGCCTGCAACACGCCAGCGATGCCGAGCACCTGGCCAACAAGCTGCTCGCCTGCTTCACCCCGCCGTTCCAGGCCGGCGAGCACGAGTTCTTTATCAGCGCGAGTATCGGCACCAGCCTGTACCCGCAGGACGGCACTGACGTCGCCACCCTGGTGAAAAACGCCGACGCGGCGATGTACCGCTCCAAGGCCAAGGGCCGCAACCGCGTCGAAAGCTACACCCGTGACCTCACCGCCCAAGCCAACGAGCGCGTGGCCCTGGAACACGAACTGCGCCGCGCCATCGAACGTGACGAACTGAGCCTGTATTACCAACCCAAGCTGAGCCTGGCGACCCACGAACTGATCGGCGCCGAAGCCCTGATCCGCTGGCGCCATCCAACCTTTGGCGACGTGCCGCCTGAGCATTTCATCCCCCTCGCCGAAGAGAACGGCATGATCCTGCAGATCGGCGATTGGGTACTGGAACAGGCCTGCCAACAACTGCACGCCTGGCAAACGGTTTATGAGGATTTCGGCCCACTGTCGGTCAACCTCGCCGGCGCACAACTGCGCCACCCCAACCTGCTCGCGCGCATTGAACAGCTGCTGCGCGACTACCGTCTGGAGCCCGGCTGCCTGCAATTGGAGATCACCGAAAACTTCATCATGAGCCAGGCCGAGGAAGCCCTGGAAGTGCTGCACCAACTCAAACGCCTGGGCGTGCAGCTGGCGATTGACGATTTCGGCACCGGCTATTCATCCCTCAGCTACCTCAAGCGCTTGCCGCTGGATTTCCTCAAGATCGACCAGTCCTTCGTGCGCGGCTTGCCCGACGATCCGCACGACGCCGCCATCGTGCGCGCCATCATCGCCCTGGGCCACAGCATGCAATTCACCATCATCGCCGAAGGCGTGGAAAACCCCGCGCAACAAGCCTTTCTTGCCGCCGAAGGCTGTGAACAGATGCAAGGCTACATCGTCAGCCTGCCCCTGCCGCCCGAGCTTTTTGCCGAGGCTTTTCTTCATCTGAGGGTTTCAGACTTTTCGGATGGCACAGCGGGGAAACCATCGTTATAATCCGCGACCTGTTACAAGGGCCTATAGCTCAGTTGGTCAGAGCAGAGGACTCATAATCCTTTGGTCCACGGTTCAAGTCCGTGTGGGCCCACCAAACAAAAAAGCCGCGCAATGCGCGGCTTTCGCGTGTCTGGCGTATGGAAAAGGCGACGCTGACTCCCACGCCTTTTCCAGCAATGAAAGATTTGTTAATTGTCCTCAACTGCTGCGGCACAGACCATGGCCGGCCACTCAACCAGCACGAGGAACCTGGCTCCATGCCTCAGGCCAACCGTTCACCCCGCGCCTTTTTTACCCTCAGCCTGCGCACCGCAGGCGCTCTCGTAATCACCTTCGCCACCCTGAACTGCGCACACGCAGCATCGCCCGCCCCGGCCACCATCAAGGCGTACAAGCTCTGCACCGGCGCAGACAACGCCTCGCACGTTTTGGAGGGCACCATCGACCCGAGCATGCGCAACGACGTCACTGCCATTCATTTCAAGACAACCCCGGCGCACGCTTCTTACGATTGGCATAACGATCCCGAGCCGCAGTACGTCATGACACTCTCCGGCACCTTGGCCTTCGCTACCCGAGGCGGCGAGACGTTCACCCTGCACCCCGGTGAAGTGCTGGTCGCCGAAGACAACACCGGCACCGGCCATCGTTGGAAGCTGATCGACGACCAGCCATGGCGCCGTGGCTACGTGGTGCTCAAGCCTGGCGCGCCGGACTCGTTTATCCCGAACGATCCCGCCGCCGCGAAAGTCTGCAAGGCGCCTTAATCTCGCAGATCGCAGCGCTCCAGACGGGCGCAAGCCTGTAACATGGCGACCCATTGCCGCCCGCACTGGAGCCCTGCCCTTGCCCGTCCTCGATGAAATCGATCGCCAACTGATCGCCGCCTTGCAGATCAACGCCCGCGAAAGCGTGGCCATGCTTGCCCGGCAATTGGGCATTGCGCGCACCACGGTGACGTCGCGCCTGGCGCGCCTGGAGAAAACCCAGGTGATTACCGGCTACGGCGTGCGCCTCGGGCAGCGTGTGGTCGACGGTGGTTTGCAGGCGTATGTCGGGATCACCGTGCAAGCGCGCTCGGGCAAGGAAGTGTTGCGTCGGTTGAGTGCAATGGCGCAGGTGCAGCAACTGTGTGCGGTGAGTGGCGAATTTGATTACGTGGCCTGGCTGCGCACCGATTCACCGGAGCAGCTCGATCAATTGCTGGACCAGATCGGCAGTGTCGACGGCGTGGAAAAAACCACCACGTCGATCATCCTCAGTAACAAATTGGACCGTGGCCAGCCAGTCTGACCACCCTCTTCGTCACTCTGACTGAAAACAATCCAATCCGACGACACTTTGCGTCTTATTAACGAACGCTACGCTCCCTAAACTGGCTGCCATCTTTTCCTATACTCAACGGGCCACATCCCGCCGAGTCGCCAGTAAGGTCAGCCATGAGCATTCCGTCCAGCACCATCAGCAAGACCCATCGCCACCCCGCCGACGGTAAAAAACCCATCACCATTTTTGGCCCGGACTTTCCGTTTGCCTTTGACGACTGGATTGAGCATCCGGCCGGCCTGGGCAGCATTCCGGCTGCCAACCATGGCGCCGAAGTGGCGATTGTCGGTGCGGGGATCGCGGGCCTGGTGGCCGCTTACGAGCTGATGAAGCTGGGCCTCAAGCCGGTGGTGTATGAAGCCTCGAAAATGGGCGGCCGCTTGCGCTCCCAGGCGTTTGAAGGGGCCGAGGGCATCATCGCCGAGCTGGGCGGCATGCGTTTTCCGGTGTCGTCGACCGCGTTCTACCACTATGTGGACAAGCTGGGCCTGGAGACCAAACCCTTCCCCAACCCGCTGACGCCGGCCTCCGGCAGCACGGTGATCGACCTCGAAGGCCAGACTCACTACGCACAAAAGCTCTCGGACTTGCCGGTGCTGTTCCAGGAAGTTGCCGACGCCTGGGCCGATGCGCTGGAAGCCGGTTCGCAGTTCGGTGATATCCAGCAAGCCATCCGCGACCGCGACGTGCCGCGCCTCAAAGCGTTGTGGAATAAGCTGGTGCCGCTGTGGGACGACCGCACCTTCTATGACTTCGTCGCCACGTCCAAGGCCTTTGCCAAACTCTCGTTTGCGCACCGCGAAGTGTTTGGTCAGGTAGGTTTCGGCACCGGCGGCTGGGACTCGGATTTCCCCAACTCGATGCTCGAAATCTTCCGCGTGGTGATGACCAACTGCGACGACCACCAGCACCTGGTCGTCGGCGGCGTGGCGCAAGTGCCCATGGGCATCTGGCGCCACGTGCCGGAGCGTTGTGCGCACTGGCCGGCCGGCACCAGTCTCAGCTCGTTGCATCGCGGTGCGCCACGGGCCGGTGTGAGCCGTATAGCCCACGCCGCCGATGGCCGCTTTGCTGTGACCGACAACTACGGCGACACCCGTGAATACGCCGCCGTGCTGACCACCTGCCAAAGCTGGTTGCTGACCACCCAGATCGAATGCGACGAGACCCTGTTCTCGCAAAAAATGTGGATGGCCCTGGACCGCACCCGTTACATGCAGTCGTCGAAAACCTTCGTGATGGTCGACCGCCCGTTCTGGAAAGACAAAGACCCGGAAACCGGCCGCGACCTAATGAGCATGACCCTCACTGATCGCCTGACCCGTGGCACTTACCTGTTCGACAACGGCGACGACAAGCCGGGCGTGATTTGCCTGTCGTACTCGTGGATGAGCGACGCGTTGAAAATGCTCCCGCAGCCCATCGACAAGCGCGTGAAACTGGCCCTCGACGCACTGAAAAAGATCTACCCGAAAGTCGACATCAAGGCGCGCATCATCGGCGACCCGATCACTGTGTCGTGGGAAGCCGACCCGCATTTCCTCGGGGCTTTCAAAGGCGCGTTGCCAGGCCACTATCGCTACAACCAGCGGATGTATGCGCACTTCATGCAGAAGGACATGCCCGCCGAACAACGTGGAATTTTCATCGCCGGTGACGACGTGTCCTGGACGCCGGCCTGGGTCGAAGGCGCGGTGCAAACCTCGCTGAACGCGGTGTGGGGCATCATGACCCACTTCGGCGGCAGCACGCATCCGGAGAACCCAGGGCCAGGTGATGTCTTTGACGAAATCGGCCCGATCGCCCTGGCCGACTAAGGAGTTGAGCATGCGCGTTGCCCTGTACCAATGCCCGCCGCTGCCACTGGATGTGGCCGGTAACCTCAAGCGCCTGCACCCACTGGCGCATGAGGCCTCGGATGCCGATGTGCTGGTGCTGCCGGAGATGTTCCTCAGCGGCTACAACATCGGCGCCGAAGCGGTCGGCGCCCTTGCCGAACCTCAGGATGGGCCGTCCGCGCAAGCGATTGCCACACTGGCCAAAAGCGCCGGGCTGGCGATTCTGTACGGCTACCCGGAGCGGGCCGAGGACGGGCAGATCTACAACGCCGTGCAGTTGATCGACGCCCACGGCCAGCGCCTGTGCAACTACCGCAAGACCCACTTGTTTGGCGACCTGGACCACTCGATGTTCAGTGCCGGGGAAGATGATTTCCCGTTGGTGGAATTGAACGGCTGGAAGCTTGGCTTCTTGATCTGCTACGACCTGGAATTTCCGGAAAATACCCGTCGCCTGGCGCTGGCCGGTGCCGAGTTGATCCTGGTGCCGACTGCCAATATGGTGCCGTTCGACTTTGTCGCCGACGTCACCGTGCGGGCGCGGGCCTTTGAAAACCAGTGTTATGTGGCGTACGCCAACTACTGCGGGCAGGAAGGCGAGATTCAATATTGCGGGCAAAGCAGCATCGCCGCGCCGAATGGCCAGCGCATCGCCCAGGCCGGGCTGGATGAGACGTTGATCGTCGGTGCGCTGGACCGCCAGTCCATCCTCGACGCCCGCGCCGCCAACCACTACCTGCAAGACCGTCGCCCCGAGTTGTACGGCGCACTGCACAAGCCCTGACCCAGCCGGTTCGCCAGCGGTTTGATAACATGGCCACCTCCTACGTTTCGGAAGTGCCCATGCCTGCGCCGGCCCACCCTCATCACCTTCACCTGACCCTGGCCAATGGCCTGCGGGTTACCCTGCGCCATGCGCCACGTCTGAGGCGCTGCGCTGCGGTGCTGCGCGTGGCTGCCGGCAGCCATGACGTGCCCTTGGCCTGGCCGGGGCTGGCGCACTTTCTTGAGCATTTGTTGTTTCTCGGCACGCAGCGTTTTCCCGCAAATGAAGGGCTGATGGCCTACGTGCAGCGCCATGGCGGGCAGGTCAACGCGAGTACCCGGGAGCGTACGACGGACTTCTTCTTTGAATTGCCGCTGGCGACCTTTGCCAGCGGGCTTGAGCGCCTGGCGGACATGCTGGCCCACCCGCGCCTGGCGATTGAAGACCAGTTGCGTGAGCGCGAAGTGTTGCACGCAGAGTTCGTTGCATGGTCCCAGGATGCCCAGGCTCAGCAGCAGGTCGCGCTGCTGGAGGGCTTGGCCGCCGATCATCCACTGCGCGGTTTTCACGCCGGCAACCGGGACAGCCTGCCGGTGGAGCGTGAGGCATTTCAGCAAGCATTGCGCGAATTTCACACGCACTTCTATCAGAGCGGGCAGATGACGTTGAGCCTGGCCGGCCCGCAGCCGCTGGACGAGCTGGAAGCCTTGGCGCAGCGATTCAGCGAGGCACTGGCTTGCGGGCCTTTGCACCCACAGGCCGAGCCGCCTGCGCTGTTGCCCGATCAAGCAGTGAGTTATCAATACACCGCCGATAATCATCGGCACCACGTCATTGCCTGTGACGTGCCCCGCGAAGCGTTGGATTTTTTCTGCACCTGGCTCAACGCTTCAGCGCCCGGCGGGTTGCTGGCCGAGCTGCAGACGCGAAACGTGGCCCACGCACTGCACGCGTCCGTGCTGTATCACTTCGCCGGGCAAGCGCTGCTCGATATCGACTTTTCCCTCATCGCTCAAGACGGGTCGGCTACTCAGGTCGAAGCGTTATTGCACGACTGGTTGAGCTTTTTCGCACAGAGCGAATGGACGCCGTTGCGAGAAGAGTTCGCCTTGCTGAACGCTCGCCAGCAGCAAATCCAGGGCGCCCTGGCGCTGGCCCGCAACGACAGCGAGGATCTATCGGAACAGGGCGTGGCGGCCCTGAAGAACCTGCTCGATTCACTGCACCTGCCGCCCTCCGAGCACGCTTGGCAACTGCCGCCCAACAACCCCTTCCTGCGCCCAGTGGTCAAGCAAGCGCGCGCCGGCCTGATTCGCGGCCAGACCAGCGCCCACCGTGGCTTGCGCACGTTCGCCCAGGATCGCTCGCGGGGACGACGGGAAGTGTCGGCGCTGACGTTCAGCCAGGCCTTGGCGGATGACACCAACGAAGGCGCGCTGTACCTGCAATGGCGCTTTGATTCGTTGGTACCCGCAGGCCTGGAACATGCGTTGCAGCCGTTGCGTGAGCAGGCCCGTCAGGCGGGCGTCGAATTGGCCTTCGAAACCCTCGGCAATGACTGGCGCGTGAAAATAGTCGGCCTTCACGAACCAATCGCGGCTGTGGTCGAGGCGCTGGCGCTTAACTTGAGCCAGTCCGATAGGCCGCTGCCGTCACCCGCACAAACGCCGATGATTGCCATTCGGGAGCTGCTCAAGGCGTTGCCTGCCTGCTGTGCCGGCATCGCTTCCGGGGCCGGCGAGACGCCATCGTCATGGACCACCGCGCGTTGGCAGGGCCTGGGCACAGGTTTGCCCGCTGCCAGTGAAGCGGCGATCAAAACCGCAGCCGCGCGATTGCCAGGCCAGCCGGGAAGCTTCGAACACACGCCGAAAACCCTCGACGGCCAGCGGCTCTGGCACGAAGTGAACACCGACGCCCGCGAAGCCGCGTTGCTGCTGTTTTGCCCAACGCCAAGCCAATCCCTGGCCGATGAAGCGGCATGGCGACTGCTCGGGCATCTGCTCCAGGGGCCGTTTTACCAAAAACTGCGCGTCGAACTGCAAATCGGCTACGCCGTGTTCAGCGGCATCCGACAGATCAACGGGCAAACCGGCCTGCTGTTTGGCGTGCAATCACCCAGCGTATCCCTGACCGGGATCTTCGAGCACGTGCAGACCTTCCTGGCGCAGCTTCCGGCGTTGATCGACAACAGCGCCGAATTGGGCAACCAGACGCTGGCAGAGCAATTCACGGCCCAGGCATTACCGGTCGCCCAAGCCGCCGAATTGCTCTGGCAGGCGCAGCTGGCTGGCCATTCGTCGGGTTATCTGGCGTCACTTCAGCAGTTGATACAAACCTGCATGCGCGAGGATCTGCAACGTGCCGCAGGGCAACTCAATGACGCTGCAGGCGGTTGGCGCTGTGTGGCCAACGGCCTGCCCATCAACGATTCCTGGCAAACGGCAGGCTGATCATTGCTGGCCCTGCAAAAGGCTTTTGCCACCAAGACAGCGCTAACTTGAAAAGAATTGCGTAACATTCATCCGCACACCTCTGAACATCTCCGATTGGAGGTGGACTATATGTATGAGTAGTGAACGTCCCATCCCTTCGTAGGAGTATGAATATGACCTGGTCCAAGCCTGCTTACACTGATCTGCGTATCGGTTTCGAAGTCACCATGTACTTCGCCAGCCGTTGATTGGCTGAGTAATACAACGCCTCGGTTCGCCCGGGGCGTTTTTGTTTTGAGCTTAGCGTGATGGAGCAATCATGTTTGTCCAGATTCTAGGTTCCGCCGCCGGCGGTGGCTTCCCGCAGTGGAACTGCAACTGCGTGAACTGCGCAGGTTTTCGTGACGGCAGCCTGCGGGCCCAGGCGCGCACTCAGTCGTCCATCGCGATTTCCGACGATGGCGTGAATTGGGTACTGTGCAACGCTTCGCCGGATATCCGCGCGCAACTGCAAGGCTTCGCCCCGATGCAACCCGGCCGCGCGCTGCGCGATACCGGTATCAGCGCGATCATCCTGATGGACAGCCAGATCGACCACACCACCGGCCTGTTGAGCCTGCGCGAAGGCTGCCCGCACCAGGTGTGGTGCACCGACATGGTCCATGAAGATTTGAGTACCGGTTTCCCGCTGTTCACCATGCTCACGCACTGGAACGGCGGCCTGGCCTGGAACCGCATCGAGCTGGACGCCAGCTTCACCATCCCGGCCTGCCCCAACCTGCGTTTCACGCCGCTGCCATTGCGCAGCGCAGCGCCGCCCTACTCGCCGCACCGCTTCGACCCGCACCCAGGCGACAACATCGGCCTGATCGTCGAAGACCTGCGCACCGGCGGCAAACTGTTTTACGCCCCTGGGCTGGGCAAGGTCGACGCGCCGTTGCTGGAGATCATGGCCGGCAGCGATTGCCTGCTGGTGGATGGCACGATGTGGGACGACGATGAGATGCAGCGCCGTGGCGTCGGCACCCGCACCGGTCGCGAGATGGGCCACCTGGCTCAGAACGGCCCCGGCGGCATGCTCGAAGTGCTGGAGCAGTTGCCCAAGCAGCGCAAGGTGCTGATCCACATCAACAACACCAACCCGATCCTCGATGAAGACTCCCCCGAACGCGCCGAGCTGGCACGGCGTAATGTTGAAGTGGCTTACGACGGCATGAGCATTGAATTGTAGGAGCAGACCACATGACTGACACACCGCTGACGCCCGCCGAGTTCGAGCATGCCTTGCGGGCCAAAGGCGCCTTTTACCATATCCATCACCCGTACCACGTGGCGATGTATGAAGGCCGCGCCACCCGCGAGCAGATCCAGGGTTGGGTCGCCAACCGTTTCTACTATCAGGTGAATATCCCGCTGAAAGACGCCGCGATCCTGGCCAATTGCCCGGACCGCGAGATCCGCCGCGAGTGGATCCAGCGCCTGCTCGACCACGACGGTGCTCCCGGTGAAGACGGCGGTATTGAAGCCTGGTTGCGTCTGGGCCAGGCCGTTGGCCTGGACCCGGACCAGCTGCGGTCTCAGGAACTGGTGCTGCCCGGCGTGCGTTTTGCCGTGGATGCCTACGTCAACTTTGCCCGCCGTGCCAGTTGGCAAGAAGCCGCCAGCAGCTCGTTGACCGAGCTGTTCGCGCCGCAGATCCACCAGTCGCGCCTCGACAGCTGGCCGCAGCACTATCCGTGGATCGACCCGGCCGGCTATGAGTATTTCCGTACCCGCCTGGGCCAGGCCCGACGCGATGTGGAACACGGCTTGGCGATCACGTTGCAGCACTACACCACTCGCGAAGGTCAGGAGCGCATGCTGGAAATTCTCCAGTTCAAACTCGACATCTTGTGGAGCATGCTGGATGCCATGAGCATGGCCTATGAACTGAATCGCCCGCCATATCACAGCGTGACTGATCAGCGTGTATGGCATAAAGGGATCACCCTATGAGCTTTGATCGCAGCAGAACACCGACCTGGCGCCAGGGCTATCGCTACCAGTACGAGCCCGCGCAAAAAGGCCACGTATTGCTCTACCCCGAAGGCATGATTAAGCTCAACGACAGCGCCGCATTGATTGGTGGTCTGATCGATGGCGAACGCGACGTGGCTGCCATCATCGCCGAGCTGGATAAACAATTCCCCGGCGTACCTGAACTCGGTCAAGACATCGAGGATTTCATGGAGGTCGCCCGTGCTGAGCACTGGATCGAACTTGCCTGAAAAGCCACCCGTTGGCCTGCCGCTGTGGCTGCTCGCCGAGCTGACATACCGTTGCCCGCTGCAGTGCCCGTACTGCTCAAACCCGCTGGATTTCGCCGAGCAGGGCAAGGAGCTGAGCACCGAGCAATGGATCAAGGTGTTTCGCGAAGCCCGGGAGATGGGCGCCGCGCAACTGGGGTTTTCCGGCGGTGAACCGCTGGTACGCCAGGACCTTGCCGAACTGATCGCCGAGGCGCGCAAGCTGGGCTTCTACACCAACCTGATCACCTCCGGCATCGGCCTCACCGAGCAGAAAATCAGCGACTTCAAGAAAGCCGGCCTGGACCATATCCAGATCAGCTTCCAGGCCAGCGACGAGCAGGTGAACAACCTGCTGGCCGGCTCGAAAAAAGCCTTCGCGCAAAAGCTGCAAATGGCCCGCGCGGTGAAGGCGCATGGCTATCCGATGGTGCTGAACTTCGTCACGCATCGGCACAATATCGACAAGATCGACCGCATTATCGAGCTGTGCATCGCGCTGGAAGCAGACTTCGTCGAGCTCGCTACCTGCCAGTTCTACGGTTGGGCGCAGCTCAATCGTGTGGGGTTGTTACCGACCAAAGAACAGCTGGTGCGTGCCGAACGCATCACCAACGAATACCGCGCCAAGCTCGAAGCCGAAGGCCACCCGTGCAAGCTGATCTTCGTTACACCGGACTACTACGAAGAACGCCCAAAAGCCTGCATGAACGGCTGGGGCAGTATTTTTCTGACCGTAACACCGGACGGCACCGCCCTGCCCTGCCACGGTGCCCGACAGATGCCGGTGCAATTTCCCAACGTGCGCGACCACAGCATGCAGCACATCTGGTACGACTCGTTTGGCTTCAACCGCTTTCGCGGCTACGACTGGATGCCCGAGCCGTGCCGTTCATGCGATGAAAAGGAAAAGGACTTCGGCGGCTGCCGCTGCCAGGCGTTCATGCTCACGGGCGACGCGAGCAACGCCGACCCGGTGTGCAGCAAGTCCGAGCAGCACGGCATCATCCTGCAAGCGCGGGAAGAAGCCGAACACGCCACCCAGACCATCGAGCAATTGGCCTTTCGCAACGAGCGCAACTCGCGGCTCATTGCAAAAGGCTGACTGTTTAGCGTTTGGCGATGATGTACACGGCGTGAATGATGCCCGGGAAGTAACCGCACAGGGTCAGCAGGATGTTCAGCCAGAACGCGCCGGCGAAACCCACTTGCAGGAACACACCCAGTGGCGGCAGCAGAATGGCGATGATGATGCGAATGATGTCCATGGGTCAGCTCCAAATTATCGGCTCGTGTGAGCCGTGTAGCTAATCGACCTTGGGCATTCGTGAGGGTTCAGTGGGATCTGGCACTGGGCCAGCTTGAAGTGCGCGGACAAAAAAACGCCCCCAGCCAAAAGAATCAGGCTGAGGGCGCCGCGTAGGCCGCGAGACGGTTCTGAAATGTGGGTTAAACGGCGATGCCCTTGCGGCATTGCAACTGCGCGGTGCGCACTCGGGAGAAGGCGCGAGCCAGGCGCAAAAGCATTTCGTCGATATTGCTTTTGCTGACCGTCAAGGCTGGGGTGAAGCGCAGGCCGTTGGGTTGCGCGGCGTTAAGGATCAAACCTTCGTGCAGTGCTGCTTTTACGACGGCATCTGCAGAATCATCCGACAATGTCAGGCCCCACATCAGGCCATGGCCGCGCAATTGGCCGTGGTCGTAGCGATAAGCCAGGCGGGCGAGGCCTTCGCCAAGGTAAAGGCCGGACTCGCGCACCTGCTCCAGGAAGCCCTGCTCCAGTACCGTTTTTAGTACCGCCTCCCCGGCCGCAGCCATCAACGCGTTGCCATGGTGGGTGCCATCCAGCTCGCCCACCTCGAAGCAACAGGCCTTGCCACGCGCCAACAGGGCCGCCAACGGCACGCCGCCGCCCAGGCCTTTGCCAAGGGTGATGATATCGGCGCGCACGCCGTACTGTTGTTCGACGAGCAAGGTGCCGCAGCGGCCGATGCCGGTGTGCACTTCATCAAGAATCAGCAGGATGCCCAGCTCGCGGCACAGGCGTTCAACACCTTTCAGGTAGTGCTCGGTGGCGGGGATCACGCCGGCTGCGCCCTGAATCGGCTCCAGCATGATGGCCACCGTCTGTGCATCGACCGCCGCGTGCAACGCAGGCAGGTCGTTGAAAGGCACATGGCTGAAGCCCGGCAATTGCGGTTCAAAACGGTTGCCGCCCGCCCCGGTCGAAGCCGCCATGGCCGCGAAACTACGGCCATGGCAACCGTTGCTGGCGCTGATGATGTGGTAAGCGCCGCCGCGGTGCTGTTGGCCCCATTTGCGCGCCAGCTTGATCGCAGCCTCGCAGGCTTCAGCGCCGCTATTAAGCAGGTATCCCTGATCACTGCGCGTGTGATGGCACAACCGGTCGACGAGGTTCAGTTGGGGGCGGTTGTGCAAGCCATTGCCGGGGTTGATCAGCGCCTGAGTCTGATCGGCGAGGGCCTTGATCAGCACCTGCGGGCTGTGGCCCAGGCTGTTGGCGGCGCTGCCCTGACTGAAATCAAGGTATGCACGGTTGTCGCTGTCCCAGAGCCAGGAGCCCTGGCCGCGCACGAAGACCTGCGCAGGTCTTGCGACGGTGGGCATCAGGGCATCGCGGGGCAGATCCTCGTGCGGCGCGTCGAGGATCAGATCGTCCAGGCTCGGTGCAGGGCGACGAAACAGATTCACACCTCACCCCCAATGGCAATCTGACCTTGGTCGCAATCCTGTGCGAAGACTGCCTCGAGGTTTTTTGTCTTGCCTATGTAAATGCCATCAACATAAACGCTATTCATTGCCAGATCCGGCCCTGTAAGCCTTGCGAATAGGCGCTAGACTAGGCGTCTCGGGGCCCACCGGCCATTTCGATTTTCCAGCTTTTTCGATAAGTAAGCCTTATGGATTTCAAGCAACTGCGTTATTTCGTCGCGGTGTATGAGGAAGGCCACGTGGGCCGCGCTGCGGAGCGTCTGTCGATCTCCCAACCGGCCCTGTCGCAACAGATTCGCCAGCTGGAGCAGAACCTGGATGTGAGCCTGTTCGAGCGCAGCAGCAAGCGCCTGCTGCCGACGCTGGCCGCGCATACCTTGTACAACCACGCATTGCCGCTGATCGACGGTATGCAACAGGCCGTCGAAGCCCTGCGCAACTTCAAGGGCCAGGCCATGCGCACGCTGGCCATCGGCGTGCTGCAAACGGTGCACACCAGCCTGGTTCCGCAAATGCTTGAGCGCGTGCGCAAGGCCCAACCGCATCTGGTGGTGCAGATCTACGAACTGACCGGCCTGGAGATTGAACGGCGCTTGCTCAACGGCTCGCTGGACATCGGCATCAGCTACCTGCCGCCGCGCCAGCCGGGGCTGCACGGCGTGCTGTTGTATGAAGACGAATTGAAGGTCGTGATCCCGGAGGACCACCCCTTGCGCGAATTCAAGAAGGTCTCGCTGAAACAGGCGGCCGAATTACCGATGTTGCTGCTGGGAGAGGAGTTTCAGGTGCGGCAGATCTGGCAGGGCCAGCTCGCCAACCTCGGGCGCCGGCCACAGGTGCAGGCCGAACTGAATACCATGGTCGGCATTCTCGACAGCCTGCCCCATACCAAGCTGGCCACGGTACTGCCCGGGCGCTCCCAGGATGAGCACAACAGCAAGGCGCTGTTGTGGAAACCCTTGAGCGAACCCCGGGTGGCGCTGAAAGTGGGCTTGGTGTGCCGCGATGTACAGCGCCAGCAAGCAACGGTGGCGTTATTGCGCACGCTGCTGGAAGACGTGATGAATGCCCCGCAGGCGCCTGCCTGACTTTTTCGCGGGCAAAAGAAAACCCCGCCGAAGCGGGGTTTTGCAGACTGTTTCCCTGACATCCATTTCACTCCGCCGTCCTGGCAGAATCCTACGTGTCCGTGTTGTTGCTTTGCGCTTCCTGCGCGACGTCCATGTGAAGTAGATTATCCGTGGATCCAATTTGGCGATAGAGGACGAATAGCAGCACGTCATGTAAGAGAATGCTTACACGCCCTCCAAGCCCTTAGAACAGTGCCTCATCCAGCAAAAACAGCGATTCGCTACCGGCTTTTACCGACGCGCTCAGCGAATGGATACGTGGCAGCAGGCGCGCAAAGTAGAAACGCGCCGTGCCCAGCTTGCTCGCGTAGAAGTCTTCCTCAGACTCTTTGCCCCACGCGGCCTTCGCCATGCGGGCCCACATGTAGGCGTACGCCATGTAGCCAAAGGCGTGCAGGTATTCCACCGACGCTGCACCGATTTCATTCGGGTTGGTCTTGGCGCGGTCCAGCACCCAGGCGGTCAACTCATCCAGGTTATCCACCGCCGCGCTCAGCGGACGGGTGAATTCACTCAGTTGGGCGTCCGCTGTGGCAATGAACTGACGGATCTCGTCGGCGAACAGGGTATAGAACGCGCCGTTGCTGCCGACAATCTTGCGCCCCATCAAGTCCAGCGCCTGAATGCCGTTGGTGCCTTCGTAAATCTGCGTGATGCGCACATCACGCACCAGTTGCTCCTGGCCCCACTCGCGAATGTAGCCGTGGCCGCCAAACACTTGCTGGCCGAGCACGGTGGTTTCCAGGCCCAGATCGCTGAGGAACGCCTTGGCGACGGGCGTCAGCAGTGCCACCAGATTGTCCGCACGCTCACGGGCGGCGGCGTCCTCACTGAACTTGGCGATGTCCAATTGCGTTGCCACGTACGTGGAGAACGCGCGACCGCCTTCATTCGCAGCCTTCATGGTCAGCAGCATGCGGCGCACGTCCGGATGCACGATGATCGGGTCGGCCACTTTGTCTTTAGCCTGGGCGCCGGTCGGTGCGCGGCTTTGCAGGCGATCACGCGCATATTCAATCGCGTTCTGATAGGAGCGCTCGCCGGAGGCCAGGCCCTGGATACCCACCCCCAGACGCTCGTAGTTCATCATGGTGAACATCGCCGCCAACCCACGGTTGGGCTCGCCCACCAGGTAACCCACGGCTTCGTCGAAGTTCATCACGCAGGTCGCAGACGCCTGAATGCCCATCTTGTGTTCGATCGAGCCACAGCTCACCGGGTTACGCGCGCCCAGGCTGCCGTCGGCATTGACCATGAACTTGGGCACCAGAAACAGCGAGATGCCTTTCGGACCGGCCGGCGCATCCGGCAGCTTGGCGAGCACCAGATGGATGATGTTTTCGGTGAGGTCGTGTTCGCCGCCGGTGATGAAAATTTTGGTGCCGCTGATCGTGTAGGAACCGTCCGCCTGCGGCTCAGCCTTGGTGCGGATAATCCCCAGATCAGTACCCGCGTGCGCTTCAGTCAGGCACATGGAGCCGGCCCATTCGCCGGAATACATCTTCGGCAAGTAGATGGCCTTGAGTGCTTCACTGGCGTGAGTATTGATCGACACGCAGGCGCCAGAGGTCAGCATCGGGTACAGGCCGAACGCCAGGCTCGACGAGTTGATCATTTCCTCAACCTGGGCCGACACCGCCTTGGGCATGCCCATGCCGCCAAAGACAGGGTCGCCGCCTACACCCACCCAGCCACCTTCGGCGTAGGTTTTGTAGGCCTGGGGGAAACCATCCGGTGTGCTGACCACGGTATCGGCCCAACGGCAGCCTTGTTCGTCGCCATTGCGGCTCAGCGGTGCGATGGATTTGGCGGTGACCTTGCCGGCTTCCTCAAGGATCGCCTCGACGGTTTCGGCATCCACGGTGTCTGCCAATGCCGGCAATTGGGCCCAAGTGGTGGCGACCTCAAAGACTTCGTTGAGGACGAAGCGCATATCACGCAGCGGCGCTTTGTAATCAGCCATGGCAAACCTCGTGAGAACGTGAAAAGTAAGTCGGTAGGATCGGTTTTACAGGCTCCGAGTGTACCCGAACAACTTTTCAGACACATAGGGTCCGTTCGTGACTATTAAGTATTTATAAGTCACACACAGATCTAATGTAGGAGCTGGCTTGCCTGCGATGGCATCACCGCAGTTTCACTGACCTACCGAGGTGACTGCATCGCAGGCAAGCCAGCTCCCACACAAGCCCGCACACAGTTACCCGCATAAGCATCAGCCGCCTACAGGGCAAACAACTCAGCAGGCAAGCTCATCAGGCACTCGCTGCCCGCCTCCACCGCGGCCCGGTGCGTGGCCGTACGCGGCAGCAAACGCTTGAAGTAGAAGTCGCAGGTCGAAAGCTTTGCCTGGGCAAACTCGGCGTCGTCCTGCGCTTGAGCCGCGATGGCCATCCGCAACCACAGGTAGGCGAGGATGATGTACCCGCTGTACATCAAGTAATCCACCGCCGCTGCACCGACTTCATCCGGGTTTTTCATTGCGGCCATGCCAACCTTCATTGTCAGCTCGCCCCATTGCTGGTTCAGTTGATCGAGTTGCGCCACGTGAGCCTTGAGCTGCGGGTGTTCGGCATTTGCCGCGCAGAATTTATGCACGATTTTGGTAAAACCACGCAGCAGCTTGCCTTGGCTACCGAGCACCTTGCGCCCCAGCAGGTCGAGCGCCTGGATGCCATTGGTGCCTTCATAGATCGGCGCGATCCGCGCATCGCGTGCCAACTGTTCCATGCCCCATTCACGAATATAACCGTGGCCGCCGAATACCTGCATGCCGTGGTTGGTCACCTCCAGGCCCGTGTCGGTCATAAAGGCTTTGCAGATCGGCGTGAGGAACGCCAACAGGTCTTCAGCCTCCTGGCGCTGACCCGCGTCGTTGCTCAGGTGCGCGGTGTCGAGCAATTGCGCGGTGAAATACGTCAGCGCGCGGTTGCCTTCGTTGAAGGCTTTCATGGTCAGCAGCATGCGGCGTACATCAGCGTGCACGATGATGGGGTCGGCAGCCTTTTCCGGGGCCTTGGCGCCGGTCAGCGAGCGCATTTGCAGGCGGTCGTTGGCGTATTTGATGGCGCCCTGGAAGCTCGCCTCGCCATTGCACAGGCCCTGCATGCCGGTCCCCAGCCGTGCGTGGTTCATCATGGTGAACATGCAGTTGAGGCCTTTATTCGCCTCGCCAATCAGGAACCCCTTGGCACCGTCGAAATTGAGCACGCACGTGGCCGAGGCCTTGATGCCCATCTTGTGCTCGATGGAGCCGCAGTGCACCGCGTTGCGCTCACCCGAATCGGCATGGAACTTGGGCACGATAAACAGCGAGATACCTTTGGTGCCCGCCGGCGCATCCGGCAGTTTGGCCAGCACCAAGTGGATGATGTTCGCACTCAGGTCATGCTCGCCGGCCGAGATGAAGATCTTGCTGCCGGTGACCGCGTAACTGCCGTCGGCCTGGGGCACGGCACGGGTCTTGATCAGCCCCAGGTCGGTGCCGCAGTGGGCTTCGGTCAGGCACATGGTGCCGGTCCATTCGCCGGCGGTGAGTTTGGTCAGGTAGGTGTCTTTCTGCTCCTCGGTGCCGTGGGCGTGGATCGCCGACATGGCGCCATGGGTCAGCCCCGGGTACATGCCCCAGGACGTGTTGCTGGAGCCGATCATTTCGCTCAACACCAGCCCCAACGAATGCGGCAGGCCTTGCCCACCGTAGGCTGGGTCCGCTGCCACGCCATGCCAGCCGCCTTCCACGTACTGGGCGAAAGCTTGCTTGAAGCCCTTGGGCGTGGTGACCACGCCGTTGTCGAAATGGCAGCCTTCCTCATCGCCGCTGCGATTAAGCGGCGCGAGCACGTTTTCGCAGAATTTGGCGCCTTCTTCGAGGATCGCACTGACCATATCCGGGCTGGCGTCTGTGGCGCCGAGGGCCGCGTAGTGGCCGTGAAAATCAAACACGTTGTCGATCAGAAAGCGCATGTCGCGCAGGGGAGCTTTGTAGTCAGGCATGGCGATGTCTCCGGCAGCAGATGGTTTCAACCTACTGCCGGCCACCGCCGCAAACAATCACTGTAGAACCGCTGAATACACCGCCATCACTCAACCGGCAGCACTCGCCATACGCACCGCGCCACGCCGGGTTTGCCCGGCCGCGACCACGCAGTTACGTCCGGCGCCCTTGGCGGCATAAAGCGCCTGGTCGGCGGATTTGAGCACTTCTTCCGGGGTGCGCTGTTCGGCCTGGCGTTCGGCCACACCGATGCTGACGGTTACCGACACGCTCGACGCGCCGCTGCCCGCGCGGCGTTGGCGGCCCTGCTGGTCGTCATGAGGGCGGTCGGGGTTGCGCAGCTTGATGTCGTAGTGGGCGATGATCTCGCGAATTTCTTCGAGGTACGGCATGCACTCTTCCAGCGTCTTGCCGGCGAAGACCACCGCAAACTCCTCGCCGCCGTAACGGTAGGCACGCCCGCCGCCATTGACCTTGGAGAGCTTGCTGGCGACCAGGCGCAATACCTGGTCGCCAACATCATGGCCGTGGGTGTCGTTGAAACGCTTGAAGTGATCGACGTCACTCATCGCCAGCACGTAGTTGCGCCCAAGGCGCTGCATGCGTTCGTTGAGCGCGCGGCGGCCCGGCAAGCCGGTCAGCTCGTCACGGAAGGCCATTTGATACGCCTCATGTGCCACGCCCGCGGCGATCATCAGCATCACCTGGCTGCACATGATGTTCAGGGTGAACGGCAGGATGAAGGTCTGCGGCAACATCCAGAACAGCCCGAGCAAACCAACCAGTTGCGCGGCATGCAACGGGCGCGGCTGATACCAGTACTGCGCCGCCAGGGTGACAAATCCAATCAGGAACATCGGGTACGACAGCTGGATCAGGCTCATCCAGCTGCCGTGCAAAGCCGGCCAGCGAATCTCAGCCAGCCAGCTCAACAGCGCTTGCGGGAAGCTTTGCTCAAGCGCCAGCGCCACGCTGCCGACGGCGAAGAGCACGGCGCAACGGGCCACGAAGTCGCGAAACAGGTGGGTTTTTTCCTGCCACAGCGCGTAGATGCTGAACAGCAGCGGCAGCAACAGGCAGCACAGATGGAACACCACCGCCGCGTCTTCCCGAACTCGGCCATTGTCGCGGTAGTAATCGGTCTGGGTGTCCAGCAGGAAATAAACGACGTACACCGTGATCATCAGGAACAGTTCACGCTGGCGCCGATACACCGCGCAATACGAGCCGCCCAGCAGCAGCACCAAGGTCGGCAGCACGTTGAACAGCGAGGTGAAGAACACATTGAGGTCCTTCACGTACGCAGCCGATAGCCCCGCCAGCAGTAACAGCAGTGAGGGTAGGAAATGACTGAAACGTACAGCGGACGCGCGTGACAAGGGTAAAGCTCCGACCCACTCAAAAAGATGGCACAGTGCCTTCACTGATCACAGTTAAGCACATTCAATGTGATGCGTATCACATTGCCATCACTTTAACGGCCGCTCGGCCTAATCCCTGAGCGCCACGCTGCGTTTTTTTACAGGCCACTGCGCAAAAAATAGGTGGATGCAATGCGCAGGCCATCCCGTACTGTCAGTTATGACAGTAGTCGCCGACAGGATTGGCATGTTTACTTGCGCGTACCACTCAATACCGCCCAGCGAGTATTCGGGACAGGGAGTGTCCCTTAAACACGATGGGAGTGACCCTCATGGAAACCTTGGTATCCGAACTGGTGAGCACCAGCTCTCAGTTCCTGATTCGTAACGCCATACCCTCGCTGCCGCCCTTGATTGTGGTGGATGCTCTGCCCGGAACCGGCGGCATGGTGCCTCTGACGGCGGCTGAACGTGACCTGCGAATCCGGATTCCAGCGTTGCCGCAACCGGGGCCTGCCGGGGCCCAGCCCATTATCCGGGTGTATGCCGAGCTGCCCCCGCCGAATGAACACCAAGTCATCGCTTACCTCCAGTTGCCGTCTTACCCCACAGCAGACATTGAAATGCCAGTGCCGCGCCGCTTCGTGGGCAGTGAGGGCGATTATCTGCTGACCTACATCCTGGAAGCCGGTGACAACGTTCTGCGCGCCACCGCCAGCACCCCGCTGCGGGTGCATAAAACGCCACCTTTTGGTTACCTGACCATCACACCGCCAGCCCCGCTGCTGCCATTGAACCTGGCAACTGCGACGATTACCGATGAGTATCTGGCCAGCAATGACCCGGTCGTGTTCCGGATTCCCGAGCACACAGAGATCAACGCCCAGGTTGCGCTGAGGGTCATTCCCTACTACGGCATTACCGACCGGCACATGCAGTTTCCTTTCGCACCTCCGGGCCCTGTTACCTTGCCCGACTATCCGGCCCCGCGCCTGATTTCAGTACCGGCCTCCGTGATTCGCGAGCGCGGCAACGGCCTCATGCAACTGACCTACCGCTTCCTGGACCGGCTAGGCAACCGCTCACGTGATTCGTTGATTCTGGAACTCAGGGTCGCGCTGCAATTGACCCCTTCAAACATTGCCGCTCCGCGCGTGACACAGGCGATTGCGCCCGACAACACGGTGACTCAGGCCGATATCGACCTGAGCGGGCTAGGCGGGATGGAGGTTTGGCTGGACAGTGTCACCAATTTGCAGATCAACGACGCTGTGGCCGTTGTGGTGGGCACGAATACCGTCTTGGCGCCGCCTGTGGTTTACGTGGGCCAACCACTGCCGCTGCGCCTTGTGATCACAACGGCGCAATTACTGGCCATCCTTCCGGGCGCCGCCAGCAACAACACGCCCGCCCAGATAAAATTCCGCATCACCAGGGGGACCACCTTCGTGGAGGGACCTACCAGAAATCTCATCTTGAACTTCTCGCCGTTGATGACGCTGGCGCAGCCGCAGGTGCTCAACCTTATCAGTGGCAATCTCACTTGCGCCTCGCCGCAGCCGTCGAGCCTGACCTTTCTAAACCGGTCTATCGGTGTATTTATCCCGCCCTCTGCGCTCCTGCGTGCCAACACGGCTGGGACATTGACGTGCGTAATGAGCCGCCAGGATGACGGTTCGAACCCCATTACGCCCCCACTGACTGTCCCGATTGTGTGGGCTGCCGCGGCTTCCACCACCGGGCAAACCGTGTACCTGCAGTATTCGGCCACCATGCGGGTGATCGGCAGGGGCGTCATGTACCTCAGCTACACGACGCAGAATGCCGCCGGGCAATTGCTTCAGTCGCCACCGACGGACATTCCAGTCAGGGGCGTTTTGCCGGGCAACACCTACTGCGACGGCGCGCCTTATATCCCGACACCTTAAGCGCCACGTTGCTGGCCCCACAAAAAAGCCGCCGCTCCCGAAAGAGCGGCGGCTTTTTCATGAACTCGCCGAGGTTTAGTAGCCCAGGTCGAAGTTCTCTTCCTTCATGTCCATCAGGTTGTTGGCGCCCGACAGCATGGTTGCAACGTGGGTGCGGGTACGCGGCAGAATGCGCTGGAAGTAGAAGCGCGCAGTCTGCAGCTTAGCGGTGTAGAAGGCCTCTTCGCTGGTGCCGGCAGCCAGTTTCTCGGCAGCCAGGCGCGCCATGTCGGCCCAGAAGTAAGCCAGGCACGCGTAACCGGAGTACATCAGGTAATCCACCGAAGCGGCACCGACTTCTTCACGGTCTTTCATCGCAGCCATGCCGACCTTCATGGTCAACTCGCCCCATTCCTTGTTCAGCGCGGCCAGCGGTGCGACGAACTCTTTAACCGCTTCGTTGCCTTCGTTGGCCTGGCAGAACTTGTGCACGATCTTGGTGAAGCCCTTGAGCGCTTCGCCTTGAGTCATCAGCACCTTACGGCCGAGCAGGTCCAGCGCCTGGATACCGGTGGTGCCTTCGTACAGCATCGAAATGCGACTGTCGCGAACGTTCTGCTCCATGCCCCACTCGGCAATGAAGCCGTGGCCGCCGTAGATTTGCACGCCGTGGTTGGCGGCTTCAAAACCGACTTCGGTCATGAACGCCTTGGCGATCGGGGTCATGAATGCCAGCAGGGCATCGGCCTGCTTCTTCGCTTCGTCGTCGGTGCCGTATTTGACGATGTCCACTTGCTTGGCGGTGAAGTACACCATCGCACGGTTGCCTTCGGCGAAGGCTTTCATGGTCAGCAGCATGCGGCGCACGTCAGGGTGCACGATGATCGGGTCAGCGGCTTTGTCCGGCGCTTTCGGGCCGGTCAGCGAACGCATTTGCAGGCGATCGCGGGCGTATTTCAGGCCACCCTGGAAACCGATTTCAGCGTGGGACAGGCCTTGCAGCGCAGTACCCAGGCGAGCGGTGTTCATAAAGGTGAACATGCAGTTCAGGCCTTTGTTCGCCGGGCCGATCAGGAAACCGGTGGCCGCGTCGAAGTTCATCACGCAGGTGGCGTTGCCGTGGATACCCATCTTGTGTTCCAGGGAACCACAGGACACCGCGTTGCGCTGGCCAATCGAGCCGTCTGCGTTTGGCAGGAATTTGGGCACGATAAACAGCGAAATGCCTTTGGTGCCAGCCGGTGCGTCCGGCAGGCGGGCCAGCACGATGTGGACGATGTTGTCGGCCATGTCGTGTTCACCGGCCGAGATGAAGATCTTGGTGCCAGAGACTTTGTAGGAGCCGTCGGCCTGAGGCTCAGCCTTGGTGCGCAACATGCCCAGGTCGGTACCGCAATGGGGTTCGGTCAGGCACATGGTGCCGGTCCACTCGCCCGAGACCAGTTTGGTCAGGTAGGCATTTTGCTGCTCTGGGGTGCCGTGCTCAGAGATGGTGTTCATCGCACCGTGCGACAGGCCCGGGTACATGCCCCACGACCAGTTGGCAGTGCCAACCATTTCGCTGACTGCAAGGCCCAGGGACTCCGGCAGGCCTTGGCCGCCGTGCTCCACGTCGTGGGCCAGGCTTGGCCAGCCGCCTTCAACGAATTGTTTGTAGGCTTCTTTGAAACCCGTCGGGGTCTTAACGCCTGACTCGCTCCAGGTACAGCCTTCGATGTCGCCCACGCGGTTCAACGGTGCCAGCACTTGCTCACAGAACTTGGCGCCTTCTTCGAGGATGGCGTCAACCATGTCCGGGGTAGCGTCCTGGCAAGCCGGCAGGCTCTGATAGTGCGCTTCATAACCGAGCAGTTCGTCACGAACGAAGCGAATATCACGCAAGGGGGCCTTGTAGTCAGGCATAGCGATAAACCTCTGCTGATGTATCTGGGATGAACAACCGCGTGGATGCGTTGTGGCGGTCAAACAGGTGTTTGAAACATACGTTTACGACCTGGGGTTGTCAAGCATCGTCCCGCTGCCATTTGTCATGACGCGGATCAACATCAGGCACGGCAAGGCCTGCGGCAAGGCGCCACATGATTGAGCGGTGTAAAAGTCAGTCAGACGAAGCAGGGCCAATGTGGAAGCGGGCTTGCCTGCGATACAGACGCCGCGGTGTACCAGGGGGACCGAATAGAAGCTGTCGCAGGCAAGCCAGCTCCCACACAAGAGCCGGCATACCTGGAAAGAGAGGGGTTAAGCGTAGGTATCGATCAGCGTGCCCAGCATTTCATCCGAAGCCTTGGCGACTTTGACGCCCAGCTCCACTTGAAACTTGCCTTGGGCCATTTCAACCATGTTGCTCGCCGAGTTGGATGGCTGGGCACGGTCGTTGGCTTGTAGACGGTCGCTTTGTGCGTCTGATGGCTGGGTGGTCGCGGCGCTGGCAATCTTGCCGGCGGCCTGGTCGACGCGGTTCTGCCCGGCCTGAATCGTGCTCAGCCCCGAATAAAACGCGCTGCTTCCAGAGATTTCCATGGCGTAAGCCTGCCTTTAGAGAATCGTGAACCTGAATTGAAGCAGACATCCCGGCAAAACGCCCGTCAAAAACACTAATGGCATAATGCCTTAGCGATAGCCAAAATCAGTCAAGCAGGTCTAGTTCCAGGTATTCGGCGACGGCGTCGGCGCTGGCCTGCTTGAGTTTTGGCACGCGCCCAAGGCAAGGCGCAGGTAACCGCTCAGCCAGGGTGGCGAGGTTCTCTTCCAGACGAGAGGTCTTGGGGTCGATGATATTCGCCACCCAGCCTGCCAACGGCAAGCCGTCTCGCGCTATGGCTTCCGCGGTGAGCAACGCATGGCTGATACAGCCCAGACGCACGCCCACCACCAGGATCACCGGCAGCTTGAGCGCCTTGGCCAGGTCCGACAGGTTGTCCTGATCGGCCAAGGGCACCCGCCAGCCACCCGCGCCTTCAATCAAGGTGAAATCCGCCTGCCGCGCCAGAATCTGCTGCATCGGTTTCAACAGCGATTGCACCGTCAACGCCACGCCCGCCTCCCGCGCCGCCAGGTGCGGTGCAATCGCGGGCTCGAACGCCACCGGGTTGACCTCGGCATAGCTCAACGGCAACGAACACTCAGCCAACAGCGCCAAGGCATCGGCATTGCGTAATCCTTTGGGGGTGATCTGGCAGCCCGAAGCCACGGGCTTGCCAGCGGCGGTGCTTTTACCCGCGAGCCTTGCGGCGTGCAGCAGGCCGGCGGCGATGGTGGTCTTGCCAACATCGGTGTCGGTGCCGGTGATGAAGTAAGCGGCGCTCATAGAGGTTTCTCCAGTACGGCATACACCACTTGGTAGGTGGCGGGCAGGCCTTGGGCCTGACGGAACTGCTCGTAAGCGCCCACCAGTGCAACAATCCTCGCGCGCCCCGTCAACCCTCCCGGGCGGCCCGGGTTCAGGTTATGCGCGCCCAATGCTTTGAGCTCGTGGGTCAGGCTGCGCACATCCGGGTAATGCAGCACGTGCGGCCGGCGCTCCAGGCTCACCACCCGCAAGCCGCTGGCGGCGCACAGCTGTTGATAAGCCTCAAACGTGCGGAAGCGATTGACGTGCACCAGGCCATCCGCGGCCCGCCAGCTTTCGCGCAGCTCACTCAGCGTGCCCACGCACAAGCTGGCAAACGCCAATACCCCGCCGGGTTGCAGCACGCGATAAGCCTCGCGGAGCACGGCGTCAAAATTTGCACACCACTGCACCGCCAGGCTGGAGAAGATCAGCCCGCAACTGTTGCCCTGCAACGGCAGGCGTTCAGCATCACCGGCAATAAAGTGCTCGGCGCCGCCCAATGGCCGCGCGTGGTTGAGCATGCCTTCGGCAATATCCACCGCCACGCCCTGGCTGGCGGGCAACCGCTCGCCCAGCACGCGGCTGAAAAAACCGGTGCCCGAGCCCAGGTCCAGCCAGCGTTGCGGCGCGGCGCCCGTTGGCAGGCGAGCCAACAGCTCGTAACCCACTGCGCGCTGCAACGCCGCCACGCTGTCGTAACTGGCGGCGGCGCGGGAGAAAGACGCCGCCACCTGGCGCTTGTCCGGCAAGGCGCCCGGCAGTGTTGGGTGGGATAAATCAGTCATCAACGCACTCGTGCAAAAAAGCCTGGATAGCCCCCGCCACACCGTGAGGGTCCTCCAGAAGAAAAGCGTGACCGGCCTGTTCAATCAGGCCGATTTCTACATCGGGGAGCAGCGCCAGCAAGTCGCCAGCCGCCTGCGCGGGCACCAGACCATCCAAGCCAGCGAACAGATGCAACTGTGGGCCGCGATAGCCGAGCAAGGCTTCGCGGGTATCCAGTTGAGCCAGCAACTCAAGGCCGGTCATCAATTCGCTGGAAGACGTATTCGGCACGCCGCTGACCAGCAAACGGGAGAGCCCGCGCGGGTCTTGCGCCCCCTTGGCACACAGCAGGCCGAAGCGTTTGAGGGTGACCTGGGAGTCGGCATGGCAGCCGGCGAGAAACGCATCGAACGTCTCAGCCGGCATCGCGCTGGGCCAGCCGGCATGGGCGACGAAACACGGGTTGCTCGCCAACGTCAGCAAGCCGCAGCAACGTTCGCCGCGGCGCGCCGCCAGCTCCGACGCGAGCATGCCGCCCAGGGACCAACCACCCAGCCAGGCGTTGTCGGGCAGCGTGGCGTCGAGTTCGTCGAGCCATTCACCCAAGTCACTCGATTGCAGCGTCGGCAATGGCTCGATCTGCACCTGCAGGTGTTCGTCGAGGCCGCGCAAGGCTGCGGCCAAGGGCTCCAGTGGCGATACGCCAAGGCCCCAGCCGGGCAGCACTATCAGTCGATCACGCATGGTCGGGCTCCATGGCGCCTAACAAGCGGAAACACTCTTCCAATGCGTTTAACAATAGCTGCACCTGCGCCGCGCTGTGGGCCGCCGTCAACGTCACGCGCAAACGCGCGCCGCCGGCAGGCACGGTGGGTGGGCGGATCGCGGTGACCATCAGGCCGCGCTCGCGCAGCAGCTGCGACAGACGCAGGGCGCGGGCACTGTCGCCAATCAGGATCGGCTGGATCGGCGTGAAGCTGTCCATCAGGTCCAAGCCGAGCTGTTCGGCGCCCTGGCGGAACTGGCGGATCAGGCCATTAAGATGCTCGCGTCGCCAATGCTCGGTGCGCAGCAGCTCCAGGCTTTTCAAGGTTGCGCAGGCCAACGCCGGCGGTTGGCTGGTGGTGTAGATGTAAGGCCGGGCGAACTGGATCAGGCTTTCGATCAGCTCTTCGCTGCCCGCCACAAACGCCCCGGCGGTGCCAAAGGCCTTGCCCAGCGTGCCGACCAGCACCGGCACATCCTCCTGACTCAAGCCGAAATGCTCGACGATCCCGCCGCCAGTGGCACCCAGCGGGCCGAAGCCGTGGGCATCATCCACCATCAACCAGGCGCCTTTGGCCTTGGTTTCACGGGCCAGCGCGGGCAGGTCGGCCAGATCGCCGTCCATGCTGAAAACGCCGTCGGTGACCACCAGCGTGTTGCCGGTGGCCTTCTCCAACCGCTTGGCCAGGCTGGCGGCGTCGTTGTGCAAGTAGCGGTTGAACCGCGCACCGCTGAGCAAGCCGGCATCCAGCAACGAGGCATGGTTCAACCGGTCTTCCAGCACCGTGTCGCCCTGCCCCAACAGCGCCGTGACCGCGCCGAGGTTGGCCATGTAGCCGGTGGTGAACAGCAACGCGCGGGGGCGCCCGGTCAGGTCGGCCAGGGCTTCTTCCAGTTCATGGTGCGGCGTGGCATGGCCAACCACCAAGTGGGACGCGCCACCGCCCACGCCCCAACGGGACGCACCGGCGCGCCAGGCTTCGATCACGTGCGGGTGATTGGCCAGGCCCAGGTAATCGTTGTTGCAGAACGCCAGCAACGGTTGGCCGTCCACCACGACTTCAGGGCCTTGCGGGCTCTGGAGCAAAGGGCGTTGACGGTAAAGGTATTCGGCACGACGGGCAGCGAGACGCGCGGCGAGATCAAAAGACATGCAGGCCTCGGATTAGCGGGTGAACTCGGTCAAAAATGTGGGAGCGGGCTTGCTCGCGAATGCGGTGCGTCAGTCAACCTATCTTTCACTGATCCACCGCATTCGCGAGCAAGCCAGCTCCCACATTTGGAATGCATTCCAAATAGGGGGATCGGCGTCAAACCGCAGCGTTATAGAACTGCTCGCTGCTCTTGTGCTCCACCAGCGCCTGCTCGATCGCCGCCTGATGCACTTCATCGGCATGCTCTTCACGGGCTTCCGGCAGGATGCCCAGGCGCGCAAACAGCTGCATGTCCTTGTCAGCCTGCGGGTTGGCGGTGGTCAGCAGCTTGTCGCCGTAGAAGATCGAGTTGGCACCGGCGAAGAAGGCCAGGGCCTGCATCTGCTCGTTCATGGCTTCACGGCCGGCCGACAGGCGCACGTGCGACTGCGGCATCAGGATGCGCGCCACGGCGAGCATGCGGATGAAGTCGAACGGGTCGATGTCATCGGCGTTTTCCAGCGGCGTACCGGCCACCTTCACCAGCATGTTGATCGGCACCGACTCCGGATGCTCCGGGAGGTTGGCCAGCTGGATCAGCAAGTTGGCGCGGTCGTCGAGGGACTCGCCCATGCCGAGGATGCCACCCGAGCAGATCTTCATGCCCGAATCGCGCACATAGGCCAGGGTTTGCAGGCGCTCGCTGTAAGTGCGCGTGGTGATGATCGAACCGTAGAACTCAGGCGAGGTGTCGAGGTTGTGGTTGTAGTAGTCGAGGCCGGCCTGGGCCAGGGCCTCGGTCTGGTCCTGGTCGAGACGGCCGAGCGTCATGCAGGTTTCCAGGCCCATGGCCTTCACGCCTTTGACCATTTCGAGCACGTACGGCATGTCTTTGGCCGACGGGTGTTTCCACGCGGCGCCCATGCAGAAGCGGGTCGAACCAATAGCCTTGGCGCGGGCGGCCTCTTCGAGGACCTTCTGCACCTCCATCAGCTTTTCTTTTTCCAGGCCAGTGTTGTAGTGGCCCGACTGCGGACAATATTTGCAATCTTCCGGGCAGGCGCCGGTTTTGATCGACAGCAACGTCGAGACCTGCACGCGGTTGGCGTCGAAATGCGCGCGGTGCACGGTCTGCGCCTGGAACAACAGGTCATTGAAAGGCTGCACAAACAGCGCTTTGACTTCGGCTAAGGACCAATCGTGACGCAGGGTGGCAGTGGTGCTGGCGCTCATGGGCGATTCCTTGATTATGCTTGGGCTTTCGCTGCGGGAAGGGCAATACCCACAGTCACGACACGGATGCTCGGCATATTTAAGGAAGATTCATGCACTGTCAACCAGGATACAAACGCGAGGTTTACATCTGGCTAAAAAACAACCAGACGTGTTTAGTTTGCGATGAAGCCACAGAATCGGCCGATTGTGTGTGCAACGTCTGCGAAACAGAGCTGCCATGGTTGCTGGCGCAATGCGAGGTGTGCGCCTTGCCGCTGCCAACCAGCGGTTTGATCTGCGGCCAATGCCTGAAAAACCCGCCTGCGTTTAAACACGTCGTCGCACCGTGGTCTTTCAGCTTTCCGGTCGACACCCTGATCAGCCGCTTCAAGCATCAGTCACGCTGGCCCCTCGGCCACCTGCTCGCGCGCCTGCTGGGGCATCACCTGCAACACCGTTTTGACAACGCCGAACTCGAGCGCCCCGACTGCCTGCTGCCCGTGCCCCTGGCGCGTAAACGCCTGCGCGAACGCGGCTTCAACCAGGCGCTGATGCTGTCACGCTGGCTGAGTGAACAGCTTGATATCCCACACGATGACCACCTGTTGTTACGCCCCCATGAAACCGTCGCGCAACAAGCCCTCGACGCCAAAACCCGCAAACGCAACCTGCTCGCCGCGTTTGCACTGGCTCCCGACGCCCAGGTGCAAGGCCGCCACCTGGCGCTGGTCGACGACGTACTGACCACCGGCGCCACCGCCCACAGCCTGGCGCGGTTGCTGATGGACGCGGGGGCGCGGCAAGTCGATGTGTACTGCCTGGCACGCACACCTAAACCCGGGGCATGACTTGACTCGCGTGCGCCACGCCTGCAACGTCCGCTGACCTTATAGAAGCGTATCCACATGTCTCTGCCGACCTCGCTCAGCCAACACATCATCCGCCGCCCCCAACGCATCGCCTTGCTGGCGCACATCGCCGAGCAAGGCTCGATCACCCGTGCGGCCAAAAGCGCCGGTTTGAGTTACAAGGCCGCCTGGGATGCCATCGACGAGCTGAACAATCTGGCGCAAAAACCGCTGGTGGAACGCAGCGTCGGCGGCAAAGGCGGCGGCGGCGCCAGGCTGACGGCCGAGGGTGAGCGCGTGCTGCGCCTTTACCAGCGTTTGCAAGTGTTGCAGGCCCAGGTGCTGGGCTCGGATGAAGACGCGAGCGACTTCAACCTGCTCGGCCGGCTGATGCTGCGTACCAGCGCGCGCAACCAATTGCACGGCCAGGTCATCGCGATTGAAAGCCATGGCCGCAATGACATGATCCGCCTGCAACTGTCGGGCGACTTGAGCCTGAGCGCGCAGATCACCCACGACAGCACGCAGCGCCTGGAACTGGAGACCGGCGTGGAAGTGGTCGCCTTGATCAAGGCCGGCTGGCTGGAGTTGCTCGGCCTGGAGCAGGCAGCAACACCTGGACACAATTGCATGAGCGGCGTGATCGAGACGATTCTCGACGCCGAGGACGGCCCCAGCGAGGTGCGCATCACCCTGCCCAACGGCCAGGTTTTATGCGCCCTGGCGCAGCCCGCCGCGCTCAAGGCACTGAAGGCCGCCGAGGGCCAGCCAATTCAGGTGCAGTTCTCGCCCAGCAACGTGTTGCTCGGCACGCCGGTGTAGCGCGAGGGCTACTTCAAACTGCAACAATTTCGTCACGCGTGCTCCTTAAGGTGTCTGCAAAAACCGCAGGGAGCCTGAAATGAGCCTATTAGAAGACAACCAAGCCACCGACCTTGAACAGATGGTCGGCCTCACCCGCCGCCGTTTCATCGGCGCGGGGGCCTTGTGCGGCGCCGCGATGTTCCTCGGCGGCAACCTGCTGAGCCGCAGCGCCCTGGCTGTCAACGCCGCGTCCAGCAGCCCGTTGCTGGGCTTCCCCAGCATCGCCGCCGACACCCGCGACGCAATCAGCCTGCCACCCGGCTACAGTGCTTCGGTGCTGATCAGCTGGGGCCAGCCATTGCACAAAAACGCGCCGGCGTTCGACCCCTCTGGCAACGGCACCGCCAAGGCCCAGGAGCAACAGTTCGGTGACAACAACGACGGGATGAGCCTGTTCGCCTTCCCCGGTGACGACAACCGCGCGCTGATGGCGATCAACAACGAATACACCAATTACCGTTACCTCTATGCCCACGGCGGCGCGCCGCAATCGGCCGAAGACGTGCACAAGGCTCAGGCCAGTGAAGGCGTGTCGGTGATCGAAGTGCGGCGCACGGGCGACACCTGGCAGTTCGTGCGGGACTCGCGCTACAACCGGCGCATCCACGGCAACTCGCCGATCCGCCTGAGCGGTCCGGCGGCGGGTCACGACTGGCTGAAAACCCGCGCCGACAAAACCGGTAAAAAAGTCCTCGGCACCTTCCAGAACTGCGCCAACGGCAAGACCCCGTGGGGCACCTATCTGACGTGCGAAGAGAACTTCACCGACTGCTTTGGCAGCAGCAACCCACAACAGGCCTTCGACGCCGGGCAAAAACGCTATGGCGTGGTGGCAGCCAGCAAAGAGATCAACTGGCATCAACACGACCCGCGTTTCGACATGGCCAAGAACCCTAATGAACTCAACCGCCATGGCTGGGTAGTGGAAATCGACCCGTTCGACCCGCAATCCACGCCGACCAAACGCACCGCCCTGGGCCGCTTCAAGCACGAAAATGCCGCCCTGGCTGAAACCCGCGATGGCCGCGCCGTGGTGTACATGGGCGATGACGAGCGCGGCGAGTTTATTTACAAGTTCGTCAGCCGCGACAAGATCAACCACAAGAACCCCAAGGCCAACAAAGACCTGCTCGACCACGGCACCTTGTATGTGGCGATCTTCGACGCAGGCGACGGCAACGCCGACCACCCCAAGGGCAACGGCCAATGGGTCGAACTCACCCATGGCAAAAACGGCATCGACGCCAGCACCGGTTTCGCCAGCCAGGCCGAAGTGCTGATCCACGCGCGCCTGGCCGCCAGCGTGGTCAAGGCCACGCGCATGGACCGCCCGGAATGGATCGTGGTCAGCCCCACCGACGGCCAGGTCTATTGCACCCTCACCAACAACGCCAAGCGTGGTGAGGAAGGTCAGCCGGTAGGCGGCCCGAACCCGCGTGAGAAAAATGTCTACGGCCAGATCCTGCGCTGGAAAGCCGATGCCGATAACCATGGCTCCAACACGTTCTCCTGGGACCTGTTTGTAGTGGCCGGCAACCCCGGTGTGCATGCCGGCACGCCGAAGGGCGGCTCGTCCAATATCAACCCGCAAAACATGTTCAACAGCCCGGACGGTCTGGGCTTCGACAAGGCCGGGCGCCTGTGGATTCTCACCGATGGCGACTACAGCAACGCGGGTGACTTCGCCGGCATGGGCAACAACCAGATGCTCTGCGCCGACCCGAGCACCGGGGAAATCCGCCGGTTCATGGTCGGGCCAGTGGCGTGCGAGGTCACCGGCATCAGTTTTTCGCCGGATCAGAAGACGCTGTTTGTGGGCATTCAGCACCCGGGTGAAACCGGCGGTTCGACCTGGCCGGAGCATCTGCCGAACGGCAAGCCGCGTTCGTCGGTGATGGCGATTCGGCGCGATGATGGTGGGATTGTCGGCGCCTGATAGGCCCAATCGGGGGCAAGCCCCCTCCCACACTTGACCGCGTTCCTACAGGTTAAACGCGGTCTGCTGTGGGAGGGGACTTGCCCCCGATGAGGCCAGTACAGACACCACCTATCTA
Source organism: Pseudomonas sp. TREG-RG-20F-10-E-6-01 (assembly GCF_022662455.1). Taxonomy (NCBI): domain Bacteria; kingdom Pseudomonadati; phylum Pseudomonadota; class Gammaproteobacteria; order Pseudomonadales; family Pseudomonadaceae; genus Pseudomonas; species Pseudomonas sp. TREG-RG-20F-10-E-6-01. Next base: position 98,468 of record NZ_JAKNQP010000012.1, on the reverse strand, counting down.
TCGCCGTGTGCGTTACCATACCGGGCCGGACGCGGCGCCCTGCTGCGCGCAGGAGTTCGCATGGCCCATCCGTTTGAAACACTCACCCCCGACCTGGTTCTCGACGCTGTCGAAAGTATCGGCTTCCTCAGCGATGCTCGCATTCTGGCGCTCAACAGCTACGAAAACCGCGTCTACCAAGTGGGTATCGAGGACTCTGAACCGCTGATCGCCAAGTTCTATCGGCCGCAGCGCTGGACCAACGAAGCGATCCTTGAAGAACACCGTTTCACCTTCGAATTGGCCGAGTGCGACGTACCGGTGGTCGCCCCGTTGATCCACAACGGCGAAAGCCTGTTCGAACACGCGGGTTTCCGCTTCACCCTGTTTCCGCGCCGCGGTGGCCGTGCGCCGGAGCCGGGCAATCTTGATCAGCTGTATCGCCTGGGTCAGCTGCTTGGCCGTTTGCACGCCGTAGGCTCAACGCGCCCGTTCGAACACCGAGAGGCGTTGGGGGTGAAGAACTTCGGTCACGACTCTCTCACGACCTTGCTGGAAGGCAACTTCATTCCGAAAAGCCTGCTGCCAGCCTACGAGTCCGTGGCCCGCGACCTGCTCAAGCGCGTGGAAGAGGTCTACAAAGCCACGCCGCACAAGAACATCCGCATGCACGGCGACTGCCACCCCGGCAACATGATGTGCCGCGACGAGATGTTCCATATCGTCGACCTGGATGACTGCCGCATGGGCCCGGCCGTACAGGATTTGTGGATGATGCTCGCCGGTGATCGGCAGGAATGCCTGGGCCAGCTATCGGAATTGATGGACGGTTATCAGGAATTCCACGACTTCGACCCGCGCGAGCTGGCGCTGATCGAACCCCTGCGCGCCTTGCGCCTGATGCACTACAGCGCCTGGCTGGCGCGGCGCTGGGATGACCCAGCGTTCCCTCACAGCTTCCCGTGGTTCGGCAGCGAACGCTATTGGGGCGACCAGGTATTGGCGTTGCGTGAACAACTGTCGGCGCTCAATGAAGAACCGCTGAAACTGTTCTGACCCTGCCGCTAGGCCTCGTGGAAGCTGGCTTGTCGGGTCGCCGCATCGCTGCGATGCAGGCACCTCGGTGTATCAGTCACATCGAGGTGATGTCATCGCAGGCAGGCAAGCTCACACAGAAAAGCAGCGTCCCATCGCCTGACAAAAATCCTTACAATTGCGCCTTTGTCAGCTGCCTATGCAAGGATTCTGCAATGCAACCCGCCAACCCCCGCAAGGGTTACATCCTGGGCCTGAGCGCCTATGTCATCTGGGGCCTGTTCCCGATCTATTTCAAAGCCATCGCCAGCGTTCCCGCCGCCGAAATCATCGTGCACCGCGTGCTGTGGTCGGCGCTGTTTGGCGGTTTGCTGTTGATGGTGTGGAAACACCCGGGCTGGTTTCGTGAACTGCGCGATAACCCCAAGCGCCTGGCGATTCTGGCACTGAGCGGTGCGTTGATTGCCGCCAACTGGCTGACGTATGTGTGGTCGGTCAACAGCGGGCGCATGCTCGAAGCGAGCCTGGGTTATTACATCAACCCGCTGGTGAATGTGCTGCTGGGCATGCTGATTCTCGGCGAACGCCTGCGGCGCTTGCAGTGGATGGCCGTCGGGCTGGCGGCGGTGGGTGTGGCGGAGCAGGTATGGCAGGTGGGCAGTTTGCCGTGGGTGTCGCTGGTGCTGGCGCTGACCTTTGGCTTTTACGGGCTGATCCGCAAGCAGGCGCCCGTCAAGGCGCTACCGGGGTTGGTGGTGGAAACCTGGATGCTGGTGCCGATCGCTGTCGCCTGGCTGCTGTTCAACCCGTCGGCGCACAGCGCACAGCTTGAATTTTGGGGCACTTCCGAAGCCTGGTGGCTGGTGGCGGCCGGCCCGGTCACGCTGATCCCGCTGGTGTGTTTCAACGCTGCTGCGCGGCATTTGCCCTACACCGCCCTGGGTTTTTTGCAGTATGTGGCGCCCACCCTGGTGCTGTTGGAAGCGGTGTTCCTGTTCGGCGAACACTTGGCCACCAGCACGCTGATCGCATTCGCGTTTATCTGGGCCGGCCTGGTGGTCTACAGCCTGGACGCCTGGCTGACCCTCCGCAAACGCTGATCAAATAACGTACGAGCCTCTGCAAGCCACAGCGGGCCTGGCTTGCAGACATCCATCCCAAGGTTATCCACAACCTGATCCCCGCCATTTGTGCACAAGCCCTTGAAACTGCTCGTTTTTTGCTCAACTCGAGAAGAAGCCCGGCCGGCGTGGCCTGGCGCCGGGTCTCTACAGGTTATCCACAGGCCCATGCAAGATTTCCATGCATAACCCTGTGGGCCGTTATTCTTCGTGGTGCAACTCGACCATCAAGTCATCCGCCAGGGTTTCCAGGGACAGTTGCAAGGTATCCAGGGATAACGCTGTCGGCACCTGCAGCAATGCCTCGGCGGTAAACAACGGATCACCGCTCATGGGCGCCGGGCGCACATCCGTGCTCAGGCTTTCAAGGTTCACCCCCTGTTTGCTCAACAGCGCCGTGATCTCGCGCACGATGCCCGAACGGTCGTTGCCCACCAGCGTCATCAGGATCGCCTTGGACGCCGCGGTCTGCCCTGAACTGCCCTCACCCACCAGCACGCGAATGCCGTGTGTGGATAAGTCCTCCAGCGCGTTCACCAAACCCTGACGACTTTCGGCGGGAACACTGACCCGCAGGATCCCGGCAAACTGCCCGGCCATGTGCGCCATTCGGCTCTCCAGCCAGTTGCCATCGTGGGCGGCAATATTCTGCGCAATGCGTTCAACCAGGCCGGGTTTGTCGGCGGCAATAATAGTGAGTACAAGATGGTCCATGGCGAAGCCCTCTGAATTCAATCTACAAGGTGGACGCAGGCGCCCTCGAAAACAAATCGTGTACCATTTTTATATTTATCTGGAACAATCTGATAGTTTTTTGAGAACATCCAATACCCCACTGTGACCGCACGACCAAAGTGGGTCGCTAAACGACGCATTTAGTCAAATTTTCACAACCGCAACTCATCATGTAGTATGCAAAACCGCGCACTACATAACGTTAGGTCGATGTCTGCCAAGGCACCAACGTATCGCGACAACCCGCCAGCCCAGCCGCCTTAACGGCATGTACTGGGGGATCGGGTTCGTGGTTTAAATGGCCAGAGGCTTCATTGGTAAATTGAAAAGCTGAAAAGCGCATAAGCTCCGCAGAGTGAGGCAAGCAATGACTGAACACGTTCAAGTCGGTGGCCTGCAGGTCGCCAAAGTCCTGTTCGACTTCGTGAACAACGAAGCCATTCCCGGTACCGGCATCACTGCCGACCAGTTCTGGGCCGGCGCCGACAAGGTCATTCACGACCTGGCACCGAAGAACAAAGCCCTACTCGCCAAACGCGACGATTTCCAGGCGCGGATCGATACCTGGCACCAGACCCACGCCGGCCAGGCCCACGACCCGGTGGCCTACAAAGCCTTCCTGCAAGACATCGGATACCTGCTGCCAGAAGCCGCAGACTTCCAGGCCTCGACCCAAAACGTCGATGACGAAATCGCCCGCATGGCCGGCCCTCAGCTGGTCGTGCCGGTGATGAACGCCCGTTTCGCCCTCAACGCATCCAACGCGCGCTGGGGCTCGCTGTATGACGCGCTGTATGGCACCGACGCCATCAGCGAAGCCGACGGCGCCGAGAAGGGTAAGGGCTACAACAAAGTGCGCGGCGACAAAGTGATTGCCTTCGCCCGTGCTTTCCTCGACGAAGCCGCGCCGCTCAGCGCCGGCAGCCATGTCGATTCCACCGGCTACAAGATCGCTGATGGCAAGCTCATCGTCAGCCTCAAAGGCGGCAGCAACAGCGGCCTGCGCGACGATGCACAACTGATCGGTTTCCAGGGGCCGGCGGACCAGCCGATCGCAATTTTGCTGAAGCACAACGGCCTGCATTTCGAGATCCAGATCGACGCCAGCACGCCTGTCGGCCAGACCGATGCGGCCGGCGTCAAAGACGTGCTGATGGAAGCCGCGCTGACCACCATCATGGACTGCGAAGACTCCGTCGCCGCCGTCGATGCCGATGACAAAGTGGTGATCTACCGCAACTGGCTCGGCCTGATGAAGGGCGACCTGGCCGAAGAAGTGGCCAAGGGCGGCAAGACCTTCACTCGCACCATGAACCCCGACCGCGTCTACACCGGCGTGGATGGCCAGGACGTGACCTTGCACGGCCGTTCGCTGCTGTTCGTGCGCAACGTTGGCCACTTGATGACCATCGACGCGATCCTCGACAAAGACGGCAACGAAGTACCGGAAGGCATTCTCGACGGTCTGCTCACCAGCCTGGCGGCAATCCACAGCCTCAACGGCACCAGCAGCCGCAAGAACAGCCGCACCGGCTCCGTGTACATCGTTAAACCGAAAATGCACGGCCCGGAAGAAGCTGCGTTCACCAACGAGCTGTTTGGCCGTATCGAAGACGTGCTGAACCTGCCGCGCAACACGCTCAAAGTCGGGATCATGGACGAGGAGCGCCGCACCACGATCAACCTCAAGGCCTGCATCAAGGCTGCCAGCGAGCGTGTGGTGTTTATCAACACCGGCTTCCTCGACCGCACTGGCGACGAAATCCACACCTCCATGGAAGCCGGTGCGATGGTGCGCAAGGCGGCCATGAAGGCCGAGAAATGGATCGGCGCTTACGAGAACTGGAACGTCGATATCGGCCTGAGCACCGGCCTGCAAGGGCGTGCGCAGATCGGCAAAGGCATGTGGGCGATGCCCGACCTGATGGCGGCGATGCTTGAACAGAAAATCGCTCACCCACTGGCCGGCGCCAACACCGCTTGGGTACCTTCGCCCACGGCGGCTGCACTGCACGCGCTGCATTACCACAAGGTTGATGTGTTCGCGCGTCAGGCCGAACTGGCCAAACGCGAGCGCGCGTCGGTGGACGATATCCTGACCATTCCTCTGGCCAGCAACACCGATTGGTCCGACGAAGAAATCCGCAACGAGCTGGACAACAATGCCCAAGGCATCCTTGGTTATGTCGTGCGCTGGATCGATCAAGGCGTCGGCTGCTCGAAAGTGCCAGACATCAATGACGTCGGCCTGATGGAAGACCGCGCCACCCTGCGCATCTCCAGCCAGCACATCGCCAACTGGCTGCGCCATGGCATCGTCAACGAAGCCCAAGTGATGGAAAGCCTCAAGCGCATGGCGCCGGTGGTAGACCGTCAAAATGCGGGGGATGCGCTGTATCGCCCCTTGGCGCCGGATTTCGACAGCAACATCGCGTTCCAGGCAGCGGTGGAGTTGGTGATTGAAGGGACCAAGCAACCCAATGGTTACACCGAGCCGGTGTTGCACCGTCGGCGCCGTGAGTTCAAAGCCAAAATGGGTGTGTAACTAGCGAATGGAGACGTCCCTGATCAAAAGATCAGGGACTGATCCTGCAAGAGCAATCAAGTCACGGATAGAGGTAGTTCAACTCAGCCGTCCCCTTGATCTCCAGGTCGCGCCTTCCATCGTTAAACTTCCCACTGAACGAATACTTTAAGTTGTCGGTTGAGTTGGCGGACGTCACTTCGACCGTTCCGGCAACAGGCAGAAGCATATCGCCCATGCTGCATCCGAATCTGGAATCAGCCTCTTCGAACTTGTACGTCGTGGTGCCATCCTCGATGGCGGGAACAAATGACATCGAGACTGAAGTACGGGTCGCAGAATCTGTACTTTGAAAGTGATTACTGTCACCCGAAACGCTCGTGGAGCTGGTGGTGCGTAAAAGCTTACCGTTGTGGAAAATGTCCGCTTTAATCTTGCCAGCGATTTTCATGACTGACTCCTGGTGGTGAGTGAAGGGGGCGACCATTCCCGACCGCCGCGCACTCATCCAGTAAACAGCCCCACCTATTGCTTGCCTACTGTCAGAATTGACAGTGCTTATCTGATACCGACCAGTGGAAGTTACTGCGCCATTCCCAACTCGCGCTTGACCATCTTCGCCAACTTCACGCTGTCGATAGGCTTGAGCAAAAAGTCCACCACACTCAAGTGCATTGCATCGATGACATCCGGCGCTTCAGCGTCCCCGGACATGATGATGATCGGTAGCGCCGCCCGAGGAGAGCTGCGCACTTGGCGAATCAATTCCAGGCCATTGCTCGGCGCCATGCGCAGGTCGGTAATCAGCAAACCGATGGAGCTGCTGGAGCTCAACAAGTCCCACGCCGCCTCTCCACTGTCGGCGGTCATGCAGCGAATGCCGTCCAGGCCCAGAATCTCCGCCAGCAATTCGCGTGCATCTTTGTCGTCGTCGACGATCAACACACGTTGTGGCGGTAAATCAGGCTCCAGCATCACAGCGCTCAGTGCCTCGCGCTCTGCATCACTCAAAATATCGTGGTCGGGCATACGTTTCTCAGCAGTTTTCATCAATCTCCCAGCACACTCGTCAGACATCTGCGGAAGGGCGAACAATGTGCACTTCGTCGGAAAGTTTGACTAGTGGGCGTTCTACGGGGTTTGCACGGTAGCCATGTAAGGTTTTTCCCTAGTCGCCAATGATTTGACCGCTACCTAGACTTACGTCCAATGGGCACCCAGGGCACGGGGGCCGACCATAAAGGACGATAACGACAAGAAACTGCGGTCACTGTTATGAGTAAAGCTGATGCTTTCACGCAGGCGGGAAAAACCGCCGTGTTGCAGAACATCCACGGCACCCTGCAATTCCTGCAACGCTTTCCCCCGTTCAACCAGATGGAAAGCGCACACCTGGCGTATCTGGTCGAACAGTGCCAACTGCGCTTCTACGGCCAAGGCGACAGCATCCTCAAGCCGTCGGGCGGGCCGGTGGAGCACTTTTTCATCGTCAAGCAAGGCCGCGTGGTCGGCGAGCGCCCGCTGCTCAATCAAGAGGCGACGCAAACCACCTTCGAAATCACCACCGGCGAGTGTTTCCCCCTCGCTGCGCTGCTGGGCGAACGCGCGACCCGCACCGAGCACAAGGCCGCCGAAGACACCTTCTGCCTGCAACTGAACAAGCCGGCCTTTATAAAGCTGTTCGCGCTTTCGAGCCCGTTTCGCGACTTCGCCCTGCGCGGCGTCAGCAGCCTGCTGGACCAAGTGAACCAGCAGGTGCAGCAAAAAGCCGTGGAAACCCTCGGCACTCAATATTCGTTAAACACGCGTCTGGGCGAATTGGCCATGCGCCATCCGGTCACTTGCAGCCCGAGCACGCCGCTGCGCGAGGCGGTCACACTGATGCATGAGCAGCAAGTGGGCAGCATCGTGATCGTCGACGCACACAAGGCGCCTCTGGGGATTTTCACCTTGCGCGACCTGCGTCAGGTAGTGGCCGATGGCATCAGTGACTTCAATCAGGTCATCGAATGCCATATGACCCAGGCGCCGTTCTATTTGAGCCCGGACCACAGCGCCTTCGACGCCGCCATTGCCATGACCGAACGGCACATCGCCCATGTGTGCCTGGTCAAAGACCAGCGCCTGTGTGGCGTGGTGTCCGAGCGCGACCTGTTTTCTCTGCAGCGGGTGGACCTGGTGCACCTGGCGCGCACCATCCGCAATGCACCACGCGTGGAAAACCTGGTGGCGATTCGCGGTGAGATCGGCCAATTGGTCGAACGCATGCTCGCCCATGGCGCGTCGTCCACCCAGATCACCCACATTATTACGCTGCTCAACGATCACACCGTGTGCCGGGTGATCGAACTGACCCTGGCCGACAAGGGCGACCCCGGCGTGCCGTTCAGTTGGTTGTGTTTTGGCAGCGAGGGCCGCCGCGAGCAGACGCTGTATACCGACCAGGACAACGGCATCCTGTTCGACGCCAAGGATGCCGCCGAAGCCGCCGAGATTCGCGGCCGTTTGCTGCCCTTGGCACAGCAGATCAACCAGAGCCTGGCGTTGTGCGGCTTCAGCCTGTGCAAGGGCAACATCATGGCCGGTAACCCTGAACTTTGCCTGTCGCGGGCCGAATGGGCGCGGCGCTTCGGGGCGTTTATCCGTGAGGCCACGCCGGAGAACCTGCTGGGGTCGAGCATCTATTTCGATTTGCGCGTGGTGTGGGGCGATGAACAGGGCTGCGAGCAACTGCGCCAGGGCATTCTCGATCAAGTCGCGGACAACCGGCTGTTCCAACGCATGCTGGCCGAAAACGCCTTGCGTCAGCGCCCGCCGGTGGGGCGTTTCCGCGATTTTGTGCTGACACGCAAAGGTGGCGAAAAGGCCACCCTCGACCTCAAGGTGCAGGGCCTCACGCCCTTTGTCGATGGCGCGCGCCTGCTGGCCCTGGCCAACGGCATCCACGCCAACAACACCCTGGAGCGGCTGCGCCAGTTGGTGGACAAAGAAGTCATTGAGCGATTGGACGGCGCCGCATACGAAGAGGCCTACCACTTCATCCAGCAAACCCGCATGCAGCAGCACCAACTGCAAACCCGCGAGAACCAGCCGTATTCCAACCGCGTCGACCCCGACAGCCTCAACCACCTGGACCGGCGCATCCTGCGTGAATCCCTGCGTCAGGCGCAGCGCCTGCAAAGCAGCCTGACCTTTCGGTACCAACTGTGAGTTTGTTCAGCTGGCTGCGTGCGAAAAAGCCCGGGCTCGACGCGACTCAGCAGAGGCGCCTGGCGCAGTTGCCCGCACCTGCCGTGCTGGGGGATGGCGCCTTGCGCAACCAGCGCTGGGTAGTGGTCGACCTGGAAACCAGCGGCCTGAACCTCAACCGCGACCACGTGCTGTCCATTGGCGCGGTGGTGATTGAGGACGGTGCGGTGGATTTCTCGCAAATGTTCGAGCGCACCTTGCACCGTGCCGAAACGAAGCTCAGCCCCAGCGTGCTGATTCACGGCCTGGGCCCCAGCGCCATCGCCGCCGGCACCGACCCGGTCGAGGCGCTGCTGGACTTCATGGCGTTTGTTGGCGACAGCCCGCTGCTGGCGTTCCATGCCCCTTTCGATCAACACATGCTGAGCCGCGCGCTCAAGGACAGCCTGGGCTATCGCCTGGCGCACCCTTTCCTCGACGTCGCCGACATCGCCCCGCTGCTGTGCCCCGACGCGAATATCCGTGAAGCCGGGCTGGACGACTGGATCAACCACTTCAAGCTGCAGGTCGGTGAGCGCCATCACGCCAGCGCCGACGCCCTGGCCACGGCAGAGTTGATGCTCATCCTGTTAAGCCGTGCGCGTGCGCAGCACATCGACTCCCCGCAGGCGCTTCAAACGCGCGTGAGCCAATGGAAACGGCGCAAACAAGCGCCATCGTTTTAATAGCACCGCCCGACAGACGCCAATTGCGCGCGTTCCTTGCCTCTGACACAATCGCGAATAATTCTCGTTAGTTTAAACCTCTTGTTTATTCGGTGATGCCTTGTCGTCGGTCCAGACCCCACACACTGAGCTTGTTGGCGCGTTGTATCGCGACCATCGTGGCTGGCTGTTGGCGTGGCTGCGGCGCAATGTGGCCTGCCCCAGCCGCGCCGAAGACCTGAGCCAGGACACGTTCATGCGCCTGCTGGGCCGTGACGAGTTGCGCGAACCCCGCGAGCCACGGGCGTTTCTGGTGGCTATCGCCAAGGGGCTGCTGTTCGACTACTTCCGGCGTGCGGCCCTGGAACAGGCCTACCTCACTGAACTGATGCTGATCCCGGAAAGCGAACACCCGTCGCCGGAAGAACAGCAACTGATCCTCGAAGACCTCAAGGCCATCGACCGCTTGCTCGGCAAACTGTCGAGCAAGGCCCGCGCCGCCTTCCTCTATAACCGCCTCGACGGCCTGGGCCACGCCGACATTGCCCAGCGTCTTGGCGTGTCGGTGCCCCGCGTACGCCAGTACCTGGCCCAAGGCATTCGCCAGTGTTACATCGCACTGTATGGCGAGCCGCTGTGAGCGTGGTCAGCGCCAAGCCGGTCTCGGCGCGCGTGCTGGATGCCGCGATTGCGTGGCAACTGTCGCTGGATTCAGGTGACGGCAGCTTCGTTGCACAGGAAGAATTCGCCAAATGGCTGGCCAGCGATGAAGAACATGCGCGCGCCTGGCGCCAGTTGGGCATGCTCGACCAGCGCTTCAGCGTGGCCTCAGGGCCCGCGCGCGCGGCGCTGCTGCAGTCGCGCGAAGGCATTCGCCAGCGCGTGCGCAAGCTTGGACGCGGCGTGGCAAGCATCGCGCTGCTCTGCGCCCTGGCCTTGTTTGCCGGTGAGCGTTATGTGCCGATCCATTATTGGCTGGCCGACCAACGCACCGCCACGGGCGAGCAACGCACGCTGAAACTGGCGGACGGCACGCTGATCAACCTCAATACCCACACGGCCATCGACGTGCGTTTCGACGAAAAACGCCGGCTGATCGTGTTGCAGGAAGGCGAAATTCTGGTCGAAACCGGCCACAACGATGCGCGCCCGTTTTATGTACAAACCCGCGATGGCAGCCTGCGAGCGCTGGGGACGCGGTTTATCGTCAAGCGCGAAGACCACGCCACACGCCTGAGCGTGCTGCAGTCCGCCGTGGCTGCCCAGCCACAGACGCTGCACAAGGAACAGATCTTCAAGGAAGGCCAGCAAGTGCTGATGCGCAGCGACAGCCTCGACCCTGCGCTGGCCGTCTCTGCCGCCGCCGACGCCTGGACGCGCGGCATGCTGGTGGTCGACAACGCCCGCCTGGGCGATGTGGTCGAGGACCTCAGCCGCTACCGCAGCGGTTATCTGGGTGTGGATAAAACCGTGGCCGATCTGCGCATCACCGGCAGCTTCCCGCTGCACGACACAACGCTGGCGCTGAACGCGCTGCTGCCGACGCTGCCGGTACAGATCGAGCAGCACACGCCGTGGTGGACCCAGGTGGTCGCAAGGCCGGCGCAAGGCGGTTCGGTTAGCAATAATTGAATCGAGCCTATCTCGAAACGTTACAAAAAACTGTCATTTCTCACAGGTACGCCGCCCAGTTTTTTGCCATCCAATGAGCCTTCGTTTTTTCCAGCGTCCTGCTGGTGAAGCGATCCTGTTCGGCTAACGAGGATGGACCCATGTCAACCCAACTCAACATCTACAGTCAAAACTATGTCTTCGCCTTTCCTGGCCAAGGCAGCGATCCGTGCGGCGCTCTGGCGGAGCTGTATCAGCATGTACCCGAAGCCAGAGACCGAATTGACACGATTCTGGCAATCATCGAAACCGAGGCAGCGGCGCACGAGCCTGATCCCCATCCAGGGTTAATCACCCAGGTTCTGTTGACCCGCGATCACGCCCTGCCGCTGCCTTCAGGTGTGGCGCAACTGGCGCTGTATGGCGCTGCGGTGGTGCTTAACCAGTTGCTGCAAGCCACGGGCATTGTTCCCTCCCTGATCGTTGCGCAAAGCTTCGGCGAAATTGCTGCCCGCGTGTGTGGCGGCGTGCTCGACATTGCCCAGGGTGCCCGCGCGGTCTGCGCCCTCAACGCCGCCTACCGCAGCGAGGAGGGGCGAGGCAGCATGCTGCTGGTCAACCTTTCAGCGCAGGACACGCAAGCGCTGCTGGACCGCTACCCCGAGTCGAACCTGGTGCTGGGCTCTGTCAACGCGCCAGCCCAATGCATCATCAGCGGCGAGACGGCAGACCTGGAGCACCTGCTTGCTCACCACGATGACAGCGCGCACCCCTTGCGCCCGGTCTCGATCGCTTACGCGTCGCACTACCCGCCTCACACGGAGGTCGCCCGGCAACTTCACAAAAACCTGCAGCCGCTGACACTCAAACCCTTCAAAACACCGATCTACTCAACGGTGCTGGGGCGTCGCTACGAACCCGAGGACGATTTGCATCACCTGTTTACCCTGGGCGTCACGCAACCCACCAACCTGCCCCACACGTTGGCGCAACTGCCGACGGACAAACGCACCGTATTTATCGACCTCGGGGTGAACAGCGGCCTGTCGGTGTGCATACGCAAAAGCCTGCATCCTGCACAGACCTACGCGCCGCTGGCGCAACCTATCGAAAGCCTGCGCCATTTGCTGGTCAATGCGCCCGAAGCACACAAGGCCGTGGTTGCCTTGCGCCAGCTGGCCAACGGGCCCGTCGATGCCGAGGTTCACGCGCAGATGGCGAAGATGTTCAGCGACCCCGAACTCCATCCTCGCGCCAACCAGAGTTTTCATGAGGGCCATCGGCACACCTACCAGCGCTTGCAGCACCTGATGCGCCAGCTGCCCGACGGTATCCATGGCTTTGCGCAGCCGCAGTTATTGATGGCCGAGGCCACCCACGCGGCGCTCAATGATCCCTCGCTGTTCATGGGCTGCGTGATTCAGCAGGGGTTATGCATCGGTACGCTGCTGGCGTTCGAGCAGGATCATCCGAGCGCCACCCAGTGGCGACGCAAGTTGGAGGCCGGTGAGCGTCTGGGGGTTTACGCGCTGACCGAGATAGGTCGCAGCAACTCCCACATGGGCGCGTGTGTCGAGGCCGTATTCAACGCCGACACGCGCACCTTTATGCTGAACACACCGAACAAGGCCGCGCTTAAATTCGCCAACGTCGGGATCAGCAACCTGGACAAGCTGGGCGTGGTGTTTGCCCAAGTGATCGTTCAGGGCCAGCCCTGTGGCGTATTCGCGTTCATGCTGCCATTGAGTGACGCCAACGGCCCGCGCCCGGGAGTTTCCATGTCGTCACCGGCGGAAATCCGCGCAGTGCCGCTGGATTACGGCCTGGCGAGTTTTGACAACGTGCGCCTGCCCTTCGACGCGTGGCTGCGCGATGGCGCTTCGATCGACGCGTCCAATCAGTTCCACGACCCATTGGGCAGTACGGACCGTCGCCTGATTCGCTCACTGTTTGCGCCCAAGAATGTGTGGGCGATGGTCGGCGTCGGCTTGAGTTCGGTGATGCTTGCCTGCGCAACCCTGGCCCTGACCCATGCCAACCGACGCACGACCCAGGCGCGGATCGGCAACGGCACCGGCCTGTTGGCGTTTCGCACTCAACGCCGCGCGCTGTTCGGTTGCCTGGCCACGGCGTATGTCATGAAGTGCTTTGCCAACGACTCCGCCCGCCTGTGGATTGAAGGCACTGCCAGTCAGGCGTCACTGCACACCACCGGCACAGGCGACGTGACGTGGACACCGTGGGCCGCCATCAGCCAAACCCTGGCGCTGACCAAGGCGCTGTGTGCACCCGCCGCCGAGGCGCTGGCGACAGAGTGTCGGTTGCGCTGCGGGGTGGCCGGTGCGCTCAACCTCAATCGCTTCGCCGACTATGAAGGCATGGCCAAAATCTATCAGGACGCCGGTGGCAATAACCGCATGATCCTGCTGGACGCCGCCAAGGTACTGATCGGCCAACCCTTGAGTGAACCCACACCGCCCAACCCCCAGGCCGGGCTGGATGACACCGAATACTGGCAAGCCATGGCTCATACCCTGGAGTACCGTCTGCTCAAGCAGGTGGCCGACCATGTTGCCCGGCACCGTGGCGAGGGAGAGGACGACATGCAGGTCTGGAACGCGCAGTTGATGGTCGTTGCCCGCGCAGGAGAGGCCTACGCCCAGCGCCTTGCCATCCAAAGCGCAATCCGCGCCGGCAGCTTGCTGCCCCAAGGGTTGGCCAAGGAACTGGGCAACGCGCTGTGCGGCCTCTACGTGTTGGACTACCTGAACAAGCATGCTGCCTGGTTCATCAGCGAAGGCCTTATGGACATCGCCCGCTACCGCGCCCTTGAGTCACGGCTTGATTCGCTGAGCGACTTGCTGGCCACACAGGTTGACGTGTTGATCGAAGCCTTCGGTCATGGCGAAGCCACACGCGCGGCAATCACCCAGACCGATCACTACCCCGACGCCCTGGCCGACAAACTGCAGTGGGCGGTCGGCTGAAAAACCCAGCTCCCCTGAGCCTTGAGGGCCATGTCGTACGAACAGTTGCGCACATTCGCAGATTTATTTTCGCTTGGCCCTATCACTTTTTGATTCTCGTCCGGCACCTAGGCAATTGAGAAATGTTTCCATTCAGGAGCCGCCCTATGTCCCGCACGCTAGACACCTTGTTGCGCCCCAGCCTGTTAGCCGTGGCCATCGCCCTGAGCGCCCCGCTGGCGAGCACCACGCTGATCGCCGCCGAACAGGCTTCCAGCGTGCGCGCCTACAACCTGCCGGCTGCGCCGTTGGCCAGCACGCTCAACCAGATCGCCAGCCAGGCCGGCCTTGCGCTGACCCTCAATCCAGCATTGGCGTCGGGCAAGAACTCGGCACCGGTCAAAGGCCAGTTCGATGCGCAGGGCGCGCTGCGAGAGGCGTTGCGTGGCACTGGGCTGCAACTGGAGCAAAGCAGCGCGGGCACGTTTACGCTGGTGGCGATTCCGGAAGGCGTTGTGGCGTTGGCTGAGACCAGTATCACCGGGCAAGGCAGCTATGAAAGTGCGTGGGGACCTGTGGACGGGTATGTCGCAACGCGCACAGCTGCGGGCACCAAGACAGACACACCAATCGTTGAGGCGCCCCGCTCAATGTCTGTGGTCACGCGTGCCCAGATGGAAGACCGCGGCGTGCAGAACCTCGATGACGCTGTGCGCTACATGCCTGGAGTGATCGCCAGCAGCTACGGCAGCGATTCCCGAGCGGACTGGCTTCGAGTACGTGGCTTCGAGCCGACGCAATTCCTCGACGGTTTGCCGTTGCCCAAAGGTTCTTATGCCAACCCGAAACAGGAAACCTGGAACCTGGACCGCATCACACTGTTGCGTGGTCCAGCGTCCTCGGTATACGGGCAAACCCCGCCGGGCGGTATGCTCGACATGGTCAGCCGTCGCCCACAGGCGGAAAGCAGCAACGCCGTGCGCGCCGAAGTCGGTAGCAACAATCGCAAGCAAATCAGCTTCGACAGCACCGGCAAAATTGATGACCAAGGTCAGTTTCTCTACCGTGTCGATGGCGTAGTTCGCGACAGCGGTACACCTATCGACCATATCGAGGATAAGCGCTACAACATCGCGCCGAGCCTGACCTGGAACATAAACGACGACACTCACCTGACCCTGCTCTCGCAGTTCACCCGCGATGATACCGGTATCAGCGGTCAGTTTTTACCGTTGCAGGGCACCAAGCTGAGTTCGCCGGCGGGTAAGATTTCCCATCACAAGAACCTTGGCGAGCCGGACCAGGACTACTACGACCGCACATACTATGCCTTGGGTTATGCCTTCGATCATCGCTTCAACGATGTGTGGCAGTTCAAGCAAAACCTGCGTTACACCAAGAGCGAACTGGCTTTCAACACCACCTATTCCAGCTATGGCGATACCGCCGTCGGCGCAGATGGAATGCTCAAACGCATTTACGACAAAGTGGACGAAGACATCGCCCAACTGGCTGTCGACAACAACTTCCAGGCCGACTTCCAGACTGGAGCCCTGAGCCATACCCTGTTGCTCGGCCTGGACCACCAGCGCTCCAATACCGACTACCACTGGATCGAAGGCAACGCGGCGAGCATCAACCCGAACCGCCCAATTTACAACCAGCCACGCCCAGCGGGTGCGCCGTTCACCTTCTACGATTACAACCAGAAAACCGTGCAGACCGGCCTCTACATCCAAGACCAAATTGCCCTGGATAAATGGCGCCTGACCCTGGGAGGACGCGAGGACTGGATTCATACCGGCACAACGTTCTTCAACATGAATGACGCCACCAACACCCAACGTGACAAAGCCTTCAGCGGTAATGCTGGCCTCAGCTATGTATTCGACTCTGGCATCACGCCGTACATCTCCTATACCGAGTCGTTCCAGCCCACTGCTGGCGCCAGTGCAAGCGCGACCGAGTCGTTCAAGCCAACTCAGGGTAAGCAGACCGAAGTGGGTGTGAAGTACCAACCGGTAGGCAGCAAGACCCTGTTGACCGCCGCCGTATTTGACCTGCGCCAGCAAAACGTTTCGGTGACACAGAACAACATCACCAGTCAGATCGGCGAAATCAGCGTGCGCGGCCTGGAGCTGGAAGCCACGTCGGAAGTCACCGACAATCTGAAACTGGTGGGCTCGTATACCTACACCGACACCGAAATCCTCAAGGGTGACGATAAGGGCAACCGCATGAAGCTGGTGCCACGTAACCAGGCGTCGCTGTGGTCTGATTACACGTGGCATTCGGGTGTGCTGGATGGCTTTGGCGTAGGCGCTGGCGTGCGTTACGTGGGCGACACCTACGGCAATACTGCTAACACCGCCAATGGCCACGTTGGTTCCTATACCGTTTACGATGCTGCCGTGCATTACGACTTGAGCCGTATCAACCCGGTACTCGCGGGTGTCTCGGTGGATGTCACCGCCAAGAACATCTTCAACAAGGACTACTTGTCGACCTGCGACGGCGCATGGTGCTACTACGGTGATGAACGCAATGTCGTGGCAGCTGTGAACTACAAGTGGTAAACCACTGACGCGGTCACCCAAGGGTCACGGTAACGCCGTGGCCCTTTTGCATTTGGATGAACCATGAAAAGCAAAACCATCCGCCGCTGGTCCTTCATCCACACCTGGACCAGCCTGATCTGCACAGTCTTCCTGCTGCTGCTCGCCCTCACCGGCCTGCCGTTGGTGTTTCACCATGAGATCGATCACCTGCTGGGCAATGAGCCTGAACTGGCGCAGATGCCCGCCGATACCCCGCAGCTGAACCTTGAGCAACTGGTGGCCAAAGCCCAGGCGCATCGCCCGGGTGAGGCGATGCAATACCTGGCGTGGGACGAAGACGACAAGAACGGCGTGATCGCAATCATGGCCGCCACGGCTGGCACCGAACCCAACTCGTCGCACACTTTCATGCTCGATGCGCGCACCGGTGAAGCCGTCGAAACCCCAGCGGCCAATGGCGGGCTGACGCTGTTCCTGCTGCGCCTGCATGTGGACATGTTCGCCGGCCTGCCGGGCAAGTTGCTGCTGGCCTTCATGGGCCTTTTGTTTGTGCTGGCGATTGTCTCGGGCACGGTGCTGTACCTGCCGTTCATGCGCCGCGTGAAGTTCGCCACCGTGCGCCAGGACAAGTCCACGCGCTTGCGTTGGCTCGACCTGCACAACCTGATCGGCGTGGTCACGTTGACCTGGGCGCTGGTAGTGGGCGTGACCGGTGTGATCAGCGCCTGCGCCGACCTGATCATCGCCGCCTGGCGCCAGGACAGCCTCAGCGCGATGATCGAACCCTACAAAAACGCGCCGCCACTGACCCAACGCGCGCCGGCCACCGAGCTGCTGAGCATTGCCGCCAAGGCCGCGCCCGGCATGGAGCCGGACTTTATCGCCTTCCCCGGCACGCGTTTTTCCAGTGAGCACCATTACGCGGTGTTCATGAAGGGCAGCACGCACCTGACCTCGCACCTGCTCACGCCGGTGCTGATCGACGCCAGCACCCTGGCCGTCACCGCTATCGCTGAGCGGCCGTGGTACATGGACGCCATGGGCATGTCGCAGCCATTGCACTTTGGTGACTACGGCGGAATGCCGATGAAGATTCTCTGGGCGGTGCTCGATGTGCTGACCATCATCGTGCTGGGCAGCGGCGTTTACCTGTGGATCGTGCGGCGCAAGGCGGCCAAGGTATGAAGCCGCGGCAGTCGAACTTCTGGAAGGTGTTTGGCATTCCGCTGGGAATTGGCGTGCTCAGCGCGGCCGGGCTGTTTGCCGCGTTGCTCGGCGATGGGCTGTGGGACTCATTGAGCTGGGTCGGTTTGGGGATTCCTGCGGTCATTGGTGTTTGGGCGTTATTCAAGCGGCGCGGCTGAGGGCGCTATCGCCGGCAAGCCAGCTCCCACCTTGAAATGCATTCCCCGTGTGGGAGCTGGCTTGCCTGCGATGAGGCCCTCAAAAACACCCAAAGCCCCCCTCGCCAGCCACCGCGCAACCCTCTAGGCTAGCCACTGCCCATTTCGAGGAATGCCCATGTCCACGCCCAGCATGACCTTGTTCCACAACCCTGCCTCACCCTTTGTTCGTAAAGTCCGCGTGCTGCTGATCGAAACCGGCCAGCAGGACCGCGTGGCCCTGCGAGGCTGCATGCCGACACCGGTCAACCCGGACGCGCAGCTGGTGCACGAAAACCCCGTGGGCAAGATCCCGGCCCTGCGCCTGGCCGACGGCAGCGCCCTGCACGACAGCCGGGTGATCCTCGATTACCTCGACCACCAGCATGTCGGCAACCCGCTGATCCCTCGCGACGGCTCGGCACGCTGGCGCCGCCTGACCCTGGCCTCAATGGCCGACGGCATCATGGACGCCGCCGTGCTGGTGCGTTACGAAACCGCCATGCGCCCGGCAGAAAAGCACTGGGACCAATGGCTGGATGAGCAGCGCAACAAGATCCGTCGCACCCTCGCGGAGTTGGAAGCCAATGCGATTGCCGAGCTGGCCAGCCACTTCGACATTGCGTCGATCAGCGTGGCCTGCGCCTTGGGCTACCTCGACTTCCGCCACCCAGACCTGCAATGGCGCGCTGCGAATCCCCAGCTTGCCGATTGGTACGCCAAGGTCAGCCAGCGGCCGTCGATGCTGCAGACCCAGCCGCCGGTCTGACCTTGTGCAGTGAGCCCGCTTTGTGTGGCCAGCGGGCTTGTCGTGGCGAGCGGGCTTGCCCCGCGTTGGGTGGCGAAGCCGCCCCAATCAATCAGACTGCGGTCCATCAGGCACTCCTCTGTGATGGGTTCTGGGGCTGCTGCGCAGCCCAACGCGGGGCAAGCCCGCTCGCCACAACGACAACAGGGAACAGCAGGTTAATCCTCGCCACCAATTGCGTCTTTATCTGCTGATCCTCCCGTAAGCCGATCATTGCACGGCCTCCAGGTCAAATTGCAGCGGCTCGGCCACCTTGCGCTTGCCCACGCCATACCAATCGAGTTTGCGCGTCAGCACCATCACTGTGCCCAACAGCCCGAACAGCAACAGCGAGCCCATCAGCAGCGCGTAATCCTCGGCACTGAGCAGCCCGTACAACAGGCCATACAGCGCCGCCAGCCCCGCCGAAAAGCCCAGCCCATGGGCAATGCTGCGCAGCACATGGCACACGTAGAAGCCGATCAACAACACACAGGCGCTCGCCGACAACAGGTACGCCGGGCCAAAGCCGATGTGCTCGGACAACGACAACAACAGCAGGTAAAAGAACGCCAGGGCAACGCCCACCAGCGCGTATTGAATCGGGTGCACCGCCAGGCTCTTGAGCACTTCGAACAGGAAGAAGCCGGCAAACGTCAGGGCGATAAACAGCAGCGCGTATTTGATCGCGCGGTCGCTCTTGAGGTACTGGTCCACCGGGTCGATGAAGTTCACGCCAAAGCTGCGGTTGCTGAAGGCATCACAGCTTCGCCCGTCCAGGCAGGTTTGCAGGGCTTGCTCCAGGTTGGTGGAGAAAAATGTGGTCTGCCAGTTGGCCGTGAAGCCTTTGTCGGTGACGGCCCGCTGAGCCGGCAGGAAGTTGCCGATGAAGCTTGGGTGGGGCCAGTTCGATGCGAGCGAGACCTCGCTGACCTTGCCCACCGGCACCACTTGCAGTTGTTCGGTGCCTTGCAGGCGCAGGTCAAAAGCGAAGTCCAGCACGGCCGGTTTCTTGCTGTCCTGTTCCGGCAATGCCACGTGCACGCCCTCCCCCAGCCAGTCCACTTGAGTACCCGGCGAGAAGTCCAGGCGTTGGTCGCCCAGTTCCAGTTTCAGTGCGTTTTCAATGCCGCGAATATCGCTGATGCCCACCGCCAGAAACGCTGGATCAAAGCGGTAATCGGCAAAGTCTTGCGTGATGCCCAGCTGCGCAGGCAGCTCGAAACGCCCGCTGATGCGGGTGTCGGCATGGAACAGTCGCGCCTGGTAAATACCCCGCGACCGCAGCTCGGTTTGCACCTTGCCATCGAGCTCAAAGCGGTCCGGCAGGAAATACAGACGACCGCGCTCTTCACGGGTTTCCTCGTAGCGTTTATTGAGCTTTTCATTGAGTTTCCACTCGCGCACGGTCTTGCGATAAGGCACCACCATCACCGGCCCGTTGAGGTGCTGGCTGTAACTGGAGCTACGGGCGATATCCATCAGCACGCTGTCGCGGGCGTATTGGCGGTCAGCAATGATGCCGTTGATCATCAGCAACGGAATCAGCAACAGAAGAATCAGTAGCGCAATCGCGCCAAGTTTGAAAAGCAGGCTGCGGTTCATGGGGCTCTCCCTGTTTTGATGGGCAGAGCGTGAACCGCGCAGATGGGAGATTTATGTGGGCAATGTGGAGACTGTGTGGAGATGCAGCACTACTTGCACCCCGCCCTGCACATTGCCGATCTGCAACGCGCCGCCGTGCAGCTTCATCACTTCTTCAACAAAGTTAAGGCCCAGGCCGGTGCTTTTGCGCCCGCTTGCCGGGCGTGGCAGCGAGTAGAAACGCTCACTCAGGCGCGGCAAGGCGTAGTCGGGAATGGCCGCAGCCTGGTTGAACAGGCTGACCTGCACGTCGTTGTGCTGCGTGCGTGCGCTGAACCTCAACGTGCCACCGAGCGGCGTGAAGTCCAGGGCGTTATCGAGCAGATTACCCAAGGCCTGGCGCAGCAGGAACGGCTCGCCAAATACCTTCACATCCGCGCCAATCGCCTGTTCGACCTGCAAGCCGGCGCCTTCAATGCGCGCGCACTGGGCCTTGAGCACCTCGTCGACCAGGGTCGCCAACGGCATGCTGACTTGCTCTTCCAAACCTTGGCGCTGCTCCACTTGGGCCAGGTTCAGCAGGCGCTCGATCAACTGTTGCAAGCGCGCGCTTTCACTGTCGATATTGCCGACGAAGCGCTGCTGTTGCTCGCGGGTCATGTCGCCCTGCAACAGCTCCGCCGCGCCACGAATTGCCGCCAGCGGGCTTTTCAGTTCGTGGGTCAGGGTGTGCACGTAACGCTCGACGTAGGCCTTGCCCTCCAGCTGCGTGCGCATGTGCTCGACGGCGGTAGATAGCTGCTTGAGCTCGCCGCCGCGGTAATGCGGCAACTCGGCGCGCCGACCTTCGCTCACGGCCTGGGCATACGCCGTCAGCCGATGCAGCGCCACGCTCAGCCACCACGACAACAGTGCGCCGAGCAGCAGGCCGAGGATCACCAACCCGGCGCCGTACCACAGCAGGCGGTGTTCGGTACGGTCGACATAGGGCTGCAACGAGCTGTTGGGCTTGGCCACAGTGACCACGCCGATGATCTGGCCGTTGTCGCGGATCGGCGCGCCCACGTGCATCACCGACGAGTTAGGGTCATTTAGCTCATTACGGGTCGACCGCGCGCCATATTCGCCGCGCAGGGTCAGGTACACGTCGTTCCATTTGGAATAGTCCTGGCCGACCGCCTCGCCCGTGGAGTCGAGCAACACAATGCCCTTGGCGTCCGTCACGTAGATGCGGTGGTTGACCTGGTTTTTCGGCAGGCCCCAGATCGTCGCGCCCGGCTGGCGGCTACCGTAGGCCTTGAGCAGCTCCGGCCAGTGGCTTTGGCCGAGGGTGCCGTTCTTCACGTCCAGCCGCAGGATTTCGGCCAGCAGGTTGGCCGTGTCCACCAGAGTTTCTTCGGTGGATTGGCGCACGCCGGGGCGGATCTCTTTCATCACGGTGTTGAGCACAAAATAGCCGGTCAGGCCGATAAACAGCGCGTACACCAGAAAAATCCGCAGCCCCAGGCGCATCAGCTATGGCTCGGGCTGTAGCTGTAACCCAGGCCACGGTGGGTCTGGATCGGCTCGGCGTCGGCGGCCACGCTTCGCAGTTTGCTGCGCAGGCTTTTGATATGGCTGTCGATATTGCGTTCGTAGCCAGCGTCGGCGGGCACGCCCACCGCGTCGAGCAGTTGCTCGCGGCTGAACACGCGCTCGGGTTGCTCAAGCAGGCTTTGCAGCAAGCGAAACTCATGACGCGTCAGGCTCAGGGGCTGACCGCGGTAATGGATTTGCATGCGTTCCAGGTCAACCTGGAACACGGCAGGCGCGGCGCCTGGACTGACGCGCTTGAGGATGGCCCGCACCCGCGCCGCCACTTCCCGTGGGCTGAACGGCTTGACCACATAATCGTCAGCACCGATCTCCAGGCCCACCACCCGATCAATCTCGCCGTCACGGGCGCTGAGAAACATCACCGGCACTTCACTGAAACGGCGCAATTGCTTGCAGGTTTCAAAGCCGCTGATGTCCGGCAGGCCGATGTCGAGGATGATCAAGTCAGCGGGCGACTGGCGCTGATGGGCCAGCGCCTCCTGGCCAAGGCTCAGCCAGGTGGTGGTGAAGCCCTCGCCTTGCAGGGCGAAAATCAGCGTATCGGCTATCGCCGCTTCGTCTTCGACAATCAGGATATGCGGCATGTGGGTCCGTCAGCAGTCCGGTTTGTCGGCAGTGTAACGACGCGCCGGGTTCACCGCTGCGCCGAATTCACGCAGGGCCTTGGCGCCGATCAGCAGCGGGTAGTTGAAGCTGCTGCGGTCAGTGAGGTTCACCTCAACGGTGCGCTTGACGTTGCCCAGGCACATTTCCAGATCGATCACCGGGCGCTTGGCCACGGTGGCTTCGTCCTTGTCATCGTCTTCGTCGGCGCGGCTCTTGATTTTGCTGATGCGCGAGACTTTGTGTTCGTAGACTTTGTTGGAAGCGTCCTTGCCGCCGAGGCGGAAGCGCACCCAATCGTCGCCATCGCGGGTGAAGGTCTCGATGTCTCGGGCCGACAGCGAGGCGGTCAGCGCGCCGGTGTCCATCTTGGCCTTGAAGGTTTCGCCGATCTCCGGCAACTGGATGTATTCGTAGCGACCGTAAAGGGTCGGTTCGGCGGCCAGGACAGGCTGGGCGGCCACAACAGGAAGAACGAGGGCGAACGCGGCAAGGAGCAATTTCACGAAGTGATTTCCTCGAAAGAAGTAGGCGGATTCTAGACCGCAAAGGCAGCACTTAGTTAGTTCTCAACCATACCGGGAACATTGTGAAACATTCGTCCAGCGATTTGCGATTTGGCCTCTAGACTCAGCTTGCTTATCATGGCCCGCCCACAGGATTCCAAGAGTTACTTATGCGCCGCCTGCTCACCGGCTGTTTCGTCACACTGCTGCTATTGCTCAACACCCTGGTGCTGTTCGGGCCGTTGATGCTGTTTGCCCTGCTCAAGCTGGTGGCGCCCGGGCGCTATCGCGACTATGCCTCGTGGGCCGTGATGTGGATCGCCGAGACCTGGGCTGAAATCGACAAGCTGATCTTCTCGCTATGCATCCCCACCCAATGGGACATCCGCGGTGGCGCGCAGCTACGTGGCGACACCTCTTACCTGGTGATCAGCAACCATCAGTCCTGGGTGGACATTCCGGCGCTAATCCAGGCGCTCAACCGGCGTACGCCGTTCTTCAAATTCTTCCTGAAAAAAGAGCTGATCTGGGTGCCCTTCCTCGGCCTGGCGTGGTGGGCGCTGGATTACCCCTTCATGAAGCGCTACACCAAGGCGTTCCTGGCCAAGCACCCGGAGCTGGCAGGCCAGGACCTGAAAATCACCAAAGAGGCCTGCGAGCTGTTCAAGCGCCAGCCGGTGACCGTGGTGAATTACCTGGAAGGCACGCGGTTCAACGCGGTCAAACACAAGCAGCAGGATTCACCGTATGCCCGGTTGCTCAAACCCAAGGCGGGCGGCGTGGCGTTTGTGTTGGCAGCGCTGGGTGAACAACTGGATGCCGTGCTCGACGTGACCGTGGTCTATCCGCAGCAAAAAATTCCGGGGTTTTGGGATTTGATCAGCGGCGCGGTGCCGAAAGTGATCATCGACATTCGCACCCGGGAACTCGACCCGGCGCTATGGCAGGGCGATTACGAGAATGATCCGGCCTTTCGCCAGACCGTCCAGAACTGGGTGAACCAGCTCTGGAGGGAGAAGGACGCGCGCATCGCCCAACTGCGCGCAGAGCCTATTTAGCTGCCAGTGCCCCAGGCCGAGGCGAGTTTGCCCAGCACCGACTCGTTGGCGCCCTGACCACCCAGGTATTGCAGGATTACCGGCGCAAACTTGCCGATCATGCTGTTATCCATGCCCAGCGCGCTGAAGGCGGTGTTCAGGTCGTTGGTGTTCTTCACGTTACCCAGCACGCTGTCCAGGCCGCTGGTTTTGCTGCCGCCGCTCTGGCCGAGCATCCCGCTCAAGGCGCCGAGGCTGCCCAGGGAGTTGTTCCCCGCGAGCTTATCCAGGCCGGGCACGCTTTTGCCCAATTGCGAATAGTCGGTGCTGCTCAATTGGTTCTTGGCCAGGCCCAGCATGGCGCCGGTACCGCCGACGGCTTGTTCAGGGGTGACGTTCAGTTGCGAAGTCAGGGCGCTCAGCAGGCCTGCGGTCTGGGAACTCGGCGCTGCTGCAGCGGCCTTGTTGTTGCTGCCCTGGGCGCCGGAAACGGCGTTGGCCACGTCACCGAGGCTGAAACCTGCGGCAAACACCGGGCTGGCGGCCACGGTCATCAGGCAGGACAGGGCAAAACCGCGTGAAATCTTCATCAAGACAACCTCTGAATGTAGGAGCTAAAAGCAGGCGTTGGACTGACAGTCCCGAAGGATTGTTCCCACCTGAAGATTAGTTCAGAAAAAGCTGCATCCAAATCACCCTACCGCGCGTATACCCAGCATGCACCGCTCGGAGTCGGATGGAATGAATGCTCAAGCTGGACTACCCTCTGCCTACCGTGCGCAGTCCCGTCGCCCTCGTTCGAGAGCCTGGAGAAGCCCTATTTCCATCAACGATGCTGACCCGTTGCAGCCCCTGCTGGCGCAGTGCGCCCTGGGCAACCGCCAGGCGTTCGAGACCCTCTACCGCAGTGTCTCGCCACGCCTGCACGGTGTTGCATTCCGGTTCATGGGGCGCAAGGACCTGGCTGAAGAAGTGCTCCAGGAAGCCTTTGTGCGCATCTGGTACAACGCTTCGCGCTACGAGGCACACCTGGCGGCGCCGATGACCTGGATGGTGAACATCACCCGTAACCTGGCCATCGACCAGTTGCGCAAACACCGCGAACAGCCCTTGGCCGACGGCCAGCAGGACGCCCTGCTCGACGACAGCCCCAGCGCCCACGAACAGCTCGACACCGAGCGCGAAGCCCGCGCCCTCAACCGCTGCCTCGACACCCTCGATGGCATGCAGCGCCAATCGATCACCGTGGCTTACTTCCAGGGCCTGTCGTGCTCGGAACTGGCCGACCACTTGGCGGCGCCCCTGGGCTCGATCAAATCCTGGATTCGCCGTGGTATGGAGCGCCTGCGCAGGTGCCTTGAATCATGAACTACCAAACCACCGCCCTGCGCCGCGCCCTCGCCGCCGACTACGCGATCGGCCTGATGCCGGCTACCGCCCGTCGGCGCTTCGACGCCCTGTTACTGGAAGACGCCGCGCTGCGCGTCGAACTCGGCCACTGGCAGGATGCCCTCGCCAGCCTGACCGGCGCACTGCCCGAACGGCCCGTGCCGAATCATGTGTGGGCAGGCATCAAAGCACGGATCGAGCCGCAAGTGCTGCATGTGCCAGCGAAGAAGCCGTTCTGGATGAAATTCCGTCTGCTGGCGGCTGCGTGCGCGGTCGTCGTCGCCGTGTTGGTCGGCGTGCTTTATCAGCGTGATATCGGCGCCGAGTACAACGCCACGCTGGTTGCGGCGAATCAGCAACCGGCGCTGCAGATCCAGGCATTTGGCGATCACCTGCAAGTGGAGCCGCTGACGTTGGCCGCTGTAGAGCCGACGCGCGCCCTGGAATTGTGGGCGATTGCGCCCGGAGGTAAACCGATCTCACTGGGCTTGGTGCCCAGCTCGGGTAAAGGCCGCATCCAGTTGAGTAAAGAGCAACAAGCGCTGTTGACCGCCCCCGTGACCCTCGCCGTCAGCCTGGAGCCACAAGGCGGTTCACCGTCCGGCCAACCAACCGGACCGGTCCTGTACCAAGGCGCACTCGCCTCGCGCTGACACCCCATAAATCCCTGTGGGAGCTGGCTTGCCTGCGATAGCGGTGGGTCAGCCAGAGACAGGTTGGCTGGCCGACCGCAATCGCAGGCAAGCCAGCTCCCACATTTGATCTTCATCGGCTGGGCGACATTGAAATAACCATCACCTCAGCAATAAGAAAAAACACTAAAAAACTGTCATTTATACCAGTAGCCAGGCCTCACGATCGCCCGCAGCATGAGCCTCCGGCCCCTCCAGGAAGCTCACCATGAAGCGCGCACTGCTTGCAGGTTTGTCTGCAATGACAGGGCTGGTAGCAAATGCCATCGCAGCGACCGCAACCTGCCCACCGATCCAGAGCATCCATCAAACCGCGATGGCCGGTGGCGGTTATAGCTATGCAGCCTCACCGCCGGGCGGGCTTACCTGGACCGGCAAAAACCCGTCAGCGACCGCCTCCTACCTCAGTGACTCGACGTTCCAAGATGCCCGATACGATGCACAACACAAAGCCGTCACCTGCACCTACAAGGGGCCAATGGGTAACGACGCACAGCTTTCGGTCACGCTCAAATCCGTCACTGAATGGAACCTCACGCCTACAGGTGAATGGAAAGGCACCTATTGCGAAGACGCTGACGCCACCAAATGCTCATTCACCCATCGGTGACCCACAGGTGATCATCATCGCCCAGGCGACTTGCTCCTGGCGATGGATGGCGCTTATAGTTCGGCGGTCGTCCACATGGCGACACGGGTTTGGCGACTCGGGTGAATGGTGCAAAAGCTTCTGCTTTTTTGCAGGTTCTTTTGCGTCCGCAATAGCTGCTTTCATGGTGGCTGTGCGCGGGAGACCTTCGGGTCTGCCGGTTCCATTCCCGGTTCGCCAACCTGCGTACAGCTGCCACCCATTCGTTTGGCGACGAATAAGTGTGTAGCCCACCTCTACTTGAATGGGTTTTAAAACATGAACCGATACATGCCGCTCACCGGCCACGACAGCACCACCCCTTCCCTGCTTATCGACACCCAAGTCCCGCTCGACGTACTCCACGACGCCGCCGTCTACCGCATCCGCGCGGTGACTCAAGTCATGGAAAACCTCGCGTTTCGTGAGGGCCTGAACACCGACAACCTTGTCCTCCAGGACTTCGCCTTGCTTTGCGCCATTCCATTGCGCGATGGCTGTGATCTGCTGGATGTGATCAGCCGGCGCTTGCAGGCTTAAATACCCGATGCAAAGAAGGGCAGCGCCCAGTTGCCCTTTCCTACACGCGAAACAACCTTAACTCGGAACCCAACCATCGCTGCAGCTCACCCAAGGCTACCCCTATCGGGCATCCCTACTCAGGAGCTGTAACCACCATGATCGGATTGATCTCCATCTTCAGCGTATTCAGCACGCCGCAACCCCCTGCGCCGGCCGCCGACATTGGCCAATGCCCCGCCACTGCCGATATCAACTCCACACCCTACACAGACCCCGACCTCCCTGCGCCGTATGGCGAAGGTTATCAATACACCGCGTCTGCCAACGGCAACACATGGACCGGCCAAACCGCCGGTACCAGCGACGACTACCTGGCCCCGGAGTACGAACTCAAACCCGAGGAAATCAACGAGCGCGACGGTAAAACTCACTGCGACTATGGCGGCAAGCGGGTGATAAAAAACGGCGAAGTGGCGGATCCGTACCTGCGACTTACCAAGCTTGAATGACTCACACTTGTCAGCGTCTGCCGGGACTTGCGTAGTCCCTTTCTGAAACGTCAAAAACGCCCCTGCACGCGTCTTACCTCACCTGTAGCAGCTTCTTATAGTCGTGCGCCTCAGTCACTTGGAGGTGCACGCTATGCAGGGACCTTACGCATTTATTAATGAACGGCCGCAGCCTTATCCGCTACTTAAACTCGACCTTTCGCTCAACCCTCACATTCAAACCAAGTTCGACACCCTCAACCAACACATCCGCAACGTCGTGGTATTGCCAGGGCAGTTGGTGATCATTCCCGATGCGCGTACCGCGTCTTGCACGACGGAAGAAGCCCAACTGATGCGCTCGGCGCAGAACATTAAACAGGCATTGTTCGCCCACTCCGCGACGGATCAATTCCTGATCAAAAACTACGATCAGTTGCAGGCCATCATGGCCCATGCGTCCCTGGGCATTGGCAGTGCCAGTAGCGCCTGGAGCAAGCACTTGGCGCAAATCGAGACAACCCTCAAGGAAATCGACGATTTGCATAAGCAGTACTTAACCAAGGGCACCCCAGCTGCGAGAGATGAGTTTCTGATCAAACGTCGGGCGCTGTTTGCGAAGCTCGATGGGCAACTATCCGGGATGGCCCGGTTTGGAACAGGTTTGAAAAACGAAGGTTCGATTAAAAAGATGTTGGGCATTTCCAGCAAAAGTTACTGGCAGCATGGGGAGATTCGTGGGTATGAAGAAAGAGTCAAGCGTATAGCTAAAGCCTCGCAGATCTTGAAGAAGGGCGCCTATATTGGTATTGCGCTAGATGGAGGGGCGGCAGCGCTGGAAATTGCGGAGGCATGCTCGACAGGACGTGAGCAAGAATGCACCCAAGCAAAATATGTCGAAGGAGGGAAGTTAGTGCTTGGCGTTGGCGGCGCATCAGCAGGCGGGATAATTGGGGCCCAGGTCGGTACTGGCGCTTGTATGCTCGTTTTTGGCATACCTACAGCGGGCGCCGGCGCATTGGCTTGCGCAATCGTCGGGGGCGCCGCAATTGGGCTCGCAGGCGGCAAGCTAGGAAGCGCAATGGGCGAAGGCGCGGGTAAACTCCTCTATAGGACGGTAAAGGATTAAATGGCCTTGGAATATATCGGCATGTGCGCGGGCGCCATTATGTTACTCAGCTTTCCGCTCATCACCTATGTCATGTTTGAAAAATTGGATGCCGCAGAACGCTATATGCAATGCAGCACTTACATCACCGGAAACAGGAATACTTTTCGCAATACCCCGTTCGATGGGAGGCCGCAGCGCGTATTGGCCATGGCGACGGTCATTGTTATCCCAGGAATATTTCAATGGCGGCGCTTGGCACTCGTCGAAGACGTTGAGAAAATCCCACGCGCACTCAAATATTGGATGGTCATACCATCACTCATCCTTTTAACTTCCGCTACAACCATGATGATCAGCTCGTATTTTTTGTATTTTTACTGACCACCTAATACAAGGGCGCACAGAGGCGCCCTCATACTGACGCTCAACCTTACGCCGCGCTAAACATCTTATGCGGATCAATCACAAACTTCTTCGGCACACCCGCATCGAACTCGCCGTACCCACGCGGCGCGTCATCCAGGCTGATGACCTGCACGCCAACGATTTCGGCAATGTTGATACGGTCCCACATGATCGCCTGCATCAGCTGGCGGTTGTACTTCATCACCGGGGTTTGGCCGGTGTGGAAGCTGTGGGATTTAGCCCAGCCCAAACCGAAGCGAATGCTCAGGCTGCCCATTTTCGCGGCGGCGTCGACAGCGCCTGGGTCTTCGGTGACGTACAGGCCAGGAATGCCGATTTTGCCCGCCACGCGGACCACGCCCATCAGCGAGTTGAGCACGGTGGCCGGCGCTTCTGCCTTGGCGCCTTCATGGCCGTGGCCACGGGCTTCGAAGCCTACGGCATCGACGGCGCAGTCAACTTCCGGCTCGCCCAACAATGCGGCGATCTGTTCGTGCAGAGGCGTGTCTTTGGACAGGTCGGCAATTTCAAAACCCTGGGCCTTGGCATGGGCCAGGCGGATCGGGTTGACGTCGCCGATGATCACCACAGCGGCGCCCAGCAACCGTGCCGAAGCGGCTGCGGCCAGGCCAACCGGGCCGGCGCCGGCGATATACACCGTGCTGCCCGGACCAACGCCAGCGGTGACGGCGCCGTGGTAGCCGGTGGGCAGGATGTCGGAGAGGCAGGTCAGGTCGCGGATTTTCTCCATGGCCTTGTCGCGGTCCGGCAGTTTCAGCAGGTTGAAGTCGGCGTACGGCACCAGCACGTATTCGGCCTGGCCGCCGGTCCAGTCGCCCATGTCGACATAACCGTACGCGCCACCGGCACGGGCCGGGTTAACGGTCAGGCACACGCCGGTGTGTTGTTCCTTGCAGGAGCGGCAGCGGCCGCACGCCACGTTGAACGGCACCGAGACCAGGTCGCCGATTTTCAGGTTTTCGACGTCGCTGCCCTTTTCGATCACTTCGCCAGTGATTTCATGCCCCAGGACCAGGCCGGTCTGGGCGGTGGTACGGCCGCGCACCATGTGTTGGTCGGAGCCGCAGATGTTGGTGGAGACCACGCGCAGGATGACGCCGTGCTCAATCTTCCTGCCACGGGGGTCCTGCATTTTGGGATAGTCGATTTTCTGTACTTCGACCTTGCCGTTGCCGAGATACACGACACCACGATTACCAGACATGCTTTCACCTCGCTGTTGTTTTTATGGAACCGCGTTGCCCAGGCAGGCAGCGCGTTTAAGTGCTCGGGTTACAGATGCTGTTTTTGCGTTGTTTGTTAGGGCCTCATCGGGGGCAAGCCCCCTCCCACCTTTGATGTGTGAATGCAGTCAACTGTGGGAGGGGGCTTGCCCCCGATGGCTTCAGTCAGAGCACCACCGTTCTATTGGCGTTCAAAAACACCCGTCGCTCAATGTGATACCCCACCGCCCGGGCCAATGTCAGCCCTTCGATATCCCGCCCCTTGGCAATCAAATCCTCGGGATAGTGGCTGTGGTCCACCACCTCCACGCCTTGGGCAATGATCGGGCCCTCGTCCAGGTCATTGTTGATGTAATGCGCAGTAGCGCCGACCAGCTTCACGCCCTTGTTGTAGGCCTGGTGATACGGCTTGGCGCCCTTGAACCCCGGCAGCAACGAGTGATGAATGTTGATGGCCTTGCCATCCAGCTTGCGGCACAGTTCCGGCGACAGCACTTGCATGTAGCGCGCAAGAATCACCAGTTCGGCGCCGGTCTCTTCAATCACTTGCCACACCTGACGCTCCTGGGACGGTTTGTCGTTGGGGTCGAGGGGGAAATGGTAGTAGGGAATCTGGTGCCAGTCGGCCAACGGCTTGAGATCGGGGTGGTTGGACACCACCGCGACCACGTCCATCGACAGTTGGCCGATTCGCTGGCGGTACAGCAGGTCGTTGAGGCAGTGATCGGCCTTGGAGACCATGATCACCACTTTTGGCCGGTAGTTAGGCGCCGTCAGTTCGAAGATCATGCCAAAGGCTTCACCGCGCGAGGCCAGGCCGTCGCGGAAGGCTTGCTCGTCAAAACCGTCGGGCTGGCGGAATTCCACACGAATAAAAAACCGGCCCGAGAGGCGGTCATCGAACGAATGGTGCTCGGTGACGTAGCAGCCCTGTTCGAACAGGTAGCGGGTGACCGCGTCCACCGTGCCGAGCACGCTGGGGCAGTCGGCGGTCAAAATCCATGTATCAGGTGCGCGGCTCATCGTGTGTAACTCCTCAGGCTTGAACACTCAGGCCGAATTCGGCGGACGCATCCTGCAGCCACAACCACCAGTAGTCCGAGAAGCTGCGACGAATCACCAGCTCCCAGGTGTCTTCGGCCGTGTGGCGGATCACCAGTTGCGACTTGGCGAACACCGTGCCCACCGCCTTGCCCACCGGGAAGTTGTTGGGGTGCACGTCGTAGCTGGTGGACTTCATCAGCACGTCGCGCACATTCGGGCCGCTGAGTTCGAGGATTTGCTGGCCGCCGCTGACGTTGACGATCTGAATATGCAGGTCGCCCAGGGCAGCCCGCAGTTTTTGCTCGGCGGCGAATTCTTCACCGCTTGGCACGATTAATAGCCACTCATCCGGGCCGAGCCATTGCAGGCTGGTTTCGCCGTTGATGATGACTTGCAGGGCGCCAGGCAGTTCGATGCCGAGGGCTTTGTGCACGCCGGCAGCGAAGGCCGCATCGTGGCCATCGCCACGAAGGGTCAGGTGGCCGAGCAGTTTCTTTTCACGCACGGTCACGCCGGCATTCTTGCGGCCCTTGCCGACCAGGCTGGCGAGGTCGGCATGGTGCAGCGACGACTCGGCCTTGGCACCGGCGGTGGGGCGTTGTTGGTAAACATTGGCTGCTGTCATAAAGCACCTATCTGAATTCTGTTGTGCGGCTAATGGCCTCATCGGGGGCAAGGCCCCTCCCACAGGGGAATGCATTTCAACATGTGGGAGGGGGCTTGCCCCCGATACAGGCGCCTCGGTCTATCAGATGTTCTGCCGCTCACCTTTCGGGTCAAAGAACACCGAGGACACAATCTCCGCCTCGATCACGCTGCCATCGGCCTGCGGTGAGAACACCCGCTCGCCGATACGCTTCAAACCGCCCTTCACCACCGCCATCGCGAACGAGTAACCCAGCGAGTTATGCGCATAGCTTGAGGTGACGTGACCGACCATCTTCATCGGGATCGTCTGCTTCGGATCGAACACCAGCTGCGCGCCTTCCGGCATCCACACGGTCGGATCAATCGGCTTCAAGCCCACCAGTTGCTTGCGCTCTTCACGCACGCAGTCTTCACGGTTCATCCCGCGCCAGCCGATCCACGAGAACGGTTTGGTACGGCCTACGCACCAGCCCATGTTCAGGTCGTCCGGGGTCATCGAGCCGTCGGTGTCCTGGCCGACGATGATGAAGCCCTTCTCGGCCCGCAGCACGTGCATGGTCTCGGTGCCGTACGGGGTCAGGTTGTACTTTTTGCCGGCCTCGACGATCTGCTCGAGCACGCCCATGGCATAGTCGGCCTGCACGTTGACCTCAAACGACAGCTCACCGGTAAACGAGATACGGAACACCCGCGCCGGCACGCCGCCGACCAGGCCTTCTTTCCAGGTCATGAACGGGAAGCCGTCCTTGTCCAGGTCGATATCCGTCACTTCGGCCAGCAGCTTGCGGCTGTTGGGGCCGGACAGTGTCATGGTCGCCCAATGGTCGGTGACCGAGGTGAAGTACACCTTGAGGTCTGGCCACTCGGTCTGTTGGTAGATTTCCAGCCACTGCAATACGCGAGCGGCGCCGCCGGTGGTGGTGGTCATCAGGAAGTGGTTGTCGGCGAGGCAGGCAGTCACGCCGTCGTCGAAGACCATGCCGTCTTCCTTGCACATCAGGCCGTAGCGCGCCTTGACTACATCGAGCTTGGTCCAGGCGTTGGTGTAGATGCGGTTGAGGAACTCGCGGGCGTCCGGGCCTTGAATGTCGATCTTGCCCAGGGTGGACGCATCCAGCAGGCCGACGCTGTCGCGCACGGCCAGGCATTCGCGTTTGACGGCGGCGTGCAGGTCTTCGCCATTGCGCGGGAAGTACCAGGGGCGTTTCCACTGGCCGACGTCTTCAAACTCGGCGCCGTTTTTCACGTGCCAGGCCTGCAGCGCGGTGTAACGCACCGGCTCGAAGATGTGCCCACAGTGGCGGCCCGCAACGGCGCCGAAGGTGACCGGCGTGTAGTTGGGGCGGAACATCGTGGTGCCCATCTGCGGGATGGTCACGTTCAGCGAACGGGCCGCAATCGCCAGGCCGTTGACGTTACCCAACTTGCCCTGGTCGGTGCCGAAGCCCAACGCGGTGTAGCGTTTGACGTGCTCGACCGACTCGAACCCTTCGCGGGTCGCCAGTTCGATGGCGGCGGCGGTCACGTCGTTTTGCAGGTCGACAAATTGCTTCGGCGCCCGTGCAGTGGCTTTCTCGTGAGGCACCTGGAACAGCGCCAGCGTCGGCTCTTCCAGACGGCTCAAGGCTTTGGGCAGCGTGCCTTCCACCGGCGCAAAACCGGCTTCGCTGGCCGCGCGCACGCCGCCTTCAAAACCGTCGGCCAGGGAATCGCCAAGGCCGTAGACGCCATTGATGCCACCCACGCACACGCGTTTTTGCGGCGCTTCACCCGGTACGAAACCGAGGATGTCTTCACGCCAGGTCGGCTTGCCGCCCAAGTGCGAAGCCAGGTGAACCACCGGGCTGTAACCGCCGGAGCTGGCGACCAGGTCGCACTCCAGCCACTCGCCGGGGCTGGTGACTTTATGCGCTTTGACGTCGATGGCCGCCACGCGGGCGCCGGTCACGTGCTTGCTGCCACGCGCTTCGATCACGGCGCTGCCGGTGAGGATACGAATGCCTTTGGCGCGGGCTTCTTCCACCAGCGCACCGCGAGGGTTGTGGCGCGCATCGGCCACAGCCACGACGGTGAGGCCGGCGTCGAACCAGTCCAGCGCTACGCGGTAGGCGTGGTCGTTGTTGGTCGACAGCACCAGTTTTTTACCGGGTGCCACGCCGTAACGGCGCACGTAAGTCGAGACAGCGCCAGCGAGCATGTTGCCCGGCACGTCGTTGTTGCCGTACACCAGCGGGCGCTCGCAGGCACCGGTTGCCAGCACCACACGCTTGGCACGCACACGGTGGATGCGCTGACGCACCACGCCAATCGGCGCACGGTCACCGAGGTGATCGGTGAGGCGTTCGTGAATGGTCAGGAAGTTGTGGTCGTGGTAACCGTTGACGGTGGCGCGAGGCAGCAGCACCACGTCCGGCAGGGCTTTGAGTTCTGCGATGACGCTGGCGACCCAATCAGCAGCCGGCTTGCCGTCAAGGCTTTCTCGCGAATCCAGCAGCGAACCACCGAACTCTTCCTGCTCATCGGCGAGGATCACACGGGCACCGCTGCGCGCGGCAGCCAGTGCGGCGGCCAGGCCAGCAGGGCCGGCGCCAACCACCAACACGTCGCAGTGACGGTTGAAGTTGTCGTAGGTGTCCGGGTCGTTCTCGGTCGGCGAGCGACCAAGACCTGCGGCCTTGCGGATGTACTTCTCGTAGGTCATCCAGAACGATTGCGGGTACATGAAGGTTTTGTAGTAGAAACCCGGCGGCATCAGCTTGCCGCCGACCTTGCCGAGAATGCCCATCATGTCGTTGTTCACGCTCGGCCAGCCGTTGGTGCTGGTGGCGACCAAACCCTGGTAAAGCGCCTGTTGCGTGGCACGCACGTTAGGGATTTGCGTGGCTTCGGTGGCGCCGATCTGCAGCACCGCGTTCGGCTCTTCGGCGCCGGCGGCAAAGATGCCGCGCGGGCGCGAGTACTTGAAGCTGCGGCCGATGATGTCGACGCCATTGGCCAGCAAGGCGGCGGCCAACGTGTCGCCCTCAAAGCCTTTGTAGCTCTGGCCGTTGAAGGTAAACGTCAGGACTTTATTACGGTCGATGCGACCACCGTTGGACAGGCGATTGATCTGGCTCATACCTTCTCTCCAGAAGCCTTGGCGGTGAATTGCGGCTGGGTGCCTATCTTGTAGGTTTCAAGAATTTCGTAGGTCACGGTGTCGCGCGTGGCGTTGAAATACTGGCGGCAACCGGCGGCGTGAATCCACAGCTCGTGGTGCAGGCCACGCGGGTTATCGCGGAAGAACATGTAGTCGCCCCACTGCTCATCGGTGCAGGCGTTCGGGTCCAGCGGGCGCGGGATATGCGCTTGGCCGGATGCGTGGAATTCCTCTTCGGAGCGCAGTTCGCCACAGTGAGGACAGAAGATATGCAACATAGGAATTTCTCCTGTTAGTGGGCGACGGCCGCAGCGCCGTGTTCGTCGATCAACGCACCGTTGTGGAAACGGTCGATGGAGAAAGGCGCGGCCAGCGGGTGCATTTCACCCTTGGCCAGGCTTGCGGCAAACACGTTGCCTGAGCCCGGCGTGGCCTTGAAGCCACCCGTGCCCCAACCGCAGTTGAAGAACATGTTCGGCACCGGCGTCTTGGAGATGATCGGGCAGGCGTCCGGCGTGGTGTCGACGATGCCGCCCCACTGACGGTTCATGCGCACGCGCGACAGCACCGGGAACATCTCGACGATGGCCTGGATGGTGTGTTCGATCACCGGATACGAGCCGCGCTGGCCGTAGCCGTTGTAGCCGTCGATGCCGGCGCCGATCACCAGGTCGCCCTTGTCGGACTGGCTGATGTAACCGTGCACGGCGTTGGACATAATCACGCTGTCGATAATCGGCTTGATCGGCTCGGAAACGAGCGCTTGCAGCGGGTGGGATTCGATCGGCAGGCGAAAACCCGCCAACGAAGCCATGTGCCCGGAGTTACCGGCCGTCACCACACCGACGCGCTTGGCGCCGATAAAGCCTTTGTTGGTTTCCACGCCGATGCACACGCCGTTTTCTTTGCGAAAGCCGATCACTTCGGTCTGCTGGATCAAGTCCACGCCGAGTGCATCCGCCGCGCGGGCAAAGCCCCAGGCCACGGCGTCGTGACGGGCCACGCCGCCGCGCCGTTGCACGGTGGCGCCGAGTACCGGGTAGCGGGTGTTTTTCGAGCAGTCGAGGTACGGGATCTCGTCGGCCACCTGTTTGGCGTTGAGCAGTTCGCCGTCCACGCCGTTGAGGCGGTTGGCGCTGACGCGGCGCTCGGAATCACGAATGTCTTGCAGGGTGTGGCACAGGTTGTAGACGCCACGTTGGGAGAACATCACGTTGTAGTTCAGGTCCTGGGACAGGCCTTCCCACAGTTTCATCGCGTGTTCGTACAGGTGCGCCGACTCGTCCCACAGGTAGTTGGAACGTACGATAGTGGTGTTGCGCGCGGTGTTACCGCCGCCCAGCCAGCCTTTCTCGACCACAGCCACATTGGTGATGCCGTGTTCTTTGGCCAGGTAGTAGGCGGTCGCCAGACCATGCCCGCCGCCGCCGACGATGACCACGTCGTAGACCTTTTTCGGCGTGGGCGTGCGCCACATCTTCTGCCAGTTTTCGTGGTGGCTGAGTGAGTGCTTGAAGAGGCCGAAGCCCGAGTAGCGTTGCATAGTCATTACTCCAAAACCGCGCTCAGCGATAAACCGGGAAATCAGCGCACAGGGCAGACACGTGCTTGGCCACGTTGGCCTCGACGTCGGCGTCGCCGAGGTTGTCGAGGATGTCGCAGATCCAGCCGGCCAGCTCAATGCATTGCGGCACTTTGAAGCCACGCGTGGTCACCGCCGGGGTGCCGATGCGCAGGCCCGAGGTCACGAACGGCGACTGCGGGTCATTCGGCACAGCGTTCTTGTTGACCGTGATGTGGGCGCGGCCAAGGGCGGCGTCCGCCTCTTTGCCGGTGAGGCCCTGACGGATCAGGCTGACCAGGAACAGGTGGTTGTCGGTGCCGCCGGACACCACGTCGTAGCCGCGCTTGATAAACACACTGGCCATGGCCTGGGCGTTTTCGATCACTTGTTGCTGGTAGACCTTGAAGCCAGGCTCCGCCGCTTCCTTGAAGCACACCGCCTTGCCGGCGATCACATGCATCAGCGGGCCGCCCTGGGCGCCGGGGAAGACGGCGGCGTTGAGTTTCTTCTCGATTTCTTCGTTGGCCTTGGCCAGGATCAAACCGCCACGCGGACCGCGCAGGGTCTTGTGGGTGGTGGTGGTAACCACGTCGGCATACGGCAGCGGGTTCGGGTACAAACCGGCGGCCACCAGGCCAGCGACGTGGGCCATGTCGACAAACAGCAGCGCGCCAACCTTGTCGGCAATCGCGCGGAAACGTGGGAAATCCAAAGTCTTGGAATAGGCAGAGAAACCCGCCACGACCATTTTTGGCTTGTGCTCCACCGCCAGGCGCTCGACTTCGTCGTAGTCGATCAGGCCGGTGTCGGTGTTGATGCCGTATTGCACCGCGTTGTACAGCTTGCCCGAGGACGACACTTTGGCGCCGTGGGTCAAGTGACCGCCATGGGCCAGGCTCATGCCGAGGATGGTGTCGCCGGCGTTCAGCAGCGCCAGGTACACCGCGCTGTTGGCGGACGAGCCGGAGTGCGGCTGCACGTTGGCGTAATCGGCGCCGAACAGCTGCTTGGCGCGTTCGATGGCCAGGGCTTCAACCTTGTCCACGTGCTCGCAGCCGCCGTAGTAGCGCTTGCCGGGGTAGCCTTCGGCGTATTTGTTGGTGAGGCCGCTGCCCTGAGCTTCCATCACGCGTTTGCTGGTGTAGTTCTCTGACGCGATCAGCTCGATATGGTCTTCCTGACGCTGCTCCTCGGCATTCATCGCCGCCAGCAAGGCGTCGTCATATCCCTGGATCTGGTCTTTTTTGCTGAACATCGCGTCTCTCCCAGCCTTTCGTATTGTTGAGGCCCGTGCAGGGCCCTTTGGTGCGATGGTAGGGCTGGCGCAGACAGGTCAAATGCCTACGGACGCCACGCAAAGGTGCGTTTACGACATAGCGGCAACAACGCAGAACAAATGTGGGAGGGGACTTGCCCCCGATAGCGGTGGATCAGCTTGCACATGTGTCGGCAGACACACTGCCATCGGGGGCAAGCCCCCTCCCACAGGGGTCAGGCGAGGGTCTGGCGCACGAGTAGCAGCAGCAGGAAATGCAGGGGATAAAGGGCATACGCCCAACGGCGCATGGCCGGAGGCGAGAAGTTTTTGGCCTGTCGCAACAAGACCAAACCGGCCAATGGCGCGATCAGGCAAGCGGCCAATCCCAAAAGCGCCACGGGCGTGCCGCTATTGAGCAAAATCTGCCATTGATTGGCGGCCACACAGACCAACCCTGGCAACGCGCTGAAATACCAAGGTCGACGAAACACCATCAGCATCGCCAGCGGCAGCAAGACACCGAAAAAACCGAACATCAACTGCGTGGTAAACACCGCGCTCAAAGCGAGGGCGATCAGCGCCAATCCTCGATCAACAAGCGCCTTCTGCTGCCATCCTCGGGCAACCAGCAGCCCCAGCGCCAGGGTCGGCAGCACGTTCAAGGTATCGGCATCGTCGATAAACAGTCGGTACGGCACTTCGCTGATCACACTGAACAGCAGCAGCCAGCCCAGGTAACGCCATTGGCCCGTTACCGGCGCATCTTTGACCCGGTGCAGGTTCGCCGCAATCGCCAGGCAAAACCACGGGAATGCGAGGCGCCCCGGCACGTACAGGCCATCCAGGCTCCAACCGACATAGCGCAGGTGATCCAGGACCATGCTCAACAGCGCCAGCCACTTGAGCAGGTCCAAGGCGCCATCGCGCGCCTGCTTGGCAGGAATCGTTTCAGTACCGTGCATAATTCCCCAGTGACTTTGCATTTACAGTGCGTGCGCCCGCCCAACATTCTTGGTTACAGTGCGCACCAACATCGACCACAGGAATGGGCCATGACCGACAAGAGCCAACAATTCGCCAGCGACAACTATTCCGGCATTTGCCCGGAAGCCTGGGCCGCCATGGAACTCGCCAACCAGGGCCATCAACGCGCCTACGGCGATGATGAATGGACCCACCGCGCCGCCGACGGTTTCCGCAATCTGTTCGAAACCGACTGCGAAGTCTTCTTCGCCTTCAACGGCACCGCCGCCAACTCGCTGGCGCTGTCCTCGCTGTGCCAGAGCTACCATAGCGTGATTTGCTCGGAAACCGCCCACGTCGAAACCGACGAATGCGGCGCGCCGGAGTTTTTCTCCAACGGCTCCAAACTGCTCACCGCCCGCACCGAAAACGGCAAGCTGACCCCGGAATCGATCCGCGAGATCGCGCTCAAGCGCCAGGACATTCATTACCCCAAACCACGCGTGGTCACCCTGACCCAAGCCACCGAAGTCGGCAGCGTGTACACCCCGCAAGAAATCCGTGCGATCAGTGCCACCTGCAAAGAACTGGGCCTGAACCTGCACATGGACGGCG
Organism: Pseudomonas sp. TREG-RG-20F-10-E-6-01; assembly: GCF_022662455.1. NCBI lineage: Bacteria > Pseudomonadati > Pseudomonadota > Gammaproteobacteria > Pseudomonadales > Pseudomonadaceae > Pseudomonas > Pseudomonas sp. TREG-RG-20F-10-E-6-01. The sequence continues at coordinate 58,841 of NZ_JAKNQP010000012.1, read as the reverse complement.
CACGCTTCTCCAACGCCTGCGCGTTCCTCGGCTGTTCCCCGGCCGACTTGACCTGGAAAGCCGGCGTGGACGTATTGTGCTTCGGCGGCACGAAAAACGGCATGGCGGTGGGTGAAGCCATCCTGTTCTTCAACCACAAGCTGGCCGAAGACTTCGATTACCGCTGCAAACAGGCCGGTCAGCTTGCATCAAAGATGCGCTTTCTCTCGGCGCCGTGGGTGGGCCTGCTGGAAAACGACGCCTGGCTCAAACACGCACGCCACGCCAACCACTGCGCGCAATTGCTGAGCAGCCTGGTGGCAGACATTCCTGGTGTGGAATTGATGTTCCCGGTGCAAGCCAACGGCGTGTTCCTGCAACTCTCGGAAGCGGCCATCGAGGCCTTGACGGCCAAGGGCTGGCGCTTTTACACCTTCATCGGCAAAGGCGGCGCGCGGTTCATGTGTGCGTGGGATACCGAAGAAGAGCGCGTGCGCGAATTGGCGGCAGACATCCGCGAAGTGATGGGCGCCTGAATTCACCACTGAACAAAATGTGAGAGGGGGCTTGCCCCCGATAGCAGTCTTTCAGTCAATGCATCAGTGACTGTTCCACTGCCATCGGGGGCAAGCCCCCTCCCACATTTGACCCTGCCCGTTTGAGGGTTTGGCCTATCAGAACTCGATCCGCACATCACCCTTCGGCACACTGCAGCACGACAGGATGTAGCCTTCGGCCTCGTCTTCTTCGGTAATCCCGCCGTTGTGGTCCATCTCGACCTCCCCGCCCAGCTTCATCACCTTGCAGGTGCCGCAGATGCCCATCCCGCAGGCTTTGGGAATCAGCAGGCCAAGCTTGGCCGCAGCGGCGTGGACGGTTTCGCCCGGTGCCACGCGAATGCTCTTGCCCGACGCAATGAATTCCACCTGATGCAGGTCGGCCAAGTCGATTTCCGGTGCGTCGGCGGCCTGTTCGGCCTGCTCCACCGCGTCGGCACGCGCTTCCGGCGGTGTCGCGCCAAAGGACTCTTCGTGGTAACGCGTCATGTCAAAGCCCGCCACTTCCAGCAGGCGCTTCACCGCGTTCATGTACGGCGTAGGGCCACAGCAGAACACTTCGCGCTCGAGGAAGTCCGGCACCATCAGTTCGAGCATCTTGTGGTTCAGGTAGCCGCGATAACCGGCCCAGGGCTCGCCCAGGCCGTGTTTTTCACAGATCAGGTGCAGGCTGAAGTTGTCGATCCGCGACGCCATGTGTTCCAGCTCGCGGTGGTAAATGATGTCTTTGGGCGAGCGCGCGCTGTGGATAAAGGTCATGTCGACATTGGCGTTGGTGTCGTAATACCACCGCGCCATGGACATCACCGGCGTGATGCCGACGCCGCCGCTGAGGTAGAGGACCTTGGGGTTGCTGAAGTCGATGGCATTGAACAACCCGACCGGCCCGTGCACCGCCAGCTCCTGGCCTTCGTGCAGCGTGTCGTGCAGCCAGTTGGAAACCTTGCCGCCCGGCACGCGTTTGATCGTCACCGAAAAGCTGTACGGCACCGACGGTGAACTGGAGATGGTGTAGGAGCGCATGATCGGCTGGCCGTCGATTTCCAGCTCCAGGGTGACGAACTGCCCCGGCTTGAAAAAGAACAGGATCGGCTGGTCGGCCATGAAGCAGAAGGTGCGCACGTCCCAGGTTTCCTGGATGACTTTGACGCAACGGACAATGTGCCGACCATTGGCCCAGGTCTGGGTGGTGACCGGATTCAGGAAGCTGTTGGACATGCTGTTCTCCGCAGCCGTATATCGGCCTGATGGTGGCGATTCTGCGTAACGCGAGAAACGTCCATTTACCTATCTGCGACATTCACATACTTATCGCGACCAGCCCCCATACCACGGGGGTTGCGCGTCGGGATCAGAGTGGGCCATGTCGCTAATGGACAAGGTTCTGGCCTTTGCCGGGCCCACACTCGCTCCCAACAACGACGCTTTCTTTACGCCTTGCTGCAAAACCTGATCAGCCACTATTCGCCGGCCACACAGAATGGCCCTGAGGACACACACGATGGACGTCACCGCAACCTTAAGCTTGGGCGATCCGCTGGAACCCGCACGCAAGGCCACCGCGCAAATGCTGCAAGAGCGCGAGCGCACTTTTTCGCTGCCGCAGCCGTTTTACTCTGACGAGCGGCTGTTTGATATCGACATGCAGGAGATCTTCCAGAAAGAGTGGTTGATCGCCGGCATGACCTGCGAGATCCCCACCAAAGGCAATTACCTGACCCTGCAAGTGGGCAAGAACCCGATCATCGTAATCCGTGGCGCCGAAGGCGTGGTGCATGCCTTTCACAACGTGTGCCGCCACCGTGGGTCGCGCTTGTGCACCAGCGACAAGGGCAAGGTCGCCAAACTCGTCTGTCACTACCACCAGTGGACCTACGAGCTCGACGGCCGCCTGCTGTTCGCCGGCACCGAGATGGGCGCCGACTTCGACATGAAGCAGTACGGCTTGAAACCCGTGAACGTGAAGACCGCCGGCGGCTACATCTTCATCAGCCTGGCCGAGAACCCGCCGGCCATCGACGACTTCCTGTCGACGCTGAACCACTACATGGAACCCTACGACATGGAAAACACCAAGGTGGCGATCCAGACCACCTTGTTCGAAAAAGCCAACTGGAAGCTGGTGCTGGAAAACAACCGCGAGTGCTACCACTGCAACGCCTCGCACCCGGAACTGTTGAAAACTCTGCTGGAGTGGGACGACGTCACCGACCCGCGCGCCGACCAGGCCTTCAAGGACCACGTCGCCGCTTCCGCCGCCGCCTGGGATGCCGAGAAGATCCCTTACGCCCACGCCAGCTTCGGCCTGCGTAACCGCATCGTGCGCATGCCGCTGCTCAAGGGCACCGTGTCGATGACCCTGGACGGCAAGCAAGGCTGCAACAAGCTGATGGGCCGCATCAAGAACCCGGACCTGGGCTCGATGCGCATCCTGCACCTGCCGCACTCGTGGAACCACTGCATGGGCGATCACATCATCGTGTTCACCGTGTGGCCAATCAGCGCCCAGGAAACCATGGTCACCACCAAGTGGATCGTGCACAAGGACGCCGTCGAAGGCGTGGACTACGACGTGGAGCGCATGCGCAAAGTGTGGGACGCCACCAACGACCAGGACCGTCGCCTGGCCGAAGAAAACCAGCGCGGGATCAACTCCACCGCCTATCAGCCAGGGCCTTACTCCAAGACGTATGAGTTTGGTGTGGTGAATTTTGTGGATTGGTACAGCGAGCGCTTGCTGAGCAACCTGGGCGCTGCGCCGGCGCCTTACCTCAAGGGCGTGGCCGCACACGAGTAACTGACACGCGACCGATCAAAATGTGGGAGCGGGCTTGCCCGCGAATGCAGTGGATCAGCCAGCCCATCGGGTGACTGACACACCGCCTTCGCGAGCGAGCCCGCTCCCACATCAGGTTTCCACACTGCTCAAGAATTGATCAACTCCCTTGCAACCCTTTCCCGCCTTGCCCTCCAGCCTTCGCCCAACAACTTATCCACAAAGCCACCCACAGCAATTGTGGGCAAGTGCGCGGTCTTCTGAAAATAAATGAAGAAAATCCGTGACTTATTCCAGCCGTGCGCTTTCGCAATCGCTTGATCACTTATTGATCAACTCTCTGATAGCCTCTAAATACGTGGCCTGTGGCAGTACGCGAACACCTTATCCACAGAAGCACCAACAGACTTTGGGGGCAACTTTACCGATGCTGTGGAAAACCGCGTCAACCCTTCATAAATCGGAGGTTTCAAGGTTTTAATTGAGCAAACAGCGCGAATTGATCAAATTTTGATCGCATCAATGAAAGCCTTTACCTACGTGGCCTGCAGCCGGTAGCGAACATCTTATCCACAGAAGCGCCAACAGACTTTGGGGGCAAGTCGGTACGGGCAAAAGAAGTTATTCATAGAAAAACCCCAGGAAAAACCGCTGGTTAGCCTGGTTGTTTTTCGTACAGGGGGCTACAGGGCTTGATTTACCGGGGCTGTGGACAACCGCGAACAGGTTATCCACAGACGGGTCAACAGGGATTGTGGGTAAGCCCACAGATCAAATGTGGGAGCCGGGCTTGCCCGCGATGCAGGCAACTCGGTTTATCAGCTAGACCGAAGTGAGGCTGTCGCAGGCAAGCCAGCTCCCACACAAACCAGCTCCCACAGGGCATCAGCGCACCACGCCTTCCTCAATCAGCAGCTTGAGAATGGCCTCGGCACCCGCCTCGGGACTAAGCCCCTTGAGCACTTGCCCCCCGCCGCCGCTGGCCTTGGCCGTAGCAGCCTTCATGCGGTCGGCGCCGCTCTTGGCCTTGATCACCTTGAGGCGCTTGGGCCGCGGCTTGGCCGGCTGCAGCACCGCACCTGTGAATAACTCGTCTTGCTCAATCTCGACTTCATGGGCGGCCAATTCTCCGCGCTGCCCAGGGCCGTAGGCGCTTTGCCGTGGCTTGGGCGCGGCGTTATCCACCGTGGCCAGAAACGGCAGGCGCACCTTCAAGCGCCGCCGCTGCCCGCGCGGCAAGGCTTGCAGCACGTGGGCGATGCCGCCGTCGATGGACTCCACCTGCGCCAGGCCGACAATCAGCGGCCAGCCCAGTTGCTCGGCCAGCAGAAACGGCAACATGCCCGAGCCCTCGCCGGTTTCCGCCTGGCTGCCGGTGAGCACCACCTGGGCACCGGCACCGCGCAGGTAATCGCTGAGGGCCGGCAAGGCGTCAGCGCCGTCCGGCTGCTCAAGCACGTGCAATTGCGGCAAACCCATGCCCAGGTAACTGCGCAACGTCGGCTCGTGAATGTTGCCGGCGTGCAGCACCTGCAACTTATCCCCAGCCATTTGCAGGCCCAACTCGACGGCGCGAGCATCCTGCTCCGCGCGGCGTGGCCGGCCGGAAGTGGGGTGGGCGCCGATGGATACCAAGCTGATTACAGGTGTTGTCATGGTCATGTCCTTAAGCCGCATCGCGCTTGGCGCCGTTTCGGTAGGCCTCGACCGCAGCGATCAAGGCTTGCAGAATCGCGGCGCTCTCGCCGATCACCGACAAGTCGGCACGCTTGATCATGTCGCAGCCCGGATCGAGGTTGATCGCCACCACCTTGTCGCAGGCGCCAATGCCTTGCAGGTGCTGGATCGCCCCGGAAATGCCCACGGCCACGTAAACCCGCGCCGTGACCCAGGTGCCACTGGCGCCGACCTGGCGATCACGCGCCATAAAGCCATCGTCCACCGCCACCCGCGAGGCGCCTTCGGTGGCGCCCAGGGCTGCGGCGGTCCGGTGGAACAGTGCCCAGTCCTTCACGCCATTGCCGCCTGAGAAAATAAACTCCGCTTCGGCCATGGGAATCGCGCCGGGGTCCACCGCCACCGCACCGAGGTCTTCGATACGCGGCAAACTGCGCGCCAAGGGTGTGGATAACTCCACGGGCAATGCCTCGTGACGTGTTTCGCTGACCGGTTCGGCGCACTCCACGGCCGCCAGGATCAGGCGCGGCAATGGCCGGGCCAAGTCTTCCTGGCCCGCACCCGCGCGGCCGATGCATTCTTCGCCCTTGATCTGCCAGACCCGCGTGGCCGGGCGCTCCTTGAGGCTGGCGGCAAAACGCCGGCCCAACTCTCCACCGCCGCTGCGGCTGTCCGGCAGCAGCCAGTGGCGCGGGTTGAACTGGTTATCCACAGCCCGCAGGCCCTGCACGCGTTGCTCCGGTGAATAACCGTCGAATTCGTGGCCTTCCAACACCAGCAGGCGATCAACGCCGGCCGTGGCAAAGGCACTTTCCTTGTGTTCGCCAAACACCACCGCCAGCACAGCGCCGTCGCTGCCGGCGAGTTGCCGCGCCAGGCCGAGCACGTCGCGGTCGTGGCTGCTCAGGCGGCCGCCGACCATGTCCGGCACCACGCTGATATAAAACGCCGGCGCCGGTACCTGATGCAGCGGCAACTGCACTTGCACCGCCGCTGTGCGCTTGGCCGCGCCGCCCTGCTGGGCACCGCTGCGGTCAATGCGTTTGATGCCGTTGGGGCCGATAAAACCGACCCCATGCATGTTCTTGCGGATGACGCCGTTGGGTCCCATCCAGCTGTGTTGCAGCGGCTGCATCGCCGCATGCAGCGGGTGCAGGCGGTTGCGGGCAATCCATTCGGCCCGTGGGTCGCGGCGGATAATGTCGCTCATCAGTGCACCTCCGCAGGTTCACGCTTAATCGGGGCTTTTGCCGGGGCGGCGTCTTCGAGCAAAGCGTCAGCCACCAGTTCGGCGATGTCTTTGATCAACGGGCGCGGTTCAACCACACCTTCGAGCATCGCCGTGCACTGCGGGCAACCCACAGCCACCAGCTCGGCGCCGGTTTCGCGGATGTCTTCCATGCGCATATCGGGAATGCGTTGCTTGCCGGGAATGTCGGTGATCGGCGCACCGCCACCGCCACCGCAGCAGCGTGAACGGAAGCCCGAGCGTTGCATCTCCTTGACCTCGATGCCCAGCGCGCGCAGCACTTGGCGCGGCGCCTCGTATTCGCCGTTGTAGCGGCCCAGGTAACAAGGGTCGTGATAGGTCACGCTGTCGCCTTTGTGCTGGCCCAGGTTCAACGCGCCGTCGCCGATCAGTTCGGCCATGAAGGTGCTGTGGTGCTGCACCCGGTAGTTACCGTTGAAGGCGCCGTACTCGTTTTTAAGTACGTGGAAGCTGTGCGGGTCGCAAGTGACGATGCGCTTGAAGCAGTATTTTTCCAGCGTCTGGATATTGCGCGTGGCCAGCAGCTGGAAGGTGGCTTCATCGCCCAGGCGCCGCGCGACATCGCCGCTGTCGCGCTCTTCCAGGCCGAGCACCGCGAAGTCGACCTTGGCCGCTTTCAGCACTTTGACGAAGGCGCGCAGGGTGCGTTGGTTGCGCATGTCGAAGGCACCGTCGCCGACCCAGAACAACACGTCGGCGCTGCCTTTTTCACTGAACAGCGGCAGGTTCAAATCCGCCGCCCAGTTCAGGCGGCCGCCCGGTGCAAAACCGCCGGGGTTGTCGGTGGCGATCAGGTTTTCCAGGACTTCGGCGCCCTTGTTCGGCGTGGCGCCTTTTTCCAGGGTGAGGTGGCGGCGCATGTCGACGATGGCGTCCACGTGCTCGATCATCATCGGGCACTCTTCCACGCAGGCGCGGCAGGTGGTGCACGACCACAGGGTTTCGGCATCCACCAGGCCGTTGACGATCGGCTGGTGCGGGTTGCCGCCGTGTTCGCCCACCGGTTTGCCGGGATACGGGCTGCCGGCGAACTTGGCATCGGTGCCACCGGCCAGGCCGACGACCATGTCCTGAATCAACTTCTTCGGGTTCAGCGGCTGGCCGGCGGCGAACGCCGGGCAGGCGGCTTCGCACTTGCCGCATTGCACGCAGGCATCGAAGCCGAGCAGTTGGTTCCAGGTGAAATCCTTGGGTTTTTCCACGCCCAGCGGCGCGGTTTTATCGCTCAAGTCCAGCGGCTTCAAGCCGGTGGAACGGCCGCCACCAAAACGTTCGGCGCGGCGGTGCCAGGCCAGGTGCAGCGCACCGGCGAAGGCGTGTTTCATCGGGCCGCCCCAGGTCATGCCGAAGAACATTTCCGACACGCCCCACAGCACGCCCAGGCTCAGCAATGCCGCCAGCAGCCAGCCACCGAAGTCGGCCGGCAGAATCCCGGCCACCGGCAACGTCACCAGGAAGAAGCTCACCGAGAACGCCATCAGGCTTTTCGGCAGGCGCATCCACGGGCCTTTCGACAGGCGCGACGGCGGGTTGCGACGGCGCAGGTAGACGAACGTGGCGCCGACAAACATCAGCACCGACGCCAGCAGCAAGGCGTAGCCGAGGATGCGGTTATGCAGGCCGAAACCGTGCACCAGAATCGCCAGCAACGCCGACAGCACAAAGCCCAGGGCGGTGGCGACGTGGGTGTTGGCGATGTATTTGTCGCGGGCGACCACGTGGTGCAGGTCGACCATGTAACGCTTGGGCATGGCCAGCAGACCGCCGAGCAGGTCGACCTTGGAGGCGCGGCCGCGGCGCCACATGTTCACCCGGCGCAGGGCGCCCAGCAAAGCCAGGCCCAGCGCCGCGAACAAAAGAACAGGCAGCAAGGTGTTCAACATGGTGAAGCTCCCACAAACCGCACATATCTACTGTGAAACTGGCCTGAATGTGGGAGGGGGCTCGCCCCCGAAAGCGGTGGGTCAGCTACAGCTGTATCACCTGACCCGCCGCCATCGGGGGCAAGCCCCCTCCCACCTTTTTGACCGAGTTCACCTCGTCAGAAATCCTTGCACAGGCGCAGGGCGTCATAGATCGCGGCGTGGGTATTACGCTGCGCCACACAGTCACCGATGCGGAACAGCAAGTACCCCTCGCCCGGCTCGCTCAGGCACGGCTGCGGCTGGATCGCGAACAGCGCTTCGATGTCCATCTGGCCTTTGTTGCGTGAACCCTGCTTGAGCGCGTAGTAGATCTCTTCATCCGGACGCACGCCGTTCTCGACCACCACTTGATCGACCACGCGTTCTTCCTTGGCGCCGGTGTATTCGTTCTCCAGCACCGCCACCAGCTTGTCGCCTTCGCGGTAGACCTTTTCCAGCATCATGTCGCCGGTCATGATCACTTCTTTCGGGTACATGCTGCGGTAGTAGGTCGGGAACGACGTACCGCCCACGGCCACACCCGGCTTGATGTCGTCGGTGACGATCTCGACCTGGCTGCCTTTGTCCGCCAAAAAGTCCGCCACCGACATGCCGGTGAATTCGCAAATGGTGTCGTACACCAGCACGTTCTTGCCCGGCGCGACCTTGCCATCGAGCACGTCCCAGCTGCTGACCACCAGGCCTTCTGCTGCACCCCAATGTTCGTTCTGCTCCAGGAACGGGTGCCCACCGACGGCCAGCACCACCACGTCCGGGCGCAGGTCGAGGATCGCATCGGCGTTTGCCGCCACGCCCAGGCGCAGGTCGACGTTCAAGCGCGCCAGCTCCAGCTGGAACCAACGCGTAATACCGGCAATCTGGTCGCGCTGCGGTGCTTTGGAAGCGGTGGTGATTTGCCCGCCGATAAAGTCTTTCTTCTCGAACAACGTCACGTCATGGCCACGCTCGGCGGCAACGCGCGCCGCTTCCATCCCGGCAGGGCCGGCACCGACCACCACGACTTTGCGTTTGGGCCCGGTGGATTTCTCGATGATGTGCGGCACGCCCATGTATTCACGCGAGGTCGCGGCGTTCTGGATGCACAGCACATCCAGCCCTTGGTACTGGCGGTCGATGCAGTAGTTGGCGCCGACGCACTGTTTGATCTGGTCGATCTGGCCCATCTTGATCTTGGCGATCAGGTGCGGGTCAGCGATGTGGGCGCGGGTCATGCCGACCATGTCCACGTAGCCGCCTTCCAGAATGCGCGTTGCCTGGTTCGGGTCCTTGATGTTCTGCGCGTGCAGCACCGGGGCCTTGACCACTTCCTTGATCCCGGCCGCCAAGTGCAAAAAGGGCTCCGGTGGATAACTCATGTTCGGGATCACGTTGGCCAGGGTGTTGTGGGTGTCACAGCCCGAGCCGACCACGCCGATAAAGTCCAACATGCCGGTGTCGTCGTAATACTTGGCGATCTGTTTCATGTCCTCGTGGGACAGGCCGTCCGGGTGGAATTCATCGCCGCACAGGCGAATGCCCACGCAGAAATCCGGGCCGACCTCAGCCCGCACAGCCTTCAATACCTCAAGGCCGAAACGCATGCGGTTTTCAAAGCTGCCGCCCCATTCGTCGGTGCGTTTGTTGACGCGCGGGCTCCAGAACTGGTCGATCATGTGCTGGTGCACCGCCGACAGTTCCACGCCATCCAGGCCTCCGGCCTTGGCGCGCGCCGCCGCGCTGGCGTAGTTGCCGATCACCCGCCAGATTTCTTCCGGCTCGATGGTTTTGCAGGTGGCGCGGTGCACCGGCTCGCGGATGCCCGACGGCGACAACAATGTGGGCCAATGCTCGCCATCCCAGCGCGAGCGACGGCCCATGTGGGTAATCTGGATCATGATCTTGGCGCCATGCTTGTGCATGGCATCGGCCAGGTTCTGGAAGTGCGGGATGATCCGGTCATCGGCCAGGTTCACCGATTTCCACCAGCCTTGCGGGCTGTCGATGGCCACACTGGAAGAACCGCCGCAGATCGCCAGGCCGATCCCGCCCTTGGCTTTCTCTTCGTAATACTTCACATAGCGGTCGGTGGTCATGCCGCCGTCGGTGGCATACACCTCGGCGTGGGCGGTACTGAGCACGCGGTTGCGGATGGTCAGTTTGCCGATCTGGATCGGCGCGAACATTGCTTCGAAAGCCATGGCACGGTTCCTCGACTTACAACGGCTTGACGGTGAACAGGCCGTCGTCGTGGCCCTCTTCGGAGCCTCCGTACACTTGCTCGGCCACGGTGCGGATCTGACTGCCACGCGCCTGCAGAATCTGGTCCATGGCGCCGGCAAACCAGCCGGTGAACATGTAGTCGACCTTGCGCCCGACCTTGCCGTACACGTAGACAAATGCCGAGTGCTCGAGCTTGACGCTGGCGGTGCCTTTGTCGAGGTCGATGTCCTGGATCTTGAACAGGCCCCAGCCGCGTTGCGACAGGCGCTTCATGTAGTGTTCGAACACCGCGACGCCTTCCAGGCCGTGGCATTCAGCTTCTTTTTCACACCAGTGCCAGGCGGATTTGTAGCCGGCCTTGTAGAGGATTTCGGCGTAGGCATCTGCGCCCAGCACTTCCTCGATACCGATGTGGTTGTTGACGAAGAAATGGCGCGGCACGTACAGCATCGGCAGGGCGTCGGAGGTCCAGACACCGGTTTCGCTGTCGACTTCGATTGGCAATTGCGGGGCGATCTTGGCCATGGAAACTTAACTCCAGAAAATTCGTTTGAATGCCCCAGGCACCGAATGGCCTGGGGAAAAGAAGTGTTGGCGGTGGCTTATTCGCCCCAGACGTCCTTGAGGACGTTGACCCAGTTTTCGCCCATGATCTTGCGCACCACGCGCTCGCTGTGGCCGCGCTTGAGCAGGGTCTCGGTGAGGTTGGGGAACTCGCCCACGGTGCGGATGCCCAGCGGGTTGATGATCTTGCCGAAGCTGGTCAGGCGACGGGCGTAGCCCTTGTCATGGGTCAGCATTTCGAAGAAATCCTGGCCATGGCCCTGGGTGAAGTCGGTGCCGATGCCGATGGCGTCTTCGCCGACGATGTTCATGGTGTATTCGATGGCTTCGGCGTAGTCGTCGATGGTCGAATCGATGCCCTTGGCCAGGAATGGCGCGAACATGGTCACGCCGACAAAACCGCCGTGGTCGGCGATGAACTTCAGCTCTTCATCGGACTTGTTGCGCGGGTGCTCTTTCAGGCCGGACGGCAGGCAGTGGGAGTAGCACACCGGCTTTTTCGATTCGAGGATGACTTCTTCGCTGGTCTTGGAGCCGACGTGGGACAGGTCGCACATGATGCCGACGCGGTTCATCTCGCCGACGACTTCACGGCCAAAACCCGATAGGCCGCCATCGCGCTCGTAGCAGCCGGTGCCGACCAGGTTTTGGGTGTTGTAGCACATCTGCACCACGCCCACCCCGAGCTGCTTGAAGATCTCGACGTAGCCCAACTGGTCTTCGAACGCATGGGCGTTCTGGAAGCCGAAGATGATGCCGGTTTTGCCCTGTTCCTTGGCTTTGCGAATGTCGGCGGTGGTTTTCACCGGGATCACCAGGTCGCTGTTCTCACGGATCAGGGTCTGGCTGGCCACGATGTTATTGATCGTGGCCTGGAAGCCTTCCCACACCGACACGGTGCAGTTGGCGGCGGTCAGCCCACCTTTGCGCATGTCCTCGAACAGGTCGCGGTTCCACTTGGCAATGATCAGCCCGTCGATAACGATGCTGTCGGCGTGCAATTGCGCTGGGCTCATCAGGCGTCCCCTTATTGGCGATTCATGCGCCGAATCGTCTGCCGGCGCTTTGGGGCCAGCATATGCCCAGGGGCTGAACGAACCGGGTGCAAAAACGACAGGGGAATTGCCGAAAGCGTCAATCCGCGACAAAGGCCTACATGACACGTCTGACTGACGACTGTTCTTTGTCTTACGCTTGAGCCAGAATTCCGCATCACCTGATATGAGACGGCGCAATGAAATCGATTTTCCTGGCTTTGGCACTCATCGCAACCGGCGTCCACGCGGCCGAAGACACCGACAACACGCCCTGCGATGGCATCGAAAACGACAAACAAACCCTGGAATGCGCCACTTACAACAAAACCACCGCTGAACAATTGCTCAAAGACAACTATCAAGGCCTGCTGGAACGCATGGGTTCGACCTATGGCAGCAACAAGTCGCAACTGGCCGACATACCGCTCGTCTGAAGGATGCTCAGCAAAAGTGGGAAAAACTGCGTGACGCCGATTGCGCAGTGGACACCTTCCCGGCGGTAAATGGCAGCAAGGACTACGCGATCCAGCAGAATGACTGCCTGGCACGGATGAGTGATGAGCGGTCGGAGTTTTTGGAGTCGATTGGGCAGGAGTGATACAAGGATGGTCGCTATACATCGCCTTTATTAAAAAGCAAAAACCAACGACGCCAGTAGCAGTACGAGAAAAATTCGGCAAATACAAGCCAACCTAAAATACCCCACAACAAAACACAAAAATCAGACCTGAACTAAAAGATATTAAAAGGAATTAACAAGTGAACAACACTGGCGGGGGTTCTGCAACAAATAGCGGGGTCGATTTCCAACAACGAGTAGCGGCTTTTTTTACTCTTAGCATGGGCTTAAATCTAGACTGTTCCATCGCTCTAGGTTATGAAAAATCAATTAAAATTAAAAAAATATCTTTCGAAACCAGCGATTCAGTTGATGACATCAAGCTAGTCCATAAGTCTTCGATAACGTACATCCAAGCAAAACGCCAACTATCTTTGTCAGAATCACAGAACTCAGACTTTTTCAAAACAATCGAACAATTTTACAATCAGCATAAATACTCTCAAAACCCAAAAGATAGCTACGCATTGATAACCACCGGTGATTCATCAAAAAAAATCATCACCGAATTGAAAAAAATAACAAAATCGCTACGGTTAAATACCGACGCGCTAATCGACAACCCTCTATCCCAAGCAGAATCGGAAACGCTTCAGAAAATTCAAAAAATCGTTCGTGCTGTAGCTTTGAAAAACCAAGAGACAAAAATATCAGATGACGAAATAAATAAACTACTGAAAAAAACTCACATTATAACAATGGACCTAGAGGAAGGCGGCAGTTACGAAAGCGGTTTTTTAATATCAATAGCTTGTCAGCTTTCGATCCAACCACGACTTGTTTGGAGTTACATTATCTCCAAATGCCTAGACTGGTCAAAAAACAGGCAGTCAGTTACCTTTATTGAAACGAAAAAACTTCTTGACAAATTCATCAAGATAGATCAATTGAGCGAACCAAAGCGGGACGATTACTTCCATTTTGCATTTGATCCAGAAAATTTTAAAATCAGCTCAGGACGCGAAGTTATTTTAATAAAATCGCCCGTTAAAAAAAATGAGATAGCACTGATCGAACTAGAGAGATTCGATAATAACGGTCAGTTTAAGCTAAAATTTATTGAAGACTCTGTCGTGCTGTCTAACGGTGATAAATATGAGCTATATGGTAGAGCAGCGACAATAAAAGGTGCCGCTAGACTATTCCAAACAGTCCCCGAATCGTCGTCTAAAACTTTGCTTTTACCAGATGCTGCTTCAATTTCAACAATCGACAATACCCCCATAGCTCTGGCCTACTCGGAGAAAATCAGATCTCTCATTATGAGCAACTCCGAAGTTTCAAAGTGTATTCATTGCGGAGAAGGCCTTTCACATGACATTATCTTTATTGAGGTGCAAGAGGAAGGCATCCCTTTTGATACGGGGGCCATTCACAAAAATTGCCGGCGGTTTACAGACAGAGTTCTAGGGACAGGTTCAAATCCAGGCATGGATTTATTTCCAGAACTTAAAAACTTTGACTATAAAAAGTGGTTCACCTTACTACCTGAAAGCCAAGCCATCTGGGGCAGCCTCGATGCTATAAATACAAGGGTACGCCATATCCTTTGGACACCGGACCAAGAAACAACAACCGGCGCTTACTGCATAAAAGTCACTTTGGAAGACAACTCGATACGGTACATACAACACAGAGGAAAAATACAAAGATTTTCGTCCGAAAATGCCGAGATCCAATGTACCGCATTTATTGAACAAGCAAGAATCTCAAAACTCGATGAAAACCCCATGTGCTATTCATTCGATGGAGATGTCTTTAGCGACAAAAACGCCATCATGCACAACCAGCAAGGAATCGAAGAGCCTGTAGAGTGCCAAAATTTTGAAAAAACCACGTATACACGTGGCTTATCCATAGTTCACGATAAATGTAAAAACTTCTACGCTCCACTCGTCTTGATTGCGGACGAGCATAACAACCCTGTACTATTCAATGGAATGGCATTCCTAATAACAAAACCCATTCAGCTAAAACACTTCTTAAATAATTGGTCACCAATTTTCAAGCACTCAGAAAACTACAAACTTAGGATAATTGAGGACGACAAGCAGTTTGACTTCATGATATTCAAAATAAGAGAAAAAGCTTCCAAGATATTAGTCGACCCAATATTCGACTCCAACATTGTATTATTGAGTGGCTCTACAATCCGGCACATGGATGATTTACAAAACAACTTTACAGATCAAGATTTTTGATTCAACAACGTGAGCCTGCTGGCGAAGCTAATTTCAGAACCCACAGTCTGCTAAACAGTTTCGCTATTAAATTTTTTATGAATCACGACTGAATCGCAATCCACCGCCAATCAGCTAGAGCTGTAAGTTGCCCTCTTCACGTCGAGGAATTCCCCATGAACATCTGCGGCATCGAAATCAAAGGCAGCGAAGCCATCATCGCCGTCGCCTCCCTGGACAACCAGGCGCTGAGCCACGTCGCCCTGGCCACCAAGAAAATCGCCCTGGAAGACGACGATGAGGCGGCCAACGTCAAAGCCTTCGCCGCGCAGGTGAAGGCGTTTGTGCAGGCAAATGCCATCACCCGCATCGCGATCAAGAAGCGCAGCAAGAAAGGCGAGTTCGCCGGTGGCCCGACCACGTTCAAGATTGAAGGCGTGTTTCAGCTGCTGGAGGGGGTTGAGGTGACGTTGCTGTCGCCGCAGACCATCAACGCGCAGAACAAGAAGCACAACTTTGATCTGCCGGCGACGCTGAACAAGTATCAGCATGAGGCTTACAAAGCGGCGTGTTCGGGCCTGCTGAAAAAATAAGCCACGACGCCTATCAAATGTGGGAGGGGGCTTGCCCCCGATGTCGGTGTTTCAGTCACTTATAGGCTGCTGACCCACCGCTATCGGGGGCAAGCCTCCTCCCACATTGGTTTTGTGGTGCGCTTCAGCGCTTGTGCAGCAGCCAATCCCCGAATGACTTGTCTTCCAGGGCATAACCGCCCCGGCTCGACTTCCACACCAGCTCTTTGTCGCGCAGAGCATCGATGCAGGCCTGGATGGTCTGGGTGCCCGGCACCACATCGCTGCCCATGTCTTCCAGCGCCTTGCTCACTGCCGTGAGCGTGCTGTCGGTAAACGGCGCAAAGGGTTCGTTGTTCTGCGAACGCTCCACCATCACTTCCAACACGGCGCGCTGGGGGATGGTGAGGTTGTTCCAGGCGCTTTCGAACTCCGTCCACACGCCTGCGCGCAGGAATTCGGCGCGACTGTGCAGCAACTGGCCCAAGTTGCTCGCTTCGCCCAGCTCCAGCGCCACTTCGCCAATAATGGTGCGCAGCATCTCGGGGCGACGGCCTACCAGCTCGAAGGCTTCGTCGATATCCGCCGCGTCGAATTGATTGGTGCTGGCCAAATGCGCGTTGAGGTGCGCGGTGTAGGCTTGGGTGAACGCTTTGCCGAGCAAGGGAAACGGCGTGATGCTGGAGCCGAAGAACGGCTGGCTTTTGCCCAACACCAAATGCGCCAGCTTGTCGCGGTTGGACCCGGTGAACACCAGGCGCAAGCCGCTGCCCTCTTCGTCACGGCCTTGGTTGAGCTGATCCCGGGCAGCTTTCAACGCGAACATCGCGTTGATACCGGACTCGGTGGTTAAAGCATGCTGCGCTTCGTCAATCACCAGCACCACGGGTTTTTCCGCGGCGCTGTGCAGCAACTCCAAGGCTTGGGTCAGTGTTGCACCGACGGGCAGTTGTGGCTTGGTGAAGTCCCAGGACAGGGTGCGCAAAAAGCTTAGTTTCTCGATGCCGATGTTCTTGGCGAGTTTGCGAATGCCCTTTTCATAAGGCACCAGCGCAGCGGCAATGGCGCTGGCGATCAACTCCGCCGGATCTTTCTCTTTGTCGGCCCAGAGATCGACATACACCGTCAGCCAACCCCGCAGTTGGCACTCGGGGATCAGGTCTTCACGCAAAAAAGTGCTTTTGCCGGTGCGGCGCGGCGCCGCGAGAAACAGGCCAGAGGTAAAATCCTGAATACCGGCCCCCACCAAACCGTCGGCAATGCTGCCTGCCAGGGCGGGGCGGCGGAATACGAAGCCGCTGTTCTTCGACATGCTTTTATACTCAATTATGGAAAGGACTATAAATTATAGTATCGAGTATAATTGACTATAATTGCCCATCAAACCACCTCCCGTCGCCGATCCTCCCTTGGGCACTTGGCAAACCGCGCCCGATAGCTGCGCGTGAAATACGACGGCGACTCAAACCCGCACGCAATACTCACCTCCAGCACACTCATGTCGCTCTGACGCAATAGCTGCCGGGCTTTTTCCAGACGCAGGCCGAGGTAGAAATTGCTTGGTGTGTCGTTCAGATGCAGACGAAACAACCGCTCCAACTGGCGCCGGGTGACTTTGATCGCCTCGGCCAATGCCAGGGTGGTCAGCGGCGGTTCGGTGTGTTGTTCCATCTCGCCAATCACCTGCACCAACTTCTTGTTGTTGATGCCGTAGCGCGTGGCGATCTGCATGCGCTGGTGGTCTTTGCGTGGGCGGATGCGGCTGAGTACGAATTGTTCGGAAACCTGGATCGCCAGCTCCGGGCCGTGGGCCTGGGCGATCAGGTCGAGCATCAGGTCGATGGACGCAGTGCCGCCGGCGCAGGTGATGCGGCGGCGGTCGATCTCGAACAGTTCCTGGGTCACGGTGAGCTGTGGATAGGACTCCTTGAAGGCGTCGATGGCTTCCCAGTGCAGGGTGAGGCGATGGCCGTCGAGCAAACCGGCTTCAGCGAGCACACAGGCGCCCGTGTCGATGGCGCCGAGGGTGACGCCTTCATGGTCGAGGCGGCGCAGCCAGTGTTCCAGTGCGGGTGTGGTGAACTTCAAGGGTTCGAAGCCGGCGACCACCATCAGCGTCGCGCCTTTTTTCAGCGGCTCCAATGCGGCGTCGGCGTTGACCGACATGCCATTGCTCGCCAACACCGCGCCGCCGTCGGCGCTCAGCACGTGCCAGCGGTACAGCTCGCCGCGAAAGCGGTTGGCCACGCGCAGCGGTTCCAGCGCAGAGATAAAGCCGATGGCCGAGAAACCCGGCATCAGCAGAAAGTAGAAATCCTGGGACATGGTGGCGCTCTCGTAGGACGGGCAGCGTGGTCACTGTGATACGCCAGTTCAACCGGCCATTCAAGAGCACAGGTCGCTGCAGTGCAAGAGCTGGTCGCCGCCGTGCGCTTTGCCGCCCCTCAAGCTGCGTAACTTGATCCCACGGCGCACAAAGACGCCGGAACCCACAATAACGACCTGCCGAGGGATCCACCATGAACCGACTGATCAGCCGCTGCGTGCTTGCACTCAGCGCCAGCGCCATTTTGAGCACCCACGTGATGGCAGCCGATGCGGCGTCTTGCCAAAACGTGCGCATGGGCGTGGTGAACTGGACCGACGTGATCGCCACCAGCGCCATGACCCAAGTGTTGCTCGACGGCCTCGGCTACAAGACCAAACAGACCAGCGCGTCCCAGCAAATCATCTTCGCCGGCATTCGCGACCAACGCCTGGACCTGTTCCTGGGTTACTGGAACCCGCTGATGACCCAGACCATCACGCCATTCGTCGACGCCAAGCAAGTCAGAGTCCTTGAGAAACCCAGCCTGGAAGACGCGCGCGCCACCCTCGCCGTGCCGACTTACCTGGCGGACAAGGGCCTGAAAACCTTCGCCGACATCGCCAAATTCGAGAAGGAACTGGGCGGCAAGATCTACGGCATCGAGCCAGGTTCAGGCGCCAACACCCAGATCAAGGCGATGATTGCCAAAAACCAGTTCGGCCTGGGCAAATTCCAGCTGGTGGAATCCAGCGAAGCCGGCATGCTCGCCGCCGTCGACCGCGCGGTACGCCGCAAGGAAGCCGTGGTGTTCTTTGGCTGGGCGCCACACCCGATGAACGTCAACGTCGCGATGACTTACCTCACCGGCAGCGACGACGCCCTGGGCCCGAACGAAGGCATGGCCACGGTGTGGAGCGTCACGTCGCCGACCTACGCCGAACAGTGCCCGAACGTGCACAAGCTGCTGACCAACCTGACCTTCACCGCCGCCGACGAGAGCCGGATGATGCAGCCGTTGCTGGATCACAAGGACGCCATTGAGTCCGCCAAGCAGTGGCTCAAGGACCACCCGCAAGACCAGCAGCGCTGGCTCGAAGGCGTGACCACCTTCGACGGCAAGCCCGCCGCGGCCAACCTGCAACTGACCAGCCAATAACCCTATTCGAATCACCGTGTCGCAGCCGCTGTGGGCTGCGAGCGGCATCACTACGCCCGCCTGTAAGGAACCGACTCATGAACCACGACGTCATCATCACCTGCGCACTCACCGGTGCTGGCGACACGACCGGCAGAAGCCCACACGTGCCGGTCACTCCCAAACAAATCGCCGCCGCCGCCGTGGAAGCCGCCAAGGCGGGCGCCACCGTGGTGCACTGCCACGTACGTGACCCGCAAACCGGCAAGTTCAGCCGCGACGTCGCGCTGTACCGCGAAGTGATGGAGCGCATCCGCGAGGCCGACATCGACATCATCGTCAACCTCACCGCCGGCATGGGCGGCGACCTGGAAATCGGCGGCGGCGAGAACCCGATGGAGTTCGGCCCCAACACCGACCTGGTCGGCCCGCTGACGCGCCTGGCGCACGTTGAAGAGCTGCTGCCGGAAATCTGCACCCTGGACTGCGGCACCCTGAACTTTGGCGATGGCGACACCATTTACGTGTCCACCCCGGCCCAGTTGCGTGTTGGCGCCAAGCGCATCCAGGAGCTGGGCGTTAAGGCTGAGCTGGAAATCTTCGACACCGGCCACCTGTGGTTCGCCAAGCAGATGATCAAGGAAGGCCTGCTCGACAACCCGCTGTTCCAACTCTGCCTGGGCATCCCCTGGGGCGCGCCGGCCGACACCACCACCATGAAAGCCATGGTCGACAACCTGCCCGCCGACGCGGTGTGGGCCGGCTTCGGTATCGGCCGCATGCAAATGCCGATGGCAGCCCAAGCGGTGCTGCTGGGCGGCAACGTGCGAGTCGGCCTGGAAGACAACCTGTGGCTGGACAAGGGCGTGCTCGCCACCAACGGCCAACTGGTGGAACGCGCCAGCGAAATCCTCAGCCGTCTGGGCGCGCGGGTCATGACCCCGGCGCAAGGCCGAATCAAGATGGGCCTGACCAAGCGCGGCTAATTTTTCCAAACACTACTGCACCCTGTGGGAGCCGGGCTTGCCCGCGATAGCGGTACACCAGCACCGAATACTCCAACTGACACACCGCAATCGCAGGCAAGCCAGCTCCCACATTGATCACCGAATTATTCAGGGAACGTCGACATGCGCTTTATCACCGAAATCAAAACCTTCGCCGCCCTCGGCAGCGGCGTTATCGGCAGCGGCTGGGTATCCCGCGCCCTCGCCCACGGCCTGGATGTGGTCGCCTGGGACCCGGCGCCCGGCGCTGAAGCGGCCCTGCGCAAACGCGTCGACAATGCCTGGGGCGCCTTGGAAAAACAAGGCCTGGCACCGGGTGCATCCCAAGACCGCCTGCGCTTTGTCGACACTATTGAAGCGTGCGTGAAAGACGCCGACTTCATCCAGGAAAGCGCCCCGGAACGCCTGGCGCTGAAACTGGAACTGCACAGCAAAATCAGCGCAGCGGCCAAGCCGAATGCACTGATTGGGTCGAGTACTTCGGGTCTGTTGCCGAGTGAGTTCTACGAAGGTTCCACCCACCCGGAACGCTGCGTGGTCGGCCACCCGTTCAACCCGGTTTACCTGCTGCCGCTGGTGGAAGTGGTGGGCGGCCAAAACACCGCGCCCGAAGCGATTCAGGCGGCGATCACGGTGTATGAATCCCTTGGCATGCGCCCGCTGCATGTGCGTAAGGAAGTGCCGGGGTTTATCGCTGACCGCTTGCTCGAAGCGTTGTGGCGTGAGGCGCTGCACCTGGTGAATGACGGCGTGGCGACCACTGGCGAAATCGACGATGCGATCCGCTTTGGCGCCGGCTTGCGCTGGTCGTTCATGGGCACCTTCCTCACTTACACGCTGGCGGGCGGCGATGCCGGTATGCGCCACTTCATGGCGCAGTTCGGCCCGGCGCTGCAATTGCCGTGGACGTATTTGCCGGCACCGGAGTTGACCGACAAGTTGATCGACGATGTGGTCGATGGCACCAGCGATCAGTTGGGCACACACAGCATTTCGGCGCTGGAGCGCTATCGTGATGATTGCCTGTTGGCGGTGCTGGAGGCGGTGAAGACCACCAAAGCCAAGCACGGTATGAGCTTCGCCGAGTAACTGCTGTTGATTTCCTGTAGGAGCTGGCTTGCCTGCGACAGCGGTGTACGACTCACCGCCGCCATCGCAGGCAAGCCAGCTCCCACAGTTGACCGAGTAATGACCTGGAATCCCAGACATGCCTGCACTGACCACCTACACCACAAAGATCCAGCCCGACTGGGTGGATTACAACGGCCACCTGCGCGATGCGTTCTACCTGTTGATTTTCAGCTACGCCACCGACGCGCTGATGGACACCCTGGGTTTGGACAGTGAAAACCGTGAGGCCAGCGGCCATTCACTGTTCACGTTGGAACTGCACCTGAATTACCTGCATGAGGTGAAACTCGGTGCCGAGGTCGAGGTGCGCACTCAGCTGATCGCCCACGATGCCAAGCGCCTGCACCTCTATCACAGCCTGCACCTGGTCGCAGAGGAGAAGGAACTGGCCGGCAACGAACAGATGCTGCTGCACGTCGACCTCGCCGGTCCGCATTCGGCGCCGTTCACCGAGGCCACCCTGGAAAAACTCAGCGCGATCCGCGCGCAGCAGGCCGAGTTGCCACGCCCCGCTCTCCTCGGCCGCGTGATTGGATTGCCGCCCAAAAAACAATAAGGAGCCCCCATGCAAACCGCCGCCGCTGTTGCCGATTTTCGTACTTACCCAACCATCAGCAACCTCGCCGAGGTGCAGGTGCTGACCGATCAGCTACGCGTGCGATGGGCCGATGGCCGGGTTAGCCCATTTCATCATCAGTGGCTGCGCGACAACTGCCCGTGCGCGCAATGCGTGTACAGCGTGACCCGCGAGCAGGTGTTCGAGATTGTCGATGTGGACGAACACCTGACTGCCGTCAGCGCGCAGATCGATCAGGGATGCCTGAGCGTGCAATGGAGCGGCGGCCATCGCAGCCACTACGATCCGGGCTGGTTGCGCGCCCATGCCTATGACGACGCATCACGCGCCGAACGCCGTGCAGCCAAACCAGCATCGCAGCGATGGGACAGCACCTTCGCGTTGCCCGTTTTCGACTATGTGGGCGTGATGGAGGATCCGAACATCTTGCTGCAATGGTTGCTGGCCTTGCGTGACGCGGGCCTCACGCAAATCCGTGGCGTGCCCACCGAACCTGGCTCGCTGGCGCTGATCGCCAAGCGCATTTCGTTTATCCGCGAGAGCAACTTCGGTGTGCTGTTCAACGTGCGGTCCAAGGCCGATGCCGACAGCAATGCCTACACCGCTTTCAACCTGCCGTTGCACAGCGATTTGCCAACGCGGGAGTTGCAACCGGGGCTGCAATTTCTGCATTGCCTGGTGAACGAGGCCACCGGCGGCGAGAGCATTTTTGTCGACGGGTTCGCCATCGCCCATGCACTGCGCAGCGAAGACCCTGAAGCGTTTCGTGCGTTGTGTGAAATCCCCGTGGAGTTTCGCAATAAAGACCGTCACAGCGACTACCGCCGCCTGGCGCCGATCATTGCGCTGGATGCCTTGGGAGACGTGGCGGAGATCCGCATGGCCAACTTTTTGCGCGGGCCGTTCGAGGCGCCGGTGGAGCAGATGCCGTTGTTGTATCGCGCGTATCGGCGCTTTATTGCGATGACCCGCGAGGACCGTTTCAGGCTGGTCAAACGGCTGAATCCGGGGGAGTTGTGGTGCTTTGATAACCACCGCACGTTGCATGCGCGCAATGCGTTTGACCCGGCCTCCGGGGCGCGGCATTTCCAGGGGTGTTACATCGACCGGGATGAGTTGTTGTCCAGGATATTGGTGTTGCAAAGGTAGACCGAGGTGCGGCCTTCGCGGGCAAGCCCGCTCCCACATTAGACCGAGTTCCAAAGTTGGAATGCAGTCAAATGTGGGAGCGGGCTTGCTCGCGAAGAGGCCAGTGCAGTCACCACAAAACCCAGGCAAAAAAAGCCCCGATCAAGCCGTGACAAGACCGGGGCAGAGTGCTTGGTGTGAGCGTGACATCCCGAGGGTGACCAAACCTTCAAGCTGCGTGCCTGGCATTCAGTGTGCCTAATACTTCTGTCGGTAAATGACCCGAAAACGACCTGCTCATAGCCATATGAGCCATTCGTCAATTCTGCCCTTGCCGACCGGCCGGGGGCCTACCAGAATCCCAGTCAGTCCCCGCTCCCTACACCAGGATGAACGTCATGATGCACGCGGATTTGATTGACCAGGATGACCTGCTGGGCCAACTGCGCTCGCTGGGTTTTGAAGTCTCCAGCGGTGCCACCGCCGAGCAGGCTTGCGAGTGCGCGGTACGTGGTTTGAGCGCTGCGCGGGCCAAGGCGCTCAAGAGCATGGTGGAACAGATGTACACCGGCAGTGCGACGATCTTGCCGGCCGTACGCCAGGCGATCGACAAGCAGTTGTTGCCGGCGTTGGTGCAGTTCAAGCAGAACTCCGGCGCCTGACAATCCCCTGTGGCCAGCGGGCTTGTCCCGCGTTGGGCTGCGCAGCAGCCCCAATCCAGGCAATGCGGTGTATCAGACGAACCTCAACACGCGGTTTTGGGGCCGCTGCGCAGCCCAACGCGGGGCAAGCCCGCTCGCCACCAGGTTGGGTTAGAGCCTGACACTCGCAAACGTAGACTCGTTCCTGGCCTGGCTCAACGCCGACATCGGCCCGGACAACGGTGACAACACCAGCGCCTGTGGAATCGGCATCATCGCCACTTGTTGGGTAGTGTTGGACCCTACGCGCTCATCGCGCGGCGGAATGCCGAAGTATTCGCGGTAGCACTTGGAGAAGTGCGGCGTGGACACAAACCCGCACACCGAGGCCACTTCGATGATCGACATCGGTGTTTGCTTGAGCAACTGCCGTGCACGGATCAGGCGCAGCTTAAGGTAGTAGCGCGACGGCGAGCAGTGCAGGTATTTCTGGAACAACCGCTCCAGCTGACGACGCGACACGGCGACGTACACCGCCAGCTCGTCCAGGTCGATCGGCTCTTCGAGGTTGGCTTCCATCAGCGCGACGATTTCCTGCAGCTTCGGCTGGTTGGTGCCGAGCATGTGCTTGAGCGGCACGCGCTGGTGATCCTGTTCGTTGCGGATGCGTTCGTACACAAACATTTCGGAGATGGCGGCGGACAATTCACGGCCGTGGTCGCGGCTGATCAGGTGCAGCATCATGTCCAACGGCGCGGTGCCGCCAGAGCTGGTGAAGCGGTTGCGGTCGAGGGTGAACAGGCGCGTGCTCATGGCCACGCGCGGGAAGGCTTCCTGCATCGACGCCAGGCATTCCCAGTGCACGCTGCAATCAAAACCGTCGAGCAAACCGGCGCAGGCCAGGGCCCAACTGCCGGTGCACACCGCGCCAAGACGACGCGACTGACGCGCCTGGCTTTGCAGCCACGAGACGTGCTCACGGGTAACGGTACGCTGGATTCCCACGCCGCCGCACACGATCACAGTGTCCAGGGCCGGGGCTTTGTGCATGGAGGCATCGGGGGTGATTTGCAGACCGTCGCTGGCCCACACCTGGTTGCCGTCGACACTCAGGGTTGTCCAGCGATACAGCTCGCGGCCGGACAGCTGGTTGGCCATGCGCAGCGGTTCCACTGCCGAGGCCAGGGAAATCAGCGTGAAATTGTCCAGCAGCAAAAAGCCGATGGATTGAGGCGCACGGTTCTGGGGTTGAGCCCCGGAGTTGAACGACGTCATCGCGGTATCTCCTCACACAAAGCGGGTGATGGCCTCAGGCGAGGCTCTTGTTATTGCGCTCACCCTGGAAAGGAGAGGCTTTGAATTGATAGAGCAAATGCCATGCCTAAAATTGAATGGCCATTCAATAACTCCTGAAAACGACCTGATGACGCGTCTATATAAGCCCGCGTAAGGAGTGCGGGATAGGCCCCGAAAAGGCCGCTGGAGTGAGCCTGCTCACGGGGTGTGAGCAGATCGGTAGCACTTGTGGGAAGGCGCTTTGAGCGCGTGGGAAAAGTCTGTCACCGCACGCACAGGTGACGGGTGGTCGGGCGAGGAATCGTCTGAGGGCTACTTGTCTGTTTGCGACGCGCTAAAAGGTGGCGCTTTTGGGGCCGGGTGTTCACTTTATGAGCAGTGTTGGACGGACTACCGCTATCGGGGGCAAGCCCCCTCCCACCTTTTGAATTGTGAATACCTTCAAGTGTGGGAGGGGGCTTGCCCCCGATTAGCCGCAACTCGGTCTCAGCACTCGACAGCACTCACCGCCAACCCGCCCCGCGAGGTTTCCTTGTACTTGTCGTGCATGTCCGCGCCGGTATCGCGCATGGTGCGGATCACCCGGTCCAGGGAGATAAAGTGCTGGCCATCGCCACGCAGCGCCATCTGCGCCGCGTTGATGGCTTTTACCGCGGCAATCGCGTTGCGCTCGATGCACGGCACTTGCACCAGCCCGCCCACCGGGTCGCAGGTCAGGCCGAGGTTGTGTTCCAGGCCGATTTCGGCGGCGTTGCACAATTGTTCCGGCGTGGCGCCAAGGATTTCCGCCAGCCCCGCCGCGGCCATGGCGCACGCCGAACCCACTTCACCCTGGCAGCCGACTTCGGCGCCGGAAATCGAGGCGTTCTTTTTGCACAAAATTCCCACGGCCGCCGCGCTGAGCAAATAGTCGACCACGTTGGCTTCGGTCACCTCGTCGCTGAATTTCATGAAGTAGTGCAGCACCGCCGGGATGATCCCCGCCGCGCCATTGGTCGGTGCGGTGACCATGCGCCCACCCGCTGCGTTTTCCTCATTCACCGCCAGGGCGAACAGGTTGACCCACTCCATCGCGCTCAAGGTCGAGCCAATCACATTCGGCTTGTTCAACTCCTGCAAGCTGCGGTGCAACTTGGCGGCGCGGCGCCGCACGTTCAAACCACCGGGCAGGATGCCTTCGTGCTTGAGGCCCTGCTCCACGCAATCCTGCATGGCGCGCCAGAGTTTCATCAGGCCGCTGCGGATTTCTTCTTCGCCGCGCCAGGTCTTTTCGTTGGCCAGCATCAACTCGGCCACGCGCAGGTTATGGGTTTTGCACAGCTGCAACAGCTCTACAGCGCTGGAAAAATCGTACGGCAGCTCGGTGCGGTCCATATCCGCCACGCCGCTTTGCGCCTGGGCCTGGTCCACCACAAAACCGCCGCCGACCGAATAGTAGGTATCGCGGTGCAGCTCGCCGTCATCGCCGAACACCACAAGGGTCATGGCGTTAGGGTGAAACGGCAGGTTTTCGTCAAGCAGGCGCATGTCGCGCGCCCAGACGAAGGGCACCGGCAGGCGGCCGTCGAGCAAGAGCGTGTCGGTCTCGCGCAGGGTATGAATACGCAGGCCGATGTGCGTCGGGTCGATTGCGTCCGGCCATTCGCCCATCAGGCCCATGATGGTGGCGGTGTCGCTGCCGTGGCCGATGCCGGTGGCCGACAAGGAGCCGTACAGCTGAACTTCAACGCGCCTGACCTGTTCCAACAGTTCACGTTCACGTAATGCCTGGACGAACAACGCCGCGGCGCGCATGGGGCCGACGGTGTGAGAACTAGAAGGCCCGATGCCGATCTTGAACAGGTCGAAAACACTGATAGCCATTGCGGTAGAACTCCTCGATAAGCACGGCCAGGCTTGAACGAGGTGCTACGCTCAGATCGCCCAGATGGCGGCATCATCAAGCTTTTGCTTGCCCTCACGGCGTCTCACACCGACGTAACCATGCTCACCAACGCCGCCCTCGTGCGATCGGGCGTTTTGGCCGTTTTTAGCGGTGCAGATCGGTAAAAACTGCGGTTTTGCCATTGGAAAAACCTGTAAGCGACGTCACCGACACTGGATACGACCATCCCTGTACTGGATACGACGCCCCCTGTAGGCGTCAGATTTTCACTGGTACATGATCAGTCTCGACTCGTTTGCAAGGCACCGTGCCGTCGCCTCGATGCACGCCCCAACCGCAACACATATAAAGCGCGGCGAATGCCGCCAGAAAAGACACAGGAGTCTACCCCGATGAAAGGTTCACCCTCGTTGTTGTTGGCCGCCATGCTGAGTCTGCCAGTTGTGGCACACGCTGCAGAACCGGAACAGTGCAAGACCGTCAACTTCTCCGATGTCGGCTGGACCGACATCACCGTCACGACCGCGACCACCAGCGAAGTCCTCAAGGGCCTGGGCTACAAGCCGCGCACCACGATGATTTCGGTACCGGTGACTTACAAGTCACTGGCCGACGGCAAGAACATGGACATCTTCCTCGGCAACTGGATGCCGACCATGGAAAACGACATCAAGCAGTACCGTGATGCCGGCACCGTGGAAACCGTGCGCGCCAACCTGGAAAACGCCAAATACACCCTGGCGGTCCCGGAGGCGCTGTACAACAAGGGCCTGAAAGACTTCGCCGACATCGTCAAATTCAAGGATGAACTGGGCGGCAAGATCTACGGGATCGAGCCGGGTAACGACGGCAACCGCACCATCCAGACCCTCATCGACAAAGACGCCTTCGGCCTGAAAACCGCCGGCTTCAAAGTGGTCGAGTCCAGCGAAGCCGGGATGCTCTCGCAAGTGGAACGCGCCTCCAAGCGTGACCAGGCCATCGTGTTCCTGGGCTGGGAACCGCACCCGATGAACACCCGCTTCAAGATGAAGTACCTGACCGGCGGTGACGACTCGTTCGGCCCCAACTACGGCCAGGCCACCATCTACACCAACGTTCGCAAGGGCTACACCCAGGAATGCAGCAACGTTGGCCAATTGCTGAAAAACCTGTCGTTCACCTTGAACATGGAAAGCACCCTGATGGGTAACGTCCTTGACGACAAGATGAAGCCTGACGCCGCGGCCAAAGCCTGGCTGAAGAAGAACCCGCAAGTGCTCGACACCTGGCTGGCCGGTGTGACCACCGTGGATGGCAAACCCGGTTTGGAGGCCGTCAAAGCTTACCTGGACAAGTAATCGCTGACCCCGGGCCGGTGCGCTGGCCCGGGATGTTTTCCCCTTCGCATGTGGACATTCACTACCATGCTGACTGAACATAAAATCCCACTAGGCCAGTACATCGCTGCCTTCGTCGAATGGTTGACCCAACACGGTGCCAACTACTTCGACGCAATCGCATCGACCCTGGAAACGATGATCCACGGCGTGACGTTTGCGCTGACCTGGTTCAATCCGCTGGCATTGATCGGTCTGATTGCGCTACTCGCTCAC
This sequence comes from Pseudomonas sp. TREG-RG-20F-10-E-6-01, assembly GCF_022662455.1. Classification (NCBI taxonomy): domain Bacteria; kingdom Pseudomonadati; phylum Pseudomonadota; class Gammaproteobacteria; order Pseudomonadales; family Pseudomonadaceae; genus Pseudomonas; species Pseudomonas sp. TREG-RG-20F-10-E-6-01. The sequence goes on along the minus strand of NZ_JAKNQP010000012.1, from coordinate 30,783 downwards.
TTCATTCAACGCAAATGGGGCCTGACGGTGTTTGTCATCGCCTCCTTCCTGCTGATCCTGAACCTGGGGTACTGGCAGGAAACCATGGAAACCCTCGCGCAGGTGCTGTTCGCCACCCTGGTCTGCGTGGTCATCGGCGTGCCGCTGGGCATTGTTGCCGTGCACAAACCGATGTTCTACACCCTGATGCGGCCGGTGCTCGATCTGATGCAGACCGTGCCGACCTTCGTCTACCTCATCCCTACCCTGACCCTCTTCGGGCTGGGTGTGGTGCCTGGGCTGATTTCCACGGTGGTGTTCGCGATTGCCGCGCCGATCCGCCTGACCTACCTGGGCATCCGTGATGTGCCGCAAGAATTGATGGACGCCGGCAAGGCCTTTGGCTGCTCGCGCCGTCAGTTGCTCTCACGCATTGAACTGCCCCACGCCATGCCGAGCATTGCCGCCGGCATTACCCAATGCATCATGCTGTCGTTGTCGATGGTGGTGATCGCGGCCCTGGTGGGCGCTGACGGCCTCGGCAAGCCGGTGGTCAACGCACTCAACACCGCCGACATCGCCCTGGGCTTTGAAGCCGGCCTGGCTATCGTGTTGCTGGCCATCATGCTCGACCGCATCTGCAAACAACCCGACGCCAAAGTAGGGGGTGATGCATGAGCATTATCCGATTCGACAATGTCGATGTGATCTTCTCCAAAGACCCGCGCGAAGCCCTCAAGCTGCTCGACCAGGGCATGCACCGCAACGAAATCCTGAAAAAGACCGGGCAGATTGTCGGCGTTGAAAAAGCCAGCCTGGACATCGAGAAAGGCGAGATCTGCGTGCTGATGGGCCTGTCCGGCTCCGGCAAGTCGAGCTTGCTGCGCTGCATCAACGGCCTCAACACCGTCAGCCGTGGCCAACTGTTTGTGGAGCATGAAGGTCGCCAGATCGACATCGCTTCATGCACGCCGGCCGAGCTGAAAATGATGCGCACCAAGCGCATCGCCATGGTGTTCCAGAAATTCGCATTGATGCCGTGGCTGACGGTGCGTGAAAACATCAGCTTCGGCCTTGAGATGCAGGGCCGTCCGGAGAAAGAACGCCGCGCGCTGGTGGATGAAAAGCTCGAACTGGTGGGCCTGGCCCAATGGCGCAACAAGAAGCCCGACGAGTTGTCCGGCGGTATGCAGCAGCGCGTCGGCCTGGCCCGCGCGTTGGCGATGGACGCCGATATCCTGCTGATGGACGAACCCTTCTCCGCCCTCGACCCGCTGATCCGCCAGGGCCTGCAGGATGAACTGCTGGAGCTGCAACGCAAGCTGAGCAAGACCATTGTGTTTGTGAGCCACGACCTGGATGAGGCGCTCAAATTGGGTAGCCGCATCGCGATCATGAAAGACGGCAAGATCATCCAGTACAGCGTGCCGGAAGAGATCGTGCTGAACCCGGCGGATGACTATGTGCGCACCTTCGTCGCGCATACCAACCCGCTGAACGTGCTGTGCGGCCGTAGCCTGATGCGCACGCTGGACAACTGCACGCGGGTCAACGGCTCGGTGTGCCTCGATCCGGGCGGCGATTCCTGGCTGGACCTGGCCGAAGGCAACACGATCCAGGGCGCCCGCCAGAATGGCGCGGTGATGAACCTGCAGAACTGGGCACCGGGGCAAGCCGTGGAAGGGTTGGGCCGGGTACCGACGCTGGTGGATTCCAATATCGGCATGCGCGATGCATTGCAGATTCGTTATCACACCGGCAACAAGCTGGTGCTGCATAACAACAACCAGGTGGTGGGGATTTTGGGGGACAGCGAGCTTTACCATGCCCTGCTAGGCAAGAACCTGGGCTGACAAACACTGCACATCTCAATGTAGAAACTGGGTCAATGTGGGAGGGGGCTTGCCCCCGATTGCGGTGTATCAGTAACAGAAGTACTGACTGACACATTGCTATCGGGGGCAAGCCCCCTCCCACATTTAGTGCTGTTTACATATTTGGACTCAGTGGTGTCGGTGAGGACACCACCCGTCTTCAACTATCAGCTATAGACACGGCCAAGGAGCTGCCGATGGCTTTCAAACTGATCGAGCACGTCCCGGGTGATCTGTTCCTGGGCAAAGCCCATCAGGTCGTACTCTTGAGGTCCGTTGTGCAGGTAGACCTCGGCCCGGTAGTAACGCGTGCGCTCTTCTTCAGGCAAGTCGCTCGGTGCCGACGAGTAAGCATCCAGGCTCACCTCATAGACAAACGGGTTGCCCTCTTCCATCTCGATGCGCACACCGATGCAACGCTTGGATTTGCCCAACAAGGTCTGCACTTCCAGCCCTTGCTCACGCAACGCCGTCGCCGCCTCTTCCAACGCCGGCGTGACATGCTTGTCCATAAAGCGCTGCACGGTGGCCTGGCTCGGTTGCAGGTCCAGCGCGGTCAGACGCTCGCTGAAACCACGGCGGCCACGCTCAGCCAATTGCGCTTGCTCCTGTTCGATGGCCACGTCCTGGCGCATGGCCTTGTGCAAACCGAACATGAACAGAATCAGCACCACCGAAAACGGCAGCCCCGCCAGCACCACCATGGTTTGCATGGCTTCGAAGTTGCCGGCAAACAGCAGGCCGATGGTCACCAGGGTGATCACGACCGACCAGAAGATCCGCAGCCAGTGCGGCGCATCTTCGTCCACATTGCCGCCTTTGCACGACAGGTTGGCCATCATCACCGCGCCGGAATCCGCCGGGGTCAGGAACAACACAAAGCCCACGAAGATCGACACGCCGATCACAATTTTCGACGCCGGGTAATGCTCCAGCAATTGGTAGATGGCCATCGACGGTTGTTCCAGCGCCGTCTTGCCCAACTCCACGGCACCGTGGTTGAGCACCAGGTCCAGCGCCGAGTTACCGAAGATCGACAACCACGCCAAGGTGAACCCCAGCGGGATCAGCAGCACGCCGGCCACCAGTTCACGCACGGTGCGGCCACGGGAAATACGCGCGATGAACATGCCCACGAATGGCGCCCAGGAAATCCACCAGGCCCAGTAGAACAGCGTCCACAGGCCCATCCAGCGCTCGGTCTTGTCGGCGTCGCCTTCGTACACATACAGGTCGAAAGTTTTCAGCACGATACCGTTGAGGTAGTCACCGGTGTTCTGCACCAAGCCATTGAGCAGGTGCAGGGTCGGGCCGAACAACAGCACAAAGATCAGCAAGCCGCTGAACAGCACGATGTTGAGGTTGGACAGGCGGCGAATGCCGTTCTCCACACCCGACACGGCGGCGATGGTCGCCACGGTGCTCATCACGATGATCACGATCAACAGGTTGGTGTTGCTGTGCGCCATGCCGAACAGGTTTTCAAGCCCCGACGACACCTGCATCGCGCCAATCCCCAGGTTGGTCACCAGGCCCAGCAGGGTCACGAACATGCCGAAGCCGTCCACCGCGTGGCCGGCCGCGCCCTTCACCCAACGCTCGCCCACCAGCGGGTACAACGCCGAACGCAAGGCCAGCGGCTGGTTATGGCGATACGCGAAGTACGCCACGGCCAGGCCGACCAAGGCATAGATCGCCCAGCCGTGCAGGCCCCAGTGCAGGAACGTCAGTTGCAGCGCCTGGCGTGCCGCGCTATTGCTGGCAGCCGCGCCTTCGGGCGGGTTGAAGTAGTGGTCCAACGGCTCCGAGGCACCGAAGTACAACAGCGAGATGCCGATGCCCGACGAGAACAGCATGCCGGCCCAGGCGCCGTAGCTGAAGTCCGGGGTGTCGTCCTTGCTGCCCAGTTTCAACTTGCCGTAGGACGAAAACGCCAGGCCGACCACAAACACCAGGTAGGCAGCGATGACCACCATGTAGTACCAGCCGAAGCTTTTCGACAGCCACGCCTGTGCTACGCCGAGCATGCGCCCGGCCTCCTGCGGGGCGATGATCAGAATGGCGGTCAACAATAGAATGAGCGCGGTGGAGGTGTAGAACACCCAACCGTTGACCCGGACCTTTTCCGGCGGGGTCTTTATAAGAGAGGCAGAACTCATGGCGCAGATGCTCCGGGCAGTGCGAGAGAGAAACACAAGGCAACGGTTATCCCGGGACATCGATTTTTCGGCAGTCGACGGACGGGTGTTATAAAGACACCCCGAAAATTCTTGAGCCGCGCCGAAGCAGCGGCCAGGCCCTGATACGGCCTGTTTCAAGGGTTTTTGCAGGTGTCAGAGGCAGTGGCTCACAGGTAGGAAATATCTGCAGGTCGCGACCATTTGTCGCAGATCTTATTCTTTGTTGATTGAACGTTCAATCAAAACAAAATAGACTGGCCTTCAAGCCGACGGACGTTTATCGCCCAACGGCAGGCCTAAGGAGAGGTGCTACATGCCCAAGGTCGGTATGCAACCCATACGCCGCCAGCAGTTGATCGAAGCCACCTTGACGGCCATCGATCAGGTCGGAATGGGAGATGCCAGCATTGCGCTGATCGCCCGTTTGGCCGGCGTCTCGAACGGCATCATCAGTCACTACTTTCAGGACAAGAACGGCCTGATCGCCGCGACGATGCGGTACTTGATGAATGTGCTGATCGAGAACGTCCACGAACGCAGGCAAGCGCTGAAGGACGACAGCCCACGGGCGCACCTTCGGGTGATCATCGAGGGCAACTTCGACGCCAGCCAGGTCAACGGACCGGCAATGAAAACCTGGCTGGCCTTCTGGGCCACCAGCATGCATCACCCGTCATTGCACAGGTTGCAGCGGATCAACGATCAACGTCTGTATTCCAACCTGTGCTGCCAGTTCCGCCGAGTGCTGCCGCTGCCGCACGCACGCAAAGCAGCCAGAGGACTGGCGGCCCTGATCGACGGTTTGTGGTTGCGCGGCGCCCTGTCGGGAGACGCTTTCGACACGGAGCAGGCGCAACGGATCGCTTACGAATACATGGATTTCCAATTGGCCAAGCAGGTGAGTTAGAGCACACATAACCGCTCAACCCCTGAACGTCTGCCGCTCAGTGTTGCCAGAAACCCCATGGCTCACCGGCGGCGGGTAACGCCAACCACTTATGCACTTGCGAGGACTTTATGGCCCGTTTCGAACTGCAAAAACTCTACATTGACGGCGGCTACAGCGACGCTGGCAGCGATGCCACCTTCGAAGCCATCAACCCGGCTAACGGTGAAGTTCTCGCCCAAGTGCAACGTGCTACCAAGGAAGACGTTGAACGTGCCGTGGTCAGCGCCGAAAAAGGCCAGAAAATCTGGGCCGCGATGACCGCCATGGAGCGTTCGCGCATCCTGCGCCGTGCCGTCGACATCCTGCGCGAGCGCAACGATGAGCTGGCCGCGCTGGAAACCCTGGACACCGGTAAAGCCTTCTCCGAAACCCAATACGTCGACATCGTCACCGGCGCCGACGTGCTGGAATACTACGCAGGCCTGGTGCCGGCCATCGAAGGCGAGCAGATCCCGCTGCGCGACACGTCGTTCGTCTACACCCGCCGCGAGCCGCTGGGCGTGGTGGCCGGTATCGGCGCGTGGAACTACCCGATCCAGATCGCCCTGTGGAAATCCGCACCGGCCCTGGCTGCCGGTAACGCGATGATCTTCAAACCAAGCGAAGTCACCTCGCTGACCACCCTGAAACTGGCCGAGATCTACACCGAAGCTGGCGTGCCGGCTGGCGTGTTCAACGTCCTGACGGGCAGCGGCCGTGAAGTCGGCACCTGGCTGACCGAGCACCCGCGCATCGAGAAAGTCTCGTTCACCGGCGGCACCGACACCGGCAAGAAAGTCATGGCCAGCGCTTCGAGCTCCTCGCTCAAAGAAGTCACCATGGAACTGGGCGGCAAGTCGCCGCTGATCGTGTTCGAAGACGCCGACCTGGATCGCGCGGCCGACATCGCGATGATGGCCAACTTCTACAGCTCCGGCCAGGTCTGCACCAACGGCACTCGCGTGTTCGTGCCTAAGCACCTGCAGGCGGCCTTCGAAGCCAAGATTGTTGAGCGTGTTGCGCGCATCCGCATCGGCGACCCGCAAGACGAGAACACCAACTTCGGCCCGCTGGTCAGCTTCGCCCACATGGAAAGCGTGCTCGGCTACATCGCCAAAGGTAAGGAAGAAGGCGCCCGCGTCCTGTGCGGCGGCGACCGTCTGACCGATGGCAACTTCGCCAAAGGCGCCTACGTGGCCCCGACCGTGTTCACCGACTGCACCGACGAGATGACCATCGTCCGTGAAGAAATCTTCGGCCCAGTGATGAGCATCCTCACTTACGAGACCGAAGAAGAAGTGATCCGCCGTGCCAACGACACCGACTTCGGCCTGGCTGCTGGCCTTGTGACCAAAGACCTGAACCGCGCTCACCGCGTGATTCATCAGCTGGAAGCGGGTATCTGCTGGATCAACGCCTGGGGCGAATCCGACGCCAAGATGCCGGTCGGTGGCTACAAGCAATCCGGTGTGGGCCGTGAGAACGGCATCAGCTCGCTGAACAACTTCACCCGCATCAAATCGGTACAGGTTGAGCTGGGCGACTACGCCTCGGTGTTCTAACACCCGAGCGTTGTATTGCCTGCGAGGCCTCATCGGGGGCAAGCCCCCTCCCACATTTGAAGGTATTCACAATTCAAATTGTGGGAGGGGGCTGCCCCCGATGAGGCCCGACCTGACCACACTTCAAAGAGGGTGCATCCAATGTCCCAAGAATACGATTACATCATTGTGGGTGCCGGCTCCGCCGGTAACACCCTGGCGACCCGTCTGACCGAAGACGAAGGCGTCACCGTCCTGCTGCTGGAAGCCGGCGGCCCGGATTACCGTTTTGACTTCCGTACCCAAATGCCGGCCGCGCTGGCGTTCCCGCTGCAAGGCCGCCGCTACAACTGGGCCTACGAAACCGATCCAGAGCCGCACATGGACGGTCGCCGGATGGAATGCGGTCGCGGCAAGGGCCTGGGCGGCTCCTCGCTGATCAACGGCATGTGCTACATCCGTGGCAACGCGATGGACTACGACAACTGGTCGAAGCTGCCAGGTCTGGAAAACTGGACTTACCTCGACTGCCTGCCGTATTTCCGTAAAGCCGAAACCCGCGACATCGGCCCGAACGACTACCACGGTGGCGAAGGCCCGGTCAGCGTGACCACGCCGAAAGCCGGCAATAACCCGCTGTTCCACGCCATGGTTGAAGCCGGCGTGCAGGCCGGCTACCCGCGCACCGAAGACTTGAACGGCTACCAGCAAGAAGGCTTCGGCCCGATGGACCGTACTGTCACGCCTAAAGGCCGTCGCGCCAGCACCGCACGCGGTTACCTGGACACAGCTAAAAAGCGTTCGACCCTGACCATCGTCACCCACGCCCTCACCGACAAAGTCTTGTTTGAAGGCAAGCGTGCCGTTGGCGTGCGTTACCTGATCGGCGCTGCCGAAGAGCGCGTTGAAGCCCGCGCGCGCAAAGAAGTATTGGTGTGCAGCGGCGCAATCGCTTCGCCGCAACTGCTGCAACGCTCCGGTGTGGGCCCGGCCAAACTGCTCGAAAGCCTCGACATCCCGGTGGTTCATGACCTGCCAGGCGTCGGCGAAAACCTGCAGGACCACCTTGAGCTGTACCTGCAATACGCCTGCACCCAACCGGTGTCGCTGTACCCGTCGCTGCTCTGGTACAACCAGCCTGCGATTGGTGCCGAGTGGCTGTTCAACGGCACCGGCATCGGCGCCAGCAACCAGTTCGAGGCCGGCGGTTTTATCCGTTCGCGTCCGGAATTCGAATGGCCGAACATCCAGTACCACTTCCTGCCGGTGGCGATTAACTACAACGGCAGCAACGGTGTGAAAGAGCACGGGTTCCAGGCCCACATGGGTTCCATGCGTTCGCCAAGCCGTGGCCGCGTGCAATTGAAGTCGAAGAACCCACGGGACTACCCGAGCATCCTCTTCAACTACATGGCCACTGAGCAGGACTGGCAGGAATTCCGTGACGGCATCCGCCTGACCCGTGAAATCATGCAGCAGCCGGCGCTGGACCCCTACCGTGGCCGCGAAATCAGCCCGGGTATTGAAGTGCAAACCGACGAGCAACTCGACAAGTTCATCCGCGAGCACGCCGAGACCGCGTTCCACCCATCCTGCTCGTGCAAGATGGGCACCGACGAGATGGCTGTAGTGGATGGCGAAGGCCGTGTGCATGGCATGCAGGGTCTGCGCGTTGTGGATGCGTCGATCATGCCGATCATCACCACCGGCAACCTGAACGCGCCGACGATCATGATCGCCGAGAAAATCGCCGACAAGATCCGTGGCCGCCAACCGTTGCCGCGCAGCACCGCCGACTACTACGTCGCAGGCGATGCGCCGGTGCGTGGCAAGCCGATGCGTGAAGTCGGCCCGACCGCGCAGTAACTGATACACCGCGGCGCTCCTATCGGGGGCAAGCCCCCTACCACACTTGATCGGGTGCACAGGGTCAAAATGTGGGAGGGGGCTTGCCCCCGATAGGGCCCGACCAGACGCTGCAAAACCTCTTTCCTTGATCAGCTCCCAGCCCAGGCCTACTCTGTTGCCTGCCCGCGATGAGCCGCCCACAAGGAAGGCCCCATGTTCGATCACCACGCCACTCTCAAAAAGCACTTCAGTGCCCTGCGCACCCGCGCCGAATTTTTCTCGCTGCGTTACGTCCGCGAATCCGGCCAATACCTGTCGGTCCGCAAGAACGTCGCCGAGCCACCACACCTGAACCACGACGAGGGCGCCATGCTCACCGTGCGTCTCAACGGCGTGGAAGCCTACGCCGCTACCAACGACATCTCGCTTGCCGGCCTGCAAGCCGCCCTTGAGCGCGCTGAACAGCAAGCCCGGCGGATCTTGCCCCACGCCCTGCTCGACCTGCACACGCAGCCGGTCTCCAGTGACGTCGCCGACTACCTGTCACCGGACCTCGACCAGCCCTTCCCGTCCTTGAGCGACTGCTACCAATTGTTGGGCGATGAGTCTGCCAGCGTGCCCAAGGACGAGCGCCTGGTCAGCTGGGAAGTCAGCCTGGGCACCACCCGTGTGGAGCAGATCTACCTCAACAGCGCCGGTGCCGAACTGCGCCAGGCTCAGCGTTTCGTCTACCCGGGCCTGAGCGTCACCGCGTTTGACGGCAACGACAGCCAGACCCGCACCCTGGGCGGCACCAACTTCGGCCAGCAAGGCAGTGCGAACGTGATTCGCCGCTTCGGCCTGGCCGGCGCCGCCCGCCAGGTGGCCGACGAAGCCCTGCAACTGCTGCTCGCGCCCAACACACCCAACGGCCCGCGCGACCTGCTGCTGATGCCCGACCAGATGATCCTGCAGATCCACGAGTCCATCGGCCACCCGCTGGAACTGGACCGCATCCTGGGTGATGAGCGCAATTACGCCGGCACCAGCTTTGTGAAGGCCAGCGACTTCGGCCACCTGCAATACGGCTCACCGCTGCTCAACGTGACCTTCGACCCGGACATCCCCGAGCAGCTCGCCAGCTACAGCCATGACGACGACGGCACCCGCGCCACCAAGCAGTTCCTGATCCGCGATGGCCTGCTGCTCAAGCCGTTGGGCGGCGCGCTGTCGCAATTTCGCTCGGGGCTCGGCGGGGTCGCTAACAGCCGCGCGTGCAGCTGGAACCGCGCGCCGATCGACCGCATGGCCAACTTGAACATCGAGGCCGGCGACAAAACCCAGGCCGAGCTGATCAGCGGCATCGAGCACGGCATTCTGATGAGCACCAACCGCTCATGGTCCATTGATGATGCGCGCAACAAGTTCCAGTTCGGCTGCGAGTGGGGCCAACTGATCGAAAACGGCGAGCTTAAAGGCGTGGTGAAGAACCCCAACTACCGTGCAATTTCTGCGCAGTTCTGGCGCAAGCTCAGCGCCGTCGGCGACGCCAGCACGTTCAAGGTGTTGGGCACGCCGAACTGCGGCAAAGGCGAGCCCAACCAGGTGATTCGCGTGGGTCACGCGTCACCGGCGTGTGTATTCAGTGATGTCGACGTATTTGGGGGAGATGCCTGATGAACAACTTCAAGGCACTGGTGGACTGGCTCAAGCAGGCCATCACCGACCAGGAACAATTTCACCTCGGCTACGCAGACGAATCATCCGAGTTCGTACGCTTCAACCACGCCCAGGTGCGCCAGGCCGGCCAGGTGCAACAGGCCAGCCTCAACCTCAAGCTGATCAACGACGGCCGCCACGCCGACCTCGGCATTACCTTGGCCGGTGAGCCGGAACTGGACCGCCAGCGCCTCGCCGATGGCCTGCAACAGTTGCGCGAAACCTTGCCTTTGCTGCCACAGGACCCGTACCTGCTGCTGAACCACAATGCCTGGCAAAGCCATAACGAGCAGCTACGACCGCTGCCGGAACTGGCCCAAGTGCTGGAAGACATCAGCCAGGCCGCAGAAGGCGTGGACCTGGTCGGCTTTTACGCTGCTGGCCCGATCACCCGAGGGTTCGCCAGTTCGGACGGCGCGTTTGGCTGGCATCAGGCCAACAGCTTCAACTTCGATTTCAGCCTGTTCCACGCCAACGGCGAAGCGGTCAAAGCCAGCTACGCCGGGCACACCTGGGACAGCGCCGAATTCAGCGCACGCTTGCAGCAGGCTCGCGAGCAACTAGAGTTTCTTGGCCGCCCACTGCACAAGCTCGCCCCCGGGCAGTACCGCGCCTACCTCGCCCCCGCGGCGCTGGAAGAAATCATCAGCATCATCACCTGGGGCGGGTTTTCCGCTCAGGCCATCGCCAGCAAAGCCAGCTCGTTGCAAAAGCTGTATGCCGGTGAGCAGTCGTTGAGCCCATTGGTCAAAGTCGATGAGCAGATCAGCGGCTCGCTGAGCCAGGCGTTCTCCACCGAAGGCTACCCGCGCGGGGACGTGACGCTGATTAACGCGGGCAAGGCCGAGGGCCAGTTGATCAACTCGCGCAGCGCCGCCGAATACGGCCTGAGCACCAACGGCGCCAGCAGCGACGAGTCGCCCAGCGCCTTGCAGATGGCGGCGGGCGGCCTCGCCCAGGCCGATATCCTCAAGCAGTTGGGTACCGGGCTGTACATCAGCAACCTGTGGTACCTGAACTATTCGGATTTGCCGGCCGCCCGCCTGACCGGCATGACGCGCTTTGCCACGTTCTGGGTGGAAGACGGCGAGATCAAGGCGCCGGTCAGCACCATGCGCTTTGATGACAGCGTCTACAGTTTGCTCGGCTCGCAGCTCGAGGCGCTGACCGCTGAGCGTGAGTTGCTGTTGTCGGCCAGTACGTATAGCCAGCGCAATACCGCGTCCAACTTGTTGCCAGGCGCCTTGGTCAAACGCCTGACTCTCACCTTATAAGCACTGCGACCCCCCTGTGGGAGCTGGCTTGCCTGCGATAGCATCACTGCGGTGTCACTGATACACCGAGGTGACTGCATCGCAGGCAAGCCAGCTCCCACACTGTTCTGTGCTCGTTCCTTACACCCTCGTTTAGCTCCTTCCTACCGAAAAATCCCATCTCATACTTCTCCCCGTGCGGCATGTTGTCGCCCGTAAAAAACCTCGTTATAACGGTTAGTGGCACCCCGCCACCAACCCCACGTGTGCGCACGTGATGCATGACCTTGCCTGGATTGGGCAAGCTGGAGCGTTGACATGGACCATGGAAGTTTTGTCATAGAAGGGCTGTTCAAACACTACAACGTTCACGTTGAGCAGCTCGGTAACGATTCGGAAAAGAAAACCGTCCTGATGGTCAATGGGGCACTGTCCACCACCCGCTCCTTCGCCCGCACCAGCAAGTGCCTGGCGGAACACTTCAATGTGCTGCTGTTCGATCTGCCGTTCTCCGGCCTTTCGCGCGAGCACAACAGCAACCTTGACCTGGTCACCAAGGACGACGAAGTCCAAATCCTGCGTGCCCTGGTGGAACGCTTCCAGGTCAGCCACCTGGTGTCGGCCTCCTGGGGCGGCATCTCCACGCTGCTGACCCTGGCGCACAACCCGCCCTCTATCGAAAGCTCGGTGGTGATGGCCCTGGCGCCCAATCTCAACCAGGCCATGCTCGACTATGTGGAGCGCGTGCGCGTGCTGATCGAAGCGGATGACAAGTCTGCCGTTGGCCACCTGCTCAACGAGACCGTTGGCAAGTACCTGTCACCGCGCCTCAAGCGCAATAACCACCGGCACCTGTCGAACATGGCCACCACCGAGTACCGCCAAGCGCGCTTTCATATCCACCAGGTACTGGGGCTGGGCGATGGCAACTACTTGCCGGCGCTCACGCAGATCGAAACGCCGGTGCATTTCATCAACGGCGCGCTGGATGAGTACACCCCGGCCGCGGAGGCCCAACTGTTCAAAAAATACGTGGGCCGCAGCACCTTCGCCGTCGCCGAACACACCGGCCACTTGCTCGACCTTGAATCCCGCGAGGCTGCGCTGGCGGTGCACCGGGCGCTGCTGGATTATCTGGTCGGAGCGCACGCGACATTGTCAGATTTAGACGAACCGCCAGTGGGAAAAGGAGCGACGGATGGCGCATAATCGCCGACACATAGCCTGCTAACAAAAAGGTAGCTCATGCCCAATCGCGCCCCTCTCGACGCCAAGACCGCCCGCTGGCTCCCCTGGGTGGTGGCGATTGCCTTCTTCATGCAGTCGCTGGATGGGACGATTCTCAACACGGCACTGCCGGCCATGGCCCGGGACCTCGCGGAAAACCCGCTGCGCATGCAAGGCGTGGTGATTGCTTACATGCTCACCGTCGCCTTGCTGATCCCGGCCTCGGGTTGGGTCGCCGACCGCTTCGGCACCAAGAAAATCTTCTTTGGCGCGATCATGCTGTTCAGCATTGGCTCGCTGCTGTGCGCCCTGTCCAGCAGCTTGACCATGTTGGTAGGCGCGCGGGTCATCCAGGGCTTGGGCGGCGCGCTGATGCTGCCGGTGGGGCGGCTGGTGGTCTTACGCGCTTATCCGCGCTCCGAACTGGTGCGGATCATGGGCTTTATTACCATCCCCGGCCTGCTCGGCCCGTTGCTCGGCCCGACCATGGGCGGCTGGATGGTGCAATACCTGACCTGGCACTGGATCTTCCTGATCAACCTGCCGGTGGGCATGATCGGTTGCTACGCCGTGTGGAAACTGATCCCCGACCTGCGCGGCAGCGAGCGCACGCGTTTCGACAGCGTGGGGTTCGTGCTGTTTGGCGCGGCGATGGTGCTGATCACCATCGCCATGGAAGGCCTGGGCGAATTGCACTTGCCGCATTTGCGCGTGATGTTGCTGCTGTTTGGCGGGCTGGCGTGCCTGGCGGCGTACTGGCTGCGCGCCGGGCATATCGACAACCCGCTGTTCTCGCCGGTGCTGTTCAAGACGCGCACCTTTGCCGTGGGCATTCTAGGCAACCTGTTTGCGCGGCTCGGCAGCGGCGCGCTGCCGTTCCTGGTACCGCTGCTGTTGCAGGTGGCGCTGGGTTATTCGCCCTCGGAAGCCGGGATGAGCATGTTGCCGCTGGCGGCGGCGGCGATGTTTGCCAAGTCCATCGCCCGGCCGTTGATCGAGCGCCTGGGCTACCGCATCGTGCTGACCGGCAACACCCTGGCGCTGGGCATCATGCTGGCGAGCATGGGCCTGGTCAGCGAGCACACGCCCTATCCGCTTCTACTGGGAATGCTGGCGGTGCTGGGCGCGATCAACTCCTTGCAGTTCACCGCGATGAACACCGTCACCCTGATCGACCTCGATGACGCCCAGGCCAGCAGCGGCAACAGTTTGCTCTCGGTGGTGGCGCAACTGTCCCTGAGCCTTGGGGTAGCGTGCGCCGGTGCGCTGCTCGGCGGTTTTACTGCCGAAGCGGGCAACGACGGGGTGGAAAGCGTGCTCGGCGCGTTCCAGCTGACCTTTCTCACCGTGGGCATCATGGCGATGCTGGCGGCGGCGATCTTCCTGCAATTGTCGCCAAAAGACGGCAAACGCGTGGTCAGCCCCGAGCACGACATCGAGCATTAACAGGCTTCTCGTCTAGAACTTGCGGGGAAATTCCCACGAGACTGGTACACTGCGCGACATTTTGTTTTGCAGAGCCAGTCCCGTGACTACCATCGCCACCGCTTTTAATACTTTGCCGCTCTCCGCCGCCATGCTGGCTAACCTCGACTCGCTGGGTTATGTCGAGATGACGCAGATCCAGGCGCAAAGCTTGCCGGTGATCCTCAAGGGGCTGGACCTGATTGCCCAGGCCAAGACCGGCAGCGGCAAAACTGCCGCCTTCGGCATCGGTCTGTTGAACCCGATCAACCCGCGCTACTTCGGCTGCCAGGCGCTGGTGATGTGCCCGACGCGTGAGCTGGCCGACCAGGTCGCCAAGGAAATCCGTCGCCTGGCGCGTGCCGAAGACAACATCAAGGTGCTGACCCTGTGCGGCGGCGTGTCCCTCGGCCCGCAGATTGCCTCGCTGGAACACGGCGCCCACGTCATCGTCGGCACCCCGGGCCGTATCCAGCAGCACCTGCGCAAGGGTTCGCTGGTGCTGGACGGTTTGAACACACTGATCCTCGACGAAGCTGACCGCATGCTCGACATGGGCTTCTACGACGCCATCGAAGACATCATCAGCAAGACCCCGCCACGCCGCCAGACCCTGCTGTTCTCGGCCACCTACCCGGTGAGCATCAAGCAGCTGGCCTCCAAGTTCATGCGCGCGCCGCAGCAAGTGAAGGCTGAAGCGTTCCACTCCGACGACCAGATCGAGCAGCGCTTTTACGAGATCTCGCCGGAGGAGCGCATGGACGCCGTGACCAAGGTGCTGGCGCATTTCCGCCCGGCCTCGTGCGTGGCGTTCTGCTTTACCAAGCAGCAAGTGCAGGAAACCGTGGATCACCTGACGGCCAAGGGCATCTCCGCCGTCGGCCTGCATGGCGACCTGGAACAGCGCGACCGTGACCAGGTACTGGCGATGTTCGCCAACCGCAGCACCTCGGTGCTGGTCGCCACCGACGTGGCCGCGCGTGGCCTGGACATTGACTCGCTGGACATGGTGATCAACGTCGAATTGGCCCGCGACTCGGAAATCCACATTCACCGTGTAGGCCGTACCGGCCGCGCTGGCGAAACCGGCATCGCCATCAGCCTGGTGGCGCCGTCCGAAGCGCACCGCGCCCAGGCCATCGAGCAACTGCAGAAGTCGCCGCTGAACTGGGACCAGCTGGACAACCTCAAGCCACAAAGCGGCGGCCCGTTGCTGCCGCAGATGAGCACCCTGTGCATCGCCGCCGGCCGTAAAGACAAGGTTCGCCCGGGCGACATCCTCGGCGCATTGACCGGTGACGCCGGCATCCCTGGTGCCCAGGTCGGCAAGATCGCGATCTTCGACTTCCAGGCCTTTGTGGCCGTGGAGCGCGGGATCGCCAAGCAGGCGCTGCAGCGTTTGAATGACGGCAAGATCAAAGGCCGTTCGTTGCGCGTGCGCATCCTGTAACAGCACCGCGTTCCTGTTGAAGGAACCGAATCAATGTGGGAGCCGGGCTTGCCCGCGATGCAGGCGACTCGGTCTGACAGATCGACCGAGTTGATGCCATCGCAGGCAAGCCAGCTCCCACATTTGATTGCATTTCAGATCAATTTTTTTGTGAGGACATTGCTGTGCGCTCGACCGAAGTTGTGATCATTGGCGCCGGCGCCGCAGGCTTGATGTGCGCGCTGACGGCCGCCGGGCGTGGGCGCAAGGTGATGTTGATCGACCACGCGAACAAGGCCGGCAAAAAGATCCTGATGTCCGGCGGTGGCCGCTGCAATTTCACCAACATGTACACCGAGCCGGCCAACTTCCTCTCGCACAACGCGCACTTCTGCAAGTCTGCCCTGGCCCGCTACACCCAATGGGATTTCATCGGGCTGGTGGCCAAGCACGGCGTGCCGTACCACGAGAAAAAGCTCGGCCAGTTGTTCTGCGATAACAAGTCCAGCGACATCCTCGGCATGCTGCTCGATGAATGCATTCAAGCCGGCGTGAGCATGCACCTGGACACGTCGGTTCAGGAGATTGCCAAGCTGCAAGCCGGTTATCAGTTGCAAACCACCCTGGGTGAGCTGCGCTGCGAATCCCTGGTGATCGCCACGGGCGGCCTGTCGATTCCGACCCTGGGCGCTACCGGGTTCGGATATCAGGTAGCCAAGCAGTTCGGCCACGAACTGCTGCCGACCCGCGCAGGATTAGTGCCGTTTACCATCACCAACCAGCTCAAGGACTTGTGCGGCGAGCTGTCCGGCACCTCAGTGGACTGCCTGGTCAGCTGCAACGACCAGAGTTTTCGCGAGAACATCCTGTTTACTCACCGCGGCCTGAGCGGGCCGGCGATCCTGCAGATTTCCTCGTACTGGGAAACCGGCGACACAGTGGAAATCAACCTGCTGCCCGACCACGACGCCCACGCCTGGCTGCAACAGCAACAGGTCGAGCGCCCCAACAGCGAGTTGAAAACCCTGCTGGGTGAGATCTTCACCAAGAAGATGGCCAACTTGCTGGCCGACACCTGGTTTGCATCCAAACCGATGAAGCAGTACACCCACGCCGAAATCGCCGACATCGCGCAAAAGCTGTCGAGCTGGCAACTGGTGCCGGCGGGCACTGAAGGCTATCGCACGGCCGAGGTAACGCTGGGTGGCGTTGACACGCGCGAAGTGTCGTCCAAGACCATGGAGTCGCTGAAAAGCCCGGGGCTTTACTTCATCGGCGAAGTGCTGGATGTGACCGGTCACCTGGGCGGGTTCAACTTCCAGTGGGCTTGGGCGTCGGGTTATGCCGCCGCGCAATATGCCTGACGCCGCTTAAACCTTGAAATGCAAAACCCTGTGGGAGCTGGCTTGCCTGCGATAGCGGTGGTGAATCCAACATCGCTATCGCAGGCAAGCCAGCTCCCACATTTGTCTTGTGGTGTGCCTGGAAGTTATTTTGCGCATCGATGTGATCGCTACGCTTGCCGTGGCGTCCTTGATAGCTCAATTTAGCGGCATCGTCCCGGAAGACTCCAGACTTCATGTCATCGACCTCGTTCAAGCAGTCCATGCGGCGCCTGTGGGCGCTGGATAAATTCAGCTACAGCGTACGGGTGTTCATCGCCCTCACCGGCAGCATGGCGCTGTGCTGGTATCAGGACGAAATGACGCTGCTGATCCCGCTGTTCCTGGGGATTATCGCCAGCGCCCTGGCCGAGACCGATGACAGTTGGCAAGGCCGCCTCAACGCTCTGGCGGTGACGCTGGTGTGCTTCAGCATCGCCGCGCTGTCGGTGGAGCTGCTGTTCCCTTACCCGTGGATGTTCGCGATCGCCCTGGCCCTGGCCAGTTTCTGCCTGACCATGCTGGGTGCGCTGGGCGAACGCTATGGCGCGATTGCTTCGGCGACGCTGATTCTGTCGGTGTACACCATGATTGGTGTGGACCAGCGCGGTGGCGCCGTCTCTGATTTCTGGCATGAGCCGCTGCTGCTGGTGGCCGGTGCTGCCTGGTATGGCGTGCTCTCGGTGCTGTGGCAGGTGCTGTTTTCCAACCAGCCGGTGCAGCAAAGCCTGGCGCGGCTGTTTCGCGAGTTGGGGCGTTATCTCAAGCTCAAATCGTCGCTGTTCGAACCGATCCGCCAGTTGGACGTGGAAGCGCGCCGCCTGGAACTCGCCCAGCAAAACGGGCGCGTTGTGGCAGCGCTGAATGCGGCGAAGGAAATCATCCTGCACCGCGTGGGCAATGGTCGGCCCGGCTCGAAGGTCAGCCGCTACTTGAAGCTGTACTTCCTCGCCCAGGACATCCACGAACGCGCCAGCTCCTCGCACTACCCGTACAACGCCCTGGCTGACGCCTTTTTCCACAGCGACGTGCTGTTCCGCTGTCAGCGCCTGCTGCGCCAGCAAGGCAAGGCCTGCCAGACCCTGGGCGAGTCGATCCAGCTGCGCCAGCCGTTCATTTATGACGACAGCTTTGCCGAAGCGCTGGGCGACCTGAATGCCTCGCTGGAACACCTGCGCATCCAGAGCAACCCGGCCTGGCGCGGTCTGCTGCGCTCGTTGCGCGCCCTGGCAGCCAACCTGTCGACCCTCGACCGCCTGCTCGGCGACGCCAGCAACCCCGACGCCCTCGCGGACGCCACCGACAGCAACCTGCTGGACCGTGCGCCACGCAACCTCAAGGAAATGTGGACGCGGCTGCGCACGCAACTGACGCCGACCTCGCTGCTGTTCCGCCATGCCTTGCGCCTGGCCCTGGCGCTGACCATTGGCTACGGCACCCTGCATGCGATTCACGCCTCCCAGGGTTATTGGATCATCCTCACCACCCTGTTCGTGTGCCAGCCCAACTACGGCGCCACCCGGCGCAAACTCGGCCAACGGATCATCGGCACGGCCATCGGCCTGACCGTGGCCTGGGCACTGTTCGACCTGTTCCCAAGCCCGCTGGTGCAGTCGCTGTTCGCCATCGCCGCCGGCCTGGTGTTCTTTATCAACCGCACCACCCGCTACACCCTGGCCACGGCGGCAATCACCTTGATGGTGTTGTTCTGCTTCAACCAGGTGGGTGATGGCTACGGGCTGTTCCTGCCACGGCTGTTCGATACGCTGATTGGCAGCCTGATCGCGGGCCTGGCGGTATTCCTGTTCCTGCCGGACTGGCAGGGCCGGCGCCTGAACAAGGTGCTGGCCAACACCCTGACCTGCAACAGCATCTACCTGCGCCAGATCATGCAGCAATACGCCGCCGGCAAGAGCGACGACCTGGCCTACCGCCTGGCCCGGCGCAACGCGCACAACGCCGATGCGGCGCTGTCCACCACGCTGGCGAACATGCTGATGGAGCCTGGGCACTTTCGCAAAGAAGCTGACGTAGGCTTCCGCTTTTTGGTGCTGTCGCACACCCTGCTCAGTTACCTGTCGGGTCTGGGCGCACACCGCGAAACCCAACTGCCGGCCGAAGTGCGTGAGCACTTGATCGACGGCGCCGGCAACAGCCTGGCAGCGAGCATCGACGAGATCGCCACGGGGCTGGCCAACAAGCAGCCGATCGCGATTCAAAGCGACGCCGAAGAAGCCCTGGCAGCGGACCTGGAGCAGATGCCGGATGAGATCGATGAAGGGCAGCGGTTGGTGCAGACGCAGTTGGCGTTGATCTGCCGGCAACTGGGGCCGCTGCGCACGCTGGCGGCGCACCTGATCAAGGACACCCGCGCGGCTTAATGGCTGCGGTGCTTCCTGTGGCGGGTGGGCTTCCTGTGGCGAGCAGGCTTCTTGTGGCGAGCGGGCTTCTTGTGGCGAGCGGGCTTGCCCCGCGTTGGGGCGCGAAGCGGCCCCAGAAAAGACCGCCACGGTGCATCAGGTAAATCAAGGTGTCAGGTATTGGGGCTGCTGCGCAGCCCAACGCGGGGCAAGCCCGCTCGCCACAGGAAGCCGCCTTACCACAGGAAGACCGCTTGCCACGAGAAGCCTGCTTGGCACAATAAAGCGTTCACCCCGTTCACATCCCATGCGCCTTCATCAGCCGCGCATAACTGCCATCGACCTTCATCTTGGCAATTTCCCGGTCGAAACCGGCAACAATCT
This sequence comes from Pseudomonas sp. TREG-RG-20F-10-E-6-01, assembly GCF_022662455.1. NCBI lineage: Bacteria > Pseudomonadati > Pseudomonadota > Gammaproteobacteria > Pseudomonadales > Pseudomonadaceae > Pseudomonas > Pseudomonas sp. TREG-RG-20F-10-E-6-01. The sequence continues at coordinate 11,236 of NZ_JAKNQP010000012.1, read as the reverse complement.
GCGCATGCTCGGGGTTCTTCAGGCTGACCAGAATATGCAGGCTGTTTTCGCTCAACGCCTGGGGTAAAAACTCCACCGCATTGCGCACCCGTGGCGACTCGCGCGCCAGGTAATAGCGGGCGACATATTCGTCCTCCAGCGTCAGCCTCACGCGTTGCGCCGCGAGCATGCGCACGGCCATGGCGAAGTTATGCACCGGCACTTTCTGCAACTGCGCATCCTGGTCGAACGCCGCCGAATAGGCATACCCGCGCACCACGGCGATGGGCTCACCGTGCAGCTGTTCAAGGTTCTGATACTCAATGGGGTCGTCCCGGCGCTTGATAAACCTCACGCGGTTGAGCAGGTACTCAGCGGAAAATTGCCCCAGTTGCGTGCGCGCCTCGTCGTACCAGGCATTGATCAACACGTCATAGCGGCCATCACCCACGCCCATCAACGCACGTGCCCAAGGTACCTGCTCAAAGTCACTGGCGTAGCCGGCGCGCGCCAGGGCCGTGCTGACAATGTCGGTGGCCAACCCACCGTTGATCAATGTCGAATCAGTAAACGGTGGCCAGGCATCCGCCACCAAACGCAGACGTTGTGCGACCGCTGGCGTGGTCAGCAACAACACTCCTATCAAAGCAACGGCACGAGAAAATCGCGGCATGCTTAAAGTCCTTGGCGGGCAGGCAGTGGCTTGATAACAGTAGCTCATCAATGAGCCTGCATTGCAGATTACACAAAGAACCGGGCCGCGCGCGTACGGAATGATGGCAAATTGACGCCATTCACAAAAATGCTGAATTTAGACAGCTCTGACCGTCACGCTTACTATCGGCTCCAGCCATTAACAAGAGAACACACCATGACGGTTAGTTGGGTCTGCAAACACCAGGAAGACTTGGGCAAGAACCAGCTCTACGCTCTTTTGCGCCTGCGCAGCGAGGTCTTTGTCGTTGAACAGCAGTGCGTGTATCCGGACCTCGACGGGCAGGACCTTTCGGGTGATACCCACCACCTGATGGCCTGGAAAGATGATGAGCTGGTGGCCTACCTGCGGCTGCTGGACCCCGAATCCCAGGGCGGTGATGTGGTGATTGGCCGAGTGATCGTCGCGCCAGTGGCACGCGGCACCGGGCTGGGCCATCAAATGATGGAAGAAGCCCTCAAGCGCATTGACGACATCTGGCCTGAAACGCCGATCTTTCTGTCAGCCCAGGCGCATTTGCAGGGGTATTACGGGCGGTACGGGTTTGTGGCGGAGGGTGAGGAATACCTGGAGGACGATATTCCGCACATTGGTATGCGGCGTCAGTGAGGGCGCCATCGCAGGCAAGCCAGCTCCCACCTTTGGCAGCGTTCACAACTTAACAGGTGGGAGCTGGCTTGCCTGCGATGAGGCCAGACCAACCACCAGCCGGTGTCAGGGATAACCCAACACCTGCTTGATCGCCCCCAGATTCGCCTCGATCCACTTGCGGTCAATCGCCCCCCAGCTACGAATCCGATAGCGCCCGGCATGATTGCGCGCGCCGTCTTCCTGCTCGAACTCGCACAGGATATCCAGGTCGGCCAATGCCGCAATCGTGTCCTGCGCCGTGCGCCGCGGCATGCCGGTGGCGTCGGTCAACGCCGGGACGCTGCTGGCCAGCCCGCTGTCGATCAGGTACGCCACGTACAGGCGGCGATAGAAACTGCTTTTGGTCTTGCTCACGTCCATGCTTGGTCGCCTGGTGAGGTTAGGGCTTGCCCTGCAAGTCGCGATACGTGAGGTACACCCGCAGGTCGAATTCCACCTGATGGTAGCCGGGCATCATGTATTCGCAGAGTTTGTAGAACGCCTTGTTGTGGTCCGATTCCTTGAAGTGCGCCAGCTCGTGCACCACGATCATGCGCAGAAATTCCGGCGCCGCCTCTTTGAACAACGCCGCGATGCGAATCTCTTTCTTGGATTTGAGATTGCCGCCCTGCACCCGTGAAATCGTGGTGTGCAGGCCCAAGGCGCGGTGGGTCAGGTCCAGGCGGTTGTCGAACAGCACTTTGTCGATGGCCGGCGCGTTACGCAGGTGTTCCTGCTTCAAGGCCAGGGCATAGCTGTACAACGCCTTGTCACTTTGCACCGCATGGCGCTCGGGGTAGCGTTGCTCCAGGTAGGCGCCCAACTGATCCTTGGCGATCATCTGGCGCACTTGCTCCTGGAGCGCTGCGGGGTAAGCCTGGAGGTATTTCAGCGCGGTCATGGGGTCTGCAACAGGGTTCGAATGGGCGCCAGTGTAGCGAATTCAAAGCAGACGGGGGTGAGACCAATCGGCCACTTCGTCAGCAATCAGGGGCTGAGCCGCCCATGCTCCTTGGACGAACGAGCAACCATTGGCCTTCAGCCATTGCGCCTGCTCGAGTGTTTCCACGCCTTCGGCGATCACCAACACATCAAAATGCCCGCACAACTGGATGATGCTGCGGGCCATCGCGGCGTCCCGCACCGAACCCGGCAGACGCGCCACCAATTGCGGGTCAAGCTTCAACGTGTCGAACTCCAGGTCACGCAGATGGGCCAGGGAACACTGGCCCAAACCAAAGTCATCCAGGGCGATACGCACGCCGATCCGCCGCAGCAACCTGAGCTGCTTGTTGGTTTCATCAAGGTTGCTCATCAGGCTGTCTTCACTGATTTCCACCTCCAGCTGCCGCGCCTGCAACCCATGTCGCTCGAGTACCTGCTGCAGCTGGCCGGCCAGGTTGGGCATGTTGAACTGACTGCTGCTCAGGCTCACGCTCAGCACCAGTTCTTCATCGAAGCTGGTTTGCCAGGCCTGGCGTTGGGCGGCGACCTGCTGGTAGATCCAGGCGCTCAACTGGCTGATCAGCCGCGCCTCTTCGAGCAACGGCAAAAACAAGCCCGGCGGCACATCGCCGACGCTCGGGTGCTGCCAGCGCAACAACGCTTCGACGCCACGCAAGCGTCCGTCTTCCAGCGAGACCTGGGGCTGGTACACCAAGGTGAAATCCTTGTTTTGAATCGCGGTACGCACGCTGTCTTCAAGCATCAGACGCGAGCGGGCGCGGCCGTTCATTTCCTGATCGTAATAGCGATATTGCTGACGCCCCGCACGCTTGGCTTCGTACATGGCGATGTCGGCCGCGCGCAGCAGGCCATTGAGGTCAGAGCCGCAGTCCGGGAAAGTCGCAATGCCAATGCTGACGCCGAGCATCACATCCAAACCGTCGACCTGCTGACACACCGACACGCGCTCGATCAGTTTTTCCGAAATCTTCGCCGCCTGTTCCGGGAATTCCAGCTCCACCAATGCGGTGAACTCATCCCCGCCCATCCGCCCAAGAATGTCGTAGGAACGCAGACACGCCTGCATTTGTTCAGAGACCCAACGCAGCACCCGATCTCCGGCGTCGTGGCCCAACGAATCGTTGACCCGCTTGAAGCCGTCGAGGTCCAGGTAGAGCAGCACCAGCGACTGCTCGTTTCGCTCGTTGCGCAGCAACGTGTTTTCCACTGCCTGGTGAAAGCCGCGTCGGTTCAGCAGGCCGGTCAACGGGTCGGTCACCGCCTGGAACTCCAGTTGCTGGTGCAGATGGCGCACCTCGGACATGTCCAGCACCGTCACGACCATAGCCTTCTGCTCGGCGGGTAACGGCGCGCAGGACAACGCCACCGGCACCTGCTGGCCGCGACTGGTGCGTAAAATGGCGTCGTGCTGGCGCCATGTCTCACCCTTGCGATACGCCTCGTACATCGGGAACCCCAGCCAGGCCGGCACATGGGGCTTTTGCAGAAAGCTCAAAAAGCTTTCGCCCTGCAACTCGGCCATCGTCGCATTCAGCAGCCGAGAAATGGCCGGGTTGGCGTACTCGATCACACTGCCCTCGCCCACCACCAGGATGCCCTCGGCGGCGTTGTCGAGCACCGAGGCGTTAAAGGCGCGCGCGGATTCCAGGTCATGGCTCAGGCGCTGCAAGGCACGGCGGTTGCGCTGGTGTTCCAGCAACGCCTGCACCTTGGGCTTGAGAATGTGTGGGTCGAAGGGCTTGAACAGGTAATCAATGGCGCCGCTGGCATAGCCTTCCAATACGGAGGCAGGCGACTGGGCATGGGCGGTCAGGAAGATAATCGGCGTCATGCGCGTGCGTTGGCTGCCACGCATCAGGCGCGCAACCTCAAAGCCGTCCATGCCGGGCATGCGCACATCCAGCAAGACCAGGTCGACTTCGTGTGCGAGCAGTAACTCCAACGCTTCCAGCCCGGAAGCGGCGGTCATCACGTGCCAATCTTCACGCTGCAAAAGCGCACGCATGCTGATGAGGTTTTCCGGGTAGTCATCAACCACCAGAAGAACCGAACTGCCGTCGCCGGGGTGTGGAGCGCAATCCATGCTACGTCTCTTCCTTGAAGGGCTGTACCGGTCACTTCTGATATAAAAACCGGACAAACACTGAGGCCTCACTCTAGCCCCGGTTCTAAAAAAGCAGAAGTGACCCGGGTGCCATCATTGCGCCAAAGCTCAGGAAGCCGACTAACGGTCAAGCGCTACAGCCCGCGGCCCATGGGAAACATGGCTTTTTGGCATTCCTCTGACGCCAATAAATTGCCAGCAATTGTTTAACAACCGGACGATCACCGCCTATAAAGAACCTGAATGGCCCCCGGGCCAAAGCCTCACCTCTGTAAAAAGGCCAACACCATGATCGACCTTTCCACCTGGAACCTGAGCATTCCGGTCGGCTCGCCGCCCACGACCATCGACACCCCGAAACTGCTTAGCGGCTTCAAGGACCAATATTTCCAGGCCGAAGGCAGCGACGTGCAATTCTGGACACCCGTGACCGGCACGCGCACAGAAAACGCCGTCTACCCGCGCAGCGAATTGCGCGAAACTTACGCCGACGGGCGTTTGCGCAATTGGACCTACCCCGATGCCGACAACTTTCTGCGCGCCACCCTGGCCGTCAACCAGGTGCCCTCCAGCGGCAAAGTGGTCATCGGTCAGATCCACGCCTATGACAGCCAGAAACCCCTGATCAAGCTCGAATACCAATTCAAGGAAAAGACCCAGACCGGCAATATTGTCGCCAAAGTGCGCATGCGCCCGGACGAGGATGACGGCCGCGTGATTATCGTGGCCTCCAATGTGCCGCTGGAGAAGAGTTTCACCTACGTGATCAACCTCAATAAAGCCGGGCTGTTGACCGTCGAGGCCGCTGACGGCCAGTGGAATGAGCGCATTGGTGCCGCATGGGGTGCCAAGCCGTTGTACTTCAAGGCGGGGGCGTATGTGCAGGACAACAGCGGTAATAGCAAGGAAGGCGCGCGGGTGACGTTTGCGAAGTTGGATATTGATCACGAGTAATGATTGAGAGAAGCCCCGGCAATACCGGGGCTTCTGAGAAGTAATATTTATTCAACACACATCAACATGAAACCCATCGACGAATCACCCGCCGGTTTATTATCGCCCACCTTAAGTGTCAAGACATTCACGTAGTTAATTGCCGGCAGACTGCCCAACTTCGCATGGCCATAGAAGATATGATCATTGGAGCTTACATCTGTTACTGAAACTGAACAGAAAGTGGCGGCTGTTTGAAAACGCCGGGCACAAAGCGGACTTTGTATTCTGAGAAGTAATCAGGCTGCGCCGTTAACTTCACCTCTTTCAGCCACTGGGGCGATTGCGCAATGACCTGGCCTTTATTATCAACAGACTCGGTGAATATCCGGCCATCCGCGTAGGCAAAAGACCCCGTTGCCGCCAACACCAGAACAGCGCCAACGACTTAAATAAAATTCATCATCAATTCTCCATCATTGAATATCATCAAGGCCGAACCTTAAATGATTCGATGCCGATAAAAGCGCACTTTCAATGACGCACGACTAAAACAGAAAAACTGGAGAAACAAAGAGAAAATAACATATCTCTTCACGGAAACTTCTGATTGTGAATTCGGGGGCCTTTCGATTTGTAGGCAATGTCCGATTAGCTAAAGAACAATTCACCGGTTAATCCAAACGATCAAACCCTTCACTATTCCCTGTGGGAGCCGGGCTTGCACGCGATGGCGGTGGTTCAGCCATTATTTACGTTAACTGACACACCGCCATCGCGGGCAAGCCCGGCTCCCACAGGGGTTAGGCTTTGGCAGAAGGTCCAGTGTTCGTCCTACGCAGCCGTTGCGGCCGGCCAGATCGGCGCTTATAGTTCGCCCCGTCGCTGGCATTGACCGGCGATAGGGTTTCGCAGCCCTACAGAGTTAATTCCGCACCCGTCAAAACTGCCCTGGCGCTCCTGCCAACGGCCGTCTTGTTATGGCGGCTGTGCGTGGGAGACCTTCGGGTCTGCCGGGTCTTAACTCCTCGGTCTGCGAACCCGCGTACAGCTGCCACCCAATTTGTTTCGCAGCAAACGGTGGTCATTCTTCTCTCGAGTTAAGGATTCACCATGACCCAACAACTACCACCCCGCCGCTTCACCCCATGCACCGAAACCGCCACCGATTACCCCGTGCTATTAATCGACAGCGACGCCCCACTGCTCGACCTCCACGCCTGCCTGCGCGAACGCCTAAACGCAGCCCTTGAACACCTCAACCTGATCGCCTGCTCCAGCCTGCCGGACTTCGCCGAGCGCGACCTGAATAACATAGCCAACACCGCGCGCATTCTGGTGCAGGACGTGAGCGATGTGTTTCGTGTCATCGAACATCGAGGCTTCGATAGGCCAACTGCTGGCTAATCAAGGCCTCACTTCAAAAAAAAACCAGATGTCCCCTATATCGGACATTTTTGGGAAAAGCGTCCCAAATGTCCGCTTTAACGGACATTTCAATAAATACAACAGATAAATCCCGACCATAAATAAGCCCGCATTAGTGCGGGCTTAATTTTTAACATCTGATACTCAGTTCATCTTGGCGTTCTATTCGCCTTTTAAAGAGCGCTGGCACATCGTTCCCTTCAAGATCGGCTGGTTCTTCGAAGAACTACCCGCAGTACCGAACGCATCATAACGCGCAATAGATATCACGTACGCCGGTATCGGCCGCAGGGTAATTGCCAGCCACAGGTCAAAATCAACGTGGGCTCCCCATGGCCATGCTTGGTGTCCTCGACTCAACGCTTCTAGCATTGACCACCCGCGAAAAACATATGTGTACCACGACGTCATTGGGTCCTTGACTTAAATGCAACCAGATATTACAGGACTGTATAAAAATCAGTATTTTTTAAAACCAATGGTGGGGCTATATGTAGGAAATACCAACCAGAACATTCCGACACGCTTCCGAAAAAACACACAAAGATTCAACTGAAAAACAATAAAACTTCAAAAATTGAAATTGACAATTACAATAGGCACTCATACGGTTTAAGCGCATCGCAACTCTGCGAATGCAATACCCCTGAGGAACTATATATGAAACGAGTAATTATAGAACCGACGCTTAACAATCAGTCAAACGACGCATACCAGACCCCTCACTTCTCAATCAAGACGGTGACTGTGCCCCACTACAAGTTTACTCCCAACGACGGGAGGAGCATTGTCGAAGCTTCAGACAGCAGAAAGCTAGACGTTAAATAATGATGTACCGCCTGGGCTCCGGACCAGGCAGCCACAAAAAATAAACTTCACTAATAGGTGGTCAGGCGGCTATGTGTACTGCGAAAAAAAAATGGCTCTCGAACGACATATTTCTGGTGCTTAAAGATGGCGCGGCTTATTTGTGGGATTATAGAAATCACGCTCAATATCAAATAAGTACTGGAGAATTTGAGCGGCTAGTGAATTTTTCCGCAGGCGATTACGTATCGGACACAGACGATGACATAGCCATAGACACATCTGGAGTACTGCATGAAGTCAAACCAACCGATGAATGGGGTTGGGACGTGCTATCAAAAATATTCCATATTGGAACATCTCATCCAAATTCGCCAACTCCAGCCAAGCCTGAAATGTACATTGAATACGCTAAAAGCTACTTGAATTTTTGTGAGTCAATACATAAAAACGAACCTAATATTTCTTTAATAAAAGGTGGCGAAAGAACATTACTGCCACCTCCAAACATTTCAGCCATTAAGGAAGCGAGCCTTTGGGAGACCCTTTTGGCACGTCATACATGCCGAGACTTCTTTGATACTTCAGTGTCAATATTGTCACTGGCAACCATACTGTATGGAACTTTAGCAGACAAAAAAGATACCGATTACGACGCTCCGGTTGGCGCTCAAAAGTTCGGCTTCAGAAGGACATCTCCTTCAGCCGGAGGTCTACAGGCGACGGAGGGTTATGTATGGGTACGAAACGTCGAGGATCTCGCACCTGGCATTTATCATTATATAAGTGAGCAGCATACGTTGGAGAAAGTACGTGATCTTCCTCCTGAAGTGATGTCTACTTATTTATGCGGCCAGCACTGGGCAAATAATTTAGCATTCGCAATTTTTTTCACCTCTCGCTTTGACAAGCTTTGGTGGAAATACCCCCACTCTCGTGCCTATCGCCCAATGCTGCTGGACGTTGGACATTTATCACAAACTGCAAATTTGCTAATCACCGCGCTTGGCTTACATCCTTGGTTGACCGGTTACTTTCATGACAAAGAAATAAATGAACTCTTAGACGTAAACCTTCCCTCGGAACAAGTCATTTTTTTGGTGGGGGCGGGGCATGGAACGGGGAGTTCGTACACCACCGAAGTAAGGGAACTGCTAGACGGAATCAGATGAGGGACTGGGCATGTTCAATGTAAAACATGATGACATTGTAATTCTTGGCCTTAAAGATGGACATGACGGGGCAGTAGCTCTCATTATTGGTAACCACTTGGAGTTTTCCGTCGAAGCAGAAAAAGATAACGGCCTTCGTTTTTCAAGTGTGACGGCCGACACACTGTTGAAAATTTTTCACATGATCAATAAACCCGTGGACATAGTAGCTCAGAGTGGATGGAGTACAGGCCTGAGCTCAGAAAGCGACAGCATTGGCGCAGGTTACTCTGGATTAAAGCAGATCATTCATCACAAACGCTCAATATTTGGTCACGACGTTACTTATTTTTCATCTTCCCATGAGCGCTCACACCTTTTATGCGGATACGGGCTCTCCCCCTTCCCACAAGGACAACCTTGCTACGCATTACTCTGGGAGGGCTACTTCGGTGCATTCTATCGAATCGATGAGAACGTGAATATTATTAAATTAGGTAGTGCACTTGATAACCCCGGGGACAGATTTGCTTTTTTATATGCGCTCGCGGATCCTACTTTTAATCTTGGCGCCGGACAAATTCGTTTGAGTGATGCTGGCAAACTCATGGCGCTCGCTGCTTATTGTGAAAACGGTGAAATTGATGAGGACGCCAAGCACATAATAGCGACACTACTCGACGAGAACATGAAATTTAGACAGCTTCACAAGCAACATTTCCGCAACAGTGAATATTACAACATTGGACTTGACGACCCTCGACTTGCATCACTTGCACATCACCTGTCAAACGCAATTTTCAATCTATTTCGTGACGCCGTACAGCAACTAGTTTTTGATGATGCCCCTTTATTGATCGTCGGCGGATGCGGATTAAACTGTGACTGGAACTCCAAATGGAAAGAAACACAACTATTCTCTGATGTATTTATTCCTCCGTGCACAAACGACAGTGGATCTGCAATTGGAACTGCGATTGATGCGTTATTGCATACCAAGGGACTTGCTAAGATAACTTGGTCACCCTATGCAGGTGAGCCATCACACACTGACATAGATAGCACCGGCACCTTCATTAGTGAACCCTATGATAGGCGACGTGTTGCGCGATTGCTTCATGAAGGCTGCATATTTGGCTGGGTACAAGGCAGATATGAAATGGGGCCTAGGGCCTTGGGAAATCGCTCAATATTAGCGGCGCCCTACCCTAGAGAAAACCTCGTTAGATTGAACACAATCAAGAAGCGCGAGGGATTTCGGCCTATTGCGCCGATATGTTTAGAAGAATGCATGTCTGAATACTTCTACCCGTCTAACCCCTCACCCTTCATGCTGGAATTTCGCAAAGTTATTTCATCTAAAATTCCAGCTGTAACGCATGTTGATAACTCTGCGCGACCCCAATCAGTGAATGCATCGCAGAATCTTCGCATGCACCAGTTACTGAGCGCCTATCGTGATGTGTCAGGAGTCGGAGTACTTTGTAATACCTCCCTAAACTTTAACGGCCGCGGCTTTATTAATAGGTTGAGCGACCTGTATCGATTCGCCAGAGAACATGAACTCGACGGTTTCGTATTCGAAGACACACTTTTTCTTAATCCAGTGCGGCACAATGAAAATGTCAAGTAAAATCATTTACGTGCAAGCGCTATCTAGCCTATCACTATGGCTTGATATCTTTTTGATTTTCACGGTTCCCGTTTATCTATGGCATGCCTCTCCTTCCTCGATAGCGCTTCTGGCTTTTTGCTTGGGCGCCCCAATGTTGTTTCTTGGCCCTATCGTCGGAACGCTGATAGATCGGCATGACGTAAGGAAAACACTGGTATTTGGCGCCTTACTCCGCACACTATCTACTGTAGCGCTAGCATTGTCTCCAGACCTTCAGAGCTTTCTGTTCTTCGTTTTGTTCAAAGGTGTGTCAAACTTATTCTACTTCCCCTCAATAACCATTATGGTTCGACAGCTGATACGCTCTGAAGAGCGTAAATCTTTCTTCAGCTACGTTAGTATATTTGATCAATCCGCCAAAATTTTTGCGCCGCTATTTGCAGGTTTATTAACGCTAGTATTATCACCTAAGGATTTATTCTTTCTGTCTGCTGCCGCCGTTTTATTAACCCTTCCACCCCTAAGGCTTATTTGTCTGACATTTCAAACGCAAATGAACGACTGCTCTACGAACACTCTCTCATTCTATCGCGACATAGCAAGAGGGCTTTCCATATTCAACGCCTTGCCCTTTCAACTACGCATAGGCTTTTTGTATTCCCTACTGACGTCGCTGGCTTTGGGAATTTACGACCCGCATCTGGCGTCCTTTCTAGCCTACGAAGGCTTACCTCCAGTTAATTTTTCAGTAATCGTTTCCGCAACAGCCGGAGGCGCGATAGGTGCCGCGCTGCTGATGAAGTTAAAATTGAACAATGTCGATGAGATTCTACTTCGATCACACGCATTAGCTATTTTCTCCGCGGCATTAATACTGACTGCTGCCTTAGTATTTTTCCAAGTCCCTG
>NZ_JAKNQP010000011.1:0-143844 GCF_022662455.1 Pseudomonas sp. TREG-RG-20F-10-E-6-01 | reverse complement strand
TTGATAAGGAGGTTTCGCATTACAAAGGAAGTAAGTGACTCATCAGGTCGTATTTGCAAGAGCATCGGAAACGCCGGTGCATTGGTGCCAATTTAGGAACCGGGCGGGAGAATCCTGTCGCGACATCAAGGGAGCCAAAGAGCGCTCCCCTGTGCTGCGACAGTTTTAATTAGCTAGCGACAGTTTTAATTCTCTAAATCCAGTGATGCCTTACGAGTCCAACGTATTACTCCACCGTCACCGACTTCGCCAGGTTACGCGGCTGGTCCACGTCGGTGCCCTTGAGCACGGCAACGTAGTAGGACAGCAACTGCAGCGGGATGGTGTAGAGGATCGGTGACAGGGTGTCGTGGATGTGCGGCATGTTGATGACGTGGGTGCCTTCGGCGTTGGTCATGCCGGCTTTTTCGTCGGCGAACACGATCAGTTGGCCGCCACGGGCGCGCACTTCCTGCAGGTTGGATTTGAGCTTTTCCAGCAGTTCGTTGTTCGGCGCGACGGTGACCACTGGCATATCGTCATCCACCAAGGCCAGTGGGCCGTGTTTCAGCTCACCGGCTGGGTAGGCTTCGGCGTGGATGTAGGAGATTTCCTTGAGTTTCAGCGAGCCTTCCATCGCCACCGGGTATTGCGCGCCACGGCCGAGGAACAGGGTATGGTTTTTGTCGGCGAACAGTTCGGCGACTTTTTCCACGGTGCTGTCCATGGCCAGGGCTTCGCCGAGGCGGGTTGGCAGGCGGCGCAGTTCTTCGACCAGCGTGGCTTCGACGCCTTCGGCGAGGGTGCCGCGGACCTGGCCCAGGGACAGGGTGAGCAGCAACAAGCCAACCAGCTGGGTGGTGAAGGCTTTGGTGGAAGCCACGCCGATTTCGCGACCGGCCTGGGTCAGCAGGGTCAGGTCGGATTCGCGCACCAGGGAGCTGATGCTGACGTTGCAGATCGCCAGGCTGGCGAGGAAGCCCAGCTCTTTGGCGTTGCGCAGGGCCGCCAGGGTGTCGGCGGTTTCGCCGGACTGGGAGATGGTCACGAACAGGGTGTCGGGTTGCACCACCACCTTGCGGTAGCGGAACTCGCTGGCGACTTCGACCTGGCAAGGGATGCCGGCCAGTTCTTCAAGCCAGTAACGCGCAACCATGCCGGCGTGGTAGCTGGTGCCGCAGGCGACGATCTGCACATTGCGCACTTTGGCGAACAGCTCGGCGGCTTGTGGGCCGAAGGCGTTGACCAGCACTTGGTGCTGGCTCAGGCGGCCTTCCAGGGTGCGTTGCACCACGGACGGTTGCTCGTGGATTTCCTTGAGCATGAAATGGCGGAATTCGCCTTTGTCAGCGGCTTCGGCGCCGTCGCGGTATTGCACGGCTTCGCGTTCGACGGAGTTGCCGTTGACGTCCCAGATCGCCACGCTTTCGCGACGGATGTCGGCGATATCGCCTTCTTCCAGGTACATGAAACGGTCAGTCACCTGGCGCAGCGCCAGCTGGTCGGAGGCGAGGAAGTTTTCGCCCAGGCCCAGGCCGATCACCAATGGGCTGCCACTGCGCGCGGCAACCACGCGGTCTGGCTGGCTGGCGCTGACCACGGCCAGGCCGTAGGCGCCGTGCAGCTCTTTAACAGTGGCCTTAAGGGCGACGGTCAGGTCGCCGAGGTCCTTGAGCTTGTGGTTCAGCAGGTGGGCGATGACTTCGGTGTCGGTGTCCGAGGTGAACACGTAGCCCAGGCCTTTGAGCTGCTCGCGCAGCACTTCGTGGTTCTCGATGATGCCGTTGTGCACCACCGCCAGGTCACCGGAGAAGTGCGGGTGGGCATTGCGTTCGCATGGCGCACCGTGGGTGGCCCAACGGGTGTGGGCAATGCCCAGACGGCCAACCAGCGGCTCGCCGAGCAGGGCTTGCTCCAGCTCACTGACCTTGCCCGGGCGGCGCATGCGCTCCAGCTTGCCGGCATTGGTGAAGACCGCCACACCGGCGCTGTCGTAGCCGCGGTATTCCAGACGCTTGAGGCCTTCAAGCAGGATGGCGGTGACGTTGCGTTCAGCGACTGCGCCTACAATTCCACACATGGTTTTCTCCTAGATGATTGCCGCGCATATCAGCGTAATGCCGCGGGCTTGGATCTGGTCGCGGGCCTCAAGCGGCAGGCGATCATCGGTAATAAGGGTATGGACGCTGCTCCAGGGCAATTCCAGGTTGGGAATCTTGCGGCCGATCTTGTCGGACTCGACCATCACCACCACTTCACGGGCGACCTCGGCCATCACGCGGCTCAGGCCCAGCAGTTCGTTGAAGGTGGTGGTACCGCGCTGCAGATCGATGCCGTCGGCGCCGATGAACAGTTGATCAAAGTCGTAGGAGCGCAGCACTTGCTCGGCCACCTGGCCCTGGAACGAGTCCGAATGCGGGTCCCAGGTGCCGCCGGTCATGAGCAGCACCGGTTCGTGTTCAAGCTCGCTCAAGGCGCTGGCCACGTGCAGGGAATTGGTCATCACCACCAGGCCGGGCTGATGGCCCAGCTCGGGGATCATGGCGGCGGTGGTGCTGCCGCTGTCGATGATGATGCGCGCGTGTTCACGCAAGCGCATCACGGCCGCACGTGCGATGGCGCGCTTGTAAACCGAGATGGGCTGGGCGGCGTCGCCCACCAGTTCCTGAGGCATGGTGATGGCGCCACCGTAGCGGCGCAGCAACAGGCCATTGCTTTCCAGCGCGGCCAAGTCCTTGCGGATGGTGACTTCCGACGTTTCGAAACGCTTGGCCAATTCGTCCACGCTGACCTCGCCCTGTTCATTGAGCAAGGTCAGGATGTTGTGGCGTCGTTGGGGAGTATTTCGTTTCGACATGGTGATGATAAGTTTCGTTTCGAAAGATAACGAAGGCAATCAAAACCTATTGGCGAAAGATCGTCAAGCAGCGCGAACAAAATTTTTAAGCCCACCACACCGCAAATGTGGGAGGGGGCGTGCCCCCTCCCACATTGATTGTGGATAACTCAGGTCTTTTTGATTTTGACCGGGCGTTTCCAGCCGTCGATGTTGCGCTGGCGGGCGCGGGCTACGGCCAGTTGAGACTTATCCACATCCTGGTTGATGGTTGAGCCCGCAGCAGTGTTGGATCCGTCGCCGATAGTCACGGGGGCAATCAGCGAGTTATTCGAGCCGATGAATACGTCCTCGCCAATCGTCGTCTGATACTTGTTCGCACCGTCGTAGTTGCACGTGATCGCACCCGCACCGATGTTGCTGCGAGCACCAATCACCGCATCGCCCAAATAAGCCAGGTGGCCGGCCTTCGCGTCGTCGCCCATGCGCGCGTTCTTCAGTTCGACAAAGTTACCCACATGCGCCCTGGCCCCCAATACGCTGCCCGGACGCAAACGCGCGAATGGGCCAGCATCGCTGCCCTCGCCCATCACCGCACCGTCGATATGGCTGTTGGCTTTGATCACCACGCCTTTGCGCAGGGTGCTGTCCTTGATCACGCAGTTCGGGCCGATCACTACGTCGTCTTCGATGATCACGCGACCTTCGAGGATCACGTTGATGTCGATCAGCACGTCGCGGCCGACGCTGACTTCACCGCGTACGTCGAAGCGCGCCGGATCGCGCAGGGTCACGCCCTGGGCCATGAGACGGCGGCCTTCGCGCAGCTGGTAATGACGCTCCAGCTCAGCAAGCTGCTTGCGGTCGTTGGCGCCCTGCACTTCCATGGGGTCGTGGGGCTGCTCGGTGGCGACCAGCAGGCCATCACTCACGGCCATTTCGATCACGTCAGTGAGGTAGTACTCGCCCTGGGCGTTGTTGTTGGACAGGCGGCTCATCCAGTCAGCAAGCTTATTGGCCGGCACCGCGAGAATCCCAGTGTTGCCTTCAGTGATGGCGCGCTGGGCTTCGCTGGCGTCTTTGTGCTCGACGATGGCCGCAACCTTGCCGTCGGCATTGCGCACGATGCGGCCGTAACCGGTGGGGTCATCCAATTCAACGGTGAGCAGACCCATTTGGCCGGGCACTACGTGCTTGAGCAGGCGTTGCAGGGTTTCCACTTCGATCAACGGCACGTCGCCGTAGAGGATCAGCACTGTGTCGGCGCTGATGAACGGCACGGCCTGCGCGGTGGCGTGGCCGGTGCCCAGCTGTTTGTCCTGCAACACGAAATTCAGGTCATCCGCCGCCAGGCGTTCACGCACCACGTCGGCGCCGTGGCCGATCACTACGTGAATCCGCTGGGGGTCCAGTTGCCGGGCGCTGTGGATAACATGGCCGAGCATGGAATTACCCGCGACCGGGTGCAGCACCTTGGGCAGGGCCGAACGCATGCGAGTGCCTTGGCCTGCGGCGAGGATGACGATTTCAAGAGACATGAATGGCTACCAATCCTGGGCGGTCCGGCTTCAGACCAGAGAAGTGTTTTGCTAAAAAAGAAAAAGGGTAGCCGAGGCTACCCTTTTTAATCAATCGCACATGAAGCATGACGGCTGGGCCGCTTACTTCTTGCGGATCTGCTGGAGCGTGCGCAGCTGGGCTGCAGCCTCGGCCAGACGTACAGCAGCAGCGCTGTAGTCGAAGTCCGCGCCCTTTTCGTTCAGGGCCTTCTCGGCAGCCTTGACGGCTTCCTGAGCGGAGGCTTCATCCAGGTCGCCAGCACGTTGCACGGTGTCGGCAAGTACCTTGACCATGTTCGGCTGAACCTCGAGGAAACCACCAGAGATGTAAAACACCTCCTTTTCCCCGCCTTGCTTGGTCAGCGTGATCGGACCTGGCTTCAAGCTGGTGATCAACGGCGCGTGGCCCATGGCAATACCCAGGTCACCGAGTTCGCCGTGTGCAATCACCATTTCTACCAGACCGGAGAAGATTTCCCCTTCCGCGCTGACGATATCGCAATGGACTGTCATAGCCATCTGATTGCCTCAACCTGATGAGCGCCCGTTGCCGGGCGCCGGGATTACAGTTTCTTGGCTTTCTCGATCGCTTCTTCGATGCCGCCGACCATGTAGAACGCTTGTTCTGGCAGGTGGTCGTAGTCACCGTTGAGGATGCCTTTGAAGCCAGCAATGGTGTCTTTCAGGGAAACGTATTTACCCGAAGCACCGGTGAAGACTTCAGCCACGAAGAACGGCTGCGACAAGAAGCGCTGGATCTTACGAGCACGGTTTACCAACTGCTTATCGGCTTCCGACAGCTCGTCCATACCCAGGATCGCAATGATGTCCTTCAGTTCTTTGTAACGCTGCAGCACGTACTGAACGCCGCGAGCGGTGTCGTAGTGCTCCTGGCCGATCACGTTCGGGTCCAGCTGGCGCGAAGTCGAGTCGAGTGGATCGACCGCTGGGTAGATACCCAGGGAAGCGATGTCACGGGACAGAACGACGGTGGCGTCCAAGTGGGCGAAAGTGGTCGCAGGCGACGGGTCAGTCAAGTCATCCGCAGGTACGTATACCGCTTGGATCGAGGTGATCGAACCTTCTTTGGTCGAAGTGATACGTTCTTGCAGAACGCCCATCTCTTCAGCCAGGGTCGGCTGGTAGCCTACTGCCGAAGGCATACGGCCCAGCAGTGCGGATACTTCAGTACCGGCCAAGGTGTAACGGTAGATGTTGTCGACGAACAGCAGAACGTCGTTACCTTCGTCACGGAACTTCTCGGCCATGGTCAGGCCAGTCAGTGCTACGCGCAGACGGTTTCCCGGCGGCTCGTTCATCTGACCGTAAACCAGTGCCACTTTGTCCAGAACGTTGGAGTCCTTCATCTCGTGGTAGAAGTCGTTACCCTCACGAGTACGCTCACCCACACCGGCGAACACGGAATAACCGCTGTGCTCGATGGCGATGTTACGGATCAGTTCCATCATGTTTACGGTTTTGCCTACACCGGCACCACCGAACAGACCGACTTTACCGCCTTTGGCGAACGGGCAAACCAGGTCGATAACCTTGATGCCGGTTTCCAGCAGATCGTTGCCGCCAGCTTGTTCGGCGAACGAAGGTGCTGGACGGTGAATGCCCCAGCGCTCTTCGGTGTCGATCGGGCCAGCTTCGTCAATCGGGTTGCCCAGTACGTCCATGATCCGGCCCAGGGTCGCTTTACCGACCGGTACGGAGATGGCTGCGCCAGTGTCGACAACGTCCAGACCGCGCTTCAAGCCTTCGGTGGAACCCATCGCAATGGTACGAACTACGCCGTCGCCCAGCTGCTGCTGAACTTCCAGAGTAGTTTCCGCGCCTTGTACTTTCAGCGCGTTGTAGATGCTCGGTACGCTGTCGCGTGGAAATTCCACGTCGATAACGGCGCCGATGATTTGAACGATACGTCCGCTACTCATAGCTGGATCCTCTGAATATTTGAACCGTTAAACCGCGGCAGCGCCGCCGACGATTTCCGAGATCTCTTGGGTGATCGCAGCCTGACGCGCCTTGTTGTAGATCAGCTGCAAATCGCTGATCAGATCACCGGCGTTATCGGTAGCGTTTTTCATCGCGATCATCCGCGCCGCTTGTTCAGCTGCGTTGTTCTCGACCACCGCCTGGTACACCTGCGACTCCACGTAGCGCACCATCAAGCCGTCAAGCAGCTCTTTGGCGTCTGGTTCGTAGAGGTAGTCCCAGTGGTGCTTGAGTTCCTGATCCGGAGTCGCCACCAGTGGAATCAATTGCTCCACGGTTGGCTGCTGGGTCATGGTGTTGATGAACTTGTTGGATACCACGGACAGGCGGTCAATCCGGCCTTCCAGGTACGCATCCAGCATCACCTTCACACTGCCGATCAAATCATTGATCGACGGCTCTTCACCCAGGTGGCTGATAGCTGCAACGACGTTACCGCCGAAGTTACGGAAAAAGGCCGCACCCTTGCTACCAACAACACACAGATCGATCTCGACGCCGTTTTCGCGGTTTACCGCCATGTCCTTGACCAGGGCCTTGAACAGGTTGGTATTCAGACCACCGCACAAACCACGGTCACTGCTCACTACCACATAACCCACACGCTTAACGGCGCGGTCGATCATGAACGGGTGGCGGTATTCCGGGTTGGCGTTGGCCAAATGCCCAATTACCTGGCGGATACGTTCCGCATAAGGACGGCTAGCAGCCATGCGCATTTGTGCCTTGCGCATTTTGCTGACCGCCACTTTTTCCATGGCGCTGGTAATCTTTTGCGTGCTTTTGATGCTCGCAATCTTACTGCGAATCTCTTTTGCGCCTGCCATGTAACACCTATCAGGTTAGCAAGCGGGAGCCTTGCGGCTCCCGCTGCGGCTTACCAGGTTTGGGTGGCCTTGAACTTCTCGATACCGGCTTTCATGCCAGCGTCGATTTCGTCATTGAAGTCACCCTTCACGTTGATCTTGGCCAACAAGTCGGCGTGATCGCGGTTGAAGTAAGCAATCAGCGCTTGTTCAAAGCTGCCGACCTTGGTGATTTCGACGTCAGTCAGGAACCCACGCTCAGCGGCATACAGCGACAACGCCATGTCAGCGATCGACATTGGGGCGTATTGCTTCTGCTTCATCAGCTCGGTAACGCGCTGACCATGCTCAAGTTGCTTACGGGTGGCTTCGTCCAGGTCAGAAGCGAACTGGGCGAATGCCGCCAGTTCACGGTACTGAGCCAGAGCGGTACGGATACCACCGGAGAGCTTCTTGATGATCTTGGTCTGAGCGGCACCACCCACACGGGATACCGAAACACCGGCGTTCACAGCAGGACGGATCCCGGAGTTGAACATGGCCGATTCCAGGAAGATCTGACCGTCGGTGATGGAAATCACGTTGGTCGGAACGAACGCGGAAACGTCGCCAGCCTGGGTTTCGATGATCGGCAGTGCGGTCAGGGAACCGGTTTTGCCGGTCACTGCGCCGTTGGTGAACTTCTCTACGTACTCTTCGGATACGCGGGATGCGCGCTCCAGCAGACGGGAGTGGAGATAGAACACGTCGCCTGGGTAAGCTTCACGGCCTGGTGGACGGCGCAGCAGCAGGGAAATCTGGCGGTAAGCCACTGCTTGCTTGGACAGATCGTCATAAACGATCAGCGCGTCTTCACCGCGGTCGCGGAAGAATTCACCCATGGTGCAACCGGAGTACGGTGCCAGGAATTGCAGCGCAGGAGATTCCGAAGCACTGGCAGCCACGATGATCGTGTTGGCCAGGGCGCCGTTTTCTTCCAGCTTGCGAACCACGTTGGCGATGGTCGATTGCTTCTGACCAATGGCTACGTAGACGCAGAAAATGCCGCTGTCTTTCTGGTTGATGATCGCGTCGATCGCCAGAGCGGTTTTACCGATCTGACGGTCACCGATGATCAGCTCACGCTGGCCACGGCCGACCGGAATCATGGCATCGACAGCCTTGTAGCCAGTCTGTACAGGCTGGTCTACCGACTTACGCCAGATCACGCCTGGAGCAACTTTCTCGACCGCGTCGGTCTCGGTGTTGCCCAGTGGACCTTTACCGTCAACAGGGTTACCCAGTGCGTCGACTACGCGACCCAGCAGTTCCTTACCAACCGGAACTTCCAGGATGCGGCCTGTGCACTTGGCGCTCATGCCTTCAGCCAGACTGGTGTACGCGCCCAATACAACGGCACCTACGGAGTCTTGCTCCAGGTTGAGGGCCATACCGTAGACGCCGCCCGGAAACTCGATCATCTCGCCGTACATTACGTCGGCCAGACCGTGAATCCGCACGATGCCGTCAGATACGCTGACGACAGTGCCTTCGTTACGGGCTTGGGAGGTCACATCGAGCTTGTCGATGCGGCCCTTGATAATTTCACTTATTTCGGAAGGATTGAGTTGCTGCATTGCTCTGCTGCCCCTTCAAACTCAAGATTTCAATGCTTCGGCAAGTTTCGCGATTTTGCCGCGAATCGAGCCATCGATAACCAGGTCGCCGGCACGGATAACAACACCCCCAATCAGGGATGCGTCCTCCGAAGCTTGCAGGCGCACTTCCCGATTGAGTCGTGCACTGAGAACCTTGGCGAGTTTGTCTTGCTGTTCTTGGTTCAATGCAAAAGCACTGGTCACTTCAACGTCTACCGACTTCTCTTCTTCGGCCTTGTACAGGTCGAACAGAGCGGCGATCTCCGGCAATAGCGAGAGACGGTCGTTTTCGGCAACGACGTGAATGAAGTTCTGCACTTTCACATCAAACTTGTCGCCGCACACTTCAATAAAAGTGGCGGCCTTGTCTGCGCTCGTCAGGCGCGGGGCCTTGAGCACGCGCTGCATGGTGTCGTCTTGCGACACTGCTGCAGCCAGGCCGAGCATGGCTGACCAAGAGGCCAGCTGCTGGTGGGCCTGGGCGTGCTCGAAGGCTGCCTTAGCGTAAGGTCGGGCCAACGTGGTCAGTTCTGCCATGATCGCCCTCGCTTAAATTTCAGCAGCCAGTTTGTTAACCAGCTCCGCGTGCGCGTTTTGATCGATTGTGGCACCGAGGATCTTCTCAGCACCGCCGACCGCCAGAGCACCCAGTTGGGCACGCAGCGCGTCTTTGACGCCGTTCAGTTCCTGTTCGATCTCGGCATGAGCCGAAGCCTTCACACGGTCAGCTTCGACGCGGGCTTTATCAACAGCCTCTTCGACGATCTGGTTACCGCGCTTCTTGGCTTGCTCAATGATTTCAGCTGCCTGTGCTTTAGCTTCGCGCAGTTGATGACCCGCTTTCTCTTGGGCCAACTCCAGGTCGCGAGCTGCACGGGTGGCAGCGTCCAAGCCGTCTGCGATCTTCTTCTGACGTTCGTGCAAAGCCGCGATGACCGGAGGCCACACGAACTTCATGCAAAACACTACAAAAATGAAGAACGCAACGGATTGGCCAATCAGGGTTGCATTAATGTTCACGCCAACACCTCGCTCATTCGTTGTCCATCACCCCAATCAACTCGAAAAATTCGAGTGATTAGCCAGCGAGTTGACCAACGAAAGGGTTCGCGAAGGTGAAGAACAGAGCGATACCAACGCCGATCATGGTCACGGCGTCGAGCAGGCCGGCGACGATGAACATTTTAACTTGCAGCATTGGAACCATTTCTGGCTGACGCGCTGCGCCTTCCAGGAATTTGCCGCCCAGCAGGCCGAAACCAATGGCAGTACCCAGGGCGCCCAGGCCGATCAACAGTGCAACAGCGATAGCGGTTAGACCAACTACAGTTTCCATCTTTCCTCCCGACTTTTACGTCGTATGGTTTAGGTTTTTTAGATTTTAAAGCGGTAAAACAAATCGTTTCATAGCCCGGTAGGGCCCACCTTCCCGTGTTACCGGGAAGGACATCAGACTAGTCGAGACTGGTCTTAATGGTTCTCTTCGTGCGCCATCGACAGGTAGACGATGGTCAGCATCATGAAGATGAAGGCCTGCAGGGTAATGATCAGGATGTGGAACACAGCCCACGCCCACTGCAGAACTACGCCCAGGCCGCTAAGCCAGAGCAGACCACTGCCGAACATCACAGCGATCAGAATGAACACCAGCTCGCCGGCATACATGTTGCCGAACAGTCGCAGAGCCAGGGAAATCGGCTTGGCGACCAGCGTTACGAACTCCAGCAGGAAGTTCACCGGGATCAGCAGGGCTTGAACAAAGATGTTCTTGCTGCCGAACGGGTGCAGGGTCAGTTCGCCGATGAAGCCGCCGATGCCCTTGACCTTGATGCTGTAGAAAATGATCAACGCAAACACCGACAGGGCCATGCCCAGGGTGGCGTTAGGGTCCGTGGTGGAAACCGCACGGAATGGAATGTGGTGATCGCCGGTGATCAGGATGGCCAGCTGAGGAATCCAGTCGACCGGAATCAGGTCGACGGCGTTCATCAGGAACACCCAGACGAAGATGGTCAGTGCCAGCGGTGCAATCACCGGGCTACGGCCATGGAAGCTGTCTTTCACGCTGCCATCGACGAATTCGACCAATACTTCAACGAAGTTCTGCAAAGCACCCGGCTGACCGGAAGTCGCCTTCTTTGCCGCCATGCGGAAAATCAGGACGAAGATCAGACCCAATGCGACAGACCAACCCAGAGTATCCAGGTGGAATGCCCAGAAGCCCATTTCTTTGGCTTCTGCTGCGGTGTGGGCGAAGCCCCAGCCGCCGTTGGGAAGCTGACCGAAGGTCAGGTTCTGCAAGTGGTGCTGGATATAGCCCGAAGCGGTTGTTTCTGCCATGGTTGCCTCAAACGCCCTAAGGTTTCGAAAGTCTTGTTTTCATTAGCAGGGGAGCGAACCAGCTGACCAGTTGGGTCAACACGAAGACGCCGAATACAGCCAGCGGCGCCAATGGCTTCACACCTGCAAAGGTCAGTGCAAACAGCACTGCCGTCAAAATCAGTTTCCCTGCTTCGCCGGCATAAAAAGACCGGACGATAGCCTGGGCTGCTCGGGCGCCGGAAAACCGAAAGGCCCTGTGAGCAAAATACATATTGGGCAGCAAGGCTATCAGGCCTCCGCAGAGTCCTGAATATCCGGCTACGACTCCATGCCAATACCAAAGCGCCAATGCGGCGATCAGTAAAATGACAAATTGAGCCAATAAAACCGGGAAAACGGCCAAGCGATGGAACGGCAACGTGTTTGGCGTGCGGGTTTCCATCACTCTTGCTCCTCAATGGTCGGCTGCCGAGAATCAATAACTTGGCATAATTTGTGCCGACAAAATGCGCGCAGAGTATAGGGGCGGTTCAGCCCCTATTCAACTGTCGGGTAGTGTTTTCCGATCGCGCGCTACATAAGCAAATGTTTCAGCGGATGTGGGCAAGGACGCCCTGAAGCTCATCGAGTGAGTTATACCCGATGACCAATTGTCCTTTGCCTTTCTTGCCGTGGCGGATTTGCACCGCAGAGCCCAGCCGCTCGGCCAGGCGCTGCTCGAGGCGCGCAATATCCGGATCAGGTTTGGCCGTTTCGACCGGTGCAGGTTTACCGCTGAGCCACTGGCGAACCAACGCCTCAGTCTGACGAACGGTGAGGCCGCGTGCGACAACGTGTCGCGCCCCTTCAACCTGTTGATTTTCCGGTAAACCGAGCAAAGCACGGGCATGACCCATTTCCAGGTCGCCGTGGGACAGCATGGTCTTGATGACTTCCGGCAGCGCGATCAGGCGCAACAGGTTGGACACGGTCACGCGGGACTTGCCCACCGCATCCGCGACTTCCTGCTGCGTCAGTTTGAATTCCTGCTGCAAGCGCTGCAGCGCGATTGCTTCCTCGATGGGATTGAGGTCTTCACGCTGGATGTTCTCGATCAACGCCATGGCGATCGCAGTTTCGTCCGGCACATCGCGCACCATCGCCGGGATGGTCTCCTTGCCCGCCTGTTGGCTGGCGCGCCAGCGGCGTTCACCCGCGATGATTTCAAAGCGACCGCCGCCAATCGGGCGCACCACGATCGGCTGCATCACGCCTTGGGCTTTGATCGAATTGGCCAGTTCCTCCAGCGCCTGGGGATCCATGTCCCGGCGCGGCTGGTATTTGCCGCGCTGGATCAGGTCCAGCGGCAGGTGCTGCAGCTCGCGCTCGTCGGCCTGCACGGCTTGTTCTTCAAGCGAAGTGACAGTCGGACCACTCAGCAGTGCATCCAGTCCACGTCCGAGACCTCGTTTCTTGACGGCCATGGGGATTCCTTAAGTTGGCTGGGCTGCAGCGGTGCGTGAGTTGCGGCGTTGACGGCGAACCATCTCGCCGGCCAGTGCCAGGTAGGCAATCGCGCCACGGGATGATTTGTCGTACGCCAGCGCGGGCATGCCATAGCTTGGCGCTTCGGCCAGGCGGATGTTGCGTGGAATCACGGTGTCGTACAACTGATCGCCGAAGTGTTCCTTGAGCTGCGCCGACACATCGTTCATCAGGCTCAGGCGCGGATCGTACATGGTCCGCAGCAGGCCTTCGATTTGCAGGTTCGGGTTGAGCAACTCGGCGATACGCTTGATGTTATCCACAAGGTCGCTCAAGCCTTCGAGCGCGAAGTACTCGCACTGCATGGGGATAATCACCCCATCGGCTGCCACCAATGCGTTCAACGTCAGCATCGACAGCGACGGCGGGCAGTCGATCAAAATGTAGTCGTAATTCTCGCGGATCGGCGCCAGGGCGCTGCGCAGACGGCTTTCTTTCATCTGCATTTCCAGCAGCACCACTTCGGCCGCGGTCAAATCGCGGTTGGCCGGCAGCAGTTGATAACCACCGTGCTCGGAATAGTGCATGGCCTGGGCCAGGTCGCACTCGCCAATCAGCAAGTCGTAGACCGAGTTTTCCAGGCCGTGTTTATCCACACCGCTGCCCATGGTGGCGTTGCCCTGTGGATCGAGATCGATCAACAGCACCCGGCGCTTGGTAGCGACCAGGGATGCTGCGAGGTTGATGCAGGTGGTGGTTTTGCCCACGCCACCTTTCTGGTTCGCTATCGCGAATACCTTAGCCATTCTTGCTTGTGTTCCCAATCATGCCGTGCGGCGCAGTATCAGCAGATGGCGTTGGCCTTGGCAACCGGGTACGGCCAAGGCGTGTTCGCTATCGAGGTGGAAGTCTGCTGGCAATGCTAACAGCTCGTCGCTTGGATGAACGCCCTTCATTGCCAGCCAACGGGTGTCGCGGTCGCCTAAGTGGCGGGTCCAGTTGCTGAAGTTCTCCATGCTGCTGAATGCCCGGGAAACAATCCCGTTGAAAGGCTGTTCAGGCACGAAGGCTTCGACGCGACTGTGGATAACATTCAGGTTATCCAGCTTGAGTTCGAGTTTGACCTGGGTCAGGAAGCGGGTTTTCTTGCCATTGCTGTCCAGACACGTCACTTGCGACTCTGGAAACAGGATGGCCAGCGGAATGCCAGGCATGCCGCCGCCGCTGCCAACGTCCAACCAAAGGCCGTTTTCGATAAACGGCATCACGCTGAGGCTGTCGAGCAGGTGGCGCGAGACCATTTCGTCCGGGTCGCGCACTGCTGTCAGGTTGTAAGCCTTGTTCCATTTGATCAACAGGGCCAGATAGCCCAGCAGCAATTCGTGCTGTGCATAGGTCAGGTCCACGCCCAACTGGCGTGCACCTGTGGATAACTCTTCGGCGTGTTGCGAGGTGACCAACGAACTCAAGCGCTTTGCTCCAACTGACGGCCCGCGCCGCGTTTTTTCAAATGAATCATCAACAGCGAAATAGCTGCCGGCGTGACCCCAGGAATACGTGAAGCCTGGCCGAGTGTTTCCGGCCGAGTTATCCCCAGCTTGCTTTGGATTTCTTTCGACAGCCCGGAAATCCCGGTGTAGTCGATGTCCACAGGCAGCTTGGTGTCTTCACTGGCGCGCAAGCGGGCGATCTCGTCCTGCTGGCGGTCAATGTAACCGGCGTATTTGGTCTTGATCTCAACCTGCTCGGCGACTTGTGGGTCTTCGGCACCGTGACCGGTCACTTCAACCAGGCCAGCGTAGTCGATTTCCGGGCGGGACAGCAGGTTCAGCAAGTTGTATTCGTGGGTCAGCGGCGTGCCGAATTTTTCGGCAATCGCGTCGCCTTGCTCGGTGCCGGGGCGAACCCAGGTACTTTTCAGGCGCTGCTCTTCCAGCGTGATGCTTTCGCGTTTTTTGCAGAAGGCGGCCCAGCGTGCGTCATCGACCAAGCCCAGCTCGCGGCCTTTTTCGGTCAGGCGCAGGTCGGCGTTGTCTTCGCGCAGGATCAGGCGGTATTCGGCCCGGGACGTAAACATCCGGTACGGTTCCTGAGTCCCGAGAGTAATCAGGTCATCGACCAATACACCGATGTACGCCTCATCGCGGCGCGGGCACCAGCTGTCTTTGCCTTGTGCGCGCAGTGCCGCGTTGGTTCCGGCCAGCAAACCTTGGGCGCCGGCTTCTTCGTAACCGGTGGTGCCGTTGATTTGCCCGGCGAAGAACAGGCCGCCGATCACTTTGGTTTCGAGGCTGTATTTCAGGTCACGCGGGTCGAAGTAGTCGTACTCGATGGCGTAGCCCGGACGCACGATGTGCGCGTTTTCCATGCCGCGAATCGATTGCACGATCTGGATTTGCACGTCGAACGGCAAAGATGTGGAAATCCCGTTCGGGTACAGCTCGTGGGTGGTCAAGCCTTCGGGCTCGATGAAGACCTGGTGGCTCTCCTTGTCGGCAAAGCGGTGAATCTTGTCTTCAATCGATGGGCAATAACGCGGGCCAATGCCTTCGATCACACCGGAATACATCGGCGAACGGTCGAGGTTCGCGGCAATGATTTCGTGGGTGCGGGCGTTGGTGTGGGTAATCCAGCAGCTGACCTGTTTCGGGTGCTGTTCTTTGGAGCCCATGAACGACATCACCGGGATTGGCGTATCGCCGGCTTGTTCGGTCATCACCGAGAAATCCACAGAACGCCCGTCGATACGCGGCGGGGTCCCGGTTTTCAAGCGGCCGACACGCAACGGCAATTCACGCAGGCGTTTTGCCAGGGCAATCGACGGCGGATCACCGGCGCGGCCGCCCGAATAATTCTGCATGCCAATGTGGATAAGTCCGCCGAGGAAGGTACCGGTGGTCAGCACCACGGATTCTGCGAAGAAACGCAGGCCCATTTGGGTGACAACACCGCGTACCTGGTCTTGTTCGACGATCAGGTCATCCGCTGCTTGCTGAAATATCCACAGGTTCGGCTGGTTTTCCAGGGTTTCACGCACCGCGGCCTTGTAGAGGATGCGGTCAGCTTGTGCCCGGGTAGCCCTAACGGCTGGGCCTTTGCGGCTGTTGAGCACGCGAAATTGAATGCCACCTTTGTCGGTAGCCATGGCCATCACACCGCCAAGGGCATCGATTTCCTTGACCAGATGGCTTTTGCCGATCCCACCAATGGCGGGGTTGCAACTCATGGCACCGAGGGTTTCCACGTTGTGCGTCAGCAACAGGGTTTTTACGCCCATGCGTGCTGATGCCAGTGCTGCCTCGGTACCGGCATGACCGCCGCCGATGACGATCACTTCAAAACGGGAAGGGAAATCCACCACGCACCTCGTGCCTGCTTATGTAGGTAATCAGGAATTGATTGTTGAAAGAGTTTTAGAGCTTTGGCGGCAAGTATAGGGACTTAGCCCTTCCTAAAGAACCCTTTGCACAAAATTTAACCAGCTGTGGATGAATCACAGACAATAGAAATTAAAAGAGAGAAGTTTATAAGATCTTTGTTTTTATGTTTATTTCTACTGAGCCTACTTTCTGTGGATAGATCTCTACAGGCCTCTATTTACGTTGTGTACAGCGATTCAAAAGTCTGTGGTCATGTGCCAATGAGGCCGTTGGATAAGTGCTTTAAGCCTGTGGATTAAACAGGTGGTTATCCACAAGGGGGTTTTTACTCAGGTTTCAAGCCCTGTTATCAACTGGGCACAGGGGCGGTTATTCACAGGGCTTAATCCACAGATATCGTGTATTTCACCCACGACGAAGCCACCGCGTTTTTTGAACGCAGTAAGGAATGCTGCAAAAAGAGAGCTATTGTGAGAAGTCGACGGCGCAGTTAATAATAGCGATTATCATTAACCTGCCTTAACGCGCCCTATGCCTCCTTCACACACGGCTGCAGTCCAGCACATCTATGAGCATCACCATTCGTGGCTGCAGGGATGGCTCAAAGGTAAATTGCACAACGCTTGCGATGCAGCCGATGTGGCACACGATACTTTCGTGCGTATCTTGGGCGGGCGCGATGCGGCGCAGATCCTCGAACCCAGGGACTACCTGGCAACCATTGCCAGGGGCTTGGTCATTGATCGTTATCGCCGGCATGCGATTGAACGCGCGTATCAACAGTCGTTGGCTGAGCGCCCTGAAGCTGTCGCCATCAGTGAAGAAGACAAGGCCATCATCATTGAAACGCTGGTAGCTGTGGATAAGGCCCTGGCTGACCTGGGCGATCGGGCCCGGCGAATTTTCATGCTGTCGCAGATCGAAGGCCTGACTTATCAACAGATCGCCGATAAGTTGCAGGTGTCCCTGACCACCGTGAAGAAACACATGATCCGCGCGCTTACCGAGTGTTCACTGATCATGGCCAGCCTGTAATGGTTGTCCCGGATCGAAAGGTCTTCGAAGCCGCTGCCACTTGGTATGTGCAGTTTCAGTCACAGCCTCCAACGCCGGCTGAGCACTATGCCTGGCAACAATGGCTCAATGACGACCCGGCACACCTGACAGCGTGGAACCAGATGGAGCAATTGCAACGCAGCCTGGGTGCCCTGCCTCAGGATTTCACCCGTCGCGCCTTATCGGCCACGCAGCAACGGCGGCAGGTGCTCAAGTGGATGCTGGTGCTGGGCGGCACCGGCTACCTGGGCTGGAATGTTCAACACGCGCCTTCCCTGGGCAATGTGTGGGCGGACTACCGCACACGCGTCGGCGAACGGCGAAGGATCGAACTGGCCGATGGCACTCGAATAGACCTCAACACCAGCACCGCCATTGATGTGGTGTTTGATGGGCGTCAGCGTTTGATCCGCCTGCGCGAAGGTGAAGTGCTTATCCACACCGGAAAACTGGGTGGGCAGACGCCCTTTTATGTTGAAACCCGCCAGGGCCGAGTTCAGGCATTGGGAACGAGATTTACCGTGCGCCAACTGGCGGATTCGACGCGAGTGGGGGTGCTGGAAGACCGAGTGAGTATCTCACCTGCAGACCAACCCGATCGCACTCGGCTACTGGCTGCCGGTGAAAGCGCTGACTTCGACCGGGAAAATGTCGGCCCCAACCACGCCTATCGCCGGACCCAGGCGGCTTGGGTCGATGGCCAAGTGATCGTCCTGGATGCGCGACTTGGGGATCTGATCGAGGACCTGGCACGCTATCGCTCAGGTGTTCTGCAGTGCGATCCGGCCTCGGCGCCTCTGCGGGTTTCCGGCACGTTCCGCCTCGACTCCACCGATGCAGTACTGGCTAACCTGCAAGCTACTCTGCCGATCCAGGTGAAATATTTCACTCGCTATTGGGTTTCGGTGACACGCGTGGGTTGAGCGAAAAAAATAATCCACAGGGGGGTTATCTTTTTTTTAGCTGGCCCGGCCCTACGGGTAATCACGACGCTACCTTCAGGGCTTATCCACCTATGCGCCTTCCCGCCAAACTCCGCCAGCAACTCTCTTACCACGGCATGACCTACGGTTTACTGCTGTCCACGGCCGCCACCGCCGGTGTCTTTTTGTCCACAAGCGCCCTGGCAGCCAGTGCTGCGCAGCACTACACCATTGCCGCCGGGCCCCTTGACGCAGCGTTGAGCCAATTTGCCGCCAAGGCCAACGTGATCTTGTCCTTCTCACCCCAGCAGACCGCGCGCTTGAATACGCCGGGGCTGGAAGGTGACTATTCGGTGGATCAAGGCTTTGCGCTATTGCTGCAAAACTCGGGGTTGCAAGCCGTAACACAGGCGCCCGGAAGCTATGTACTTCAGGCTTCGCAAGATGGGCCATTGACGCTCGCCCCGACCACCGTCAGCACTTATCAACAGGCCGGTTTCAATCAGGACATTGCCGGTGATGTTGGCTACAAGGCGCAAAACAGCCGCGTCGGTACCAAAACCAGCACCGCGCTGTCGGAAACCCCGCGCTCGGTATCGGTGGTCACAGGCCAACGCATCAAGGACCAGAAGTCGCAGACGCTGACGGAGGTGCTGGGTTACGTACCGGGGATCTTCGCGCCACCGTTTGCTGCCGGTGATAGCCTCGCGGGCGACCTGTTTTTCATTCGTGGTTTTAACGCCACGGATTATGGCTACGGCCTGCTGCGCGATGGCCTTCGTGTGCAGGGCAATCGGTATGACACCACCAGTGAACCCTATGGCCTGGAGCGCGTAGAGATTTTCCGCGGCCCTTCTTCTCTGCTCTATGGGGAAAACGCGCCGGGCGGGTTGGTCAACCTGGTCAGCAAACACCCCACCGCCACGCCTCAGGGCGAAGTGCAATTGGGTTACGGCTCCAACAATCGGCGCCAGCTGGGTGTGGATATCTCGGGGCCACTCAATGACAGTGGCAACGTCCTGGGCCGCGTGGTCATGCTCGGTCGAAAATCCGACACCCAGACCGACCACGTGCCCGATGATCGCCTGTACATCGCGCCCTCCCTGACCCTGAACATTGATGACTACAACACCCTGACGCTGCTGACCAACTACCAGAAGGACCACACCAATCTGGAACTGGGCCTGCCTGCGGCCGGCACTTTACTCAAAAACCCCAACGGCAAGCTGTCCAAACACACCATGCTCGGCGACCCGGACTGGAACACGTTCGAGCGCGAAGACTGGAGCGCCGGTTACGAGTTCAGCCACAGCTTCAATGACGATTGGCAGTTCCGCCAGAACTCGCGCTACATGCAGTCGCGCATCAACCGCCATGAAACCTGGCCCGGCGCGCTGAACAATCGCGGCTTCGGCACCCAGTTGAACATGACCGCCTACGACCGCTACAACAAGTCGATGGTGTATTCCCTGGATAACCAGCTCGAAGGCAAATTCCAGGTCGGTGACCTGGAAAACACCCTGCTGGTTGGCGCCAGCTACGACCGCACCTCGTTCAATCAGGACTGGGATGCGGGCTTCGCCGGCACCATCAATGTGTATAACCCGGTGTACCTGCGCGACCCGCTCACCCCGATCGCGGTACAGAACACCCTGCTCGAACAGCAGATGAAAGGCGTTTATGCACAGGTCCAAAGCAAATACGACCACTGGCTGTTCCTGCTCGGCGGTCGCCAGGATTGGGTCGAGAGTGATTTTCGCGACAAGGTGAACAAGGCCAGCAACACAGGCTCCGAAGACAAGAAGTTCACGTACCAGGGCGGAGTGATGTACCAGTTCGACAACGGCGTGACGCCGTATGTCAGCTACTCCACCGCCTTCGTCCCGGTGCAGCAGATTTCCAACGCGGGTTCACCGTTAAAGCCGATCACCAGCAGCCAGTACGAAGTGGGTGTGAAGTACGAGCCGATTGGCTGGGACACCGCCATGACGCTGTCGGTGTATGACCTGCGCAAACAGGATGACACCTACCTTGATGCCACCACCAACAGCTATCGCCAAGTGGGCGAAAGCCGCGCCAAAGGGGCGGAGGTGGAAATCAACAGCAACCTTACGCCGAACTTGAATGTCACCGCGGCCTACACCTATACCGATGCAAGAATTACCAAGGATTCCGCCACTTCACTGGTCGAAGGGCATCAGATGACCGGGGTGCCACGTAACCAGGCGTCGGTGTGGGGCAAGTACCGCTTTCTGGATGGCCAGCTCAAGGGCTTCTCCCTGGGTGGCGGAGTGCGCTACTTCGATAGCACTTTCTCCTACACCGCGCCGACGCTGTACGGGAAATTGGATGCCGGAAGCGTGACATTGGTGGATGCGGCGATCGGTTATCAGCTCGACAAACACTGGTCGGTGGATCTGAACGCGAAGAATCTGTTCGACAAGGAATATGTATCCGGTTGCAACGATGCAGGTCGCTGCTACTGGGGCGACAGTCGGACCCTGCTTGGGACGGTTTCCTATAACTGGTAAAGGCACACAGTAGCCCTGAAGAACTCAGGCGTTCTTCAGGGCGTTGTTGCCGGCAAGCCGGCTCCCACAGAATATGTGGATAACTGGGCTATTTGCCGATGCAGAAGCTGGAAAAAATCCGTCCCAGCAAATCATCCGAGCTGAATGCTCCGGTGATCTCGCCCAGCAGCTGCTGTGCCTGACGTAAATCCTCAGCCAGCAGCTCCCCTGCCCCCGCCAAGGTCAGTTGCGCCCGACCATGCTCCAGCGCCGCGCTGGCGTGGCGCAGCGCCTCCAGGTGCCTGCGACGTGCACTGAAGCTGCTTTCCGAGGTTTGCTCATAGCCCATGCAGGCTTTGAGGTGGTCGCGCAGCAGCTCCAGGCCATCGCCGGCCGACTTCGCACTCAGGCTGATAGTGACATGGCCATCCTCGCTGGTTTCCATGGCAATAGCTTCGCCGGTCAGGTCGGCCTTGTTGCGAATCAAGGTGACCTTGGCCGGGTCCGGCCGTTGCTCGAGAAATTCCGGCCACAAGGCAAAAGGATCCACAGCCTCTGGCGCGGTGGCGTCCACCACCAGCAACACGCGGTCCGCTTCGCCGATGGCCTTGAGTGCGCGCTCTACGCCAATCTTTTCGACCTGGTCGTCGGTATCGCGCAGACCTGCAGTGTCGACCACGTGCAGCGGCATACCGTCGATGTGGATATGTTCGCGCAAGATATCCCGGGTGGTGCCGGCGATCTCGGTAACGATGGCCGCCTCGCGACCTGCCAGGGCATTGAGCAGACTCGACTTGCCGGCATTCGGCCGCCCCGCGATCACCACGGTCATGCCATCGCGCAGTAGAGCCCCCTGCCCGGCTTCGCGCAGCACTGTGGATAACTCATCGCGCACTTTGTCGAGCATGGCCAAGACGTGCCCATCGGCGAGGAAGTCGATTTCCTCCTCCGGAAAATCAATCGCTGCCTCGACGTAGATGCGCAAGCTGATCAATTGCTCGGTCAGGTTATGCACACGCAACGAAAATGCACCCTGCAACGAACGCAATGCATTGCGCGCGGCCTGTGCAGAACTCGCCTCGATCAAGTCGGCAATGGCTTCGGCCTGGGCCAGATCGAGTTTGTCATTGAGAAAAGCCCGCTCGCTGAACTCCCCCGGACGCGCCAGGCGGCAACCCAATTGCAGGCAGCGCTGCAGCAGCATATCCAGCACGACTGGACCGCCGTGCCCTTGCAATTCAAGCACGTCTTCGCCGGTGAACGAGTTGGGCCCGGGAAAATACAGCGCCAGGCCTTCATCCAGCACGGTCGCATCGGCGTCCAGAAAGGGGCCGTAGTGGGCGTAGCGCGGTTTCAACTCGCGGCCGCTGATGGCCTGGGCCGCATAACCGGCGAGCGGCCCGGAAATTCGAACGATACCGACGCCGCCGCGACCTTGAGCGGTAGCGACAGCAGCGATGGTTTCACGAGGAGCGCTCATCAGCAGGTTCCAGAACAAAAGTGACGGAAAGCAAAACGCCCCACTAGGGGGCGTCTTGAGTGGTTATCCACAGAGTAAATTACGCCGCAGCTTTTTTGGTAGCCGCTTCGATTTTACGTGTGATGTACCACTGTTGAGAGATCGACAGGCAGTTGTTGACGACCCAGTACAGCACCAGACCAGCAGGGAACCACAGGAAGAAGAAGGTGAAGATGATTGGCATCATTTTCATCACTTTGGCCTGCATCGGATCCGGCGGAGTCGGGTTCAAGCGCTGCTGGATGAACATGGTCGCGCCCATGATGATCGGCAGGATAAAGAACGGGTCTTTGATCGACAGGTCAGTTATCCACAGCATGAACGGAGCCTGGCGCATTTCCACGCTTTCCAGGAGTACCCAGTAAAGCGACAGGAATACCGGCATCTGCACCAGAATCGGCAAGCATCCACCCAGCGGGTTGATCTTCTCTTTCTTGTACAGCTCCATCATGGCTTGCGACATTTTCTGCCGGTCATCGCCATGTTGCTCTTTCAGCGCGGCCAGTTTCGGGGCCACGGCACGCATACGTGCCATCGACTTGTAGCTGGCGGCCGACAGAGGGAAGAAGATCCCCTTGATCAGCATGGTCAGCAAGATGATCGAGAAGCCCCAGTTACCCACAATGCTGTGGATATGTTGCAGCAGCCAGAAGATTGGCTGGGCAATGAACCACAGAATGCCGTAATCCACAGTCAGTTCCAGACCTGGGGACAACTCTTTCAGCACAGCCTGGCTTTTCGGGCCGGCGTACAGCGTGGCGCTGGTTTCAGCCTTGGCGCCTGGTGCGACGGTCAACGCCGGGCCAGTAAAACCAATGATGTAGTTGCCTTGGCTGTCTTTGCGGGTTTGAACCAGGTTGGCTTCACCCTTGTTCGGGATCCATGCGGTCACGAAGTAGTGTTGCAACCAGGCAACCCAGCCGCCTTGTACGGTTTCTTTCAGCGCGCCCTTGTCGATATCTTTCATCGACACTTTTTTGTACGGCTCGCTACTTGTCCACAGGGCAGCGCCCAGGTAAGTCGCGGTGCCGGTGGCAGTGCTGGAAGAAGGATCGGCGCTGTTGTCACGCTTGAGCTGGGCAAACAGGTTGCCGCTCCATGGCTTGGCGCTTTCGTTGTCGATCAGATAGGTGACTTTCAGATCGTACAAACCGCGGGTAAAGCTGAAACGCTTGATGTAGTTGACGCCGTCCTGACTGAATTTCAGGTCAACGTTCAACTGGTTCTGGCCATCAGCCAGTTGATAAGTCTTCTGTTCGGTCGAATAAACCGGACGACCGGTAGCACGAGCATCCGGACCGTCAGTGCCGGTCAGGCCGCTTTGTGCCAGATAAGTGCGTTCACCACCGTTATCGAACAGTTGGAACGGCACATCCGGATGGTCTTGGCGACGTGGATACAGCGGCAGTTTCAACTGCGCGATATCACCACCTTGTGGGTCGATAGCCAGGTCGAGTACATCCGTTTTCACGTGGATGAGGTCTTTGTTGGTGACCACTGGCGTTTCTAGAGGGGCGCTTGTCTCGCCATTCGCGCTGGGAACATCGGCACTCGCGGACGCATTGTTACCCAACGGGGTGTCCGGAATAGCCGGCGCAGCCTGATTGGTAGCAACATTCTGAGTCGGCAGGGCAGCCTGGCCGTAGTCCTGGTTCCACTTAAGAACCATGACGTAGGACACGATTGCCAGGGCGACGATCAGGATCGTGCGTTTAATATCCATGATTACTCGGCCATCGAAGAAGAACGGGAGGTAGGGATAGGTGGAACCGGGTCAAAACCACCGGGATTCCACGGATGACAGCGGCCTAAACGACGAAAGGCCAGCCAGCCACCGCGCAGAAGACCATGATTTTCTATGGCCTCTAACGCGTAGCAGGAACAACTGGGGTAGAAACGACAGTGGTCAGCCATCAGAGGACTAATGGCATAACGGTAAAACTGGATCGGAACGAGGGCCAGTTTACGCATTGGTGCTGTCTACCCCTACAGTTTCGGTGCTGACTGCTGGTGCTGGCTTATGGGTACGCGCCAAACGTTTCCAGAGCTTGCCGAAATGCTGAATCAATTCGGGGTTTTCTACGTCCCCCAAGCCTTTGCGCGCGACGATAACAATATCCCAACCAACCAGAGTTTCCTGGTGGAGGCGAAACGATTCGCGCATCAGACGCTTGAGGCGATTGCGCTCAACGGAGAGCTTTACGCTCTTCTTGCCGATCACCAACCCGAGGCGGGGGTGATCCAGATCGTTGTTACGCGCAAGGAGCAGGAGATTTTTCCCCGGAACCTTGCCGGTGGGGGAGTCAAAGACTGCCTTGAAATGCCGGGGGGTTAGCAGACGCTTTTCCCGACTGAAGTCCTGACTCACCACCAGTACCGGATTATCAAACTGCCAGACGCGCACGACCTTTGGCGCGGCGACGCGACAGGACAGCACGGCCGTTCTTGGTGGCCATGCGAGCACGGAAGCCGTGAGTACGGGCGCGTTTGATGGTGCTTGGTTGGAAAGTACGTTTCATGGCGTTGTTACCTGGTTCGTCCACAACGGGCCGGAATGGCCCCCGTTTTAAGAGACCGGCGATTCTAGAGAAAGCAAGCCTCTAGGTCAATTTCCAACCAGCTTTTCCTTTAATTAGATCTCTGCAGGCAATTGGGCCTTTTCAGCTCGCACGCCTTTCACGAGCAATGCCATAGATATAAAAATAAAGAAGGAAGTTATTTAAAGCTTTTCTGTAAAGCTTATAAAAGCTAGGGAGGCGATCCTCTGTGGATAACTGCTCTGAGCCCATATTCCACCTGATGTACAGAGAATGACAACTAGGGGGAGAAACGGTGCTCTGCCTGTGCTGCGCTGTCGGATAACCTGTGCGTGGAATGGGTTGTTATCCACAGGCTAGTTACCCACAGACTTTCGACCCCACTTGTACAACGAGCTTAGGGGCGCTTATCCACAGAGCTTATGCACAGACCATTGGTCGGCTTTTTTGCGCTTAACGCATTGATTTTGGGTGCCCTGTGAGCAACCTACATGTGGATAAGTGGGCGGCTGGCCGCTACAATGGCGGCTGTTTTTGCCTCACCGGCTTTCAACTTAGGGGATATCCGTGTCAGTGGAACTTTGGCAGCAGTGCGTGGAGCTTTTGCGCGAAGAGCTGCCTGCCCAGCAATTCAACACCTGGATCCGTCCGCTACAGGTCGAAGCCGAAGGCGACGAGTTGCGTGTCTACGCGCCGAATCGTTTTGTTCTCGATTGGGTTAATGAGAAGTACCTGAGCCGCGTTCTCGAATTGCTCGATGAGCACGGCAATGGCCTGGCGCCCGTACTCTCCCTATTAATAGGCAGCAAACGTAGCTCTGCACCGCGTGCCGCGCCGAATGCACCGTTGGCAGCGAGCGCCTCGCAGGCTCAGGCCGCAGCAGCGCCTGTTAATAACTCGCCAGCACCCGTTGCCCAGACGCCTTCGAAATCATCGGCGCAGAAAAACGCGCCTATAAATGAAGAGCCGTCCCGTGACAGCTTCGACCCAATGGCCGGCGCCAGCTCGCAGCAAGCACCGGTGCGCGCCGAACAGCGCACCGTGCAGGTAGAAGGTGCGCTCAAGCACACCAGCTACCTGAACCGTACGTTCACCTTTGAAAACTTCGTCGAAGGTAAATCTAACCAGTTGGCCCGCGCGGCCGCCTGGCAGGTAGCCGACAACCCCAAGCATGGTTACAACCCGCTCTTCCTTTATGGTGGCGTCGGCTTGGGTAAGACGCACTTGATGCACGCTGTGGGTAACCATCTATTAAAGAAGAACCCGAATGCCAAGGTTGTGTACCTGCACTCGGAGCGCTTCGTCGCTGACATGGTCAAGGCCTTGCAGCTCAATGCAATCAACGAGTTCAAGCGGTTCTACCGCTCGGTTGATGCGTTGCTGATCGATGACATTCAATTTTTTGCCCGCAAGGAACGTTCTCAGGAAGAGTTTTTCCACACCTTCAACGCCCTGCTCGAGGGCGGTCAGCAGGTCATCTTGACCAGCGACCGTTACCCGAAGGAAATCGAAGGCCTGGAAGAACGTTTGAAGTCGCGCTTCGGCTGGGGCCTGACCGTTGCGGTAGAACCGCCGGAGCTGGAAACCCGCGTCGCGATCCTGATGAAAAAGGCCGACCAGGCGAAAGTCGATCTGCCACACGATGCGGCCTTCTTTATTGCTCAACGCATTCGCTCCAACGTGCGTGAGCTCGAAGGCGCGCTCAAGCGGGTCATTGCTCACTCGCACTTCATGGGCCGCGATATCACCATCGAGTTGATCCGTGAATCCCTGAAAGATTTGCTGGCCCTGCAAGACAAGCTGGTGAGT
Source organism: Pseudomonas sp. TREG-RG-20F-10-E-6-01 (assembly GCF_022662455.1). NCBI lineage: Bacteria > Pseudomonadati > Pseudomonadota > Gammaproteobacteria > Pseudomonadales > Pseudomonadaceae > Pseudomonas > Pseudomonas sp. TREG-RG-20F-10-E-6-01. The sequence continues at coordinate 117,506 of NZ_JAKNQP010000011.1, read as the reverse complement.
GTGGATAACATCCAGCGCACCGTGGCTGAGTACTACAAAATCAAGATTTCCGACCTGTTGTCCAAGCGCCGTTCGCGCTCGGTGGCACGTCCGCGTCAGGTGGCGATGGCGCTCTCCAAAGAGCTGACCAACCACAGCCTGCCGGAAATCGGTGATGTGTTTGGCGGTCGCGACCACACCACGGTCTTGCACGCGTGCCGCAAGATCAACGAACTTAAGGAATCCGACGCGGATATTCGCGAGGACTACAAGAACCTGCTGCGTACACTGACTACGTGATGACACCAGCGCAGCTTATTAAGGCAAGGGACTAGACCATGCATTTCACCATTCAACGCGAAGCCCTGTTGAAACCCCTGCAACTGGTCGCAGGCGTCGTCGAGCGCCGACAGACCTTGCCGGTGCTCTCAAACGTATTGCTGGTTGTCGAAGGCCAGCAATTGTCCTTGACCGGTACCGACCTTGAAGTCGAGCTGGTCGGCCGCGTGCAGCTGGAAGAGCCTGCTGAGCCGGGCGAGATCACCGTACCCGCGCGCAAGCTGATGGATATCTGCAAAAGCTTGCCAAACGAAGCGCTGATCGACATCAAAGTCGATGAGCAGAAGTTGGTGGTCAAGGCCGGCCGCAGCCGTTTTACGCTGTCCACCTTGCCAGCCAATGACTTCCCGACCGTCGAAGAAGGCCCTGGCTCGCTGACCTGCAGCCTGGAGCAAAGCAAACTGCGTCGTTTGATCGAGCGCACCAGCTTCGCCATGGCCCAGCAGGATGTGCGCTACTACCTCAACGGTATGTTGCTGGAAGTCTCTGAAGGCATCATCCGCGCCGTGGCCACCGACGGTCACCGGTTGGCGATGTGCTCCATGCGTGCCGATATTGGTCAGCCAGATCGTCACCAAGTGATTGTCCCGCGTAAAGGTATCCTGGAGTTGGCGCGTCTGCTCACCGAGCCGGACGGCAACGTCAGCATCGTTCTGGGCCAGCACCACATTCGCGCCACTACCAGTGAATTCACCTTCACGTCCAAGTTGGTCGACGGCAAGTTCCCGGATTACGAGCGCGTGCTGCCTAAAGGCGGCGACAAGCTGGTGATCGGCGATCGTCAGGCCTTGCGCGAAGCGTTCAGCCGTACCGCGATTCTGTCGAACGAGAAGTACCGCGGTATCCGTCTGCAACTGGCCAATGGTCAGTTGAAAATTCAGGCGAATAACCCTGAGCAGGAAGAAGCGGAAGAAGAAGTAGGCGTTGACTACAACGGCGGCTCGCTGGAGATCGGCTTCAACGTGAGCTATTTGTTGGACGTGCTGGGCGTGATGACCACCGAACAGGTTCGCCTGATTCTGTCCGATTCCAATAGCAGCGCCCTGGTGCAAGAATCTGATAACGACGACTCGGCTTACGTAGTTATGCCGATGCGCCTGTAATCATGCTCAGCAGAAGCTAGATGTCCCTCAGTCGCGTCTCGGTCACCGCGGTGCGCAATCTGCACCCGGTGACCTTCTCCCCCTCCCCCCGCATCAATATCCTCCACGGCGCCAACGGCAGTGGCAAAACCAGCGTGCTGGAAGCCATTCATTTGCTGGGGCTCGCCCGTTCTTTTCGCAGTGCACGTCTTTTGCCGGTGATTCAATACGAGCAGTTGGCATGCACTGTATTTGGCCAAGTTGAATTGGCTGAAGGCGGACACAGCAGCCTGGGAATATCTCGTGATCGCGGCGGGGAATTTCAAATTCGCATTGACGGGCAAAATGCTCGCAGCGCTGCCCAGTTGGCGGAAATTCTGCCTCTGCAGTTGATCAACCCCGACAGCTTCCGCCTGTTGGAAGGTGCACCGAAGATCCGCAGGCAATTTCTCGATTGGGGAGTGTTCCACGTGGAACCGCGTTTCATGGCCACTTGGCAGCGCCTGCAGAAGGCCCTGCGGCAGCGGAACTCATGGCTGCGGCATGGTACACTTGACGCCGCTTCGCAAGCAGCCTGGGACCGGGAACTGTGCCTGGCCAGCGACGAAATAGATGAACACCGCCGCGCCTATATCAAAGCCTTGAAACCAGTCTTTGAGCAGACCTTGAGTGAGTTGTTGGATCTCGAGGGGCTGACGCTAAGCTACTACCGTGGTTGGGATAAAGAGCGTGAGCTGAGCGCAGTGCTCGCCACGTCCCTGCAACGGGATCAGCAAATTGGCCATACCCAGGCAGGCCCCCAACGGGCTGATCTGCGTCTTAGATTAGGCGCACATAATGCCGCGGATATCTTGTCCCGCGGTCAGCAGAAGTTGGTGGTGTGCGCACTGCGTATCGCCCAAGGGCATTTGGTTAGCCAAGCCCGACGCGGTCAGTGTATTTATCTGGTGGATGACTTGCCGTCCGAACTGGACGAGCAGCACCGCCGCGCGTTATGCCGCTTGTTGGAAGACTTACGCTGCCAGGTATTCATTACCTGTGTAGACCACGAATTATTGAGGGAAGGCTGGCAGACGGAAACGCCAGTCGCTTTGTTCCACGTGGAACAAGGCCGTATCACCCAGACCCACGACCATCGGGAGTGAAGGCATGAGCGAAGAAAACACGTACGACTCGACCAGCATTAAAGTGCTGAAAGGTTTGGATGCCGTACGCAAACGTCCCGGTATGTACATTGGCGACACCGATGATGGTAGCGGTCTGCACCACATGGTGTTCGAGGTGGTCGACAACTCCATCGACGAAGCGTTGGCCGGTCACTGCGACGACATCAGCATCATCATCCACCCGGATGAGTCCATCACCGTGCGCGACAACGGTCGCGGCATTCCGGTAGACGTGCACAAAGAAGAAGGCGTTTCGGCGGCAGAGGTCATAATGACCGTGCTCCACGCCGGCGGTAAGTTCGACGACAACTCCTATAAAGTCTCCGGCGGTTTGCACGGTGTAGGTGTGTCGGTAGTGAACGCTTTGTCGGAAGAGCTGATTCTGACCGTTCGCCGTAGCGGCAAGATCTGGGAACAGACTTACGTGCACGGCGTGCCACAAGAGCCGATGAAAATCGTCGGTGACAGCGAATCCACTGGTACGCAGATCCACTTCAAGCCATCGGCTGAAACCTTCAAGAATATCCACTTCAGCTGGGACATCCTGGCCAAGCGTATTCGTGAACTTTCCTTCCTCAACTCCGGTGTGGGCATCGTTCTCAAGGACGAGCGCAGCGGCAAGGAAGAGCTGTTCAAGTACGAAGGCGGTCTGCGTGCGTTTGTTGAATACCTGAACACCAACAAGACTGCGGTCAACCAGGTGTTTCACTTCAACATCCAGCGTGAAGATGGCATCGGCGTAGAAATCGCGCTGCAGTGGAACGACAGCTTCAACGAGAACCTGTTGTGCTTCACCAACAACATTCCTCAGCGTGATGGCGGCACTCACTTGGTGGGTTTCCGTTCGGCGTTGACGCGTAACCTGAACACCTACATCGAAGCCGAAGGCTTGGCCAAGAAGCACAAAGTCGCCACCACCGGTGACGACGCACGTGAAGGCCTGACTGCGATTATCTCGGTGAAAGTGCCAGATCCCAAGTTCAGCTCCCAGACCAAAGACAAGCTGGTGTCTTCCGAAGTGAAGACCGCTGTGGAACAGGAGATGGGCAAATACTTCTCCGACTTCCTGCTGGAGAACCCGAACGAAGCCAAGCTGGTTGTCGGCAAGATGATCGACGCTGCACGTGCGCGTGAAGCGGCGCGTAAAGCCCGTGAGATGACCCGTCGTAAAGGCGCGCTGGATATCGCCGGCCTGCCGGGCAAATTGGCAGACTGCCAGGAGAAGGACCCTGCCCTCTCCGAGCTGTACCTGGTGGAAGGTGACTCTGCTGGCGGTTCCGCCAAGCAGGGTCGTAACCGTCGCACCCAGGCGATCCTGCCGTTGAAGGGTAAGATCCTCAACGTTGAGAAAGCCCGCTTCGACAAGATGATTTCCTCTCAGGAAGTCGGCACGTTGATCACAGCCCTGGGCTGCGGTATCGGCCGCGACGAGTACAACATCGACAAGCTGCGCTACCACAACATCATCATCATGACCGATGCTGACGTCGACGGTTCGCACATCCGTACCCTGCTGCTGACCTTCTTCTTCCGTCAGTTGCCTGAGCTGATCGAGCGTGGCTATATCTACATCGCTCAGCCGCCGTTGTACAAAGTGAAAAAAGGCAAGCAAGAGCAATACATCAAAGACGACGACGCCATGGAAGAGTACATGACGCAGTCGGCCCTGGAAGATGCCAGCCTGCACTTGAACGATGAAGCCCCGGGTATCTCTGGTGAGTCGCTGGAGCGTCTGGTTAACGATTTCCGCATGGTCATGAAGACTCTCAAGCGTCTGTCGCGCCTGTATCCTCAGGAGCTGACCGAGCACTTCATCTACCTGCCGGCCGTCAGCCTGGAGCAGTTGGGCGATCACGCAGCGATGCAGGATTGGCTGGCCCAGTACGAAGTGCGCCTGCGTACCGTCGAGAAGTCTGGCCTGGTGTACAAAGCCAGCCTGCGTGAAGACCGTGAACGTAACGTGTGGCTGCCAGAGGTCGAACTGATCTCCCACGGCCTGTCGAACTACGTCACCTTCAACCGCGATTTCTTCGGCAGTAACGACTACAAAACCGTCGTTACCCTCGGCGCGCAATTGAGCACCCTGCTGGACGACGGTGCTTACATTCAGCGCGGCGAACGCAAGAAGCAGGTCAAGGAATTCAAAGAAGCCCTTGATTGGCTGATGGCAGAAAGCACCAAGCGTCACACCATTCAGCGATACAAAGGTCTGGGCGAAATGAACCCGGATCAGCTGTGGGAAACCACCATGGACCCAGCTCAGCGTCGTATGTTGCGCGTGACCATCGAAGACGCCATTGGCGCAGACCAGATCTTCAACACCCTGATGGGTGATGCGGTCGAACCTCGCCGTGACTTCATCGAAAGCAATGCCTTGGCAGTGTCCAACCTGGACTTCTGATCAGGTCAGCCTGCTAAAACAAAAAGGCCAACGCTCAGCGTTGGCCTTTTTATTGGGTCCGAAAAAGCAGTTTTTCCAATGCTCCACGTGGAACATCGAGCTTATTGGCCCGGGTTTACCGCCGCCACACTCTCCAACCGATAACCGTACCCGTAGATCGTCAACAGTTGCCAGCCACGGTCGGCGGTCAGTCCCAGCTTGTTGCGCAGGCGATAGATATGAGTATCCAGCGGGCGCGAGGAGACCATCTCCTCATGAGACCAGAACCGTTCATACAGATATTCACGAGACAACGGACGCGCCAGATTGGCGAACAAGCAACTGGCCAAGCGGTATTCACGCTCAGTCAGGTTGATAGGTTTGCCCGCACGAGTGACGGTCAGCTCAGCATCGTCAAAGGTTAGATCGTTGAAGCTCTGCACTTCATGGGCCGTCGATTTTTGCAGACCATGGCGACGCAGCACGGCCGTGATCCGGGCTTTCAGTTCATTGGGCCGGAAGGGTTTGCTGACGTAATCATCCGCCCCACTGTTCAGCGCCGTGACGATGTCGCTCTCGGCGTCCCGACTGGTGAGCATGATCACGGCGGGCGGTGACTCCATGTGCTCGCGGGTCCAGCGCAGCAGCGCTATACCCGTGATGTCGGGCAGTTGCCAGTCGAGTATCAGCAAGTCAAAGGTTTCCCGGCGCAGCTGGCGTAGCAGGTCTTCACCACGCTCGAAGCAATGCACGGACCACGGCTGTTCCGCGGTGCTGGGAATCTGTCGCAGTGTCTGCTCAACCCGGCGCAACTCAGCGGGCTCGTCATCCAGTATTGCGACACGCATGGGTGGGTCCCTTCTACTAAAAAAACGGCGCAAATGCCGGCCATCGAATCTGAATAATTGTGGTCAGATTCAGCGGACCATGAATCTATCGATACGCTGATATCAAAGAGCCTTTAATCCGTTGGAAGACCTCGATACCTTGGAGGAAAGATACCCACTCCTGCCCGTAAGGAAAAGGTTCAGCATGAATCGCTCAGGAAAGTCTAACAGTGAGACCGATATGAGCTTCACTGGGTTCAGTACACCGCTCATATCGAAAAGGGAGAGGCCGGGGCATATGGCGCGTTCAACTATCCACTCTCGACACCTCTACACGCCTGCGACGGTGGCCCGGTGATGCTGTGGCGCAAATCCGAAAAACGCCAACCCACTCGAGCACAACTGCTGTTCCACGGTTTGATACGCGAGTGGCTATTGATTGGCCTGGTTCTGCTGCCCTTCACTGTTTACCTGTCCTTGAGCCCAGGCCTGGCCCTCAATAACCCGCTGTACGACAGCCTTCGTCGCCTGACCCCATTGCCGGTCGACCCGCGGATTCTGCTGGTGACCATTGATGACCAGAGCCTGAAAAAGCTAGGCCAGTGGCCCTGGCCGCGCAGCGTGCATGCTGACCTGATTGACCGGCTCAGTGCTGCTCGACCGGCAGGCATATTGTTTGATGTGATCTTCAGCGAGCCCGGCGATGCGGCGGATGACCAACGACTGGCCGACGCGGTGTGCAGGGCCGGGAATGTGTTGTTGCCCACGGCGAGTTCCGACGCGGCGGATGAGCAACTGTTGCCACTGCTCAAATGCGCCAAAGGCATGGGCCAGATCAATGTCGAAGCCGATAACGATGGTGTGGTACGCAGCCTGTATATGCGCGAGGGCCCGCCCGGCAACACGCTTGCGCAGCTGGCATGGCTTGCCTATGGGTTGAGTGGGCAAACCTCACCCATGCCGGGGCTCGCCAAGGAACCTGACGGTCAGCATTGGCATCGTGAACACGCGGTTCGTGTTCCTTACACCGCGCAGGGCCACTTTCCCAGCGTGTCCTACGTCAGCGTATTACAGGGCGAGGTACCGCCCGACGTGTTGCGTGGCCGGTTGATATTGGTCGGTGCCACGGCCTATGGAATGGGTGATCGCTTTGTCACGCCCCTCTCCTCCACAGTGGGCTCCACGGCCGGAGTGGAGATCCAGGCCAACATACTCAATGGATTGCTGCTGCGGCGCAGCATCGTCGATCTTCCAGGCTGGCTTGCCGCATTGATGGCCGCATCGCTGGTGGCGTTGCTGCTGGGGCTGCTGTTGTATCGGCCGCGCTATGCGCTGTGGATGACCCTGGCTTGCATGGTCACCGCACTGCTCGGCTCATGGGCCCTGCTGCGCCTGGGGCATTGGTGGTCACCCACAGCGTGTCTGATCGGGCTGCTGCTCAGCTACCTGATCTGGAATTGGCGCCGCCTGAGCGTGATCCTTGCTTACTTCGGCTGGGAACTGGCACGCCTGGATAACGAACCCAAAGTGCTGCCCGAGCGCCGCCGTGCGCCCGCCAGCAAAGGTGACGTGTTGCAGGGGCGGATCTTTGCGCTTGAGCAGGCGGTAAGCCGCACGCGCGACACGCGGCGCTTTATGGCGGACGGGTTGGAGTGCCTGCCGGTGGCTACCCTGATTACCGATCCCCACGGCAGCATCCTGCTGGCCAACCGCGTCGCCCGTGAGGTGTTCGGCAACGATCTGGTGGCCACAAATCTATTGGAGCAACTCGCCGACCTCGGCTACCCGCCGCTGCACAACGGCGTTCGCCCTGCCCTGTCGGCGCTGCAGCTTATCGAGTTCCGTGATATCCACCAGCGCAGCCTGCGCATGGAGCTGGCACCCTTGCTGCCGGCCGAAGGTGATGTCGCCCTTGGCTGGCTGCTGAGCCTTACCGACTTGAGCAAGGAGCGTGAAGCCCAACAACACCGCGAGACGATGTTGCGCTTCCTGTCCCATGACCTGCGTGCGCCGCACTCGGCGATCCTGGCATTGCTGGATGTGCACAACGGCGATTCACCGATATTTGCCCAGATCGAACAACAGGTGAAACGCGCATTGAGCCTCACCGAATCCTTCGTGCAGTTGGCCAAAGCCGAAGCCGACGGCTACCACTTCCAGCCGACGCTATTTGCCATGCTGGTCATGGATGCCTTTGACCAAGTGGCAGTGATCGCGCAGCTCAAGGGCATTCACTTGGTACACGACTTGGATGAGGCGGATGAGGGCATGGTGTCAGCCGATCAATCATTGCTGACACGGGCGCTGTTCAACGTGCTGGAAAACGCCATCAAGTACTCCCCGTCAGGCACCACCGTCACGCTGAGCCACGGCAGCGCGCAAGGTTGGTTGGAATGTCGCATCAGCGATCAGGGGCTGGGCATCGCGCCTGGGGATTTGCCGGAGCTGTTCAGCCAGTACCGACGCTTCGATTCAGCCCAGGGCAGTGAGGGTTTGGGTTTGGGGCTGACCATGGTCAAAGCCGTGATTGAGCGCCATGGCGGCCGTATTCTGTGCGAGAGCGAGTTAGGCAAAGGCTCGACCTTCAGCCTGAAACTGCCCCTGCTCGATACGTGAAAAACCTGGTTTTCTGCTGTGCATAAAAAACCGGTCAAAAAGACCGGTTTTTTAATGCGCAAAAAAACTTATGCACGTTTTTCGCGATTTTATTATCTTGAGAAATATGTAAGTAAATCAGCTTCTTACGAACCAAAACCGGCGATTCGCCAACAAACCGTACACAGGTTATCCACAGAAGCTCAAATCGCCGGCGTCTCTACCACCACAGGCTCGGGAGGCAATGAACCCATGGCCCGTTGCTGCGCTTCATTCCACGCTGCAGCGCGGTCATTCAATGCTGCAATGGCACGTGGCCCTTCGCCTTCTGCGTACATCGGCTCGCCAATCACTACCGTGATGGTGCCTGCGCGTTTGGCCCAACCGGTCTTCGGCCAGAACTTGCCGGCGTTATGCGCAATCGGCAATACCGGCAGGTTGGCATTCACCGCCAAAGCGGTGCCGCCCCGCGAGAATTTGCCTACGGTGCCGTAAGGCACACGCGTACCTTCCGGAAAGATCAGTACCCAAACGCCATCCTTGAGCAACTCATCGCCTTTTTTGGCGACGTGCTTGAGCGCCGCCTTGGGGTTGTCACGATCAATCGCGATCGGGCGCAACATGGCCATGGCCCAGCCGAAGAACGGCACATACAGCAGCTCGCGCTTGAGCACCTGGCTCAACGGCGAAAAGTACGCGGAGAGGAAGAACGTTTCCCAGGTGCTCTGGTGGTTCGACAGAATCACGCAGGGCTGCTCCGGGACGTTTTCAGCGCCCTTCACTTCGAAACGGATGTTCAGGAACACCTTGGTCAGCCACAACGCGCAGCGGCACCAATAAACGTTGATAAAGCGATAGCGCGCCTTGAACGGCAGGAACGGCGCAATAAAAAAGCTCAGGGTGCACCAGAGAAACGAACTGGTGCCCAGCAGCAGGTAAAAGAAAAAGGTTCTGATGGCCTGCAAGATCGACATGGCGGCATTTACCGTTGCGGGACACGGCCCGCCTGTTAAAAGCGCACTCCCGAACAGTCCTTGGTCAGGAAGTCGAGGGCGGCTAGTTGTTGATAAGTTCTGCGGCAACCGCCGCCAGATCGTCAAAAATCAAAGTGCCTACCGGCAGGTCTTTCGCCTGGGTCTTTTCGCCTTTCCCGGTCTTAACCAAAACTGGCTGAGAGTCGACGGCTTTGGCCGCCTCCAGGTCACCGAGGCTGTCCCCGACGAACCATAGCCCAGCCAAGGGCACCTTGTAATGTTCTGCAATGGTTTTCAACATGCCAGGCTTGGGTTTGCGGCAATCGCAGCCCTCATCCGGCCCGTGAGGGCAGTACACCACCAGCCCCACCTCACCGCCCTGCTCGGCCACCAACGTGCGCAAGCGCGCGTGCATGGCGTCCAGGGTGGCGATGTCGTAATAACCACGGGCGATGCCGGACTGGTTGGTGGCGATGGCCACCGTCCAGCCGGCTTTGCTCAACTGCGCGATGGCCTCGATCGAGCCGGGCAGTGGAATCCATTCCGCCACCGACTTGATGTAAGCGTCGGAGTCGTAATTGATCACTCCGTCCCGATCGAGAATCAGCAGTTTCAACATGATCAGCCCAGTACGGAAATGTCAGCGATGTTGATGAACAAACCCCGCAGACGCGCCAGCATGGCGTAGCGGTTTTTCCGCACGCCGGCATCGTCGGCATTGATCATCACGGCTTCGAAGAACGCATCCACCGGCTCACGCAAGGTGGCCAGGCGCGCCAGAGCTTCGGCGTAGTTACGTTCAGCGAGCAGCGGCTTCACTGCGTTTTCGGCCTTGGCGATGGCCGAGTTCAGCGAGAACTCCTTGGCATCGGCAAACAGGGACGGGTCGACTTCGGTATTGCCGAGGTTGTCGGCCTTGCTCAGCAGGTTCGACACGCGCTTGTTCACGGCAGCCAGTGCATCGGCTTCCGGCAGCTTGCGGAAAGCCTGTACGGCCTGCACACGCTGATCGAAGTCCAACGCCGAGCCCGGTTGCAGGGCACGGACCGACAGGTACACCGAAACATCTACGCCTTCGTCTTCGTAACGCGCACGCAGGCGGTCGAACACGAACTCCAGCACTTGCTCGGCCAAACCGGCTTGCTTGACCTTGCCACCGAACTGGCCGACCGCAAACACCACGGCCTGGGTCAGGTCGAGGTCGAGCTTTTTGTCGATCAGGATACGCAGCACGCCCAAGGCAGCACGGCGCAGGGCGTACGGGTCTTTGCTGCCGGTGGGCAACATGCCGATACCGAAGATACCCACCAGGGTATCCAGCTTGTCGGCGATGGCCACGGCCGCACCGGTCAGGGTGGTTGGCAGCTCAGCACCGGCACCGCGCGGCATGTACTGCTCGTTCAGCGCCAGGGCTACATCGTCCGGCTCGCCGTCGTTGAGGGCGTAGTAGTAACCGGCAACGCCTTGCATCTCCGGGAACTCGCCGACCATTTCGGTGGCCAGGTCGCACTTGGACAGCAAGCCAGCGCGGGCAGCCCAGGCAGCATCGCCACCAATGCGTGGCGCAATGTAGGCCGCCAGCTTGGAAACGCGCACGGCTTTGTCGTAGACGCTGCCGAGTTTTTCCTGGAACACCACGTTTTGCAGGCGCAGGTTGAAGTCTTCGAGCTTCTGCTTCTTGTCTTGCTTGAAGAAGAACTCGGCGTCGGTCAGACGCGGGCGCACGACTTTTTCGTTACCGGCGATGATCTGCTGCGGGTCCTTGCTTTCGATGTTGGCCACGGTGATGAAGCGCGGCAGCAACTTGCCGTCCACGTCCAGCAGGCAGAAGTACTTCTGGTTGTCCTGCATGGTGGTGATCAGCGCTTCTTGCGGCACGTCGAGGAAACGCTCTTCGAACGAGCACACCAGCGGCACTGGCCATTCAACCAGCGCGGTCACTTCGTCGAGCAGGCTTGGCGGCACGATGGCAGTGCCTTCCTGCAGGCGGGCCAGCTCTTCGGTGCGCTTGCTGATCAGCTCACGACGCTCATTGGCATCGGCCAGCACGTAAGCGGCGCGCAGGTCGGCGGCATAGTTGGCTGGCGAAGTGATGCGCACGGCTTGTGGATGGTGGAAGCGGTGACCACGGGAATCACGGCCTGCCTTTTGAGCGAGGATCGTGCAGTCGATGACCTGGTCACCGAGCAGCATCACCAGCCATTGGGTTGGGCGTACGAATTCTTCTTTGCGAGCACCCCAGCGCATGCGCTTGGGGATCGGCAGGTCGTTGAGGGAATCTTCAACGATGGTCGGCAACAGGCTCGCCGTCGGTTTGCCGGTGATGACCTGGCTGAAACGCAGTTTCGGGCCGCTCTGGTCGATCTCGCTCAGCTCGACGCCGCACTTCTTGGCAAAACCCAGGGCTGCTTGAGTCGGGTTACCTTCCGCATCGAAAGCGGCTTGGCGCGGCGGGCCGTCGAGGTTGATGCTGCGGTCCGGCTGCTGGGTTTCCAGCGCGGTCAGCAACACAGCCAGGCGACGTGGCGCGGCGTAGACTTTTTTCGCAGCGAACTTCAGGCCGGCTGTGTGCAGGCCTTTTTCGATACCGGCCAGGAACGCGTCGGCCAGGGTGTTGAGTGCCTTGGGCGGCAGCTCTTCGGTGCCCAGTTCAACCAAAAAATCTTGAGCACTCATTGTGCAGCCTCCAGCTTAGCCAACACTTCATCACGCAGATCCGGGGTTGCCATCGGGAAGCCCAGCTTGGCGCGAGCCAGCAGGTAGGCTTGGGCGACGGAACGCGCCAGGGTGCGTACACGCAGGATGTATTGCTGGCGCGCGGTGACCGAGATGGCACGGCGGGCATCCAGCAGGTTGAAGGTATGGGAGGCCTTCAACACCATTTCATAGCTTGGCAACGGCAGCGGCTGGTCGAGTTCGATCAGGCGCTTGGCTTCGCTTTCATAGAAGTCGAACAGCTCGAACAGCTTGTCGACGTTGGCGTGTTCGAAGTTGTAAGTGGACTGCTCCACTTCGTTCTGATGGAACACATCGCCATAGGTGACTTTGCCGAACGGGCCGTCAGCCCACACCAGGTCGTAGACCGAGTCCACGCCTTGCAGGTACATGGCCAGGCGCTCGAGGCCGTAAGTGATCTCGCCGGTCACCGGGTAGCACTCGATGCCGCCCGCTTGCTGGAAGTAAGTGAACTGCGTCACTTCCATGCCGTTGAGCCAGACTTCCCAGCCCAGGCCCCAGGCGCCCAGGGTCGGCGATTCCCAGTTGTCTTCGACGAAACGGATGTCGTGCACCAGTGGGTCCAGGCCGACATGTTTCAGCGAGCCCAGGTACAGCTCCTGGAAGTTGTCCGGGTTGGGCTTGAGTACCACCTGGAACTGGTAGTAGTGCTGCAGGCGGTTCGGATTTTCGCCGTAGCGGCCGTCAGTCGGGCGACGACTGGGCTGCACATAAGCGGCGTTCCAGGTTTCCGGGCCAATGGCCCGCAGGAATGTAGCGGTGTGGAAAGTGCCGGCGCCTACTTCCATATCGTAGGGCTGAAGTACCACACAACCTTGCTCGGCCCAGTATTGCTGGAGGGCGAGGATCAAGTCTTGGAAGGTACGCACGGCTGGCGTAGGCTGGCTCACGAAATTCACCTGTTACTTGGGCTGCGATTTAAAGAGCGGGAGTATACCCGATTCGGCCGCGCCACCATCCCCTGGAGCCTTATGCCACGCTGCTTTTGGTGTTCTGAAGATCCGCTGTACATGGCTTATCACGATCAGGAGTGGGGAACGCCGCTGCGCGATGCGCAGGGTCTGTTCGAGTTGCTTTTGCTCGAAGGGTTCCAGGCGGGCCTGTCCTGGATCACCGTTTTACGCAAACGCGAGCATTATCGAAAGGTCCTGTTCGGCTTCGATGCACAGCGCCTGGCGCGCCTCAGCGATGCCGAGATCGAGGCACTGATGCTCGACCCTGGCATCGTGCGCAATCGCCTCAAGCTCAACGCCACCCGCCGCAATGCCGCGGCCTGGCTGGCGCTGGAAGACCCGGTGGGTTTGCTCTGGTCGTTCGTCGGCGGCGTGCCCAAGGTCAATCACTTCAAGGATCGCAGTGAGGTCCCGGCGATTACGCCCGAGGCTGAAGCCATGAGCCGCGCCCTGAAAAAAGCCGGTTTCACCTTCGTCGGGCCAACCATTTGCTACGCCTTCATGCAGGCCAGCGGAATGGTCATGGACCACACTCAAGACTGCGACCGTTACGCGGACTTGGCCAACGCCGGTTAGAATGCCCGCTTTGCGCACCACACACGATCAGGAGTGACCTGTGGAAAAGTTTAAAGGCGCCTTGCTGGTAGGCGCTCTTCGGTTGTTTGCCTTGTTGCCATGGCGCGCTGTTCAGGCCGTCGGCACGGCAATTGGCTGGATCATGTGGAAAACCCCCAACCGCTCCCGCGAAACAGTGCGGATCAACCTCTCCAAATGCTTCCCGGACATGGACCCCGCCGCCCGCGAGCGCCTGGTCGGTCAGAGCTTGATGGACATCGGCAAGTCCCTGACGGAAAGCGCCTGCGCCTGGATCTGGCCGGCCCAGCGCTCCATCGACCTGGTGCGAGAAGTAGAAGGCCTGGAAGTGCTGCACCAAGCCCTGGCTTCGGGCAAAGGCGTGGTGGGCATCACCAGCCACCTGGGCAACTGGGAAGTGCTCAATCACTTTTATTGCAACCAGTGCAAACCGATCATTTTCTACCGCCCGCCCAAGCTCAAGGCGGTGGATGAACTGCTGCAAAAACAGCGCGTGCAATTGGGCAACCGCGTGGCGGCTTCCACCAAGGAAGGCATTCTCAGCGTGATCAAGGAAGTGCGCAAAGGCGGCCAGGTGGGAATCCCGGCTGACCCCGAGCCGGCGGAGTCGGCCGGGATCTTTGTGCCGTTCTTCGCCACCCAGGCGCTGACCAGCAAGTTTGTACCCAACATGCTTGCGGGCCATAAAGCGGTGGGCGTGTTCCTGCATGCGCTGCGGCTGCCGGACGGTTCGGGTTACAAAGTGATTTTGGAAGCGGCGCCGGAAGACATGTACAGCACCGACACCGCCACGTCCTGCGCGGCGATGAGCAAGGTGGTGGAGCGCTATGTCGGCGCCTACCCGAGCCAGTACATGTGGAGCATGAAGCGCTTCAAGAAACGCCCGCCGGGTGAGGCGCGTTGGTATTGATACCCGACTGACTCAAGGTCGATGCAACACCAATGTGGGAGCGGGCTTGCTCGCGAAGGCGGTTTATCAGCTACACATTCAGTGACTGACACTCCGCCTTCGCGAGCAAGCCCGCTCCCACATTTTTGATCTCCATTCAGGCCTGGCGGTCGAGCTTTTTCAGGAACACCCTCATCTCTTTCTCGGCCTGCTTGTCGCCATGGGCCTGGGCCGCTTCAATGCCCTTCTCCCACGCCAGCCGCGCCGCCGCACTGTCACCCAACCCCGCCTGCGCCTTGCCCAACAACTTCCACGCCGCCGAATACTTCGGATCGAATTCCACGCACTTGTGCAAATGCTCCGCCGCCTTGGCGTTGTCCTTCGCGTCCAGATAACCCTTGCCCAAGCCAAAGCGCAGCAATGAATTATCCACACCCTTGGCGAGCATTTTTTCCAGGGATTCGAGCATGGTGGCGTGTCCTTTTAGCTAGGTAAGGTTTCCAATCGCGTCATCGCGGGCAAGCCCGCTTGCGCGTTAAAAACGCGATCACCTGTGGGAGCGGGCTTGCCCGCGATGACGACGGCAGGCTCACCTGAATGTGTTGATCAGAAAAAGCTCAACCCCACGTGGAACAACTTCTCCACGTCGCGAATATGTTTTTTATCCACCAGAAACAGAATCACATGGTCGCCCGTGACGATCACCGTATCGTCGTGGGCGATGAGTACCTCTTCGTCACGAATGATCGCGCCAATGGTGGTGCCCGGCGGCAAGCCGATATCGCGGATGGCCTTGCCGATCACCTTGCTCGACTTCGAATCGCCATGGGCAATCGCCTCGATGGCTTCCGCCGCGCCCCGGCGCAGGGAGTGCACGCTGACGATATCGCCACGGCGCACGTGAGCAAGCAAGGTGCCGATGGTGGCCAGCTGCGGGCTGATGGCGATGTCGATATCGCCGCCCTGGATCAGGTCAACATAGGCCGGGTTGTTGATGATGGTCATGACCTTCTTCGCCCCCAGCCGCTTGGCCAACAGCGAGGACATGATGTTGGCCTCGTCATCGTTGGTCAGTGCCAGGAAAATATCGGCGTCGGCGATGTTCTCTTCCATTAGCAAGTCGCGGTCCGAGGCGCTGCCTTGCAGTACGACGGTGCTGTCGAGGGTGTCGGACAAATGCCGGCAGCGCGCCGGGTTCATCTCGATGATCTTCACCTGGTAGCGGCTTTCGATGGCCTCGGCCAAGCGCTCGCCGATCTGCCCACCGCCGGCGATGACGATGCGTTTGTAGGTCTCGTCCAGCCGGCGCATTTCGCTCATGACCGCGCGAATATTCGCTTTGGCGGCGATGAAAAATACTTCGTCGTCGGCCTCTATCACGGTATCGCCCTGGGGCAGGATCGGCCGGTCGCGCCGGAAAATCGCCGCCACACGGGTTTCCACATTCGGCATGTGCTCGCGCAGCTGGCGCAGTTGCTGGCCCACCAGCGGGCCGCCGTAATAGGCTTTAACGGCGACCAATTGCGCCTTGCCCTCGGCAAAGTCGATCACCTGCAAGGCGCCCGGAATTTCGATCAGACGCTTGATGTAGTGAGTCACCACTTGTTCAGGGCTGATCAGCACGTCCACTGGAATCGCGTCGTTGTCGAAAAGCCCTGCACGGGTCAGGTAAGCCGCCTCACGGACGCGGGCGATTTTGGTCGGGGTGTGAAACAGGGTGTGGGCGACCTGGCAGGCGACCATATTGGTCTCGTCACTGTTGGTGACGGCGACCAGCATGTCGGCATCGTCGGCACCGGCTTGGCGCAGCACCGTCGGGAATGACGCGCGGCCTTGCACGGTGCGGATGTCGAGGCGGTCGCCGAGGTTGCGCAGGCGCTCGGCATCGGTGTCGACCACCGTGATGTCGTTGGCTTCGCTGGCCAAATGCTCGGCCAGCGTGCCGCCGACCTGCCCTGCCCCAAGGATGATGATTTTCATCCGGTCACTCCCTTAAACCCATTAGCCGCGCGCGGCGGCAATCTTGATCAGTTTGGCGTAGTAGAAGCCATCGTGTCCGCCTTCTTGCGCGAGTAACTGGCGGCCGTGGGGCTGCTTGATGCCGGCCGCCGTGGCGAGGTCCAGTTCGCGCGCGCCGCTGGTGCGGGCGAGGAAGGCTTGAATCACCTCGGTGTTCTCGGTGGGCAAGGTCGAGCACGTGGCGTAGAGCAGGATGCCGCCGACTTCCAGGGTCGGCCACAGGGCGTCGAGCAGTTCGCCTTGCAGCACGGCCAGGGCGGCAATGTCGTCGGGTTGGCGGGTCAGCTTGATGTCCGGGTGACGGCGGATGACGCCGGTGGCGGAGCATGGCGCGTCCAGCAGGATGCGCTGGAAGGGTTTGCCGTCCCACCAAGTGGCGGTGTCGCGGCCGTCAGCGGCGATCAGCTCGGCGTTCAGGCCCAGACGGGCGAGGTTTTCACGCACGCGCACCAGGCGCTTGGCTTCCAGGTCGACGGCGACGACAGCGGCGAGGTCTTTTTCGACTTCCAGAATGTGACAGGTCTTACCGCCCGGCGCGCAACAGGCGTCGAGTACGCGTTGGCCGGGCGCCAGGTCGAGCAGGTCGGCGGCCAGTTGCGCGGCTTCGTCCTGCACGCTGATCCAGCCTTCGGCAAAGCCTGGCAGGCTGCGTACGTCGGTGGCCGCTTCCAGCACGATGCCGTCGACGCTGTACACGCACGGCGTGGCGTGGATGCCGGCGTCGGTGAGCAATTGCAGGTAGGCGTCGCGGCTGTGATGGCGACGGTTGACCCGCAGAATCATTGGCGGGTGCGCATTGTTGGCCGCGCAGATGGCTTCCCATTGCTCAGGCCAGAAGGCTTTCAGGGACTTTTGCAGCCAGCGCGGGTGTGCGGTGCGCACCACCGGGTCGTGTTCCAGCTCGGCCAGCAGCGCCTCGCTCTCACGCTGGGCGCGGCGCAGCACGGCGTTGAGCAGCGCTTTGGCCCAAGGCTTTTTCAGCTTGTCGGCGCACCCAACGGTTTCACCGATGGCGGCGTGGGCCGGCACGCGGGTGTAGAGCAGTTGATAGAGGCCGACCAGCAGCAGCGCTTCCACATCCGCATCCGCCGCTTTGAACGGCTTTTGCAGCAGCTTGGCCGCCAGCGCCGACAAGCGTGGCTGCCAGCGCGCGGTGCCAAAGGCCAGGTCCTGGGTGAAACCGCGATCACGGTCTTCAACCTTATCCAGCTGCGTAGGCAGCGAACTGTTCAGTGAAGCCTTGCCATTCAGGACGGCGGCGAGGGCCTTGGCGGCGGCCAGACGCGGGTTCATTGAGCGACCGCCCCGAGAACCGTGCCCAGGGCAAATTTCTCACGACGGCTGTTGAACAAATCGCTGAAATTAAGCGCTTTACCGCCGGGCAATTGCAGACGCGTCAGGCACAGCGCCTGTTCGCCGCAGGCGACCAACAGGCCTTCTTTGCTGGCGCCGATGATTTCACCGGGGGCGCCCTTGCCTTCAGCCAAGGTGGCGGCCAGCACTTTCAAGGCTTCGCCACTGAGTGTGCTGTGGCCGATTGGCCATGGGTTGAAGGCACGCACCAGGCGTTCCAGCTCTACGGCCGGGCGGCTCCAGTCGATGCGCGCTTCGTCTTTATTGAGTTTGTGGGCGTAGGTGGCCAGGCTGTCGTCCTGCACTTCGCCTTCGAGGGTGCCGGCAGCCAGGCCGGCGATGGCCTGGACCACAGCAGGCGGGCCCAGCTCGGCGAGGCGGTCATGCAGGCTGCCGCCGGTGTCTTGGGCGGTGATCGGGGTGGTGACTTTCAGCAGCATAGGGCCGGTGTCCAGGCCCGCCTCCATGCGCATCACGGTCACACCGCTTTCACGGTCGCCGGCTTCCACGGCGCGCTGGATCGGCGCCGCACCGCGCCAGCGTGGCAACAGCGAAGCGTGGCTGTTGATGCAGCCCAGGCGCGGGATATCCAGCACCGCCTGAGGCAGGATCAAGCCATAGGCCACGACCACCAGCAGGTCTGGCTTCAGCGCCGCCAGTTCCGCCTGGGCCTCGGCGTTGCGCAGGGTTGGCGGTTGCAGCACAGGGAGGTTGTGTTCCAGCGCCAACTGCTTGACCGGGCTTGGCATCAGTTTTTGCCCGCGACCGGCCGGGCGGTCCGGCTGCGTGTACACCGCGACAATGTCATAAGGGCTGGCAAGCAGCGCCTTGAGGTGTTCGGCAGCGAATTCGGGAGTGCCGGCAAAAACAATGCGCAGTGGCTCGGTCATGGGAGGTCTCGGTTAAAAACAGTCACAAAAGAAAAAGGCTTGCCGCAGCAAGCCTTTGGAAGAAGGGCATCAAGCTTGCTGGCGATGCTTTTTTTCCAGCTTCTTCTTGATCCGGTCGCGTTTAAGCGTGGACAGGTAATCGACAAACAGCTTGCCGTTGAGGTGGTCGCACTCGTGCTGGATGCACACGGCCAGCAGGCCATCGGCGATCAGCTCGTAGGGCTTGCCGTCACGGTCCAGTGCCTTGATCTTCACGCGCAGCGGGCGTTCGACGTTCTCGTAGAACTCCGGCACCGAGAGGCAGCCTTCCTGGTATTCGCCCATCTCTTCGGTCAGCGGTTCGAACTCGGGGTTGATAAACACCCGCGGTTCGCTGCGATCTTCCGACAGGTCCATGACCACGACGCGCTGATGCACGTTGACCTGGGTGGCGGCGAGGCCGATGCCCGGGGCTTCATACATTGTTTCAAACATGTCATCGACCAACTGACGAACCTTGTCGTCCACTACGGCCACCGGTTTGGCGATCGTGCGCAGGCGCGAGTCGGGAAATTCGAGGATGTTCAAAATAGCCATAAGCGTAATTGCTGCACATGTGAGGTAGAGGCAAATCGGCGGTGGGATGGACCCAGGCAGCCGGTGTGAAAGGTTCGAAAGCCGCGAAGGCTATGGCATTTCACGCGAACGCACATAATAAAGGAGATTGACCCCATGAGGAAATCGCTACTCGTCTTGCTGCTGTGGGCGCCGCTCACGATGGCTTTGATCCCACCGCCCGGCCAGCGCCTGGAACCAGCAACGCAGCAGGCTATCCAGTCCTTTTTACTGCACAACCGCATTCTCGATACGGCTCACGACCTGGACAGCGCACCTTACATTGTCGCGGCCGATGCTGGCCGGGTGCTGGGCGCCAATGGTGACCGTGTGTATGCAAGGGGCGCCCTGGACCCCACACAGCCCAATTACGGAATTTTTCGCCGCGCCAAGGCCTACACCGACCCCGACACTCAGGAATTGCTGGGCATCAACGCCGACAACATTGGCACCGCGCGCTTCGTAATGGCCGGCGATCTCACCACGCTGG
Source organism: Pseudomonas sp. TREG-RG-20F-10-E-6-01 (assembly GCF_022662455.1). Lineage (NCBI taxonomy): Bacteria > Pseudomonadati > Pseudomonadota > Gammaproteobacteria > Pseudomonadales > Pseudomonadaceae > Pseudomonas > Pseudomonas sp. TREG-RG-20F-10-E-6-01. The sequence continues at coordinate 97,646 of NZ_JAKNQP010000011.1, read as the reverse complement.
CGGTGCAGCGAGTCACCCAGGAAGTACGTCCCGGCGATCGGCTGCTGCGCGCCGAACCTCCGGTTGAGTCGACCCCCGTGAAGCGTGCGCCCTGTGTTAAGGGGCACATCATCGACATTCCCAAAGGCGTCACCCAGATTGGAGTACTGGACGCCGTCACCCTGAACAAAGGCCGACGCGACGGGCTGGTTGAAGGCCAATTGCTGACCGTGATCAAAGCCGGCGCGCCGATCCGCGACACCCTCACTGGCACGGCAACCCAACTCCCTGATGAGCGCGCCGGCACGCTGCTGGTGTTTCGCACCTATGAAAGGCTCAGCTATGGCCTGGTTCTCAGCGCCTCACGCTCGCTGGCAGTCATGGACCGATTCGAGACTGCCCAACAAACACAATAAATAGCCTGCTAAATAAGTTACCAACAGAGTTATCCACAGCTTGTTCCGGTCAAGGATGATCAAATGTATCCGATAAACAGCAGCGAAATTTCCCCGTCAGAACTGGAAGCTCGACTACGCTTGCACAGGCTGCCGGAACTGGGTTCCAAGCGTTTTCGTGTGTTGCTCGAAGCCTTCGGCTCTGCCTCAAAAGCCATCAGCGCCCCTGCCAGTGCATGGCGTTCCCTCGGGTTGCCTGCCGTCAGCGCCGATGCCCGTCGCAGCCCTGAAATACGTGACGGTGCCAGTGAGGCATTGGCGTGGTTGGCGCAGCCGGCCCAGCATTTGCTGATGTGGGACCAACCTGATTACCCGGCACTCCTCGCCCAGATCGACGATGCCCCGCCGTTATTGTTCGTCGCCGGTGACCCAAAAATCCTGGAAAAACCGCAGTTGGCCATGGTCGGCAGTCGCCGTGCGTCGCACCCCGGCATGGACACCGCAGCGGCCTTTTCCCGCAGCTTGGCGAGCGCCGGTTTTGTCATCACCAGTGGTCTTGCTTTGGGTATAGACGGCGCGGCGCACCAGGCAGCGCTGGATGTCGGCGGCCAGACAATCGGCGTGCTCGGTACCGGGCTTGAAAACTTTTATCCACAGCGCCACCGACAGCTCGCAGCCACGATGATTGCCCAGGGCAGTGCGGTGGTTTCCGAGTTCCCGTTGGACGCCTCGCCACAAGCTGGCAACTTCCCCCGGCGCAACCGGATCATCAGTGGCCTGTCGCTGGGTGTGCTGGTGGTGGAGGCCAGCATGGCCAGTGGCTCGTTGATCACCGCGCGGCTGGCGGCCGAGCAAGGGCGCGAGGTGTATGCGATCCCTGGCTCCATCCATCACCCTGGCGCCAAGGGCTGCCATCAATTGATCCGCGATGGCGCGACGCTGGTGGAATCCATCGAGCACATTCTGGAAGGGTTACGTGGCTGGCAGGCGCTGTCCCGCCCGGCACCCATGCCGGTCACTCATCCGCTGGTGGCGTTGCTGCACGCCGCGCCTCACACCAGTGAAGGCTTGGCCATTGCCAGCGGGCGGCCGTTGTCCCAGGTGCTGGCAACCCTCACCGAGCTTGAGCTCGAAGGCCAGGTGATCTGCGAAAGCGGGCGCTGGCTTGCGCGCTGCTAGGTTTTGTAAAGAAGATCGGTAAACTGCGCAGAGCTTTAGTCCGGAGAGTGAGTAATGGTCAACAGGTGGCGTGTGCTGGAAACCGCACGGGAAATTCGCGCAGGCGCGGTGATTGCCTACCCGACCGAAGCGGTCTGGGGCCTTGGCTGCGATCCGTGGAACGAAGAAGCGGTGGACCGGCTGCTGGCGATCAAGAATCGGTCGGTGGACAAGGGCCTGATCCTGGTGGCGGACAATATTCGCCAGTTCGATTTTCTCTTTGAAGACTTCCCGGACACCTGGATCGAGCGCATGGCCAGCACCTGGCCTGGGCCCAATACCTGGCTGGTGCCCCATCAGGACTTGCTGCCTGAGTGGGTAACGGGTGTGCATGACACGGTGGCGTTGCGGGTGACTGATCATCCGCTGGTGCGCGATCTGTGCTCGCTGGTCGGGCCGCTGATTTCCACCTCGGCGAACCCGCAAGGGCGCCCGGCCGCGCGTACGCGGCTTCGCGTGGAGCAATACTTCCGTGGCCAGGTAGATCGGGTATTGGGCGGCGCCCTGGGTGGGCGCAAGAACCCGAGCCTGATTCGTGATTTGGCGACGGGTGAGGTGGTGCGGCCTTCCTGAGACCGCGGTGCGGCCATCGCGGGCAAGCCCGCTCCCACACTCGACCGCGTTCCTTCAGTTGATATGCGATCAAAATGTGGGAGCCGGGCTTGCCCGCGATGAGGCCCTTACAACCTCAAAAGATCTACCGCCTTATGGCAGCAGAATGGTCGACCCCGTCGTCCGCCGCCCCGACAGCTCAGTCTGCGCCTTCGCCGCGTCCGCCAGCGAAAACCGCTGGTTGATATCAATGCGCACCTTGCCGCTCTTGATCATCGAGAACAAATCATCCGCCATCGCCTGCAAGTCTTTCGGGTTGCTGGCGTAAGTCGCCAAGGTCGGCCGGGTGACATACAGCGAGCCCTTCGCCGCCAGAATCCCCAGGTTCACCCCATCCACCGCGCCCGACGCATTACCAAAACTCACCACCAGCCCACGTGGCGCCACGCTGTCGAGCGAGGTCAGCCAGGTGTCCTTGCCGACGCCGTCGTACACCACCGGGACTTTTTTGCCGTCGGTCAATTCAAGTACGCGTTGTGCGACGTTTTCCTTGCTGTAGTCGATCGTTTCCCAGGCGCCGAGGGATTTGGCCAAGGCGGCCTTTTCCGGTGAACTCACGGTGCCGATCAACTTCACGCCCAAGGCCTTGGCCCATTGGCAGGCCAGTGAACCCACACCACCGGCAGCGGCGTGGAACAGAATGGTTTCGCCGCCCTTCAATTCGTAGGTTTGACGCAGCAGGTATTGCACGGTCAGGCCTTTGAGCATCGCACCGGCAGCCTGTTCGAAGCTGATGTCGTCCGGTAGGTGCACCAGGTTGGCGGCGGGCAGCACGTGCAATTCGCTGTAGGCGCCCAGCGGGCCGCTGCCGTAGGCCACACGGTCGCCGACTTTGAATTGCGTGACCTCGCTGCCCACGGCATCGACCACACCGGCGCCCTCTGCGCCCAGGCCCGATGGCAGGGCCGGCGGCGCGTAAAGGCCGCTGCGGAAGTAGGTGTCGATAAAATTCAGGCCAATGGCTTCATTGCGCACACGAACCTGCTGCGGGCCAGGCGCTGCTGGCGTGTAGTCCACATACTCAAGCACTTCGGGGCCGCCATGGGCGCTGAACTGGATACGTTGGCCATCTGCACTTCTCCTGAGGTCGAATTCGCGTAGCCCTCTATCCCACTCCTATGCTTGATCTTCGTCAACTGCGGCGCACCTAAGTGCAGTGCCACGTAAGCGCAGTGGTATCCTGTGCGCCCATTTGCCGCCGACGCCGCATGGCCTCGCGTAGCTTTGCCCGATTCAAGGTGATGCCATGACTACCCGCACCGAGGCTGTTAAAGCCTACCTGCTCGACCTGCAAGACCGTATTTGCAGCGCCCTGGAAACCTTCGAGACGGACACTCGCTTTATCGAAGACGCCTGGACCCGGCCTGCCGGTGGCGGCGGTCGCACCCGTGTGATCGAAAACGGTACGGTCATCGAAAAAGGCGGCGTTAACTTTTCCCACGTGTTCGGCAGCGGTCTCCCACCGTCCGCCAGCGCGCATCGCCCTGAGCTGGCCGGTCGCGGGTTTGAAGCCTTGGGCGTGTCGTTGGTGATCCACCCGCACAACCCGCATGTGCCGACGTCCCACGCCAATGTGCGCTTTTTCATCGCCGAAAAAGAAGGCGAAGAACCGGTGTGGTGGTTCGGCGGCGGCTTCGACCTTACGCCCTACTACGGCAACGAGGAAGACTGCATCCACTGGCACCGCGTTGCCGAGCAGGCCTGTGCGCGGTTCGGCCCGGACGTGTACTCGCGCTACAAAGCCTGGTGCGATACGTATTTCCATATCAAGCACCGCAACGAACCGCGCGGCATCGGCGGCCTGTTCTTCGACGATTTGAACGAGTGGGACTTCGACACCTGCTTCGCCTTCATCCGCGCCATCGGCGATGCGTACATCGACGCCTACCTGCCGATCGTGCAGCGCCGCAAGGCCTTGGCTTACACCGAACAGCAGCGCCAGTTCCAGGAGTTCCGCCGAGGGCGCTACGTCGAATTCAACCTGGTCTACGACCGTGGCACCCTGTTCGGCCTGCAGTCGGGCGGGCGCACCGAGTCGATCCTGATGTCGCTGCCGCCGCAAGTGCGCTGGAGCTATGACTGGAAGGCCGAGGCCGGTAGCGAAGAAGCGCGTCTCACCGATTACTTCCTGCAAGACCGCGACTGGCTGGGCCTCGCCGCGCCCAAGGCGGCCGTCTGATGGACCGTTATGTGGTGTTCGGCAACCCTATCGGCCACAGCAAGTCGCCGTTGATTCATCGCATGTTCGCCGAGCAGACCGGCGAGCAACTGGACTACAGCACCTTGCTCGCGCCTTTGGAGGATTTCACCGGCTGTGCCCGTGAGTTCTTTCAGCAAGGCCGTGGCGCCAATGTCACGGTGCCCTTCAAGGAAGACGCCTACCGCTTGGCCAACAGCCTGACTGAACGTGCCCAGCGCGCCGGGGCGGTGAACACCCTGAGCAAGCTGGCCGACGGCACCCTGCTGGGTGACAACACTGACGGCGCCGGCCTGGTGCGCGACCTGAAAGTGAACGCCGGGCTGAACCTGCAAGGCCAGCGCATCCTGTTGCTCGGTGCTGGCGGCGCGGTGCGTGGGGCGTTGGAGCCCTTGCTGGCCGAGCAGCCTGCCGCGCTGATCATCGCCAACCGCACGGTGGAAAAGGCCGAGTTGCTTGCCGGGCTGTTTGACGATCTGGGCCCTGTGTCGGCCAGCGGTTTCGACTGGCTGCGTGAGCCGGTGGACCTGATCATAAATGCCACGTCCGCGAGTCTGTCAGGCGATGTACCGCCGATTGCCAGCAGCCTGATCGAGCCGGGCAAGACCTTTTGCTACGACATGATGTACGCCAAGGAACCCACCGCGTTCTGCCGCTGGGCGACAGAGCATGGCGCAGCCGTGGCGATGGATGGTCTGGGCATGCTCGTGGAGCAGGCGGCGGAAGCGTTCTTCCTGTGGCGCGGCGTGCGCCCGGATTCGGCGCCGGTGTTGGCTGAGCTGCGCCGCCAGTTGGCGTAACACAACGCCAACGTGGGCACGGTCAAACTGTGGGAGCTGGCTTGCCTGCGATGCAGACGACTCGGTCGGTCAGTTAGACCGAGGTGATCCTATCGCAGGCAAGCCAGCTCCCACAGTTTCAACCGCATTCAGTCTTCGAAATGGATGGGGCAGTTGTCGACCCCTTCCAGCTTTTTCAATTCTTCCACTACCTGCGGCCGGGCCCTACGCAACGTCAAACTACGCCCCGTTCCCCGCAACCGCCGTGCCTCCTGGTGCAGCATCTCCACCCCGGAATAGTCGATAAAGTTGATCTGCTGCGCCTCGATCACCACCCGCTCACCCTGCAAGCTCTGCAGGCGCACTTGCAGATAATGGCTAGCGCCAAAAAAGATCGAGCCCCCCACCCGCAATACATCCTCATCCCCGTCGCGCCACTGCTGGACACGCGGTTGCGAAGTGCGTTTGAGGTAGAAAAACAGCGACGCCAGCACCCCGGCGTAAATCGCCGTTTGCAGCTCCAGCAGCAAGGTGGCCACACACGTCAGGCTCATCACCACAAATTCTGCGCGGCTCACGCGAAACAGCGCGCGGATGCCGCGATGATCCACCAGGCCCCAGCAAATCAGCAGGATGCTCGCCGCCATGCTGGGGATTGGTATGTGCGCGATCAACGCCGCCCCAAATACGGCAAACAACGCCACCCAGCCGGCGGAAAACACGCCTGCCAACGGTGAGCAAGCGCCCGCCTCGTAACTGAGGCCGGAGCGGGTAAAGGAACCGGCCGACAAGTAGCCGGAGAAAAATCCGCCGACGATATTGGATAAGCCCTGCGCGCGGACTTCTTGATTGGCGTCGAGCAGTTGCTGCGAACGCGCCGACAGCGAGCGCGCAATCGACAAGCTGGTCACCAGCCCGAGCATGCCCACCGCCACCGCGCTCGGCAGCAGGCGCAGGAGCATGTCCAGGTCCATCGGCAATGGGCTGAACGGCGGCAGTGTGCCCACAAACGAACTGACCCGCGCCACATGCCCGAACATCGACGGCCACAGCCACGCCACCAGGCTGCCCAAGGCCAGGGCGATCAACAGTGTTGGCCAACGTGGCACCAGGTACTTGAGCAGCGCGCCCACCAGCAAAGTGCCCAGGCCCAGGGCGAGGGAGGCGTGGGCCCATTCGCCACTGTGATCGATGAGCGCCAGCAAACTCTTGATCGCTGTGGCTTGGCTGGGCAGATCCAGCCCCAGCAGGTTGGGCAACTGCCCCAAGGCGATCACCACGGCAGCGCCGAGGGTGAACCCCAGCACCACCGAATGAGAGACGAAATTGACCAGCGCGCCGAAGCGCAGCATGCCCAGCAGCCACTGGAAAACGCCAGCGAGGACGGTCAGCAGCAGGATCAGCGTGATGTAGTCCTGCGACCCTGGCACGGCCAAGGGGCTGATGCTGGCGTAGAGCACGATGGAAATGGCGGCGGTAGGGCCGCAGATCAGATGCCAGGAGGAACCCCAGAGGCAGGCGATCAATACCGGGATGATGGCGGCGTACAAGCCGTATTCGGGTGGGAGACCGGCGATCAGCGCGTAGGCAATCGACTGCGGCAGCGCGAGCACGGCACCGCTTAAGCCAACCATCGCGTCCCGGCCGACGCTGGCGCGGGTTTGGCGCGGGAGCCAGGCGAGGAAGGGCAAGAGTGTATGGCGGTTGGGCCGGGGCATGAAAGGCTCGGTTCGAAAGGTTTGCATCAGGGTATCAGCACACACAGTCCCCCGTGGGAGCTGGCTTGCCTGCGATAGCATCACCTCTGTCTAACTGACAGACCGAGTTGTTTGCATCGCAGGCAAGCCAGCTCCCACAAAAGCCAGTTCCCAAAAAGGATCGATTTCGGGGGTTAGAGCTTGGCTTTTACCGCAGCCAACGCATCCTGGCCATCCACGGTTTTTACGCCATCCAGCCACTTGTCCAACACCGCCGGATTGGCCTTGATCCAGGCCTTCGCCGCATCAGCATTGCTGACTTTTTTATTCACCACCTCAGCCATGATGCTGTTCTCCATCTCCTGGGTAAAACTCAGGTTGGTCAGCAGTTTTCCGATATTCGGGCAGGCTTGCGCGTAGCCCTTGCGGGTCAAGGTGTAAACACTGCCGGTGTCACCGAAGTACTTCTCGCCGCCCTTGAGGTAATGCATGTTCAACTGCACGTTCATCGGGTGCGGCGTCCAGCCGAGGAAGGTCACGAACTTCTGTTTCTTAACCGCCCGCGACACTTCGGCCAGCATCGCCTGTTCACTCGACTCGATCAGCTTCCACTGACCTAGGTCGAAGTCGTTCTTCTTGATGATCTCCTGCAGCGAGATATTGGCCGGCGCGCCGGAGCCGATGCCGTAGATCTTCTTGTCGAACTTGTCGGCAAATTTGTTCAAGTCGGCAAAGTCATGCACCCCGGCGTCCCACACGTAGTCCGGCACGGCAAGGGTGAATTCGGTGCCGTCGAGGTTTTTCGCCAGTTGCACCACATCGCCATTGGCCACGAACTTGTCATAGAAGCCCTGCTGCGCCGGCATCCAATTGCCCAGAAACACGTCCACCTGGCCGTCCTTGAGCCCGCCAAAGGTGATCGGCACCGCCAGGGTGTCGACCTTGGCCTTGTAGCCCATGCCGTTCAACAGAAAACCGGTGATGGCATTGGTGGCGGCGATATCGCTCCAGCCTGGATCGGCCATCTTCACCGTGTCGCAGCTAGCGTCCGCGTACACATTGGCGCTACTGAGCACCAACATGCCCAGCACTACAGTCAACTTTTGCATGGCCTTCCCTCTGTCTATTTATTGGTTTTGGCAGGGTTGTGGGTAACGTGCCTTGCGCTCCAGGTCGTCGAGGTCGATATGGTTGCGCATGTATTGCTGACTGGCGTCCACCAGTGGCTGGTGATCCCAGCTCTTCAGCTTGCCTTGGGTCAGCGCCTCAAAGACCAGGCGGCGACGGCGTTGGCTGGCGAGTACCTGCTGATGGATCGCCGGGATGTCCCATTTGGCCCGCGCCTCACTCAAAAACGCCTCGAACAGCGGCCGGTGTTCCGGTGACTGGCTGAGGTTTTCCCGCTCGTGCGGGTCGTTGTGCACATCGAACAGTAGACAAGGATCGTCCTCGCTGTAGATGAACTTGTACGCGCCACGGCGAATCATCATCAGCGGGCTGATGGTGCCTTCGGCCATGTATTCGCCAAACACTTCGTCGTGCCCGCCCTGCCCCTGCAAGTGCGGGACCAGCGAGCGACCGTCCAGCGGCAAGCGTGGGTCCAGCTCGCCGCCGGCCAGCTCCACCAACGTCGGCAACAGGTCGGCCGTGGAAACCGCTTTGGTCACGCGGCCCGCCGCGAATTGCCCCGGCGCACTGACCAGCAGCGGCACGCGGGCAGCCATTTCAAACCAGTGCATTTTGTACCAGAGGCCGCGTTCGCCGAGCATGTCGCCGTGGTCGCCGGAGAAGATGATGATCGTGTCATCGGCAAGGCCCGTGTCTTCCAGGGTTTGCAGGAGTTTGCCGACGTTGCTGTCGATGTAGCTGCACGCGCCAAAATAGGCACGGCGCGCATCACGGATTTTGTTCAGCGGCAGCGGCTTGTCCCACAGGTCGTAGACTTTGAGCAGGCGCTGCGAATGCGGGTCGAGGTCGGCCTGGGCCGGCGTCGTAGGCATTGGGATGTCGCTGTCGTCGTACAGGTCCCAAAACGGTTTGGGAATGGTGTACGGGTCGTGTGGGTGAGTCATCGACACGGTCAGGCAGAACGGCTGGCCACCCTCATTGCGGATATGGTCGAACAAATATTGCTGGGCCTTGAACACCACCTCTTCATCGAAATCCAGCTGGTTGGTGCGCACGCACGGGCCGGCTTGCAGCACCGATGCCATGTTGTGATACCAGGTGGGGCGCACGTCCGGCTCATCCCAGTTCACCGCCCAGCCATAGTCGGCGGGGTAAATGTCGCTGGTCAGGCGTTCTTCATAGCCGTGCAACTGGTCGGGCCCGCAGAAGTGCATCTTGCCCGACAGCGCGGTGCGGTAGCCGAGGCGGCGCAGGTAGTGGGCATAGGTCGGCACATCGCCAGGGAAGTCTGCCGCGTTGTCGTAGGCGCCGATCTTGCTCGGCAACTGGCCGCTGACCAGCGTGAACCGCGACGGCGCGCACAGCGGGCTGTTGCAATAGGCGGCGTCAAACACCACACCCTGTTCGGCGAGGCGGCTCAGGTTTGGCAGTTTGATCGGGGAAGGTCCGTAGAACGGAAGCAGCGGCGCGGCCATTTGATCGGCCATGATGAAAAGAATGTTCTTGCGCTTCATGAGTCTTCGGCATTCCATAGGCGGTGTTTATGCAAATGAGCATGCGGCCCATGGAAAATGGGGTAAAGCCCATGAAAAGCAATGTCTAGGATAAGCAAAGCTTATGTATGAAGCCCTTGGCGATCTTTCCCTCGACCTGCTGCGCGCATTCGAGGCGGCGGCACGCCACCGCAGCTTTACCGCTGCCGCCGTGGAACTGGGCACCACCCAGCCGGCCATCAGCCAGCAGATCAAACGCCTCGAAGAACAGCTTGGGCTGCGTCTGTTTGATCGCATCTACCGCGGCATCGAGCTGACCGACGCTGGGGCGCTGTTGTTTGAGCATGCGCAGGGCGGTTTGCAGGCCATCAACCAAGGCCTCAGCGCGATCACCCAGCAAGACCAGCATGAAGTGCTGCAAGTGGCCACCGACTTTGCCTTCGCCGCCTACTGGCTGATGCCGCGCCTGCACCGCTTTCACCAGGCCAACCCGCAGGTTGACGTGAGCCTGGTCACCAGCGAACGCAACCATGCCAGCTTGCGCAGCGATATCGACGTGGCGGTGTTGTTTGGCGATGGCCGTTTCAAACAGGGCGACAGCCTCTGGCTGTTCAACGAGGAAGTGTTCCCGGTGTGCAGCCCGCAATGGCTCAAGGACCAGGCCACGCCGCTGACCGTGCAGACGCTGCCGGACTGTCCGCTGCTGCACCTGCGCCAGGAAAACAACAGCCAGTGGTTCGACTGGAGCGGTGTGTTTCGCGAGCTGGGCATTACCACCGCGCCCACACCCGGCCAACTGCGCTTCGACAACTACACCCTGTTGATCCAGGCCGCGATTGCCGGCCAGGGCGTGGCCATCGGCTGGCGCCACTTGGTGGATAACCTGCTGGAGCAGAACTGGCTGTGCCGGCCGATCAACGACACGGTGATCTCACGCTTCGGTTATTACGTGGTGCAGCCCCAGCGCAAACGCCGGGGGCAGTTGGTCGAGCGCTTTGTCGACTGGCTGGTGGCCGAGCAAGCCAGCAGCGCACAGTCGCTGACCGGGCTGGCCCTGCCGTCGATTGCGGTCTAGGATCGGCGCATATTGGATCCGGATTTCGCCATGCAACGTATCAAGGGCTACCACGCTCACATCTACTTCGACGCCAGCACGATCGACCAGGCGCGCCAGCTCTGCGAGGACGCGGCCAAGCTGTTTCCGTTGCGCATGGGCCGCGTGCATGAACGCCCGGTGGGCCCGCACCCGGACTGGAGTTGCCAGCTGGCGTTCGAGCCGGAATACATCGGTGTGGTGTTGCCATGGCTGGCTTTGCATCGTGAGGGGCTGGTGGTGTTCCTGCACCCTGATACCGGCGATGACCTGAAGGATCACACCGATTACGCGATCTGGATGGGCGCGATGCGCGAGCTGGACCTGTCTATTTTTTAACCAGCGCGTATAAAAATCCCATCCCCTTGTGCAAAGGCGATGGGATTTTTTATGTTTTAACCCAATATGTGGGACTGTTATTTATATATTGAGATACCTCCAGTCATAGGTTTATATTCGCCCATCTGCTTTTTTCAGCACCCACTCATTTCAGGTGAAGCGATGCAGGCGCAATTGATCGCGCTCGACTGGGGGACCAGCTCCCTTCGTGCTTATAAACTCGGCCCGGCCGGCAAGGTGCTCGACCAGCGCGCACTGGCGTTCGGCATCATGCACCTGCCCAGCGAACCCCGTGACATTGCCGGCGTGCGTTGCAGCGATGGCTTCGAGTTGGCGTTCGATGCGGCCTGCGGTGATTGGCTGGAGGCCGAACCGAGCCTGCCGGTGATCGCCTGCGGCATGGTCGGCAGCGCCCAGGGCTGGAGCGAAGCGGCTTATCGCAACACGCCGGTCGATGTCGCCAGCCTGGGCCAGGCGCTGCATTCCGTGCGCAGCCTGCGCGGCGTCGAGGTGCACATCGTGCCCGGCGTGATCGAACAAGTGGGCTTGCCGAATGTGATGCGCGGCGAAGAAACCCAGGTGCTGGGCGTGCTGCAAGGCCTCGCGGCTGAGGTGTTGATCGGCCTGCCGGGCAGCCATTCCAAATGGGTCGAGGTGGTGGAGGGCTGCATCACCCACTTCGACACCTTCATGACCGGCGAGCTGTTTGCGGTGCTGAGCCAGCACAGCATCCTCGGCCGTACGCAAAAGGCTGCCGAACACTTTCAGGCCGAGGCGTTTGATTGCGGCGTGCACGTGGCGCTGTCTGAAGACGGCCAGCGCGGCGTGCTTTCTACATTGTTCAGTGCCCGCACCCTGGGCCTCACCGCCGAGCTGGCACCTGACCAGCAGCCGGATTACCTCTCCGGCCTGCTGATCGGCCATGAACTGGCCGGCCTGCCGGCGCACGCAAAACATAAGCCTATTGTCCTGGTCGGCACCGCAGCGCTCTGCGCCCGTTACCAGCGCGCCCTCGCCCTCTGCGGCTTCGCCCACGTCAGCCTGGCGCAAGCGGCCACCGAACGCGGCCTGTGGCAATTGGCCGTGGCGGCCGGGCTCACTCAACCGGTCCTGGAGGCCTGACATGCTCAAGCAAGCACTCGCACACAACGGTTTGATCGCAATCCTGCGCGGTGTACGACCGCATGAAGCTGAAGCGGTCGGCCAAGTGCTCTATCAGGCCGGCTTTCGTGTGATCGAAGTTCCGCTCAATTCGCCGGACCCTTACACCAGCATCCGCACGCTGCGCGACAGCCTGCCCGCCGATTGCCTGATCGGCGCGGGCACCGTGTTGACGCCCGAGCAGGTCGAGCACGTCAAAGCCGCCGGTGGCCAAGTGATCGTCATGCCCCACAGCGATGCCAAGGTGCTACGCGCCGCGAAAGCGGCGGGCTTGTACCTGTCGCCGGGTGTGGCCACGCCCACCGAAGCCTTCGCCGCGTTGGCCGAAGGCGCCGACGTACTGAAGCTGTTCCCGGCCGAGCAAATGGGCCCGGCCGTGATCAAAGCGTGGTTGGCGGTACTGCCGGCGGGCACGTTGCTGCTGCCGGTCGGCGGCGTGACCCCGGACAACATGCAGGTGTATTTCGACGCAGGCGCCAAGGGCTTCGGCCTGGGGTCCGGGTTGTTCAAGCCGGGCATGTCTGTGGATCAAGTGGCGAGCAGTGCCCAGGCGTATGTCGCCGCCTGGAATGCGCTGAATTGATGGCCTGAATAGAACGCAAGTTTTGCGCCCTCGGCGCTGCATCGACAAGAGAGATAAGAAGATGAAAATCACCAAACTGACCACCTTCATCGTTCCGCCGCGCTGGTGCTTCCTCAAGGTCGAAACCGACCAGGGCGTGACCGGCTGGGGTGAACCTGTGGTCGAGGGCCGCGCGCACACGGTGGCGGCGGCTGTTGAAGAACTTTCCGACTACCTGATCGGCAAAGACCCACGCAATATCGAAGACATCTGGACGGTGCTCTATCGCGGCGGCTTCTACCGAGGCGGTGCCGTGCACATGAGCGCCCTCGCCGGTATCGACCAGGCGCTGTGGGACATCAAGGGCAAGGCGCTCGGTGTGTCGGTCAGCGACCTGTTGGGCGGCCAGGTGCGCGACAAGATTCGCGTGTATTCATGGATCGGCGGCGACCGCCCCGCCGATACCGCGCGTGCCGCCAAAGAGGCCGTGGCCCGTGGCTTCACTGCCGTGAAAATGAACGGCACCGAGGAGCTGCAGTTTGTCGACAGTTTCGAAAAAGTCGACCTGGCCCTGGCCAACGTTGCCGCCGTGCGCGATGCGGTGGGCCCGAACGTCGGCATTGGCGTCGACTTCCATGGCCGGGTGCACAAGCCCATGGCCAAGGTGCTGATGAAAGAACTCGACCCTTACAAACTGATGTTTATCGAAGAGCCGGTGCTCAGCGAAAACTACGAAGCGCTCAAAGAACTGGCGCCGTTGACCAGCACGCCGATTGCGCTGGGCGAGCGCCTGTTCTCACGGTGGGACTTCAAGCGCGTGCTCAGCGAAGGTTACGTCGACATCATCCAGCCGGACGCCTCCCACGCCGGCGGCATCACCGAAACCCGCAAGATCGCCAACATGGCCGAAGCCTACGACGTGGCCCTGGCCCTGCACTGCCCGCTGGGCCCGATTGCATTGGCGGCCTGTCTGCAATTGGACGCGGTTTGCTACAACGCGTTTATCCAGGAGCAAAGCCTGGGCATTCACTACAACGAGAGTAACGACCTGCTCGACTATGTACGCGACCCGGGCGTGTTCGACTATGACAAAGGCTTTGTGAAAATCCCCAACGGGCCAGGCCTGGGCATCGAGATCAACGAGGAATACGTGATCGAGCGCGCGGCTATCGGCCACCGCTGGCGCAACCCGATCTGGCGGCATGCCGACGGCAGCTTTGCCGAGTGGTGATCAGCCCCTGACGAAATCGGATCAAAATGTGGGAGGGGGCGTGCCCCCGATAGCGGTGTATCAGTTGATGCATTCGGTGACTGGCACTCCTCATCGGGGGCAAGCCCCCTCCTACCTTTGGTCCAGTGAGACCTGTCCTCAATAAACATAAGAAGAGGCAACCCCCATGCACCCTGAATCCTTCACCGGGCAGGCTTCTCTCGTCACGCCCAGCAGAAAGCGTTTCTTCATCATGGTGCTGCTGTTTATCACCGTGGTGATCAACTACCTCGACCGCAGCAACCTGTCGATTGCCGCCCCGGCGCTGACCAGCGAGCTGGGCATCGACCCGGTGCATGTCGGGCTGATCTTCTCGGCGTTCGGCTGGACCTACGCCGCCATGCAGATCCCGGGCGGCTGGTTGGTGGACCGCGTGCCGCCGCGCATTCTCTACACCGTGGCCTTGCTGCTGTGGTCGATTGCCACCGTGATGCTTGGTTTTGCCGCCAGCTTTATCGCGCTGTTTGTGCTGCGCATGGCGGTCGGCGCGCTGGAAGCGCCGGCCTATCCGATCAACAGTCGCGTGGTCACCACCTGGTTTCCCGAGCGCGAGCGGGCCACGGCGATTGGCGTTTATACCTCCGGACAGTTTGTCGGGCTGGCGTTTCTCACGCCGGTACTGGCCTGGCTGCAACACGCGTTCGGCTGGCACATGGTGTTTGTCGCCACCGGTGGCGTGGGCATTGTGTGGGCGTTGATCTGGTACGCGGTGTACCGCGAGCCGAAGGACTTCAAAGGCGCCAATGCGGCTGAAATCGAGCTGATCCGCGAAGGCGGCGGGCTGGTGGATATGCAGGCCAAGGCGGTCAAGGCGCCATTCAGTTGGGTCGACCTCGGGATCGTACTGAGCAAGCGCAAGCTGTGGGGCATCTACCTGGGGCAGTTTTGCCTGAACTCCACGTTGTGGTTTTTTCTGACGTGGTTCCCGACCTACCTGGTGAAATATCGCGGCATGGACTTCATCAAGTCGGGCTTGCTGGCGTCGCTGCCGTTTCTGGCGGCGTTTGTCGGCGTACTGTGTTCGGGGCTGTTTTCTGACTGGCTGATTCGACGCGGCACGTCGGTAGGCTTTGCGCGCAAGTTGCCGATTATTGGCGGGCTGCTGATTTCCACGGCGATCATTGGCGCCAACTATGTGGATTCGACGACGTGGGTGATTGCGTTTCTGGCGGTGGCGTTCTTTGGGAATGGCCTGGCGTCGATCACCTGGTCGCTGGTGTCGACCTTGGCGCCTGCGCGGCTGCTGGGGTTGACCGGTGGGGTGTTTAACTTTATCGGTAACTTGTCGGCGATTACGACGCCGATTGTGATTGGCTTTTTGGCCAGTGGTGATTCGTTTGCGCCGGCGATTACCTACATTGCGGTGCTGGCGCTGCTGGGCGCGCTGTCCTACGTGTTGCTTGTAGGCAAAGTCGAACGTATAGAACTGAAGGAATAGCCTGTGGCGAGTGACCCCTGTGGCGAGCGGGCGTCCTGTGCTGAGCGGGCCTCCCGTGGCGAGCGGGCTTGCCCCGCGTTGGGCTGCGCAGCAGCCCCATCAGGGCCACTGCGGTGTCTCAGGGAAACCGCGTTATCCGGTTTGGGGGCGCTTCGCACCCCAACGCGGGGCAAGCCCGCTCGCCACAGGGTAGTGCGAGGGATTAGTTAAGTACGCCGTCCAGAATCTCGTAGACGATGCCTGTGCCGACTGCAATCAAGACCACGTCCGGGCCGGAACGGCGCCATTCATAACCCGGGTAAACCGGCAGGCGTGCCAGGGCGCGGTTGTCCAGGCGTTCGCCGTAGTAGCCGCGTGGCAGTGGCTGGCCGCGGACCAGGCGTACATTCGGTGGCGGCGGTGCGCCACGGGCGAACTGGCCGTGGTTGTCGTGGATGATCTGGCGCACCGGGCCGAAGTCCTGAGGCGGGCCACGACGGTTGTTCTGCGGGCCACGATGGTCATCGCCGCGTTGCTCGTGCTGGCCTTGCGGGCCGCCACGGCCAGGGCCATTGTCATCGCCCCGTTGGTCAGGTGGCGCGGCCTGCACCAAGGCACTCGCGCCGAGCATCAGCACGCCGAGACCAGCGATCAAGCGTTTAGGCATTTTCATGGGGTGTTTCCTCAGTACTGCACGAACAAAAAAGGGATTTCGAACCGGGTTCGAAATCCCTTGGTCTTGTCAGTTTAGGTACTGATTCGACAGTATGATTCCTCTGTATCAGGAACTTTACCTACTGCTACACGGCGTTTACTTACGGGCGTTGCGAACGCCTTCCGAAAGCGCCGCGCACAAGGTCAACACGCCATCAATCGCCTGCTGATCATTTTTGGCAGTGGCGATGTGATCAATCAGCGCCGAACCGACCACCACACCGTCTGCCAGGCGCGCGATAGCGGCTGCCTGTTCCGGCGTGCGGATACCAAAGCCGATGCTGATCGGCAGGTCGGTATGCCGACGCAGGCGAGTCACGGCTTCTTCAACGTGCTCCAGGGTGGCCGCCCCGGCACCCGTCACACCGGCCACCGACACGTAGTACACAAAGCCGGAGCTGCCATTGAGCACGGTCGGCAGGCGCACGTCATCGGTGGTTGGCGTGGTCAGGCGGATAAAGTCGATGCCTGCTGCCTGGGCCGGATCGCACAGCTCGCCGTTATGCTCAGGCGGCATGTCGACCACGATCAGGCCGTCTACGCCGGCTTGCTTGGCGTCGGTGATGAACTGCGGCACGCCATATTTGTGGATCGGGTTGAAGTAGCCCATCAGCACCAGCGGCGTGTCGTTGTTGTCTTTGCGGAACTCGCGAACCATTTGCAGGGTTTTCGCCAGGTTCTGCTTGGCTTCCAGCGCGCGGATGTTAGCCAGTTGAATCGCCGGGCCGTCGGCCATCGGGTCGGTGAAGGGCATGCCCAGCTCGATCACGTCGGCGCCAGCTGCCGGCAAGCCTTTGAGGATCGCCAGCGAGGTGTCATAACCCGGGTCGCCGGCGGTGACGAAGGTCACCAGGGCGGCGCGGTTTTGTTCTTTGAGTTGCGCAAAACGGGTTTGCAGGCGGCTCATCAGTGTTTCTCCTGCTTCGACTGTTGCATATGGTGCATCACGGTTTGCATGTCTTTGTCACCACGGCCGGAGAGGTTGACCACCATCAGGTGATCTTTCGGCAGGTTCGGTGCGCGTTTGAACACTTCAGCCAGGGCGTGGGCGCTTTCCAGTGCAGGAATAATCCCTTCCAGGCGGCAGCATTTGTGGAACGCCTCGAGGGCTTCGTCGTCGGTCACCGAGGTGTACTGGACGCGGCCGATGTCATGCAACCAGGCGTGTTCAGGGCCGATGCCCGGGTAGTCGAGGCCGGCGGAAATCGAGTGGGCGTCAATGATCTGGCCGTCGTCATCCTGCAGCAGGAAGGTGCGGTTGCCGTGCAGTACGCCGGGCACGCCGCCGTTGAGGCTGGCGGCATGTTTGCCGGTTTCGATACCGTGGCCGGCCGCTTCAACGCCGATGATCTCGACGCTGGTGTCATCCAGGAACGGGTGGAACAGGCCCATGGCGTTGGAACCGCCGCCGATGCACGCCACCAGGCTGTCCGGCAGGCGGCCTTCCTGGGCTTGCAGTTGGTCGCGGGTTTCTTTGCCGATCACGGCCTGGAAGTCGCGCACCATCGCCGGGTAGGGGTGTGGGCCGGCGACGGTGCCGATCAGGTAGAAGGTATCGTCGACGTTGGTCACCCAGTCACGCAGGGCTTCGTTCATCGCGTCTTTGAGGGTGCCGGTGCCGGCGACCACCGGGATCACTTCGGCGCCCAGCAGCTTCATGCGGAACACGTTGGCCTGCTGGCGCTCGATGTCGGTGGTGCCCATGTAGATCACGCAGTCGAGGCCAAAACGCGCGGCCACGGTGGCGGTGGCCACGCCGTGCATGCCGGCGCCGGTCTCGGCGATGATGCGTTTCTTGCCCATGCGCCGCGCCAGCAGGATCTGGCCGATGCAGTTGTTGATCTTGTGCGCGCCGGTGTGGTTGAGCTCTTCGCGCTTGAGGTAAATCTTGGCGCCGCCGCAGAATTCGGTCAGGCGCTCAGCGAAATACAGCGGGCTTGGACGTCCGACGTAGTCGCGCTGGAAGTAGGCCAATTCTTCGTTGAATGCCGGATCGATCTTGGCGGCTTCGTATTCGCGGGCCAGGTCGAGGATCAACGGCATCAGGGTTTCAGCGACGTAGCGGCCGCCGAACGCGCCAAACAAGCCGTTGGCGTCTGGGCCGTTGCGTAGATCGGTCTGGGACTGAGTCATGGGGCGCTCCGGTAAAGAATGTGAGGAGAGGCAATGAGGCCCACTCTACCCCTGACGCGCTACGCTGAAAACCGATAAGATCGCCGCAACCTGTCAGGAAAACTCACATATGAGCCGAGACCTTCCACCCCTCAATGCCTTGCGTGCATTTGAAGCCACCGCCCGGCTCAACAGTGTCAGCCAGGCTGCCGAGCAGCTCCATGTGACCCACGGCGCCGTCAGCCGCCAGTTGAAGGTGCTCGAAGAGCATTTGGGTGTCAGCCTGTTCGCCAAAGATGGGCGCGGCCTTAAACTCACAGATGCCGGTGTTCGGCTACGCGATGCCAGCGCAGAGGCGTTCGAACGTTTGAGGGATGTGTGCGCCGAGCTGACCCAGGCCAGCGCCGACGCGCCGTTCGTGCTGGGCTGCTCGGGCAGCTTGTTGGCGCGTTGGTTGATCCCGCGCCTGGGCCGCTTGAACGCCGACCTGCCGGACTTGCGCCTGCACCTGTCAGCAGGTGACGGCGACCTGGACCCCAGGCGTCCCGGCCTCGACGCCCTGCTGGTGTTCGCTGAGCCGCCGTGGCCGGCGGACATGCAAGTGTACGAGTTGACCAGCGAGCGCATTGGCCCGGTAATGAGTCCGCGCTTTGCCGGTTACGAGCGTTTGCGCCAGGCCCCGGCGCAAGCCTTGTGTGGCGAAGCCTTGTTGCACACCACCTCGCGCCCGCAAGCCTGGCCCAGTTGGGCGCAGCAATACGGCATTGCACCCGGCGCGTTGAAACACGGCCAGGGGTTTGAGCATTTGTATTATTTGCTGGAGGCGGCGGTGGCAGGGCTTGGGGTGGCAATTGCGCCAGAACCGCTGGTGGCAGAGGATCTGCGCGCGGGTCGCCTGGTGGCGCCGTGGGGTTTCAGCGAAACCCCGGCGCACCTGGCGCTGTGGCTACCCAAGCGCGCCGCAGACGGGCGCGCGGGTCAACTGGCGCAGTGGCTCAAGGCAGAGCTGTTGCGCCAGCCGGTGTAGCCGGTGTTTCAGTCGCCGCGTTTGCACAGCAGGTAAGCCGCCAGCAGACCCAGCGCGCCAACGGCGACGCCGGCGGTAGTCCATGGGTGCTCTTGTGCGTAGTCCCGGGTTGCAACACCGGTTTCGCGGATTTTGACTTTGCTTTCTTCGTAGGCATCGCTGATCAGATGACGGGAGTGCTTGAGGGCATTCTCGGCATTGCTTTTCAGGGCCTTCAGCGTTTTGCGCGACTCGTCGGACGCATCGTCCTTAAGGCTCTCAAGGGACTTGAGAAGGCTCGAAATCTCGGCTTCCATGCTTTCCAGCGACGCTTTGCGTAAAGAAGTGTTGGCCATGTGGACTCTCCTGAAGTGATTGAGTGGAATGTGTAGATACCGACTCCAGCGTTTTCAGAAAGTGCAGTAAATCTGAACTTTTGAGTGGGAATAGTCGCCAGAAGCAGTACGAACATTGACTGCTACGCTCACTAAAGACCTCAGGAGAAACGCTATGTCTGATCATCACACGTACAAGAAAGTCGAATTGGTGGGTTCGTCGGCGACCAGCATCGAAGACGCCATCAACAACGCCATCGCCGAAGCGAACAAAAGCATCAAGCACCTGGAATGGTTCGAAGTGACTGAAACCCGTGGTCACATCAAGGACGGCAAGGCCGCACACTTCCAAGTCACGCTCAAGGTGGGGTTCCGAATCGCCAGTAGTTGATCACGTCGGTTGAACTTTGCCGACTGGCCGATTGCCATAACCTGCGCTACAACCAATGGGTGCCGATGCGAAAGCGTCGGCACGCTCTTTTCGATCAGCGCAAGGAAAGTAACGGATGAAGAAGTTCCTGTTAGCGGTAGGTTTGTTGAGCATTGCGGGCACAGCCCTGGCGGCGGGCAAGCCTTGTGAAGAGCTGAAAAGCGAAATCGCAGCGAAAATCGACGCCAAGGGCGCCTCGGGTTACTCGCTGGAGGTGGTAGACAAAGGCGCGGCACCCAGCGACCACACAGTCGTCGGTAGCTGCGAAGCCGGCACCAAGGAAATCGTCTACAAGCGCGGTTAACCCCTTGCTCCAGACATAAAAAACGACGCACAGGTGCGTCGTTTTTTTTTGCCTGCGGATGTTAGCCCTTCATCAACTGCGCCAGCAGCTCGTAGGAATGAATCCGGTCGGCATGCTCGTACAGGTCGCAGGTAAAGATCAGCTCATCGGCACCGGTCTGCTCAACCAGCACGTCCAGTTTTGCGCGGATCTTCGCCGGGCTGCCGACCATGGCCAGGCCGAGGAAGCTGCCGACCGCCTCTTTTTCATGGGGCAGCCACAGGCCGTCCATGGTCTTGACCGGCGGACGTTGCACCAGGCTTTGCCCGCGCATCAGCGCGAGGATGCGCTGGTACACCGAGGTGGCCAGGTAATCGGCCTGCTCGTCGGTATCGGCGGCCACCAGCGGGATGCCAAGCATCACGTAGGGCTTGTCCAATACGGCTGAAGGCTTGAAGTGATTGCGGTACACGCGAATAGCTTCATGCATCAGGCGCGGTGCGAAATGCGAGGCGAAGGCGTAGGGCAAACCGCGCTCACCGGCCAATTGCGCGCTGAACAAACTGGAGCCGAGCAACCACACGGGCACATTGGTACCGGTGCCCGGCACGGCAATAACCCGTTGATCCGGCGTGCGTGGGCCCAGGTAAGCCATCAGCTCGGCCACATCATCAGGGAAGTCGTCGGCGCTGCCCGAGCGTTCGCGACGCAGGGCGCGGGCGGTCATCTGATCAGAACCCGGCGCGCGGCCCAGGCCCAGGTCGATCCGGCCCGGATACAGGCTTTCCAGGGTGCCGAACTGCTCAGCGATCACCAAAGGTGCATGGTTGGGCAGCATTACGCCGCCGGAGCCGACACGGATGGTCGAGGTGCCACCGGCCAGGTAGCCGAGCAATACCGAGGTGGCAGAGCTGGCGATGCCGTCCATGTTGTGGTGTTCGGCCACCCAGAAACGGTTGTAGCCAAACTTTTCCACGTGCTGGGCCAAGTCCAGGGAATTGCGCAACGACTGCGCCGGGCTGCCATTGGCGCGCACGGGCACCAGGTCCAGGGTCGAGAATTTCACGTCGGACAGCGATTTCATAAGCCTGCTTCTCCAATAGGTGCGCAGGCTTATAGACGAACCAAAACCTGCCGCTTCATGTGCATGTTCTATGCAATGAGGGCATATACCCGAGATTCAATAGCAGCTAGGGAAATTTCCTACTGGAACGCTAGGTTTCTCCGACAAGATGAACTTTGCCAGAGCTTCTATCCTCAGAACCTTACTGAAGCAAAACCACCGTTCGAGGAGACCGCTATGAGTATCGTTAAAAAAGCATCCGCGCATTGGGAAGGTGATCTGAAGACAGGCCTGGGTTCCATTTCCACTGAAACCGGCGTACTGCGCGAAGCGCCCTACGGCTTCAAGGCCCGTTTCGAAGGCGGCAAGGGCACAAACCCTGAGGAGCTGATTGGTGCGGCGCACGCCGGCTGTTTCTCCATGGCGTTTTCGATGATTCTGGGCGACGCCGGCCTCAAGGCTGACAGCATCGACACTCAGGCTGAAGTGACGCTGGACCAAGTGGAAGGCGGCTTCGCAATTACTGCTGTGCATTTGGTATTGAAAGCCAAGATCCCGGGCGCAAGCCAGGCGCAGTTCGACGAACTGAGCAAAAAGGCTAAGGAAGGCTGCCCGGTGTCCAAAGTGCTGAACGCCAAGATCAGCCTGGATGCCACGCTCGTCAGCTAATGCGGTCTGCGTAACCGCGTAGATCCATTGTGGGAGTGTGTTTGTGTAGGAGCTGGGCTTGCCCGCGATAGGACACCTCGGTTTTGCAGTTGCACCGAGGCGCTGCCATCGCAGGCGAGCCAGCTCCCACACACGCCCGCTCCCATATTTAGTTCTGCTTTAAATCAGAACTCGTGTTTCCCCTATGTGGTCCTATAGCCTATGCAGCTAGGCGCACACTCGTGCGCATGCATTCAGGGAGCTTCACACATGAAACGTTTTGCCTTGGCGATCATCTGCGGTGTTTTGGCCACTTCGGCCGTGGCCGCTCCAAAAGATTGTGAAGAGCTTAGAAAAGAGATCGAGGTCAAGATCCAGGCTAACGCCGTGCCGTCCTACACCTTGGAAATCGTCAGCAAGGAAGAAGCCGACAAGCATGACAGCGCCATGGTCGTCGGCAGCTGTGAAAACGGCACCAAAGCCATCGTTTATCAGAAGAACAACGACTGATCAGATGCAGTTCACGCTGCGCTCCTGCGCCAGCAACTGACGCGCTGAGTTATACAGCCGAATGTTGGGCGTGAAGGCCAGCGAGCGACCCTCCAGCACATAGCGCTGGCCTGCCTGGAAATTGTCGTACTGCAGGGTCATGAAACAGGTGCGGTCGTGCGTCTGGTCCAGCCCGCCAAAGCCTGTACCCGTGTTCACCTCGAAATCAAAGCGCACCATCAGCTCGTGGCTGCCGGGTGGCACTTGGAAAAAACGCCCGTCATTCAGATTCTTGCCGTCCAGGCGCTGGGCCATCACCAGTTTGGCGCCGGGTGTCGGGGTGGCGAAGTCGACCCAGGCCTGATGCGGATCCACTGGGGGAATCGGCGTAGAAGCACAGGCGCTGAGAAACAGGACGGTGACAGGTAGCAGGAGCTGGCGCATGGCAGGCACTCAACGGTAGGAAGGAATTGAGCCCGGCGCCGATGGCAGCAGACTCCTCATGAGTATAAACACGCCAGGCCATGGAAAAATTCCGTGCAGGCAGGATAGGCTGGCGAGCAAATTACCCAGGAGCAGTCGGAGCATGTTGAGGCGTTTTCTTCCAGGGTTAATGGTGGTGCTGCTCAGCGGCTGCTCAAGTGTCAGTTATTACAGCCAGCTCGCCAGCGGCCAATGGCAATTGCTGCGGGCCCGTGAGCCGGTTGCCGAGGTGATCGCCGACCCTTCTCGCCCACAGGTATTGCGTGAGCACTTGGTGCAGTCGCAAAAAGCCCGCACGTTCGCCAGTGAGCACCTGCACTTGCCCGACAACCAGAGTTACAGGTTGTACGCGGACATTGGCCGGCCATACGTAGTCTGGAATGTATTCGCCACGACGGAATTTTCCCTCTCTCCCGAAACCCATTGCTTCCCGATTGCCGGATGCGTCGCCTATCGCGGTTATTACAACCAGGGCGCGGCGCGCGGTGAGGCGGCGTTGCTGCAGCAACAAGGCATGGACGTGTCGATTGGTGGTGTCGAGGCCTATTCCACCTTGGGCTGGTTCAACGACCCGATCATGAATTCAATGATGAACTGGGGCGATGAGCGCCTGGCTACGCTGATTTTTCATGAGCTGGCGCACCAGCGTTTTTATGTGAAGGACGACACCGAGTTCAACGAGTCGTATGCCAACTTCGTCGAGCAGGAAGGCACTCGTCAATGGCGTGCGGCGCGGGGCTTGGCGCCTCTGAGCGATGCGGCGTTGCAGCAGCGTGATCAATTTATCCGACTGGTGCTGGATACCCGTAAACGCCTGGAAAAGCTTTACGCACAGCCCTTGGCAGTTGACGTGATGCGCCAGGCCAAGGCGGCGGAATTCGAGCGTTTGCGCAGCGATTACCGGCAAATGCGCGATAGCCAGTGGGGAGGTGATAAACGTTACGACGTGTGGATCAACCAGCCGATGAACAACGCGCGGTTGCTGCCGTTTGGGCTGTATGACCAATGGGTGCCGGCGTTTGCGGCGTTGTTTGCGCAGGAAGGTGGGGACTGGGTGAAGTTCTTTGCGGCGGTGGAGAAGATGGGTGGCTTGCCGGTGGAGCAGCGTAAAGCGGCGCTGCGGCAGTTGGAGGGTGGTGGCCACTAGGGCCTCATCGCAGGCAAGCCAGCTCCCACATTCGACCGCATTCTCATGTTGAAACTCGGTCAAGTGTGGGAGCGGGCTTGCTCGCGAAAGCGGTATCAAGCGCGCTGCAAAAACGCCTGATGCATCTCATCCAACGTCTCAAAATGCCAAGTCGGCGCCTCGGCATTCAGCTCTTCAAAACTGCCAAACCCATACCCCACCGCCGCGGAGTCAAGCCCATTGCTGCGCGCGCCGATCAGGTCATGCTTGCGGTCCCCGATCATCAACGTGGTCGCCGGGTCCAGGCCCTCTTCATTCATCAAGTGCGCAATCAACTCAACCTTGTTGGTGCGCGTGCCGTCCAGTTCGCTGCCGTAGATCACCTTGAAGTGCTTGGCAAAATCAAAGTGCCGGGCAATCTCGCGGGCGAATACCCAAGGCTTGGACGTGGCCACATACAGCTGGCGGCCTTGGCCATTCAGTTCCTCAAGCAACGGCATGACGCCGTCGAATACGCGGTTTTCATACAGGCCGGTGACCTTGAAGCGTTCGCGATAAAAATTCACCGCCTCCCAGGCCTTGGCCTCATCGAACCCATAGAACTGCATGAAGGCTTGCAGCAATGGCGGGCCGATAAAGTGTTCCAGCTTGGTCAAGTCGGGTTCATCAATGCCGAGTTTGCCGAGGGCGTACTGGATCGAACGGGTGATGCCCTCGCGCGGGTCGGTCAGGGTGCCGTCCAGGTCGAACAGCACGGTGGAGTAGTTCAGGGTCATCGGTCGAATCCTTGCGCCAGGTGCAGGTCTTTGAGCTTCACGTAGTTCGCGGCGCTGTAGGTGAAAAAGGCACGCTCTTTGTCAGTCAATGGGCGGATCTGTTTAACCGGGCTGCCCACGTACAAAAAACCGCTCTCCAGTTTCTTGCCCGGCGGCACCAGGCTGCCAGCGCCGATGATCACGTCGTCCTCCACCACGGCGCCGTCCATCACGATGCTGCCCATGCCGATCAGGATGCGGTTGCCCACCGTGCAGCCATGCAGCATGACCTTGTGGGCGATGGTTACGTCATCGCCGATCAGCAGCGGGAAGCCGTCCGGGTTGAACGGCCCGGCATGGGTGATGTGCAACACGCAGCCGTCCTGCACGCTGGTGCGCGCACCGATGCGGATGCGGTGCATGTCGCCGCGAATCACCGTCAGCGGCCAAACCGAGCTGTCGGCGCCGATTTCGACATCGCCGATCACCACCGCCGAAATATCGACAAAAGCCCCGGCGCCCAGGGTTGGCGTGTGGTTCTGATAGGTGCGAAGGGTCACGATAGCCTCTCTCTCTTCTGCTGATAGCTGCGGTGGGTGTTGATTGTAATTAAGATGGCCCCATCTTTGTTCTTACATGTTTCTTCAGCCAAGGTGCCCACCGTGAGCGCGAACAACCCTCTTCTGCAGTCCTACGACCTGCCGCCGTTCTCGGCGATCCGTGCCGAGCACGTGCAACCGGCCATCGAACAGATCCTCGCCGACAACCGTGTTGCCATCGAAGGCATCCTGCAAAGCCAGGGTAAAAATCCTACATGGGCCGGCCTGGTGCTGGCGATGGACGAACTGAATGACCGCCTGGGCGCCGCCTGGAGCCCGGTCAGCCACCTCAATGCCGTATGCAACAGCGCTGAACTGCGCGAAGCCTACGAGGCTTGCCTGCCGGCATTGAGCGCCTACTCCACCGAAATGGGCCAGAACCGCGCACTGTTCCAGGCCTTCGAAGCCTTGGCCAACAGCCCCGAAGCGGCCGGTTTCGACGTGGCGCAAAAAACCATCCTCGAGCACTCGCTGCGCGACTTCCGCTTGTCGGGTATCGATTTGCCGCCTGAGCAGCAAAAGCGCTACGCCGAAGTGCAGAGCAAGCTCTCCGAGCTGGGCAGCAAATTTTCCAACCAACTGTTGGATGCCACCCAGGCCTGGACCAAGCACGTTACCGATGAAGCCACCCTCGCCGGCTTGACCGATTCGGCCAAGGCGCAAATGGCCGCCGCCGCCCAGGCCAAAGGCCTCGATGGCTGGCTGATCACCCTGGAATTCCCCAGCTACTACGCGGTGATGACCTACGCCCACGACCGCGCCCTGCGCGAAGAGGTCTACGCGGCCTACTGCACCCGCGCGTCGGACCAAGGCCCGAATGCCGGTAAGAATGATAACGGCCCGGTGATGGAACAGATCCTCGACCTGCGTCAGGAGCTGGCCCAACTGCTGGGCTATGCGTCGTTCTCCGAGCTGAGCCTGGCGACCAAAATGGCCGAGTCCAGCGACCAGGTGCTGAGCTTCCTGCGCGACCTGGCCAAGCGCAGCAAGCCGTTTGCCGCCCAGGACCTGCAACAGCTCAAGGCATATGCCGCCGAACAAGGCTGTGCGGATCTGCAAAGCTGGGACAGTGGTTTCTACGGCGAAAAACTCCGCGAGCAGCGCTACAGCGTGTCCCAGGAAGCCCTGCGCGCCTACTTCCCGATCGACAAAGTATTGGGCGGCCTGTTTGCCATCGTCCAGCGCCTGTACGGCATCGAGATCGCCGAGCAAAAAGGTTTCGACACTTGGCACCCGGACGTTCGCCTGTTCGAAATCAAGGAAAACGGCCAGCACGTGGGCCGCTTCTTCTTCGACCTGTACGCCCGCGCCAACAAGCGTGGCGGCGCCTGGATGGACGGCGCGCGTGACCGTCGCCGCACGGTTGACGGCGTGCTGCAAAGCCCGGTGGCTAACCTGGTGTGCAACTTCACCCCGGCCGACAGCGGCAAGCCTGCCCTGCTGACCCACGATGAAGTGACCACGTTGTTCCACGAATTCGGCCATGGCCTGCATCACCTGCTGACCCGTGTCGAACACGCCGGCGTCTCCGGCATCAACGGCGTGGCCTGGGATGCGGTGGAATTGCCGAGCCAGTTCATGGAGAACTGGTGCTGGGAGCCGGAAGGCCTGGCACTGATCTCCGGCCACTATGAAACCGGCGAGCCGCTGCCCCAGGGCCTGCTGGAAAAAATGCTCGCGGCGAAGAACTTCCAGTCTGGCCTGATGATGGTGCGCCAGCTTGAGTTCTCGCTGTTCGACTTCGAACTGCATGCCACCCATGGCGATGGCCGCAGCGTTGCGCAAGTGCTTGAAGGCGTGCGCGATGAGGTCTCGGTGATGCGCCCACCGGCGTACAACCGCTTCCCTAACAGCTTCGCGCACATCTTTGCCGGCGGGTACGCGGCGGGTTACTACAGCTACAAGTGGGCGGAAGTGCTGTCGGCGGATGCCTTCTCCAAGTTTGAAGAAGACGGCGTGCTGAACGCCGAGACCGGCCGTGCCTTCCGCGAAGCCATTCTGGCGCGCGGCGGTTCGCAGGCACCGATGGTGCTGTTCGTCGACTTCCGCGGACGTGCGCCGTCGATTGACGCACTCTTGCGCCACAGCGGCCTGAGTGAGGACGCGGCAGCATGAGCGAAGGGCCTGTGATTACCAAAAAGCAATTTATCGCCGGGGCGGTCTGCCCGGCGTGCAGCGAGCCGGACAAGTTGAAGATGTGGACCGAAGACAACGTGCCGCACCGCGAATGCGTGGCCTGCGGTTATACCGACACGTTGAATGACCAAGGTCTGTCGGTGCCCAAGGAATTGGGCACGCGGGTGAATACATCGGCATTGAAAGCGCCGGACCCGAAGGTGCAGGCCGTGCAGTTTTTTCCCAATCCGAAGCTGAAAAAAGACTGACGCCCATCAGGGTGTCAGCACCAGTTCAGCGTCTTTTTTGGTGTCGACACGGCTGCTATTGGCCGTGTTGAGCCAACTGTTCATCGAGCACAGGGCAAACGCACTGGTGCTGCAATCGCCATTCGCCAAGGCCGTACGCAACTTGTCGACATCGGCTTTCATCATGTAGCGAACGCTGTCCCTGAAACCGTTGCTGGTACCAAAACCGCCCAAGGTCATTTCGTTCAGCGCATCTTCCTTGCTCCAGCCCTGGATCACCACGCGATACATCGCCGCCATCAAACCTGTGCGGTCCGAGCCGTGTTTGCAGTGCATCAGCACCGGGCCTTTGGTTTCTGCATCCTGGATGGCCCTTAACGCCGCGAGTACGTCCGAATCGTCAACGTGATTGGTGCGATAAGTCAGCTGTACCTGTTTGATATCAGATGTCTTCAGCCACGTTGCATCAGATTCCGGCAGAAAGTTGATCACTGTGGCGATCTTCAGATTTTCCAATATGGGGAGCGCATTGTCGTTGGGCAGCGCGCTGCGATACAGCGTGGGCGTCATTTGGTGCAGATTGAACTGGTCGCCCACAGGCTGGGCCCACTCCGGTGAGCGTAGGGAGGAGGCGCCGTCCGCCTGGGCGTGCGCGGTGGCGAACAGGGCCAGAAGCGCCATGCCGAGGGCAGGCAGCAATCGAATCTCGAACATGCGCGTTGTAACCGAATAGGGAAATGGCTGATGGGCCAAAGATTCGCCTACGCGGGGTCAATGCGGCGTGAGGTACTCGTCAAAGAATCGTGAATACCGACCTGATCTGCTGTTTTTCTCGCTGAACCGATTTTCTCAATTCTTAGCCTGCTATCATTTGTAACTATTGTTTGCCACTGTGTTCTATCCCTTTGGATCCAATTTCCTGGCAAGCCTTCACGCTGCTCCCAGAAGCGGCTGATAAACCCGTGACCACATGATGAGGTGCACCCATGTCTGATCAAGATCAAGACAACCCCCGGCGTGATTTTTTGCGCAAATCCTTGACCTTGATCCCGGTGGTCACGGTTGCCAGCACCGGCTTTGGTGGTTCGATGCTGATGGCCACGCCGGAACCGGTGCAGGCTGCCGAGGCTAAGCCGCCGGTCAGCGACAACGCCTACGAGCCGAGCTATTTCACGGCTGAAGAGTGGGCGTTTCTCAACGCCGCCGTCGCGCGTTTGATTCCTGCTGATGCCCAAGGCCCTGGCGCCCTGGAGGCTGGTGCGCCGGAATACATCGACCGCCAGATGAACACGCCTTACGCCGCGGGCGCGCTGTGGTTCATGCAGGGCCCGTTCAACGCCGATGCGGCCCCGGAGATGGGCTGGCAGAGCAAGCTGGTGCCCAAGGACATTTATCGCCTGGGCATTGCAGCGACGGATGCGTGGTCGAAGGCGTTTAACGGCAAGGCCTTTGCCGCGCAAGACAGCGCTACCCAGGACGATATGCTGCGTCGCCTTGAAGCCGGCGGCAGCGAAGTGACTGCGCACTTTGAGACGGTGCCCGCAAAGATGTTCTTCAACCTGCTGCTGCAAAACACCAAGGAAGGGTTCTTCTGCGACCCGATCCACGGCGGCAACAAAGGCATGGTCGGCTGGACCATGATCGGCTTCCCCGGCGCCCGCGCCGACTTTATGGACTGGGTTGAACGCAACGAGCAATACCCCTTCCCGGCTGTTTCCATTCGCGGCGAGAGGGCATAAACGTGGCGACCATCATGAAGAAAGTGGACGCGGTGATCGTGGGCTTCGGCTGGACCGGCGCGATTATGGCCAAGGAGCTCACGGAAGCTGGCCTCAACGTGGTAGCGCTGGAGCGCGGCCCGATGCAGGACACCTACCCGGACGGCAACTATCCGCAGGTCATCGACGAATTGACCTACAGCGTGCGTAAAAAACTCTTCCAGGACATCTCCAAAGAAACGGTGACCATTCGCCATAGCGTGAATGACGTCGCCCTGCCCAACCGCCAGCTGGGTGCGTTTCTGCCGGGCAATGGCGTGGGCGGCGCGGGCCTGCACTGGTCGGGCGTGCACTTTCGTGTGGACCCTATCGAGTTGCGCATGCGCAGCCACTACGAAGAGCGCTACGGCAAAAACTTCATTCCCAAGGACATGACCATCCAGGACTTCGGCGTCAGCTACGAAGAGCTGGAACCGTTTTTCGACTACGCGGAAAAAGTCTTCGGCACCTCCGGCCAGGCCTGGACCGTAAAAGGTCAGGTGGTGGGCGAAGGCCGTGGTGGCAACCCGTATGCGCCGGATCGCTCCAACCCGTTCCCGTTGGAGTCGCAGAAAAACACCGTCTCCGCACAGCTGTTTCAGAAAGCGGCCGCCGAGGTTGGTTACAAACCCTACAACCTGCCGTCGGCCAATACGTCGGGGCCGTACACCAACCCCTACGGCGCACAGATGGGCCCGTGCAACTTCTGCGGTTTCTGCAGCGGCTACGTGTGCTACATGTACTCCAAGGCCTCGCCGAATGTGAACATCCTGCCGGCGCTGCGTCAGGTACCGAACTTTGAGCTGCGGGCCAATTCCCACGTGCTCAAGGTCAACCTGGACAGCACCAAGAGCAAGGCCACCGGCGTGACCTATATCGACGCCCAGGGTCGCGAATGCGAACAGCCGGCTGACCTGGTGATCATCGGCTCTTTCCAGTTCAACAATGTGCGCCTCATGTTGCTCTCGGGTATCGGTAAACCTTACGACCCGATTACCAATGAGGGCGTGGTGGGCCGCAACTTCGCCTACCAGAACATGGGCACCATCAAAGCCTTCTTCGACAAGGACACCCACACCAATAACTTCATCGGTGCGGGCGGCAATGGCGTGGCCATTGATGATTTCAACGCGGATAACTTCGACCATGGGCCGCACGGCTTTGTCGGCGGTTCGCCGATGTGGGTCAACCAGGCCGGCAGCCGGCCGATTGCCGGTACGTCCAACCCGCCAGGCACGCCAGCGTGGGGCAGTGCCTGGAAGCGCGCGACCGCCGATTACTACACCCACCAGGTGTCGATGGACGCCCACGGTGCGCATCAATCCTACCGGGGCAACTACCTGGATCTGGACCCGGTGTACCGCGATGCCTACGGCCTGCCACTGCTGCGGATGACATTCGACTGGCAGGAAAACGACATCAAGATGAACCGCTTCATGATGGAGAAAATGGGCAAGGTCGCCGAAGCGATGAACCCCAAGGCCATTGCTGTGCTCGGCAAAAAGGTCGGTGAGCACTTCAACACTGCGGCCTACCAGACCACCCACCTCAACGGCGGCGCGATCATGGGCACCGACCCGAAAACCAGTGCGTTGAACCGCTACCTGCAGAGCTGGGACGTACACAACGTATTTGTCCCAGGCGCGTCAGCTTTCCCACAGGGCTTGGGCTATAACCCTACCGGCCTGGTGGCGGCACTGACCTATTGGTCGGCGCGGGCGATCCGCGAGCAGTACCTGAAGAACCCCGGCCCACTGGTTCAGGCATAAGGAGCGATGACCATGAAAGCACTTGTTATCGCCTCCCTGGCACTCTTGAGCAGCTGTTCGGTAAGCGCCGCTGAGACCGACCTGGTCAAGCAGGGCGAATACCTGGCCCGCGCCGGTGACTGCGTGGCCTGCCACACCGCCAAGGGTGGCAAACCCTTTGCCGGCGGGCTGCCGATGGAAACCCCGATCGGCGTGATCTACTCCACCAACATCACCCCGGACAAGACCGGCCTGGGCGACTACAGCTTCGAAGATTTCGACAAGGCCGTGCGCCATGGCGTCGCCAAGAACGGTAGTACGCTTTACCCGGCGATGCCCTACCCGTCTTACGCGCGTATCAGCGACAGCGACATGCAGGCGTTGTATGCCTACTTCATGAAGGGTGTAGAGCCGGTCGCCCAAGAGAACAAAGACAGCGATATTCCTTGGCCCTTGAGCATGCGCTGGCCGTTGGCGGCCTGGCGCTGGATGTTTGCGCCGGCCGTTGAGGAGCATCCGGCACAACCGGCCGCCGACCCGGTGGTCAGCCGTGGCGGGTACCTGGTTGAAGGCTTGGGACACTGTGGCGCCTGCCATACGCCGCGCGCCCTGACCATGCAGGAAAAAGCCCTCAGCGCCACTGACGGCAACGCCTTCTTGTCCGGCAGCGCGCCGTTGGAAGGCTGGATCGCGAAAAGCCTGCGCGGCGATCACAAGGACGGCCTCGGCAGCTGGAGCGAGGACGAACTGGTGCAATTTCTCAAGACCGGCCGCAGTGATCGCAGCGCCGTGTTTGGCGGCATGAGCGATGTGGTGGTGCACAGCATGCAGTACATGTCGCAGGATGACCTGACCGCTATCGCCCGCTACCTCAAGAGCCTGCCGGCGGTGGATCCCAAGGATCAGCCGCATCAGTACGACAAACAGGTGGCCGAGGCGTTGTGGAAAGGTGACGACAGCAAGCCGGGCGCGTCGGTGTACATCGACAACTGCGCGGCGTGCCACCGTACCGACGGCCATGGCTATACGCGGGTGTTCCCGGCGCTGGCGGGTAACCCGGTGTTGCAGACGGCAGATGCCACGTCGCTGATCAACATTGTGTTGAATGGCGGCACCTTGCCGGCTACGCACACGGCACCGTCGACGTTCACCATGCCGGCGTTTGCCTGGAGGTTGTCGGACCAGGAAGTGGCGGATGTGGTCAGTTTCGTCCGCGGCAGCTGGGGCAACAAAGGCGCGCCGGTAAAAGCCAGCGACGTGGCGGACCTGCGCAAGAGCGATATGCGCACCACCTCGGGCGATGACTTGGGGCAAGTGACGCAAAAGCACTGACCGCCAGACGGCACTGGTCATAACCATCACGCCCCATTACTGTATATAAAAACAGTATTGGGGCGTTTTCATGTCTACACCTTTACCGCCCCGTGGCCGGGGCACGGCCACCAACCTGCACAATCGCTTTGCGCCTACGGTCAGTGTGGCCGAGGACGACGGCTGGTTTCAGGAGGTGCCGCCGACCCAGGGCACCGAAGTGCGTATCGAAACGGCCAAAAGCATCATCACCCGCAATAACTCGCCGGACCTGCCGTTTGATCGCTCGATCAACCCCTATCGCGGCTGCGAGCACGGTTGCATCTACTGCTACGCGCGGCCCAGTCACGCCTACTGGGACATGTCGCCGGGGCTGGATTTCGAAACCAAACTGATCGCCAAGACCAATGCCGCCCAGGTGCTGGAGCAACAGCTGTCGAAGCCGGGTTATGTGTGTGCGCCGATCAATCTGGGCTCCAATACTGACCCCTACCAGCCCATCGAGCGCGAGTACAGGATCACCCGGCAGACCCTCGAAGTGCTGCTGCGCTACCGCCACCCGGTGACCATCATCACCAAGGGCTCGCTGATTTTGCGTGACCTCGACCTGCTGACCGAGCTGGCACGGCAGCGGCTGGTGGCAGTGATGATCAGCCTCACGAGCCTGGACGATGAGCTCAAGCGCATTCTGGAACCGCGCACGGCGGCGCCCAAGGCGCGGTTGCGGGCGATTCGGGTGATGCGCGAGGCCGGCATCCCGGTGGGCGTGTTGTGTTCACCGATGATTCCGATGATCAACGACAGCGAGCTCGAGAGCCTGCTGACCGAAGCGCACGCGGCGGGTGCGCAAAGTGCGGCCTACATGATGCTGCGTTTGCCGCTGGAGGTGGCGCCGTTGTTCGAGGAGTGGCTGGCGGCGCATTACCCGCAGCGCGCGGCCCATGTGATGAGCCTGGTGCGCCAGGTGCGCGGCGGTGAGGTGTACGACAGCCGCTTCGGTGTGCGCATGCGGGGTGAGGGGCCGTTCGCCGATCTGCTGGCGCAGCGCTTCAGCAAGGCGATCAAGCGCCTGGGGCTTAATCGTCGGGAAGGGTTTAATCTGGATTGCACGGCGTTCTGCCCACCGGGCAGGCAGATGGCATTGTTGTAAACTGACCAAGAGGGGCGCGACATGCCTGTAGGAGTAGTCGCGTTTTGATATCACTGAAACCCGCGATCTAGAGCGGTTCATTCAGTTTGAGTTAAGTTTCGGCGGTTACCTTGTTCAGCGAGTGACTGGTGGGTCGGAACCTTGGTCTTCAGCGTTTTACAACTAATCCACTGGCCCAGCGTCGAAATGACCTGAACACTCTCCCTGCATTAATCAAGAGGATGAATCATGAGTGACAAGGATAAACAGCCGTTGGCTGCGTCGGCTTCAGCCCCTCAGGTGGCCGAGTCCGCCGATGCAGCGCTAAAGCACATCGTTGACGGCTTTTTGCATTTCCATCACGACGTCTTCCCCCAGCAGGAAGAACTTTTCAAAAAACTCGCCACGGCCCAGAGCCCGCGGGCGATGTTTATCACTTGTGCCGATTCGCGGATCGTGCCCGAGCTGATCACCCAAAGCTCCCCTGGCGACCTGTTCGTCACGCGTAACGTCGGCAACGTGGTGCCACCCTACGGACAGATGAACGGCGGCGTTTCCACGGCCATCGAGTACGCGGTTCTCGCTCTGGGCGTGCAGCACATTATCGTGTGCGGGCATTCCGACTGCGGCGCCATGCGCGCGGTACTCAACCCCCAGAGCCTGGAAAAAATGCCGACAGTCCGGGCTTGGCTGCGTCATGCCGAGGTCGCCAAGTCGATGGTTGAGGACAACTGCGACTGCGCCAATGAAGGCGAAAGCATGAAGGTGCTGACCGAAGAAAACGTCATCGCCCAGTTGCAGCATTTGCGCACCCACCCTTCCGTGGCCTCACGCATGGCCAATGGTCATTTGTTTATCCATGGCTGGATCTACAACATCGAGACCAGCGAAATCCGAGCCTACGATGCAGATCAAGCGGCATTTCGACCGCTGAGCGGCGACGGACCAATCCCTTGCGCGACGCCTAAAGCGCGCTTCTAAAACACTTCCCTGCCGGGTAATGCGGTGGCTGCCATGGATGCAGCCAGGCATTGCCGCGCCCGGCGAATGCCTTGGGAGAGTCAATATGCGTGCTGCTCAATTGAAAGCTGTATTGCCTCGGGAGCTGCTCGCGTCCGTGGTTGTGTTTCTGGTCGCCCTGCCCTTGTGCATGGGCATCGCGATTGCGTCTGGCATGCCGCCGGCCAAAGGGCTGATCACCGGGATCATCGGTGGCCTGGTGGTGGGTTGGCTGGCTGGATCGCCGCTGCAGGTCAGCGGGCCCGCCGCAGGTTTGGCAGTGTTGGTGTTCGAACTGGTGCGCCAGCACGGCATGATGATGCTCGGCCCCATCCTGTTGCTGGCGGGGTTCCTGCAATTGGTGGCCGGGCGATTGCGTCTGGGCTGCTGGTTTCGCGTCACGGCGCCGGCGGTGGTGTACGGCATGCTGGCGGGGATCGGCGTGCTGATTGTGCTCTCGCAGGTCCATGTGATGCTCGACGGCGCGCCCAAGCCTTCCGGGCTGGATAACCTGGCGGGCTTCCCGGCCGCGGTGGTTGAGGCGATACCAACCCTGGGCGCAGGCCTTGGCTGGCAAGCGGGTTTGCTGGGGCTGTCGACGATGCTGGTGATGTACCTGTGGGATAAATTGCGCCCGCAAAAACTGCGGTTTGTGCCAGGCGCCTTGTTGGGCGTGGGCTTGGCGACGGTCACCAGCCTGGTGCTGGCGTTGCAGGTCAAGCGTGTGGAAGTCCCGGAAAACCTTGCCGATGCCATCGACTGGCTACGCCCCAGCGACTTGCTGAACCTGGCCGATCCGCAACTGTTGATCGCCGCGTTCGCCGTGGCCTTTATCGCCAGCGCCGAAACCCTGCTGTCGGCTGCTGCGGTTGACCGCATGCACAGCGGCCAGCGCTCGGATTTCGACAAGGAATTGTCCGCTCAAGGTGTAGGCAACATGCTTTGTGGCCTGGTCGGCGCGCTGCCGATGACCGGCGTAATCGTGCGCAGCTCGGCCAATGTGCAGGCCGGTGCGACCACGCGCTTGTCGGCGATGTTCCACGGTGTATGGCTGCTGGGGTTCGTGCTGCTGCTGTCGAGCGTGCTGCAAAGCATCCCGGTGGCGAGCCTGGCGGGCGTGCTGGTGTACACCGGGATCAAGCTGGTGGACGTGAAAGCATTTCGCGCATTGGGCCGATACGGGCGGATGCCGATGTTCACCTATGCCGCGACGGCGCTGGCGATCATCTTTACCGACTTGCTGACCGGTGTACTGGTGGGCTTCGGGCTGACGTTGGTCAAGTTGGCCTTCAAGGCGTCGCGACTGAAAATCAGCCTGATCGACCTGCCCCAGGACGGTGAGATGGAGTTGCGCCTGACCGGTGCGGCGACCTTCCTGAAAGTGCCGGCACTGACCCAAGTGCTGTCGACGGTGCCCGCAGGGACCACGTTGCATGTGCCGCTGAGCAACTTGAGTTACATCGACCATTCCTGCCTGGAGTTGCTGGAGGAATGGGGCCGGGCCAATGCGGCCAAGGGCTCTACGCTTGTGATCGAGGCGCGCGGCTTGAAGCGCAGGCTTGAAGGCCGGGTGCGCACGACCGTGGGAATAGGTTCGGCGCCGTCCACTAGCTGACGGAACCCAATCAAAAATGTGGGAGCGGGCTTGCTCGCGAAAGCGGTGTATCAGTCAAAGCAATGTCGACTGATCTACCGCATTCGCGAGCAAGCCCGCTCCCACATGGGTTTTGCATCATATTGAAGAGTTAAGCCGGCTGATCCAGCGCCAACTCAACCCCCAGCTGCCGCGACAGGCAAGGCCAGCGCTTCCACGCCGCTTCCGTGTTCGGGCTCTTGAGCGTCTCGCGGTAAGCCTCGACCGACTCCAGCGCAAAGCTGTCTTCGTTGAGCATTTCATCCACCGCCAAATGCACGGCTTCGTCCAACTGATTGGCAAATGCTTCGCCGATCAACTGATGAGCGATCAAGTTGGCCACGGTGGTGTCCGCCGGAATCAACGGCTGACCGAAGTGCGTGATGTACAGATCGTTGACTTCTTCTACAAGGCGATGGGCCAGGTAGGCCTCGTCCAGCAGGCCGTCGAGGCCTTCGTGGCCGGCAAGAATCGCGGGCGGTTGCAGGAAGAAATGCTCGGCGATTTTCAGTACCGGTTTGATCTGGCTTTCGATGCCAGCTTCGCGCGCCACGTCATTGGCGGCTTCCAGCAAGTCAGGAACAAGCTCGATGTAGGCAGTAACAAAACGGGTCATGACAATGTTGCGATCACCGTCAGCCAGGGAAATGGCCGAATGCAGGTGCGGCAATTGTTTTTCCAGTTGCTGGGCAAGCTGGCCAGTGCTGGCTTCGTGTTGATGGGCACGGGAAATCTGCTCGCGCAATGCGGCGGTGTTCATGAAAGCTCCATTGAAACAGGCGTAGGAAAAGGGAAAGAACAAGGTAGCTCGTTTATACGAGGGCCTAAGACGCGTTTGTCATAATTATTTCATGGTTATGCGCATGCGTTATATCGAATCGCCATCGTTCGTCGGATAAACGTTTGCGCCCCCGTATTTATTGGGCCCGCCCGTCTGTTTGTGCTCATTTGCCCCTACACATTGCGGGGTTGCCCCGGCTGTCTATACTCGATTTTGTACGCAATTAGCTGATGACGCCCAACTGCATGAAGCAGGCAAGGCTTG
Organism: Pseudomonas sp. TREG-RG-20F-10-E-6-01; assembly: GCF_022662455.1. Lineage (NCBI taxonomy): Bacteria > Pseudomonadati > Pseudomonadota > Gammaproteobacteria > Pseudomonadales > Pseudomonadaceae > Pseudomonas > Pseudomonas sp. TREG-RG-20F-10-E-6-01. The sequence continues at coordinate 60,278 of NZ_JAKNQP010000011.1, read as the reverse complement.
GCGGTTGTAAGCAGTATGGAAGCCGCTCCCTTCGCCGCAGGTGCAAACCGGCGGGATAACAAGAAACATAAAGGGGAACCCGCAATGACGCGACATCCACACGTTTGGATGGGCCTACTGTTGTGGTCGGTATTCGGCCAGGCGCACGCCGCCTGGACAACGAATATGGCGCCAGGGGCTACTGAAGTCAGTCACGCCGTGTTTGACCTGCACATGACCATCTTCTGGATTTGTGTGGTGATCGGCATTGTCGTGTTTGGCGCGATGTTCTGGTCGATGATCCTGCACCGCCGGTCCACGGGCCAGGTGGCTGCCAAATTTCACGAGAGCACGACCGTGGAAATCCTCTGGACCGTGGTGCCGTTGCTGATCCTGGTAGCGATGGCCATCCCGGCGACCAAGACCCTGATCAACATCTACGACAGCACCGAGTCGGATATCGATATCCAGGTCACCGGTTATCAGTGGAAGTGGCATTACAAATACCTGGGCCAGGACGTGGAATTCTTCAGCAACCTGGCCACCCCTGCCGAGCAGATCCATAACCAGGCCACCAAGGGCGAGCACTATCTGCTCGAAGTCGACCAGCCCCTGGTGCTGCCGGTAGGCGCCAAAGTGCGCTTTCTGGTGACTGCCGCCGACGTGATTCATTCGTGGTGGGTGCCGGCCTTTGCGGTCAAGCGCGACGCCATTCCCGGCTTCGTCAACGAGGCCTGGACGCGCATCGAGAAGCCCGGCATCTACCGTGGCCAGTGCGCTGAATTGTGCGGCAAGGACCACGGCTTCATGCCGATAGTGGTCGAGGTCAAATCCCAGGCCGACTACGACACTTGGCTCGGCGAGCGCAAGGCAGAAGCGGCCAAGCTCAAGGAGCTGACCTCCAAAGAGTGGACGCTTGAAGAGCTGGTGGCGCGTGGCGACAAGGTTTACCACACCACCTGCGTGGCCTGTCACCAGGCTGAGGGCCAAGGCCTGCCGCCGATGTTCCCGGCGCTCAAAGGCTCGCCGATCGCCACCGGGCCTAAGGAAGATCACCTGCACCGCGTGTATTTCGGCAAGCCTGGCACCGCCATGGCCGCCTTCGGCAAACAGCTGTCGGAGGTGGACATCGCCGCCGTGGTGACCTACGAACGCAACGCCTGGGGCAACAACAAAGGCGACATGGTCACGCCCAAAGACGTGCTGGCTTTGAAACAGGCGGAAAGCAAATGACGGCCTCAACTGCGTATGCCCTGAACCGCACAGCCCATTCCTTTGCAGGAGAACGGCCATGAGCACTGTGATCGATGACCATGGTCACGCCGACCATGCCCATGGCCCCGCCAAAGGCCTGATGCGCTGGGTGCTGACCACCAACCACAAAGACATCGGCACGATGTACCTGTGGTTCGCCTTCACCATGTTCCTGCTCGGCGGCTCGTTCGCCATGGTGATCCGCGCCGAGCTGTTCCAGCCCGGCCTGCAGATCGTGCAGCCGGCGTTCTTCAACCAGATGACCACCATGCACGGCCTGATCATGGTGTTCGGCGCGGTGATGCCGGCCTTTGTCGGCCTGGCCAACTGGATGATCCCGCTGATGATCGGCGCGCCGGACATGGCCCTGCCGCGCATGAACAACTTCAGTTTCTGGCTGCTGCCAGCGGCGTTCCTGTTGCTGGTTTCCACGTTGTTCACACCCGGCGGCGGGCCGAATTTCGGCTGGACCTTCTACGCCCCGCTGTCCACCACCTACGCGCCGGAAAGTGTGACGTTCTTTATTTTTGCCATCCACCTGATGGGCATCAGTTCGATCATGGGCGCGATCAACGTGGTCGCGACCATTCTCAACCTGCGCGCCCCTGGCATGACCCTGATGAAGATGCCGCTGTTTGTCTGGACCTGGCTGATCACCGCGTTCCTGTTGATCGCGGTGATGCCGGTGCTGGCCGGCTGCGTGACCATGATGCTGATGGACATCCACTTCGGCACCAGCTTCTTCAGCGCCGCCGGTGGCGGTGACCCGGTGCTGTTCCAGCACGTGTTCTGGTTCTTCGGCCACCCCGAGGTGTACATCATGATCCTGCCGGCCTTCGGCGCCGTCAGCTCGATCATCCCGACCTTCTCGCGCAAGCCGCTGTTCGGCTACACCTCGATGGTCTACGCCACGGCGAGCATCGCGTTCCTGTCGTTCATTGTGTGGGCGCACCACATGTTCGTGGTGGGCATTCCGCTGGTGGGCGAGCTGTTCTTCATGTACGCCACGCTGCTGATCGCCGTGCCGACGGGCGTGAAGGTGTTCAACTGGGTCAGCACCATGTGGCAAGGCTCGCTGACCTTCGAGACGCCGATGCTGTTTGCCGTGGCCTTCGTGATCCTGTTCACCATTGGCGGCTTCTCCGGTCTGATGCTGGCGATTGCCCCAGCGGACTTCCAGTACCACGACACCTACTTTGTGGTGGCGCATTTCCATTACGTACTGGTGCCTGGCGCGATCTTCGGCATCTTCGCCTCGGCGTACTACTGGCTGCCCAAATGGACTGGGCACATGTACGACGAAACCCTGGGCAAGCTGCACTTTTGGCTGTCCTTCATCGGCATGAACATGGCGTTTTTCCCGATGCATTTCGTGGGACTGGCCGGCATGCCGCGCCGGGTGCCGGACTACAACCTGCAGTTCGCCGACTTCAACATGGTCTCCTCGATTGGCGCCTTCATGTTTGGCGCCACGCAGATCTTCTTCCTGTTTATCGTCATCAAGTGCATCCGCGGCGGCCCGCCGGCGCCGGCCAAGCCGTGGGATGGCGCCGAAGGTTTGGAATGGAGCATCCCCTCGCCCGCGCCGTATCACACGTTCACCACGCCGCCGGAGGTCAAGTGAATACCCGGTTCGCCATGCCTATACAAATCCCCTGTGGGAGCGGGCTTGCTCGCGAAAGCGGTGTTTCAGTCGCCGCAAATAGTGCCTGGCCTACCGCATTCGCGAGCAAGCCCGCTCCCACATTGACCGCGTTCGGTTCAGGTGATCGCCATGCTTGATTCCATCCCCATCAAGCGCCTGGTCACCCGTCTGCTGATTCTGGTGGTGGCGATGTTCGCCTTCGGCTTCGCCCTGGTGCCGATTTACGACGTGATGTGCAAGGCGTTCGGCATCAACGGCAAGACCGCCGGGCAGTACGAAGGTGAGCAAGTCGTCGACCCCACGCGCCAGGTGCGAGTGCAGTTCCTGTCGACCAATGCCATCGACATGGTCTGGGAGTTTCACTCCAAGGCTGACGAAGTGGTGGTCAACCCCGGTGCGGTCACCGAGATGCTGTTCGTCGCCTATAACCCCACCGACAAGGTCATGAAAGCCCAGGCAGTGCCGAGCATTTCTCCGGCCGAAGCGGCGATGTACTTCCACAAGACCGAGTGCTTTTGCTTCACCCAGCAAGTGCTGCAGCCCGGTCAGCGCATTGAAATGCCGGTGCGTTTTATCGTCGACCGCGACATGCCCAAGGATGTGAAGCATTTGACCCTGGCATACACGCTGTTTGACATCACTGCGCGCCAACCGCCGGTGGCCGTCCATACCGGCGGCTAGCTACTGTTTGCCCCCTCAATCAGGAGAGCGAATACATGTCGTCTCATGATACGTACTACGTACCAGCGCAAAGCAAATGGCCAATAATTGCCACCCTGGGCATGCTCACCACCGTGTACGGTTTGGCTGTGTGGTTTAACGATCTGAAGGCGGCGCGCCCGGAATCCCACGGGCCGTGGATCTTTTTCGTCGGTGGGCTGTTGCTGGCCTATATGCTGTTCGGCTGGTTTGGCGCGGTGATCAAGGAAAGCCGCGCCGGTTTGTACAGCCCGCAGATGGACCGCTCGTTTCGCTGGGGCATGACCTGGTTCATCTTTTCCGAGGTGATGTTCTTCGTCGCGTTCTTTGGCGCCCTGTTTTATGTGCGGCACATGTCGGGGCCATGGCTGGGCGGTGAAGGGCACAAGGGCATCGCGCACATGCTGTGGCCGAATTTTCAGTTCACCTGGCCGCTGCTCAACAACCCTGACCCAAAAATGTACCCGCCACCGGAGGGCACCATCAGCCCCTGGGGCTTGCCGCTGATCAATACGATCTTGCTGGTCAGCTCCAGCGTGACCATCACCCTCGCCCACCATGCCTTGCGCAAGGGCCACCGCGGCGCACTGAAAATCTGGCTGGCGCTGACCGTGCTGCTGGGCTGGGCGTTCCTGGCCTTCCAGGCCGAGGAGTACATGCACGCCTACAAAGAACTGGGCCTGACCCTCGGCTCGGGCGTGTACGGCGCGACCTTCTTCATGCTCACGGGCTTTCACGGCGCTCACGTAACCATCGGCACCATCATTCTGTTCGTGATGCTGATGCGCATCCTGCGCGGGCATTTCAATGCCGAGCACCAGTTTGGTTTCGAGGCAGCCAGCTGGTATTGGCACTTTGTGGATGTGGTGTGGATCGGCCTGTTCTTCTTCGTGTATGTGCTGTGAGGCGCCTTACCACGGCGCATGAGACACCAGCTGGCCGCTGAAAAAGCCCCAGGCGATCAAGCCCACGGTGATCGCGGCCAGTACGACACGCACGGTCAAGGCAGTGACGAGGCGGTTGGAGTTGCCCTCGTCCTTGACCAGAAAGAACAAACCACTGAACAGGCTCACGACAGTTGCGATCAGCATCAGGGCAATGGCTGCTTTGAGCATGGTCAGGTTCCCTTCGGATGGGCGGGCAATGAAAACAAGTATAGCCAGCGCCATAAAAGACTTTCGCCCAGGGCTCGCACCCACGCTGGTGGTGCTGGTGCTGCTGCCGTTGATGGTGGGCCTGGGGTTCTGGCAACTGGCGCGCGGCCATGAAAAACAGTTGCTGGTGGACAGTTACGCCGAGCGGCGCGTGGCCGATCCCATCAGCAGTGTTCAGCTCAATGAGATGCCCGACCCCGCCTTTCGCCGCGTGCGCCTGCGCGGCCAGTTCGACGCCGAGCACAGCGTGTTGCTCGACAACCGCATGCGCGACGGCAAGGCCGGCGTCGAGTTGCTGCAACCCTTTCATGATCAGGCCAGCGGCCAGTGGCTGTTGCTCAATCGCGGCTGGCTGCCGTGGCCGGACCGGCGCACGCCACCGGTCTTCACCACACCCGATCAACCGTTGAATCTCGACGCCTGGGTATACGTCGCCCCCGGCGAAACCTTCCAACTGCACGCCGACCCAGCCACCACGCAATGGCCGCGCTTGCTCACAGCGCTGCACCCCGCCGCCCTGTGGAGTGAGTTGGGCCGTGGCGGTTTTGCCTACGAACTGCGCGCCGAACCCGGCCCGGGCACGTATGACACCACGTGGCCGGTAGTCGCCATGGGCCCGGAAAAACATTTGGGGTACGCCGTGCAGTGGTTCGCCATGGCCTTGGCGCTGCTGGCGCTGTACCTCTACCTCGGATGGCACAACAAAAAGGAGAAGTCCCATGGGAGCGGCCATGAATCCACCCAGCATGTCTGAGGCGCCCGACCGGCGCAAAGGCCGTTGGCAGCTGATTTTGATCCTGATGATGGTGATAGGCCCGATGGCGCTGGCCACTTTCATGTACAAGTTGCAATTCTGGGTGCCGGACAGCCGCAGCTACCACGGCGAACTGATCGGCAACGGCCAGACCCGCGCCGACATTGGCGTGCAGGCCGATGAAGATCGCTGGCAACTGCTGGTCACCGCGCCCACCGCCTGCGCCGCTGAGTGCCAGCAGTTGGTATACCTGGCGCGCCAACTGCAAATCAGCCTGGGCCGTGATGCCTCGCGCGCCAGCCATGCCTTGGCCAGTGCGCAGCCAGTGAGCAGCGCCTACGCGGCCAAGCTCAAAGCCGAATACCCGCAACTGCACCGCTACCCGCTGGACCTGTCGACCTTCACCAAGGACGCCGCCGCACCCGGCGATGCGCAACTGTGGATCGTCGACCCGCACGGCAATCTGGTGCTGCGCTACGACGCCAAGGTCAAGGGCAAGGACCTGCTCAACGACCTGCGCTTGCTGCTGAAACTGTCGAACATCGGATAAGGGCATCGTCATGGCCAAACCTGGATTTCGCCTCGCGTTGTTTGCCACCTTGCTCGCGCTGATCGTCGTGCTGCTCGGCGCCTATACGCGCCTGACCCATGCCGGCCTCGGTTGCCCGGACTGGCCCGGCTGTTACGGTTTTATCAGCGTGCCGCAGAGCGAAGCCCAACTGGCGCACGCCGAGCTGCACTTCCCCGATACGCCGGTGCAGGCCGACAAGGGCTGGGCCGAGATGACCCATCGCTACTTTGCCGGCACCTTGGGGTTGCTCATCGTGCTGTTGGCGGCGCGTTCGTGGAGCCATCGGGGTGATCCAGGCCAGCCGGTGAAATTGCCGCTGTTTGTGTTGGCGGTGGTGTTCGCCCAGGCCGCTTTTGGCATGTGGACGGTGACATTGAAGCTGTGGCCGCAAGTTGTAACCGGCCATCTGCTCGGCGGTTTTGCCACCTTGAGCTTATTGTTTCTGCTGACCCTGCGACTGTCCGGCGTGCTGCCCGCGTTGATCGTGCCCAAGCGCCTGCAATACTGGGCGACTGCCGGGTTGGTGTTGGTAATCGGGCAAATTGCGCTGGGCGGCTGGGTGAGTTCCAACTATGCGGCGGTGGCCTGTATCGACCTGCCCACGTGCCATGGCCAGTGGTGGCCGGCGGCGGACTTTGCCAACGGCTTTCATCTCACTCAGCACATCGGCCCCAATTACCTCGGTGGCCAGCTCGACAGCGAAGCGCGTACCGCTATCCACCTGACCCATCGCCTTGGCGCGATGCTGGTGACACTGGTGCTGTTGGGGCTGGCCTGGCAATTGCGCGCAGTGGGCATGACGCGACTGGCGGGCTTGTTGCTGATCGCCCTGGCGGTGCAAATCAGCCTGGGCGTGAGCAATGTGGCGTTCGGCCTGCCGCTGTCGGTGGCGGTCGGCCATAACGCAGGCGGCGCGGCGTTGCTGCTGACGTTGGTGCTGGTCAATTACCACGCGCGCACCAGCCTGGTCCGGGTGCGCCATCAGCTGCCGTTCGGCTGGCGCTTTATTCCACGCAAACACGTTTCGGGCCTCATCACCCTTAAAGGAGAGACGCCATGGCGACCTTGATCGACGAGCGCCGCGATCAGGCGATCTGGCGAGATTACCTGGAGCTGACCAAGCCAAAGGTGGTGGTGCTGATGCTCATCACCTCCTTGGTGGGTATGTTCCTCGCGACCCGCGCCGGGGTGCCATGGGCGGTGCTGATTTTTGGCAACCTGGGCATTGCGCTGTGTGCCGGTGGTGCGGCAGCAGTCAACCATGTGGTGGATCGGCGCATCGATGCGGTGATGGCGCGCACGCACAAACGGCCGATGGCCGAAGGGCGGGTGTCGCCGGTGGCGGCATTGGCCTTTGCTTTGTTTCTGGCTGTTGCAGGCTTGGCCTTGCTGCTGGCGTTCACCAATCCATTGGCCGCCTGGCTGACGCTGGCCTCGCTGCTCGGCTACGCGGTGATCTACACCGGCTTCCTCAAGCGCGCAACGCCACAAAACATCGTCATCGGCGGCCTCGCTGGCGCGGCGCCGCCGCTGTTGGGCTGGGTTGCGGTTACCGGGCATGTCAGCGCCGAGCCGCTGCTGCTGGTGTTGATCATCTTCGCCTGGACCCCACCGCACTTCTGGGCCCTGGCCATTCACCGCAAGGAGGAATACGCCAAGGCCGATATCCCGATGCTGCCGGTCACCCACGGCGAGCACTACACCAAGGTGCACATCCTGCTCTACACCTTCGCCCTGCTGGCGGTGAGCCTGATGCCGTATGTGATTCACATGAGTGGCCTGCTGTACCTGGCGTGTGCGCTGGTGTTGGGCGCACGCTTTCTGCAATGGGCCTGGGTGCTGTACCGTGGCAGCCAGCCGCACGCGGCGATCAACACCTTCAAGTACTCTATCTGGTACCTGTTTGTGCTGTTTATCGCCCTGCTCGTAGACCACTACTTACTGTTGAACCTATGACTCGAACTCAAAAAACCGTCTTTATCCTGGTGGCCATCGTCGCGTTGATCATGGGCCTGACCGTCAACAAAGTGCTCAGCGGCAAAGGCCAGGGCGACCCTACTGCGCTGATCGACGCGGGCATCATCCTGCTGCCGCAAAGCCGCCAGCTGCCGCCGGTGACCATGACAGACCAGAACGGCCAGCCGGTGGTGGTCAACGAGTTGAAAGGCAAATGGAGCCTGCTGTTTTTCGGCTACACCTTCTGCCCCGACATCTGCCCCACCACCCTCGCCCAACTGCGCCAGATCAAGAGCGAGCTGCCCAAAGAGGCGGTGGATAAGTTGCAGGTGATTCTGGTCAGCGTCGACCCGAACCGCGACACGCCGGCTCAGCTCAAGCAATACCTGGGCTACTTCGACCCGCAATTCGAAGGCCTGACCGGCGCGAATGTGGACGATGTGCAGAAGGTCTCGAATGCGGTGAGCATCCCGTTTATTCCAGCGGATACCAGCAAGCCCAACTACACCGTCGACCACAGCGGCAACCTGGCGCTGATCGGGCCGGACGGCACGCAGCGCGGGTTTATTCGTGCGCCGCTGAACAATCAAAAGCTGGTGGCGCAGTTGCCGGGGTTGCTGCAGCGTAAATAACAGGCAGCGCACCGTACATGTGGGAGCTGGCGTGCCTGCGAGGGCGGTGGATCAGAGGCTAATAGGCTGACTGACCCACCGCCATCGCAGGCAAGCCAGCTCCCACAGTGCTTTGTGCAAGGTTTGAACAACGCGTAAGCAGGCAAGTGCGCCGGCCTGATCTTCCAAACAACACAAAACCAAATGTGGGAGGGGGCTTGCCCGCGAAGGCGGTGGTTCAGTCGATAAATTCGGTGACTGACACTGCGCCTTCGCGAGCAAGCCCGCTCCCACAGGGGTTTTGTGCAAGGTTTGAACAATGCGTAAGCAGGCAAGTGCGCCGGCCTGATCTTCCAAACAACACAAAAACAAATGTGGGAGGGGGCTTGCCCCCGAAGGCGGTGGTTCAGTCGATAAATTCGGTGACTGACACAGCGCCTTCGCGGGCAAGCCCGCTCCCACAGGGGGGTTGTGCAAGGTTTGAACAATGCGTAAGCAGGCAAGTGCGCCGGCCTGATCTTCCAGACAACACAAAAACAAATGTGGGAGGGGGCTTGCCCCCGAAGACGGTGGTTCAGTCGATAAATTCGGTGACTGACACAGCGCCTTCGCGAGCAAGCCCGCTCCCACATTTTTGATCTTCAGAGTTTTGAAGATCGGGGCAGATCAGAACGCCGGCAGGATCGCGCCTTTGTACTTCTCAAGAATGAACGCTTTCACTTCCGGCGTGTGCAGGGCTGCAACCAGCTTCTTCACGGCGTCCGAGTCTTTGTTGTCTTCGCGGGTCACTAGGATGTTCACGTAAGGCGAGTCGTTGCCTTCGATCACCAGGGCGTCCTTGGATGGGTCCAGTTTGGCTTCCAGGGCGTAGTTGGTGTTGATCAGAGCCAGGTCGACCTGGGTCAGCACGCGCGGCAGTGTGGCGGCTTCCAGTTCGCGGAATTTGAGGTTTTTCGGGTTACCGGAGATGTCCTTGATGGTCGACAGGATGTTGGTCGGGTCCTTCAGGGTGATCAGGTTGTGCTTGGCCAGCAGCAGCAACGCGCGGCCACCGTTGGTGGCGTCGTTCGGGATCACGACATTGGCGCCATCCGGCAGGTCTTCGAGTTTTTTGTACTTGCTGGAGTAGGCGCCCAAGGGCTCCAGGTGCACGGCACCGACGCTCACCAGGTGAGTGCCTTTGGCCTTGTTGAACTCATCCAGGTACGGCTGGTGCTGGAAGAAGTTGGCGTCCAGGCGCTTTTCAGCCACTTGTACGTTCGGCTGCACGTAGTCGGTGAAGACTTTGACCTGCAGGTCCACGCCTTCTTTGGCGAGTGCGGGCTTCACAAACTCCAGGATTTCCGCGTGCGGCACTGGCGACGCGGCGACCGTGAGGGGCTCGGCAGCGTGGGCGGAAAACGCGGCAACGGCAGCGAAAGCAACCAGTAGTTTTTTCATCCAGCAAGCTCCTTGTTCGGGCATGCGCCGGCGGGGGCCGGCCACGGCCGTTATTTTCGAGAAAAGTGCACCACCAGCTTATCGCCGACGGTTTGCAGAATTTGCACCAGGATCAGCAGCATCACCACAGTGACAACCATCACGTCAGTCTGAAAGCGCTGGTAACCAAAGCGGATCGCCAGGTCGCCCAAACCGCCGGCGCCGACAACACCGGCCATGGCCGTGTAGGAAACCAGTGTAATGGCCGTCACCGTAATCGCAGCGAAAATACCGGGGCGCGCTTCGGGCAGCAGTGCATTGATGATGATCTGACGCGTGCTGGCGCCCATGGACTGCGTGGCTTCGATGATGCCGCGGTCCACTTCACGCAGGGCGGTTTCCACCAGGCGCGCGAAGAACGGCGTCGCGCCTACGACCAGTGGCGGAATCGCACCGGCCACGCCCAGCGAGGTGCCGGTGATCAGTATGGTGAACGGGATCATCACGATCAGCAGAATGATGAACGGTAGCGAACGCAGGATGTTCACGATCAGCGACAGCAGCGCGTACAGGCCTTTTTGTTCGAACAGTTGGCGCGGGCTGGTCAGAAACAGCAGCACACCCAGTGGCAGGCCGAGCAGGATGGTAAAGAACAGCGAACCGAGCAGCATGGTCATGGTGTCGCCGGTGGCGAGCCAGATCTCGGACCAGTCGATATTGGCGAAGAAACTCAACAGGATTTCCATTAGCGCAGAACCTCCATGTGGACGTCTGCCGCGGTAAAGCGGGCGAAAGCGGCGTCCATGTCCCCACCGGTCACGGCGAGGGTCAGTTGGCCGTAGGGAATGTCTTTGATGCGGTCAATACGACCGGCGAGGATGCTGTAGTCCACGCCGGTTTCGCGGGCGACGGTACCCAGCAGCGGCGCGTAGGTTGCTTCGCCCTGGAACGTCAGACGCACGATACGGCCTGGCACGTGAGCAAAGTCATCGCGCTGCTCGCTTTCGTCGACCTGATCCGCTTCTTGCACAAAGCGCTTGGTGGTCGGGTGCTTGGGGTGCAGGAACACATCGGCCACCGAACCTTGCTCGACGATCACGCCAGCATCCATCACCGCCACTTGGTCGCATACGCGGCGGATCACGTCCATCTCGTGGGTGATCAGTACGATGGTCAGCTTCAACTCGCGGTTGATCTCGGCCAGCAATTGCAGCACCGAGGCGGTGGTTTGTGGGTCGAGGGCGCTGGTGGCTTCGTCGCACAGCAGAATTTTTGGCTTGGTTGCCAGGGCGCGGGCGATGCCGACGCGCTGCTTCTGGCCACCGGACAACTGCGCCGGGTATTTCTTGGCGTGGTCCGACAGGCCGACACGGGCGAGCAGCTCAGCCACGCGCTGGTCGATTTCCTTGCGCGACAGTTCGCCAGCCAGCGTCAGCGGCAGCGCCACGTTGTCGGCAACGGTCTTGGAGGCCAGCAGGTTGAAGTGCTGGAAGATCATCCCGACTTGCTGGCGGAAACGGCGCAGGCCATTGGCGTCCAGGGCGGTGACTTCTTCGCCGTCGACATTGATCTGGCCACCGCTGGGTTGCTCCAGGCGGTTGATCAGACGCAACAGGGTACTTTTTCCCGCACCGGAGTGGCCAATCAGGCCGAACACCTGGCCGTTTTCGACACGCAGGCTGGTGGGGTGCAGCGCGGGGATTTCCTTACCGGCGACGCGGTAGGTTTTATGGACGTTATGAAACTCGATCACGTAGCGAACCTTGTGGGGCGCATGGAAAAGGGATCAGCGGTTAGCCGGGCGCGCATTTTAGCCTGTCCGTATAGTGTTTCTTAGCATTTATTTCGCATTCAACCAGCGATTTGGCAATAACGCGATCAAAGGTCATAAAAAAGGAACGGTGCAAATCCGTGTCAGTCACTACTTAAGCAACTCAATTTCCCAGGTGCCGTGCCTGGGGGTTTGCTCAAACGAGCCGGGGACCGCTCTGGCCAATTTGAATAAGGAGTTTTGACTGATGAGTACCAAGAAGCCAGCTACCCCGCCGAAGAGTGAACTCGCGGGCACCGATACCCTGGACCGTGGCAACACCAACGCCAAGCTGCAGGCCCTGGAAGCGTTCCGTTCCGACGCAACCGGCCAGGCGCTGCGCACCAATCAAGGCGTAAAGATTTCTGACAACCAGAACACCCTGAAAGTCGGTGCCCGTGGCCCATCGCTGCTGGAAGACTTCATCATGCGTGAAAAAATCACGCACTTTGACCATGAGCGTATCCCGGAGCGCATCGTGCATGCTCGCGGCACTGGCGCCCACGGCTATTTCCAGACCTATGAGAACCATTCGGCGCTGAGCAAGGCCGGGTTCCTGCGCAACCCCGAGCATAAAACCCCGGTGTTTGTGCGGTTCTCCACCGTGCAGGGCCCGCGTGGCTCGGGCGATACGGTGCGTGACGTGCGTGGTTTTGCTGTGAAGTTCTTCACCGACGAAGGTAACTTCGACCTGGTGGGCAACAACATGCCGGTGTTCTTTATTCAGGACGCGATCAAGTTTCCTGACTTCGTGCACGCGGTCAAACCTGAGCCGCATAACGAGATTCCCACCGGCGGCTCTGCCCACGACACGTTCTGGGATTTCGTCTCGCTGCAGCCAGAATCCGCGCACATGGTGCTGTGGGCCATGTCCGACCGTGCCATCCCCAAAAGCCTGCGCGCCATGCAGGGCTTCGGCATTCACACCTTCCGCTTGATCAATACCGAAGGTAAGTCGAGCTTTGTGAAATTCCACTGGCATCCAAAGGTGGGCACCTGCTCGCTGGTGTGGGACGAAGCGCAAAAGCTTGCCGGTAAAGATACCGATTACCACCGTCGCGACCTGTGGGAAGCGATTGAAAGCGGCGACTACCCTGAGTGGGAATTGGGCGTGCAAATCGTTGCGGAAGAAGACGAGCACAAGTTCGACTTCGACCTGCTCGACCCGACCAAGATCATCCCTGAAGAATTGGTGCCGATTACGCCGCTGGGCAAGATGGTGCTTAACCGTAACCCGGATAACTTCTTCGCTGAGGTTGAGCAGGTGGCTTTTTGCCCGGGCCATATCGTGCCGGGTATCGACTTCACCAACGACCCACTGCTGCAAGGCCGTCTGTTTTCCTACACGGATACTCAGATCAGCCGTCTCGGTGGCCCGAACTTTCATGAGCTGCCGATCAATCGGCCGGTCACGCCGTTCCATAACGGCCAGCGCGACGCTCAGCATCGCACCGTGATCGACAAGGGTCGCGCGGCCTACGAGCCGAACTCGATTGACGGCGGCTGGCCGAAAGAAACGTCACCGGCTGCGCAGGATGGCGGTTTCGAGACCTATTACGAACGTGTCGACGCCAACAAAGTGCGTGAGCGCAGCGAGTCGTTTGGCGATCACTTCTCGCAAGCCACGCTGTTTTTCCACAGCATGAGCCACCACGAGAAAGAGCACATCATCGCGGCGTACAGCTTCGAGTTGGGCAAGGTGGAGCGTGAGTTTATCCGCGCCCGTCAGGTCAACGAGATTCTGGCCAACATCGACCTGGAGCTGGCCAAGCGCGTAGCACAGAACCTCGGTTTGCCGGCGCCAACCAAAGGCACCGTGCCACCGCGTGAGTCGTCGCTCAAAGAGTCGCCGGCGTTGAGCCAGGTGAACCTGCTGTCGGGCGATATCAAAACGCGCAAAGTTGCGATCCTCGCGGCTAACGGCGTGGACGGCGCGGCAATTGCTGCGTTGAAGAAAGCGCTGGAGGCTGAAGGTGCACACGCCAAGCTGCTGGGGCCAACTTCGGCGCCGGTGACCACTGCCGATGGCAAGAGCCTGAAGGTGGATGCGTCGATGGAAGGCATGCCGTCGATTGCCTTTGACGCGGTGTTCGTACCGGGCGGCGCCAAGTCGGTGCAGGCATTGAGCGGTGATGGTGTGGCGTTGCACTTCCTGCTGGAGGCGTACAAGCACCTGAAGGCGATCACGGTTGCCAATGATGCCAAGCCGTTGCTGGATCTGCTGAAGCTTGAAGTGGATGCGGGGCTGATCGTGGGGTCGGATGCGAAAGCGTTCAAGGCGTTCTTTGCCGCGATTGCACAGCACCGGGTTTGGGATCGTGAGTCGAAGGCTAAGGCTATTCCGGCTTAAGTGATCGGCTGTTTGTTAGATCGCCATCGCGGGCAAGCCTGCTCCCACATTTGAATATATTCACAGTTCAAAATGTGGGAGCGGGCTTGCCCGCGATGCTTTTATTGCGCCTTGCGCGGAATCAGCACTACCTGCGCCGGGATGTGTTTCACAATCTGCCGGTGTATCTTCAGGTCATACCCCGAATCAATTCGCTTCACCCGTTTGGTCAGCAATGTGGCCAGCCACGGGTAGTCCTGCGTGCGCGGCGCTTGAATGGTCACGTCGCACTGGTAGTTCACTACGTCGGTAGCGATAGCGTCCAGTTGATGGCGAAGTTCTTCGATATCGACGAGGTTCAGCGCCACAGTGGTGCTTTCAGCGGCCGGGTCGATGACCTTGGCAGGCGGCTTGGCTTCAGCGGCTTTCAAGGCGGCTTCGGCTTTATCCAGCTCGGCTTTGCGCGCATGGCTGATGGCGCTGTTGACGCCACCGGTCAGTGCCGGGGCCTTGGGCATCAGCGCACGGGCCCGGCTCAGGGCCGTGGCGGCAGCGTTGACATCGCCTTTTTGCAGCACAATCTGGCTGCGCTGCAAGTAGGCTTCGGCCAATTGACGCTGGTAAGGCTCGAGGGCCGGGTCGTTGGGCGACTGGGCCTGTAACGCGGCCAATTCGTCTTCGGCAGTGGCAAGCTCGCTGCTGGCCAGGTTTTGCTCCAGCTGCGCGATGGCCGCAGCGCGTGCGTCCGGTACCTCGGGGGCGGCGGGCGGCGTACTTTGACAGGCGCCCAGCAGCAGGGAAAATGCGGCAAGGAGCAGATAACGGGCGTTGAACAGCTTCATTCCTGCGACTCTCTAGTTGCGCAAAAAGCGAGCAAGTCTACACCCCTCGACGGGGCAGGACAAAACTCAGCAGAAAGAGGGCGGCTGCCGTGACGACAATCGACGGGCCGGCTGGCGTGTCCTTGAACCACGACAGCGCCAGGCCCCCGCACACTGCAAGCATGCCCAACAGGCTGGCGCCGATCGCCATTTGCTCGGGTGAGCGCGCATGGCGTTGGGCGGCGGCTGCGGGAATGATCAGCAGCGAGGTGATCAACAATACGCCGACAATCTTCATCGCGACAGCAATCACCACCGCGATCAACAGCATCAGGGTCATGCGCAGGGCGGGCACGGGCAAACCTTCCACCGTGGCCAGCTCTTCATGCACGGTGATCGCCAGCAACGGACGCCACAGAGCCACCAGCAAGAGCAGCACGGCGGCGCTGCCACCGAGGATCCACGCAAGGTCTGTAGGGCTGATCGCCAGCAGGTCGCCGAACAGGTAGGCCATCAGGTCGATGCGCACTTCATGCATGAAGCTCAGCACCACCAGGCCCAGGGACAGGGTGCTCGGCGCCAGGATCCCCAGCAGTGTGTCGGAGGCCAGCGGTTGGCGCTGTTGCAGGGTCACCAGCAGCACCGCCAGCAGCAGGCAGCCCACGGTGACGGCGATGGTCGGGCTCACGTCCAGCAAAAAGCCCATGGCCACGCCCAGCAGCGCGGCATGCGACAACGTGTCGCCAAAATAGGCCATGCGCCGCCAGACCACGAACGAGCCCAAAGGGCCCGCCACCAGCGCCAGAGCCAAGCCTGCCAGCAGGGCGTAGAGCAGAAAATCAGCCATGCTTGCAGCTATCTCCATGAACATGTGTATGAGGGGCGGCGGGATCGTCAACCACGGCGCCGTGCAAATCATGGGCGTGGTCGTGATGGTGGTGATAGATCGCCAGGCTCGGGGCATTCTTGCCGAACAGCTCGACAAACGCCGGGTCGCTACTGACCTGCTCCGGGTGGCCGGAGCAGCAAACGTGGCGGTTGAGACACACCACCTGATCGGTGGTGCTCATGACCAGGTGCAGGTCGTGGGAGACCATCAACACGCCACAGCCGTGGCGGTCACGCAGGCGGGTAATCAGGCTGTACAGCTCGGCCTGGCCGGCAACGTCAACGCCTTGCACGGGTTCATCGAGCACCAGCAGTTCAGGCTCGCGCAGCAAGGCGCGGGCCAGCAGCACGCGCTGTATTTCGCCGCCGGAGATGCTTTGCACCGGGCTGTCGATCACCTGTTCGGCACCGACCTCCTTGAGCGCAGCCTGCGCGCGGGCGCGGTCTACACCGGGCACCAGGCGCAAAAAGCGCAGCACGGACAGCGGCAGTGTCGGGTCGACGTGCAATTTTTGCGGCATGTAACCGACGCGCAGCTTGGGCTTGCGCCATACGCTGCCACTGTCCGGCTTCAACAAACCGAGTACTGCGCGCACCAGCGTGGTCTTGCCGGCGCCATTGGGGCCGATCAGCGTGACGATCTGGCCCGGCTCGACGCTCAGCCCGATGTTATCCAGCACGTTTTGCCCGGCGAACGTGACACCAACCCCTTCGAGGCGGATTAACGCATTGCTCATCAAGCCCCCTGGCAACCCGAGCAGAGCCCGACCACTTCGACCGTTTGCCCTTCAACCCTGAAGCCGACGTCGGCCGAGCTTTTGATGATGGCGTCGCTGATGCTTTTTTGTTCAAGCTCGATGGCCGCATGGCACTCGCGGCAGATCAGGAACTGGCCCTGATGCGCGTGTTCCGGGTGGTTGCAGCCAACAAAGGCATTGAGCGAGGCGATGCGGTGCACCAGGCCGTTTTCCAGTAGGAAATCCAGCGCGCGGTACACCGTCGGCGGCGCGGCGCGGCGGCCGTCCTGCTCGCTGAGCACGCCAAGAATGTCGTAGGCGCCCAGCGGCTTGTGGCTTTGCCACACCAGTTCCAGCACCCGACGACGCAGCGCGGTCAGGCGCAGGCCCTTCTGTGCGCACAGGGTATCGGCCTCCGACAGCGCGGTATGCACGCAGTGAGAGTGGTCGTGGGGGCGGCTGGCAATGGGTGTTTTAGGCATGAGCGGCGACAGACATTTGATAGAGACGTTATTATGTTACCCGTTCCTACGTCATTGAGTGGTCATCGTGTCCCGACTTTTTCCCGTTTTTGTCGTATTTGTCACCAGTTTGTTCATTGCCGGGGCCGCTCAGGCCGAGGTCAAGGTGCTAACGAGCATCAAGCCGTTACAGTTGATTGCCGCGGCTGTGCAGGACGGTGTGGCCATTCCCGAGGTGTTGTTGCCGCCCGGCGCTTCGCCGCACAACTACGCCCTGCGTCCATCCGACGTACGGCGCGTGCAGTCGGTGGACCTGCTTTATTGGATCGGCCCGGACATGGAAAGCTTTCTGCCGCGCGTGCTTAAAGGCCGAAGCCTGCCAACCGTGGCGGTGCAGGATCTTGCGGGGATGAAGTTGCGGCGTTTCGCCGAAGATAGCCACTCGCACGCCGATGATGCTGACGAACATGACCATGATCACCGCCCAGGCAGCCTGGATGCGCATTTGTGGTTGTCGACGGTCAACGCTCGGGTGATTGCGGCGCGCATGGCGGCTGACCTGAGCACTGCCGACCCGGCCAATGCTGCGCGGTATCAGAGCAACGTGCAGGCATTCGATGAGCGTCTGGATGCGTTGGATGCCCGTTTGAAGGCGCGCTTGGCGAGTGTGGGCGACAAGCCTTACTTCGTGTTCCACGAGGCCTTTGATTACTTCGAAGACGCTTACGGGCTCAAGCACACTGGCGTGTTCAGCGTGGCCGCCGAAGTGCAGCCCGGAGCCCAGCACGTGGCAGCAATGCGTACGCGGTTGCAGGAAGTCGGCAAGACCTGTGTGTTCAGCGAGCCGCCGTTGCGTCCGCGCTTGGCTGAGACGTTGGTGGCGGGGTTGCCGGTGAAGTTGGCGGAGTTGGATGCGTTGGGCGGTTACACCCCGGCCACAGCGCAGGGTTACGAGCAGGTGCTGGAGAAGTTGGGGAATGACCTGGCTGGGTGCCTGGAGTCGTTATAACAACCAACACAGAACTACTGTGGGAGCGGGCTTGCCCGCGATGGCGATGTGTCAGTCGAGACCGCTATCGCAGGCAAGCCAGCTCCCACATTTTTTGACCGAGCAGGTCTTTAGAGTGCGAACGGCAGATGGAGCGTGACCTGCTGACGCTGCGCCAGCCGATGCTCGAACTCCGCAGGGTCATGAATCAACACGTCCTGCCCGGCAAACGACTCCGCGGCGATCAGGCGTGACAGCCAGAAGCGCACACACGCCACCCGCAGCATCGTTGGCCACAACTCCGCTTCCTTGGCCGTGAACGGCCGCAGGCCCGCGTAGGCACCTAGCAGTGCACGGGCGCGTTGCCCATCAATCGCGCCCTCTGCGTCCGAACACCAGTCATTCAAGGCGATCGCCACGTCGTACAGCATCGGGCCTGAGCAAGCGTTGTAAAAGTCGATCAGCCCGGTCAGGTGCGTGCCTTCGAACATCGCGTTATCGCGGAACAGATCGGCGTGAACGTTGGCGCGTGGCAGCGCGAGAATGTGAGCCTTGTGGGTTTCGATCTCGCTCAGCGCATCTTGCAGCAGGCGCTGCTGCGCGTCGTTAAGGTGCGAAATCAGCTGCGCACCTTCGGTGAGCATCCAGTCCAGCCCGCGATCAGTCTTGCGCTCCAGCACTTTCTCGCCCTGAGTGGCCAGGTGCAAATGGCCGAGCAGGTCGCCAACCTGGGCGCAATGCTGCGCGTTGGCTTCCTTGATATGTTTGCCGGCCAGGCGTGGTTGCAGCAGCGCCGGTTTGCCCTTCAATTCGCGCAAGGCCACGCCGTCGGTGGTGCGCAGCGCATAGGGCACCGGCAAGTCAGCGTCATGGAGCACGTCGAGCAGTTCGATGAAAAACGGCATTTCTGCGACTGGGCCGCGCTCAACCAGGGTCAGGACGAATTCGCCCTGTTCCAGGCTGACAAAGAAGTTGGTGTTTTCGCTACCGGCGGCAATCCCCTGGAAATCAAGCAGGCGGCCGAGCCCGTAAGGGGCGAGAAAGGTTTCCAGCTCGGGCCGAGCCAGCGGGGTGAACACAGACATGGTTAAAACTGCCAGTACGGGCGCCGCGAGGGGCGGCGCCAATTTAAGTTAAGAAATCATTTCCATTCGAAGATCTTCCATGACGGAATCAGCATATCCGGCTGGTCAGAACGGATGAAGTTCGCATCGGTTCCGTCCGCGCGCACCAGGAAATACGGCGGCGCGCCCTTTACGGTGACCTTGATCGCGTACAGGAAACCGTTTTGGCGGTACTCCTGGATGGTTCTGTCACCTTCGGTGCGGATCGTGACTTCCGGGTCTGCCGAGGGTGCGCTGTCAGCTGCCGTGGCGGCCAGCGGCAAGAACGCAATCAAACCGGTCAACAACAGGCGATTTACTGTACGCATGATAACCTTGTCCCTTTGTCGTCATTGGTCCGGCTATTCTAGCGCCTGACCCGCCGAAAAGGTTGATCCTGCTCATGAGCCAAGCCCCCCTCGTCCTGGTGGACGGTTCTTCTTATCTGTACCGCGCCTTTCACGCGCTGCCACCGCTGACCACTTCCAAAGGCCTGCCGACCGGTGCGGTCAAGGGCGTGTTGAACATGCTCAAAAGCCTGCGCAGGCAGTACCCGGACAGCCCGTTTGCCGTTGTTTTCGACGCCAAGGGTGGGACCTTTCGCGATGAAATGTTCGCCGAATACAAGGCCAACCGCCCGAGCATGCCCGATGACATGCGCCTGCAAATCGAGCCGCTGCACCAAAGCGTCATCGCGCTGGGCTTCCCGCTGCTGTGCGTCGAAGGCGTCGAGGCCGATGACGTCATCGGCACTTTGGCCCGCAGCAGTGCGGCGGCAGACCGCCCGGTAGTGATTTCTACCGGCGACAAGGATATGGCGCAGTTGGTCGACGGGCACATTACCTTGGTCAACACCATGACCGGTAGCGCGATGGACATTGAGGGCGTGAAGGAGAAATTCGGTGTCGCTCCCGAGCAGATCATCGATTACCTGGCGCTGATGGGCGATTCGTCCGACAACATCCCGGGCGTTCCGGGCATTGGCCCGAAGACTGCGTCCGGCTTGCTCGTAGGCGTGAATGGCGGCCTCAAAGAGCTTTATGAGCAGCTGGATATCGTGCCGACCCTGCCGATACGCGGGGCCAAGAACCTGCCGGCCAAGCTGGAAGAGCACAAGGAGATGGCGTTCCTGTCCTATCAACTGGCGACGATCAAAATCGACGTACCGCTGGATGTAGGCCTGGAAGATCTGCACCTGATCGAGCCTGACCGTGAAAAGCTGCTGGAGCTGTACACGCTGCTGGAGTTCAAGAGCTGGATTGATGAGATTCAGCGCGACGCCAAGCGTGTCGAGCTCAAGGCTTCGACCGAGGCGGCGCCGTCTGCCGAAGCCGTGGCTGAGGTAGTAGCGGCCGCGCCGGTGGAGGCGTCCTACACGACCATCCTGGACCAGGCGACTTTCGATAGCTGGCTGAAGAAGCTCAACGACGCCAAGCTGTTCGCATTCGATACCGAAACCACCGGGATCGACGCGCAAAAAGCGCAGTTGGTTGGGGTTTCCTTCGCCGTGCAGCCGCATGAAGCCGCCTACATCCCGTTGACCCATTCCTATGTCGGTGCGCCCGAGCAGTTGGATCGCGACACGGTTCTGTTGGCGTTGAAGCCGCTGCTCGAAGACCCGACCAAACTCAAGGTCGGCCAGCACGCCAAGTTCGACATGAACATCCTGGCCAATTGCGCCATCGGTGGTGACCCTGCGCACGGCATCACCGTGCGCGGCATCGCCTTCGACACCATGCTTGAATCCTACGTGTTGAATTCCACCGCGACCCGGCACGACATGGACAGCTTGGCCAAGAAGTACCTGGACTACGACACTGTCAGCTTCCAGGACATCGCCGGCAGAGGCGTCAAGCAACTGACATTCGACCAGATCGCGCTTGAGCAGGCCGGCCCGTACGCGGCTGAAGATGCGGATATAACCCTGCGCCTGCACCAGGCGTTGCATGCACAGCTATCAGCCATACCGAGCCTGGCCAGTGTGCTGACGGATATCGAAATCCCGTTGGTGCCGGTGCTGGCGCGTATCGAGCGCCAGGGCGCGTTCGTGGATAAGGACCTGCTGGGCATCCAGAGCATCGAGCTGGGTAACAAGATGGTTGAGCTGGAGCGCCAGGCGTTCGAGATCGCCGGTGAAGAATTCAACCTGGGTTCGCCCAAACAGCTCGGGGCGATTCTCTACGAGAAGCTTGGGCTGCCGGTGTTGAAAAAGACGGGCAAGGGGCAGGCGTCCACGGCCGAGGAAGTGCTGGCCAAGTTGGCCGAAGACGACTTCCTGCTGCCCAAAGTGCTGATGCAGTACCGCAGCATGAGTAAGCTGAAAAGCACCTACACCGACCGGTTGCCCGAGCAGATCAACCCGCGTACCGGGCGTATTCACACCTCTTATCATCAGGCTGTGGCGGCGACCGGGCGATTGTCTTCGAGCGATCCGAACCTGCAGAACATTCCGGTGCGCACCGCTGAAGGGCGGCGGATTCGTCAGGCGTTTGTCGCGCCCAAGGGCTACAAGCTGCTGGCGGCGGACTATTCGCAGATCGAGCTGCGGATCATGGCGCACTTGTCCAAGGACGAGGGCTTGATGAACGCGTTCCGTAACGACTTGGACGTGCACACCGCTACAGCGGCCGAGGTGTTCAAGGTTGAGTTGGCTGAGGTCAGTTCCAACCAGCGTCGCAGTGCCAAAGCGATCAACTTTGGCCTGATCTACGGCATGGGCGCGCAGAAGCTGGGCAAGGATATCGGCGTCGATACCAAGACCGCCAAGGCGTATATCGACGTGTATTTCGCGCGCTACCCTGGCGTTCGCGAGTACATGGAGCGCACGCGTGCTCAAGCGGCCGATCAGGGCTATGTAGAAACCTTCTTCGGGCGTCGGCTGTACTTGCCGGATATCAATTCCAACAAGCCTCAGGAGCGAGCAGCTGCAGAGCGCACGGCGATCAACGCGCCGATGCAGGGCACCGCGGCGGACATCATCAAGAAGGCCATGGTGTTGGTGGATAACTGGCTGACGGAGTCGGGCCTGGATGCCAAGGTCATCCTGCAAGTGCACGATGAACTGGTGCTTGAGGTGCGCGAGGACTTGGTTGCGCACGTCAGCGAGAAGGTCCGCGAGTACATGAGCGCAGCGGCCAAGCTGGATGTACCGTTGGTGGTGGACGTAGGTGTGGGCGATAACTGGGACGAGGCGCACTGATTTCGCGGCTCTGCCACTGCCGGGGGTGGTGGCAGAGCGCTTTAGATCGGAAAACGGTGTCAGTTATTTCCAATAGTTTTTTTAACCTGCCGGAACTTAACCTGTGAACTGCTACTCAGAGTTACTGAATGGGTGGTGAAGCCCTTCAATGCTCCTATGTTGTGTTAAGTGTTGGCAGATATCTGGACCCCGCCCTAGCGGTCCGGAACTTGGACCCCGAACTTCCCCTCCCCATACGAAGTCCGGGGTTTTTTTTGCCTGCAGAAAAGTTATTCCGCGACTTCCGCGCCCTTGTCCGCCAATTCCATCCAACCGGCCAACACAGTGTAGGCGTCTTCAAGGCCCATGCGCTTGGGCGCCGAGAACAGCTGGATGGTGATCGCATCACCCCAACCCTTACGGATCTCGGACTGCACTTTGAGCAGGGTGTTCTTGGCTGCGCCGTAGGTCAGTTTGTCTGCCTTGGTCAGCAGGATATGCATCGGCATGCCGCTGGCGACGGCCCAATCGAGCATCAGCAGGTCGAAGTCGGTCATTGGATGACGGATGTCCATCATCAAAATCAAACCCTTCAAACTCTCCCGGCCACCCAAGTAAGCCTCCAGGTGACGCTGCCAGTGCAGCTTCAACGGGATAGGTACTTTTGCGTAACCGTAGCCCGGCAGGTCGACCAGACGCCGATCATCGTCTAGCTTGAAGAAATTGAGAAGTTGCGTGCGGCCCGGGGTTTTCGAGGTGCGTGCCAGGCTGGCATGGGTCAGGGTGTTCAACGCGCTGGACTTGCCGGCGTTGGAACGACCGGCAAAGGCGACTTCAAAGCCTTCGTCATCGGGGCATTGGTCTACTTTGGCGGCGCTGAGCATAAACGTGGACTGTTGGCACAGGCCGAGGATGGGATTCTTGAGTTGCATGAGATTTCCGATGTGGGCGGTGCCGAAAAAGGGTGCGGCAAGCGGTGTCGTTTCCGTTTCAGTAGCGCCAGTATATAATGCCGCAGATTTTGTGTGTGCTTTGTCCCAGCGAAGGATGAGGTTCACGGGAGCGAAAGACCTTCATTGCGCATTAGAACGCAAAACGCTCTCAAACCCTGAAAAGGTCGATGTATGACCCGATGGTTGCTCGCTTTTGGTGTCCTGATGCCGCTTTACGGCGCTCAGGCTACACAGGATCCGGAGGCGGTGTACAACCGAGTTTGCGTAGCTTGCCATGCCGGCCAGCTGCCTAACGCCCCAAACGGGGTGACCAGGCAGCCTGGCAGCCAAGACGGGCTAAGGGCATGGACACGTTGGTGCAACACGTGACCCAGGGTTTCAAGGCAATGCCGCCGCGTGGTTTGTGCATGGACTGCAGTACTGAGGATTACCAGGCCATCATTGAATTGATGGTGAGTAAACCCGGTAGATAACTCTTAAACCCTTAGCCGTAGTTGGATTAGCTGATGAACAAACTGATCGTGAGTCTGCTGTTGACCTTGGGCATCACCGGTGTTGCCCATGCTGCAGGCGACGCTACAGCGGGTCAGGCGAAAGCCGCCGTGTGTGGTGCTTGCCATGGACCGGATGGCAATAGCCCGGCGCCGAACTTCCCCAAACTCGCCGGCCAGGGTGAACGTTACCTGACCAAGCAGATGCACGACATCAAGGACGGCAAGCGCACGGTGCTGGAAATGACCGGCTTGCTGACCAACCTCAGCGATCAAGACCTGGCGGACATCGCGGCGTATTTTGCCAGCCAGAAAGGCAGTGTGGGAGCTGCCGACCCGAAACTGGTCGAAAAAGGCCAAGCGTTGTTCCGTGGCGGCAAACTCGCCGAAGACCAGCCTATCGGCGGCATGCCGGCGTGCAAGGCTTGCCACATTCCGGACGGCGGCGGTGTCGCAGCGGCGGGCTTCCCTCACCTGAGTGGTCAACATGCTCAGTACACGGCCAAGCAATTGAAGGATTTTCGCGAGAAGGTTCGCTATATCGATGGCGACGCGGGTAACAAAATGATGACTGATATTGCGGCCAAGCTGTCGGATAAAGACATCGAAGCGCTGTCCAGCTACATCCAGGGTCTGCACTGATCCGGGCAGGACGTTAACGCTCGATTAATCCATCGATGCAAGCATAAAAAGGGTGGCTTAGGCCGCCCTTTTTTGTGGCCGGTGCCGTTACACTAACGAACTCATGCCCGCGTAGACCTGTCACACCTAAAGGTCGCGTGAGGCGACTTTATTTGTCCAGGAGTAAAGCATGCGTAATCTGATCCTCAGCGCCGCTCTCGTCACTGCCAGCCTCTTCGGCATGACCGCACAAGCTGCCGATAATGTGCCGCTTGAAGCCGGTAAAACCTACGTTGAATTGGCCAACCCGGTGCCGGTTTCGGTGCCAGGCAAGATCGAAGTCGTGGAGCTGTTCTGGTATGGCTGCCCGCATTGCTATGCTTTTGAGCCGGTCATCAATCCATGGGTCGAGAAGCTGCCTGAGGATGTGAATTTCAAACGCGTCCCAGCGCTGTTCGGCGGCCCATGGGATGCTCATGGTCAACTCTTCATCACGCTGGACACCATGGGTGTAGAGCACAAAGTGCACGCAGCGGTGTTCAATGCCATTCAGAAAGAAGGCAAGCGCCTGGTCAAACCTGAAGACATGGCTGATTTCGTCGCCACTCAGGGCGTCGATAAAACCAAATTCCTTGAAACGTTCAACTCGTTCGCTGTGAAGGGCAAGATGGCCCAATACAAAGAGCTTGCCCAGAAGTACGGCGTACAAGGCGTACCTACGCTGATCGTTAACGGTAAATACCGTTTCGACATCGGCAGTGCTGGTGGCGAAGAGCAAGCGCTGAACGTTGCCGACCAACTGATCGCCAAAGAGCGCGCAGCCAAGTAAGGGGCCTACCATGCGCCGCTGGGGTACTGAACGTGTCGTTGGCCTGCATGATGCGAAGGTCAACGAGCATCACCTGGAATCCACAGGCCTTCCGGCAGATAGCCGCCTGCGCTTGCTCAGCTTCAATATTCAGGTGGGCATCAGCACCGAAAAGTATCGGCACTACCTCACCCGTGGCTGGCAGCATTTGCTGCCCCACAATGGGCGTGCCGTTAACTTGCAAAAAATCGGCAACCTGCTGAACGACTTCGATTTGGTCGCCCTGCAGGAAGCTGACGGCGGCAGCATACGCTCCGGTTACATCAACCAGGTGGAACACCTGGCGCAGCTCGGCGCGTTCCCGTACTGGTATCAGCAACTCAACCGCAACCTCGGGCGTCTGGCGCAGCACAGTAATGGTGTGCTCAGCCGCTTGAAACCGACCGCCATCGAAGATCACCCCTTGCCAGGCCCCAAAGGGCGCGGGGCGATCCTCGTGCGTTTCGGCGAAGGCCCCGAAGCCTTGGTGGTGGTGATGATGCACCTGGCGCTCGGGGGGCGTACGCGCAACCTGCAGCTCGCCTACATTCGTGAATTAATTGGCAACTACAAGCACCAGGTACTGATGGGTGACATGAACACCCATGCCAACGACCTGCTGCAGAATTCCCCGTTGCGGGACCTCGGGTTACTGGCGCCGCAAGTCGAAGCCACGTTCCCCAGTTGGCGCCCGCAACGCTGTCTCGACCATATCCTGCTCAGTCCGACACTCACACTCGAAAGTGTGCAAGTACTGGCGCAGCCCATCTCCGATCACCTGCCGGTCGCGGTAGAGATTCGTCTGCCGGGTTCGCTTACGGCTGATGCATTACCCGCGTTGAGCCCAGGCCCTCGCGGACCCCTTGCATGAGCGACGACGCCCAGCGCTGGAAAGAGAAATACCTGAAAAGCGTCGAGCAGCAAGACAAGCTCGAACGTCGCTGGGCTTCCCGTCTCGACCTGTTACGTCGAGGCCTGGTGCGCAGCACGCTGGCGGCTGAGGGCACCGATCGCGCGGTTGACCAGTGCATGAAAGAGATGCGCGACGTCGTGCGTACCGACGACATGGACGCCGCCCTCGCAGCCCTGCTGCCGCGCCTTGAAAAGGCCGTGCTGGATTCGGAACAGCGCCGCGAAACCCGGGTTGACCAGATCAGCACTGCGCTCACGGCCCTGGTTGCGCAGCTGCAAAAACTGCCGCTGCCGCGTGAAGTGGCACGCCCGCTGAAAACCTTTGCCAAGCAACTCGATGGTCGAGTCGGCCAGGCACGCGAGATTCCTTTGTTGCTCAGCGAGCTGAGCAGCCTGCAAGGTCAGGCGCTGAATAACCTGGACCCGGATGGCGAAACCCCGCGCTCTGGGCCGGGTTTGCTGCAACGCCTGTTTGGCGCGAAAGAGGGTTCGAATGAAGCGCCGGTGGCTGAAGCTGTACCCGCGCCGGCTGCGCCAAAATCCGCTGCGCCCAAGCCCACCCCTGAGCCTCAGGAGCCGGAGCAATCCGAAGAACTGACACAAGCCTTGCGCGCCTTTGCGCCACTGCCGCAAACGCCGGCAGCGTCACAACCCGAACACGTTGTGCCTGTCAAAGTAGCGGAGGTTGCCGGCGAAACCTTTGTCTTCGAGGCGCCGGCTGCAGAGGAGCCTGTCGTTCTGCCCGCCGAGGTACCTGAACCTGAAGCAGTGGAGGCGCTGGTTGAAGAAACCGCTCCAGAAAGCGCACTTGCCGCCTTTATCGAAGAAGCGCAGGTCGAGGTCGACACTCCGAACGAAACCGCCATTGGCAGCTTGTCTCTCCCGCCTGTGCTGGAAAGTCCCGAGCCTGACCCGGATGCGTTGGAATCGGATGGCGTCTACGCACTGCCGGACTCGCCGGAGCCTTCGTACAGCTCGGTTGCCAAGCACATCGAAGACACCTTGCTTGGCCTGCTGGAAGACCTGTCACTGCCCGAGCGTCACCGTCCTCAGGCTGAAGCCATGCGCGAGCGCCTGGCTCATGGCTTGAACTGGTACGAACTGTTGCCGATTCTTGATGACCTGGCGGTGTTGATGCTGGCGATCACCGACAGTGGCCAGCACGAGTTCGAGGCTTACCTCAAACAGCTCAATGAGCGCCTCGAAGCGTTCCAGGGCCATCTGCAAGTGGCCAGTGATGGCCACGCTGACAGCCGCTCGGCCGCGCGCGAGCTGGACACGCAGATTCGCGAGCAGGTCGACGGCCTGCAAAGCAGCGTGCAGGAGGCGGCCGACCTGGACAGCCTCAAGCACGTGCTGGAGAGCCACCTTGAAGGCCTGCTCGGCACCATGGATCAACATCAGCAGCAGCGTGATCAGCGAGAGCAGGAAGTGGCGGCGCGCCTCAAGGGGCTGGCTGAGCGGGTGGCGAATATGGAACAGGAAGCGCAGGGGTATCGCGAGCATCTGGAAGTCCAGCGCCAGAAGGCGTTGATCGATCCGCTCACCGGCCTGCCCAACCGGGCGGCCTGGAGCGAGCGTCTGGACCACGAAGTCAACGCCTGGCACCAGCGCGGCAACAGCCTGTCGCTGGCCATGCTGGACCTTGATCACTTCAAGCGCGTCAACGACGGCTATGGGCACTTGGCGGGCGACAAAGTGTTGAAGATCATCGCCAATGTGCTGCGCAAGTACCTGCGCCCGACTGACTTTATTGCGCGGTTTGGCGGTGAAGAGTTTGTGTTGCTGATGCCTGACTCCGCCTTGGCGGATGCGTTGGGCGTGGGCGAGGTGCTGCGCGCGGCCATCGAAGCGTGCCCTTTCCATTTCAAGGGCGAGCCGGTGACGATTACGGTGTCCATGGGCGTGGCGCAGTTCCAGCCGGGTGAGCGCAGTGACTTGGCGCTAAAGCGTGCCGACGAAGCACTTTATCGAGCGAAGGCCGCGGGACGTAATCAGGTGCAGGCGGCGTAAAAGATGTTCCATTTTGTAATTTGACCGCTCAAGCACAATCCGTACGTTACACTGTTGCATTATCGTCTTCAGCGTAATGTCTTCTGCCATGAAATCCTTTTACTTCGCCTTCGTACTGCTCCTGCTCGCCGGCTGCGCGAGCGGCCCTCGCCTGAACACCAACCATCCTTCGCTCAATCACGACAATCGTGTGCAATTCGTTGTCGTCCATTACACCTCCACCAACCTTGAACGCTCCCTGGCGCTATTGACGCATGGCCAGGTCAGCAGTCATTACCTGATCGGCGATGATGCTTCAGGCACCATCTATAAGCTGGTGGATGAGAGCCAGCGTGCCTGGCACGCCGGGGAAAGCGAGTGGATGGGCCGCACCTGGCTCAACTCCAGCTCGATTGGTATCGAGATCGTCAACCCGGGTTATCGCGACACGCCGACTGGCCGCGTCTGGTACCCGTATTCCGAGGCGCAGGTGCAGTCGTTGGTGGTGTTGCTCAAGGACATCGGCAAGCGCAATGGCATCGATCCCAAGAACATCATTGGCCATAGCGATATCGCGCCGTTGCGCAAGCTCGATCCGGGCCCGTTGTTCCCGTGGAAGCGCTTGGCGGCTGAAGGGCTGGGAGCCTGGCCGAATGCGCAGGCCGTCGCTCGATTCCAGATGCAGTACGCCGCTAACCTGCCGAGCATCACCTGGTTCCAGGAAGAATTGGCACGGTTGGGCTATCAGACACCACAGACCGGCGAGCTGGATGTTGCCACGCGGCATGTGATCGCGGCGTTCCAGATGCATTTCCGGCCGTCGCTGTTTGATGGCACGCCGGATGCCGAAAGCGCCGCGATCCTGCGCGCATTGAACCGGAGTTAGGCGCTAAAGCGGCAGCGCCATGTAGAACTGCGTGCCCTGCCCCGGCCTCGAGTAGACGCCCATGCGCCCGCCGTGCAGTTGCACGATTTCCTTGCACAGCGCCAGCCCCAGGCCGGCGCCGCCTTTCTTGCGTCCAACCTGCACGAAAGGTTCGAAGATGCGTCCCTGCTGGCCATAGGCGATCCCTTCGCCGTTATCCTCGACGCTGATAATCACCCGCTCGCCATGCCGGCGCGCCTGCAGGCGAATTTGCCCGCCATCGGCGGTATGGCGCAATGCGTTGCCTAAAAGGTTGTCGAGTACGCGCTCAAGCTGGGCCTGGTCTGCGTACAGCCTGGGCAACCCGGATTGGGCTTCGACCAGCAATTCGACGTGCTGAGCATTTGCCAGCTCAGTAAAGCGTGCCCGTGCGTGTTCCAGCAGGTCGGTGACATCGCACGGCCCTAGCGTGAGTTTTTGCAGGCCGTTCTGGTAGCGCGAGAAGTTGAGCAAGTCGTTGATCAACTGCATCAAGCGCTGCATTTCTTCATTAACCGTATCCAGCAGGTCCGCTTCACGGGATTCTGCGGGAAACTTCGCACGCTCGCGAAACAGCCCGAAGGCCATGTGCATGCCGGTGACGGGCGTGCGCAGTTCGTGGGAGGCCCGCAAGACGAATTCGCTACGCACGCGCTCGAAAGCGCGCTGCTCGGTCACGTCGTGCAGCACCATCACCGCCCCAAGAATATGCCCTTGGGTATGACTGACTGGCGTCAGGCTGTAGGTCAGCAGGCGCAGTTCGCCCTCGACCTCCACTTCCAAGTCCTCAGGTGCCCGCTCCAGGTTGCCGCCGCGCAGCACCAGTTGCAGTTGCTCATCCATTTCCGGGCGACCCAATGCTTCGCCCAAGCCCTGCCCCAAGCGTGCCTCGTCCCAGCCCAGCTGGCGCTGTGCCACAGGGTTGAGGTGTTCGAGGCGACCTTGGCGGTCGATCATCAGCAGGCCATCGTCGATGCTGTCGAGCACCGCTTGCAGACGCTGCTGGCCGGCCAGCAGTTCGTCGACATTGGTTGCCTGATGTTGGCGCAACGCTTCGGCCATGATGCCGAAGCGGCGGGTCAGCTGGTTCATTTCCGCGGCCGACGAGATGGGCAGCGTCACTTCGAAATCACCCTGCCCGATCTTGTCGGCGGCCTTGGCCAAGGCTTCGATGGGGCCACCAAAGCGTCGGGCGATACCGTGTGCCGTAATGAAGCCGATGATCAACACTGCCAGCCCGACCAGGCCCAGAAGACCGGCAATCAACAGCGCCCGGTCGCGGGATTTGTGTTCACTCTCGTTGATATTATCCAGCGCGTGCTTGTGCTCGGCGATCAGGCCATTGCGCAAGGCGTTAAAGGTTTCGGTCAGCTTCGGGTTGTTGCTATTTGCCACTGAGCTTTGCTGGGCTTCATCAAATGCCTTGAGGAAGTTCAGGTAGTCAACGCGTGCCTGGCTGAACCCGCTGAGCTTGCCGTCTTGCTGTTCATGGGCGATGCCCTCATCCAGCAAGGCGAAATACTGCTCTTTTGAGGTTTTCAGTACCTCGGGGTCCGGTTGCTCCTGCAGCATCAGGATCAACTGGTCACCCAAGGTCTGACGCAGCTTGAGGCCAAGGTCCAGCGTGATGAAGTTGCTGCGGATCAGCGACTCCTGGCTCTTGGCCATTTGCATGACACTGACCAGTCCCAGGACCAGTCCCAGCAGGGCGACGGTGATCAGCGCTGAGATACTCAGGAACAAACGAGTGCGCAGTTTCATCGCTAGCTTCATAGGGTACAGCTCACAGGTTGTACTGTTTACGTTTGCGGTACAGGGTCGACGCGTCGATACCGAGAGTGCGGGCCGCCTGGTCCAGCGTGTCACTGGTGGCGAGTACCGCGCCGATGTGGGCCTTCTCCAGCTCATCCAGGCTCAGCGCCGCACCGATGCGCGGCGCATTGTTGGTCGGCTGCTCGGCCATCCCGAGGTGGCTGATTTCAACCTTTTCCTGGGGGCAGATGATGCTGGCTCGCTCCACAACGTTTCGCAGTTCTCGGATATTCCCCGGCCAGCGGTAATTGAGCAGTGCTTCGCGTGCTTCATCGCTGAAGCCGCGTGCCGGTCGGGCATATTCCTTGACGAAGCGCGCCAGGAAGCGGTCGGCCAAGGTCAGAATGTCTTCACTGCGCTCACGCAACGGTGGCAAGTGCAAGGTGATGACATTCAGGCGGTAGAGCAAGTCTTCACGGAAGCGGCCTTCGCGCACCATGTCTTCCAGGTTCAGGTTG
Source organism: Pseudomonas sp. TREG-RG-20F-10-E-6-01 (assembly GCF_022662455.1). Taxonomy (NCBI): domain Bacteria; kingdom Pseudomonadati; phylum Pseudomonadota; class Gammaproteobacteria; order Pseudomonadales; family Pseudomonadaceae; genus Pseudomonas; species Pseudomonas sp. TREG-RG-20F-10-E-6-01. Next base: position 28,931 of record NZ_JAKNQP010000011.1, on the reverse strand, counting down.
GTCGCCGCGAGAATGCGTACATCAGCGCGTCGGGTGACCGGGTCGCCCACGCGTTCATATTCCTTATCCTGAATGAAGCGCAGTAATTTTGGTTGCAAGGTGAGTGGAAAATCGCCGATCTCGTCGAGAAACAGCGTGCCGCCATCCGCTTGGTTGACTCGGCCCAAGGTGCTTTCGCTGGCGCCGGTAAAGGCGCCACGGCTGTGACCGAACAGTTCGCTTTCCATCAGCTCTGCCGTCAGTGACGGGCAGTTGATGGTCACGCAGGACTTCTTCGAGCGCTTGCTCCAGCCGTGAATGGCGCGCGCCAATTCACCCTTGCCCGTGCCTGACTCGCCGAGGATCAAGATGTTGGCGTCGGTGCCCGCGACTTGGCGCGCGGTTTCCAGCACTACCATCATGGCCGGGCTGTGGGAGTCGAGGCCGTCCTTGGGCTGACGAACTTCGCCTTCCAGGGCTTCGAGGCGAGCGGAGAGTTGGCGCACTTCCAATTGCTTGGCGGTAGCGAGGCGCAGTTGGTCTGGGCTGCATGGCTTCACCAGGTAGTCGGCGGCGCCAGCCTGGATCGCGTCGACTGCGGTATCCACGGCGGAGTGTGCGGTCACAATCACCACGCGCATCCACGGCGCCTGGATGCGCATCTGCGCCAACACGTCCAGGCCATTGTCCTCGCCCAGGCGCAGGTCCAGGAAGCACAGGTCAAACACCTGGCGCTGCATCAGCGCATCCGCCTGCGCGGCGCTGTTGGCGGTGGCTACGGTGTAGCCTTCATCTTCCAGGCAGTAACGGAAGGTGCGAAGGATCGCGGATTCGTCATCCACTAAAAGAATGCGGCCTTGAAGTTCCTTGGCTGATTCCATCTGTCCCGCGCTCCCCTTAACTATGAATGATGGTGTTTAGTCCCGGAATAATCGGGCAAGTTGCATGGTTTATTCTGATCGATAAAAGCCGTCTTCGCGCAGGTATCTGCACAACCTCCTACAAACGCGCGATTTGCTGGCCTTTTCATGCCTCGTAGCCACTTCGGCAATGCTATTTCTCTTTTCGATCCCCTGACCCGACCACTGACCATCGTGCATTTCGCACGGCCTGGATAGGGGCATCGTGCAGGATGCTGGGCTATAGATTCGAGATGTATTGTTAACTAATTGATTTTGTTGAGTTTTATTTTGTAAAAAAACTGGCACGCGCCCTGCAATATCCCTCTCAACAGTGTCATGACCGAATAATCAGAATGCGGGAGAAATGCAGCATGACTCGCCAAAGCCTCAGCCAATTGCGTGTATCGCCACTGCGCTTGCAGCAAGGTCTGTTTGCCAGCTTGGCCTTGATGGTCACGTTGATTGCGGGCCAGCAATTCCAGCATTGGCAGCAGAGTCAGCAGCAAACCCTGCAATTTGAACGTCCGGTGATGACCCAGCACCATTTCAGTTCCGTCAGCAGCGTGGCTGCCGACGTTACCGCCCCGCAATTGAGAGTGGCAGACCAGGATTCGACTCTTGGCGAGTTGCCTGCTCAAGAACGTTGGGTGTTCTAGGCAACAAAAAGCCGCTTGTGTTGAGCGGCTGCACGGCACTACCGCTGTTACCCCTATAAAAGCGTAAGGAGAATCACCATGTTGAGTTGGGCAATCACATTTCTGATCATCGCCATTGTGGCTGCAGTCCTGGGCTTCGGTGGTATCGCGGGCACCGCCACGGGTATCGCAAAAATTCTGTTTGTGGTCTTTCTGGTGATGTTCATCGCTTCGTTCTTCTTTGGTCGTCGCGGCCGAGGCTGAATATGACCACTTTGTTTATCAAAGCCTGTGCTGCCGCCCTGATTCTGGGCGGTAGCGGCTTGGCGATGGCCGCCAATGACGGTCAATCCCGGGCTAACGAATTGCTCAGTGCGGACAAGCAGTACCGCGAAACCTGGCAAAGCGTGGTGAAGAAAGAACAACGCCTGCCGGAATGGGTGATGAACCTGTCCGGTACGGCCGAACAAATGAATGCCGTGGAAGAAGATGGCGATAAGTACCTGGTCGGGCCACTCTGCGAGACTGCAGACACCTGCCTGAACAAGCGCCTGATCGTGGCCTTCAGCTACGACAAGGAAGACGCCTACGCCATGTTGGTGGAAGTCCCGGCCGGTTTGCCGGCAGACAAATCCCCGACGCGGCACGCCGATTACCGTTTTATCGGTAAGCCGAGCGAAGGCATGAAACAACTGCTGATGGAACAGCTTAAGAAAGATCCGAATTGGTACTAGGTTCCGTCTGACGCATCTGTCGTCAACGGAGCCGGCGTCCATAGAAAGAAGCCCTTTGCTTCTTTCTGTCTGCACCACTCGCCAAGGGTGGTGCATGACCAGGGGGCCGGGTTGCTCTGATCGAGTCGGATCGGCGTGACCTACGGGTACAGGGAGTGCCTGCGCAAGGGCCGGGTCAGGCGAAAAGCTGCGACGCAAGTTCACAAGTCCTCAAGCTTGCTGAACTTGCGGCGGGCTTATCGCGCATTAATCCTCTTGTATGTCGCCCATAGTCGCTATTTTCTATCTCGCTTCCTCCCAACCGTTACCTGGTGTGTCGGTGCGACCTTCTATCTAGAAAATTATGCTCGCGCTATAGGACTCTTCGGACGCCAACCCCATCTAATTCCAGGCATTTTTGCCGGTGACTCACAGACGTCCAACCTCTCTGAGCGAGCCGCTCGTGGCCGGTTCACGGCATATTCACCGGACGGAATGGCGGAATCGAACTGACCGTTCAGACAACTATTTTCAAAAAAAGCCATGCCGATTCGGCATAGGGTAGGCGTTTACGGCATTAGACGTCGCCCCCTTGCATGGGAATAGTTGCGCCTTTTTTCGCCTGCCAGTAAGCCATTTCGGCCACGCTGCGGTGACCTTCTACGGAGGCAGATGCACACACTTTTTCGCTTCCGAGCGTTCCAGATGGCGCATGTGCCTTAAGTCCACTTGAAGTAAGGGTAATGACATGAAGAAGGCAAAGCTAAGCCTCGCCTGGCAGATCCTCATCGGTTTGGTGCTGGGGATCGCAATCGGTGCAGTGCTCAACCATTTCAGTGCTGAAAAAGCCTGGTGGATCAGCAATGTGTTGCAGCCGGCGGGCGATATCTTTATCCGCCTGATCAAGATGATCGTGATCCCGATTGTGATTTCCTCGCTGATCGTTGGCATCGCCGGCGTGGGTGACGCGAAGAAGCTCGGTCGCATCGGCGTCAAAACCATCCTTTACTTCGAAGTGGTCACCACCATCGCCATTGTGGTCGGTCTGTTGCTGGCCAACCTGTTCCACCCAGGCGCTGGCATCGACATGAGTACCCTGGGTACCGTCGATATCTCCAAGTACACCGCCACCGCTGCCGAAGTGCAGCATGAGCATGCGTTCATCGAGACCATCCTCAACCTGATTCCCTCGAACATCTTCGCCGCCGTCGCCCGTGGCGACATGCTGCCGATAATCTTCTTCTCGGTGCTGTTCGGCCTCGGCCTGTCGAGCCTCAAGCCGGAACTGCGTGAGCCTCTGGTCACTATGTTCCAGGGCGTTTCCGAGAGCATGTTCAAAGTCACCCACATGATCATGAAGTACGCCCCGATCGGCGTATTCGCGTTGATCGCGGTGACCGTCGCCAACTTCGGCTTCGCCTCGCTGCTGCCGCTGGCCAAGCTGGTGATTCTGGTTTACGTCGCCATCCTGTTCTTCGCCTTCGTGGTGCTGGGCCTGATCGCTCGCCTGTTCGGCTTCTCGGTGATCAAGCTGATGCGCATCTTCAAGGATGAGCTGGTGCTGGCCTACTCCACCGCCAGTTCCGAAACCGTGCTGCCGCGCGTCATCGAGAAGATGGAAGCCTACGGCGCGCCGAAGGCCATCTGCAGCTTCGTGGTACCGACCGGCTACTCGTTCAACCTCGACGGTTCGACTCTGTATCAGAGCATCGCGGCGATCTTCATCGCCCAGCTGTACGGCATTGACCTGTCGATCGGCCAGCAGCTGATGCTGGTGCTGACCCTGATGGTAACCTCCAAAGGCATCGCCGGCGTACCGGGTGTGTCCTTCGTCGTATTGCTGGCTACCCTGGGCAGCGTGGGCATTCCGCTGGAAGGCCTGGCGTTCATCGCCGGTGTCGACCGTGTGATGGACATGGCGCGTACCGCACTCAACGTGATCGGCAACGCCTTGGCCGTATTGGTCATCTCCCGTTGGGAAGGCATGTACGACGACGCCAAAGGCGAGCGCTACTGGAACTCCCTGCCGCACTGGCGCAGCAAACAGGCCTCGCCAACCGCCCAAGCCACTCGCGGCTGATAGCCCGCGGCGTGAACACAAACCCCGGAAAATTCCGGGGTTTGTCGTTTCTGCCAGCCCCGCTATCATTCGCCCCATCTTTCGGGGGATTCAACAGATGCTCAATGGCCTGTGGCTTGGCTTCTTTGTCGTGGCAATGGTGTCAGCACTGGCGCAATGGCTGATTGGCGGTAATGCCGGGATTTTTGCGGCGATGGTGGAAAGTATTTTCGCCATGGCCAAATTGTCGGTGGAAGTCATGGTGCTGCTGTTCGGCACCCTGACCTTATGGCTGGGCTTTTTGCGCATCGCCGAAAAAGCCGGGATCGTCGACTGGTTGGCCAAGGCCCTTGGCCCGCTGTTTCGCCGCCTGATGCCGGAAGTGCCGGCCGGCCACCCCGCTATCGGCTTGATTACCCTCAACTTCGCCGCCAATGGCCTTGGGCTGGACAACGCCGCCACCCCGATTGGCCTGAAAGCCATGAAGGCGCTGCAGGAACTCAACCCGATCCCCAACACCGCCAGTAACGCGCAGATTCTGTTCCTGGTGCTTAACGCGTCGTCGCTGACGCTGTTGCCGGTGACCATCTTCATGTACCGCGCCCAGCAAGGCGCAGCGGACCCGACGCTGGTGTTTCTGCCGATCCTGCTGGCAACCAGCGCCTCGACCCTGGTCGGCTTGTTGTCGGTGGCGGTGATGCAGCGCCTGCGGCTGTGGGATCCGGTGGTGCTGGCCTACCTGATTCCCGGCGCATTGATCCTCGGTGGCTTTATGGCGTTGCTGGCGACCTTGTCCGCCACGGCGCTGGCCGGTTTGTCATCGATCCTTGGCAACCTGACGCTGTTCGGGTTGATCATGCTGTTTTTGCTGATCGGTGCGCTGCGCAAGGTCAAGGTGTACGAGGCGTTCGTCGAAGGCGCCAAAGAGGGTTTCGACGTTGCCAAGAACCTGCTGCCGTATCTGGTGGCGATGCTGTGCGCGGTGGGCGTGTTACGCGCCTCGGGAGCCTTGGACTTTGGCCTTGAAGGCATTCGCCACCTGGTGGCCTGGACGGGTTTGGACACGCGTTTTGTCGACGCGTTGCCGACCGCCATGGTCAAGCCCTTCTCCGGCAGTGCCGCGCGGGCGCTGCTGATCGAGACCATGCAAACCAAAGGCGTGGACAGTTTCCCGGCGTTGGTGGCGGCGACGATTCAGGGCAGTACGGAAACCACCTTCTACGTGTTGGCGGTGTACTTCGGCTCGGTGGGGATCCAGCGGGCGCGGCATGCGGTGGGATGTGCGTTGCTGGCAGAGTTTGCCGGTGTCGTGGCGGCGATTTCGGTGTGCTACTGGTTCTTCGGTTAAGGCTTAAATGGCTATCGCAGGCAAGCCAGCTCCCACATGTTGATGTGTAAATACATTCAAAAATGTGGGAGCTGGCTTGCCTGCGATGAGGCCCTTAGCCTTTCGGTGTCGCATTGCCCTGCGCCACTACCCAATCCACCACCTGCTTATTCAACTGATCCCCCGCCCGCCCAAACGCGGCCACCACCGCCGGCACCTGGGTGGCACCCACCGGCTGCTTCACCTCAAACCGCCGGCTGGCAATAATGCGCTGATCACTGCCACGCACCAGCCTTGCGTCCAGTCGGACGACTACCTCTACAGCACTGCCGTGGTACTCGCTCTGAAACGCCTGCAATTGCCCGCCCAGCTCGTAATCGGCCTGTAAGTTGGTCTCGTCGGTACTCAACAGCGTCACCCGCCCATCGCGCTGGAAACCGTCCATGAACCGGTTGCGCAGCAACACGGGCGTCGGGTCGCTCCAGCGTGAGTTCGCATAGCTGCTGATCAGGTCACCGTTGGGCACCACAGCAATGCGCGGGCTGTCGAGAAACTCGCTGCTCTGCGGCTTGCTCACGCGCAGCGACCAGCTCACCGGCGCGCCTTGGGTGGTCGTCTGGGCCGAAGCCAGGCGGTACACGTCCGAAGGGTCGGGCTTGGGCAGGATCGAGCAGGCGCTGACCAGCACCAGGGCCACAGGGGCGATCATGTGATAAGCGCGCTTCATGGCGTGAACTCCTTATTCTTGTCGCTGCCCAGCAGGTAGCCGCTGGGGTTGGCTTCCAGGCGGCGGGAGATTGCGCGCAGCGAACCCAGGGTTTCGCGCAGTTCGCGCACGGCCGGCGCCAGTTCATTGAGGCCCTGCATGCCGCTGTTCACCGAGTCCTTGTTATTGGTGAGCAAGGTGTTGATGGTTGCGGTGCTTTGTTCGAGCGACCTCATTGCCTGCTCGGCGCTGCCGAAGGCTTGCTTGCCTTGATCGTTGAGCAGGCCGTTGGCGTTGCGCATCAGCACGGTGGTTTGCTCCAGGGCGGCCGTCGCCTTTTTGCTCACCTGCATCAGTTGCTGCATCACCAGCTTGATGTCACCGCGTTGCTCGGCGATGGCGCCAGTGGTTTGTTGCAGGTTGTCCAGGGTGTTGCTCAGGCGCTCGACGTTCTCCCGGGAGAACATGTGGTTGGCGTTGTGCAGCAGCAGGTTGATGCTGGTCATCAGGTCGTTGCTGTTATTGAGCAGGCGCGCGATCGGCGATGGCGAGGCGATGATTTCCGGCAGGTTGCCGTCCTTGCCCTTGAGTTCCGGGCTTTGCGGGGTGCCGCCGCTGAGCTGGATGATCGAGGTGCCGGTGATGCCGGTCAGAGCCAGCTTGGCCTGCGTGTCTTCCTTGATCGGCGTCTGCCCGGCCAGGCGGATACGTGCCAGTACGCGGCGCGGGTCGTTGGGGTCCAGGCGCAGGCTGGTGACGTCACCCACCTTGATCCCGCTGTACTGCACCGAGCTGCCTTGCGACAGGCCGCTGACCGCCTCGTTGAACACCACTTCATAATCCTGGAAGGCACTGTCGACGCTGGACTTGGCCAGCCACAGGCCAAACAGCATCGCGCCGACCACCACGATTACGCTGAACAGACCGATCATCACATGATGGGCTCGGGTTTCCATGTCATACCTCGTTGAGCGATTGAGCGGCATCCAATGCCGCGCGGCCGCGGGGGCCGTGGAAATATTCGTGAATCCAGGGGTCGTTCGTTTCCGAGACGACATCAATGGCATCGGCCACCAGCACTTTCTTCTGCGCCAGCACCGCCACACGGTCGGTGATGGTGTACAGCGTGTCGAGGTCGTGGGTGACCAGGAACACGCTCAGCCCCAGCGCGTCGCGCAAGGTCAGGATCAGTTGGTCGAATTGCGCCGCGCCAATCGGGTCGAGGCCGGCGGTGGGTTCGTCGAGAAACAGGATGTCCGGGTCCAGCGCCAAGGCTCGGGCCAGAGCCGCACGCTTGATCATGCCGCCGGAGAGTGACGCCGGGTACTTGTCGGCCGCCGACAGCGGCAACCCCGCCAGGGCAAGCTTGACCGCGGCCAAGTGCTCGGCGTCGGCGCGGCTGAGGCCCGCGTGCTCGATTAGCGGCAGGGCGACGTTTTCGGTGACGGTCAGCGAGGAAAACAGCGCGCCCTTCTGAAACAGCACGCCAAAGCGTCGTTCCACCAGTGAGCGTTGCTGTTCCGGCAGGCTCGGCAGGTTCTTGCCGAACACCCGCACCTCGCCTTCGCTGGGGCGGCGCAGGCCGACGATGCTGCGCAGCAACACCGACTTGCCGCTGCCGGAGCCGCCCACCACCGCGAGGATCTCGCCCTTGTACAAATCCAGATTGAGGTTCTCGTGCACGCTCTGGCTGCCAAAGCGGTTGCACAGGCCCCGCACTTCGATCACCGCCTCGGTGGGCGCACGGTGTAGACGACTCACCAGCCCATCTCCATAAAGAACAGCGCGGCAACTGCGTCCAGCACGATCACCACAAAAATCGATTGCACCACGCTGGAGGTGGTGTGGGCGCCGACCGATTCGGCGCTGCCACTGACCTTGAAGCCTTCGAGGCAGCCAATCGCGGCGATCAGGAAGGCAAAGATCGGCGCTTTCACCATGCCCACCAGAAAATGTTGTACACCGATGTCCGATTGCAGCAGCGAGAGAAACATCGCCGGTGAAATATCCAGTGCCACCGCACACACCACGCCGCCGCCGACGATCCCGGAGAGCATCGCCAGAAAGGTCAGCATCGGCAGCGACACCAGCAGCGCCATCACGCGCGGCAGCACCAGCAGCTCCATCGGGTCCAGGCCCAGGGTGCGGATGGCGTCGATTTCTTCGTTGGCTTTCATCGAGCCGATTTGCGCGGTGAAGGCGCTGGCGGTGCGGCCGGCGATCAGGATCGCAGTGAGCAGCACGCCAAATTCACGCAGGAAAGAGAACGCCACCAAGTCCACGGTAAAAATGGTCGCGCCGAAACTCTTGAGCACCGTAGCGCCGAGAAATGCCACCACTGCGCCAACCAGGAAGGTCAGCAAGGCCACGATGGGGGCGGCGTCGAGGCCGGTCTGTTCGATATGCGCAACCATGGGCGTAATGCGCCAGCGCTTGGGGCGCAAGATGCCGCGGGCGAAGGTTTCCAGGATCAGGCCGATAAAGCCGAGCAGCTTCTTGCTGTCTTGCCACACGGTGTCCACCGCGCGACCGATGCGCGCCAGCACCTGGATGCCGGCGGCCTCTTCCGGGGCTTTGTCCGGCACACAAAAATCATTCAGCGAGCGGTAGACGGTTTTCAGCAGCGCGCGGTCGGCGGCGGACAGGCTGCAATCGGTCTGTTCGGCCGATTGCTCGATACGGTGCGGCCCCAGCAGCTCTACCAGCAGCGACGCGCCCGCGGTATCCAGGGCGCCCAAGCCATTGAGGTCGATGCGTGCGCCGGCGTCGTATTGGCCGTCGAGTGTGTCCGACAGCTTCTTCAGGTTTGCGTAGTGGGCAAGCGTCCAGTCCCCCGTAATCCTGAGTAACGGAGGAGCGGTAGTCGTGTCGAGATGGGCGGCGCCCGCCGTGGTACTGGTGGTCATAAGCTCCGAGCTTGTTTGGCTATCCAGAATTCCTACGTAATAGCACGATACGGCCTACTTTGGCGTGTCCGTTTGTGCTGTGTCAGTGACTTTGAATCGCAGCACGCCAATGACCTGGCCGTCCTCCGTCAGCACCCGCACTTGCCAGCGGCCTACCGCGTCGGCGGGGAAGTTCTGCTTGTGCGTCCAGGCGCGGTAGCCTTCGTCGCGCCCGCCGTGGATATCCAGGGCAATGCGGTCGACCTCTTTGCCGTTGAATTTCCACACATGGTAAATCCGCTCATCCAGCCCGCGCGGCGCGTTGATCGCGGTGTAGGCGTACAGCCCGCCGCTGCGCAGTTGGGCGGCGGTGACTTCCTTGAGGTCGTCACCGGGCGTACGGTCCTGCAGTTGGGTGCTGATCGCCACTTCGGTCATCCACAGCGTGGCCGGCGGCACCCACGTGCGCAGGAACCAGCCGGCACAGCCAATGGCGGCCGTCACCCCCAGCAGCATCGCCCAACCTTTGAAGCTGCGCAGCGGCAAGCTGACCGCCAGGCTCGGGATCGACAGCGCCATGGCCACACCCAGCGCCAATTTGTAACTTTCGGCGGTGGTCAGGTGCAGGATGATCGGCAGCGCGGTGAGCAGCGCGGCGAACAAGGTCAGTGTGTGCAGCGCCAGGAACAGCGAGCGTTTCGGCGCCAGCCATTTGTAGTACAGCGGGTCGGTGATCGACACCAGTGCCGCCGCGCCGAGCAGGCCGGTGAAAACCGACTGGCCGCTGTTCCAGGTGGTGGTGACGAAAAAGAAAGGCAACACAAAAAACAGACTTTCCTGGTGGATCATCTGGGTGGCGTAGCGCAGCAGGGGTTCGGGGATTTCGCGCTTGAAGACCTTGGCGAACAGCTGGGTGAAGCTGTTTTCCAGCATCAGCCACAGCCAGCTCACCAGCATGATCACGGCGATCCAGCTGGCCATGCCCTGCTGGCGATCCACCAGCATGAAGCTGCACACACCCGAGATAAAGCCGCCGAGTGCGATGACCCCAGGGTAGCGCTTGATCAGGACGAGAATGCGCTGGATAAGGGGCGGCAGCTTTGGCATGAGCGATCCACAATGTGTGTAGGAAAAAACCCGGACAGAATAACGTCTTAGTCCTGTGTTCGGTGCCTCATTACGCGATCCGTTTGCGATAAAGCCGCAGGCCGCCCAACACAATGGCGATCAGCCCGAGCACGCCCGCGCCGATCCAGGTCAGGCTGTCGTAGCTCAACAGCGGTTTTTCGATACGCCAATAGCCCGCCTGGTCAAACACTTGGCGCATGGCCTGGTTGGCCTGTTTCAGGTTGACGGCCTTGATGCGTTTGACCGGGTCGCTGAAGTGGCCGTCGGCGTAGTCGCCGGATGCACTCCAGTAGTAATCGGCCAGCGCACTGTTGCCCTGCACGGCCCACGCCTGGCGCGCGATAGCAGCTTGCTGCAGGCGGGCGAAGGTGGCCGCGTCGAGGCCGTCCTTGAGCAGTTGCGCCTTGAGCGCTTGCAGCACCTGTTCGGCTTGCGGCAGGTTTTCGCGCTCAAGGTCGGCATTCAGGCTCAGGAAACCGACGCCGCCGAGCACTTCACGCTCGCTCCACGGGCCGTAGGACAAACCGTGCTTGAGGCGCAGTTGGCGGTACAACGCCCAGTCGAGGTAGTCCTTGAGCAGGTCGTAGGTTTCATCATGCTGGTCGTCGAGTACCGGTTCCGGGAACAGCCAGTGCAGTTTGGCGCTGTCACCGATCCAGCCGTGTATCAGGTCGCGATGGTTGGCGGCGGCGTGTTGAATTTCCGGAAGCGGCAAATGCTCGCTCGGCTCGATGGGATCAAGTTGGCCGTAGGTGCGTTCCAGGTAGGCCGGCAGCAGTTTGTCGAGGTCGCCGACGATGATCAGGGTCATGTTGTTGGGCGCGTACCAGTTTTTGCGCAGCGCTTGCAATTGATCGCGGGTCAAGTGGTCGACCTCGGCGCGTTCAGCGCACTTGAGCCCCAGCTCAACGGCCAATTGGTTGCTGGCGGTGTGGCCAAGGTCCTGGCGGTCGAGCAGGCGTTGCAGGTGCGAGTAATGCCCGCCGTCTTCGCGTTCGACCACGCGCTTGGCCGCAGAGATGTTGGCGTCGGTCAGTTCTGTGCGAGTGATGATGGCCAACAGCAAATCCAGCACTTTGCGCTGGTTTTGCGCGGGCGCTTCAATCACGAAAGTGGTGTCGGCGTTACTGGTGTAGGCGTTCCAGTCGCCGCCCAAGGCCTGCATGCGTTCTTCGAGGTCGCCTTCGCCGCCGCCGTCGATGCCACTGAACAACAAGTGTTCGAGCAGGTGCGGCAGCTCTTTTTCTTCACAAGGGAAGTCATCCAGGCCTACGCCTACCACCAGGCGGATAGCCACGTGCCCGCGCTCGGTGCCCGGTTTGAGCAGCAGCTGCAGGCCGTTGGGCAAGGTGTAGCCCTCGACTTGCAGGCGGTCAAAGGCAAAGGTATGTGCCGAGCCCATGAGCAGGCAGGCGAATAGCAGGCGACGCATAACAGCTTCCTGGCGAGTGAGGTCCACTGTTAACTGACTTCACTCACCGTCGTACGTTCAGGGTGAATGGGTGATGTCGGCGATATCTTCGGCCGAGAGTGCGCCGGTGTCGGACGTTTCGAGCACGACGTAGGCGCTGCTGCAGAACAGCGAGTTGAGGCGTTTCATGTCGGCAATCAGCTCCAGGTGCAGGGAACTGGTTTCCAGGCTCTGTACGATCTTGCGTTGCAGACGGCTGACGTGGGCGTGAGCCAAGCGGCGTTCCTGAGCGCGGAAGCGGCGCTTCTCGCGCAGCAGTTGGCGGGCGCTTTCCGGGTCGGCACTGAGGAACACCGACAGGCCCAGACGCAGGTTGGCAATCAGCTGGGTGTGCAGGCCGGCCAACTCCTCCAGGCCTACTTCGGAGAACTGCCGGCGTTGCGAGGTTTTCTGCTGCTGGACTTTGCGCAGCATGCGCTCGATCAGGTCGCCAGCCAGTTTCAGGTTGATCGACAGCTCGATGATCTCGGCCCAACGACGGCTGTCCTGTTCGCTGAGGTCTTCACGCGGCATTTGCGCCAGGTAAAGCTTGATCGCGCTGTACAAGGCTTCAACGTCGTCACTGAGGCTGCGCATTTCCTGAGTGATGGCGGTTTGTTTACCGCGCAACACTTCGAGCATTGCGGTGAGCATGTTGTCGATCAGGTCGCCCAGGCGCAGGGTTTCGCGCGCGGCGTTGGCCAATGCCAGGCTTGGGGTGTCGAGCGCGGCAAGGTCGAGGTGGCGCGGTTTGGCTTTGCCGTTGGTCTCGGCCTGTTCCGGCAGCAACCAGGCGCACAGGCGCGCCATTGGGCCGATCGTCGGCAGCAGGATGAGGCAGCGGCTGACGTTGTAGAGCAGGTGGAAGGTAATGACCATGCCTTGGGCGCTGTAGTCCAGGCCGTCCATCCAGCCTACGAGCGGGTCGAGCACCGGGATGATCAGCAGTAAGCCGATCAGTTTGTACAGCAGGCTGCCCAGTGCCACTTGTCGACCGGCCGCGTTCTGCATGCTGGTGCTGAGAAACGCCAGCACGCCACTGCCGATGTTGGCACCGATCACCAGGCCGATGGCCACGTGCAGGCCGATCACGCCCGCCCCGGCCAGGGTTGCCGTGAGCAGTACGGCAGCCAGGCTGGAGTAGGAAATCATCGCGAACAATGCACCGACCAAGGCATCCAGCAGGATGTCGCCGGTCAGCGAGGCAAACAGCACTTTGACGCCTTGGGCGTGGGTAATGGGCCCGGCGGCTTCGACAATCAGTTGCAGTGCCAGAATGATCAGGCCCAGGCCGATGCCGACGCGGCCCATCTGCCCTGCTCGCGTCTGTTTGCGCGACAGGAAGAAAATCACCCCGAGAAAAATCAGCAGCGGCGACAGCCAGGACAAGTCAAAGGTCAGCACGCGCGCCATCAGCGCTGTACCGACGTCGGCACCGAGCATGGTCGCCAAGGCAGGCGTGAGCCCCATCAGGCCCTGGCCGACAAAAGATGTCACCAGCATCGCCGTGGCGTTACTGCTTTGCACCATGGCCGTCACCAGGATACCGGCGACAAACGCCAGCCAGCGCTTGGACATGTTCTGCCCGATGACTTGGCGCAAGTTAGAGCCGTAAACCCGCAAGATGCCGGTACGGACGATATGCGTGCCCCAGATAAGCAGGGTCACGGCGGAAAGCAGATTGAGCAAGGTCAGCATGCTCGGCCCCCCGTGTGGGTTAGCTCAAAAAGAGCAAATAAGAATTGCCGCGTGCCGCTCTACGTCTTGTACTTAAGCTGTAGTTGGCGAATGGGCTGCGCGCCAGCATCGCATAGCTAAAGTCGTGTTTGAAATAAAACTGTCATGAAATCAGTTTTTTGCAGATGAAAAAAAGGGGCTCGAAAGCCCCTTTTCAGCAGCGGGTCGGTGTTATTGACCCGGAATATCCTTGCGCAGTTTCACTGGATCCTGCTGTTTCTTCTTTTTCGCGATAGCGGTGCGCATCTTGATATTGATCGCTTCCACCGCCAGCGAGAACGCCATGGCGAAGTAGACGTAGCCTTTTGGCACGTGCACGTCGAAGGATTCGGCAATCAGCACCGTACCCACCACCAGCAGGAACGACAGCGCGAGCATCTTGAGCGACGGGTGCTTGTCGATGAACTCGCTGATGGTGCCGGCAGCCAGCATCATCACCAGAACGGCCACCACGATCGCCGCCACCATCACCGGCACGTGAGAAACCATGCCGACCGCAGTGATCACCGAGTCCAGCGAGAACACGATGTCGATGATGGCGATCTGAATGATGGTGTAGATGAACTTGCCGCCGGCGCCTTTTGGCTCGTCGTGGGTTTCGTCTTCGCCTTCCAGTGCGTGGTACATCTCCTGGGAGCTTTTCCAGAGCAGGAACAGGCCACCGAAGAACAGGATCAGGTCGCGGCCGGAAATGCCTTGGCCGAAGACCACGAACAGGTCGGCGGTCAATTGCATGACCCAGGTGATCGACAGCAGCAGCAGGATTCGCGTGACCATGGCCAGGGCCAGGCCGAAGATCCGGGTGCGCGCCTGCATATGCTTGGGCATGCGGCTGACCAGGATCGAAATCATGATGATGTTATCGATGCCCAGGACGATCTCGAGGGCCGTCAGGGTGAAGAAGGCAATCCAGATTTCCGGATTGGTCAGCCATTCCATGTGTATTCCTTTGAGCAAATGTTAAACCGCGCAAGCTGCAGCGCCGCGCGGGTGAGTGGGTACGATTATAGAGTGCTGAACAGCGGAAAAATCCCCATCAGCAAAGCGGCGAACATTATGCACAGGCACACCAGCACTGCCCACTTGAGGGTAAAGCGTTGGTGATCGCCAAATTCGATACCGGCCAGGGCTACCAGCAGGTAGGTCGAAGGGACCAGCGGGCTGAGCAAATGCACGGGTTGGCCGACGATAGACGCGCGGGCCATTTCCACGGCGGTGATGCCATAGTGGCTGGCGGCTTCGGCGAGTACCGGCAGTACGCCGTAGTAAAACGCATCGTTGGACATGAAGAAAGTAAACGGCATGCTCACCAGCGCGGTGATCACCGCCAGGTAAGGGCCCATGGCTTCAGGGATGACTGCCAGCAGGCTTTTGGACATGGCGTCGACCATGCCGGTGCCCGACAGGATGCCGGTGAAAATACCGGCGGCGAAGATCAGCCCCACCACCGCCAGTACGCTGCCTGCGTGGGCAGCGACGCGGTCCTTCTGCTGTTGCAGACACGGGTAGTTGACGATCATCGCGATGCTGAACGCCACCATGAACAGCACTGGCAGCGGCAACAAGCCGGCGATCAGGGTGCACATCAGGGCAAAGGTCAGGGCGCCGTTGAACCAGATCAGCTTCGGACGGCGAGCATCCGGGAACTGCGACACGCTGATCTCGCTGTGGTCGATCTCGTCACCCTGCAGGTGCAGTTCGCCCAGGCGCGCTCGTTCGCGTTTGCCGTACATATAAGCAATCGCCAGGATTGCTATTACGCCGGCGGCCATGGCCGGGATCATCGGTACGAAAATATCCGAAGGGTCTACGTGCAGCGCACTGGCGGCGCGGGCGGTCGGGCCGCCCCATGGCGTCATGTTCATCACGCCACCGGCGAGGATGATCAGGCCGGCCATGATCCGTGGGCTCATGCCGATGCGCTGGTACAGCGGCAGCATGGCGGCGACGCAGATCATGTAGGTAGTCGCGCCGTCACCGTCGAGGGACACCACCAGCGCCAGCACGGCGGTACCGACCGACACTTTCAGCGGGTCGCCCTTGACCATCTTGAGGATCTTGCGCACGGCCGGGTCGAACAGGCCGGAGTCGATCATCAGGGCAAAGTAGAGAATGGCGAACATCAGCATCACGCCGGTCGGCGCAAGCTTGGTGATGCCCGCAAGCATCATCGGCCCGATCTCGGGTGCAAAGCCACCAAACAGGGCGAACAGGATGGGCACGATGATCAAGGCAATCAGCGCGGAAAGGCGCTTGGTCATGATCAGGAACATGAACGTGATGACCATGGCAAAGCCAAGGAAAGTCAGCATAGGAATACTCCAGGCGTAGCGCGGCTAGGGAATGGCGAACCGGTTTGGGGTCAGCGCAGTACGAAAGGCACGTGGCGTACGGGTGGAGTTGGAGCGAAAGGGCAAGGACGAGCAGACATCGGGAATCACCATTGTTGTTGTTAACAGCCGGTCTGTTGCCGACAGTGGGGGCGATCCTAGACGTGGAAGCTTTCAGCCAGCTTTCGCTGTGTAATCAGGTGATGAGAGGTTTTTCTGTTTCTTCTGTAGGGCGAGTCAGCTTGTGTGGGGCGAATTATGGAAGCTCCAGGCCGCCCGCCGCTTTGTGCAGCGCCCGCAGGTGCTCGCCCACCTGTTTGAGATTGGCTTCACACGCAGCAATTTCGGCGGCGCGGGAAGGCTCGAGCAGCACCCTCACCTCTTTATCCAGATCGCCGGTCAACGATTGCAGCTGCTTCTGGCGCTCGGCGCTTTCCGATTCCAGGCGTTTGGACTCCGAAGGTTGCGGCAGGCCGTAGCCACTACTGCCCAGTAGTTCCGCCGGGCGGCTGAGGAAACCGCTGTTGGCGAGGATCTGTTGCAGTGTGTTGTTAGCTTTTTCCATGCCGCCGTTTTTCAGCTCGCGGGCACCGAGGTAGCGTTGTTTGACTTCATCCTGGGCCAGCATCAGCTGTTTGCGATAGCTGGCCTGTTCCAGCAGCAACAGCGCGGCGCTGGTGCGCAGGTCGGCCTGGCTGAACCATTGGCGGCGCTCTTCTGCGCTGAGCGACAGCCAGTCTTCGACCTCGGTCTGCTTGATCGGCAAGTGTTTGCGCAGGACATCGAACATCGCCTGGTAACGCTCGCGGAACGAGTCGAAGTGATAACCCCGGCGCAATGCCTCGCGTTTATCCTTGAGGACGCTGGTGTCGGCCAGGCCGCGTGCGCTGAGCACTTCCAGCAGGCCGTTGGGGGTGATGTTGTCGAGCCCAGTCAGCTGTGGATTGGCGCTGCCACTGCGCAGGAGTTTCAGGCTTTCGACCGCGCAGTTGTTGGAGATGAAGAAATAGTTGCCGTCGTAGCTCCAATGCATTTCGGCGGCATGCTCGACGGTGTCGTTGATCTCTCGGCGGGTGAGTTTCAGCGGTACGGAGGCCAGCCCGCGCAGCTCGGTCTTGGTGTATTCGTCGATGACCTGGGCCAGTGGCAGCACGAACAGGCGTGACGGGTATTTGCCCACCAGGCCATCCCAGCTCGACAGCTGTACGTCACCGACAAAGGCGCGGTAGGACAGGACCAGGTGTTGGTCCAGGTCCAGGCGGCAATCCGGGCCGCGCGGGCGACCGGGTGCGCAGATCACCAGGCGCAACATGCTATGGCCCCAGCGGCTGACCAGGTTCTGGTTGGCTTCGGCCAGCAGGTAGTCGATTTCGTACACGCGCTCCGGATCGATCTGGCCCAGAGGCGTCTTGGCGAAATCGTTGCCTGCGTTCAGGAATGCGTAGGTTTTGGCGCAGGTGTCTTGCGCAGGCGGCGCCCAGCCGAAGTGTTCCTTGTAGTAGCGAAACAGCGCGGGGCGACGGCAGGCGTAGCTCGGGTCGAGGAGGAAGTACTCCATGTTGACTGCCACAAACTCCAGCGGGCTGGTGGTTTCGTAGATGTCCGGGCTACGGGCAACCTGGTGGTTGTGTTGTTCACGTTCGCCGCGACGGCCCACGTATTGCGGCCAGCCGGCGAGGTCCAGCAGGCGCGGGTCGTCACTCAAGGTAAAGCGGCGGTCATTCTGGCCACGGCATTGATCGGGCAGGCCGATCAGGCCGGTGATGTTGTTTTGGCGGCTGCACCGCTGGATGAGCGTGCGGTCGTCTTTGGACCACAGGCGCGCACGGTCATAGATGTGGGTCAGCTCATGCAGCACGGTGGCGAGCATTTCGCGGCGCACAGTGCCGTGTGGGCGATTGGTTTTTTGGGTGGCGGCGCTGCCGTCGGTCAGGCTGGCGAGCAGGTTCTGATTCAGATCAAGCTCAGACACCAGTGAGGCCTGACCATAGGCGTTTTCAGGCATTTTGTCGGTCCAGCCGACATCGATACGTCGGTCCAGTTGCTCGACAAAGCGCGGCGGCAAAGCGCGCATCGCTTCATCGAGCAATGCCTGGCTGGCCTGCTGTTCGGCCGGGCTCAACCCATCGGACTTGAGCCGCAGTTGCAGGCTGGCCTGGGCTGCGCCTGCACAGAGCAGCACAGTCCCGGCCAATAGCCAGGCGACCAGGCGCCTCACAGAGCGAGGATGGCTTCGGCGAGCGTCTGGTCACTGGCATCGCGAGCTTCCGGCACGCGGGTTCGCAGGGTGTCGAAGGCGGCTTCCAATTGGGCGCCACGGATCTCGCCATTGGTGGCGACGAAACTGGCGGCATCGTCGTGGGCTTCGCGCACAACTTTGGAGTCGCGTATGGAGGTGGTGGTGTCCGAGGTGAAGTCGATGGTGCGGGCCGAGGCACGCACGACGATGTTACTGGTGGCCTTCAAGGTTTGCGCGTGGGCAACATCGGCCAACAACAGCAGGCCGAGAGCGGCGGCGATCAGCGGGCTACGCATGAAATAACTCCAAAATACAAAGATGATTATTGGACGAGAATTGCTTGCGCCAGTTCAAGGTCGCTTGCATGAAGTTTTGGCTGGGTGCGGCGCAGATAATCCAGCGCGGATTCCAGACGAGCGCCCCGCCATTGGCCATCAGTGGCGATAAAAGCGGCAGCGTCATCCTGGGCGGCCATTACCAACTTTCTGTCAAAGGGCGCTGACGTCACCTTGCTGGTGGCGTACGCACTGATGACGGTGCTCTGGGTGGACACATCAAAGGCCGAAGCCAAGGGTGACCAGCAGACGGAAAATAATACGGGAACGATCAACAGGCGGTATGAAAAAACCATAAGACTCGACAACTGAAAGCGAGCGCCAAGGCTAGCGCAACGCCCGGGCGAGAGCCAGCGCTGACACATGAGGTAGCAGCTGGCGCCCTTCTATGTCGATCTGCGTCAGATAGCCAGGATCGCTTGAGCGAGCTGCGTGTCACTCGCCGCATTCAGTTGGGGGGCTTGTTGGCGGATCTGGGCCAAGGCGCTTTCCAGCTTCACGCCACGGATGGCGCCTTCGCTGGCCACAAAGCTGGCGGCGTCATCGCGAGCGGCCTGGACGACCTTGTTGTCACGCAGGGAGGACGTGGCATCCGAGCTGGCATCGGAGGTGGCTTTCAGCGCGCCGACGATCGAATCGGTGGTCACGATAAGGCTGCTTGCGTTGGCATTGGCAGCTACGGCCAACAGGGCTGCAGCACTCAGCAGGCGAAGACGGGACATGGAATGACTCCTGTAGATGAACAAATAAAGCGGCGCAAAGCGGCCACTGTGAAACCGACGTTGTTGCAATTGAGCATCAGACGTCGGTTCTACAAGGTTCGCCACGTGATGACGCGATCTTAAGCTGCCGTTTATCTATTCGGAAAGCCCCACCGTTTTAGTCGCGCCAGAACGGTTTGGACAGCTCGGCGATTCGGTCGCCCTGGCTGATGCCAGCGTCGGACAGCTCGCGAGCGTCGAGTTGTGCCAGTTGTTGGCGCTCATGGGCCTGTTTCGCCCATCGAGCCAGGGCACTGGCGGTGCGAATAATCAGTTGTTTACTGGACGAGGCTCGCATGGGGATGGCCTTTCATGAGGTAGTGGAACTCCATGTTGGGCGTGTCTCTGACACCAATACAGATACACCAAGTCTAAATTGTACTGCTTAACTGTAGTGTTTTTTAAACTGTACTGGTTGCGAAGCAGCTCATCTGTTTGCGATCTAAAAAGATGAATCCCAGAAACAGCAAAGCCCGCCTTCGGTTACCCGGGGCGGGCTTTGCTTTGACAAATCTGGATGCTGGCGGTGGACCCGGCGGGTCAGGGCCAGCGGGCGCCAATTAGCGCCAGAACGGCTTGCTCAGCTCTTCGTAGCGTTGAGCTTCGCTGATACCGGCGTCAGCCAGCAGACGCGAATCCAGACGAGCCAGTTGATGGCGGCTGGAGATGCGGCGCTGCCACAACATCAGGTTGGCGAGAACGCGCAAAGGCAGGGAAGCCTGGGTGTTTACAGCTTTTTCTTCGAAGAACAGATCGGAACTGAGTGTACGTTCCATGATGACATCCTTCCGCTTGTGGCGGGATTAGGTAGTGGTTTAACTGATGCCAATGATCCTCCTCCGACGCAAGACTCTGTAGATACAGTTCACCTGTATTGTGAAGGGCCAGTTAACTGTTTATACCCGCTGTACTGTACGGAAATGGGGCAACTGTACCTGTCCGCACTGAAACAGTGCGAAATGAGCAATTTCGATGATATATGTAGGAATATACGGCGGGAAATGACCGGTACAGCAGTACAGTTTTTTGCAGATCTGATTCTGATGCATTCGAGCTGATGCAACTGTATGAGCATCAGCTCGAATCTGTATCAATCACGCCTTGAGCATGTGACCAGTTTCTTCCAGGTTAATGTGCCAACTCAGTGCCTCGCGCAGGATATGCGGGGTATGCCCGCCGATAGCACAGGCCGCATTGAAGTAGCTGTTCAGCGCATCGCGGTACGCCGGGTGCACACAGTTGTCGATGATCACCCGAGCCCGTTCCCGTGGCGCCAGACCGCGCAAGTCGGCAAGGCCCACTTCGGTGACCAGAATGTCGACATCATGCTCAGTGTGGTCCACATGGCTGACCATCGGCACGACGCTGGAAATGGCGCCGCCCTTGGCGATCGACTTGGTCACGAAGATGGCCAGGTGCGCATTGCGCGCGAAGTCCCCGGAGCCGCCAATACCGTTCATCATCCGCGTGCCACACACATGGGTGGAATTGACGTTGCCGTAGATGTCGAATTCCAGCGCGGTATTGATGCCGATAATGCCCAGGCGACGCACCACCTCAGGGTGGTTGGAGATTTCCTGTGGGCGCAGCACCAGCTTGTCCTTATAGTGCTCCAGGTTGCCGAACACGTCGGCGTTGCGCCGTTCCGACAAGGTAATCGAGCTGCCGGAGGCGAAACTCAGCTTGCCCGCATCGATCAGGTCGAAGGTCGAATCCTGCAGGACTTCCGAATACATCGTCAGGTCTTCGAACGGCGATTCGATCAAACCGCACATCACGGCGTTGGCGATGTTGCCAATCCCGGCCTGCAGCGGGCCGAGCTTGTTGGTCATGCGACCGGCGTCCACTTCCTGCTTGAGGAAATTGATCAGGTGATTGGCGATGCCTTGGGTATCGGCGTCCGGCGGCGTCACGGTGGACGCGGAATCAGACTGGTTGGTGATTACGATGGCGACAATCTTTTCCGGCGGGATCGGAATCGCGGTGCTACCGATGCGGTCGTCGACCTTGACCAGCGGGATCGGCGTGCGCGTCGGCCGGTAGGTTGGAATATAGATGTCGTGCAACCCTTCCAGGTTTGGGTTGTGCGCCAGGTTGATCTCAACGATCACGTGCTTGGCGAAAATCGCAAAGCTCGCCGAGTTGCCCACAGAGGTGGTCGGCACAATATGGCCTTGCTCGGTGATCGCGACGGCTTCGATCACGGCAATATCCGGCAGCTTGAGCTGGTTGTTGCGCAGTTGTTCGACGGTTTCGGACAAATGCTGGTCGATGAACATCACCTCGCCGGCATTGATCGCCTTGCGCAGGGTGCTGTCGACCTGAAATGGCATGCGTCGGGACAGCACGCCGGCTTCTGTCAGTTGCTTGTCCAGGTCATTGCCCAGGCTGGCGCCGGTCATCAAGGTGATTTTCAGCGGCGAAGTCTTGGCGCGTTCGGCCAGGGCGTGAGGGACGGCCTTGGCTTCACCGGCGCGGGTGAAGCCGCTCATGCCGACGGTCATGCCGTCCTCGATCAGTGCGGCGGCGTCTGCCGCGCTCATGACCTTGTTCAACAACGAAGGCAAGCGGATACGATCACGGTACATGAATTGTTATCTCAGGCTACGGAAGCAAGGTGGGCAGTGTAGTGATTTCAAAAAATTTCGGCCCGCTACCATGGTCGAATGCCAGGCGGCGATTTAGAGCCTTTGGTCGGTTTTAATCCAGCAATAAAAAACCCCAGCCTACTGCAGGCCAGGGTTTCGGGTATTGCGCTGGCGCAGTGTTATTCGACGGCTTTGACCATGTCTTCGATGACCTTCTTGGCATCACCGAAGACCATCATGGTCTTGTCCAGGTAGAACAATTCGTTGTCCAGGCCCGCGTAGCCGCTGGCCATCGAGCGCTTGTTGACGATGATGGTCTTGGCCTTGAACGCCTCAAGGATCGGCATGCCGGCGATCGGCGAATTAGGGTCGTTCTTGGCGGCCGGGTTGACCACGTCGTTCGCGCCCAGCACCAGCACCACGTCGGCCTGGCCGAACTCGGAGTTGATGTCTTCCATCTCGAACACCTGGTCATAAGGCACTTCGGCCTCGGCCAGCAGCACGTTCATATGACCAGGCATACGGCCCGCCACCGGGTGGATCGCATACTTCACGGTCACGCCGCGGTGGGTCAGCTTCTCGGTCAGCTCTTTAAGCGCATGTTGCGCACGTGCCACCGCCAAGCCATAGCCCGGCACGATGATCACGGTGTCGGCATTGGTCAGCAGGAAAGTGGCGTCGTCGGCAGAGCCGGATTTGACCGGGCGCGCTTCTTTCGAGCCCGCTGGGCCCGCCGCATCGGCTGTGTTGCCAAAGCCGCCGAGCAGTACATTAAAGAACGAGCGATTCATCGCCTTGCACATGATGTACGACAGGATCGCGCCGCTGGAGCCCACCAGCGAGCCGGCGATGGTCAGCATCGAGTTGTTCAGCGAGAAGCCGATACCCGCCGCTGCCCAGCCGGAGTAGCTGTTGAGCATCGACACGACGACCGGCATGTCGGCGCCACCAATCGGGATGATGATCAGCACGCCAAGCACGAACGCCAGGGCCAGCATCAATGCGAAGGCGCTGAGGTTGCCAGTGAACATGAACGCCAGGCCCAGACCCAGGGTTGCAAGGCCCAGCACCAGGTTCAGCTTGTGCTGGCCGCCGAACTGTACCGGTGCGCCTTGGAACAGGCGGAACTTGTACTTTCCCGACAGTTTGCCGAACGCGATCACCGAACCGGAGAAGGTGATGGCACCGATGGCCGCGCCAAGGAACAGTTCCAGGCGGTTACCGGCAGGGATCGAGTCGCCCAAGTGTTTGACGATGCCCAGGGATTGCGGCTCGACCACGGCGGCGATGGCGATAAACACCGCGGCCAGGCCGATCATGCTGTGCATGAATGCCACCAGCTCAGGCATCTTGGTCATTTCTACGCGCTTGGCCATGATTGAACCGGCGGTGCCGCCGATCAACAGGCCGACAATCACGTAACCAATGCCAGCAGTGGCCAGCTCAGCGCCCAGCTTATAGATCAGGCCCACGGTGGTAAGCACCGCCAGCGCCATGCCGAGCATGCCGAACAGGTTGCCGCGTCGCGACGTGGTGGGGTGTGACAAGCCTTTGAGGGCCTGGATAAAGCAGATCGACGCGATCAGGTAGAGCGTCGTTACAAGATTCATGCTCATTACTTTGGCGCCTCTTCTTTTACTTTCGGGGCTTTTTTCTTGAACATCTCGAGCATCCTGCGCGTTACCAGGAAGCCGCCGAACACGTTGACTGCCGCCAGAGCCACGGCCAGGGTGCCCATGGTCTTGCCCAAGGGGGTAACGGTAAGGGCCGCCGCCAGCATGGCGCCGACGATCACAATCGCCGAGATCGCGTTGGTCACGGCCATCAATGGCGTGTGCAGCGCGGGTGTGACGTTCCAAACCACGTGGTAACCGACGTAAATCGCCAGCACAAAGATGATCAGGTTGTAGATACCGGGGGAGATAAGCTCTTCCATCGTCTGAATCCCTGCTTAGGCGTTTTTACGGATGACTTGGCCGTCGCGGCACATCAGGCACGCGGCGACGATGTCGTCTTCGAGGTTGATTTCAAACTGCCCTTCCTTGGTGAAGACCAGCTTCAGGAAGTCCAGCAGGTTGCGCGCATACAGAGCAGAAGCATCAGCAGCGACTGCGCCAGCCAGGTTGGTCGGGCCGCAGATGGTCACGCCGTTTTCCACGATCACCTGATCGGCGACCGTCAGCGGGCAGTTACCGCCCTGGGCGGCGGCGAGGTCGATGACCACAGAGCCGGGTTTCATTTGTGCGACGGTTTCAGCACTCAACAGCGTCGGTGCCTTGCGGCCCGGGATCAGCGCGGTGGTGATAACAATGTCGGCTTGCTTGGCGCGTTCGTGCACGGCCAGGGCCTGGCGTTGCATCCAGCTGGAAGGCATGGGGCGCGCATAACCGCCGACGCCGACGGCGCATTCGCGTTCTTCATCGGTTTCGTAGGGCACGTCGACGAACTTGGCACCCAGGGATTCGATCTGCTCTTTTACTGCCGGGCGCACGTCGGACGCTTCGATCACTGCACCCAGGCGTTTCGCCGTGGCAATGGCCTGCAAGCCTGCAACGCCGGCGCCGAGGATCAGCACGCGCGCGGCTTTGACGGTGCCGGCGGCAGTCATCAGCATTGGCATGAAGCGTGGGTAGTGATGGGCTGCCAGCAATACCGCTTTATAGCCGGCGATGTTCGCTTGCGATGAAAGCACGTCAAGGCTCTGGGCCCGCGAGGTGCGCGGTGCAGCTTCAAGGGCGAAGGCCGTAATGCCGCGCTCGGCAAGCTTGGCGATGGTTTCGTTGCTGAACGGGTTGAGCATGCCCACCAACACGGTGCCGCTTTTGATCAGCGCCAGTTCGCTGTCGCTGGGGGCAACCACCTTGAGAATCAGCTCGGCACCCAACGCATCCTCGGCACTGCCAATGGTTGCGCCTGCGGTTTCATAGGCGCTGTCCAGGACACTGGCTTTAATGCCTGCACCGCTTTGAACAGTGACCTTATGGCCCTGGCCGATCAGCTTCTTGATGGTTTCCGGGGTGGCAGCCACCCGCGTTTCACCGGTCTGGGTTTCGAGAGGAACACCAATGTGCACGTCAAATCTCCTGCATGATCTTTTTGCTTTTGATCTTTTTGTAAAAAGGCCAGTGCACCGCGAGTGGCGCAACTGGGGCGGCCGATCAGCACGATCCCGCCGAAATGACAGCGGGGCGCGGCATTTTGCAGGCGAACTTTACGGCCATCAAGGGATTATGACGGGTGACGAAAAATTAACTACAAGTCACCCTGTGACTGATTGTCGCAATGCGCCCCAATAACCGTTTTAAATACAGGTGTTTAGAGGGGTTCAGGCTTTTTTGAGGCTTTTTCCAATCGTCGCTGTGAATGGGCGGGCATTGGCCGCATATGGTCGCTGCAAGCCATGTGGATCATAGCTTTGAGCTTGATTTCTGGCTGGCAAGTACAGTCTGTGTAAATGCGACATATCCGTACATCTGTAGGATTTTGAATATCTTGACTACAGGGTCAGTAACTAGCGTAGGGCCTTTAAACATCGGGGCTATAACGCTGTGATTGATCAATTAACCAGTCTCTGAAGGCGTGCAGTGAGGCGGATTCGACTTTTCGTTCGGGAATCATCAGGTAATACGCCTTCGAACTGCTGAGGGCTTCGGGGCTTGCGATCACTAATTGCTTCTCCTCAAGCTCGCGCTGGATAAGGAATGGCGGAATCAGCGCAATGCCCATGTCATGCATGGCGGCTTGAGACAACATCGAGAATAGCTCGTAACGAGGGCCTGTCATGTCACGGGGTATGTTCAGTTGTTGCGCGCTGAACCATTGGCGCCAGGCGTATGGCCGAGTGGTTTGCTGCAGTAGCGGCAATTGCGCGATCTGCTGAGGGCTGAAGTGGTCACGGTCACCCAACAAGCGCGGGCTGCACACCGGGAGCGGATTTTCCCCCATCAGACGGTGAGACTCGGTGCCGGACCAGTCGGCATCGCCGAAGTAGATCGCCGCATCGAATTCGGTATCGGCAAATAGAAAGGGGCGCGTCCGGTTGGTGAGATTGACGGTCACCTCTGGGTGGTGTCGTTGAAAATCTTTGAGGCGAGGGATCAGCCATTGGGTACCGAAGGTTGGCACCACGGCCAATTCAATGACGTTGGCGCCCTGCTGTCCCATTACTGACAAGGTGTCGCGCTCTACAGCGTCCAGTTGCATGGCGACGCGCCGGCTATAGGACAGGCCCGCTTCCGTCAGTTTTACCCCGCGCCGGGAGCGCCGAAATAGCTCGACACTCAAAAACTCCTCAAGGCTGGCGATCTGTCGACAGATGGCGCCTTGGGTGATGGAAAGCTCGTGCGCCGCCTTGGTAAAGCTCTCGTGGCGGGCCGCAGCCTCAAAGCTGACCAGAGCAGTCGTACTGGGAATTTTTCTGCGCATGTACGGAGTACTCACTTATAAAGCGCGTCTGCGCCCTTCTCAGTCGTTTCGGAGTGAGAAATTAGCACAACCCTATGCAGAAACCTCGTTTGCCCTCTGCGTCTGCCCAGCCTAGGCTGCACCCACGACTTCTGATTTTTTCCGCGAGGGCTTATTCATGGCTGGTAAGGCAAGCTTCAACTGGATCGATCCGCTGCTGCTGGATCAACAGCTCACCGAAGAAGAGCGCATGGTGCGTGACAGTGCTGAGCAGTTCGCCCAGGACAAGCTGGCGCCGCGTGTGCTCGAAGCCTTCCGCCATGAAAAGACCGACCCCGCGATTTTTCGCGAGATGGGCGAAACCGGCCTGCTCGGTGCGATGATCCCTGAGCAGTACGGTGGCAGTGGCTTGAATTACGTCAGTTATGGGCTGATCGCCCGTGAGGTCGAGCGTGTCGACTCCGGCTATCGCTCGATGATGAGTGTGCAGTCGTCACTGGTCATGGTGCCCATCAACGAATTTGGTACCGAGGCGCAGAAGCAGAAGTACCTGCCGAAGTTGGCATCCGGGGAATGGATCGGCTGCTTCGGCCTGACCGAGCCTAACCATGGTTCTGATCCGGGCGCGATGATTACGCGGGCGCGCAAGGTGGACGGCGGCTATAGCCTGACTGGCGCCAAGATGTGGATCACCAATAGCCCGATCGCCGATGTGTTTGTGGTGTGGGGCAAGGACGATGCCGGGGATATCCGCGGTTTTGTCCTTGAGAAGGGCTGGAAAGGTCTGAGCGCTCCGGCGATTCACGGCAAGGTCGGCCTGCGGGCTTCCATTACCGGTGAAATTGTCATGGATAACGTCTTTGTGCCGGAAGAAAACATTTTCCCGGATGTGCGTGGTTTGAAAGGGCCTTTCACCTGCCTTAACTCGGCGCGCTACGGCATCTCCTGGGGTGCGCTGGGTGCCGCCGAGTTCTGCTGGCATACCGCTCGCCAGTACACCCTGGATCGTCATCAGTTCGGGCGTCCATTGGCGGCAACCCAATTGATCCAGAAGAAGCTGGCCGATATGCAGACCGAGATCACGCTGGCGCTGCAAGGGTGCCTGCGTCTGGGGCGCATGAAGGATGAAGGAACGGCGGCGGTTGAGATCACTTCGATCATGAAGCGCAACTCGTGCGGCAAGTCCCTGGACATCGCCCGTATGGCGCGTGACATGTTGGGTGGCAACGGTATTTCCGATGAGTTCGGGGTGGCGCGCCACTTGGTCAACCTGGAGGTGGTCAACACCTATGAAGGAACGCACGACGTGCATGCCTTGATTCTTGGGCGTGCGCAAACCGGTCTTCAGGCGTTCTATTAATAGGAGCACGGTATGGGCGCGCTTTCACATCTGCGGGTACTGGATTTATCGCGAGTGCTGGCGGGCCCCTGGTCCGGGCAGATCCTTGCGGACCTTGGGGCTGAAGTGATCAAGGTCGAGCGGCCAGGTAATGGCGATGACACGCGTGCATGGGGGCCGCCCTTTCTTAAGGATGCATTTGGCGAGAACACCAGTGAAGCCGCGTATTACTTGTCGGCCAACCGTAACAAGGAGTCGGTGACTATCGACTTCACGCGACCAGAGGGGCAGAAGCTGGTGCGTGACCTGGCGGCCAAGTCCGACATCCTGATCGAGAACTTCAAGGTGGGTGGTCTGGCGGCATATGGGCTGGACTATGAATCGCTGAAGGAGATCAATCCCGAGTTGATCTATTGCTCGATCACGGGCTTTGGTCAGACGGGGCCTTATGCGACACGCGCCGGTTATGACTTCATGATCCAGGGGCTGGGTGGCCTTATGAGCCTGACCGGTCGGCCAGAGGGTGATGAAGGGGCTGGGCCTGTGAAGGTGGGCGTGGCGTTGACCGACATCCTGACCGGGCTCTACTCGACGGTGGCCATTCTGGCAGCGCTGGCCCATCGCGATCATGACGGTGGCGGGCAGCACATTGATATGGCGTTGCTGGATGTGCAGGTGGCGTGCTTGGCTAACCAGGCGATGAATTACCTCACGACGGGTGTTTCGCCAAAGCGTTTGGGCAATGCTCACCCCAATATCGTGCCTTATCAGGATTTCCCCACGGCTGATGGTGACTTCATCCTCACGGTGGGTAACGACGGGCAGTTTCGCAAGTTCGCTGAGGTGGCGGGGCAGCCTCAATGGGCAGAGGATCCGCGCTTTGCTACTAATAAGCTGCGGGTGGCTAATCGCGCGGAGCTGATTCCGTTGATTCGCCAGGCTACCGTCTTCAAGACCACCGCTGAGTGGGTATCGCAGCTGGAGCGAGTGGGTGTGCCGTGCGGGCCTATCAATGACTTGGCACAGGTGTTCGCCGACCCACAGGTCAAGGCGCGGGGGTTGGCGATGGCATTGCCGCATGCGTTGGCGGGGATGGTGCCTCAGGTAGCGAGTCCGATAAGGCTGTCCAAGACGCCGGTGGAGTACCGTAGCGCGCCTCCTCTATTGGGAGAGCACACGGTTCAGGTGCTGCAAGGTGTGCTTGGGCTGGGGCCGGCGAGTGTAGCTGCTTTAAAGGAGGCGGGGGTTATATGAGCGTTTCCCTCTATATAGAGTGTGTGAAGGGCTCAATGTCGGTTGTTTTTTAATCAATCCTAACTAATTGATAGAAAAGCAAAATTAAGGGTTGACGGCAGATTCTGGAAGTCTATAATTCGCCCCACTTCCGGCGCAGTCGAAACGGAAAACTCCTTGA
>NZ_JAKNQP010000010.1:0-144613 GCF_022662455.1 Pseudomonas sp. TREG-RG-20F-10-E-6-01 | reverse complement strand
TTCCAGAATCTGCCGTCAAGCACTAATTATGCTTTTGGTGCAGAAACTGGTTTTTTCGCGATAAGGCGGGGAATCCGGCGCATGACAGGCGGAATACGCAGGGCCAAAAGCAGCGCACCTATAGATGCATATACTGCCCACTCCTTCAGATCGGCCCGCACAATCCACAACATATGCAGCAAACCAAGCCCAAGGATCACATACACCAAGCGATGCAGCTTCTTCCAACGACTGCCAAGTCGACGCTGGCTATAGCGATTGGAGGTCACTGCCAGCACCAATAAGCAGAGGAAGCCCAGCGCGCCCACAATAATGTAGGGCCGCTTACGCAGCTCCACCCCGAATTGCGACCAATCAAGCCCTAGGATAAAGACGCAGTAAGCCGCCAGGTGCAAAACCACATACGCAAAACACCAGAGACCCAGCTGCCGGCGGACAGCAATCCACCCCGCCCACCCGCTGAGCTTCTGCAATGGCGTCATGCCCAGCGTGATCAGCAACAGAATCAAGGTCCCAAGCCCCAACCGATCCATCAGCACTTTGCCTGGATCAGGCCCGAGCACAGAACTCCATGCCTCGTACAACCAGAAAAATGGCCATATCGCCGCGGCTATAAAGACGCCTATGCGCCAGATCGGATAACGCATCAGTAATTCTTCCGCAGATCGAGGTCCGTATAAAGAGAAGCGACCTCATCCGAGTAGCCATTGAACATTTGCGTCTCACGCACGTTCGGGCTGAACAAGCCGCTGGGCAGGCGACGTTCTCGCGCCTGAGTCCAACGAGGATGGTCGACCGTAGGATTCACGTTCGCGTAGAACCCATACTCATCGGCCGCGATGCTCTGCCAGGTCGTCTTGGGTTGTTCGCTTACAAGACTGATCCGCACAATCGACTTCACACTCTTGAAGCCATACTTCCACGGCACCACCAGACGCAGTGGCGCGCCGTTCTGGTTAGGCAACTCACGCCCGTACATGCCAACCGCAAGGATAGCCAATGGGTTCATAGCCTCATCCAGGCGTAACCCTTCTACATATGGCCAGTCGATCAAGCCGAAGCTTGAGCGCTGCCCCGGCATGCTTTTGGGGTCCTGGAGCGTTTCAAAACGGATGTACTTGGCTTTGGAGGTCGGCTCCACCTGCTTGAGCAAGGCGGAAAGGGGGAAACCCATCCACGGAATCACCATCGACCACGCCTCGACGCAGCGCAAACGGTAGATGCGCTCTTCCAACTGATAAGGCTTCATAAAGTCTTCCAAGGCATAACGCCCCGGCTTGCCGACCTCTCCATCAATCACCACACTCCAGGGCTCGGTCTTGAGTGAACCCGCGTTCTTTGCCGGGTCCCCCTTGTCAGTACCGAATTCATAGAAGTTGTTGTAGTGGGTTGCGTCCTTGAACGGCGTGATGGCTTCGCCCTTTACCGTAACAGCCTGCCACTGGGTGCCTGGCAGCTTCTGGGCAAACCAACTCGGGGCATTGCCCGGCTCGACGTCGGCGTAACGCGCTGCATCGTCAGCACTGGCCCAGCGCGGCAAGGTACTGGCAGCGACGCCAGCAAGCGCACCACCGAGCAAGCTGCGGCGAGATAAATAGAAGGATTCAGGCGTGACATCCGATTCGTGACAATCGGACGCTTTGGGGATCTTGATTAACATGGCAACTCCGCAGCATTGGAGGACTGATGCACCAATAGACTGCGGAGTATGACGGACATTACATTAAGACAATGTTTTGTCGCGGCGCAGATGCAGCAAGTACTGAATCGGCCCCGAAGCGGCGTAGACCAGGAACGCCAGCAGCAGGATACGCGGCGGGTCGCTGAACACTACAGCGAATACCAGCACCACCACCAGGATCGCCACGAAAGGCACGCGCCCCTTGAGGTCGAACTCCTTGAAACTGTTGTACTTGATGTTGCTGACCATCAGCATGCCAGCCGCAGCCACCATCAAGGCCACCAGGAAAGACATTTTCGAGCCCTGGATTCCATAGTCACTGAATGCCCAGACAATACCCGCCACCACGCCCGCCGCCGCCGGGCTGGCAAGGCCGATGAAGTAACGCTTGTCAGCGGTACCCACCTGGGTATTGAAGCGCGCCAGACGCAAAGCGGCGCCGGCGACATAGATGAAGGCGACCATCCAGCCAACCTTGCCCATATCCCCCAGCGCCCAGGCAAACGCCAGCAGCGCCGGTGCAACCCCGAAAGCGACCATATCCGACAGCGAGTCGTACTCGGCGCCAAAGGCACTTTGCGTGTTGGTCATGCGCGCCACACGGCCATCAAGGCCATCAAGCACCATGGCCACGAAGATTGCGATGGCGGCAAAACCGAAATACTTGCTGGCACTCACCGCATCACCCGCCGCCAGCGCACTTTGGGCGCTCATGGAGTTGATGATGGAATAGAAGCCGGCAAACAGGTTCGCGGTGGTGAACAGGTTAGGCAGAAGATAGATGCCACGATGCCGGACCTTGCGACCTTCCGCGTCATGCCCTTCTTCGACATGCTCATCGATCGGCAGCAGGCTTTCGGCGTCAGAGGCCTGGTGTGGCTCTTCGGGACGTTCGCTCATGGATTTTACCTTGCAACGGTGTGAAAAAAATTCGACAGAAACTTGCGGCGAGTGTTCGCCCGCAAACGATGCAGCTTTATACCAGAACCAGCCCCTCAAACGAAAAAACGCGGCCTAAGCCGCGTTTTCTGTTGATGCGTACGACTTAGTTTTTGGCTTTGTCGACGATCTTGTTGGCACCGATCCACGGCATCATGGAGCGCAGTTGCTCGCCGATGACTTCAATACCGTGAGCGGCATTGTTACGACGCTTGGCGGTCATCGAAGGGTAGCCGGTTGCGCCTTCGCTGATGAACATTTTGGCGTATTCGCCGTCCTGAATACGTTTCAGAGCGTTGCGCATAGCCTGACGGGACTCGGCGTTGATCACTTCCGGGCCAGTCACGTACTCGCCGTATTCGGCGTTGTTGGAGATCGAGTAGTTCATGTTGGCGATACCGCCTTCGTACATGAGGTCAACGATCAGCTTCAGTTCGTGCAGGCATTCGAAGTAGGCCATCTCTGGCGCGTAGCCAGCTTCAACCAATGTTTCGAAACCAGCTTTGACCAGCTCAACGGTACCGCCGCACAGAACGGCTTGCTCGCCGAACAGGTCGGTTTCAGTCTCGTCCTTGAAGGTGGTTTCGATGATGCCGGTACGACCGCCACCCACGCCAGCTGCGTAGGACAGTGCAACGTTTTTGGCGTTGCCCGAGGCGTCCTGGTAGATCGCGATCAGGTCAGGGATACCGCCGCCTTTGACGAACTCGGAACGCACGGTGTGGCCCGGGGCTTTCGGCGCGATCATGATCACGTCAAGGTCAGCACGTGGAACAACCTGGTTGTAGTGAATCGCGAAACCGTGGGAGAAGGCCAGGGTGGCGCCCTTCTTGATGTTCGGCTCGATTTCATTCTTGTACAGCGAGGACTGGAACTCGTCCGGGGTCAGAATCATGACCAGGTCAGCAGCAGCAACGGCGGAAGCAACGTCGGTCACTTTCAGGCCATGGGCTTCAGCCTTGGCAACAGTGGCCGAACCTTTGCGCAGGCCGACAGTGACGTCAACGCCGGAATCTTTCAGGTTGCACGCTTGGGCGTGGCCCTGGGAACCGTAGCCGATGATGGCGACTTTCTTGCCCTGGATGATCGACAGGTCACAATCTTTATCGTAATAAACTTTCATGAGGTTCCTCTATATATCCAGGCCGTAAGGCCATTCGCTAATTTGGGTTAGATGCTGAGTACTTTGTCGCCACGGGCAATCCCGGTGACACCACTGCGTACGGTTTCCAGAATCGAGGCCGTCCCGATCGACTGGATGAAACTGTCCAGCTTGTCGCTTGTACCGGTCAGTTGAACGGTATAAACGCTGGCGCTCACATCGACGATCTGCCCGCGATAAATGTCAGTAGTCCGTTTAATCTCGGCACGCTGGGCACCCGTAGCCTTGACCTTAACCAACATCAGCTCACGCTCAATGTGGGCACTTTCCGAAAGATCGACCAGCTTGACCACTTCGATCAACTTGTTGAGGTTCTTGGTGATCTGTTCGATCACCTCATCGTGGCCCACGGTGGTCAACGTCAGACGCGACAGGGTCGGGTCTTCGGTCGGCGCCACGGTCAGGCTTTCGATGTTGTAGTTGCGTTGCGAAAACAGGCCGACAACACGAGACAGAGCGCCGGGTTCGTTCTCCAGAAGCAGGGAGATAATGTGCCGCATGATTAAGTACGCTCCGTCTTGTTCAGCCACATGTCGCGCATAGAGCCGTCTTTGATCTGCATCGGGTAGACGTGCTCGCTGGTATCCACTTGAATATCGAGGAACACCAGGCGGTCCTTCATGGCGAACGCCTCTTCCATCTTCGGCTTCAGATCTTTCAAATCGGTGATGCGAATGCCGACGTGGCCGTAGGCTTCAACCAATTTTACGAAATCTGGCAGCGATTCCATGTAGGAATGGGAGTGACGGCTGCCGTAGCTCATGTCCTGCCACTGACGAACCATGCCCAGTACGCCGTTGTTCAGGCAGACGATCTTCACCGGAAGGCCGTACTGCAAGCACGTCGACAACTCCTGAATGTTCATCTGGATGCTGCCCTCACCGGTGACGCACGCGACGTCGGTGTCGGGGAAGCTCAGCTTCACACCCATGGCCGCAGGGAAACCAAAGCCCATCGTGCCCAGGCCACCGGAGTTGATCCAGCGGTTAGGCTTGTCGAACTTGTAGTACTGCGCGGCGAACATTTGGTGCTGGCCCACATCGGAAGTTACAAAGGCATCGCCCTTGGTCACTTCGCACAGGGTTTCGATCACGGTTTGTGGCTTGATGACGCTGCCGTCGCCTTTGTCGTAAGGGAACAGGCCGCGGTCACCGCGCCATTCGTCGATCTGCTTCCACCAGCTGGCAACGGATTCCTTGTTCGGCGTTTCGCCGATGTCCTTGAGCGCGGCAACCATCTCGGTCAACACACTTTCTACCGGCCCCACGATCGGCACATCGGCCTTGATGGTCTTGGAGATGGACGCCGGGTCGATGTCGATATGGATGATCTTGGCATTCGGGCAGAACTTGCTCGCGCCGTTGATCACACGGTCATCAAAACGCGCGCCCACTGCCAGGATCACGTCGGCGTGGTGCATGGCCAGGTTGGCGGTGTAGCTGCCGTGCATGCCGAGCATGCCGACGAACTGACGGTCCGTGCCCGGGAATGCGCCGAGGCCCATCAACGTGTTGGTGACTGGCAAATTAAGCAGCTTGGCCAGCTCGGTCAGTGGAGCAGAACCGCCGCCCAGGATCACGCCACCGCCCGAGTACAGCACCGGGCGTTTGGCCGCCAGAAGCATTTCTGCCGCCTTGCGGATTTGCCCCGAGTGCCCACGAACAGCCGGGCTGTAGGAACGCAGCTTGGCTTTCTTCGGGAAAATGTATTCGAACTTTTCAGCCGGGTTGGTCATGTCTTTCGGGATATCGACCACAACAGGGCCCGGGCGACCGGACTGTGCGAGGTAGAACGCCTTTTTCATGACTTCCGGGATTTCCGAGGCATGCTTGATCATGAAGCTGTGTTTCACGATCGGCCGGGAGATACCGATCATGTCGGTTTCCTGGAATGCATCGGTACCCACCATGGTGCTTGCGACCTGGCCGGAAATGATCACCATCGGAATAGAGTCCATATACGCAGTCGCGATGCCGGTAATGGCATTCGTTGCGCCTGGGCCGGACGTCACCAGTACCACACCGGCTTTACCGGTGGCACGGGCGTAACCGTCAGCCATATGGGTCGCAGCCTGTTCGTGGCGAACCAGGATGTGGGTAACAGCCGGTTCCTTGAACAGTGCGTCGTAAACATGCAGCAGAGCACCACCTGGGTACCCGTAGATATAGTCGACGCCTTCGTCACGCAAAAAGCGGACGAGCATCTCACCGCCAGATAAAAGCTCCACGTTGTTCACCTCTAAAACGCCAGAATACCGTCCGTTAAAAACCGACGGGTCTTAATAGGTTTACTTCTCAACAGAGCATGAGCGACGGTGGTCGCCGACTACGTCAGCACTGACTGAGCAAGTATTGGGATCGTCCCAAGTGTTGCGGGCTTTTCCCACCCAGCGCGAGGTAACGCGTTGCGGGTGTTACAGGTCGGCGCGGATATGCGCCTCATGATCTGCTGAGCGGGCCTGCTTCTGGCAGTCCCGATACAGCGGACTTTGGATTCTTCTGTTTCAGCCCCTTCAAGTCAAGCAATAATTGCGCTTTTTTCCAACTAAGCGCATGAGAACGTAGATTAAAGGGGTTTGAGGAGGGATAAAACTCGCCTGAATGTCGTCAAGCGGTAGAAATGTGCGCAAGACTGCCGGAAAACCCGGCAGTCAGGCAATTAACGAGCGTCGACGATCAATTGGTCGAACTTTTTCAGCGCGTTACGCAAACCGAGGCTCTCACGCGGGCGATCGGCGTAAACCATCTCCGCCATCTCCAGAATCCCCGACGCATTAGGCAACGGCAGATCCTGCTCGAGGATCTGCTTCATGCGCACCAGGAAGATCCATTGCAGCCACTGATGAAAATCCAGGGTATCAACCGAAAAAGGCTCGACACTGCTGAGCGCCTCTGCGCTGGGGGACACCTCGTCCCACCAGCCCTGCACGCGCAATTCGCGCTCGATCAGCAATAACTGTTCGGCAATCGCGGGAAAACGTGCATCCATCAGAGGCTGACCTTGGCTTTCTGGCGAGCCTGCGCAGCACCGGCAGCATCGCCTTGGGCAGCACGCGCGTCACCAATCAGGGCCCACAGGTTGGCTTGCAGATCGGGACGACCATTGGCCAGGCTCAGGCCGCGACGGGCGAACTGTTCGGCTTGCGGCGCATCACCTTGAGCCATACGCACCTGGGCCAGGCGATACAACACTTGCGGCTCGCGAGGTGCCACGCGCTGGGCACGCTCAAGGCTGGACGAAGCGCCGTTCAAATCACCACCGGCCTGCTGTTGCTGGGCGGTGGTCAACAGCGACAGCACTGGTCCGTCCAGTTGCTCATCAGCCGACAGGCCGCCAGCGTTCGACGACGACGGGATACCGCTCGGCGTCGACGGCATGTTGTAGGTGCCCTGGTTAACCGGCGCCGTCTGGATCGGCGTGGAATCAACCGGCCCCGACGTGCTTGGGCCTGGGGTCCACGGCTCGGCGCTGATCGGCGCCGACGTTGCAGCACCACCGCCCGGCACCATCACTACCACACCCGAATCCTGCGGCATGGCCTGCGGTGTGGCTTGGGCCGGACGCTTGACCACGGTCTGACGGAAGCCGCCGTTGGCCGAAATGCGATCGTTATTGGAAACGGTGGTACTCGAATCCACCACGGGAATCGAACCGCGCTGCACGCTGGAGCAACCGCTGAGCACTGCCAGAGCTGTAATAGCTGGAATCAACCACTTGTTCACGTGAAACCCTCTTTGCTTAGTTCATCCAGCCCTTGACCCAATCCATCACCGATTCCGCGTCAGCAGGGGCACTGCCACCGCATGCGGCGCCGGGTGGTGGCTCGCTGCCGCGAATATACGGCATCTGCACCGCGCCCGGACAGTTGGCATCGGAGCCCTGCCCCGTGTGCGGATCAATCCAGGCCTGCACGATGTTGTCCGGTTGCGGCATGTTCAGCGGCAACGGGTCGGCCTTGCGCATGAAGCTGGTCCAGACCTGCAGCGCACCGGTGGCGCCGGTGAACGGCGTCTTGCCATTGTCGTCACGCCCCAGCCAAACCACGGCCAGCACGTCCTGGCCAAAGCCTGCGAACCAGCTGTCACGCGAATCGTTACTGGTACCGGTCTTGCCCGCCAGCGTCAGGTTCGACGGCAGCACGCTGTAAACCGAGCGCCCGGTGCCTTCGCGCATTACGCGCTGCATGGCGTTCTGGATCAGGTAAATGGAGCCTGCATCAAAGCGCTGCTGAATCTGGAACGGATAGCGCTTGAGCGGCTCACCCTCGGCAGTCAGCACGCTGCGGATACCGCGCATCGGGGTATTGAAACCGCCGTTGGCGAGGGTCTGGTACATGGTGGCCACTTCCATAGGGGTCATGGCGCCGGCGCCCAACAGCATCGATGGGAACGACGGGAACTCACGGTTGATGCCCAGGCGACCCAAGGTTTTCAACACATTCGGCACCCCGACTTCCAGCCCGAGGCGTGAGGTGGAGATGTTGTAGGAATGCGCCAGGCCCTGATACAGGAAAACCGTGCCGTGAGAGCGGCGATCGAAGTTCTGCGGCGTCCACACTTGGCCATCGGCACCTTTGACCGACAACGGGTCATCCGACAGCCAACTGGTCAGCGTGTATTTGCTCGGTTTTTCCAGGGCCGTCAGGTAGACCGCAGGCTTGACCAGCGAGCCGATCGGCCGCACGGCATCCAGCGCACGGTTGAAACCGGCAAAGCTGGCCTGGCGACTGCCGATCATGGCCTGGACTTCACCGGTTTCCGGGTTGGTCACCACCATGGCCGCCTCGACTTCATCGGCGCCCTTGCGGCCGGTCAAGCGTTTGAAGGTGTCGTTGACCGACGCTTCGGCTTTCATCTGCAAAATCGGGTCGAAACTGGTGAAGATCCGCAGGCCCTCTTCAGTCAAGTCTTCGTCGCGGTAATCTTCGCGCAACTGACGTTTGACCAGGTCGATAAAGCCTGGGAAGGAGCTGTCGGCCAGCTTGCCGCGAGTGGTTACACCCAGTGGCATTTTCTTTGCGGCCGCGACTTGTTCATCGGTAGCCACGCCCTGTTGCTCGAGTACGTCCAGCACGAGGTTACGACGTTCAAGCGCACGCTCCGGGTTGCGACGCGGGTTGTAATAGGACGGCCCCTTGACCATGCCCACCAGCAACGCGACCTGATGCAATTTCAACTCGGACAACGGCTGACCGAAGAAGAACTGGCTGGCCAAGCCAAAGCCGTGAACGGCGCGCTGGCCATCCTGGCCGACGAATACTTCGTTGAGGTAAGCCTCGAGGATTTCCTGCTTGCTGTAATGCAGCTCCAGCAGCATCGCCATCATGGCTTCGGTGAGCTTGCGGGTCAGGCTGCGCTCGTTGGTCAGGTAGAAGTTCTTGACCAATTGTTGCGTCAGCGTACTGCCACCCTGCGTCATCTTGCCGCCAGAGGTGTTAACCCAGATGGCGCGGGCAATCGACTTGGGCGAGACACCCCAGTGGCTGTAGAAGTCGCGGTCTTCGACGGCAACCAATGTTTCAAGCAGATACGGCGGCACCTGATCAAGCTTGATCAGGATGCGATCTTCCAGGTTCTTGGGGTAAATGCCGCCGATCAGCAGCGGTTCCAGGCGCACCACAGGCAACTTCGAACCATTGAGCGACGACAGCTCGGCGACGTAATCGCCAGAGAAGCGCACGCGCACCGGCTGGGCTTTTTCCAGGCCTTCATAAAACTGGAAGCCGCGGGTATTCAAGTCGACGGTATTGCCGCTGACGGCCGCGGCGCCAGGGCCATTGCTCACGGCTTCGCGGCGGTAACCCAAGGCGTCGAGCTCGGTCAGGAAGTCATCCTTGCTCAGCTTCTGGCCGGTGAACAGTTCCAGCGGGCGTGCGTACACCTTGGCCGGAATGGTCCAGCGCTTGCCGGAGAACTTCTCCTGGACCACAGCATCGAGGTACACCGCGAAGCCGGCGAGCACCACAAGGCCCACCAGGCTGAGCTTGAGCGCCCAGCCCAGCCACGGACGCAGGCCGCGGGAAGGAGGTTTTTTACGGGAACGGGGAGATCGGGTTCGAGTCATGGCGGCGGATTATACGCACTTTATTGATGATCAACATGAGCCGGACAGCGGTTTGCACGACCGGCTGTAACAGCCATAATGCCCGCCATGATTTCCCCCAGACTTTGAAGGATCGCCCGTGAGCCAGTCCCTGATCGCTGCCCTGCAAAACCCGGCTTTGTATCCCCATCCGGTTGAAGCGTTTCAAGTTATCGAGACCCATATTTCCTGGGTCATTCTGACTGGCCCCTTCGCTTATAAACTGAAGAAGCCGATGAACTTCGGCTTTCTGGATTTCACACAACTGGACGACCGGGGGCACTTCTGCAACGAAGAACTACGCCTCAACCAGCGCCTGACCGAAGATTTGTATCTTGAAGTGTTGCCAATTACCGGCACCGCCGAGGCTCCGCAACTGGGCGGCGATGGCCCGGTAATCGAGTACGCGCTGAAAATGCGCCAGTTCCCGCAAAGCCAACTGCTGAGCACCTTGCAAGCCAACGGCGAACTGACCAGCGCGCACATCGATGAAATGGCCAAGCAGATTGCGCATTTCCACCTCACCGCACCAAAGGTTCCACAGGCGCACCCGGCCGGCACCCCGGACGAGGTGATGGCGCCGGTGCGCCAGAACTTCGATCAGATCCGTCCTTTCCTCAGCGACAAGGCCGACCTGGCCCAGCTGGAAGCTCTGCAGGCCTGGGCCGAAAGCAGCTTCGAGCGCCTCAAGCCTTTGCTGGCTCAGCGCAAGCTCGAGGGCTTCACGCGTGAATGTCACGGCGATATCCACTTGGGCAATGCGACGATGATCGACGGCCAAGTCGTCATCTTCGACTGCATCGAGTTCAACGAGCCGTTCCGCTTCACCGATGTGTACGCCGACACCGGCTTCCTGGCGATGGACCTGGAAGACCGTGGCCTCAAATCCCTGGCACGTCGCTTTATCAGCCAATACCTGGAACTGACCGGCGATTACCAAGGCCTGGAAGTGCTGAACTTCTATAAAGCTTACCGGGCGCTGGTACGCGCCAAGGTTGCATTGTTCAGCATGCCGAGCGAGGCAAGCCCGGTGCAGCGCGCCACTACCCTGCGCCAGTACCGCAACTACGCCAACCTGGCCGAAAGCTACAGCACTATTCCTTCGCGCTTCCTGGCAATTACCCACGGCGTATCGGCAGTCGGCAAGAGCCACGTTGCCATGCGCCTGGTGGAAGCCTTGGGCGCCGTGCGCCTGCGCTCGGATGTGGAACGCAAACGCCTGTTTGGCGAACAGCACGTGGAAAACACACCACAGGCCGGCATCTATGCCGCCGACGCCAGCGCAGCAACCTATGCTCGCCTGAATGAAATCGCCGATATCGTCTTGCGCGCCGGCTACCCGGTCGTACTGGATGCCACCTTCCTCAAACGTGAACAGCGCGACGCCGCCGCGAAGATTGCCGAGGCCACCGGCGCGCCATTCCTGATCCTGGATTGCAACGCACCGCAAGCCGTTATCGCCAGCTGGTTGGCACAACGTCAGGCGGATAAGAACGACCCTTCCGACGCGACGCTGACCATCATTGAAGAGCAGCAGGCCAACCGAGACCCGCTGACGGCTGAAGAATTGCTGCTCAGCAAGCGTGTAGAGACCAATGAAAGCGGAACCCTGGATGCTCTGGTGGCGCATATTCGCCAACGCCTGCCAGGCCTGTAAGAAATATTTCTTGGTCGTGTCACCGATCTACGGTGCACGACCGAGCAATAGTGGCACTATAATGGCGTCATAATTCCAACAGGAGTCGCCGTCATGAGTCAGCCCAAGCTTCTTGATACTCCGCTCTACGCGCTCCTGCACAAGGACGACATTCGAGGCTTCAACCAGGAACGGCCTAAAGACGGCAGCATCGACATGCGTGGCGGTGACTTTCGTGGGCTGGACTTGCGCGACCTGAACGCCACGGGCGTAGATTTCACCGATGCGTATTTCCGTTCTGCCGATCTGCGTGGCCTGGATCTACGCGACTGCTCACTGGAAGGCGCCAGCCTGGCGCATGCACAAATTTCCGGCACCTACTTTCCACCTGAACTGACCGCCGACGAAATCCTCATGTCGGTTAATTTCGGTACTCGCCTGCGCTATCGCACCAAGTGACGCCATATGCCCGCCCCCGGCTACGCATCAAGTGTGCCGGGTGGTTCGCCGTGCCTCTGCTTAAAACCTCCTGAGCATTCTTATAAGCGTTTCAGCCGTTCCTGACCAAAGAACTACGCTTTTCCTACTGAGCGCTACACTCCTTTTCAGGCTTGCCTGGTCACGATACCCACCGAACCATTCGGCCGTCGCAAGGAGGCTTGATGAACGATGAGCTGCAACACCTGAAAAACCTTGGCAAGACGTCGGCGCAGTGGCTGCATGCGGTGGGCATCCACAGCGCGTCCGACTTGCGCCGTCTGGGAGCGGTCGATGCCTACCGGGCAGTGCGAACTCGCGGTTTCCGGGCGTCGAAGGTATTGCTGTACGCCATTGAAGGCGCATTGATGGATGTGCACTGGAACGACATTCCCGCGGAGCGAAAGGAAGCGCTGAACCGCCAGCTGGATGCGATTTCGGCACGTCAGAAGAATTAGCTCAGCGATAAAACTCAACGTTTACAGGCATTACGAACGCCTGTTTGAGAAAATCCGCAGGTCGAGCAAAAACAAATGTTGACTCTCAAATGAGAATCGTTATGATTATCACAACTGGTCGCGAGATCAGCCGATAACTGAAAGACCATTGGTTCGGACTCTCAGATTATCTCCTCATCAGGCTAATCACGGTTATTTGACCCGGCTCTTGCCGGGTCTTTTTTTGCCTGTAAAACGCCTATAAAACCGTGAGGCTCAGCGCGCGATAATCAACGGATGCCCACGCTCCGGGTGCGGCTGCACCAACACATCCAGCCCAAACACAGCCTTGAGCGGCTCAGGTCGCAAGACGTGTGCGGGCGTATCCAAGGCATGCGGACGCCCGCCTTCCAGCAGCAGAATGCGATCACAGTAACGCGCAGCCAGATTCAGGTCATGGAGGATCACCAGCACGGCCGCGCCTCGATCGGCAAAACTGCGAATAGCCTGCAAGGTCGTGTGCTGATGCAAAGGGTCAAGCATCGACGTCGGCTCATCCAGCAGCAACGTCTGCCCCGCCTCGCCCGGCCATAGTTGCGCCAATACCCGCGCCAAGTGCACACGTTGGCGCTCCCCGCCAGACAACGCCAGGTAGCTGCGGCCGCTCAAATGGCTGATGTCCGCCGCCTGCAACGCCGCACGGATGATCTCGTCGTCACGCACGCGCCCGGTCTGATGCGGCAAACGCCCCATGCCGACAACTTCTTCAACGCGAAACGCAAAATCCAGGGTCGAGGTTTGCGGCAACACCGCCAAGCGCTGGGCGCGCTGCGGGCCGGTCCAGCTCTTGAGCGCCTGCTGATCCAGCCACACCGCGCCCTGATCAGGGTGCAGCTCACCGCACAGCGCGCTGAGCAAGGTGCTTTTGCCAGCACCATTGGGGCCTAGCACGCCAAGTACCTGGCCCGGTAACAGGTCCAGGCTGACATCGGCCAACACAGTCTTGCGACCACGCCGGATCTGCAGCGCTTCCACTCGCAGCATCAGGCGCGTCCTCGCAACAACAGATAAAGAAAAAACGGCGCACCGATAAACGCCGTAACAATGCCGATCGGTAACTCCGCGGGCGCCAAGGCCAGGCGCGCCACCAAATCTGCAAACAGCAACAAACTCGCGCCGGCCAGCACCGAGGCTGGCAACAGCACACGATGGTCGGGCCCGGCCAGCAACCGCACCAAGTGCGGGACCACCAGCCCGACAAACCCGATCATCCCCGCCGCCGCTACTGCCGCCCCCACGCCCAAAGCGGTGCAGAACACCAGCTCACACTTGAGCCCTTCCACATCAATCCCCAGGTGGCTGGCCTCGGACTCACCCAGCAACAAGGCATTCAGCGCCTTGGCGCGGCGCGGCAACCAAAGCGCGACACCCGCGCTCACCAGCAGCAACGGCCACAACCGCGAGTAGCTCGCGCCATTGAGGCTGCCCAGGTTCCAGAACGTCAGGGTGCGCAGAGTGGCGTCGTCGGCCAAATAGGTAAACAGCCCGACCGCCGAGCTGGCGAGGGCCGTGAGCGCGATGCCGGCAAGCAGCATCGTCGCAACATTGGTCTGGCCGTTACGGCGCCCCAGGCGATAGACCAGCGCAGTCACTCCCAAACCACCGAGAAACGCACACAGCGACAGCAGGTAAGGCCCGAACGCATCCGGCAGTCCGCCAAAAAACGACCCCCCGACAATCGCAATCGCCGCCCCCAGCGCCGCGCCACTCGACACCCCGACCAGCCCGGGATCCGCCAGCGGATTACGGAACAACCCCTGCATCGCCACGCCCGACAACGCCAGCACGCCGCCGACCGCCAGGCCAAGCAATGTGCGCGGCAGGCGAATCTGCCCCAGGATCAATTCGGCCTGCTCCAGGCCGTCGGCTGCAATCGGCACGCCCATCAAGCGCAACGCGGCCCTGAGTGTGTCCAGCAACGGCAGGCTGACCGGCCCCAAGGCTAATGAGAGCCAGGTCGCCAACACACACAACAGCGCCAGCCCGATAAACAGTGTTTTCGGCTTAACCAGAGGGGTCATGGAGCAGGTTTAGCCTGGGACGGATAGAACCCGGCAGACAGTTGCACCAGGCTTTGCGGCACACGCGGGCCCAGGCCGCCCACCAGCAGGGTGGGGTCCAGCTCAAACACCCGGCCATTTTCGGCCGCCGGCGTTGAGGCCAAAATCGGGTTTTCCTTGAACAGCGCCGCGCGCGCTGCATCGCCGGTCAAGGCACGGTCAGCAAATACCAGCACATCAGGACTCAGCCCCGCCAACGACTCCACCGAAAAAGGTTTGTAGCCGGTATGGGTGGCCAAGTTGCGTCCGCCCGCCTGCTGCAACAGCCAATCGGCGGCGGTGTCTTTACCTGCGATCAGCGGCTTGCCGCCCGCATGACCGAGCACCAACAGCACACCCGGGGTTTTTTGCGTGGCCTGGGCCTGAGTGACCCAGCGCTTCTGCTGCTCGAGTGCTTGTTCATATCCGGTAAATAATTCGTTGGCTTTAGCCTCACTGCCCAGCAACTTGCCAAGGTGCTGCAAGTTGCCTTTCAGGGTTGGCAGGTCCGGCTCGGCCGAAAACATTTCCACCTGCACGCCGGCGCCGCGAATTTGCGCAAGTACCGGCGGCGGCCCCATTTCCTCGGTGCCGACCAGTACTTGC
This sequence comes from Pseudomonas sp. TREG-RG-20F-10-E-6-01, assembly GCF_022662455.1. NCBI lineage: Bacteria > Pseudomonadati > Pseudomonadota > Gammaproteobacteria > Pseudomonadales > Pseudomonadaceae > Pseudomonas > Pseudomonas sp. TREG-RG-20F-10-E-6-01. The sequence goes on along the minus strand of NZ_JAKNQP010000010.1, from coordinate 129,495 downwards.
GGGCGAAGGCTGAGAATGCCTTCCGCCGACAACTGGCGCTGGTAACCTATGCTCGGCAAGGCCTTCAGCGATTCCGGGTGCTGGCTGGTAGTATCCACGCCCACCAGTTTCGATTCGCCGCCCAAGGCCGTCACCCATTCCGACAGCGCTCCACCGGCACTCACCCAGCGTTGCGGCAGTTCAGAGGCTTGCGCCCCGTGGTGGACCAGCAGTGAGGCAACAAACGCAATAGCGCTGGTACTCAGACGCATAACAGGGTTTCCTTCCAGGGGCGGGGCGAAGCCGGCATTTGATAATTGTTTGCATTTGAACGTCAAGGCACTTAAGGATTGAAATGAAGTTTCTCTGCACCTCCGACACCCTTGCAGCCAACAGCAGCCTCGGCTTCGAGATCGACGGTTGCAAACTGTTGGCCGTGCGCCGGGACGGCGTTGCCTACTTCTATATCAACCGTTGCCCCCATCGCGGCATCGCGCTGGAATGGCAACCCGATCAGTTCCTCGACACCAGCGCCAGCCTGATCCAGTGCGCCACTCACGGCGCGCTGTTCCTGATCGAAAGCGGCGAATGCATCGCCGGCCCCTGCGCGGGCCAGAGCCTCACCGCCCTGCCCGGCCGCGAAGACGCGCAGGGCCTGTGGGTGCAACTCTAGTCGCTGATCAGTACATCCAAACGACGTTCTACAACAATTTCCTCAGGCGTGACTCGCACACCGTAGGCCAATACCTCCACACCGGCGGCCTTGGCCTCACGCAATGCCGCAGCGTAACCAGCGTCGATTTCAACCGCTGGGCGCACCGCCTCGATCCCCGACAGGTTGACGCAATACAACTGCACCGCCCGCACCCCGTCACGCGCCAGGTGCGCCAACTCGCGCAGGTGCTTGGCGCCGCGCTGGGTCACCGCATCGGGGAAGGCTGCCACCGCCGTGTCATCAAAGCCCAGGGTGACGCTTTTGACTTCGACAAACGCCGCGCCTTGCGGGTAATCGAGGCGAAAATCGATGCGGCTTTTTTCCTGGCCATAAGGCACTTCGCGCTTCAAGGCAGTAAACCCGTTGAGCTCAGTGATCACCCCCGCGCGCAACGCCTCCTCGACCAATTGGTTGGCGCGCGCCGTGTTGACGCACGCCAGCCGCCCCTGCGGCGTTTCGGCAATTTCCCAGGTGCCGGGCAACTTGCGCTTGGGGTCCGTGGAGCGACTGAACCAGACCTGGCCGCCCTCCACCATGCAATTGAGCATCGAGCCGGTGTTCGGGCAGTGAATCGTCAGCAACTCGCCGGTAACGGTTTCGATATCGGTGAGAAAACGCTTGTAGCGGCGGATCAGCCGCGCTTCTTCGAGAGGAGGATGAAAACGCATCAGCCTTGCCAGCTCCGCAAACCACGGGCGATACGCTCTACCGCCTGTTGTAGCCGATCGATATTTTGCGTGTAGGCAAAACGCACATGGTGGCCGGCTTGATAGCGGCCAAAATCCAGCCCGGGCGTAAACGCCACGTGTTCGGTTTCGAGGAAATGCCGACAGAACGCGAAGGCATCACCGCCGAACGCGCTGATATCGGCATACAAATAGAATGCCCCTTCCGGCTCCACGGCGATCCCGAATCCAAGTTCGCGCAGGGCCGGCAGCAGGAAATCCCTACGGCGACCGAATTCGGCGCGGCGCTGCTCCAGAATGCTCAACGTTTGCGGGGTAAAACACGCCAGTGCCGCGTACTGGGCCATGCTCGGCGCGCTGATGTAGAGGTTTTGCGCGAGCTTTTCCAATTCACCCACCGCAGCGGGCGGCGCCACCAGCCAACCCAGGCGCCAGCCGGTCATGCCGAAATACTTCGAAAAACTATTCAGGACGAACGCGTCGTCGTCCACTTCCAGCACGCTGGCGGCATCGGTGCCGTACGTGAGGCCGTGATAGATCTCGTCCACCACCAAGTGGCCGTCGCGCGCCTTGATTGCGCTGGACAACCCTGCCAACTCGTCCCGTGTAAGGATCGTGCCGGTGGGGTTGGCCGGGGAAGCGACCAACGCGCCTACGCTGTCCTGGTCCCAATGTTTGGCCACCAACTCGGCGGTCAATTGGTAGCGCACGTCCGGGCCAACCGGCACCAGCTGCGCCGCGCCTTCCACCAAGCGCAGAAAATGTCGGTTGCACGGATAGCCCGGGTCGGCGAGCAACCAATGTTTGCCCGGATCGACCAGCAGGCTGCTCGCCAGCAGCAACGCACCGGAACCACCAGGGGTGATCAGAATGCGCTCAGGATCGATGTTCAGCCCGTAACGCTGCTGGTAGAAACCGCTGATGGCCTCGCGCAACTCCGGCAACCCGCGCGCTGCGGTGTAGCGGGTCTTACCGTTGGCCAGCGCCGCCTGGCCGGCCTGGATGATGGGCTCGGCCGTGGTGAAATCCGGCTCGCCGATTTCCAGGTGGATCACGTCATGGCCGGCTGCCTGCAGCTCATTGGCTCGCGCCAGCAGCGCCATGACATGAAAAGGTTCGATGGCGCGACTGCGCGCACTGTAGGGCTGAGCCATTAGCCTTCCTTAACGGTGAGGACAAAATCAGGATTCTACCGAACCCTCGCGGTAAAACATGCTCTATTGCCTGCTCGGCCGTCCATGACGAACCGAGCAAGCGCTTGCAAAACGACTAAAATCAACATTCGAGACACACTATACCCAGCCATGGCGGGCTGTTGCAGTTTGCACCCCCGCCAAGTTGGGCCTCGACAACCGGGAGTGGCGCACCCCGAATCTATCTGGTAAGTTCGCCCGCTTGCAGCCGCAGGGCCGGCAGGTGTCGGTGACGTTGCAATCCTGCGCAATGGATTAGAAGAGTGAGAGGCGGTCTATTCATGTCCACCCAAGCAAAGCAACAGCAGCAGAGCCTCAGTGGCTTCACACCTTACGTCGAAACGAAAGGTGAGGAGTACATGGGCAAGCCCATGCGCCAGCACTTCACCAAGATCCTGCAAAAGTGGAAGCAGGACTTGATGCAAGAGGTCGACCGCACCGTTGACCACATGAAGGACGAAGCCGCCAACTTCCCGGACCCGGCAGACCGTGCCAGCCAGGAAGAGGAATTCGCCCTCGAACTGCGCGCCCGTGATCGTGAACGCAAGCTGATCAAGAAAATCGACAAAACGCTGCAACTGATCGAAGACGAGGAATATGGCTGGTGCGAATCCTGCGGCGTCGAGATTGGTATTCGCCGCCTGGAAGCCCGCCCAACCGCGGACCTGTGCGTAGACTGCAAAACCTTGGCTGAAATCAAGGAAAAACAGGTCGGCAAGTAATCCTGCCGGGCTGAACGAATGGGGCGTGCAAACGCCCCATTTTTGTTTCTGGCGTTTACCGATTTTCCAGTAGTATCCGGCCCATGACAGCCTCTACCTATATCGGGCGTTTCGCCCCCACGCCCAGCGGCCATTTGCATTTCGGCTCGCTGGTTGCCGCCCTCGCTTCCTACCTCGATGCCCGCGCCAATCACGGCCGCTGGCTGATGCGCATGGAAGACCTCGACCCACCGCGTGAAGAACCCGGCGCCCAGACGGCGATCCTGCACGCCCTGGAAAGCTACGGCTTTGAGTGGGATGGCGAACTGGTCCGACAAAGCGAGCGGCATGACGCCTACGCCAAAGTCCTCGACGGCCTGTTCAACCACGGCCTGGCCTACGCCTGCACATGCTCGCGCAAACAGCTGGAGCCCTACCACGGGATTTACCCTGGTTTATGCCGCAATGCCGGGCACGATCAGCACGACGCGGCCATTCGCCTGCGCGTACCCGAGCTGGAATACCACTTTACCGACCGCGTACAGGGCGAATTCCGACAGCACCTGGGCCGCGACGCAGGCGATTTCGTCATCCGTCGCCGCGACGGCTTGTATGCCTATCAATTGGCCGTCGTGCTCGACGACGCCTGGCAAGGTGTGACCGACATCGTGCGCGGTGCCGACCTGCTCGATTCCACGCCACGCCAGCTCTACCTGCAAGAACTGCTGGGCCTGCGCCAGCCGCGCTACCTGCACGTGCCGTTGATCGTGCAGCCGGACGGTAACAAGTTGGGCAAAACCTACCGTTCCCCGCCGTTGACACCGGACCAGGCCACGCCTTTGCTGTTAAGGGCATTGCGCGCCCTCGGCCAGCCCGCCGGCGCTGAACTGCTGCACGCCAGCCCACGGGAACTGCTCGATTGGGGCATTGCGCACTGGGATGCAACCCTGATCCCGCGCACACTCACGCTGGCCGAAGCGCAATTGCGCTGAAGGCGCTTGCAGCTTGCCAGCCATCCGTTACCATCGCCGCAGTTTTTTAATCAGAGGCCAACATGTACATCTATCGATTGGTCCTGCTGCTGGTCGTCGGGATCTACCTGTTTTCCCCCGCCATCATGGATTGGTGGATCGACGCCACGGGCGCCTGGTATCGCCCTTATCTGCTGTGGCTGATCCTGATCGTCGTGACCTTCATCCTGCAGAGCCAAAAAGATGCCGATGAGCTTTAGCCTCACCCAGATGCTGCTGATCAGCGCCGCCTACCTGGCCGCGCTGTTCGCCGTGGCCTGGATCAGTGAGCGCGGAATGATTCCGCGGGCGATCATTCGCCATCCGTTGACCTACACCTTGTCCCTGGGCGTTTACGCCAGCGCCTGGGCGTTTTATGGCACCGTGGGCCTGGCCTATCAGTACGGCTACGGCTTTCTGTCCAGTTACCTTGGGGTGTCCGGCGCATTCCTGCTGGCGCCAGTGTTGCTGTACCCGATCCTGAAAATCACCCGTACCTACCAGCTGTCATCCCTGGCGGACCTGTTTGCCTTCCGTTTTCGCAGCACCTGGGCCGGCGCGCTGACCACGATTTTCATGTTGCTCGGCGTGTTGCCGCTGCTGGCCCTGCAGATCCAGGCCGTGGCAGATTCCATCAGCATCCTGACCCGTGAGCCCGTGCAACATCGCGTCGCGCTGGCTTTTTGCGCGCTGATCACCCTGTTCACGATTTTCTTCGGTTCGCGCCATATCGCCACCCGTGAAAAACACGAGGGCCTGGTGTTTGCGATTGCCTTTGAGTCGGTGATCAAGCTGATCGCCATCGGCGGCGTCGGCCTGTATGCGCTGTATGGCGTGTTCGACGGCCCGCAACAGCTGGAGCTGTGGCTGCTGCAAAACCAGACCGCCCTCGCCGCCCTGCACACGCCGTTGCAGGAAGGCCCATGGCGCACGCTGTTGCTGGTGTTCTTCGCTTCGGCGATTGTGATGCCGCACATGTACCACATGACCTTCACCGAGAACCTCAATCCGCGCTCATTAGTGAGTGCAAGCTGGGGCTTGCCGCTGTTCCTGCTGCTGATGAGCCTGGCGGTGCCGCTGATCCTGTGGGCCGGCCTCAAGCTGGGCGCAACCACCAACCCGGAATACTTCACCCTCGGCGTCGGCATTGCCGCCAACAGCAAATCCCTGGCGTTGCTGGCGTACGTCGGCGGTTTGTCGGCGGCCAGCGGCTTGATCATCGTGACCACGCTCGCGTTGTCGGGCATGGCGCTCAACCACCTGGTGTTGCCGCTGTATCAGCCGCCGGCCGAAGGCAACATCTACCGCTGGCTGAAGTGGACGCGCCGCGCGCTGATCGTCGCGATCATCATGGCCGGTTATGGCTTCTACCTGTTGCTGGGCGCCGGGCAAGACCTTGCCAACCTCGGCATTGTCGCGTTCGTTGCCACCTTGCAGTTCCTGCCGGGCGTATTGTCGGTGCTGTACTGGCCGACCGCTAATCGCCGCGGGTTTATCGCCGGCCTGCTGGCGGGGATTCTGGTGTGGATCGTTACCATGCTGTTGCCGCTGGTCGGCAACCTGCAGGGTTTCTACATTCCGTTGCTGAACATGATTTACGTGCTGGACGACACCAGTTGGCACATGGCCGCCATCGCTTCACTGGCTGCCAACGTGTTGATGTTCACCTTGATCTCACTGTTCACCAACGCCAGCCCCGAAGAAACCAGCGCCGCCGAAGCCTGCGCGGTGGACAACGTGCGCCGCCCGCAACGCCGCGAGCTGCATGCCGCCTCACCCCAGGAGTTCGCCACGCAACTGGCCAAGCCGCTGGGTGCGAAGGCCGCGCAAAAGGAAGTCGAACAGGCACTGCGCGACCTCTACCTGCCGTTCGACGAGCGCCGCCCGTATGCGCTGCGACGCTTGCGTGACCGTATCGAGGCCAACCTGTCCGGGCTGATGGGGCCAAGCGTGTCCCAGGACATGGTCGAAACGTTCTTGCCCTACAAGGCTGGCGGCGAAAACTACGTCACCGAAGACATCCATTTCATCGAGAGCCGGCTGGAGGATTACCACTCGCGCCTCACCGGCCTTGCCGCCGAACTCGACGCGCTGCGCCGCTACCACCGCCAGACCCTGCAGGAACTGCCGATGGGCGTGTGCTCCCTGGCCAAGGATCAAGAGATCCTGATGTGGAACAAGGCCATGGAAGAATTGACCGGCATCGCCGCCCAGCGGGTAGTGGGTTCGCGCCTGAACACCCTGGGCGATCCGTGGAAAGAACTGCTGCAGGGCTTTATCAACCTGCCCGACGAGCATTTGCACAAGCAGCACTTGGCACTCGACGGCCAGACGCGGTGGCTCAACCTGCACAAAGCGGCGATCGACGAACCGCTGGCACCCGGCAACAGCGGCCTGGTGCTGCTGGTGGAAGACTTGACCGACACGCAAATGCTCGAAGACAAGCTGGTGCACTCCGAGCGCCTGGCCAGCATTGGTCGTTTGGCGGCAGGCGTGGCCCACGAGATTGGCAACCCGATCACCGGTATCGCCTGCCTGGCGCAGAACCTGCGGGAAGAGCGCGAAGAGGACGGCGAAATCACCGAAATCAGCGGGCAGATCCTTGAGCAGACCAAGCGCGTTTCACGCATCGTGCAGTCGTTGATGAGCTTCGCCCATGCCGGCGCTCATCAGAATCAGGACGAGGCCGTGTGCCTGGCCGAAGTCGCGCAGGATGCCATTGGGCTGCTGGCCTTGAACCGGCGCAATTTCGAAGTACAGTTCTTCAATCTGTGCGACCCGGACCACTGGGTCGACGGCGATTCCCAACGCTTGGCGCAGGTGTTGATCAACTTGCTGTCCAACGCCCGTGACGCGTCCCCGCCGCACAGCGCGGTACGCGTCAAGAGCGAGGCTTTCGAGCACACGGTCGATCTGATCGTGGAGGATGAAGGCAGCGGTATTCCACAGAACATCATGGACCGATTGTTCGAACCTTTCTTCACCACCAAGGACCCGGGTGAAGGTACCGGTCTGGGCCTTGCACTGGTCTATTCCATCGTTGAAGAGCATTATGGACAAATCACCATCGACAGCCCGGCTGACACCGAAAGCCAACGCGGCACCCGTATTCGGGTGACCTTGCCGCGTCATGTCGAAGCGACGTCCGCTGTGAACTGAGACCGTCGAGAGAATTGAATCAATGCCGCACATTTTGATCGTCGAAGACGAAACAATTATCCGCTCTGCCTTGCGTCGCCTGCTTGAACGTAATCAGTATCAGGTCAGCGAAGCCGGCTCGGTGCAGGAAGCCCAAGAGCGATTCAGCATTCCCACGTTCGACCTGATTGTCAGCGACCTGCGTTTGCCGGGCGCGCCAGGCACCGAGCTGATCAAGCTTGGCCAGGGCACGCCGGTGCTGATCATGACCAGTTACGCCAGCCTGCGTTCGGCGGTGGACTCGATGAAGATGGGCGCGGTGGATTACATCGCTAAGCCTTTCGACCACGACGAAATGCTGCAAGCCGTGGCCCGCATTCTGCGCGACCGTCAGTCGGCCAGCAGCGCGCCCGCCGAACAGCGCCCCGCCGGCAAGACCGCGAGCGGTGCGGACAAGCCCGGCGTCAACAACAGCAATGGCGAAATCGGCATTATCGGCTCCTGCCCACCGATGCAGGACCTGTACAGCAAGATTCGCAAAGTCGCGCCCACCGACTCCAATGTATTGATTCAGGGCGAGTCGGGCACCGGTAAAGAACTGGTCGCACGCGCGCTGCACAACCTGTCCAAACGCGCCAAGGCGCCGATGATTTCGGTGAACTGCGCGGCGATTCCTGAATCGCTGATCGAGTCCGAACTGTTCGGCCACGAAAAAGGCGCGTTTACCGGCGCCAGCGCCGGGCGTGCGGGCCTGGTCGAAGCGGCGGACGGCGGCACCTTGTTCCTCGACGAAATCGGCGAACTGCCGCTGGAAGCCCAGGCGCGCTTGCTGCGCGTGTTGCAGGAAGGCGAAATTCGCCGCGTAGGTTCGGTGCAATCGCAAAAGGTCGATGTTCGCCTGATCGCCGCGACCCACCGCGACCTCAAGAGCCTGGCCAAGATCGGCCAGTTCCGTGAAGACTTGTATTACCGCCTGCACGTGATCGCCCTCAAGCTGCCGGCCCTGCGTGAGCGTGGTGCCGACGTCAACGAAATCGCCAGCGCCTTCCTGCTGCGCCAGAGCGCGCGGATCAACCGTACCGACCTCAAGTTTGCCCCGGACGCCGAGCAGGCGATTCGTCACTATTCGTGGCCGGGTAACGTGCGAGAGCTGGAGAACGCGGTCGAGCGTGCGGTGATTCTGTCGGAGAGCCCGGAGATTTCCGCCGAGCTGCTGGGCATCGACATCGAGTTGAGTGACCTGGAAGACGACGATTTCATCGGCCTGGCCCCACAACAGGGCGGCGGTAGCAATACCAGCCACGAGCCGACGGAAGATTTGTCACTGGAAGATTACTTCCAGCATTTCGTCCTTGAGCACCAGGACCACATGACCGAAACCGAGCTGGCGCGCAAGCTGGGCGTGAGCCGCAAGTGCCTGTGGGAACGGCGCCAGCGCCTGGGCATTCCGCGTCGCAAGACCGGCGTGGCCAGCGAGAGTTGAGGGGGCGCCCCCACAGGTAACACCCTCAGATGTGAAAAAACTGTTACCGCTGAATTTTCACGTAACAAAAGCCGGGGCTTACGGTAACGAAGCCCCGGCTTTTTTTCGCCCCCGAAAACGCCGAAAGCGCCTCAACCCCCCGGTTTTGCTGGACGGCACAAAAGTTGGCACGCACCCTGCTATATGCTTAGTACAAAAACAATAACAAGCTCAGTACCCGACAATAAAAATAAGACGTATCGACTCACGCACAATAAAAACAACACGGCGGAGGCGCAGCTAACTGATTCTTTTGGAGAGGCGTTGCATTTGGGGCTTGCCCCGCAACCAGGCCGAGAACAACAAAAACTGCCCTAAGGCAGAGCCTGAACTGGTTGGATCGTAGATCAGCAACACAGCGACCAAAGCAATCCGTTTGCTCTTGACTCCCGATTGGGAGTGTCATGAAGGTGAAGCTTCATGGCGAGGGCGATCAACAAAAACAAGAAGCCCGAAATCAATAATAAAAATAGAGCACGCAACTACTTCTGGGGGAGCTTCGGCTCCCCTTGTAGTTTCCGGCATTTAGCCGGTTCCCCTGTCTTTTAAGCTTATGGCGCAAGGCCTGCAGCTTGTTCCTACACCATCCCTCGACTAAATGCTAGAATCCCCGCCCATCATGCGGTCATTCTTCGTTATGGCCGAACATTCCTTCAAACAGTGCATCCCATGCTGAAGAAGTTGTTCCAGTCATTCCGTTCTCCCTTGCGTCGTACGCAACACATTCGCAGCACGCCTGAAGTGCTTAACAGCAATCAGCATTCATTGCAGCGTGCTCAATTCAGCCGCTATGCGGTGAACATCGTCGAACGTTTGCAGAACGCCGGCTACCAGGCTTATCTGGTGGGCGGCTGTGTACGTGACATGATGCTCAATATCACGCCCAAGGATTTCGACGTCGCCACCAGCGCCACGCCCGAGCAAGTGCGTGCCGAATTTCGCAACGCGCGAATCATCGGTCGCCGGTTCAAGTTGGTGCATATCCACTTCGGCCGCGAAATCATCGAGGTCGCCACGTTCCGCGCCGGCCACCCGCAAAACGATGAAGAGGAAGACACCAACCAGTCTTCCCGCAACGAAAGCGGCCGCATCCTGCGCGACAACGTCTATGGCACCCTGGAAGAAGACGCGCAACGCCGCGACTTCACCATCAACGCCTTGTATTACGACCCGGTCAGCGAGCGCATCCTTGATTACGCCAATGGCGTACACGACATTCGCAACAACCTGATCCGTTTGATCGGCGACCCGACGCAGCGCTACCAGGAAGACCCTGTGCGCATGCTGCGAGCGGTGCGTTTTGCCGCCAAGCTGAATTTCGGTATCGAGAAACACACGGCCGCGCCGATTCGCGACCTGGCGCCCATGCTGCGGGAAATTCCTTCGGCACGCCTGTTCGAGGAAGTGCTCAAGCTGTTCCTCTCGGGGTACGCCGCCGACACTTTCGAAATGCTCGTCGACCTGCAGTTGTTCGACCCACTGTTCCCGGCCAGCGCCGAGGCTCTGGAATACAACCCGACGTACACCCACACGCTGATCAGCGAAGCCTTGATCAATACCGACCTGCGCATCAAACAGAACAAACCGGTGACCCCGGCGTTCCTGTTTGCCGCCTTGTTGTGGCCGGCCCTGCCCAAACGCGTACTGCGCCTGCAGGACCGTGGCATGCCGCCGATTCCTGCCATGCAGGAAGCTGCGCACGAGCTGATCGCCGAGCAATGCCAACGCATCGCCATTCCGAAACGTTTCACCCTGCCGATCCGCGAGATCTGGGACATGCAGGAGCGCCTGCCACGGCGCAGCGGCAAACGCGCCGACCTGCTGCTGGACAACCCGCGCTTCCGCGCTGGCTACGACTTCCTGTTGCTGCGCGAAAGCGCCGGCGAGCAAACCGACGGCCTGGGCGAATGGTGGACCGACTACCAGGACGCCAACGACAGCCAGCGCCGCGACATGATTCGTGACCTTGGCAGCAAAGGTGATGGCGCCAGCGATGGGCCGAAGAAGCGTCGTCGCAGCTCCAGCAAGCGCAAACGCACGTCTGCCGATGCCTCGGACGCTGCAGGCGAATAAACGTGGAACGTATCTACATCGGTATGGGCAGCAACCTCGCTGCCCCGGACCAGCAATTGCGCAGCGCCATTGCGGCGTTGGCGTTATTGCCAGGCACCGCCCTCGTCGGTGTGTCCGACTTCTATCAGAGTGACTCCCTGCTCCCCGGTCAGCCGCGCTATACCAATGCGGTCGCGGCCTTGGACAGCAGCCTTGCGCCACTGGCGCTGCTCGATGCACTGCAAGCCATCGAAAACGGCCAGGGCCGCGAACGTCTCGAGCGTTGGGGCCCGCGTACGCTGGACCTGGATATCCTGCTGTTTGGCGATCGCCTGATCGACGAGCCGCGCCTCACAGTGCCGCACTACCAGCTGCACCTGCGCGCGTTCGTGCTGTACCCGCTGGCCGAACTGGCCCCCGCTGAGTTGCAGCTGCCCGACGGCCGAACGCTCGCGGAGCTGTTGAAGGCCTGCCCGTTTGTCGGCCTGGAACGCCTCTCTACCGCCTGATGCAGCCCCCTTTGGGAAAACGAGCTTGCTCGCGAATGCGGTGATCCAGTCGCTACAGGCTTTGACTGACCCACCGCATTCGCGAGCAAGCCCGCTCCCACATTTGATCTCGCAGGCCATCAAAAGCGGTCTTCTACGTGCTGAATCGCGTCAGTAACAGCGGTAACACCGCCATCGTAACAATGCGGTAACACATCCAATTGACTTCCCGAGTCCTCATCACGACTATAGGCGTCCCGCTGCCGCCAACCCGGCGCTGAAGGGCGCAATCCAGGCCTTATAAGCACTGCTCTCAAGACGGTGCGCCTGTATAAACGAAGACTCACGCGCGTTACTCGCTGTTTCCAAGCGCCTGAACGAGGACCCTTTTCATGCCAGACATTACCCTGACCACCTTGCAGAGCCTCAAGCTCAAAGGTGAAAAAATCACCATGCTGACGTGCTACGACGCCACCTTCGCCCACGCCAGTTGCCAGGCCGGTGTCGAAGTGCTGTTGATAGGCGACTCGCTGGGCATGGTTCTTCAAGGGAATGACAGCACCCTGCCCGTCACCACCGATGAACTCGCCTACCACACCGCCAGCGTCAAGCGCGGTAACGATGGCGCTTTCATCATCGCCGACCTGCCGTTCATGGGTTACGCCACGCTGGAACAGACCTTTCAGAACGCCGGCAAACTGATGCAGGCCGGCGCGCACATGATCAAGGTCGAAGGCGCCGTATGGCTGGCCGAGTCGATCCGCCTGCTGGCCGAGCGCGGTGTGCCGGTGTGCGTGCACATGGGCCTGACGCCACAGTCAGTGAACATCCTCGGCGGTTACAAGGTACAAGGCCGCAATGAAGCCCAGGCGCGTCAGATGCGCGCGGATGCCATCGCCCTGGAACAAGCCGGTGCCGCGATGATCCTGCTCGAATGCGTACCGAGCGAATTGGCGGCAGAGATCACCCAGGCAGTCAAAGTGCCGGTAATCGGCATCGGCGCGGGCTCTGCCACAGACGGCCAGGTTCTGGTCTTGCATGACATGCTCGGCCTGTCGCTGACCGGGCGGGCACCCAAGTTCGTGAAAAACTTCATGGCAGGTAAAGACAGCATCCAGGCCGCGTTGAGCGCTTACGTCGACGAAGTCAAAGCCGTTACTTTCCCAGGCGCCGAACACGGATTCTCTGCATGAACACCGTTAAAACCGTACGAGAACTGCGCGCTGCAGTCGCCCACGCGCGCAGCGCCGGCAAGCGCATTGGCTTTGTGCCCACCATGGGCAACCTGCACAGCGGCCACGCCACCCTCGTGACCAAGGCCGCCCAGCAATCGGATTTCGTGGTGGCGAGTATCTTCGTCAACCCGTTGCAGTTCGGTGCCGGCGAAGACCTGGACAAATACCCTCGCACCCTGGCTGCCGATCAGGAAAAGCTGCTGCAAGCCGGTTGCAACCTGCTGTTCGCGCCCACCGTCGAAGAAATGTACCCCGGCGGCATGACCGGCCAGACCCGCGTCAGCGTCCCGCAACTGTCCGAAGGCCTCTGCGGCGCCAGCCGCCCCGGGCACTTCGAAGGTGTCGCGACGGTGGTCAGCAAGCTGTTCAACATGGTCCAGCCGGATATGGCCGTGTTTGGCCAGAAGGATTATCAGCAACTGGCAGTGATTCGCGCCATGGTGCATGACCTGAACATGCCCATCCAGATCATCGGCGAGCCCACCGTGCGTGCCGCTGACGGTCTCGCGCTGTCTTCGCGCAACGGTTACCTCAGCGAAGAGCAACGCGCCATCGCGCCGGTGCTGTACCGCAGCCTCAGCCAGATTGCCGCCGCCATCAAAGGCGGCGACCACGATTTCGCCAAGCTGCGTGCCGAGCAGATCCAGCAGATCGAAGCGGCCGGATTGCGCATGGATTACCTGGAAGTGCGCCAAGGTGTGCACCTGCGTCCCGCCACGCCAGAGGATCGCGATGTAGTGATCCTGGTGGCCGCGTACTTGGGCGCCACACGCCTGATCGACAACCTGCACCTGACCCTGGCCTGACCTCGCCTTTTCTCCCTCAAAAAAGCGCGCTTGTTGCCCTCCCCGCTGTGCCGGTATAAAAAAGTACCGGCTACAGCGCAGACAAAGCCAAGACATATCGACACGCTAGGTTTAATGTAAACGCCCTGTGCCATTGTTGGCGCTGACCGGAACCCAACGCCTGATGAAAGACTGGACGTTCCGGATTTAGAAGTGTCCTAAAGGCAAGTCCCCGTAATAAAAAGGAAACCCGCAGCGATGGCGTATTACCGCACTCCTCATGACGTTACCGCTCTGCCCGCTTGGCAAGCGCTCGATAAACATCGCCAAGCCATGCAGGATTTCAGCATGCGCGACGCATTCAATGCCGATCCCCAGCGCTTTTCCCAATTCACCTTGAGCAGCTGCGGGCTTTTCCTCGATTACTCGAAAAACCTCATCACTGCCCAAACGCGCGCCTTGCTTGTCGACCTGGCCAATGAAGTCGGCCTTAAAGACGCGATCAACGCGCTCTACGCTGGCGAGCCGGTCAACTCCTCCGAAGGCCGTCCGGCCCTGCACACCGCACTGCGTCGCCCGGTTGGCGACAAGTTGTCGGTCAACGGCGTGAACATCATGCCGGACGTGCACAAGGTGCTGAACCAGATCACTGACCTGGTCGGCCGCATCCATGATGGCCTGTGGCGCGGTTACACCGAGAAGCCGATCACCGACGTGGTGAACATCGGCATCGGTGGCTCGTTCCTCGGCCCGGAGCTGGTCTCCGAAGCGCTGTTGTCCTACGCCCACAAAGGTGTGCGCTGCCACTACCTGGCGAACATTGACGGCAGCGAGTTCCACGAGCTGACCCAGAAGCTGCGCGCCGAGACCACGCTGTTTATCGTCTCGTCAAAATCCTTCAACACCCTGGAAACCCTGAAAAACGCCCAGGCCGCCCGCGCCTGGTACCTGGCCCAGGGTGGCTCGGAAGCCGAGCTGTATCGCCACTTCATCGCCGTCTCAAGCAACAACGCCGCGGCCGTGGCCTTCGGTATCCGCGAAGAAAACATCTTCCCGATGTGGGACTGGGTGGGCGGGCGTTACTCGCTGTGGTCGGCCATCGGCTTGCCGATTGCCCTGGCGATCGGCATGTCCAACTTCAAGGAACTGCTGTCCGGTGCCTACACCATGGACCAGCATTTCCAGAACGCCCCATTCGAAGCCAACATGCCCGTGCTGCTGGGTCTGCTGGGCGTGTGGTACGGCAACTTCTGGGGTGCGCAGAGCCACGCGATCCTGCCGTACGACCACTACCTGCGCAACATCACCAAACACTTGCAACAGTTGGACATGGAATCCAACGGCAAGAGTGTGCGCCAGGACGGTACGCCAGTGTCCACCGATACCGGCCCGGTCATCTGGGGCGGCGTAGGGTGCAACGGCCAGCACGCCTACCACCAGTTGCTGCACCAGGGGACCCAACTGATTCCGGCCGACTTCATTGTGCCGATTGTCAGCTTCAACCCGGTGTCCGACCACCATCAGTGGCTGTACGCCAACTGCCTGTCTCAAAGCCAGGCACTGATGCTCGGCAAAACCCGCAGCGAAGCCGAAGCCGAGTTGCGTGAGAAGGGCGTTGCCGAAGCCGAAGTGCAGAAGCTGGCCCCGCACAAGGTCATCCCGGGCAACCGTCCGAGCAACACCATTGTGGTTGAACGCATCAGCCCGCGCCGCCTGGGCGCACTGGTGGCTATGTATGAACACAAAGTGTTTGTACAAAGCGTGGTCTGGGGTATCAACGCCTTCGACCAATGGGGTGTGGAGTTGGGCAAAGAGCTGGGCAAAGGCGTGTATAACCGTCTGACCGGCGCCGAAGAAACCTCGGCCGAGGATGCTTCGACCCAAGGCCTGATCAACTACTTCCGCGGTCGTCACCGCGGCTGAAGCCGGTAAACCAAGGCCAACGTCCGTTTGGACGTTGGCCTTGAACCCTCCCCCCACTGCGTGCATCTTTATGACTTGTCGCCAAAACAAGAATAAGGACCGCTCATGTTCGATATCAGCACATTCCCCAACGCCGATGCCGTCCGCCAGGCCGCGCAGCTCAGTCAAGCCGACTACCAGCGCCTCTATCGCCAATCCATCGAGCAACCCGACACTTTTTGGGCAGAACAGGCCAACAGCTTTCTCGACTGGATCAAACCCTGGCACACCGTCCAGCATTCAGACATTCACACCGGCGCCGCCCAATGGTTTGCCGGCGGCCAACTGAACGTCAGCTACAACTGCATCGACCGTCACCTGGCGCAACGCGCCGACCAGCCTGCCTTCATCTGGGAAGGCGATGATCCGACAGGGTCTGCAAAAATCACCTACCGCCAGCTCCATCAAAACGTCAGCCGCCTGGCCAATGTGTTGAAAAGCCGTGGCGTGAAAAAAGGCGACCGCGTGTGCATCTACATGCCAATGATCCCGGAAGCCGCCTACGCAATGCTGGCCTGCACACGCATTGGCGCGGTGCACTCGGTGGTTTTTGGCGGGTTCTCACCGGACGCCCTGCGTGACCGTATTCTCGACGCCGACTGCCGCACCGTGATCACCGCCGATGAAGGCGTGCGCGGCGGTAAACCGGTGGCGCTGAAAAAGAACGTCGACAAGGCCCTGGCCAGCTGCCCGAACGTCAGCACAGTGCTGGTGGTGGAGCGCACCGGTGCTGACCTTGCCTGGCACGAAGGCCGCGACCTCAAGTACCAGCAAGCGCTGGATGCCGCCAGCGACGACTGCCCGCCCGAGCCCATGGACGCCGAAGACCCGCTGTTCATCCTCTACACCTCCGGCAGCACCGGCAAACCCAAAGGCGTGCTGCACACCACCGGCGGCTACCTGCTGCAAGCGGCGATGACCTTCAAGTACGTGCTCGATTACCGCGACGGCGAAGTGTTCTGGTGCACCGCCGACGTGGGTTGGGTGACCGGCCACAGCTACATCGTGTACGGTCCGCTGGCCAATGGCGCCACCTCGCTGATGTTCGAAGGCGTGCCGAGCTACCCGGACAGCTCGCGCTTCTGGCAAGTGATCGACAAACATCAGGTGAACATCTTCTACACCGCGCCCACCGCCCTGCGTGCCCTGATGCGTGAGGGTCACGGACCACTGGAGAATACCTCCCGTGCCAGCTTGCGCCTGCTGGGCAGTGTCGGCGAACCTATCAACCCCGAAGCCTGGGACTGGTACTTCAACGCCGTCGGTGAACAACGCTGCCCAATTGTCGATACGTGGTGGCAGACCGAAACCGGCGGCATCATGCTCAGCCCCCTGGTCAGCGCCCAGCGGATCAAGCCCGGCTGCGCAACCCAGCCGATGTTTGGCGTGGAGCCGGTGCTGTTGGATGAGCAAGGCAAGCCAATCAGCGGCGCCGGCAGTGGCGTGCTGGCGATCAAGGCCAGCTGGCCGGGGCAGGTTCGCAGCGTCTACGGCGACCCGCAGCGCATGATCGACACCTATTTCAAACCCTACCCGGGCTACTACTTCACGGGCGACGGCGCACGCCGCGATGAAGACGGCGACTACTGGATCACCGGGCGCATCGACGATGTGATCAACGTGTCCGGCCACCGCATCGGCACTGCCGACGTGGAAAGCGCGCTGGTGCTGCATGACCAAGTGGCCGAAGCCGCCGTGGTGGGCTATCCCCACGACGTCAAAGGCCAGGGAATTTATGCCTTCGTCACGCCCATGAATGGCGTTGAACCCAGCGATGCGTTGAAGAAAAACCTGCTTGAGCTGGTCAGCAAGGAAATCGGCAGCTTTGCCAAGCCGGAACTGATCCAATGGGCGCCGGCCTTGCCGAAAACCCGCTCCGGCAAGATCATGCGGCGGATTCTGCGCAAAATCGCCTGCAACGAACTGGACAGCCTGGGTGACACCTCGACCCTGGCCGACCCCAGCGTCGTGGATGGCCTGATCGACAAACGCCTGAACCGCTAGGAACCCTCGAGTCGCCATGGAATTTATCCGCAGCCGTATCGAAACCCAGCTGATGAGCCTCACCGGCCTGTCGCTGGGCCAGCTGGACCTGGAAAACCCCAAGGGCGATCCAGGCCTGTTCGGGCCGGACTCGATCAGTTGGCAAGTCCATGGCGATTTCAGCAGCATGTTGATTGGTGGCATCAGCGCCTTGATGCTGCAAGCCTTGCACCCGTTGGCCCTGGCGGGTGTGTGGGATCACTCGAATTTTCGCCAGGACATGCTCGGGCGTTTGCGGCGCACCTCGCAGTTCATTTCCGGAACCACGTTCGGCTCGCGCAAAGACGCCGAATGGCTGATCGAAAAAGTGCGCACCATTCACCTGCAAGTGACGGGGCACGCCCCGGACGGGCGACCTTACGCGGCCAGCGATCCGGCGTTGCTGACGTGGGTGCATGTGGCGGAGGTCAGCAACTTCCTCACGGCCCACCTGCGTTACTGCAACCCTCGCCTTTCGGGGCGGGATCAGGATCGCTACTACAGTGAAATTGCGTTGGTGGCCGAACGCTTGGGCGCGCGGCATGTTCCGCGTTCACGGCAGGAAATTTCGGATTACCTGGCGCGCATTCGTCCCCAACTGCTGTGCGACGAGCGCAGCCGCGAAGTGTTGCGTCTGCTGCTCAATGCACCCTCACCCAGCACGCTGGCCAAACCTTTTGGTGCGCTGATGATGCAGGCCGGGATCGACTTGCTGCCCGACTGGGCGAGCAGCCTGCTCGAGCAACACCAAAGCCCGCTGCAACGGCAAATGATCCGCGCCGGGGTCAAGCGCAGTGCGCCGTTGCTGCGCTGGGCGATGCGCAATGGCTCGGTGCAGCGTGCCCATCGGCGGATGGGGTTGATGTAGGCCGGCGCCTATAGCTGTTAAACTCCGCGCCCCATTTACAGCAAGGCGCGCTCCATGACTTCCTTGAATCAGGCGCTGCGCGCCGCCCTCGATTACCGCCAAGACCTGATCCACGAGTTGCATGCCCAAGGCACTGACTGCTACCGCTTGTTTCATGGCAGCCAGGAAGGCGCCGGCGGCCTGACTATCGACCGTTACGGCACACAGTTGCTGGTGCAGAGCTTCCACCAATCCCTGGAAACAGCCGATCTTTTGGACCTGCACCAGTTGATCAACCAGTTCATGGGCCTGGAATTGCTGCTGGTCTACAACGACCGCTCCCGTGGCAACTCGCGGATCGACCGTGAAGACACGGTGTATCGCGCCGAGCCTGCCGCGCTGGTAGACCTGGTGGGCCATGAATGGGGCCTCAATTATCGCGTGCGTGGGCGCCATGCCGGGCAAGACCCGCTGCTGTTCCTGGACCTGCGCAACACCCGCGGCTGGGTCAAGGCGCACAGCGCCGGCAAGAGCGTGCTCAACCTGTTCGCCTACACCTGCGGCGTCGGCCTGAGCGCGGCGGCCGGTGGCGCGCGTGAGGTGTGCAACCTGGACTTTGCCGAGGGCAACCTGGCGGTCGGTCGCGAAAACGGTCTGCTCAACCCCCAATTGCCAACCATGCAATTCGTGCAGTCCGACTACTTCCCGGCGATTCGCCAACTGGCGGGCTTGCCGATCACTCAACGTCGCGGGCAGAAACTGCCGAACTATCCACGCCTCGAGCAGCGCCAATATGACCTGGTATTGCTCGACCCACCGGCATGGGCCAAGAGCGCCTTTGGCACCGTTGACCTGTTGCGTGACTACCAGAGCCTGCTCAAGCCTGCGCTGCTCGCGACGGCCGACAATGGCGTGCTGATCTGCTGCAACAATTTGGCGAAAGTCAGCATGGATGACTGGCGCGAACAGGTGCTGCGTTGCGCTGAGAAAGCCGGTCGCCCGGTACGCGACTGGCAAATCATGACACCGGGTGCCGACTTCCCTTCCCAGGACCAGCAGCCACCGTTGAAAACCCTCATCCTGCAGTTGTAGTACTTTTCCCAAGCGGCCCGGTGCTTCGGAACCGAAATCCCGTGCCATACTCCAAGGCACTCCTGTTCGACATAGATGGCGTCACTCATGCCCAAAGGATTGATCCGCGCCGCTGGCGCCTTGTTGACCGCCCTGGCTCTGTACAGCTTGCTGGGTTTTCTGATTTTGCCGGGCATCGCCCTTCGTATTGCCAATCAACAGCTGGCCCATTACGCCACGGTGCCGGCACGCATCGAGCGTATCGAACTCAATCCGTTCAGCCTGGAAGTGACAGCCTGGGGCTTGAAAATCGGCGAACCGGGCAAAGAGCAAGTGGGTTTCGAGCGTCTCTACGCCAACCTGCAGATCGACAGCCTTTGGACTCGCGCCCTGCACCTGGCCGATGTGCAACTCGACCAACCCAAGACCGAGCTGCTGTTCGACAAATCCGGCCAACTGAACCTGGCGCAGTTGTTCAAGCTGCCGCCGAGCGAGCCGACCCCGGCCGATCCCGACGCCAAGCCATTCCCGCTGCGCATCGACAGCATCAAGCTGGCGGGCGGCTATGTGCATTTTCGAGACCTGCGTCCCAGCGAACCGATCGAATTCCTCTACGACAAACTCGACTTTGAACTCAAAAACCTCAGCACCTTGCCGGAAGACAACGCCGACATGACGCTGGTGGCCGCCGGCCCTGAAGGTGGGCAAATCGACTGGAAAGGCAATTTCAGCCTGGTGCCGATCACCTCCAAGGGCACGCTGAAAGTTACCGACGGCAAGATGAAGGCCTGGTGGCCGTATGTTCGTGATGCCGTGCCGCTCGTGCTGGAAGACGGTGTGCTGAATTTCAGCACCGACTACACATTCAGCCTGGCCAAAGAAACCGAACTGAACCTGACCAACACCGCCGCCAGCATTGCGCCGTTTGCTATCAAGGCGCCCGATGGCCGCCCATTGGTGCGCCTGGAACGCTTGGACGTCAGTGACACCACGGTGGACCTGGCCAAGCAGCACGTAGTGGTCGGCAAGATTCGCAGCAACAAGCTGGAAACCTGGGCCGCCCGCGAAGCCGATGGGCAACTGGATTGGCAAAAACTGTTCGCCAGCCAACCGAGCAAGCCGGCCAAGGCGCCCGAGCCCGCCAATGCGCCGGCAACGGCCGACTCGCCAAAGGCTGAATCGGCCGCGCCTGGCAAGCCCTGGCAAGTACTGCTCAAGGATGTGCAGCTGCGTAACTATCAGGTGCACCTGGCCGACCGTCAGGCCAAACCTGCGGTAGCGCTGGAACTGGGCCCCTTGAACGTCGATGTGCAGAACTTCGACAGCCTCAACCAAAGCCCGTTTACCTTGAAGGTCGACTCCGGCCTGGGTAAACAAGGCAAGATCCAGGCAACCGGCGAGGTCAATCTCAACCCGGTCAGCGCCAAACTCAAAGTGAATACCCAGGACATCGACCTGCGGGTTGCTCAGTCCTATATCAGCCCGTTCATTCGGCTGGAACTGCGCAGCGGCATGTTGGGCAGCAACCTGGATGTGAACCTCAAGAGCACCGAGCCCTTGGCGCTTCAGGTCACCGGCCGCGCTCAGGTCGACCAATTGCACACCCTGGACACGCTCAAGACCCGCGACTTCCTCAAATGGCAGCGCCTGGTGCTCGAAGGTGTCAATTATCAACACGGCGACAGCCTGTCGATCAACAAGGTCAACCTGCTGCAACCGTACGCGCGCTTCATGATCAATGATGACCGCACCACCAACATCGATGACCTGTTGATCCCGCAGCCGGCCGACAGTGGCGCCAAATCGGCAGCCAAGCCGGCGGCCAGCAAAGATAAGCCGCTGGGCATCCACATAGGGCAGATCGCGATCAATGACGGCTCGGCCAACTTTGCCGACTTCAGCCTCACGCCCAACTTTGCCACGGCCATTCAACAGCTCAACGGGCAGATCGGCACCATTGACAGTCGCCAAGCCAAACCGGCCAGCGTCGACATCAAGGGCAAGGTGGATCGCTATGCGCCAGTGACCATCAAAGGCAGCGTGAACCCGTTTGATCCGATGGCGGCGCTGGATATCGCCACCAGCTTCAAACGCGTCGAGTTGACCACGTTGACGCCGTATTCCGGCAAGTTTGCCGGTTTCCGCATCCGCAAGGGCCGGCTCAACCTGGACCTGCATTATGTGATCACCAAAGGCCAGTTGAAGGCTGAAAACAAAGTGGTGGTTGAGCAACTGCAACTGGGTGAGAAAGTCGACAGCGCCGACGCCGTGGATTTGCCGATTCGCCTGGCCATCGCCCTGCTCAAGGACTCCGACGGCAAGATCTCCATCGAACTGCCGGTCACCGGCGACCTGAACAACCCGCAATTCAGCGTGATGCCGATTGTCTGGCAAACCCTGCGTAACCTGGTGGTGCGCGCGGCGACGGCGCCGTTCAAGTTCATCGGTGGGCTGGTCACGGGCGGAGGCTCGGAAGATTTGGGCAATGTGTCGTTCGCCCCAGGCTCCAGCGAATTGAACAAAGACGCTCAAGGCGCGCTGAATACCCTGGCCAAGGCACTCAAAGAGCGCCCTACCCTGCGCCTTGAAATCGAAGGCACGGCGGCTGCCAGCAGTGACGGTCCCTTGCTCGCCGCTGAGCGACTGGAACGTGAATATCAATACAACTACTACAAGATACTGCAGCGCCGTGGCGATAAGGTTCCGGCCCAGGCTTCGCTGCTGGTCGTCCCCGAGAAGGAAAAAGCGCCGTTGCTGGAAGGCATCTACCGCACCCGTCTGAAACAACAACCGCCGGCCGAGTGGAAAGACCTGAGCAGCGATGAACGCACCGCGAAGCTGCGTGACGGGCTGATCAAGTTCTGGGGCGCCAGTGATGTACTGCTGCGTCAACTGGGGCAAGACCGAGCCAGTGCCATCAAGGACTACCTGGTGGACAAGGGCCAGCTGGAAGATGACCGGGTGTACTTCATCGATGCCAACCTGGGGCAGGCGGAGAAGGATGGCCGGGTGGTAACCCCAATGCATCTGGATGCTGAGTAACACCTGAGACACCCATCCAAATGTGGGAGCTGGCTTGCCGGCGATGCAGACACCTCGGTCATTCAGTTGAATCGAGGTGATGCTATCGCAGGCAAGCCAGCTCCCACATTTGTTTGTGCTCGGCCTGGGGTTTTGTTTGCGCCCAGAATAGAACAGGCCCCGACACAAGTGCCGGGGCCTGTAATGACCACATCCGTGTGGTCGGTCGCATGAACTCCAGAGGTGCCTTGGGTGGATATCTAACTCGCCCTAAGCCGCCGCTATTCAGTTCAGACGAACAGTTAAGCGTTACTCTGCTTTCAGGCCATCGGCCGATACAGCTTTAACGCCTTTGATTTTCTTGGCGATATTCACCGCGGTGGTTTTCTGTGCTTCAGTCACAGCGACCGAAGAGGACAGAGAAACTACGCCTTTGTTGGTTTCGACTTTGATGTCGGTGCCAGGAATGCCTTTCTCGGTTACCAGGTCAGCTTTCACTTTGGTGGTGATCCAGGTATCGGAAGTGGCGCCCTTGGCGTCAGCTGCTGCGCCTTTGGTTTTGTCGACGTTGTCGGCTTTAGTTGCGCCGCCTGCCAGCAGGCCGTCAGCAGAAACAGCGGTCACACCTTTGATGCGCTTGGTGATTGCTACTGCGGTGGCTTTCTGCGAATCAGAGATCGCTACGGTCGACGACAGGGAAACCACACCTTTGTTGGTTTCAACCTTGATGTCCGAACCAGGAATGCCTTTCTCGGTCAGCAGGTCAGCTTTGACTTTGGTGGTGATCCAAGTATCCGAAGTGGATTCTTTGGCTTTGGTCATTTCGCCAGCAGCCATGGTCATTGGAGCTTGGGAAGTCTGAGCAAAGGCCACGTTAGCACCCATGGCCAGGGTCAGAGCGGTAGCAGTAGCGAGAGCGAACTTCTTCATACGAGTAACTCCTGTTTTATTGAAAGTCTGCAGTGGGTAAACCTTGATGCTGCAGCGTTACCAGGATTATTGCAGGCAGTGTGCCAAGTTAGATTTTCGAATTAAATCCTTATAAAACAATAACTTATAAAAATGACCAATTTTCGGAATCGTGCAACTTGCATGAAGAAGGCCGTCCTTGCATGCAAGTTGCGGCTTTTGGGATTTACTAAGCTTCTGATTTATCGGCATTTTCCTAAGCGCATAAAAAAGGACTCCGAAGAGTCCTTTTTTTCAGCGTGAGGCCGGGTAATTAAACGCCCGAAGCCTTGGCTGCTGCTACGTCCTTGATGGACAGCTTGATACGGCCGCGGTTGTCCACGTCCAGTACCAGCACTTCCACTTCCTGACCTTCTTTCAGAATGTCGGTCACTTTCTCAACACGAGCGTCGCTCAGCATGGAGATGTGCACCAGACCGTCTTTGCCCGGCAGGATGTTGACGAATGCGCCGAAGTCGACGATGCGCTCAACTTTACCGACGTAGATCTTGCCGATCTCGGCTTCTGCGGTGATACCCAGAACGCGCTGACGTGCAGCTTCTGCAGCTTCTTTGGTTTCGCCGAAGATCTTGATCGAGCCGTCGTCTTCGATGTCGATCGAAGCCTTGGTCTCTTCACAGATCGCACGAATGGTCGCGCCGCCTTTACCGATAACATCACGGATTTTGTCGGTGTCGATTTTCATCGCGATCATGGTCGGAGCATTTTCCGACAGCTCGGTACGCGACTGACCAATGATCTGGTTCATCTGGCCGAGGATGTTCAGGCGCGCTTCCAGGGCTTGGCCCAGAGCGATTTCCATGATCTCTTCGGTGATGCCCTTGATCTTGATGTCCATCTGCAGCGCGGTAACACCTTTAGCGGTACCGGCTACTTTGAAGTCCATGTCGCCCAGGTGGTCTTCGTCGCCCAGGATGTCGGTCAGGATGGCGAACTTCTCGCCTTCTTTAACCAGGCCCATGGCGATACCGGCAACCGGTGCCTTCATCGGCACACCAGCGTCCATCAGCGCCAGGGAAGCACCGCAGACCGAAGCCATGGAGCTGGAACCGTTGGACTCGGTGATTTCCGACACAACACGAATGGTGTACGGGAACACGTCGGCGGCAGGCAGCATGGCTGCAATCGAACGACGGGCCAGACGGCCGTGACCGATTTCGCGACGACCAGCACCACCCATGCGACCACACTCACCTACCGAGAACGGAGGGAAGTTGTAGTGCAGCATGAACGGGTCTTTTTTCTCGCCTTCCAGGGTGTCCAGCAGCTGTGCGTCACGGGCAGTACCCAGTGTTGCAACAACCAGAGCCTGGGTTTCGCCACGGGTGAACAGAGCCGAACCGTGAGTCTTCGGCAGAACGCCGACTTCGATGTTCAGCGGACGTACGGTGCGCGTGTCGCGACCATCGATACGCGGCTTGCCGTTAACGATGTTTTCGCGAACGGTGCGGTATTCGATTTCACCGAAGGCAGCTTTGACGTCGCTGGAAGAAGGCTGGCCTTCTTCGCCGGACAGCTTGGCCACAACCTGCTCCTTCAGCTCGCCCAGGCGAGCGTAGCGGTCGGCCTTGACGGTGATGGTGTAGGCGTCGGAGATGGCAGCGCCGAACTCGGCGCGGATCGCACCCAGCAGTTCAGTCGCTTCAGCCTGTGGAGCCCAGGTCCAAGTCGGCTTGGCAGCTTCGGCAGCCAGTTCTTTAACAGCGTTGATCACAACCTGGAACTCGTCGTGAGCAAACAGTACCGCGCCCAGCATCTGGTCTTCGGTCAGCTCTTTGGCTTCCGATTCAACCATCAACACGGCTTCCGACGTACCGGCAACGACCATGTCCAGGCTCGACGCTTTCTGTTGTTCGTAAGTCGGGTTCAGCAGGTAGCCGGTGCTTTCGTGGAAAGCAACGCGAGCTGCGCCGATCGGGCCATCGAAAGGAATACCGGAGATGGCCAGGGCAGCCGAAGTACCGATCATCGCAGCGATGTCCGGATCGGTCTTCTTGCTGGTGGAAACGACGGTGCAGACAACCTGCACTTCGTTCATGAAACCTTCTGGGAACAGCGGACGGATCGGACGGTCGATCAGTCGGGAAGTCAGGGTTTCTTTTTCGGAAGGACGGCCTTCGCGCTTGAAGAAACCGCCAGGGATCTTACCGGCAGCGTAAGTCTTTTCCTGGTAGTGAACGGAAAGAGGGAAGAAGCCTTTGCTTGGGTCAGCGGTCTTGGCGCCAACAACGGTCACCAATACGGTGACGTCGTCGTCAACGGTGACCAGCACTGCGCCGGAGGCTTGACGGGCGATACGGCCTGTCTCGAGGGTAACGGTCGACTGACCGAACTGGAATTTTTTGATAACCGGGTTCACGGTGTCCTACCTTCTTTGTGGCTCTTGGGGAACTTGTCTTCTTGCGAAATTCTTGGGCAATGCCGGGAATCGGCCCGACGCTCGTCCAGGGTAAAACGTGTATCCAGATAAAACTTGAGGCTGGGAGCCTGCCATGGGCCAGCGGGAACCCCACTGACACACGGCAGACAACCAACCTCTAGCGCAATCGCTGATTAGCGACGCAGACCCAGGCGACCGATCAGAGCCTGATAACGACCCAGATCCTTGCCTTTCAGGTAGTCCAGCAGCTTACGGCGCTGGTTTACCATGCGGATCAGACCACGACGGGAGTGGTGATCTTTACCGTTGGCCTTGAAGTGACCTTGCAGCTTGTTGATGTTGTGGGTCAGCAGTGCAACTTGCACTTCTGGCGAACCAGTGTCACCAACAGCTTGCTGATAGTCAGCTACGATTTGTGCTTTTTCTTGAACGTCGAGAGCCATGAGGCAATCCTTTTTTCAGGAAACCACCCAAAGGGTGATCTCAACAGGCCAGGGACAAATCCCTGTATCTAAAAATGAGTGTTGACCGTGCCTGTTAACAGCCACACTCGTTCGGTCATTCTGACCGAATCAGTCGACGCGGCGCGATGCGCCCGTCTTCGCTCACTTCACCGATACCGATGAAGCGACCGTTATGATCCTGTACCCGCACCATACCGAACTTCGGAGCGTCCGGGGCACGCACCGGCTGGCCGTTGAGCCAGTAGAACGCGCTGTGCTCCGAGAAGTGCAGCAATGGCCAATCCAGCAAACCGCTGTCCGATGGCATCAGGAAGCGATCAACTGCTTCATTGCCGCCTTCGGCGTGTACCGCTTCCAACTCTTCCAGCGTGACCGTCTGGGCCAGGCTGAAAGGACCGGCCTGGGTGCGTCGCAGTTCTGCAACGTACGCGCCGCAACCGAGCTTTTCACCAATATCTTCCACCAGGGTACGGATATAGGTGCCTTTGCTGCAGTCCACGGCCAAGCGGGCAGTGTCGCCTTCATGGGCGAGCAATTCCAAGCGCGCAATAGTAACAGAACGCGGTTCGCGCTCCACTACTTCGCCCGCACGTGCCAGCTTGTACAGAGGCTGGCCATCACGCTTGAGGGCCGAGTACATCGGCGGTATCTGACTGATTTGCCCACGAAAACCGGGTAAAGCAGCTTCAATATCAGCACGACCAACGGTCACGTCGCGAACCTGCAGAACATCACCCTCGGCGTCGGCCGTGGTGGTGGTCTTGCCCAGTTGCATCAGGGTTTCGTAACCCTTGTCGGAATCGAGCAGGTATTGCGAGAACTTGGTCGCCTCACCAAAGCACAACGGCAGCACGCCGGTGGCCAGGGGGTCGAGACTGCCGGTATGCCCGGCCTTCTCGGCATTGAGCAGCCAGCGAACCTTCTGCAAGGCAGCATTGGAGGTAAAACCAATGGGCTTGTCGAGCAGAATAATGCCGCTGACGTTGCGACGGATACGTTTGACCTGAGCCACCGCTTACTCCTTGGCGTCTTCAGGTGTGGAAGGGTGCTGGCTGTCTTCAGCCACGGCGCGCTCGATCAGCGCCGACAGGTGCGCACCACGCACGACGCTTTCGTCGTAGTGGAAGTGCAACTGAGGCACGCTGCGCAGCTTCATTTCGCGGGCCAACTGCATGCGCAGGAAACCTGCGGCCGAGTTGAGCACCTTGATGCTTTGCGCGATTTCTTCGCTGCTGTCCTGGCCCATCACGGTGATGAAGATCTTCGCGTGACCTACGTCGCGGCTCACTTCAACGGCGGTGATGGTGACCAGGCCAACGCGTGGGTCTTTGACTTCGCGACGGATCAGTTGGGCCAGCTCGCGCTGCATCTGATCGCCGATACGCTGGGTACGGCTGTATTCTTTTGCCATGTCTTGTTACCTGTTACTGCCACACGGTGAAACCCGTGGGGTCTGAAAGCGGCAAACGCCCGGCCTGACAAAAGCCAGACCGGGCGTTGCGTTTAGAGTCCGTACGCTGCGCGGGGCATCTGCATGCCCACGCGTCGCGTGGCTCCGGAAGTGCGCGAGTTAGAGGCTGCGAGCAACCTGAACCTTCTCGTAGACTTCGATCTTGTCGCCAGCTTTGACGTCGTTGTAGCTCTTGACGCCGATACCGCATTCCATGCCGGCACGCACTTCGGAAGCGTCATCCTTGAAGCGGCGCAGGGATTCCAGCTCGCCTTCGAAGATAACGATGTCTTCACGCAGTACACGGATTGGACGGTTACGGTGCACAACACCTTCGATAACCATGCAACCGGCGATCGCGCCAAATTTCGGCGAGCGGAACACGTCACGCACCTCGGCAACACCCAGGATATTCTCCCGAACGTCGCTGCCAAGCATACCGGTAAGGGCTTTCTTGACGTCTTCGATGATGTCGTAGATGACGTTGTAGTAACGCATGTCCAGGCCTTCCTGCTCGACGATCTTGCGAGCGCCAGCATCGGCACGCACGTTGAAGCCGAACAGTACAGCGTTGGAAGCCAGTGCCAGGTTGGCGTCGGACTCGGTGATACCACCGACACCGCCACCGACAACGCGCACTTGCACTTCGTCGTTACCCAAGCCGTTCAAGGCGCCGTTCAACGCTTCGAGGGAACCACGGACGTCAGATTTGAGGACGATGTTAAGCGTCTTCTTCTCTGCCTGGCCCATGTTTTCGAAGATGTTTTCCAGCTTGCCAGCGTGAGCACGGGCCAGTTTGACTTCGCGGAACTTGCCTTGACGGAACAGAGCCACTTCACGGGCTTTCTTCTCGTCGGCTACTACGCTCATCTCGTCGCCAGCGTCCGGGGTACCGTCCAGGCCGAGAATCTCGACAGGGATGGAAGGACCGGCTTCCTTGATTGGCTTGCCGTTCTCGTCGAGCATGGCACGTACACGGCCGTAGTTCGAACCAACCAGTACCATGTCGCCTTGGCGCAGCGTACCGTCTTGAACCAGAACGGTTGCAACCGGGCCACGACCTTTGTCGAGACGCGATTCAACCACAACACCGCGACCCGGGGCCGATGGCGTTGCTTTCAGCTCGAGTACTTCAGCTTGCAGCAGGACCGCTTCGAGCAGTTCGTCTACACCGGTACCGACCTTTGCCGAGACCGAAACGAACGGCGTATCACCGCCCCACTCTTCGGACGTCACGCCGTGAACCGACAGTTCGCTACGGATGCGATCGAGATCGGCGCCCGGCTTGTCGATTTTGTTCACGGCAACAACCAATGGAACACCAGCGGCCTTGGCGTGCTGGACAGCTTCAATGGTCTGCGGCATCACGCCGTCGTCCGCTGCAACCACCAGAATCACGATGTCAGTCGCCTTGGCACCACGGGCACGCATTGCGGTAAACGCGGCGTGACCAGGGGTGTCGAGGAAAGTGACCATGCCGCGTTCGGTTTCAACGTGGTATGCACCGATGTGCTGGGTGATACCGCCGGCTTCGCCAGCAGCTACCTTGGCACGACGGATGTAGTCGAGCAGCGAGGTCTTACCGTGGTCAACGTGGCCCATTACGGTCACAACTGGCGCACGGGAGAATGACTCACCTTCAAACTTCAGGGACTCGGCCAGGGAATCTTCCAGGGCGGTGTCGCTGACCAGGGTCACTTTGTGGCCCAGCTCTTCAGCAACCAGTTGGGCAGTTTCCTGGTCCAGTACCTGGTTGATGGTCGCTGGAGTACCCAGTTTGAACATGAACTTGATGATTTCAGCAGCCTTGACCGACATCTGATTGGCGAGGTCGCCAACTGTGATGGTCTCGCCGATCTGCACATCACGCACGACAGGGCCGGTTGGGCTCTGGAAACCGTGGGCGTTGCGCTTTTTCAGCTTGGCCTTGCCGCGACCACCACGACGGAAGCCATCGCTTTCTTCGTCGGTAGTACGTGGGGCAACGCGTGGAGCAGGCGCTTTCTCTTTGACCGAGGCACGATGTGGGGCGTTTTTACGCTCGCCATCGCCACCACCACCGCGACGATTGTTATCGTCGGCACGTGGCTTGTCCGGACGACGAGGCTCGTCGCGCTTGCGAGCGTCTGCTGCAGGAGCAGGTGCAGCGGCAACCGGAGCAGCCTCACGCACCGCTTCAACAGGCGCTGCAGGAGCGGCGACCGCGTCAGTACCAGCAGGTTGCGCAGCAGCAGGCTGGCGGCGCGCTTCTTCTTCGGCGCGACGCTTGGCTTCTTCTTCAGCCTTCTGACGAGCAGCATTTTCTACTGCGCGACGTTCATCCAGTTCGCGTTTGCGCTCGGCTTCGATTTCTTCCGGGCTGCGCTGTACGAAGACTTTCTTCTTGCGTACTTCAACGCTGATGCTCTTGCTACCAGCAACACGCAGGGTGCTGGTGGTTTTGCGCTGCAATGTAATCTTGCGCGGTTCTTCCACTTTCGCCTTGTGGCTGCTCTTCAAGTGAGTCAGCAAAGACTGCTTCTCACTGTCGCTCACACCTTCATCGGCGGCGGTGTGCGGCAGACCTGCCTCACGCATCTGCTGCAACAGGCGCTCTACCGGTGTTTTGACCTCATCGGCCAGTTGTTTCACCGTGACTTGCGTCATGCACTTCTCTCCTCAGGCCGCGCCTAGTTACTCGAACCAATGGGCTCGGGCGGCCATGATCAACTTGCCGGCACGATCATCGTCAATGCCGTCGATGTCGAGCAGATCGTCAATAGACTGCTCGGCCAGGTCTTCGCGGGTAATTACGCCGCGCACCGCCAGTTCCATCGCCAAATCCTTGTCCATACCCTCAAGCGAGAGCAGGTCTTCGGCCGGATGGGCGTCTGCCAGCTTTTCCTCAGTAGCGATGGCTTTAGTCAACAAACGATCCTTGGCCCGAGCGCGAAGCTCGTTGACGGTGTCTTCGTCAAAGCCGTCGATGTTGAGCATTTCTTCCAACGGTACGTAGGCAATCTCTTCCAGGCTGGTGAAGCCTTCATCTACCAGCACCTGCGCCAGGTCTTCGTCGACTTCCAGCTCGTCGATGAAGTTGCGCAGGATGTCACCGGTTTCAGCTTGCTGCTTAGCCTGGATGTCCGATTCGGTCATCACGTTCAGGGTCCAGCCGGTCAGTTGGCTGGCCAGACGCACGTTCTGACCACCACGACCAATGGCCTGAGCCAGATTATCTGCGCCAACGGCGATGTCCATTGCATGGGCATCTTCGTCAACGATAATTGCCGCCACTTCAGCCGGCGACATGGCGTTAATTACGAACTGCGCCGGGTTATCGTCCCACAGGACGATGTCCACACGCTCACCGCCCAACTCGCCCGACACTGCCTGGACGCGCGAACCGCGCATACCAATGCAAGCGCCCTGCGGGTCGATGCGTTTGTCCTTGGAGCGGACCGCGATCTTGGCGCGCGAGCCCGGGTCGCGGGACGCAGCCATGACTTCGATCAGGCCTTCGGCAATTTCCGGCACTTCGATACGGAACAGCTCGATCAGCATTTCCGGCGCGGTACGCGACAGGATCAACTGAGGGCCGCGGTTCTCGGTGCGGATTTCCTTGAGCAGCGCACGCAGACGCACGCCGACACGGAAGGTTTCGCGAGAGATGATGTCTTCGCGGGCCAGCAACGCTTCAGCGTTGTTGCCCAGGTCAACGATCACGTTGTCGCGGGTAACTTTTTTCACGGTACCGGAGATGATTTCACCCAGGCGCTCGCGATAAGCGTCAACGACTTGAGCGCGCTCAGCTTCGCGAACCTTCTGCACGATGACCTGCTTGGCGGTCTGTGCAGCAATACGGCCGAATTCGATCGACTCGATCTTTTCTTCGACGACATCACCGACCTTGGCGCCAGGGTGCGTTTCGGCAACCTTGCTTGGCCAGGTTTCGATGGCCGGATCATCAAGATCGGCTTCTTCGACGACCGTCCAGCGACGGAAAGTCTCATAGGCACCGGTGTGGCGGTTGATTTCCACACGCAGATCAACTTCGTCTTCAAAACGCTTTTTGGTAGCAGTGGCCAGGGCCAGCTCCAGCGCTTCAAAAATCACGTTTGCCGGTACGCCCTTTTCATTGGATACCGACTCAACAACCAGCAGTACTTCTTTGCTCATCGTACGCCTCGCCTTTCGCAAGCCATTGGATCCGCGGGATCCGCGTCTCAGTCAAAACTGGGAATAATGTTGGCCTTGTCGATCATATCGATCGGCAACAGGAATTCATGGTCTTCTACCTGCACCACGACATCCTGTTCTTCTACACCGCGCAGAAGGCCCTGAAAGTTGCGTCGCCCTTCAAAGGGAGAGCGCAGCTTGATCTTCACTTGTTCACCGGCAAATTTTGCAAACTGATCAATAGTGAACAGTGGGCGTTCCATGCCTGGCGAGGAAACTTCGAGGGTGTATTCAACGGAAATCGGATCTTCAACATCCAGGACACCGCTGATCTGACGGCTGACAATGGCACAATCGTCCACCAGCACGCCGCCCTCTTTATCGATATAAACGCGCAACATTGAGTGGCGACCTTGAGCCGAAAACTCAATACCCCAGCATTCATAGCCTAGGGCCACGACCACCGGGGCCAACAAGGCCTGCAACTCTTCTAGCTTGCTCGACACCTGAACCCCCTCGTGCATGTATGTGCATGCTGTGCAAAATAAAAAAATGGGCGAAACGCCCATCCTTGAAACGCCGTCGAACAGCGGCGTTGAAAGTGTCCAGCTAACAAAAAGCCCCTTAAAAGGGGCTCCGCTAAAACTGGTTGCGGGGGCCGGATTTGAACCGACGACCTTCGGGTTATGAGCCCGACGAGCTACCAGACTGCTCCACCCCGCGACAAAGCTGGGGCGGAAGTATACGACCGATCCCTTACAGGGTCAATGTAACCTTCCACCTACAAGAAAGCCCGCAACAGCGGGCTCTCCTGATAATTGGTACCGAGAAGGGGACTCGAACCCCTACACCCTATGGGCACAACCACCTCAAGGTTGCGTGTCTACCAATTCCACCACCTCGGCAATACAGCGTTTACAACCCTTCTTACTTCTGCTCTTGAGCTGGAGGTACGTCAGTCGCTGGAGTAGCCGACTTTTGCTCTTGAAGCACCGGGACATCATCAGAAGCCGGTTTTGCTTTTGGTACTTCCAACACTGCTGGGTTTGGGAGACCTACTTGAGTCAGCACATGAGCTTTCTCTTTAGCAAAGTAACCTAACCCCAAGCTGGTTATGAAGAAACCGGCGGCAAGTATAGCAGTAAACTTACTAAGAAAGGTAGAGGAACCTTGGCTTCCGAACACAGTATTTGAAGCACCTGCACCGAAAGACGCACCAGCATCCGCACCTTTACCCTGTTGCAACAAAACCAGGGCAACTACGCCCAGGGCAGCCAACAGATGAAAAACGACTACGACTGTTTCCAGCATTTTTTCAGTTTCCCGCGGCGCGACAGATCGCACCGAACTCATCTGCATTCAGGGAAGCTCCACCAATGAGCCCCCCATCGATATCCGGCATGCCGAACAGTTCGACCGCATTGGCCGCCTTCACGCTGCCGCCGTATAGAAGCCGCACACCTTGCGCGACTTCAGAATTCTCTGCCGCCAACTGAGCGCGGATGGCTGCGTGCACATCCTGCGCCTGTTGCGGCGTAGCAGTCAGTCCGGTGCCAATGGCCCAGACCGGCTCGTAAGCAATGACTGCCTTTGCAAATGCACCAACACCCAGCTCCTCGATGATGCTGCCCAGCTGACGCGAGACAACTTCAAGAGTCTTGCCCGATTCACGTTGCTCCAGGGTCTCCCCTATGCACAACACTGGAATCAAGCCACAAGCCTGTGCCGCTGCGAACTTGCGGTTGAGTGTCCCATCACGCTCGCCCATCATCTGACGGCGCTCGGAGTGCCCGACAAGCACATAGGAACAACCCGCATCTACCAGCTGACTCGGCGAAATCTCGCCGGTCAACGCACCTTGCATGGGCTCCACCGCAGAATTCTGCGCGCCGACCTGAATCGACTTACCTTTCAAGCCATCAACAACCTGGTTGATATGCAAGCAAGGCGGGAAAACCGCAACATCAACACCGCTAGGCAGGGCCAAGTGACGAAGGCCATTGATCAGCTCAGCGACACTGGCGCGGGTACCGTGCATCTTCCAGTTACCAGCTACCATAGTGCGACGCATGCTGTACCTCGTCGGTCAAAGTGGGCGCAGATGTTACCCAACCACATCATCACTGGCAAGCCGAATTCAGGCGCAAATTTCAGTTACCAGTTTTGCCAGGTCTTCGGCATGGCCGCGAACCTGTGTTTCGTCTTCGCCTTCGACCATGACGCGCACCAGAGGCTCTGTGCCGGACTTGCGCAACAGCACCCGTCCACGCCCCGCCATTGCCAGGGTTACGCGCTCGCACGCGTCTTTGACAGCAGGGTGCTCGATCGGGTTTTCGCCACCGGCAAAACGCACATTGAGCAGAACTTGCGGGCACTTACGCAGCGCCTGTCGCGCCTGAGCCAAGCTCTCTTCACGGCGACGCAACGACAACAACACTTGCAGAGCAGCAATAATGGCATCGCCCGTGGTGGTGTGCTGGAAGCAGACAACATGCCCGGAGTTTTCACCCCCCACCTGCCAGTTACGCTCCAGCAGCTCGGCGATCACATACCGGTCACCGACGTTGGCGCGTACGAACGGAATACCCAGCTCAGCCAGAGCGAGCTCAAGCCCAAGATTGCTCATCAATGTGCCGACGACACCGCCTTGCAGCTTGTTACGCTCATGCAGGTCGCGAGCAATGATAAACAGCAGGTCATCGCCATCAACCACGGTACCGGTGTGGTCCACCATCAACACACGGTCGCCATCGCCATCAAAGGCGATGCCCAGGTCGGCATGCTCAGCCAGAACGGCCGCCTGCAACTGCCCCATGTGGGTGGAGCCGCAATTTTCATTGATGTTCAAGCCGTTCGGTTGCGCCGAAAGCACCGTCACGTCCGCACCCAGCTCTTTGAATACACTCGGAGCCACTTTATAGGTTGCACCATGGGCGCAGTCGACAACGATCTTCAGCCCGGCAAAATTGGTACTGCTCGGAACGCTGCTTTTGCAAAATTCGATATAACGGCCTGATGCGTCGTTGATACGCGACACCTTGCCCAGCTTGCTGGACTCAACCACCGTCATCGGTGCATCCAGCAGCTCTTCAATCATCAACTCGATCTCGTCCGGCAACTTGGTGCCCTGGCCCGAGAAGAACTTGATGCCGTTGTCATCGTGGGGATTGTGCGACGCACTGATCACGATCCCGGCTTCAGCGTGAAAGGTACGCGTCAGGTAAGCGATCGCAGGCGTAGGCATTGGCCCCAACAGCATCACATCAGCACCGGCGGCGGACAAACCTGCCTCCAGCGCCGATTCGAACATATAACCCGAAATACGGGTGTCCTTGCCCACCAGAATGCGGCAAGCGCCCATGCTGCGGAACGCCATGCCTGCCGCCCAGCCCAGCTTGAGCATGAAATCAGGAGTAATCGGAAATTCGCCGACCCGACCGCGAATACCGTCGGTGCCAAAATATTTTTTAGTCATAAGTGCTCCGTCATTCTTATTCGGCTGATTCTACAGCGGCAATCATACGCACCACATCGACTGTCTCGGCGACATCATGCACGCGCAAAATTCGCGCACCTTTGGTCATGGCAAGCGCAGCAAGCGCCAGACCGCCGTACAGCCGCTCGCCCACCGGGCGATTCAAGGCCAGCCCTATCATGCTCTTGCGCGAAACACCGACCAACAAGGGCCGACCAAGGGCATGCAGGGCTTCTATATGCTTAAAGAGACTCAAATTGTGCTGGAGCGTCTTGGCAAACCCAAAACCGGGATCAAGGATGATCTTTTCGGCAGCGATTCCCGCTGTGGCGCACTGAGCGATTCGTTCGGCGAGAAACCCACTCACCTCACCTACCAGGTCGTCGTAGTGCGGGCTGTCTTGCATGTTGCCGGGCTCTCCCAGCATATGCATCAGGCACACCGGCAGGCCGGTTGCCGCCGCTGCATACAGGGCACCTTCTCGCTGCAGGGAGCGCACATCGTTGATCAGGCCCGCCCCCAGGCGTGCCGTTTCACGCATTACCGCCGGCGTAGATGTATCAACCGAGATGATGACATCAAGCTCGCGGGCGATACGCTCAACTATCGGCGCGACGCGCTCCAGCTCCTCCAGGGGAGAAACAACACGTGCTCCCGGGCGAGTCGATTCGCCACCAACATCAATCAACGTTGCCCCCGCCAGCACCATAGCCTCGGCGTGACGCAACGCGGCGTCCTGCTGACTGAAACGGCCGCCGTCGGAAAAGGAATCAGGGGTTACATTAAGAATGCCCATGACGTGTGTATGGGCCAAATCAAGAACCCGGTTGCCGCAAGGCAACCGGGTGGAGGACGACGCAGAAGTCATTTCAAACCTTAGTGGTCAGCCGCAGGGCCACCGATCGGGGTTTCAGGGCGTTCGTTCTGAACCACTGGCGGGGTGCCAGAGGTGCCTGAACCGCCTTCCCAGTCGCGAGGCTCACGAGGCGTACGACCGGCCATGATGTCGTCGATCTGGTCGGCGTCAATGGTCTCGTACTTCATCAGCGCATCAGCCATGGCATCCAGCTTGTCGCGGTTGTCAGTCAGGATCTGCTTGGCAGTGCCGTAGCACTGATCAATGATGCTGCGCACCTCGGAGTCGATCAGCTTGGCCGTCTCACCGGAGAAGCTGGCGCTTTGACCGCCGCCGCCACGCCCCAGGAACACTTCGCCATCTTCCTCGGCATACATCAATGGACCGAGTTTTTCCGACAAGCCCCACTTGGTCACCATGTTTCGTGCAATCTGGCTGGCACGCATGATGTCGTTGGAGGCACCGGTGGTCACACCGTCAAAGCCCAAGGTCATTTCTTCAGCAATTCGACCACCGTACAGCGAGCAGATCTGGCTGATCAGCGCTCGCTTGGAGAGGCTGTAACGATCCTCTTCCGGCAGGAACATGGTGACACCCAGCGCGCGACCACGAGGGATGATCGACACTTTGTAGACCGGGTCATGCTCAGGCACAACACGACCCACAATGGCGTGACCGGCTTCGTGATAAGCGGTGTTCTGCTTCTCTTTTTCGGACATGACCATGGATTTGCGCTCGGCGCCCATCATGATCTTGTCTTTTGCCAGCTCGAACTCTTTCATTTCAACGATGCGCTTGCCGGTACGGGCAGCGAACAACGAAGCCTCGTTCACCAGGTTGGCAAGGTCTGCACCCGAGAAGCCTGGCGTACCACGAGCAATCACAGCAGGTGCAACATCGTCGCCCATCGGCACTTTGCGCATGTGCACTTTCAGAATCTGTTCGCGACCGCGGATATCCGGCAGGCCAACCACGACCTGACGGTCAAAACGACCTGGACGCAGCAGCGCAGGGTCCAGTACGTCAGGACGGTTAGTCGCAGCAATGACGATGATGCCGTCATTCATTTCGAAGCCGTCCATCTCCACCAGCAACTGGTTGAGGGTCTGCTCACGCTCATCGTGACCGCCACCCATGCCAGCACCACGATGGCGACCAACAGCGTCGATTTCATCGATGAAGATGATGCACGGTGCGTGCTTCTTGGCCTGTTCGAACATATCGCGAACACGGCTGGCACCCACACCAACAAACATTTCGACGAAGTCAGAACCGGAAATGGTGAAGAACGGCACTTTGGCTTCGCCGGCAATCGCCTTGGCCAGCAAGGTTTTACCGGTACCCGGAGGACCAACCATCAGTACGCCGCGTGGAATACGGCCGCCCAGGCGTTGGAACTTGCCCGGATCGCGCAGGAACTCGACCAACTCACCGACTTCTTCCTTGGCTTCGTCGCAACCTGCAACGTCAGCCAGGGTGGTCTTGACCTGATCCTCGGAGAGCAGGCGCGCCTTGCTCTTGCCGAAGCTCATCGGCCCGCCCTTGCCTCCCGCACCGCCTTGCATCTGGCGCATGAAGAACATGAACACGGCGATAATCACCAGGATCGGGAAGCTGGCGACCAGGAGTTGAGTCCAGATGCTCTGCTGCTCAGGCTGCTTGCCTTCAACGACTACGTGGTTATCCACCAGATCGCCGATCAGACCGTTGTCCTGGATAGCCGGACGAATGGTCTTGAAGCTGTCGCCATCGTTGCGTTTGCCGGTGATCACGTAGCCATCAACCGCTACGCGCTCGACCTTGCCATCCTTAACTTGCTGGATGAAGTCGGAATAGTTGAGGGTCTGCGGCTCGTTAGGGCTGGAGAAGTTGTTCATCACCGTCACCAGGACTGCCGCGATGATCAACCACAGGATCAGATTCTTTGCCATATCGTTCAATTAACTACCCTCTGAAGCAAGCTCCGCTACTGGCGCGCGCTTCGCATGATATTCACCGGCCTAACTTACTACATTACCTACAACTCTGGCAGGCGCCGTCTGTAACCCTTTGTGAAACTTTGACTACACAATATTCGTAAAGCTTCGTGACGAAAGCGATATAAAAAAACCTATCGCCTTCCTCGAATTCCTCAAAAACGCTCTTCACTCGCCGCACCTTCAACACCGCGGAAGCCGCGGCACAGCAGGTATTGCTCCCGAGACCTGTCCCGAGAAGAGTCTGGCTTGCGCGTTTGCACCTTGTCGAACAACTTGCGGATGTTCTTGTGGTACTCGTCAAAACCTTCACCCTGGAAGACTTTCACCAAAAAATCACCACCCGGACGCAACACCCGACCCGCCAAATCCAGCGCCAGTTCACACAGGAACATTGCGCGCGGCATATCGACGGCCGGTAATCCACTCATATTGGGGGCCATGTCGGAAATCACAAGGTCTACCTGCGAATTTCCCACTGCCTCGAGGATCTCTGCGAGCACGGCGTCCTGGGTGAAGTCACCGTGAACAAAGGTCACATCCGGGATGCTGTCCATT
This sequence comes from Pseudomonas sp. TREG-RG-20F-10-E-6-01, assembly GCF_022662455.1. NCBI lineage: Bacteria > Pseudomonadati > Pseudomonadota > Gammaproteobacteria > Pseudomonadales > Pseudomonadaceae > Pseudomonas > Pseudomonas sp. TREG-RG-20F-10-E-6-01. The sequence goes on along the minus strand of NZ_JAKNQP010000010.1, from coordinate 90,785 downwards.
TCCAGGATGTCGGAAGCGATCAAGCGGCCCTGCCCACCAATCAGACGACTGGTCACTTGGGACCAGCCACCAGGGGCCGCGCCAAGATCAATAACGCTCATGCCGGGGCGAATCAATTTGTCCTTGTCCTGGATCTCAAGGAGCTTGTAGCTGGCCCGCGAACGGTACCCGTCCTTTTGCGCCTTTTTGACGTAAGGATCGTTGAAATGCTCTTGCAGCCACTTAAGGCTAGTTTTGGAACGGGCCACGGGCCACCTCGAAAAATAAAACGGGTCGTGATTAACTGGGCGGTCCCGGACTCGCTCGGGTAAACTGGCCGCCGCTTTTTACAAGATCAGACGCAGGGGTCAGATTATGCCGCTCACTCAAGAGCAGAAGAAACAGTACAAATCCATTGGCCACCATCTGAAACCAGTTCTGATTGTGGCAGACAACGGTTTGACTGAAGGTGTGTTAGCCGAACTTGAACGCGCATTGGGCGATCACGAACTGATCAAGATCAAGGTCAACATCCTTGACCGCGAAGCGCGTTTGGCCGCCGTTGCAGAACTGTGCAAGGTCGGCAAAGCGGATCTGGTTCAGGTCATCGGCAAGATGGCGCTGCTGTATCGCAAGAACTTCAGCGTCAACAAGCAACTGTCGAACGTACACCGCTTCAAGTAACAAAAGGGTCACGGGCGTGCTTCGCGCGCCCCGCCACTCCATCCTGGCGCCGGTTGTAAAACCAGCACCAAGCCGGAGAACCCTAGCACAAGATAGCTGAATAGCTGCCAGCGCAACGCTTCCGGCAGCCACGTATGCACCACGCAAAACATTGCGCATGCGTACAGCGCCATCAACAGCAGTTGGCCGCGAATATCCCGCCACAAACTCCCCAAGCCCTCGGCCTTGATCAGCACCAGCACCTGGAGCGTCACGCACGCCGCCGCAAAACCTACCAGCAGCGCGCTGAGCAATCCGTCGATTTCATCGATCAGCAACGGCGCCAGGCCAATCAGGCCCAGCGTCGGCAGTAAACCAATGTGTAACAACCACACGCCGCCCACCCAAAGCATCTGGGCAAGCTGCCAAAGCATGGCGCCCGCACGAAGCGGGCGCCGTCTTTCAGATGTGACGAACTTCAACAATCTCGTACTCGATCACGCCACCGGGCGTTTTCACCGCCACCACATCACCCTCTTCCTTGGCAATCAAGGCGCGAGCAAGAGGCGAACCAACCGAGATCTTGCCGAGTTTGAAGTCAGCTTCGTCCTCGCCGACGATGTGGTAAACAACGCGCTCATCCGTCTCGACGTTGGCGATTTCCACGGTGGTACCGAAAATCACCTTGCCGGTATGCGGGATGGTCGTGACGTCGATGATCACCGCGTTCTGCATACGGCCTTCAATGTCACGGATCCGCGCTTCGACCATACCTTGCTGCTCGCGAGCAGCATGGTATTCAGCGTTTTCCTTCAAGTCACCCAGCTCGCGGGCCGTACCGATATCCTGGCTCAGCTTCGGACGGACAACCTTGGTCAGATGGGCGTGTTCCTCTTCCAGGGCCTTGGCGCCCTGGACGGTCATTGGGTATTTGGTCATGCCTTCAATCCTGCGTGTAGATCCTGCAAGCGACGCACGGTCTTTTCCGGACCGAACTTGAGCGCTTCGCAGATGGCTTCGCCAGCAGCAATGGTGGTGGTGCAGTAGATCTTGTGCTGCAAGGCATTACGACGGATGGAGTAGGAGTCCGCGATCGACTGGCGACCTTCAGTGGTGTTGATGATCAGGGTGACTTCGTCATTCTTGATCATGTCGACCACGTGCGGACGGCCTTCCGTCACCTTGTTCACGCGACGCACTTTCAGGCCGGCAGCTTCAATCAGCTTGGCGGTCCCGGCGGTGGCCACGACTTCAAAGCCCAAGTTGATCAGATCACGGGCCACGCCTGCAACCAGCGGCTTGTCATCATCACGCACACTGATGAACGCGGTACCGCCGGTCGGCAGCACTTCGCTTGCACCCATCTGGGCTTTGGCGAACGCTTCACCGAAGGTGTCGCCCACGCCCATCACTTCACCGGTGGACTTCATCTCTGGGCCCAGGATCGGGTCCACACCAGGGAATTTGGCGAAGGGGAACACCGCCTCTTTCACGCTGTAGAAGTTAGGAATGATTTCCTTGGTGAAGCCGATTTCCTTCAAGGTCTTACCGGCCATCACACGGGCAGCAATCATCGCCAGAGAAACGCCGATGCACTTGGAAACAAATGGCACGGTACGCGAAGCACGCGGGTTGACTTCGATGACGTAGATGTCTTCGCCTTGCAGCGCCAACTGAACGTTCATCAGGCCGACCACGCCCAGTTCCAGAGCCATTTTCTTGACCTGCTCGCGCATCTCGTCCTGGATGTGCGCCGGCAGCGAGTATGGCGGCAGCGAGCATGCGGAGTCACCGGAGTGAACGCCCGCCTGCTCGATGTGCTGCATGATCGCGCCGATCACTACGTCGGTACCGTCGCAGACAGCATCCACATCCATCTCGATGGCGCAGTTGAGGAAGTGGTCCAGCAGCACCGGGCTGTCGTTGGACACTTTCACCGCATCACGCAGGTAACGCTTGAGTTCTTCTTCTTCGTAGACGATTTCCATCGCACGGCCGCCCAATACGTAGGACGGACGCACCACCAGCGGGTAACCGATCTTGCTGGCTGCGCGGATGGCTTCGTCTTCGCTGCGCACGGTGGCGTTAGGCGGCTGACGCAGACTCAAGCGCTCAACCATCTGCTGGAAGCGCTCACGGTCTTCGGCACGGTCGATGGCGTCAGGGCTGGTGCCGATGATCGGCACGCCGGCTGCTTCCAGGGCGCGAGCCAGTTTCAGCGGAGTTTGGCCACCGTACTGGACGATCACGCCTTTTGGCTTCTCGACGCGGCAGATTTCCAGCACGTCTTCCAGGGTGACCGGCTCGAAGTACAGACGGTCGGAAGTGTCGTAGTCAGTGGAAACGGTTTCCGGGTTGCAGTTGACCATGATGGTCTCGTACCCGTCTTCGCGCAGGGCGAGAGCGGCGTGTACGCAGCAGTAGTCGAACTCAATGCCCTGGCCGATACGGTTTGGACCGCCGCCCAGAATAATGATTTTGTCGCGGCCCGACGGTGCGGCTTCGCACTCCTCCTCATAGGTGGAGTACAGGTATGCAGTGTCGGTGGCGAACTCGGCCGCGCAGGTGTCAACGCGCTTGTAGACCGGGAAGATATCCAGCTTGTGGCGATGCGTGCGCAGGTTCTTCTCGGTCACACCCAGCAGCTTGGCCAGACGCTGGTCGGAGAAACCTTTGCGCTTGAGGCGGAACATCAGGTCGCGGTCGATGGAGGACAGACCAAGGGTCTTGACCTTCTCTTCTTCCTTGATCAGATCTTCGATCTGCACCAGGAACCACGGGTCGATCATGTTCATGCCGAAGATTTGTTCGACAGTCATGCCGGCGCGGAAAGCATCGGCCACGTACCAGATACGCTCGGCGCCCGGCACGGTCAGCTCGCGCTTGAGCACGCTCATGCTTTCCGGGTTGCTCAGGTCGAGCTTCTCGTCCAGACCGCAAACACCCACTTCCAGGCCACGCAGGGCTTTCTGCAGGGACTCCTGGAAAGTCCGGCCGATGGCCATGACTTCACCGACGGATTTCATCTGGGTGGTCAGGCGAGCGTCAGCCTTGGCGAACTTCTCGAAGGCAAAACGTGGCAGCTTGGTCACGACGTAGTCGATGGACGGCTCGAAGGATGCCGGCGTAGCGCCGCCAGTGATTTCGTTTTGCAACTCGTCCAGGGTGTAACCGATCGCCAGCTTGGCAGCGATACGCGCAATCGGGAAGCCGGTGGCTTTCGATGCCAGCGCCGAAGAACGCGATACACGCGGGTTCATCTCGATCACGACCATGCGGCCGGTGTCCGGGCAGATACCGAACTGAACGTTGGAACCGCCGGTTTCAACGCCGATCTCACGCAGTACCGCCAACGAGGCGTTACGCATGATCTGGTATTCCTTGTCCGTCAGGGTCTGTGCCGGAGCAACGGTGATCGAGTCACCGGTGTGCACGCCCATCGGGTCGAAGTTTTCGATCGAGCAGACGATGATGCAGTTGTCCTTTTTGTCGCGGACAACCTCCATCTCGTACTCTTTCCAGCCGATCAGGGATTCGTCGATCAGCAGCTCTTTGGTCGGCGACAGGTCCAGACCACGGGCGCAGATTTCTTCGAACTCTTCACGGTTGTAGGCAATACCGCCACCGGTGCCGCCCATGGTGAAGGACGGACGGATGATGCACGGGAAGCCCAGCTTTTCGAGGACCGCATTGGCCTCTTCCATGCTGTGGGCGATACCGGAACGCGGGCAATCCAGGCCGATGGACTTCATGGCCTTGTCGAAACGCGAGCGGTCTTCAGCCTTGTCGATGGTGTCGGCGTTGGCGCCGATCATCTCTACGCCGAATTTTTCCAGGACGCCTTCGCGCTCCAGGTCCAGGGCGCAGTTCAGTGCGGTCTGGCCGCCCATGGTTGGCAGCAGCGCGTCCGGACGCTCTTTCTCGATGATCTTGGCAACGGTCTGCCACTTGATCGGCTCGATGTAGGTGGCGTCGGCCATGTCCGGGTCGGTCATGATGGTGGCCGGGTTCGAGTTCACCAGGATGACGCGGTAACCCTCTTCGCGCAGGGCTTTACAGGCCTGGGCGCCGGAGTAGTCGAATTCGCAGGCCTGGCCGATCACGATCGGGCCAGCGCCGAGAATCAGGATGCTTTTTATGTCTGTACGTTTTGGCATGGGTTTGTCACTCAAATCCGCAGGTCAGTCGGCAAGCCGTCTTGAACACTCTTTGAAGAGCCTGCGGGGGCCACCGACATTCGGGGCCGCCCGCAGGCCGCTCAGTCAGCGTCGCTTGGCCATCTCATTGATGAAACGGTCGAACAGCGGCGCTACGTCGTTCGGGCCCGGGCTGGCTTCAGGGTGGCCCTGGAAGCTGAACGCGCTCTTGTCGGTGCGCTCGATGCCTTGCAGGGAACCGTCGAACAGCGACTTGTGAATAGCGCGAACGTTAGCCGGCAAAGTCGCTTCATCCACCGCAAAACCATGGTTCTGGCTGGTGATCATCACAACGCCAGTGTCCAGGTCTTGCACAGGGTGGTTGGCGCCGTGGTGGCCGTGACCCATTTTCAGGGTCTTGGCGCCGGAGGCCAGGGCCAGCAGCTGGTGACCGAGGCAGATACCGAATACCGGAATCTCGGTTTCCAGCACTTCCTTGATCGCTTTGATGGCGTAGTCGCAAGGCTCGGGGTCACCCGGGCCGTTGGACAGGAACACACCGTCCGGCTGCAGGGCCAGCACGTCGCTGGCCGGGGTTTGCGCCGGCACCACGGTCACGCGGCAACCGCGCTCAACCAGCATGCGCAGGATGTTGTACTTGATCCCGTAGTCGTAGGCGACCACGTGGTATTGCAGGTCGGCAGCGGCGATGGTCTCGTGGCTGTCGGTCTTCAAGTCCCAGACAGTGGAGCGCCACTCGTAATGCTCTTTGGTGCTGACAACTTTCGCCAGGTCCATGCCTTTCAGGCCAGGGAAGCCTTGCGCTGCGGCAATCGCCGCTTCTTCGGAAATATTGTCACCCGCCATGATGCAGCCGTTCTGCGAGCCTTTTTCACGCAGGATGCGTGTCAGGCGGCGCGTGTCGATACCGGCGATTGCCACAACATTGTTGGCTTTCAGGTAATCGGACAGCGACATCGTGTTACGCCAGTTGCTCGCAACCAGCGGCAGGTCACGAATGACCAGACCAGCCGACCAGACACGATCAGACTCGACGTCTTCCGGTGTAGTACCGGTGTTGCCGATGTGCGGATAGGTCAGGGTAACAATCTGTTGGGCGTAGGAAGGATCGGTAAGGATTTCCTGATAGCCGGTCATGGCAGTGTTAAACACTACCTCTCCAACGGTTTGACCGTCGGCTCCAATGGCTTCGCCGCGAAAAATGCTGCCATCAGCAAGGGCGAGTATGGCTGGCTTAGTCAAGAAGACCTCCCGTAAATAAAGCCTGAAAGGGCGATCGCAGGTTGTAAAAAAGCGGAGTGACGTATGGACACGTCACCCCGCTTCTTCACTGAATTATTCTGCGCGCTTTTAGTGGACACACTAAAGCTGTAGCTTACAGAAAAAGGCTTTTTTGGTCCACCGCTAATGAGCCTTAAAGGCAGGGGAATGCGACAGGAAGTCGCCTAGCGGGTAAAAACGGGGCCTCAGGATAATCCTGAGGCCCCGTTTTAGCTACTGATTAGTGCAGATCCAGCACATCACGCATGTCGTACAGCCCCGCTTCACGACCTTCCAACCAAAGGGCGGCACGTACCGCACCCTTGGCGAATGTCATGCGGCTTGAGGCTTTGTGCGTGATCTCAAAGCGCTCGCCTTCGGAGGCGAACAACACAGTGTGATCACCCACCACATCGCCACCGCGCACAGTGGCAAAACCGATGGTGTCACGTGCACGCGCCCCGGTATGACCTTCACGGCCATACACCGCGACTTTCGACAGATCACGCCCCAGCGCATCGGCGATGGCTTCGCCCATGCGCAATGCGGTACCCGACGGCGCGTCGATCTTGTGGCGATGATGGGTCTCGATGATCTCGATATCCGCCTCATCACCCAGCACGCGAGCGGCCAGGTCCAGCAACTTGAGCGACAGGTTCACGCCCACACTGAAATTGGCAGCGAAGACGATTGGAATATCCTTGCCCGCCTCCACCAGCAACTGCTTCTGCTCAGCACTCAAGCCCGTAGTACCGATCACCATGGCTTTGCCCGCCTTGCGGCAGAACGCCAGGTTTTTCAGCATCACCTCCGGCAGGGTGAAATCGATCAGCACGTCGAACTCGTCAGCCACCTGCTCCAGGTTGCCCGACAACGAAACGCCGATGCGCCCCAGCGAGGCCAGCTCACCTGCATCCGCACCGATCAACGTGCTGCCCGGGCGGACAATAGCCGCCGTCAGCCCGGAGGCCGGCGAGCGCTGCTGCACCGCTTCAACCAGCGTCTTGCCCATGCGCCCGGCAGCGCCCATTACGGCTATACGTCGCATACTCACTTCCTTACAGGTCGCCGAAGAAGCGCTTCACGCCATCGAAAAAGCCGGTGGTTTTCGGCGAATGGGAGTCATCACCTTCCAACGAACTGCGGAACTCTTCCAGCAGTTCACGCTGACGACGCCCGAGGTTGACCGGTGTTTCCACCGCCACGCGACACATCAGGTCGCCAGCACCGCCACCGCGTACCGGCGCAACGCCTTTGCCACGAATACGGAACTGTTTGCCGGTCTGCGTACCTTCAGGAATCTTGAGTTTGACCCGACCGTCCAGCGTCGGAATCTCCAACTCGCCACCCAGGGCCGCATCGACAAAGCTGATCGGCACTTCACAGAACAGGTGTTTGCCATCGCGCTGGAAGATCGAGTGCTCGCGCACATTGATCACCACATACAGGTCGCCCGTAGGCCCACCTTGAGTCCCCGCCTCACCTTCGCCCGACAGACGAATGCGATCACCGGTATCGACACCCGCCGGCACTTTCACCGAGAGGGTCTTGTACTCTTCTACGCGGCCTTCGCCATGGCAGGAGTCGCACGGATCGGAAATGATCTTGCCCTGGCCATGGCAACGCGGGCAGGTCTGCTGCACCGAGAAGAAGCCCTGCTGCATACGCACCTGGCCGATACCGCCACAGGTTGGGCACGTGATCGGCGAGGAGCCTTTCTTGGCGCCCGAGCCATCGCACGGCTTGCAATTGACCAGCGTCGGCACACGGATATTGACGCTGGTGCCGCGCACGGCTTCTTCCAGGTTCAGCTCCAGGGTGTAGCGCAAATCGCTGCCACGCTGAGCGCCGCCACGCTGGCCGCCACGGCCACCGCCGAAGAAGTCGCTGAATACGTCGCCGAAAATATCGGAGAAATTCTGACCACCAAAGCCAGCACCGCCGCCGCCCATGCTTGGGTCAACACCCGCATGACCATACTGGTCGTAGGCCGCACGCTTGTTGGGATCAGACAGGCACTCGTAGGCCTCATTGGCTTCTTTGAACAGCTCTTCGGATTCTTTGCTATCCGGATTACGGTCCGGGTGGTGCTTCATCGCCAGGCGACGGTAAGCCTTTTTCAGGTCCGCCTCGCTGGAGCCACGCTCCACACCCAACACTTCGTAATAGTCACGCTTTGCCATAAGTCTTTGCACTCTTAAGGACGTTCGGCCAGACCCTCCTGAGCCTTGCCAAACTCGTTGAGCCCCAATACAGGCCCGGACCCAACTCACGTCAATTCAACGATCCTGGTCATAACTGCTTTTAGCCAGGGAGCCGGCCAAAAACGCGGTGACTGTCGCCAGGAAGCAGGAGCATTCCCAGTCACACCGCCAACATCCGAACCTTGTCGTATGTTGTAAAAATTCGCATACCCCAGACACGCCAACGCGGGAGCAAGCTCCCGCGCGGCGACATCCTACCAGTCACCGCTTGATAGCGGTCAACCGGGCGACCAACTTACTTCTGGTCTTTAACTTCTTCGAACTCGGCATCGACAACATCATCGTGCTTGGCTTCAGGCTCTGCGTGCTGCGCAGCGCCTTCTGCCGGCTGGCCTTGTTCGGCGTACATTTTCTGAGCAACCGGTGCGGAAACTTTCGACAGCTCCTCAACCTTGGCTTCGATGGCAGCCTTGTCGTCGCCTTTGATGGCGGCTTCCAGGGCAACCACAGCTGCTTCGATTGCGGTTTTCTCTTCAGCAGTCACTTTGTCGCCTGCTTCGGAGATCATTTTGCGCGTCGAGTGAACCAGGGCATCGCCTTGGTTACGGGCGCCGGCCAGCTCAGCAAACTTGGCATCTGCATCAGCGTTGGCTTCAGCATCACGAATCATCTGTTGAATTTCTTCATCAGACAGACCGGAGTTGGCCTTGATGGTGATCTTCTGCTCTTTGCCTGTGGCCTTGTCTTTGGCGCCTACGTGCAGAATGCCGTTGGCGTCGATGTCAAAGGTCACTTCAATTTGTGGCACGCCACGTGGTGCTGGTGGAATCTCAGCCAGGTCGAACTTGCCCAGAGACTTGTTCTGCGCCGCTTGCTTACGCTCACCTTGCAGCACGTGAATGGTCACAGCGCCCTGGTTGTCGTCGGCAGTCGAGAACACTTGCGATTTCTTGGTAGGAATCGTGGTGTTTTTCTCGATCAGCGCGGTCATCACGCCACCCATGGTTTCGATACCCAGAGTCAGCGGGCTGACGTCCAGCAGCAGCACGTCTTTCACGTCACCGGCCAGTACCGCACCTTGGATAGCAGCACCCATGGCAACGGCTTCGTCCGGGTTCACGTCCTTACGGGCTTCTTTGCCGAAGAACTCGGTAACCAGCTTCTGAACCAGTGGCATGCGGGTCTGACCGCCAACCAGGATCACGTCGTTGATCGAGCCAACGTCGATACCGGAGTCTTTCAGCGCGATGCGGCAAGGCTCGATGGTGCGTTGAACCAGGTCTTCAACCAGTGCTTCCAGCTTGGAACGCGAGATCTTCACGTTCAAGTGCTTAGGACCGGTGGCGTCTGCAGTGATGTACGGCAGGTTCACGTCGGTCGACTGAGCGGAAGACAGCTCGATCTTGGCTTTCTCAGCAGCTTCTTTCAGGCGCTGCATGGCCAGCGGATCACCCTTGAGGTTCATGCCGCTTTCTTTCTTGAATTCGTCAACGAGGTAGTCGATCAGACGAATGTCAAAGTCTTCGCCGCCCAGGAAGGTGTCGCCGTTGGTGGCCAACACTTCAAACTGGTGCTCGCCGTCAACTTCAGCGATCTCGATCACGGAGACGTCGAAAGTACCGCCACCCAGGTCGTAAACGATCACAGTGTGGTCGCCCTTGGCCTTGTCCATACCGTAAGCCAGAGCCGCTGCGGTAGGTTCGTTGATGATACGTTTTACGTCCAGGCCCGCGATGCGGCCGGCGTCTTTGGTCGCCTGGCGCTGGCTGTCGTTGAAGTAGGCCGGAACGGTGATCACCGCTTCAGTCACTGCTTCACCGAGGTAGTCTTCGGCGGTTTTCTTCATCTTTTTCAAGATTTCAGCCGAGATTTGCGGCGGCGACATTTTCTGGCCGTTTACTTCAACCCAGGCGTCACCGTTGTCAGCCTTGGCAATTTTGTAAGGGACCATCTTGATGTCTTTCTGTACGACTTCTTCGTCGAACTTACGACCGATCAGACGTTTCACCGCGTACAGGGTGTTGTGCGGGTTGGTCACAGCCTGACGCTTGGCCGACTGACCCACGAGGATTTCACCGTCGTTGGCGTATGCAATGATCGACGGCGTGGTACGCGCGCCTTCGGCGTTTTCGATAACTTTAGCAACGCCGTTTTCCAGCACGGAGACGCAGGAGTTGGTAGTCCCCAGGTCGATACCGATAATTTTGCCCATGATTTACTCTCCCGAAACTTTAATTTGGTTGCCGCAGCAGTGGTGGCTAACTGCGGTAGCACTTAAACGCTTGACTTATAGATGGGGCCTTTACGACTGATTTCAAGCCTGCTCATCAATAGAAGGTGCAACAGGTGCAGGAGCCTTGCTCACCACCACCATCGCCGGGCGCAACAAGCGACCGTTGAGCTGATAACCCTTCTGGAACACTTTCAATACGCTGTTGGGCTCCAGGTCATGGCTTTCCTGCATGGCCATGGCTTGGTGATGCTCCGCATTGAATGGCTCGCCGCCTTGCGGATCGATAGCTTCCAGCTGATAACGCTTGAGGGTGTCCTGGAACATTTTCAGCGTCAGCTCAATCCCTTCGCGCATCGGGCGGATGTTTTCATCGTCCGGGTTGGACAGCTCAAGGCCACGCTCCAGGCTATCGATAATCGGCAGCAGGTCATTGGCGAATTTTTCCAACGCGAATTTGTGAGCCTTCTCGACATCCTGCTCGGCACGGCGGCGGACGTTCTGCAGATCGGCGGCAACACGCAAAGACTGATCCTGCGCAGCAGCCAATTGCTCTTCGAGCACTTGCACACGAGTCGCCAGCTCATCACCGGCAGCCGAATTGGCGTCTGGAGTTTGCGTATCCTGCGTCTGTTCGTCAGCCATAGATTTCTCCTTTCAAAATCATGCGCGAACTCAACTCGCGCTTCTGTTCCGGTATATGGGGCCACAATTTCCAGGTTCAAGAGCGCAGGCGTTACCAAAAGTCTTTCGCCTGCTCTGGATCAATTCCTGCGCACTCATTCCTCATTGAGCTAAGAAACTTCTGCAATCAAGCAAATCGAGCTAAGCATCAGGATTGTCAGCCTCAAACAAAACACTGTATAAATAACCAGACCTAACGCCTCGGAGCGGCCGCCATGCTCGTGCACCTGTCTGTACATAACTACGCCATCGTTGAACATCTGGACCTCGAACTGGATCGCGGGATGAGCGTAATCACAGGCGAAACCGGTGCCGGCAAGTCGATCATGCTCGACGCCCTGGGCCTGACGCTTGGCGACCGTGCCGACAGCGGCGTGGTGCGACCCGGTGCGGACAAGGCCGATATCCTGGCGACCTTCGACCTGGCAGACATTCCAGAAGCCGAAACCTGGCTGGCCGAGCGCGACCTTAATAATGAGGGCCCGTGCATCCTGCGCCGGGTCATCACCGCGGAAGGCCGCTCCCGCGGCTACATCAATGGCACGCCCTGCCCTCTCGGCGACTTGAAAGCCCTGGGCGAGCTGCTGATCGATATCCACAGCCAGCACGAACACCAATCCCTGCTGAAAACCGATACCCATCGCCGCCTGCTCGATGAGTATGCCGGCGCCACCGACCTGGCCCGGCAGGTACAACTTGCCGCCCAGCGCTGGCGTCAGACTCGTCAGGAGCTGGAGCGTCTTTCCAATTCCGGCGACGAGCAGCGCGCTCGCCATCAGTTGCTTAGCTATCAGCTTGAAGAGCTCGAAAGCCTGGGCCTTGGCGAAACCGAGCTTGAGCAGCTCGAGCAGGAGCACAAGAACCTCACCAATGCCGAAACCCTGCTGGGTATCTGTCGCCAAGTGGTGGAGCAGTGCAGCGAAAGTGATTCGGGCAATGTCCTGAACGCATTGACCGCCAGCCTCAATCGACTGTCCAGCGTGAACAACGCGTCCGGTTCGCTGAGTGAAGCCACAACACTGTTGACCAGCGCACAGATCCAGGTCGAAGAGGCCGTGGGCGAACTGAATCGCTTTCTTGATCACTTCGACGCGGACCCAGCGCGCCTGCAGGAAATCGAAGAACGTCTGGACACTATTTACACCCTGGCCCGCAAACATCGAATTCAGCCAACCGAAGTAGCGACGATGCAGCAGAAGTTGCTGGATGAAATCGAAACCTTGAACGCGAATGACGAATCCATTGAGCGCCTCGGTGACGAGCTCGCCTCCTTTGCTCGCCACTATCAGGAGAAAGCTCGCGAATTAAGCGAGCTGCGCCAGCAGGCGGCCACAGGCCTGGCCGCAGCGGTAGAGCAGGAAATTCAGCGCCTCGGCATGCCGGGCGGGCGCTTCACCATCGAACTGCATGCCAACACCAGCAATGAGCTGCAACCCCACGGCCTGGAACAGGTGGAGCTGCTGGTGAGCGCCAACCCCGGTCAGCCGCTCAAGGCGTTGGCGAAAGTGGCGTCTGGCGGCGAGCTGTCGCGAATCAGCCTGGCGATCCAGGTCATTACCGCGCAAACCTCACGGGTACCCACACTGGTATTCGATGAAGTAGACGTGGGTATCGGCGGGCCGACTGCGGAAATTGTTGGCCAATTGCTGCGCCGCCTGGGCGAACGTGGGCAGGTCTTGACCGTGACCCACTTGCCGCAAGTGGCCGCTCAAGGGCATCAGCACCTGTTTGTACATAAAGTACGCGGCAGCGATGCAACCCACACGGCCGTCTCCAAACTGAACAAGTCGGAACGCGTGGAAGAGGTGGCGCGGATGCTGGGCGGGATCGACCTGACCAAAGAGTCTTTGGCCCACGCGAAGAAAATGGTCGTGGCAGCCAAGGCCTAAAACCCGGTAATTTCTTCTATTTAGAAAGCACGAAGGCGACCCTAGGGTCGCCTTCAATCGTTTTGCAGAGCAAATCTGCGTCGATTTTTACTTTTTCTTACGGATGTACAGCACCAGATTATGGTCCACCAAATCGAAACCATGCTCTTCGGCGATAGCCTTCTGGAGCTTCTCGATTTCCGGACTGGTGAACTCGATAACCTCGTTGGTATCCAGGTCAACCATGTGGTCGTGATGACCACCGTCAGCCAATTCGAACACCGCATGACCGCCGTCGAAATTATGACGAACCACCAGCCCTGCGGCTTCAAACTGGGTCAGCACACGGTAAACCGTGGCCAGGCCAACGTCCTCGTTAGACTCCATCAGCGCCTTGTAAACATCCTCGGCACTCATGTGGCGCTGCTCAGCAGAATCGAGCATTTGTAGAATCTTGACTCGTGGCAGAGTCACTTTAAGACCGGCTTTGCGTAGTTCGCTATTTTCAACCATGGTTAGCTTTCTCGCGGATGCTGCTTCGCAGCTTCTCTTAATACGGGTATGATCGGCGTTTACGTTGTCCCAGCCAAGATAGTGGAAGTCGCCCACCGATGCAAAACACCAAGCTCTTGCTAACCAGTTTCACCCTTGTGGGACTGCTCGCACTCGCCGGTTGTTCATTCCCCGGGGTTTACAAAATCGACATCCAGCAGGGCAATGTCGTCACGCAGGACATGATAGACCAGTTACGCCCGGGAATGACCCGACGGCAAGTACGGTTTATTATGGGCAACCCCCTGCTGACCGACACTTTTCATGCCGATCGCTGGGATTATCTCTACAGCATCCAGCCTGGTGGCGGTGAACGCCAGCAGGAACGCGTCAGTGTCATTTTCAATGGCAATGACCAGCTTGTCAGCCTGTCCGGTGACTTCATGCCTGGCGTAAGCCGTGATGAAGCCTTGCTGGGCAAGGACAACGGCACCAATGTGACTGCGCCCGCGCAGGAAGCAGAGAAGCCGAAGTCTGAAGTACCGGCCAAGCCAGGCTCCTTGCTGGATCAGATCCAGAAGGACGTGGACGGCGTGCAAACCGTTCCAGTCCCGACGCCTCAGCCTCTGGACACCGGCCCGCAGTAACTTTGCGGCGCTCGATAAAAAGCCCGGCATGCCGGGCTTTTTGTTGCCTGCCTTTTAGCAGGGGGTCATGAAAATTTCTGCCGGGCTCTCGCCGCCTTGGCCGCGCGCAGCCTGCGCACTTCCTTGGGGTCTGCCAGCAAGGGCCGGTAAATCTCGATACGGTCACCCGGCTGCACAGCGCGCGTATCCGCATCCGTAACTACCTTGCCGAATATGCCCAAAGGGCAATCAGCCCATGCCACTGCTGGAAAGTGCACCGTAATACCCGACGCCTGCACCGCAGCCCTCAGGCTTGTGCCAGCCGGCACAGTGACCGCCAACAAGACCTGGCGGTCTTCGGCGGCATACACCACCTCAATCTCAACCATGCAGTTGCTTGGCCCGCTGGCAGAATGCGTCCACCAGCGTATTGGCCGCCTGGTTGAACAAAGGCCCCAACGTTGCCCGCACAATCGGCCCCGCATAATCAAAAGACAGGTCCAGGCTGATCTTGCAGGCCTTGTCAGTCAGCGCCTTGAACACCCATACCCCATGAAGCTGGGTGAAAGGCCCCTCTTGCAAATTCATTTCGATGGATTGCCCAGGGACCAACACATTGCGCGTAACAAAATGCTGGCTAAGGCCGCCCTTCGCCACACCGACACTGGCAACCATGTGCTCATCACTGCTCTCCAGTACCTCGGCGGTGTTGCACCATGGCAGGAATTCCGGGTAACGCGCCACGTCGTTGACCAGGTCATAGAGCGCCTGCGCCGGATAAGGCAATAAAGCCGAACGTTGAATATGCGTCGTCATGTGAGCGTTACTTCCACTGCTGAGGCAAACATCGCGAAAGAACAGCCCAATCCGCGAGAGAAAAAAACCAAAGAACTGCCGGTATTGTCCGGGATTCGTCCAACACGCTCAAGCACGCAGGTTGACCGTAGCCGACACGCTCGCAACTCCCTATAATGCCGCCCCTATGGCTAAACAAAAGAAACACCCCACAGGGACCATCGCGCAAAATAAAAAGGCGCGACACGATTACTTCATCGAACATCGGTTCGAGGCTGGTCTGGTCCTGGCCGGCTGGGAAGTAAAAAGTCTGCGCGCCAGCAAGCTGCAACTGGTCGACAGCTACGTATTGCTCAAGGATGGCGAGGCATGGCTGCTCGGCAGTCATATCACCCCGCTGACCACCGCGAGCACCCACGTGATTGCTGACCCGGTGCGCACGCGCAAGCTGTTGCTCAACGCCCGCGAACTCGAAAAGCTCGCCGCCGCTGTGCAGCAGAAGGGCTATGCCTGCATCTGCCTGTCGTGGTACTGGAGCAAGCATCTGGTCAAGTGCGAGATCGCATTGGGCAAGGGTAAAAAGGAATACGACAAGCGCGATACCGAGCGCGAGCGTGATTCCAATCGTGAGCTGCATCGCGCCGTACGTAACAAGGGCAAGGAAGAATAATCCTTGTGACGATGTAGCCCTGGGTGACTCACCCGGGCTACAGGCCTTTACGTCGCTCCGCCCGCGCCACGCGCTGGACCTCCTGACGTACCTCCTCCAACACCTCCTGCACATACAGCAGATGGCGTGTTGAAACTTCACGCGCCTGTTCGGCCCGCCCCTCGATAATCGCCAGGTACAAATCCCGGTGCTGACTGATCAGCATGTCGCGGGTTTCCGTACGCTGTTGATACATGCCACCGATGTTGGTCACCACGTTGCGCTTGAGCAGATCAAACAAGCCGCGGATCGTGTGCAGCAACACCGCATTATGGCTGGCCTCGGCGATAGCCAAGTGAAACCTCGCATCCGCCGCACCCTCCTCCACCCGACTCACTTCATCAACGCGCGTGTAGCAGTCCTGTAATGCCTCAAACGCTGCAGTCAGCCGCTCACGATCAACTTCGGTGGCGCGCTGTGCGGCGTAAAAAGCACACGATGCTTCAAGCGTCTGGCGAAACTCCAGCAAATCCCGCTGGGCCTCGGGGTTATTTTCCAGCAGGTGCAGCAGCGGGTCGCTGAACGTCGACCCCAGGGAGTCCGCCACATAGTTGCCGCCGCCCTGGCGACTGACCAGCAACCCCTTGGCCGCCAGCTTCTGGATCGCCTCGCGCAACGATGGGCGCGACACGCCAAATTGCTCAGCCAACGCGCGCTCGGCCGGCAAGCGCTCGCCCGACTTCAACGTGCCCTCGAGGATCATGCCCTCAAGCTGCTCGACGATATCGTCAGACAGACGGCGCTGACGCACCTGATCAAACCCCATAACTCACTCTCCACAATCCCGACCACTCGCCGGGCCCTCTATTCTGGCCTATCGCCGCGCTTGCGGCACCTATCAGAACGTCCTCGATTTACCCGAGCAGAACCTCTGCGCCGCCCAGCTACGACCAAAGTTTCGCGAGCGGCAAATTGACACACCCCATCCCAGGCTTTTACTCTAGCCAACAGCAACTGTAAATTGGTATTACCAATTATCCACGTTGACCTAACAACAACAATCAGGGGCCACCCCATATGCAAACCTGGCAACAGCTCTACAGCCCGCTCGGCAGCCTCGGCCTGTCCGCATTGGCCGCCGTTATTCCAATCGTATTTTTCTTCCTCGCCCTGGCCGTGTTTCGCCTCAAAGGCCACGTCGCCGGGAGCATCACCTTGGGGCTGTCGATCCTGGTGGCTATCTTTGCCTTCCAGATGCCCGTGGACATGGCACTGGCCGCCGCCGGTTATGGCTTTGCCTACGGCCTGTGGCCTATCGCGTGGATCATCGTCGCGGCCGTGTTCCTCTACAAACTGACGGTCAAGAGCGGCCAGTTCGAGATCATCCGTAGCTCAGTGCTGTCGATTACCGACGACCAGCGCCTGCAAGTGCTGCTGATCGGTTTCTGCTTCGGCGCGTTCCTCGAAGGCGCGGCCGGCTTCGGCGCACCTGTGGCGATCACTGCCGCCCTGCTGGTCGGCCTGGGTTTCAACCCGTTGTACGCCGCCGGTCTGTGCCTGATCGCTAACACGGCGCCAGTGGCCTTCGGCGCGCTAGGTATTCCGATCATCGTCGCAGGCCAGGTCACCGGCATTGACGCATTCAAGATCGGCGCCATGACCGGCCGCCAACTGCCCCTGCTGTCGCTGTTCGTGCCGTTCTGGCTGGTGTTCATGATGGACGGCCTGCGTGGCGTTCGTGAAACCTGGCCGGCCGCCTTGGTCGCAGGCCTGAGCTTTGCCGTCACCCAATATTTCACTTCCAACTTCATCGGCCCGGAGCTGCCGGACATCACTTCCGCGCTGGCCGCCCTGATAGCCCTGACCTTGTTCCTGAAAGTCTGGCAGCCCAAGCGCACTGCGGGCGCGCAGATTGCCGGCGCGACGTCCAGCGCCGCGGTTACCGCCAGTGCCGGCGGCTTCGGCCAACCACGCCAAACGGTCGCTTCGCCCTACAGCCTGGGGCAGATTTTCAAAGCCTGGTCGCCGTTCCTGATCCTGACCGTCCTGGTCACCCTTTGGACCCTAAAACCTTTCAAGGCAATGTTCGCGGCGGGCGGTTCGATGTACAGCTGGGTCTTCAACTTCGCGATCCCACACCTGGACCAGTTGGTGATCAAGGTCGCCCCGATCGTCACCACCCCAACAGCGATTCCAGCCGTGTTCAAACTGGACCCCATTTCAGCCACCGGCACGGCGATTTTCTTCTCCGCACTCGTGTCGATGCTGGTGCTCAAGATCAACGCAAAAACTGGTCTGACCACTTTAAAAGAGACCTTCTACGAGCTGCGCTGGCCGATCCTCTCGATTGGCATGGTGCTAGCGTTTGCCTTCGTCACCAACTACTCCGGCATGTCCTCGACCATGGCACTGGTGCTGGCCGGAACCGGTGCCGCATTCCCGTTTTTCTCGCCGTTCCTTGGCTGGCTGGGCGTTTTTCTGACAGGCTCTGACACATCGTCCAATGCCCTGTTCAGCTCGCTGCAGGCCACCACTGCTCACCAGATCGGCGTCAACGACGTGCTATTGGTTGCCGCCAATACCAGCGGCGGCGTGACCGGCAAGATGATCTCGCCGCAGTCGATCGCCGTCGCCTGCGCCGCCACCGGCCTGGTGGGCAAGGAATCCGATCTGTTCCGCTTTACCCTCAAGCACAGCCTGTTTTTTGCCACCATCGTCGGGCTGATCACGCTGGCGCAGGCCTACTGGTTCACCGGTATGCTGGTGCACTGAAACCTGCACGTAATAGGGTAAGAATCGACGCCGGACACGCATGCCGGCGTCAGCTATTTCTGGAGGACCGATGAGCCTGCCTGCTGCTTTCCTGAGCGACGCCGCACAACTGATCCCGAAAGATCGTCGCTTCGACGATCCACTTTCCACCCTGGCCTTCGGCACCGACGCCAGCTTTTACCGACTAATCCCACAGCTGGTGATCCGCGTGGAGTCGGAAGACGAAGTAGTCGCACTGCTGCAATTGGCTCAGCGTGATCGCGTACCCGTCACCTTCCGCGCGGCGGGCACCAGCTTGTCAGGGCAAGCCATCAGCGACTCGGTGCTGATCGTGCTGGGTGACAATTGGAACGGTCGCGAGATTCGTGGGCAAGGCACACAGATCCGCCTGCAACCCGGCGTGATTGGCGCGCAGGCCAATGCGTGGCTTGCGCCGTTCGGACGCAAGATTGGTCCGGACCCCGCGTCGATCAATGCCTGCAAAATTGGCGGCATCGTCGCCAACAATGCCAGCGGCATGTGCTGCGGTACCGCGCAGAACACCTATTACACCCTGGCTGGCATCCGGCTGGTACTGGCCGACGGCAGCCGCCTGGATACCGAAGATGCGGCGAGCGTCGCGGCTTTTCGCAACCAACATGGCGCGCTGCTGGAACGCCTGGCGACGATGGGACGTGAGACGCGGGCAAACGCTGAATTGGCGGCAAAAATCCGCCACAAATACCGTCTGAAAAATACCACCGGCCTGTCACTCAATGCCTTGGTGGATTTCGACGAGCCACTGGATATCCTCAGCCACTTGCTGGTGGGTTCCGAAGGCACCCTGGGTTTTATCAGCGCGGTGACTTACGACACGGTGATCGATCACCCGCACAAAGCTTCGGCGCTGATCGTGTTCCCGGATGTCGAAACCTGCTGCAACGCGGTGACGGTGCTGAAAACCCAGCCGGTCTCGGCCGTCGAGTTGCTGGACCGGCGCAGCATGCGTTCGGTACAGGACAAACCGGGCATGCCTGCTTTCGTACAGCAGTTATCGGAAAATGCCTGTGCGCTACTGATCGAATCCCGCGCCGCGTCGCCGTCGTTGCTGCACGAGCAGCTGTCGCTGATCATGGCGTCCCTGGCACCTTTCCCTGTGGAAGAACAGGTCGACTTCACCGAAGACCCGGTCGAACACGCAAGGCTGTGGGCCATCCGCAAAGACACCTTCCCCGCCGTGGGTGCTGTACGTAAAACCGGCACCACCGTAATCATCGAAGACGTGACCTTCCCGGTCGAGCAACTGGCCATCGGCGTGAATCGCTTGATCGAGTTGTTCGACAAACATCGCTACGACGAAGCCATCCTTTTCGGACATGCCCTGGAAGGTAATCTGCACTTTGTGTTCACCCAAGGCTTCAACAGCACCGAAGAAATCGCACGCTATCAAGCGTTCATGGACGACGTCGCGCAACTGGTGGCAGTGGAGTTTGGTGGCTCGCTGAAAGCCGAACATGGCACTGGCCGTAATATGGCGCCGTTCGTTGAACTGGAATGGGGCAGCGATGCGTATCAGTTGATGTGGCAGCTCAAACGCCTGCTCGACCCCAACGGCATTCTCAACCCCGACGTGGTGCTCAGCGAAGACCCGCACATTCACCTCAAACACCTCAAGCCTTTGCCTGCGGCCGACGAAATTGTGGATAAGTGCATCGAGTGCGGTTTCTGCGAGCCGGTCTGCCCCTCGAAGGGCCTTACCTTGAGCCCGCGCCAGCGCATTGTGATCTGGCGCGATATACAGGCGAAGAAACGCGCGGGTGCAGACACCACCGAGTTGGAAGCGGCTTACCACTACCAAGGCATCGACACCTGCGCCGCCACCGGGTTATGCGCTCAACGCTGCCCTGTAGGCATCAATACCGGCGACTTGGTGAAAAAGCTGCGCGCCCGTGACGCTGACAGTCAGAAAACCGCCGAATGGCTTGCCAGCCATTTCGCCACGGCACTGCAAGGTGCGCGCTTTACCCTGCATGTCGCCAACGGCGCGCGCATGCTCTTGGGCGCGCCACGCCTGGCCAAACTGTCCGCGACGGTGACTAAGCTGTCCAAGGGGCAAATCCCGCAGTGGAGCAGCGCCATGCCTCAGCCGGAAAAAGCCATTCGCTTCAGCCCGGCCGTGACGGATGAGCGACCGCGCGTGGTCTACCTGGCAGCCTGCGTCTCACGCGCCATGGGCCCGGCGGCGGGTGATAAAGAGCAGATGTCGCTGTACGAAAAGACCCGAGGGCTGCTGGAAAAAGCCGGTTACCAGGTAGTCTTTCCCGACAATCAGGACAGCCTGTGCTGTGGCCAGCCTTTCGCCTCCAAAGGCTATGCCGAACAAGCCGAGCACAAACGCCAGGAGCTGATCGGCGCCCTGCTCCACGCCAGCCGCGGCGGCCTCGACCCGATCTATTGCGACACCAGCCCCTGCACCCTGCGCCTGGTACAAGACCTGGGCGAAACACGCCTGGACCTCTACGACCCGGTGCGTTTTATCCGCACCCACCTGATGGACCGTCTCGACTTCACGCCGCAGGAGGCGCCCATCGCCGTGCACGTCACCTGCAGCACTCAGCACCTGGGCGAGAGCCAGGCGTTGATTGATCTTGCGCGACGCTGCTCAAAAAACGTGGTGATCCCGGAAGGCATCCATTGCTGCGGTTTTGCCGGCGACAAAGGCTTTACCACGCCCGAGCTCAACGCCCACTCACTGCGGTCGCTCAAGGACGCCGTGCAACATTGCAGCGAAGGCATTTCCACCAGTCGCACCTGCGAGATCGGCCTGAGCCAGCATGGAGGCATTGATTATCACGGGCTGGTGTACCTGGTGGACCGGGTAACGCAAGCTCGAGCGCATTAAATGGCCACTAAACCGAACGCCTGTGCGTCTGCGTAGTCATTTGAATAGGCCTCGGCGTACGAGGCTTAACAGTGATGTCGCTGGCCGCCTCTGAACGCCAGCAGCGTCGAGCCCTTTTTCGCAAGGAGATACCCTATGAAGCGTTCCGCTCTTGCTGGCTTGTTCATTACCGCTGCGATGATGGCCTCCCCTGTTTTTGCTGCCGGTGAGCCTGATCTGTGCAAAATCAATCTGGACAAAATCAATAACGGCCAAGCCCTGCTCGCAACCGATACCAGTGGCAAAAAAGGCGAAATCGATACCGCTGTCTCCCAAGCCAAAGCCGCGCACGCGGCCGGTGATGACAAGAAGTGCATCGAGATCACCTCCAAAGCCCTGCAAGACCTGCAGAACAGCGACAAAGGTGGCAATCAGTAACCACGCCAGCCGCAGAGGTCAACCTTCGGGTTGGCCTTCTGTGACGGTTTGGCGTACACTGCACAGGCTTGTCACTCACTATGAAACAACGAGTTACAAGCACGGGGCCGTTTAGGATTCGACGCCGGTCGCGAAACTTTAGGTGCATGCCGAGTTGGTAACAGAACTCGTAAATCCACTGTTGCAACTTCTTATAGTTGCCAATGACGAAAACTACGGCCAGGAATTCGCTATCGCTGCGTAAGCAGCCTTAGACCTGAGCTTCTGGTACCTTCGGGTCCAGCAATCACCAGGGGATGTCTGTAAACCCAAAGTGATTGTCATATAGAACAGAATCGCCGTGCAGTACGTTGTGGACGAAGCGGCTAAAACTTACACAACTCGCCCAAAGCACCCTGCCCTTCGGGTCGCTGAGGGTTAACTTAATAGATACGGCTACGCATGTAGTACCGACAGCGGAGTACTGGCGGACGGGGGTTCAAATCCCCCCGGCTCCACCACTTCATCATCTAAAGACGTCCACGGACGTCTTTTTTTGTGCCTGAAATCCAGTGAATACAAGGCGTCAGCGTCTATTGAGGTCTTCGTAGCTTTTTGGAGCTCAGAAGTTTTGGTATTCCATACGGTATTCCAGCACCTCCGGTGCTCACCTTTGGAATACCAAATCAGCGTGTGAGGGAACTCTCATGACTGCTCAAACCCTCTGCCTTTCCGATCGACACCTCAAGGGAGTCAACCCGCGTCCAAGGATTACGTCCTCATCGACGGGGACGGTTTGCAACCTCGAGTACGCAGCAACGGCTCTTTGCTATGGAATTTCAACTACCGTAAACCGGTGACCAAGAACCGAATTAACAAGGGCTTGGGTACCTACCCAGAGCTTTCGCTGGCGAACGCCCGAAAGATGGCGGTGCAAGCCCGCGAGCTGCTCGCCCAAGGCATCGATCCGAAAGTGCAGCGCGATACGCTAAATGAGGCACGGCGCGCAGAAACGGAACACACCTTCGAGAACGTAGCACCGCCTGGTTCGAGCTTAAAAAAAGATACTGTCAAGCCGGCCTATGCCGAGGACATTTGACGGTCGCTCACGCTGCATGTGCTTCCCCACATGCGCTCCATGGCAGCACCATCCTGAACGAGCATGGGTAGGATCCGGAACTGATCGAAGTCGCGCTGGCACATGTCGATAAAGACGAGGTTCGAAGCGCCAACGGGCGTGTTTAACCTCCGAGCGTCTCATTTGGATCATATAAAGGCTCGTGTAGGGGAGCGGGAGCGGGAGCGGCTGTTAGCCTCATGAAACTTTTTTCATATCCCTCTAGAAAATACCTCGCCGCTCTACCAACGCTTTTCTGGCTATTTTTTCTTTTAGCTTTTTTTTATCTCAAAAAACAGAAGCTTAAGAAAATATCGGCGCTCAAAATTAGACCTTCACCCAACAATATTTGATAGCTCCCTATCATTTTTTCGATGCGGTTTATTCCAAAAAGGTCTTTTGTCGAGAAAACAGGGGCATGCTTTATTGCTCACAGATGTAACAAGTTGTTTCAATTTTTGCCGTTTTTCGGTACCGACAAGGGGGCTTTCTGTCGGCGAACAGGTGAGTTCCGTTCGTTGCGACGCAGTGGGTTAAGCCTGGGACATCGATGATTTTGCTTGTGCCTGTTTGGCGCAATGCAAATAAGGGATTTGTAATTATCGAGGCTTGAACCCATGAATCATGTGATCAACTCCATGCTGGAAAATGCATCAACTCGCCCGTCAATCGGCCATACAACCCTGCGTTACTGCATGACGTTCTATGGCGGGCATTGGAGCACGAACTCAAGGCAAACACGGATGATGCTTCGCAAACCCCGCACACTCGCGGCTGCCTGAGGATCTACGTCGAAATCGATACGCTGTCGTATCTGGACAAGGCAGCTTGCTCAACCTGTGGCCTAGCCTCAAGGCAGAGGTCTACCGCAAGGAAAAGAACCTGAGAATCTATCGGTTGTTTCTTATCTACGCCAAGAGCAATCCCGAGTTCATCCAGTCTTCATCGCTGAATGATTTCTACAGCGGGTTCCTCGCAGCCGTGAGTACCGATGCAGGTCTGGTCGATCCCATCAGCGCCCACCATTTCACCTGGTGATCAGCCCCGATACCCAGGGCAACCTGGGTATCGGCAGGCGCTACCCTGCAAGAGGATCAACTGTATGGCATTTACTACCCTGATACTCGATGCCCCCGGCCCACCGTTACTGTTTGAGGAAGTTGATCGCTTTCTTGAGCTGGGCCTGGCCGTCACCCTCAACCTGCACTATTTCGCGGACAAAGAGCGCATCCGGCAGCACTACACCACGCGCATTCACTATGCCGAGATCAACTGCCACGACGAGCCTGCCTTTATTGCCGCCGTGAGTCGGGCCGGGGGTTACAGCGTGTTCAAGACGCGCTTGAACATCCCCCTGGGCGCCAGCCTGATCCGCGCCGCCAGCTCGCCCGCGTTGGCCACACCACTGCGCGCTATTGCCCAGGCCGGCACCGGGGTTAATCATATTGATCGGCTCGAGTGCGAGCAGTGCGGCGTGGCGATACTCAACACGCCAGGTTCCAACGCGGCCGCTGTTGCCGAGTACGTCGTGGCCCAGACGCTGTTTCTGTCTCGCGACCTGGATTACTACAACGTCCAAACCCACAACGGCCATTGGGCAAAAGGCACCTTGGCACCTACCCCCGAATACGCCGAACTCACGCTTGGGCTGGTGGGCACCGGCAGCATTGCCCGACAGGTGGCACGCAAGGCGGCGGCGCTGGGCATCAAGGTGATCGCCACCGGGTCGGAGCGCTTCACCGAACCGGTGGCACGCAGTCTTGAGCTTGAGCGACGAGCAAACCTTGCGCAGTTACTGGCCGAGGCGCACATCGTTTCGATCCACGTCCCGCTCACCACGCTGACCCGAGGCTTGTTCGGCACTGCCGAGTTCCGGCAGATGCGCCCAGGTTCAATCCTGATCAATACCGCACGCGGCGGGATCGTCGACGAACACCAGCTGGCAGCCTTCATGCGCCAGTTTCCCAAGCATATCAAGGCGGTCGCCATCGATACCTTTGCCCTGGAAAAGGACCGGTTCGAGTCGCCACTGACCGGCATTCCCTGCGCGCAATTGACGCCGCATATCGCCGGCAATACCACCACGGCAATCAGGACGGCATCGCGCCAGATCGTCGACAAAATCCATGCATTCAGTAACGCCGCCCGCATGCGTTAACCTATCGGACACAAGGAAGGCCACACCATGCAAACCTCTATTTTTACCCGTCTCAACGCCCTGAGTTGCACCGACCTCAGCGATGCGATGGACCGCCTGAAAATCGTTTGCCAGTGCACCGACATCATGCCCCTGGATCGCACGTTCAATCTCACCGGCAAAGCCTGGACCCTGCGCTACGGCCCTATTGGTCTGGACGGCGGCTCGGTGGGGGATTACATCGACGACCTTGAGGCCGGCCAGGTGGTGGTGATCGACAACCAGGGGCGGCTCGACACCACCGTGTGGGGCGACTTGCTGACCTCTACCGCCGCCCGTAAGCAGTTGGCCGGGACGGTGATTGACGGTATCTGCCGCGATGTCGACCGTGCGCTGGAGCTTAATTACCCGATCTTTTCCCGGGGTAACTGGATGCGCACGGGCAAGGATCGGGTGCGTGTTGAGGCGATCCAGGCGCCCGTGACGCTGGGCGGCGTGCGGGTACAACCGGATGATTGGTTGCGCGGCGATGGCGATGGCCTGGTGGTGATTCCGGCCGGTTCGCTGAGCGAAGTGCTGACGGTGGCCGAAGAAGTCCACCAGGCCGAAGAGCATATCCGCGCGGCTATCGAGGCAGGCGTGCCGTTGCGCCAGGCTCGGGCCGACTATGGTTACCACGCACTCCAAACCCCACGCAGCTGACGATAGCGTTGACTGCTGGCGAGTGTGTCTGTGGGTGCTCAAGTGAAATGCCATTTCGCACGGTATTCCAGTTGGTATTTACCCATTCGAAGCATCAACAGAACCCGCCCAGTGCGGGTTTTGTTGTTTCTGGAGGGTGGAAAGCCCAGCCGGCGGGCCTTCGGATTTTTCCTTCGATATGTCGCGCTGTTGGTGAACTGGCACAACACCACCCACAACGCTAACTTCCCCCTGTCGTTGCTCATCAGCGACCGGCTTTGACAGGCCGAAAAGTGTAACCTTTCACACCCATTGATCTAGCGGCATGCTTTGCGTGTTCCGTTTCGCTCATGGCGGCTGTGCGTGGGGCATCTTCGGGTGCGCCGGGTTCCTACACTTCCGGTCTGTCAACCCGCGTACAGCTGCCACCTAATCCTGTTTGACAGCAGGGGGTGGCGGCTCCTTAAACAGTGTGGGAGCTTCATCATGAAAAAAATCACCCCCAATCCTCCAACAACGCTCTTCACGATTACTGAAGGCGTCGATCCCGAAACCCTGCTGATCCAAGCCAGCGAAACCCTCGCCTCCCTGAACGCCATGACCACAGACCTGGCCTTCAAGCTTGAAGGCTCGCATCGCCACACGCTGCTGGCCGCTCAGCAATTGACCGTTTTGGGCGAGCTACTCATCGACCGTGTGTTGAGCACCCACCCCTTCCCCAGCTACACGCCTCAGCCCTAAGCGACGTCAAAAGGGCGAGCCGCCTCACAACGCCTCGCCCTCTGGAAACCCCTCACACTTCCCATTACCCTGACGGCCTTTATCAGACAACCGGAAGTCCGATACCCGTGCTCAAGCCTCTTGCTGTCCTCGCGCTCGCTTGCGCGCCGTTGTTCGCCTCTGCTGCCGACCTGGCAGGTGTCTGGAAAGGCACGCTGGGCAAGTCTTCCATTACGGCCTGTTTCAACGGAGCTCACGGGGCCAATGGCAGTTATTACTACCAGCGCATTCTCACCCCCATCCAGCTGACCCAAGCCAACGCCAGCGAGCCGTGGGCCGAAGAGGGCAATACCGGTTTCTGGCAACTGGACGAACCGCAAGGCGACACGCTGACGGGAACCTGGAGTAAAACACTGGGCGGTAAAAGCCTGGCATTGGCGCTCAAGCGGGCGGATTCGGACAGCTGCGCCAGCGACACCTATAACAACCCGCTCGAGGCGGTGCCGCCGGCGGTGACAGTGGAGAAGAAGACGTTCGGCGAGCACGCCTACCAAGTGAAAACCCAGGGTGGGCAGGTCACCTTGAAACTCGAAGGCGACGGGCCGGCGATCGAGAAGATCAACCGCGACCTGGCGCGCCTGGCAGTCAGCCCCGACGGCCAGGCAGACTTCTACCGCGAGCGGCGCAACGCGCTGGATCAGAGCGGCAGCACCTCAACCAGTGAAATCACCGTAGAGCCCTTCTACTGGTCGTCGCAGTGGATCACCGTGCGGTTTTACCGCTGGACAGCCGGTTACGGTCGCGGCGGCATCAGTTGGGGCTTGCACAGCTGGAACCTGCAAACCGGCGACAGCGTAGACCCGTGGACCTGGCTGGGTGGGCGCGAAGAATGGGACAGCCCGTACTCCGGCCAAATCAAGCTGCCCAGCGCATTCAGCCGCTGGCTGACCACGCAAATCACCACTGACGAGGGCTGCCCGGCCATCAACCGCTATTCCTCCTTTGACCTGAGCTTCAACACCCAAGGCCTGCAGCTCTCGACACCGGCCACGGGAGACGGCTGCGACAACGACTTGTCCTTCACCTGGGAGCAGTTGGAGCCGGTACTCACAGCGCAAGGCAAGGCAGCCGTGCCCAGCTTGAAACTGCCCTGAGTTGCACGCCAGCCAGCCTTACAAAAAACTGACACTCATTCATGAAATGTTCAGAAGTGCTGGCAGATACTAGCCGATCGCCACGGCCGTTCCCCCGAACGGTCCCTTGCTCCGGTAGCCAGAAACCATGACGCGTCCCGCTCCTCTGCTGCTCCTTCTCACTGGTGTGTTGTTCTTCTTTGCCTTGGGTGGCCATGAGCTGCAAGGCTCCACCGAAGCCCGCGTCGCCGGGATCGCCATGGCCATGCACCTGGACAATGACTGGGTCATCCCGCGGCTGTTCCGCGAACCCTTCCTGGAAAAACCGCCGCTGAGCCTATGGCTGGACGCCGGCGCCATTCGCCTGTTCGGCGGCACGACGTGGGCCGTGCGCCTGGCGTCGGCATTTGCCGGCCTGTTCAGCGTGATGCTGTTTTACGCGATGCTGCGCAAGTTTGGACGGCCCAAGCCAATGGCATTCTGCGCGGCGCTGATTCTGGCAACCATGGCCAGTTACTGGGGCAACGTGCGGGGCGTGGGTGAGGACTCGCTGCTCAGCCTCGGCGTGACCACCGCGCTGCTGGCGTTCTACCAAGCGGTGCGGCCCGAGCGCCAGGGTTCGAGTACGTGGGCCTGGGCGTTGTTCACCGTCGGCATGGTCATCGCGACCCTGAGCAAAGGTGTACTGGGCCTGGCGATGCCGGGCATTGTGATCTTCGTGTACTTGGCCAGCACCAGCGTGATGGATAAGCGTGTGCGCATTGGCGACTGGCTCAAGCCGGCGCTGTTCACGCTGCTGGCCCTGGTGCCGTTGCTCATCTGGCTGGGCTTCCTGTTCCAGCGCGGCGGCATGCAGGCTGTGGCCGAAGTGCTGTGGACCAACAGCGTCGGGCGTTTCAGCGGTTCGTTTGTCGAGGCCGGGCACTACGAGCCCTTCTATTACTACATCGCCAAACTGCCCGAGGCCTTCCTGCCGTGGAACATCCTGGTGTACCTGGGCCTGTGGCACTTTCGCAAAAGCCTGGTGCGTAACCGCTACCGGCTGTTTTTCAGCGTGTGGCTGGTGGCGCAGTTCACCCTGCTGACCCTGGCTTCGAGCAAGCGCGTGGTTTACCTGATGGCCCTGACACCTGCCGCCGCCGTACTCGCAGCAGAATACGCCGGGGTGTTATTGGAGTGGCTCAAAGCGAACAGGCCGGCGCTGTACCGCTATCACCGTGGCGTGATCGGCGGGGTTTTCACGTTGGCGATCGCCTGCTACCTGACGGCCGCGTTCTGGTTTGCGCCCAAAGCCGACGTGCGCCAGTCGTTTGTACCCGTTATCAGTCAGGTTCAGGCCTACCAGGCCCAAGGCAAGGATGTGGTGCTGTTCCAGCCCAACGAACGCATCGCCGGGGCCAGCGTGTTCTATCTGCAGGCCTACTTGCCGATCCTGCAAACCGAGGCTGAGTTGCGCAGCTATCTCACGGCCAAGCCCGGCAACATCGCGTTGCTGGACCGCACGGAGCAGTTGGCAGAGAAGGTCACGGTGATCAAGGAAATCTCGATCAACCGTCAGCCTTACTACTTCGTCGAGCAGTAAGGCTGACGCGGGGCATCAGTGCTTGGTGAGCTTGTCGAGGTAACCCATGGCGAACGCCGAGATCACAAAGGTCATGTGGATGATCACGTACCACATCAAATGCTGCGGATCGACGTTCTTGGCGTCCATGAAGATGCGCAGCAGGTGAATGGACGAGATCGCCACGATAGACGCCGCCACTTTCATCTTCAGCGATGAAGAGTCCATGGTGCCCAGCCAGTTGAGCTTTTCCTTGCTCTCATCGATATCCAGCTGCGAGACGAAGTTCTCGTAGCCGGAAATCATCACCATCACCAGCAAGCCGCCGACCAGGGCCATGTCGATCAACGACAGCAGCACCAGGATCAGGTCGGACTCGGCCATCGAGAACACGCTCGGCAGCAGGTGAATCACTTCCTGGAAGAACTTCAGCGCCAGCGCCAGCAACCCCAGGGACAAGCCGAAATAAATCGGCGCCAGCAGCCATCGCGAGGCGTACATGGCATTTTCGATAAAGCGTTCCATTGAATCTCACACAGCCTGGCTAAAAATGGCCGCGAGTATACCAGCCGCTACCAAACACCTGTAACCGCGAGAAAACTGACCTGAGCGGCATCTGTAAGAGAATTTTTCTGCTAGTGTCGAGCCCATCAAATCGGCTCGATGCTGACGAACAGGAAGACTCGAATAATGGATGTGCGATCCCCTTTGGCCAGTTTCGGCCTGTGTGCGGTGTTGCTGATGGCTGGCGGCTGCTCGCCCAAAGAAGAGCAGAAGCAGGCCACCCTCGAAGAGAAAACCGCGAAGTTCGAACAATCGCTGGACAGCATTCAAGACCCCAAGCTCAGAGACGCCATCGCCGACCTTGGTGGCTCGCTGCTGTTGCTGGAGCGGGCGCGAGTCAAGCTCGCCAACAAGCCCATCGAAGCCGAATACGGCGAAGACACCCTGGCCCTGCTCAAGCACTACCCCACGCCCCAGGCCTTGGTGGACACCTATATCAATGGCCTGTTCGTGCTGCGCAAAGCCTCGCATTCCGACTACCTGACCGATTTGCAGCCGGTGTTCCCCTTTAACTTCAACACCCCGGACCAATTCCCTTTCCCCCACGGCCTTGAATGGCAGTCGGTGACGTTGAGCAACAACAAGGTCATTCCCTTTCAGCCCGAATGGTCGGAAACCGACCCGGGTATCCAGCTCAGCCCGAGCAGTTCCAACCTGACCAACCCCGATGACCTGACGGTGACCTACCCGTTCATCGAGGGCGTAGAGACCGAGAACAAGAGCCAGCCGCAGCCCGTCAGCCTCAAGGGCGCGGTCGAGGTGGTGGCGCCGGGCAAAGTGCTGACCTTCGATTTGTCGAAAAAAGACGTCGGCCACAAACGCACCGAGGGCAACATCACCCTCAACCTGCTGCTGCTTGAGAAAAACTACGCCGAGATCGAGTTGACCAACAGCGAGCCACTGGCGCCGGAAGTCGGCGACGAATCGCCAAACCCATTGCTGGTGCAGGCGCGCGACAGCACCGGGCAATTTCTCACCCGCTCAGGCTCGATCAACGAAAACGCCGCGCAAGTGGCGTTTTACGAGAAACAACTGGCCGAGATGCAAAAACAGCAAGCCTGGTCGGATGCCTTTGAAAAACAACTGACGGACGAGCAAAAAGCCTTCGAGCACAAACAAAGCAGCCACTACGCCAAGGTGTATTTCAATGGCCTGATCGACAACCTGCAGGTCGACGTCCTGGATTTTTCCAAGGCCACCGTCACCCGCAAGGACCTCGACCTGCCGGTGCTGCGTTTTGACAAGAACAGCCTGCAAAAGACCGTGCAAGCCTTGCCGATGCCGGTCACCGTGTATGACGACAGCGCTGCCAGCTGGCTCAAAGACGCGGCAATGACGGAGGACCAACTGAAAAACAGCGTGACGATCAGCCAATCAACCGAAGACGCCAGCGCTGCGAAGATCGTCTTTGACCACCCGTTCACCTTCAATGACGACCTGGTCGGTGCCGATCGCAACAACAGCGACGCGCCCATCACCTTCTTTGCGGCGGACGACAAAGGTGAACGCGGCGAGCCCATCGAACTGCCGGCCGAGGCCTTCGAACTGAACGCCGCCACCGGCACGCTCACCTACGATCTCAACCTGTTCCCGGAAACCCCGGCGTTTGCGGTGGGCTCGATTCCGCTGTTTCTTGCCACCATCGAGAAAGCCACGATTGACGTTGCCAAGCTGCCCAAGGGCCTGTCGCTCAAGGACAACGCATTGATCGTCGATCAAAAGGAATTTCCCGCCGACAGCTGGCGCTTCTACGCCAAGGATGCGAGCGGCAACTACCTGAAGGAAATTCTCGGCGTCAGCCACCGTGCCGAGGAATACGGCACAGCGTTGTTTGACGTGCACTATTTCTACGGCCAGCCGACCAGCCTGGAAAGCTACCAGCGCACCGACCTCGACACCGTGCAATACGGCTTTGAGGTCAAACTGGACAAGCCCGACAGCAAATAAACGCTCAGTGGCGAGTATCGCTGAGCATCTGGGCTCGCCCGCCATTGAGCTGTCGCAGATGTGCCTGCAGGTGCAGGCACCAGATCTGTGGGTCGTCCGCCAGCTCGTAGCCGTGCAGCGTCAAGCTTTCGACGATCGATCCCAGAATGGTTTCTGCCACGAAGGGCCCATGAAACGGGCCTTGAGACTTGATGGTGGAAGGCTGTTCGCCGGTCATTCCGGCCGCAAACAACAGCGTCCACATCCCGTTATCCCCGGCAAGAGGGCGAATGGAGCATTCGATACGGGTGACCAGGCCCAGGCATTGGCGGGTAAGGCAAAGGTTGCGCGGCATGGCGGCGACCCTCGGTAGATCGGTGTTCAACCTCGCGCGGGGCAAGGCTGTCTCTGTCCAGCGACTCCTGTGGATATCCCTTGAAGAGAGAATAGAAGAAAACCGGTAGAAACCAAGCGTGTAGGGACCAACGGGCATTGGTGCCTGAGGATGGAGTCAATTTAGTGGCGAATTTACCGAGGTGGTCGATAAACCGCTGATCAAATGTGGGAGCGGGCTTGCTCGCGAATGCAATTTGTCAGACACATTGATACTGACTGATCCACCGCCTTCGCGAGCAAGCCCGCTCCCACATTAACCGCGTGCTGACAACAATCAGGTGGGTTTGGCTTCCGCCAACGCCTGCTGTGCCAGCTCCTTTTCCGCTTCCTTCAAGTCATCCTCGCTGATCATCTCGGCGATCGCGCGCAAACGCTCTACCACGCGCGCATTCACAGTGCCTTCAGGGAATTGGCCCTCCTCGTCCGGCTCACCGGCAGGCTCACCGACCAACAAGCTCAACGCCTCGTCCGCCTGACGTACGGCGTAGATGTGAAATTGCCCGTCGCGCACGGCCTGCAGCACCTTCTCGTCAAGCATCAGCGTGGCGACGTTGGCCTGCGGGATGATCGCGCCCTGCTCACCGGTCAGCCCGCGTGCTTCGCAGAGGCGGAAGAAGCCTTCGATTTTCTCGTTGACCCCGCCCACCGCCTGCACTTCACCAAACTGGTTGATCGAGCCGGTGATGGCAAAGCATTGCTTGAGCGGCGTCTTCGACAGCGCCGAAATCAGGGTGCACGCCTCGCCCAACGAGGCACTGTCGCCGTCCACATAACCGTAGGACTGCTCCAGCGCGATACTCGCCGAGATCGCCAGCGGGAATTCCTGGGCATAACGGCTGCCCAGGTAACCGGTGAGAATCATCACGCCCTTGGAGTGAATCGGCTGGCCGAGGTTAACTTCGCGCTCGATGTCGACAATGCCGCTGCCGCCGGGGTACACCGTGGCGGAAATCCGCGCCGGCACGCCAAACGCCGAATCACCGACCTCCAGCACCGTCAGCCCGTTGCACTTGCCGACCGCCGCACCGGCCGTGTCGATCAGGATCACCCCGGCAAGCATGTCGTCGAGAATCCGCGCCGACACCCGCCCGGTACGCGTGGCCTTGGCCTTGAGCGCGCGTTCGATATGCCCCGCGTCGGTCATCTCGTCGCCCGCCAGGTGGCGAATGAAATCCGCCTCACTGACCAGCTGGAACAAGTCGCCAATGCGCGCCGACAACCGCCCCTGATGTTCAGCCAGGCGTGCGCTGTAAGTCGCCAGCCGCGCCACCGCGTCCGACGTCAACGGCGCCATGCCTTCTTCCGAGGTGCGGGTTTTAAGCAACTGGGCAAACTGCTCCAGGCTTTCGTCGACCATCGGGATGTCTTCGTCGAAATCCACCAGGACGCGGAACATCTCCTGGAAGTCCGGATCGGCGTCCTGCAGCGCGTAGTACAGCTGGCGCGAACCGATGATGATGACCTTGACCTGCAACGGAATCATCTGCGGGTTGAGGGTCACCGTGGCCAGACGGCCCAGCTCGCCCAGCGGCGATTCCATCTTCAGCTTGCGCGACTGCAGGGAGCGCTTGAGCGCGTCCCATACAAACGGCTCGCCGAGCATCTTTTCGGCTTCCAGAATCAGGAAACCGCCATTGGCACGGTGCAACGCACCGGGGCGCAACTGGCGATACGTGGTGTAGAGCGCGCCCTGGTCGGTGCTGTAT
Source organism: Pseudomonas sp. TREG-RG-20F-10-E-6-01 (assembly GCF_022662455.1). Classification (NCBI taxonomy): domain Bacteria; kingdom Pseudomonadati; phylum Pseudomonadota; class Gammaproteobacteria; order Pseudomonadales; family Pseudomonadaceae; genus Pseudomonas; species Pseudomonas sp. TREG-RG-20F-10-E-6-01. Next base: position 57,188 of record NZ_JAKNQP010000010.1, on the reverse strand, counting down.
TCGATACGGCCAAACAGGTTGTCGTAGGTCGGGTGCGGCTCAAACACCACCGGCGCGCCGCCGTTGACCGGGTGGCCCACCACCAGGCTGGGGCAGTATTGCTCTTCGAGCAGCTTGCGGGCCTGGGCGTCGGTCTTGGCATCATCCACCAGTTGCTCGACCACGGTTTTGAGCAGGTACACCTGCATGGCTTGCAAGTAGCCGCACACCGCTGCGTTTTCTGCGTACTTTTCCGACAGCGGCGCCAGCAAAGGCTGCAGGGCCAGGGTGATGGTTTCTTCGTTGAATTGGCGCAGTTGGTTGTTGGACTCACGTTTCCACTGCGGCAGGCTGGCCAACTCTTCGTTGAGGCGCTCTTCCAGCTCGGAAATATCGGTGTGGAAGCGCTCACGATCAGCTTCCGGCAGCTGCGAAAACTCGGCCTCGTCCAGCGCCTTGCCATCGAGCATCGGCGTGAACGCGATGTTGGTGCTGTCGCGGTACAGCGCCACGTCCTTTTCCAGGGCCAGACGCTCGATCACGTCCAGAGCCTTGTCGTAGCGCTGGTTGAAGGCGCGGTCGATGGCGCTTTTGCGCTGTTGATAGGTCGGGTGTTCGAACACCGCCGGGAAGGTCGCGACCAGGTTGTCGACCAGAGCGTTGATATCGGCGATGAACGCCGCTGCGCCGCCGCCCGGCAATTCCAGGGCGCGTGGCTCACGCGGCTCATCAAAATTATTGACGTAGACCCAGTCCGACGGGGTCTGCAGGCGTTTGCCTTCGGCTTTCAGGTAGCGTTTGACGAACGAAAAGCGGCCGGTTCCTGGCTCGCCCATGACAAACACGTTGTAACCGGGGCGTGGCATCGCCACACCGAACTGCAACGCTTCAACTGCGCGTTCCTGGCCAAGCACACCGCGAAAGGGCTCCAAATCATTGGTGGTCGAGAAGCTGAACTGTTCAGCGGAGAAAGGGCGAGTCAGCGCTTCAGGCGCTAGACGCAAGCTGGCAGCAACAGGATCAGGCATCGGGCTTCCTTACATCAGGCGGGGCAGATGACGGCATTCTGGCTCTCGGTTGCGCGCTCTGGCAAGGCGCGCCTGTGGGAAAGCGTAGACACGGGAGGCGTCCTACAAAAAAATCGCGACAACCGTGCGCAATCACTTCGATTGTTTTATAAAAAATAACGGAACCCCAGGAACGTGCCTAAACTCCAAACTGCGCGGGTTGGACTAATAACTGGCCCCTAGGGCGCTGCAACGCGCCTGAACCCTTGTCCATTGGTTTGCACACAAAGAGAACAAAGCTATGAAACGGATCCTTCTTGGTACTCTCTTCACCGTCGTCTCCCTCAATGCAATGGCAGAAGCACCAGGTGGCCCGAACTGCGGTTGGGGCAACATGTTGTTTGAAGGCCAGCGCGGTACTCCAGCTCACTTCCTCGCTTCCACCACCAACGGCACCTCGGGTAACGCCACTTTCGGCATGACCTCGGGCACCAACGGTTGCAGCACCAACAGCGCCCTGACCTACGGCGGCAAGTCCTGGATTGCCATGAATGGCATGATGAACGAGCTGTCCGAAGACATGGCCAAGGGCAACGGTGAAGCGCTGACCACCTACGCGGTGGTACTGGGCGTTGCACCGGAAGATCGCGATCACTTCGCGGCCGTGACCCACGAGCACTTCCAGCAGATCTTCAGCAAAGCTGACGTGACCGCCGATGACGTGCACAACAACACCCTGGCTGTACTGAAAAGCGATGCCCGCCTGGCAAAATACGCTACCCAGGCTTAAGCTCGACCCGCCCGCGCCTTTCGAGGCGCGGGTTTTATTTTGGACCCGCCCCCCTTTGGGTCTCACTATTTCCGACTTAAGTTGCCCCTATGCTCAAACGCTTTGCCTGGTTGGCACTCTTCGCCTGCGCCCCGCTGTACGCGGCCCCGCATATTGATGATCAACGTTTGCAGCAATTGGCCAACGATCCGTTCTGGCTATCTCTGGGCCATTACGAAGCCGGCAAGCTCAAGGGCTGGCGCAGCTATGTCAGCGACAAAAAATTCTTCCTCGCCCCAGATGGCGCCCACCATCCAGACCAGGAGCTCAAGGCGACCGTAGAGGCGCTGTACGCCCCGGCCAGCCTCGGCGAAAAACACGCCCAATGCGTTTACCCCGCACGTACGCGCTGGCTCAAGGAACAGTTGCAGCTGAGCGACTTGCCCACCCTGGAGTGCAAAGAATTCACCCAGTGGTTCAAGGACGTCGCGCCCCACAGCGCGGTGATGATCTTCCCGGCGGCCTACCTCAACAGCCCGTCGTCGATGTTCGGCCACACGTTGCTGCGCATCGACCAGGCTGACGTGCAAAGAGACAAGACCGCGCTGCTCAGCTACGCGATCAACTTCGGCGCCTACATCGAAGGTTCCGACAACAGCATTCTCTACGCCTGGAAAGGCCTGATGGGTGGCTATCCGGGCCTGTTTGCGTTGGTGCCCTACCAGGAAAAGCTCTCGGAGTACCGTAGCCTCGAGAACCGGGATCTGTGGGAATACCGCCTGAACCTCACCCAAGTCGAGACCGAACGCATGGTCCGGCACGTGTGGGAGCTCAAGCAGATCCAGTTCGACTACTTCTTTTTCGACGAAAACTGCTCGTATCGCCTGCTGGAGCTGCTGCAAGTGGCGCGCCCAAGCCTGCGCCTGACCGAGCAATTCCCGCTGACGGCGATCCCAACCGACACCGTCAAGGCGGTGAAAGAGGCAGGCCTGGTGGAGAAGATCGACTATCGCCCGTCCCGTGAACGCGAACTGCTCGAACGTGCCAAGCCGCTGGACGGTGATGAGCAGCAATGGGTATTGAAAATCAGCGACGATCAGAAGCAGCTGCAGGAGCCCGCCTTCAAGGCGCTGCCCCGCGACCGCCAGGCGCTGATCATCGACGCCGCCTATCGCCTGGGCCGCTACCGCGCCAATGGCCTGGAGCGCGACACCGAACGCTCGCAACGCAGCTTCGAACTGCTGCGCGCGATCAACCAGAACCCGGCGCCAGACCTGAACATCGAACACCCCGGCCTGCCGGAAGACGGCCATGAGTCGCGCACCTGGCAGGCCGGCATCGGCACCCGTGGCAGCAAGACCTTCGGCGAATACGGCCTGCGCATGGCCTACCACGACCTCAACGACAACGCCGAAGGCTTCCCGTTGGGCGCGCAGATTGAAATTCTGCAGATGAAACTGCGCCAGTACGAAGGCAACCACTGGCAACTGCAGCAACTGGACCTGGCCACCATCCGCTCCCTGACCCCACGCAACGCCCTGCTGCAGCCGTGGTCATGGCAAGTGACTGGCGGCCTGGAGCGCGTGCCAGGCAAACACGACGACGAAACCCTCGTGGCCCACGTCAACGGCGGCGCCGGCGGCACCTGGCAACTCACCGACGACATGCTCGGCTTCGCCCTCGGCACCGTGCGCGTGGAACACAACAACGACTTCAGCGAAGCCATCTCCCCGGCTGCCGGATTCAACACCGGCGTGCTGTGGAAAAACCCGCTGGGCAATTTGAGCCTGGAAGCCAAAGGGGATTTCTTCACCAATGGCGAAGTGCGGCGCAGTGTCAGCCTGAACCAGCAGTGGGAATTGTCGCGCAACCTGGGCCTGCGCCTGAGCGCCCAGCGCGAGTACAGCCACCTGTCCACGCCAGTGAATGAAGTGCTGCTCGAAGTGAAGTGGTATCACTACTGACCTGTGAGACCGGGCGAAGACCCAATGTGGGAGCGGGTTTGCCCGCGAAAGCGGTGTATCAGTAACAACAATACTGACTGCCCGACCGCCTTCGCAGGCAAGCCAGCTCCCACACTGGTTTTGTGCCAGACCTGAATCCCTTGCCCGCCGCAGTTCAAATGTGGGAGCGGGCTTGCCCGCGAAAGCGGTGTATCAGTAACAACCATACTGACTGCCCCACCGCCATCGCAGGCAAGCCAGCTCCCACACTGGTTTTGTGCCTGACCTGAATCCCTTGCCCGCCGCAGCTCAAATGTGGGAGCGGGCTTGCCCGCGAAAGCGGTGTATCAGTAACAACCAGACTGACTGCCCCACCGCCATCGCAGGCAAGCCAGCTCCCACACTGGTTTTGTGCCTGACCTGAATCCCTTGCCCGCCGCAGCTCAAATGTGGGAGCGGGCTTGCCCGCGAAAGCGGTGTATCAGTAACAACCAGACTGACCGCCCCACCGCCATCGCAGGCAAGCCAGCTCCCATACTGGTTTTGTGCCTGACCTGAATCCCTTGCCCGCCGCAGCTCAAATGGGGAGCGGGCTTGCCCGCGAAAGCGGTGTATCAGTAACAACCAGACTGACTGCCCCACCGCCATCGCAGGCAAGCCAGCTCCCACACTGGTTTTGTGCCTGGCCTGAATCCCTTGCCCGCCGCAGCTCAAATGTGGGAGCGGGCTTGCCCGCGATGGCGCTCGGTCAGGCGATGATGTATTGAATGAACCACCGCATTCGCGAGCAAGCCCGCTCCCACATTTGGCCCGCGTACATTCAGGCACATCGCATTGCCCATCCCATCAGGAGTTTCATCAACATGGCCGTTAACTGCACCACCCTCGAAGAAGTCCGCGCAAACATCGACCGCCTCGACCAACACATCGTCACGCTGCTGGCCGAGCGCGGCCATTACGTCTCCCAGGCAGCGCGCTTCAAAAAAGACGCCGATGGCGTCAAGGCGCCGCAGCGGGTTGAACAGGTAATCGCCAAGGTGCGGGGTTTATCCGAGGCGGTGGGTGCCAACCCCGAGGTCACTGAGCAGGTGTATCGCGCGATGATTGCGGCGTTTATCCAGCAAGAATTGGCCGAGCATGCCGCGCTGACGACCCACCAGGCGACATAACCCCCTTTGTGGCGAGCGGGCTTGCCCCGCGTTGGGCTGCGCAGCAGCCCCAAGTCTGTCGTCGGGGAGTATCAGATACTCCGCGTTCCTGTTTATTAGGGCGGCTGCGCAGCCCAACGCAGGACAAGCCTGCTCGCCACATAGGCCGGTTCAGCACCTGTGGCGGTGTCAGGCTTTAGGTGGCGGGTGTTATCGCTTGGGTCAGGTCGTCCACGACGACTTTGCCCATCTCGCACAGCTAATGCGCGGTCCAGGCATATTGTGCGCCGCGTCGTAATGGCCCTTTAACCCAACACCTTTCTCACCTCTCTTTCACACCGGCCCGACAAATCCCTGACTAGACTCACCCTATCAGCCGTGAAACGGTCAGGGAGTACGCCATGTGGCGGTCTGCGGTAATGCTGTGCGCGGTAGTGTGGTTGTCCGGTTGCCAATCAACCCACCAGGATTTGCTGGCCAAAGGTTATCCACCGGCCTTTGCCGATGGCTTTGATGACGGTTGCAGCAGCGGTCGCCAGGCCGCCGGTGTGATCAGCGGGGAGTTTCGCAAGAACGTGCCGCGGTATCTGAAAGACCGCCAGTACGCCGAAGGCTGGGAAGACGGCTTTCGCCAGTGCAAGGCCATGCGCGAGAACGAAGAGTTGCGCGACTACAAGGACAACCACTGGGATGACCGTGAACGGGACTGGCAGCAGGAAAAAGACCGTGACGCCGCCAAGGCTTATCGCGCGCAGTAGGTCGCTTTCAGACATCCATCGAAACTAAAGCGCGGCGACCATGGCCCAAACTCCATTGAAGGAGATTGTCATGAGCCGAGCTTTTGTTAACGAAGACAACGCTGCCGCCCAGGCCGACCAACCGGTAGAGCGCCAGGTCAGTGAGCAACCCAACCACCTCACCGCGCAAGGGTTGGCGCAATTGCAGGCCAAGGTCGCGCAGTTGCAGCACGAATACAGCCTCGAATCTGCCAAGGACGATAAACAGCGCCAGGCGGATCTTGAGCGGGACCTGCGCTACTTCAATCAGCGGGTGCAAAGCGCCCAAGTGGTGGCCCCGGCGACGTCCACCCACAAGGTGCAGATCGGCAGCTGGGTCACCTTTGCCAACGAACAGGACGAACACCAGCGCATTCAGTTGGTGGGTGAAGACCAGGCCGACGCTGCCGCCAACCTGATCAACTGGGGTTCGCCTCTGGGCCGCGCCTTATTGGGCGCCGAAGTGGGCGACGAGGTGCTGTGGAAGCGCCCCGTCGGCGATCAGGTGATCGAAGTACTGCGCGTCGAGCCACAGGTTTAGACGATGCCTTGGGCCAGCATCGCGTCAGCGACTTTTACGAAGCCCGCGATATTTGCGCCTTTCACGTAGTTGACCCGGCCGTTTTCTTCGCCGTAGTGCACGCAGGCGTGGTGGATCGACTGCATGATGTTGTGCAACTTGCTGTCGACTTCGCCTGCGGTCCACAGCAGGCGCATGGCGTTCTGCGACATTTCCAGGCCGCTGACGGCCACACCGCCGGCGTTGGAGGCTTTGCCCGGCGCAAACAGAATGCCGGCTTCGATAAAGATATCCACAGCCGCAAGCGTGGTCGGCATGTTGGCGCCTTCGGCCACGCAAATGCAGCCGTTACGCAGCAACGTGCGGGCGGCTTCGGCGTCCAGTTCGTTTTGGGTCGCGCATGGCAGGGCAATGTCGCAGGCCAGTTCCCAGGGCGTTTTACCGGCGCGAAATTCCAGGCCGTAACGGGAAGCCAACTCGCTGATGCGCCCGCGCTGCACGTTTTTCAGCTCCAGCAGGGCCGACCATTGCGCCTCGGTCAACCCGCTTTCGGCGTACAGGGTGCCTTCGGAGTCAGACAAGGAAATCACTTTGCCGCCCAGGTCCATAACCTTGCGCGCCGCGTACTGCGCGACGTTGCCGGAACCAGAGATCGCCACGCGCTTGCCTTCAACCCGCTGACCGTTGCGCTTGAGCATTGCTTCGGCGAAATACACGCAGCCAAAGCCGGTAGCCTCGGGGCGGATCAGGCTGCCGCCGTACGTCATGCCTTTGCCGGTCAGCACCGAGGTGAACTGGTTGCTGAGACGTTTGTACTGGCCAAACAGGAAGCCGATTTCGCGCGCGCCCACGCCGATATCGCCGGCCGGCACATCCACGTCGGCGCCGATGTGGCGGTACAGCTCGCTCATGAACGCCTGGCAGAAACGCATCACTTCGGCGTCGCTCTTGCCCTTGGGGTCAAAGTCCGAGCCGCCTTTGCCGCCGCCCATGGGCAGCGAGGTCAGGGAGTTTTTGAACGTCTGCTCGAAGGCGAGGAATTTCAGTACGCCCAGGTTCACCGACGGGTGAAAGCGCAAGCCGCCTTTGTAGGGGCCGATGGCGCTGTTCATCTGGATACGAAAGCCGCGATTGACCTGGACCTTGCCGTGATCATCCACCCACGACACCCGGAAAGTGATCGCGCGTTCCGGCTCGCAGATGCGCTCCAGAATGCCCGAGGTCAGGTAGTGGGGGTTAGCTTCAAGAAACGGCCACAAGCTGCGCAGGACTTCTTCTACGGCCTGGTGGAATTCTGGCTGGTCGGGGTCGCGTTTTTTAAGGCGGGCAAGAAAGGATTCAACGGATTCGATCATGAAAAAGTCTCGGCAAATTGATTGTTTTTAAAGGAGATTGAGCCGGACCTTAGCAATTCATGTTGCACCTGAAAAGCGCAAAATGTCGCCTTTGTGAATTTAAATGGTGCATTGGATATAAATAACTGGGCTTTTTTGCACCAGAAAAGGGATTTCAAATCAGAGGATGCACCAGCAGTTAAACCGCTATCGCAGGCAAGCCAGCTCCCACCTTTGACCGCATTTCAAATTGGAAATCCGATCAAATGTGGGAGCTGGCTTGCCTGCGATAAATCCACCTCGGTCCACCTGAATCACACGCAAAAAAAACGGAGCCCGAAGGCTCCGTTTTTTCCAACCAACCCAAATCAGGCCAGTTTTTTGTGGCGCACACGGTGCGGCTGGGCAGCAGCTTCGCCCAAGCGCTTTTTACGGTCCGCTTCGTACTCGGTGTAGTTACCTTCGAAGAACACCGCTTGGGAGTCGTCTTCGTACGCCAGGATGTGGGTCGCGACGCGGTCAAGGAACCACCGATCGTGAGAGATCACAATGGCGGCGCCCGGGAAGTCCAGCAGGGCTTCTTCCAGCGAACGCAGGGTTTCAACGTCGAGGTCGTTTGACGGTTCGTCGAGCAGCAACACGTTGCCGCCTTCTTTCAAGGTCAGGGCCAGGTGCAAGCGGCCGCGCTCACCACCGGACAGGTCCTTGACGAACTTCTGCTGGTCGCCGCCCTTGAAGTTGAAACGGCCTACGTAGGTGCGCGACGGGATTTCATAGTTGCCGATGCGGATCTGGTCGGAACCGTCGGAGATTTGCTGGAACACCGTCTTGCTGCCATCCAGGTCTTCGCGGCTCTGGTCGACGCAGGCCAGTTGCACGGTTTCGCCGACTTCGATGGTGCCCGAATCCGGGGTTTCCTTGCCCATCAGCATGCGGAACAGCGTGGATTTACCCGCACCGTTACCGCCGATAACGCCGACGATCGCGCCTTTTGGCATGGAGAACGACAGGTTGTCGATCAGCACGCGGTCGCCATAGCCTTTGGTGACGTTCTTGAACTCGATGACCTTGTCACCCAGGCGCGGGCCGGCCGGGATGTAGATCTCGTTGGTTTCGCTGCGCTTCTGGAATTCCTGCGACTGCATTTCTTCAAAGCGTTGCAGACGAGCCTTGGATTTGGACTGGCGGGCCTTGGCGCCTTTGCGCACCCACTCCAGTTCTTCCTTCATGGCTTTTTCGTGGGCCGATTGCTGCTTGGATTCGGCGGCCAGACGGTCGGACTTGGCTTCCAGCCAACCGGAGTAGTTGCCCTCGTAAGGGATACCGGCGCCACGGTCGAGTTCCAGAATCCAGCCGGCGACGTTGTCCAGGAAGTACCGGTCGTGCGTGATCGCAACCACGGTGCCCGGGAAGTCGTGAAGGAAATGTTCCAGCCAGGCGACGGAATCGGCGTCCAAGTGGTTGGTCGGTTCGTCGAGCAACAGCATGTCGGGGGCCGACAGCAGCAGGCGGCACAGGGCCACGCGACGCTTTTCACCACCGGAGAGGAATTCGACCTTGGCGTCCCACGCCGGCAGGCGCAGCGCATCGGCGGCGACTTCCAGCTGGCGCTCCAGGTTGTGACCGTCACCGGCCTGCAGGATGGCTTCGAGCTTGGCCTGTTCGGCGGCCAGTTTGTCGAAGTCGGCATCCGGTTCGGCGTAGGCGGCGTAGACCTCATCCAGACGCGCCTGGGCGTCCTTGATCACGCTGACGGCCTCTTCGACCACTTCGCGCACGGTCTTGGTCGGGTCCAGGATCGGCTCTTGCGGCAGGTAGCCGATGTTCAGCTCGGGCATCGGGCGGGCTTCGCCTTCGAACTCGGTGTCGACGCCGGCCATGATTTTCAGCAGCGTGGACTTACCCGAACCGTTGAGGCCGAGCACGCCGATCTTGGCGCCAGGGAAGAAGGACAGCGAAATGTTTTTCAGGATTTCCCGCTTCGGCGGAACAACTTTTCCCAGCCGATGCATGGTGAAGACGTATTGAGCCATGGTGAACCTAGCGTCAGTGACTGATGAATTGAGCGGGCGAAGCCCGTGCAGGCCATGCGCCGCGCTGGCCGTTGACGGTGGTCAATGCCTTCGTGCGCAAAAAGCCTGAATGTCTGGGGCTGGAACGCCCCCGCGTAACCGGCAAAGCTACCTGAATGCGCTTGGTCAGTCCAGCGAGGCAGGGCTGGCACTTTGCCACAAGTCAAGGCATGCTAGCCGCCCTCCGGGCGTCCGGCTTATAGTGCACGTCGCGCGCCAGTCCAGCCAAACCGCAGGATCACAGCTTGTCCAAAGTCACGCCGCCCACTCCCCTGCGCGCCGCTCATATAGCGCCGGGAGCGCCCCTGCACGGCACCCTCAAAGGCGCATTGGCGACGCTTGTCCTGCTGCTGCTCGCGTTATTGTTCTGGCAACTGCTGGACCAACTGCAGCAAAACCAGAAAAACCAACAGCAATACACCATCGACTACAGCGCCGACCTGGCTGAACAGATCAGCTTGAACATGGCCCTGAGCGCCAAAATTGCCCTGAATTTGCTGCCGATGGTCGAGCCGCCGCGCAACGACGAACAGCAACAGGCGCTGGTGCGCACCTTGCAACGTTCGCTGCCGGAACTGCGCAGTGTCGCCCTGCTCGCCCCCAGCGGCGCGATGATCAGCGACAGCGCCAAAGACAGCCAGGACAGCGCCTGGCTTGAAGAGCTGGTACAGCGCAGTCACTCGCAACCTTATTACCTGAGCAACAACCCCGACGGCACGATCATCTATCTATTGCTGCACCAGCCCAGCGGCGGCTCGCGGATGTATTGGGCGCTGCGCCTGGCGCCCAACTACCTGACCAACCTGACTCGCCAGGACGGCGAGGGCCAGCGCCCGATGTGGGCCATCGAGAACCGCCTCAACCACCGCGTGGTCAGCCGTGACAGCGGCATGCCGGCGCAATGGGCCTCTGCGCTGACCCCGGACGAATTGAACAAAAGCGTACTGGTCACGCCCCTGAGCAAAAGTGACTGGCAGTTGCGCGGGCTGTTCGACCGCAGCGCCGTGCTGGAGCAACTGCTGCCGGCCTTCATCGGCAAATGCCTGCTGGGCCTGGCCTTTTCGCTGATCCCGGTGATCGTGCTGCTGAACATGCGTCGTCGCCAGCGCCAGGTGCATGAGGGCCGGCGCCGCTATCAGGATATTTTCGAAGGCACCGGCGTAGCGCTTTGTGTGCTCGATCTGTCGGGGTTGAAGGCCTTTTTCGACAAAACCAACATGCGCACCCGCGAGCAATTACAGGCCTGGCTGCACACCCACGTCCAAGAACGCCAGCAACTGCTCAAGGAGTTACGCGTCACCGAGGTCAACCAGGTGGCTGTGCGCCTGTTGAACGTCAGTTCTTGCGAGCAAGCCTGGGAGCGTCTGATCGATGACTGCCCGCGCAACGCCACGGCCATCGGTTATCAGGTTCTGGAAGCCGTACTGACCCAGCAAAAACAGCTGGAGCTGGAAATTCAGCTCAACGACCTCGCCGGCAACGACCAGTACCTGTGGCTGGTGATGCGCCTGCCCGAGCAGCAAGACGACTTCAAGGCGGTCATCCTCAGTATCAGTGACATCACCAGCCGCAAGCTGATCGAGCTGTCGCTGGTGGAGCGTGAGCGTTTCTGGTCAGACGTGGTGCGCACCGTGCCGGATCACCTGTATGTGCAGGACGTGATCAGCCAGCGGATGATTTTCAGCAACCACCATTTGGGCCACACCCTTGGCTATAACAGAGCCGAACTGGCGCAAATGGGCGAGTACTTCTGGGAAATCCTGCTGCACCCCGACGATGCCCAGTATTACCACGACCTGCGCCAGCAACAACGTGAAGTCGGCTACACCACTCAGCTGCATTGCCAACTGCGCTTTCGGCACCGCAACAACCAATGGCGCCGCTTCGATATCCGCGAGCAAGCCCTGGCCCGCGACAAGACGGCGGTGGTTACGCGGATTATCGGCGTGGCCAAAGACATTACCGATCAGATTGAAGCCAGCGAGTCCCTGCGCGACAGCGAGCAGCGCTACCGCATGCTGGCCGAAAGCATCAGCGACGTGATTTGCTCCACCGACAGCCAGTTGGCCCTCAACTACATCAGCCCGTCGGTCAATGCCGTGCTGGGTTATGACGTGGATTGGGTGTTCAAGAATGGCTGGCAGTCGATCATCGCCAACCCGCAACAACTGTCCGGCATTTACAGCCTGATGGAGCAGGTCAGCCGCTCGCTGGGCGACACTGCGGCGCTGAACAAGCTGCGTGATGACGTGCAAACCCAGCTGTTCCTGTTCGACTGCCTGCGCGCCGATGGCCGCAAGGTGCCGATCGAGCTGCGCCTGGTGCTGGTGTGGGACGAACACGGCGCGTTTGAAGGCATCCTCGGCGTGGGCCGCGATATCAGCCAGCAACGCCGCGCCGAAAAAGACCTGCGCATGGCGGCCACGGTATTCGAACACTCCACTTCAGCGATCCTGATCACCGACCCGGCCGGTTATATCGTGCAGGCCAACGAGGCCTTCAGCCGGGTCAGCGGCTATGCCGTCGCGGATGTGCTCGACCAGTTGCCGAACATGCTCACCGTCGACGAACAACAGGAAGCCCACCTGCGTTATGTGCTCAAGCAACTGCACCAGCACAGCACCTGGGAAGGCGAAGTGTGGCTCAAGCGCCGCAACGGCGAGCATTACCCGGCGTGGGTCGGCATTACCGCCGTGTTCGATGATGAAGGCGACCTGGCCAGCTACGTGTGTTTCTTCAGCGACATCAGTGAGCGCAAGGCCAGCGAGCAGCGCATCCACCGCCTGGCGTATTACGACGCCCTGACCCACCTGCCCAACCGCACGCTGTTCCAGGACCGCCTGCACACGGCCTTGCAGGCAGCGGAACGGCAGAAGTCGTGGGTGGTGTTGATGTTCCTCGACCTCGACCGTTTCAAGCCGATCAACGACTCCCTGGGCCACGCCGCCGGCGACCGCATGCTCAAGGAAATGGCCACGCGCCTGCTGGGCTGCGTGGCCGAGGACGACACCGTGGCGCGCATGGGCGGCGACGAGTTCACCTTGCTCCTGCAACCACGGGTGAGCCGCGACATGGCGCTGAACCGCGCGATTCACGTGGCCGAGCAGATCCTGGCCAGCCTGGTGAGACCGTTTGTGCTCGAAGGCCGCGAGTTCTTTGTGACCGCCAGTATCGGTATCGCCTTGAGCCCGCAGGACGGCAACGAACTGAGCCAGCTGATGAAGAACGCCGACACCGCGATGTACCACGCCAAGGAACGCGGCAAAAACAACTTCCAGTTCTACCAGGCGGACATGAACGCCAGCGCCCTGGAGCGTCTGGAGCTGGAAAGCGACCTGCGCCACGCGCTGGATCAGAACGAATTCGTGCTGTATTACCAGCCGCAATTCAGTGGCGATGGCAAACGCTTGACCGGCGCCGAAGCCCTGCTGCGCTGGCGCCACCCGCGCCGCGGGCTGGTGCCGCCGGGTGATTTCATTCCGGTGCTGGAAGAGTTGGGACTGGTGGTGGACGTGGGCGACTGGGTGCTCAGCGAGGCCTGTCGCCAGCTCAAGACCTGGCACCAGAACAAGGTGCGGGTGCCGAAAGTCTCGGTGAACATCTCGGCGCGGCAGTTCTCCGATGGCCAACTGGGCGAGCGCATCGCCTCCATTCTCAGGGACACCGGCCTGCCGCCGGCGTGCCTGGAGCTGGAGCTGACCGAAAGTATCCTGATGCGCGAAGTCAACGAAGCGATGCAGATTCTCGCCAGCCTGAAAAACCTCGGGCTGAGCATCGCGGTGGACGACTTTGGCACGGGTTATTCGTCGCTCAACTACCTCAAGCAATTCCCCATCGACGTGTTGAAGATCGACCGCACCTTTGTCGATGGCCTGCCCTCCGGCGAGCAAGACGCGCAAATCGCCCGCGCCATTATCGCCATGGCCCACAGCCTGAACCTGGCGGTAATCGCCGAGGGTGTGGAAACCCATGAGCAGCTGGACTTCCTGCGCGAGCATGGCTGCGATGAAGTGCAGGGGTATCTGTTTGGACGGCCGATGCCGGCGAATCGGTTTGAGGCGCAGTTCAGCAACGATGCGCTGTTCATGTTCGACTGAGATCTTGCGGTGCGGCTGATGGCCTCATCGCGGGCAAGCCCGCTCCCACACTCGAGCGCATTTCAGAGGGGGAACTCGTTCAAGTGTGGGAGGGGGCTTGCCCCCGATAGGGCCAGCACAGTCACCGCTTATCCCCAGATGAGCCCCACTTGTCCGCGACATGATGTCCTTTCATATGCCATCTAAAACCCATTGGGTTAGAATGCCCTCCTTTTCTGCCCCCGATCCTTGAGGACCGCCATGTTCAGCCGTGATTTGACTATTGCCAAGTACGACGCCGATCTCTTTGCCGCCATGGAGCAAGAAGCCGTGCGCCAGGAAGAGCACATTGAGCTGATCGCTTCGGAAAACTACACCAGCCCAGCGGTCATGGAGGCTCAAGGTTCGGTTCTGACCAACAAGTACGCCGAAGGCTACCCAGGCAAGCGCTACTACGGTGGTTGCGAGTACGTCGACGTGGTTGAGCAGTTGGCCATTGACCGTGCCAAGGAACTGTTCGGCGCCGATTACGCCAACGTCCAGCCACACGCCGGTTCCCAAGCCAACAGCGCCGTGTACCTGGCCCTGCTGCAAGGCGGCGACACCATCCTGGGCATGAGCCTGGCCCACGGCGGTCACCTGACCCACGGCGCCAGCGTTTCCTCCTCCGGCAAGCTGTACAACGCCGTTCAGTACGGTATCGATGCCAACGGCCTGATCGACTACGACGAAGTCGAGCGTCTGGCGGTCGAGCACAAGCCTAAAATGATCGTGGCCGGTTTCTCTGCCTACTCGCAGATCCTGGACTTCCCACGTTTCCGCGCTATCGCTGACAAAGTCGGCGCCTACCTGTTCGTCGACATGGCTCACGTAGCCGGTCTGGTCGCCGCTGGCGTCTACCCGAACCCGGTGCCTTACGCTGACGTGGTCACCACCACCACGCACAAAACCCTGCGCGGCCCACGTGGCGGCCTGATCCTGGCGCGCGCCAACGCCGAGATCGAGAAGAAGCTGAACTCCGCCGTATTCCCAGGCGCCCAAGGTGGCCCGCTGGAGCACGTCATCGCCGCCAAAGCGATCTGCTTCAAAGAAGCCCTGCAGCCTGAGTTCAAGACTTACCAGCAACAAGTGGTCAAGAACGCCAAGGCCATGGCCGGCGTGTTCATCGAACGCGGCTACGACGTGGTGTCCGGCGGTACTGAAAACCACCTGTTCCTGCTGTCGCTGATCAAGCAGGACATTTCCGGTAAAGATGCTGACGCTGCCCTGGGCAAAGCCTTCATCACCGTGAACAAAAACTCCGTGCCGAACGACCCACGTTCGCCGTTCGTCACCTCCGGCCTGCGCTTCGGCACCCCGGCTGTGACCACGCGCGGCTTCAAGGAAGCAGAGTGCAAGGAACTGGCTGGCTGGATCTGCGACATCCTGGCTGACCTGAACAACGAAGCCGTGATCGACGCGGTGCGTGAGAAGGTCAAGGCCATCTGCAAAAAGCTGCCGGTGTACGGCGCTTGATTGCAATAGCTTGAATAGAAAGCCCGGCCTTAGCGCCGGGCTTTTTTATGGCCAAATTTCAACTTGAAATGCAATCACCTGTGGGAGCTGGCTTGCCTGCGATAGCGGCCTGTCAGCGGGCACATCATTGCCTGATCCACCGCAATCGCAGGCAAGCCAGCGCCCACAGTGGACCGTGTTTCAAGTCAGGATTGGTAGACCTTGGCAAAGCCGTCGCGGATTTTGTCTTCCGGTAACTCATCAGCAATAAACACAATCACACTTTCGCGCGCCTCGCCCTCGGCCCATTCGGTGTCCCAATCGAACCCGTACAGCTTGAGCACGCCCTGGAACACCATGCGCCGGTCTTCGCCGGCAATGTTCAGCACGCCCTTGTAGCGCAGCAATTGCTTGCCGTGGTCTTCCAGCAGCTCGTTCATGAACTCGCTGAGGCGGTCGATATCCAGCGGCTGGTCGGTGCGCAGCACCAGGCTGGAAATGCGGTCGATGGCCGGCGCCGCGCTGACCGGGCGCAGGCTCATGCCGGCGTTGAGGTTGAAGCCGCGCACATCGAGCAATTCCGCCAGGTCGATGGCGCCGTGGTCGACCACACGGATCGGCGCGCGCCGGTTGATGCGGGTCAGGCGCTGGCTGAGGGCGTCGAAGGTCGCCGCGTCCACCAGGTCGCGCTTGCTCACCAGCAGGCGGTCGGCAAAACCGATCTGGGCCTGGGCGATGGTCTGGGTCAGGTGGTGTTCGGCGTGGGCCGCGTCCACCAAGGTGATGATGCCGTCGAGGAGGTAGCGCTCGCGCAGTTCTTCGTCGATGAAAAAGGTCTGGGCCACCGGTGCCGGGTCGGCCAGGCCGGTGCACTCGATCACCAGGCGGTCGAAGGCAATCTCGCCGCTGTCCAGGCGCTCGAGCAGCAGGTACAGGGCTTTGGTCAGGTCGGTGTGGATGGTGCAGCACACGCACCCGTTGGACAGGGTCATGACCTGCACCGGTTCTGCCCCCAGCAGCTGGGTGTCGATACCGGCGTCACTGAATTCGTTTTCGATCACGGCGATTTTCAAGCCGTGCTCGGCCTTGAGCAGGTGGCGCAGCAAGGTGGTTTTGCCCGCGCCGAGAAAGCCGCTGAGGATGGTGACGGGGATGGGAGAGGACAAAAAAATTCTCCTTTTCAGATGAAATGACTGAAGGAACACAAAACAAATGTGGGAGCTGGCTTGCCTGCGATGCAGACCACTCGGTTTTTCAATCAGACCGAGGTGATGCTATCGCAGGCAAGCCAGCTCCCACATAAAGCCCTGCGTTCACAGGGCAATTGCGCTAACCCAAAAGGCAGGTCAGCAGCACTTGGGCCCACCCTTGCCACCGTAACGGGCTTCCTGGCGCTCCCGGAAGAACGCCTTGTAGTCCATCACCGGTTTGTCCGGGTGTTTGGTTTGCATATGCTCGACGTAGGTGTCGTAGTCGGGCATGCCGACCATCAGGCGCGCGGCCTGACCGAGGTATTTACCGAGGCGACTGATGTCATTGAACATGGTTGCAATCCTCGATTACGCGTCCGGAACCGCCTGGAACGGGGCTTCTTTATCCGTACGTTCTTTGTTGCCCCAGGCGGCGACGCCGACCTTGAGCGCATAGAACAGGATGCTGAACACCACGAACAGGAACAGCGCCGTGAGCGTTGCGTTGGTGTAGGCGTTCCAGATCACGTGTTGCATCTGGTCGATGTTCTTGGCCGGCGCCAGGATCTGGCCACCTGCCAAGGCATCGCTGTACTTCTTGGCCAGCGACAGGAAGCCGATCGCAGGGTTCGCGTCGAACAGCTTGATGAAGCCCGCCGTGGTGGTGCAGATCAGCAGCCAGACCGCCGGCAGCATGGTCACCCAGATGTAGCGCTGGCGTTTCATTTTGATCAGCACGACCGTGGCGAGCATCAGCGCAATCCCGGCCAGCATCTGGTTGGAGATACCGAACAGCGGCCACAAGGTGTTGATGCCGCCCAGTGGGTCGATCACGCCTTGGTACAGCAAGTAACCCCACATTGCCACGCAACCTGCGGTTGCAATCAGGTTGGCGGTCCAGGATTCGGTACGTTTGAGCGACGGCACGAAGGAGCCGAGCAAGTCCTGAAGCATGAAGCGACCGGCACGGGTACCGGCGTCAACCGCCGTCAGGATGAACAGCGCTTCGAACAGGATCGCAAAGTGGTACCAGAACGCCATGGTGTTTTCACCCGGCAACACACTGTGCAGGATCTGCGCGATACCCACCGCGAGGGTCGGCGCACCGCCGGCACGTGCCAGGATGGTGGTTTCGCCAATGTCATGGGCCACTGCTTGCAGCGCTTCCGGCGTAATCGCAAAACCCCAGCTGCTGACGGTTTGTGCCACGGCCATCACATCACCACCAACCACTGCGGCCGGGCTGTTCATGGCGAAGTACACGCCAGGCTCGATCACCGACGCGGCAACCATTGCCATGATGGCCACGAACGATTCCATCAGCATCGCGCCGTAACCGATGTAACGGGCGTTGACTTCGTTATCCAACAGCTTGGGCGTGGTGCCCGAGGAAATCAGCGCGTGGAAACCCGAAACCGCGCCACAGGCGATGGTGATGAACAGGAACGGGAACAGGCCGCCCTTCCACACCGGACCGGTGCCGTCGATGAACTGGGTCAGCGCCGGCATTTTCAGCTCTGGCATGGTGACCAGAATGCCGATCGCCAGGGCGATGATGGTGCCGATTTTGAGGAAGGTGGAGAGGTAGTCACGCGGCGCCAGGATCAGCCACACCGGCAGTACTGCGGCAACGAAACCGTAGCCGATCAGCATCCAGGTGATCTGGATCCCGGTGAAGGAGAAGGCCTTGGCCCAGACCGGATCTGCGGCAATCTGCCCGCCCAACCAGATCGAACCAAGCAGCAACAGCACGCCGATCACCGAGATTTCGCCGATGCGGCCCGGGCGGATATAGCGCATGTACACGCCCATGAACATCGCAATCGGGATAGTCGCCATTACGGTGAAGATGCCCCATGGGCTCTCGGCCAGGGCCTTGACCACGATCAGCGCCAGCACCGCGAGGATGATGATCATGATCAGGAAGCAGCCAAACAGCGCGATGGTCCCCGGGATGCGGCCCATCTCTTCGCGAACCATGTCGCCAAGGGAACGGCCATTGCGACGAGTGGACAGGAACAGGACCATGAAGTCTTGCACTGCACCGGCCAGCACCACGCCGGCAATCAGCCAGAGGGTGCCGGGCAGGTAGCCCATTTGCGCCGCCAGTACCGGACCGACCAGCGGGCCTGCACCGGCAATCGCCGCAAAGTGGTGACCGAAAAGAATGTGTTTGTTGGTCGGCACATAGTCCAGACCGTCATTGTTGAGCACTGCGGGGGTGGCCCGCCGTGGATCGAGTTGCATCACGCTGTTAGCGATGAACAGGCTGTAGTAACGGTACGCAACCAGGTAGATGGCCACTGCAGCGACCACAATCCACAAGGCGTTGATCGCCTCGCCGCGGCGCAAGGCCACTACGCCCAGGGCGCACGCTCCTACGATTGCCAGCACCAGCCAGGGTAGGTGGCGTAGCAGGCTATTATTATTTTTCATTTTTATATTCCAGCCAGGGTGGACAGAAAGGACAGCGAATCCGAGTTTAGCGCTGTTGGCTTTAAAGACCACCCCCCTACATTGGTCTAGAGCCTTGCACGGGCAAAAAAAGCACAAATAAAAGCTCGATGATGGCGCCGGGCTACAATCCTTCTATCCACAGAGGATTTGAGCATGAACGAACAGTCGTCCGATCGACGCCATTTTCGGCGTATCGCCTTCGATGCACGAACCACCATTGCGCAGAACGGCTGGAATTGGCCGGTGCAATTGGTGGACGTGTCGCTCAAAGGTTTGCTGGTGCAACGCCCGGATGACTGGCAGGGCAATCGCACGGAGTCGTTCGACGTGGACATCCGCCTTGACCCGCAGGCGCATATAAAGATGCAGGTGAAGCTGGCCCATGACGATCACGGGCAATTGGGGTTTGTGTGCGAACACATTGACTTGGACTCGATCAGCCACCTACGGCGGTTGATTGAGCTGAATCTGGGCGATCAGGAAGAACTGGAGCGTGAGCTGGGCGCATTGTTAGAGATTTGAAAACCCATCTGTGAGCCTTTCAAGGTTCGATCCACAGTTCAGCTGATTAAACAGGCATTACCCAACGTTGACTTAGAAGTGCATTTCCATGATGACAGAGGTTTGGCAATGGCCAATACACTGGCATCCATCGAAGCAGGCGCTACCTTTGTGTCGTGCACCGTGAATGGCATCGGCGAACGCTGCGGTATCACTGAGACATGTCTACTGATTACAAATCTTCATTTCAATTCAATATTGTGCAGCGGCAAAAGCCAAAAGGTATTAAAACTCAGTAGTCTTGTTTCAAAAGCGATGGGCGACACCTTTGATCGCCGTCGTCCGATCATTGGTGAATATAGCTTTGTGCACACCGCAAAACTGCATCTAACCGCTAATAGCAGGGACCGCAATTGCTACCATTGGGTAGACCCCCTCTATTTGAACGAATAACAATTAATGCACGTCATCAGGGATGCAGGTCTTTCAATATGATTGAGCATGAGTGGCTGATAGGCGCGGGGTTGGTCGTACTGGGTGTTATGACGGGTTTTATCGGCACCAATACCGGCGGCAGTGTATTTCTAACAGTGCCGGTGATGATCTGGCTCGGAATATCCCCACAGGCGTCGATAGCGACAGCCCGCCTGGCTTCGGTAGGGACGATGTTTGCCGGATTAAGACACTTTCATAACAATGGAAAAGTGGATTACAGGTTAGCGGCCCCCGCCGCCGCACTTGGGTTGGCTGGCGCCTTGGTCGGTGCAAGTCTACTCGTGCAAATAGATCCGGCGCTGCTGCATAAAATCATTGGCGGCCTGACACTGCTACTGGTGGGGCTTTCACTCATCAGCAAGCCCCACTCGCCGAAGACGGCCCCCTCTTCGCTCAGACGCTTTTGCGGCTATATCCTGTTTATTCCCGTCGGCATGATTGGCGGCCTGTTCGGCGGGCAGGCCAAGCTATCAACTTATTTGTATATTATATTTTTTAAAAAAACGATCAGTGAGTCAATTGGCACGCGTAAGGTGGGAGGCCTCATCCTCTCAGTTGGCTCGTTAATAATATTCGGTGTCAGCGGAATCATTAATTGGCAGTACGGGTGTTGCCTGATCATAGGCACGCTATTTGGCGCCAATGCGGGCGCCAAGTTTGCTCTACACAAAGGCGATAAGTGGATGGAAAGCGCTTTCAACGTAGTCGTGATTGCCTTGGCGTTGAAAATGATCTTTTGGTAGTGACTCTCTCACGCAAAAGCGACAGTCAGGGAAACGCGGCACTCGGGGGGAAGTCGCTTTCCGTGTCCCAATAACCCGCCTTCTGACGCGACACGGCCTGCCATTGCCCATCGATAAAACGATAGGTCGTGTAGCGGGTTGCGAAATCATCGTCGCCGTCACCGTCCATAAAGGACGAGACCTGCAGTAACTCATCCGTACCGCCGGCGGCTGGCGTGGCGATCTGCCAGGCGGCTTTGCCGGTCTGGGCCAGGGTCAGCGGCTCGACCTTAGCGTCGGCGCCCTTGTAATTCAGCGGCGTGAGTTGCTGCCGGCTCGGCAGCAGCAGGTGCGTCGCGGGGCCGCTGTAGCTGCCCATCGGCGCGGTTTGATCGATGGTCAAAAAATACACAGGTTCCGGCAGCCCTTTGATGGGGGCCTTCTCCACCTGGGCCAAGGGGTAGCCGAGTTCTTCGCTTGCCAGCACTTCTCCGGACGCCGACAGCAAGCGCAGTCGGGCGTTGAGCAGCGGGTGTTCAACCAGATCACCGGGCTCGTCAAACGACTCCTCATCCAGGCCATTGCCCCAGCTGTCTTTGTGCAACTGGGCGCTGATGCGCTGGTCTTCCAGTACCTGCAACACGCTGGCGTCTTGCGTTGCCAACGTCTGGGCCGATCGGTAACCGACCGGCAGCTTGGCCGGCTCGGCCAAAGCGCCCATCGGCAACCCTACCAAGGCCATGAACAGGGCAGCGGCTGCCCAGCGGTTCGAGTTGTGCATTGCACTCATCCCTGACTGATCCATGAATTATTCGAACAGTGCATCCAGCGCCTGCTCCAGGCGGGTTACACCGATCACCTTCAACCCTGCCGGCATTTCCTTGGGCGCGTTGCCCTTGGGCACAATCGCGCGCTTGAAGCCGTGCTTGGCCGCCTCCTTCAGACGCTCCTGGCCGCTCGGCACCGGGCGTACTTCACCCGACAGGCCGACCTCACCAAACACCAGCAGATCGTGGGGCAACGGTTTATTGCGCAGGCTGGACATCACCGCCGCCATCAACGCCAGGTCGGAGGCGGTTTCCAGCACCTTCACCCCACCGACCACGTTGAGAAACACGTCCTGGTCGTGGGTGGGAATGCCGCCGTGACGATGCAGCACCGCCAGCAGCATTGCCAGACGATTCTGGTCCAGGCCGAGGGTCACGCGGCGCGGGTTGGCCAAGTGGCTGTCATCCACCAGCGCCTGCACTTCCACCAGCATCGGGCGGGTGCCTTCCCACGTTGCCATCACCACGCTGCCTGGGACTTCTTCTTGTGCGCGTGTGAGAAAAATCGCCGAGGGGTTGGAGACTTCTTTAAGCCCACGGTCGGTCATGGCAAACACGCCCAGTTCGTTCACCGCGCCAAAGCGGTTCTTCACCGCCCGCAGCAACCGCAAACGGCCATCGGATTCACCCTCGAAATACAACACGGTGTCGACCATGTGCTCGAGTACCCGCGGACCGGCCAGCGCGCCTTCTTTGGTCACATGACCGACCAGGAAGATCGCCGTGCCGCTCTGCTTGGCATAACGCACCAGCAGCGCCGCGCTCTCGCGCACTTGGGAGACGCCGCCCGGCGCCGATTGCAGCTGTTCGGTGAAAATCGTCTGGATCGAGTCGATCACCATGACCTTGGGCTTTTCGATGCGCGCCGTGGCGATGATGCTTTCGATGCAGGTTTCGGTCATCACCCGCAGTTGATCCTGGGGCAAGCCCAGGCGGCGGGCGCGCATCGCCACTTGCTGCTGGGATTCTTCGCCGGTGACGTACAGCGCCGGCATGCGGCTGGCGATGCTGCACAGGGTTTGCAGCAGGATGGTCGATTTGCCGATGCCCGGGTCGCCGCCGATCAGCACCACCGAGCCGTCCACCAGGCCGCCGCCGAGCACGCGGTCGAGCTCACCGGACGCGGTGGAGAAACGCGGAATTTCTTCGACGCTGACTTCGGCCAGGGTCTTGATCTGCGCCTGTTGCCCGGTCCAGCCGGCACGGCCGGTGGGCGCTGCGGCGCCGCCGCTTTCGATCATGGTTTCCGTCAGGGTGTTCCACGCGCCGCACTCGGTGCATTGGCCGGCCCACTTGGGAAAGGTCGCGCCGCACTCCGTGCAGCCGTACATGCGCTTGGCCTTTGCCATTTGAGAACCTCCAACCGAAAAACCGCGATGATAGCTCAGCGCGGCGCCGGGGTCCGGATTTCACCACTGGCCAATCGTGAAGCGCTGTTGCCGATCGGGTCTTCAGCGTTGAGGTCGGCGCCTTTGGCCTTGAGTTCATCGAGCAGTTCGACGCGCTTGAACAACCCGGCGTACATGGCCGCGGTCTGCCCGGCGCCGTTGCGTTGGTCGGGGTTGCAGTCGGTGGCCAGCAGGCGCTGGGCAATTTTCAGCTCGCCTTTGAAGATGGCGCCCATCAGGGCGGTGTTACCGCGTTTGTCTTGCACGCAGGCGTCGGCGCCGGCGCTGAGCAGGCGCTCCACGAAAGGGCCCTGGCCGTGATAGGCGGCGAGGATCAGCGCGGTGTAGCCCTTGTCGTCCTGGGTGTTGAGGCTGTAGCCGGACTCGATGAAGGTGTTGAGCATGTCGATATCGCCACGGCGGGCGGCGTCGAAATAGTAGTCCTGCAACTGCGCCTTGAGCGCGAGCGGGTCAGGCGACTCGGCATGGGCGACAAAGGCCAGAATCGCCATCAGTAAACCAATCGAAATACGCATGGGGGTGTTCTCCTGCCAGGGGTCGACGCCCGTAAAAGGGCGCCGACCGGAACCAACGTCAGTCAGTGAGTTTTTCTGCCAGCGCTTTCACGCGAGCCAAATCGCCCTTGGCGACCTTGGTCACGCCGGTGCCGTACTCCGGGTCGGCCTTGTAGAGGAACGACAGGATGATGTGCTTGCTCTCGTCATCGGTGGTGGCCAGCGAGCCGCCAAAGTTGTCGATCAAGTCCTGACGCTCTTTCTTGTTGTACGAGCGGTACAAGTCACCGGCCTGCTTGAAGTTCTGCTCACGCTGGATCTTCGCCTGCTGGGTGCTGCCCGACAGCGCCGACTGGCTGTAGCGCGCGGTTTGCGGCTCTTCGCGCGGCAGCAGGCGGCTTGGCTGGTAGTTCACGCCAGTAGTGGTTTTGCCTGCATTCATCGCGCCGTCCTGGTTACCGTTGTTAACTGTTACCCGTGGGGCGTTGATCGGCAGTTGCAGGGCGTTCGGGCCCAGGCGGTACATCTGCGTGTCGGCGTAGGAGAACACCCGGCCTTGCAGCAGGCGGTCTTCAGAAGGCTCGATACCTGGCACCAGGTTGGCCGGCGCCATGGCCACTTGTTCGGTTTCCTGGAAGACATTCGCCGGGTTACGGTTCAGCACCATCTGCCCGACTTTGCGTTCCGGTACGTTCGGCCAGATTTTAGTGGCGTCCAGCGGGTCGAAGTCGAACTTGGCCAAGTCCTCAGGCTTGAGCACTTGCACATACAGGTCCCACTTGGGGAAGTCACCCTTGTTGATGTGGGTAACCAAGTCATGGGTCATGTGGCTGTAGTCACGCCCTTGTACTTCGGTGACTTGCTTGGGGTCGAGGTTGTTGATGCCTTGCAGGCTCTTCCAGTGGAACTTGACGTAGTGCACTTCGCCCTTGGCATTAATCAACTTGTAGGCATGTACGCCGTTGCCGTCCATTTCCCGATAACTGGCCGGGGTGCCGGAGTCGGAGTACAACTCGGTGAGTGTACGAGTGGACTCTGGAACATGGGAGAAGAAGTCGAAACGGCGGGAATCGTCATCCAGGTTAGTGCGTGGGTCGGGTTTGAACGCATGAACCATGTCCGGGAACTTGATAGCGTCGCGGATAAAGAACGTCGGGAAGTTATTGCCGACCAGGTCCCAGTTACCTTCGGCGGTATAGAACTTGGTGGCAAAGCCGCGTGGATCGCGCAGGGTTTCCGGGGAGTGGTTGCCGTGCACCACGGCCGAGAAGCGCACGAACACTGGCGTGGCCTCGCCTGCCGCGAACACTTTGGCCTTGGTCAGGTCGCTGAGGTCGTCAGTGACGGTGAAGGTGCCGTGGGCGCCGGTGCCACGGGCATGCACCACGCGCTCGGGAATGCGCTCCCGGTCAAAGCGTTGCAGTTTTTGAATCAGTTGCACGTCTTGCAACAGTACCGGGCCATTGGCGCCGGCCGTTTGCGAGTTCTGGTTGTCGCCCACCGCCGCGCCGTTATCGCGGGTCAGGTTGGCAGCGTGTACGGAGAGTGAAAGCAGGCTGGCGCTCGCCAGTATCAGCGCGTGTCGCGCGATAACCGGGCGGCGCTTGATTGGATTCTTCATCGAGGTTTCCTCTGGTTTTTCTAGTGCACATTCAGTTGTGCTTGCCAGAGGCTAGTGACCCGCGACGCAGAAGATAAATAGAAAAACCCCACCGGGACGATTAAGAAAATACGATGGTAAGCCACTGAAATAGCGAGTATTTCGCGCGCGATTGGTGGCACTTTGCAAACTATTTGCGTTTTAATGTGTCGATAAAAACTGACAGTGTTAACGGTTGTGTCGCGCAAGCCCTCTACGACTGACTTACACTGACCTCCACCCTTCTCATCTGTAACAAGGAATAACCTATGGGCGTGATCAGTGAGTTCAAGGCCTTCGCGGTCAAAGGCAATGTGGTCGATATGGCCGTCGGTATCATCATCGGCGCCGCCTTCGGCAAAATTGTTTCCTCGTTTGTAGGCGACGTCGTGATGCCGCCTCTCGGTCTGTTGATCGGTGGTGTGGACTTCGGCGATTTGGCAATCACACTCAAGGCCGCTCAGGGCAACGTCCCCGCGGTGGTGTTGGCCTACGGCAAGTTTATCCAGAGCGTGGTCGACTTTCTGATTGTCGCGTTTGCAATCTTCATGGGCGTGAAGGCGATCAACCGCCTCAAGCGTGAAGAGGCTGTGGCCCCGAGCCTGCCGCCGACGCCGACCAAGGAAGAGGTGTTGCTGGGCGAGATCCGCGATCTGCTCAAGGCACAGAACGACAAGCCGCTTTAACCGGCACGGGTTTGGCAAAAAATGCGCCTGTTGCAGGCGCCTTTTTTATGCGCCGTATTACCAGTAATTCTCCACTGCCACCTGGCCTGGGCGCCGGCTCAGGCTCAGTTGCATGTCGCGTTGCTTGAGCAATTGGCGCGTGTCGTCGACCATCTGCGGGTTGCCGCAAATCAGCACGCGGGAGTGTTCGGGGGTCAACTCGACGCCGGCCGCGCGCTCCAGTTCGCCATTCTCGATCAAGGTGGTGATGCGACCGTTCAAGGCGCCAGGGTGTTGCTCGCGGGTGACGGTGGGGATGTAGACCAGCTTGTGCGCATACTCGGCCAGGTACTCACGCTCGCCCAGCGCGTGGATCAGTTCCTGATACGCAAGCTCCTTGGCCTCGCGGGCGCTGTACACCAGGACAATGCGCTCGAATTTCTCCCACACCTCGAAGTCCTGCAGGATCGACAGGAACGGCGCCACGCCTGTGCCAGTACCCAGCAGCCACAAATCTCGCCCGTCCACAAATCGGTTCAGCGTCAGAAAGCCTGTGGCCTGGCGCTCGACCATCAAGGTGTCGCCCACTCGCAGGCGGCTCAATTGACTGGTGAACTCGCCACCCGGAACGACGATGGAGAAGAAGTCGAGGTGCTCGTCAAACGGTGAGGACACGATTGAATAAGCGCGCCACACGGTGCTGCCATCCGCCGTGTTCACCCCCAGGCGCACGAACTGGCCGGCGGTAAACCGAAAACCCGGGTCGCGAGTGGTACGCAAGGTAAACAGGCTGGGGGTCAGCGATTGCACGTCGAGCAAGGTCTGGCGGGTAAATTTCTCAGCACTGGCCGTCATGGGGGGCTCCGTTGAACAGGTGCCCTAGTGTCCCTCAAAGCGTCGCTGGGAAACACCGGTGGTTTGTACTGGCATTTTCATTGCTCGGGCATTCGCAAATGTAACGCCAGTGAAACGCTGATGTTTTCGAGGCAATTGCACCTTCGTCGGGAATTTCGTGCTCACACTAACTATTTAGCTATCGCACCTCATCCAATAGGCCATTAGATGATGGCGTTCATAAAAACAGCCCTGAATCGGCCGTTTCCGCAACCTATTAAAATCAATAAGTTTTCTTCATTGCGCAACTAACCTTCACAAAAACTCAATTGTTGTACAAGTTTAAGCAGTTTAAATACCCGATCTTGCTGACAACTTTTTCATCTCAGTATGTGGGCTTTATCCTACACTCCTGTTCGTGGCGCATTGGGAGCCTGGACGTACCCAACTCACACCTACCCCATGGAGATTCACCCTATGGTTAACTGGCGCAACACGAGACTCCCAAAACTGGAAGGCGAGAATAAGATCACCACTGTTTACGAGATGATCGTCAATCAAACTTTCCAGCTCGGTTTTGAATATTGCTCATTTACGATGAGTTCCCAACAACCTGTCAACCAAACAAAACCTATTCGATTAAACAACTATCCAAATGAGTGGAATACGCTTTACAACCAAGCGCATTTTTTTGATGTGGATCCCGTAGTCGCCCACTGCAAACGCAGCGTAATGCCGCTGGTCTGGGATGAAAAAACGTTCAGCACCGCGCCGCATCTATGGACGCTGGCCCAATCGTTTGGCGTGCATCTGGGATGGACTCAAGCCGTGCATGACTTCCAGGGTGTGTTCAGCATGCTGACCCTGGCCCGAAGTGCCGGCAACGTCAGCCCTGAAGAGCTGTACGAGAAAGCAGGCCAGGTACTGTGGCTGTGTCACGCCATGCACGCCGTTGTAGCGCAAACATATGCCGACACACCGAGTATCACGCCGCCTTGCAAACTGACCCCACGGGAAATAGAAATTCTCAGATGGTCAGCCATCGGCAAGACCGCCTCGGAAATCGCCACGATTCTGTGCCTGTCGGAGCGTACGGTGGGCTTTCATATCAGCAGTTGCCTGAAAAAACTGGGCGTTACCAACAAGATCGCAGCTGTACTGCGCGCCTCAAAAGCGGGGTGGTTTTAGCCAAGCTGGAAACACCGCATGTAATCCCCCTGAAAAAAACGTAACATTTACGGCCAATTCTGAGTGTTGAAGCTGCGCCTTTAATGCCGCCTCGCCGTACACTCAGACGGTTACGCCGGGTACCACGCCCGTCGAACGCCCATCGATGACCAGAGTCTCCCCCGCCATGCCCCTGCTTGACAGCCCCTTCGCCCAGCTCGATCTGATTCGCCAGCCAGAGCAACACAATGACCCGCTGCAGGCCTTTGATGCCGCCGATGAGTACTTGCTCAACTACCTGGCCGAACAGTCGCTGAGTTCGGCAACCCGCGTGCTGGTGCTCAATGACAGCTTCGGTGCCCTGGCGGCCAGCCTCGAAGGCCAGGTGCAGGTGACCTCCAGTGGCGATTCGTTTCTGGCAGCCCTTGGCCTTGAGAAAAACCTGGTGCGCAACGCCAAGGCGTTTGACGCCGTAGCGTTTGTGCCAGCCTCGCAAGTAGCCACCGGGCCTTTCGACCGCGTGCTGATCCGCGTGCCGAAAACCCTGGCCTTGCTCGAAGAACAGTTGATTCGCCTGCAAGGCCAGCTGGCGCCAGGCGCCGAAGTGATCGCCGGGGCGATGATCAAACACCTGCCACGAGCCGCCGGTGAACTGCTGGAGCGCTATATCGGGCCGATGCACGCCTCGCTTGCGGTCAAAAAAGCCCGGCTGCTGATCGCCACCGCAGAGGCTCGCCCAACCGCCGTGTCGCCCTACCCTACCCGCTACACCCTGGACGCACCGGCCATCGAATTGCTCAACCACGCCAACGTGTTCTGCCGCGAAGGCCTGGACATCGGCACCCGCGCCTTCCTCCCACACCTGCCAAAAAGCCTCGGCAGTGCCCGCGTGGCCGACCTGGGCTGCGGCAACGGTGTATTGGCGATCGCCAGCGCCCTGCAAAACCCCGACGCGCACTACACGCTGGTGGATGAGTCCTACATGGCCGTGCAATCGGCGGCCGAGAACTGGCAGGCCGCCCTGGGCGCTCGCGAGGTCACCCTGCGCGCCGACGACGGCCTGGCCGGCCAGGCGCCGCAGTCGCTGGACGTGGTGCTGTGCAATCCGCCCTTCCACCAACAACAGGTGGTCGGTGACTTCCTTGCCTGGCGCATGTTCCAGCAGGCGCGTGACGCCCTGGTCGTTGGTGGCGCGCTGTATATCGTCGGCAACCGCCATCTGGGCTATCACAGCAAATTGGCGAAGCTGTTCCGTGGCGTCGAGCAAGTCGCGGCCACGCCGAAGTTTGTGATTCTCAAAGCGCGCAAATAAAAAAACCCTGCCGCTCTTGCGAGTGGCAGGGCTGAAAAGCCGGGCCGCGAGGCCCGGATTGGGATGTCAGTGGGTGGTCAGGCCGGCCGCGCTCATGAACATGCGCATCAGGCTGGCCACGACAAACAGGGCCAGCACGCTGCCGGTCCAGATCATCGCCAGCCACCCCAGGCGCCGCCACAATGGCTGCTTCTCGGCCTGTTCGATCTCGTGCAACGAAGGTTTGCCGGACATGAAACGACCCTCCTAGTGATAGCCGTCTTCGTGGGTGACCTTGCCGCGGAACACGTAGTAGCTCCAGAAGGTGTAGCCCAGGATGAACGGGATGATGAACAACGTGCCCACCAGCATGAAGCCCTGACTTTGCGGCGGTGCAGCGGCGTCCCAGATGGAGACCGACGGCGGAATGATGTTCGGCCACAGGCTGATACCCAGGCCGCTGTAGCCGAGGAAGATCAGCACCAGCGTCAGCAGGAACGGCGTGTAGTGCGCATTTCGCGCCACCGCGCGGATCAAGCCGTACATGGTCACCAGTACCAGAATCGGCACCGGCAGGAACCAGAACAGGTTCGGCAGGGTAAACCAGCGCGAGGCGATTTCCGGGTGCGCCAGAGGCGTCCACAAGCTCACAACGCCGATTACCGCCAACACCACGAACGCCAATGGCCGCGCCAGGTTGTGCATCTGCTCCTGCAACTTGCCTTCGGTCTTCATGATCAGCCAGGTGCAGCCGAGCAAGGCATACGCGATGACCAGCGCAACGCCGCAGAACATCGTGAACGGCGTGAGCCAATCCAGCGAGCCCCCGGCAAACTGGCGGTCGACCACCGGAATGCCATCAATGAACGCACCCAATGCCACGCCCTGGAAGAAGGTCGCCGCAATGGAACCGCCGATAAATGCCTTGTCCCACAAGTGACGCTTGTCGTCCTTGGCCTTGAAACGGAACTCGAAGGCCACGCCACGGAAGATCAGCCCGATCAGCATCAGGATCAGTGGCAGGTATAGCGCCGATAGCACCACCGAGTAGGCCAGCGGGAACGCGCCGAACAACGCCGCGCCGCCCAGTACCAGCCAGGTTTCGTTGCCGTCCCACACCGGGGCGACCGTGTTCATCATCACGTCACGGTCGACTTTGCCGGGAATGAACGGAAAGAGGATGCCGATACCCAGGTCGAAGCCGTCCATGACCACGTACATCATGATGCCGAAGATGATGATCACGGCCCAGATCAGCGGAAGATCAATACCCATCTCAATTCCCCTTGTGCTGAATGTGGGCGTGGTCGTCATCGCTGCCATCATCGGCGGCGGACAACGGACGGGCCGGCGTGCGTTTCTGGCCAGGGCCACCATGGGTTGGCTCGCTGCCTTCGTGGGTCTGCGGCCCTTTGCGCACCAGGCGCATCATGTAGCCCAGCCCTGCGCCGAACAGCGCGAAGTACACCACCACGAACAGCACCAGGGTGATCGTCATCTGCGCCAGGCTATGCCCGGAGGACGCATCCGCCGTGCGCATCAGGCCGTAGACCACCCACGGCTGGCGGCCGATTTCGGTGGTGAACCAGCCGGCGAGAATCGCGATCAGGCCGGACGGGCCCATCCACAGCGCCAGGTACAGGAACGGCCTGGAGGTGTACATCTTGTCGCCCCGGCGCAGCCAGAGGCTGAACAGGCCGGTGAAGATCATCAGGAAGCCCAGGCCAACCATGACCCGGAACGACCAGAACACAATGGTCGAGTTGGGACGGTCTTC
The DNA here is from genome assembly GCF_022662455.1 of Pseudomonas sp. TREG-RG-20F-10-E-6-01. Taxonomy (NCBI): domain Bacteria; kingdom Pseudomonadati; phylum Pseudomonadota; class Gammaproteobacteria; order Pseudomonadales; family Pseudomonadaceae; genus Pseudomonas; species Pseudomonas sp. TREG-RG-20F-10-E-6-01. Next base: position 26,602 of record NZ_JAKNQP010000010.1, on the reverse strand, counting down.
AGGCGGGAACTCCTTGAGCGCCGGCACCTGTTTATCCAGGGAGTGCGTCAGGATCAGGCTGCCCAGGTAAGGAATCTCGACCGCGTACTTGGTTTTTTCGGCCTTCATGTCGGGCAGGCCGAACAGGATCAGCGGCGTCGGCTCGTTGCCGATATTTTCCCAGTGGCCTTCAATCGCGGCGATTTTCGCCGGCTGGTGCTTGAGGGTGTTCAGGCCGTGGAAGTCACCGATCACCGCCTGGATAGGCGCCACGATCAGCGCCATCCACATTGCCATCGAGAGCATGGTGCGGATCGCCGGGTTGTCTTTGCCGCGCAGCAGGTGCCAGGCCGCCGACGAACCGACGAAGAACGCCGTGGCCACAAAGGCCGCCGTGGCCATGTGCATCAGCCGGTACGGGAAGGACGGGTTGAAGATCACCGCCAGCCAGTCGGTAGGAATCACGCGCCCGTCGACGATTTCAAAGCCTTGCGGAGTCTGCATCCAGCTGTTGGACGCAAGAATCCAGAAGGTCGAAATCAACGTACCGACGGCCACCATCACCGTGGCAAAGAAGTGCAGCTTGCGCCCCACCTTGTTCCAGCCGAACAGCATTACGCCGAGGAAACCCGCCTCCAGGAAGAAGGCCGTGAGCACCTCGTACGTCAGCAATGGCCCGGTTACCGCGCCGGCGAAGTCCGAGAAGCGGCTCCAGTTGGTGCCGAACTGGTAGGCCATGACCAGGCCCGAGACCACGCCCATGCCGAAGTTGACGGCAAAGATCTTCGACCAGAAATGGTAGAGGTCACGGTAGGTGTCGTTATGGGTCTTGAGCCACAAACCTTCCAGCACCGCAAGGTAACTGGCCAGGCCGATAGTGATCGCCGGGAACAGGATGTGGAACGAGATAGTGAATGCGAATTGAATTCGGGCGAGATCTAGCGCCTCCAAACCGAACATAAGTCTTCCTCTGTCAGGTAATACCGGCTGCTGGCTGGAAGCCTGCACCCACTGCCCCCACGGATATGGAGTGTGGCGAATTTCAATTCGTTTCTTTTTTTAACCAACCACGTAGGGAATCGGGCCTTTCGGCCTCCAGAACAATCCCGGGACCGGTTTTGATCTGGATCAAGCATTGCTCAAAGAGTAGTCCCATTTTCGCTGTAGGACGGCGTGGTCTTTTGCCGCGTGACAGCTTGCCTCATGCCGGTGCACAGCAAACCCTTGCAACTATTTGTTACAGCATGATGCTAATCTCGCCGTTCCCTCTGCTCCCGACCTGAATTCCGATGCCTACGAGTGAACCTGCGTTGCTGTTGCGTCACCATCGCCCTTTCATCGCGTTCTGGCTGGCTCGGATTTTCACCGCCAGCGGCTTCCAGATGCTCACCGTGGCCATCGGCTGGAACCTCTACCAACTGACCGGCAACGTGCTGGACCTGGGCTTGGTCGGCCTGGTGGAATTCATCCCACGCGTCCTGTTCATGCTGCACACCGGGCATGTGGCCGATCGCTATGAGCGGCGCAAGGTCGCCGCCATCTGCCAGACTGTGCAGGCGCTGATCGCCTTGTCCCTGGCCATCGGCGGCCTGACCGGCAACGTGACGCGCGAGATGATCTTTATCCTCGCCTTCCTGCTCGGCGCTGCGCGTTCGTTTGAAATGCCGACCACCCAGGCGCTGCTGCCAAGCATCGTGCCCAGCGCACTGTTCCCGCGGGCCGTGGCCTCGTCGCAATCGGCGCAGCAACTGGCAACCATCGTCGCGCCAGCCTTGGGCGGTTTGCTCTACGCATTCGGCAGCGTGTGGGTGTACGGCCCGACAGTGGCGCTGTACCTGATCGCCTGCGTGCTGACCCTCAACCTGCCCGCGCGCCAGACCCCTTTGAACAAAGCCAAGGCCACCATGGACTCGCTGCTGGCCGGGATTCGCTTTATCCGCAGCCGCCCGGACATCCTCGGCGCCATCTCTCTGGACTTGTTCGCCGTGTTGCTGGGCGGTGCGACGGCATTGCTGCCGGTGTTTGCCAAGGACATCCTGCTGACCGGAGCCTGGGGCCTGGGCCTGCTGCGCTCGGCACCGGCGGTGGGTGCGTTGTTGATGTCGTTGTGGCTGGCGCGGTTCTCGGTGGACCGGCATGTCGGGCGCGTGATGTTTACTGCCGTCGGCGTGTTTGGCGTGGCGACCATCGCGTTCGGCCTGTCGACGTCGTTCTGGTTTTCCCTGGCGGTGCTGGTGGTGCTGGGCGCAGCAGACATGATCAGCATGGTGATCCGTGCGTCGTTCGTGCAGCTGGAAACGCCGGATGAAATGCGCGGCCGCGTCAGTGCCGTCAACGGCCTGTTTATCGGCGCGTCCAATCAACTGGGCGAGTTCGAATCGGGGATCACCGCCCACTGGTTCGGCACCGTGCCCGCCGTGGTCATGGGCGGGATCGGCACGCTGCTGGTAACCGGGGTGTGGATAAAACTGTTCCCAACCCTGGCCAATCGCGACCGGATGCATGTGCCGGTGGAAGAGCCGAAGGCTGAAGCGGCGAAGGTCTGAGCACCGCCGCCTGACTGGGTGCAGGACTACAAAAAAATGTGGGAGCGGGCTTGCCCGCGAATGCGGTGCGTCAGTCGATACATTCACTGACTGACGCTCCGATTTCGCGGGCAAGCACGCTCCCACAGTGGTTTTGAGGTGCGTGCTAGAGCACCTTATCCAGGGTGATAGGGAAGTCGCGTACCCGTTTGCCGGTGGCGTGATAAATCGCGTTCGCCACCGCCGCCGCCACCCCGACGATGCCGATTTCGCCCACGCCTTTGGAGCCCAGGGCATTAACCACGTCGTCGTGTTCTTCGACAAAGATCACGTCAATCTCGCCAATGTCGGCATTCACCGGGATGTGGTATTCGGCCAGGCTATGGTTCATGTAGCGCCCCAGGTGATGGTCGATCTGCGTCTCTTCATGCAGCGCCATGCCAATGCCCCACACCACGCCGCCGAGGATCTGGCTGCGGGCCATCTTCGGGTTGACCACGCGACCGGCGGCAATCGCGCTGACCACGCGGCTGACCTTGATGGTGCCCAGGTCTTCATCGACCCGCACTTCCACAAATACCGCCGAATGAGTGGCCGTGGCGTAGCCCTCGCGCTTTTTGTCAGGCTCGCTGTCGACCTGCACTTGCAGCGCGTCCTCACCGCTGTCTTTAACCAGTTGGGCCAACGACACACTCACATCGCCTGTGTGCAATTGGCCGTCTTCAAAGCGCACGGACTCGGCGTCCTTGAACACCGGGTACGTCTGCCGGGCAATCTTCAGCAGTTTGGCGTTCAGCGCTTCGCATGCCTGTTGCACGGCGGTGCCGACGGACGACACGGTAAACGAGCCGCCCTGCAACGGCGCGGTGGGCAAGGACGAATCCCCCAGCAAAAACTGGATATCGCCCATCGCCACACCACTGGCCTGCGCGGCAATCTGGGTCATGACCGTGTAAGTGCCGGTGCCGATATCGGTGGTGGCGCTGCTTACTGTCAATTTGCCTTCGGCGTCGATGCTCGCCTTGGCGCTGGCCTTCATCTGCATGGCTTCCCACACGCCACCGGCCATGCCCCAGCCGATCAACTGGTTGCCGTCACGCATGCTGCGCGGCTCCGGGTTGCGCTGGCCCCAACCGAAGCGCTCGGCGCCTTCGCTGTAGCACTCGCGCAGGGCTTTGCTCGACCAGGGTTTGTCTTCGTTCTGATTGCGCTCGGCGTAGTTGATCAGGCGCAATTGCACCGGGTCCATGCCCAAGGCGCAGGCCAGTTCGTCCATGGCGCACTCCAGGCCGATCACACCCAGCGCAGCGCCTGGCGCGCGCATGTCCAGCGGCGTGTACACATCCAGCGGCACCAGGTTGTAGGTCAGCTGCACGTTGTCGCAGTGGTAGAGCATGCCGCTCCATTCCACGACGTGCTCGCTGAAGTCTTCAAAGCGTGAGGTCTGGCCAATCGCGGTGTGCCCCAACGCCAGCAGCCGACCGTTGGCGGCCGCGCCCATCTGCAACCGCTGCAAGGTGCGCGGTCGGTAGCCAAAGGTGAACATCTGTTGACGCGTCAGGGTGACGCGCACCGAACGCTTGAGCGCCAAGGACGCCATCACCGCCAGGGGCAACTGGTATTGCGGGCGCAGGCCCGAACCGAAAGCGCCGCCGACGAACGCGGCAAAAATCCTCACCTGGCTCTTGTCCAGGCCGAAGATTTTTTGCACATAGGCCTGGCAGTTCTGCGGGCCCTGGGTTTTGTCGTGGATATGCAGGGTGCCGTCCGGCTGATACAGCACCGTACTGGCGTGGGGCTCCATCGGGTTGTGGTGTTCGATGGGCGTGCTGTAGTGCACGTCGAGGCTGACGGCGGCCGCGCTCCACTCGGCCTGGAAGTTGCCGCGGGGCGCGGGCGGCGTTTGCGGCGAGGGGTGCGCCTGCTCCTGCATGGCCAGCAAGTCGGTTTCAAAGGCTTCGCTTGCGTACTCGATCTCGACCAGAGAACCGGCATGTCGCGCCAGCTCCAGGTTGTCGGCAATCACCAGCGCCAAGGGCTGGCCGCTATAAAGGACGCGGTCGTTGTAGAGCGGGCGAAACGGCGAGCCATCCGCCGCATCGTCGTCGGCGAACGCGTCATCGTAGCTGGCAAGCTTGGGGCGATTGTGGTGATCCAGCACCATGACCACGCCCGGCAGCGCCAGGGCCTTTGAGGCATCGATCTTGATAACCCGGCCCTTGGCGATGGTGCTGGAGACCACACTGCCGTGCAGCAAGTCATTGCCTGGAAACTCGCCGGCATAGCGCGCCTGGCCGGTGACCTTGAGCAGACCGTCGACGCGGTCCAGAGGTTTGCCGATAGCGGTCATGGGCGTTCTCCTGCGACTGCGGCGTCGCTCAGGGCGCGAATAATTGCACGGCGCGCCAGCTTGATCTTGAAGCCGTTGTGTTCCAGCGGTACGGCGTCTTGCAGCAAGGCGTCGGCGGCGTTGCTGAAGGTTTCGCGGCTGACCGTCTGGCCAATCAGCGAGGCTTCCACCGCGCGGTCACGCCAAGGCTTGTGCGCCACGCCACCAAGCGCAACGCGGGCGTCGATGATTTGGTCGCCGTCCAGTTCGAGGGCGGCAGCCACGGAGACCAGGGCAAACGCGTAAGAGGCGCGGTCGCGGATTTTCAGGTAATGACTGTGACTGGCCAGCTGGTTGGCGGGCAGCTCGATGGCGGTAATCAACTCATCGTCGGCCAGCAGGTTGTCGCGCTGCGGCGTATCGCCGGGCAGTCGATGGAAGTCAGCAAATTCGATGACCCGCGCACCTGCGCGGCCTTCGACATGCACCCGCGCGTCCAGCGCCGCCAAGGCGACGCACATGTCCGACGGGTGCGTGGCCACGCAGTGTTCGCTGGCGCCGAGGATCGCGTGGATACGGTTCAAGCCGGTGCGCGCCGGGCAGCCGCTACCGGGTTCGCGCTTGTTGCAGGGCACGCTGGCGTCATAGAAGTAGTAGCAGCGGGTGCGCTGCAACAAGTTGCCGCCGGTGCTGGCCATGTTGCGCAACTGCGGCGAGGCTCCGGCCAGGATGGCCTGGGACAGCAGTGGGTAACGCGCCTCGATCACGGGGTGCCAGGCCAGGTCGGCGTTGCTCACCAACGCGCCAATCATCACGCCGCCACTGGCGGTTTCTTCAACGCCCTGCAGCGGCAGGCCGGTGATATCGATCAAGTGCTCGGGGCGGCTGATGTTTTCTTTCATCAGGTCCAGCAGGTTGGTGCCACCGGCGATAAAGCGTGAAGCCGCGCTGCTCATGTGCACGGCCTCGTGCACATCGGCTGGCTTGCTGTACTGGAAAGGGTTCATTGCTCACCTCCCTGAGCACGGCAGGCCGGCAAGGCGTCTTCGATGGCATCACGGATGTTGCTGTAGGCGCCGCAGCGGCACAGGTTGCCGCTCATCAGCTCCTGGATCTGCGCGGTGTCGTGGGCGCGGCCTTCATTGGCCAGGCCCACGGCGGAGCAGATCTGCCCTGGGGTGCAATAGCCGCACTGAAAGGCGTCATGCTTGATAAACGCCTGCTGCATCGGGTGCAGCACGTCGCCATCGGCCAGGCCTTCGATGGTGGTCAACTCGGCGCCATCGCACATCACCGCCAGGGTCAGGCAGGCGTTTACGCGTTTGCCGTCGCGCAACACTGTGCAGGCACCGCATTGGCCGTGGTCGCAGCCTTTTTTACTGCCGACCAGGTCCAACTGTTCGCGCAGCAGGTCCAGCAAGGTGGTCCACGGCAACACGTCAAGTTGGCGGTCCTGGCCGTTCAGGGTCAGACGAATCGGGTGGCTGACGAACGGTCTGGCCGCCGCGCCATTGGGGGTTGCGCTCATAAACACCTCACGGGTTGGGGTATATCCGCGGCGTTCAGGAAAGTCGCCGTCTCAGGGGTACGACTTCCCGGGGTATTGAGCGTTCAAGAGGATTGATCAGCGGATGTTGAGCATCGTCGTCAGCGGGGTTTGCGAGCCGTTGATTGAGGAATTGCTGTACTCGAACCAGCCCGGGGCCTGGACGTTCAGGTCAAACACATAGATGTAGCCCATCACAGTGCCCACGCCATGACAGGCCTGGCTGATGTTGCCGACCTGGCATATCGGCGAGCGTTGCCCGTTCAACTCTGCGCCATCGAAACGGCCCATCGGGCTTTTGCCCAGGCCGACTTCCATCACCGACACCTTGGTGGGCCCGCGATGGGTGCACATCTGCGTGCTGGTCGCGCGCTCCGGGATAGTTTCAGCGCAACCGGCAGACTCCACTTTAAACACGCGCACCTCGCTCAATGCCGGTGCAGTCGCGCCCCAAGCCGGTGCCGCCAGCCCCAGGCCGATTATGGCGAACAGAGCTAGACTGCTGGCGTTGGCTTTTTTCATGCTGTTGACGACTCTGGATTAAACGTCGGCGCAGTATGCCTCAAGGCCATCCACCGACAAAACCAAGCCTATGCGCCATTGGCCTTCGGCTGCTGGTATGATGCGCCGCTTTTTCCGATCCTCTCTGAAACCACAGGCGCTTGGCGCAGTTTGTGCTTTGACTTAGAGGTCAACAAATAACGACGCAAAATAGCGTCACAGGGAGCCGGCATGCTGGAAAAGCTGTTTCAACTCAAAGCACACAACACCAACGTGCGCACCGAGATTCTTGCGGGTATCACGACCTTTCTGGCCATGGCCTACATTCTGTTCGTGAACCCGAGCATCCTTGGCGAGACCGGCATGGACAAGGGCGCGGTGTTTGTCGCGACCTGTCTGGCCGCCGCCATCGGTTCGACCGTGATGGGCCTGATCGCCAACTACCCGATCGCACTGGCGCCGGGGATGGGCCTCAACGCCTTCTTTACCTACACCGTGGTGCTGCACATGGGCCACACCTGGCAAGTGGCGCTGGGCGCGGTGTTTATTTCGGCGGTGCTGTTCTTCCTGCTGTCGATCTTCCGCATCCGTGAGTGGATCATCAACAGCATCCCCTTGCCCCTGCGCTCGGCGATTGCCGCCGGTATCGGCCTGTTCCTGGCGCTGATCGCCCTGCACAACGCCGGGATCGTGGTCGGCAACCCGAACACCCTGGTGGGCCTGGGCGACCTGAAACAACCGGCGCCTATCCTGGCCACCTTTGGTTTTATCCTCATCGTTGCGCTGGAAGCCCTGGCCGTACGCGGTGCAGTGCTGATCGGCATTCTGGCCGTGACCATTGTCTCGATTCTGTTGAATGTCACCCCGTTCGGCGGCGTGATCTCGATGCCACCGTCCCTGGCCCCGACCTTCCTGCAGCTGGATATCAAAGGCGCGCTGGATATCGGCCTGGTCAGCGTGATCTTCGCGTTCCTGTTCGTTGACCTGTTCGACAACTCCGGCACCCTGATCGGCGTCGCCAAGCGCGCCGGCCTGATGGGCAAGGACGGCCACATGCCCAAAATGGGCCGTGCGCTGATCGCCGACAGCACCGCGGCCATGGCCGGTTCGCTGCTGGGCACTTCGACCACCACCAGCTACATCGAGTCCGCGGCAGGCGTGAGCGCCGGTGGCCGTACCGGTTTGACCGCCATCGTGGTCGCGATTCTGTTTCTGCTGGCGCTGTTCTTCTCGCCACTGGCGGCCAGCGTTCCGGCCTTCGCCACCGCGCCTGCGTTGTTGTTCGTGGCCGTGCTGATGACCTCGGGCCTGGCCGAAATCGACTGGGATGACATTACGGTTGCAGCGCCGGTGGTGATCACCGCCCTGGCGATGCCCTTCACTTACTCCATCGCCAACGGCATCGCCTTCGGTTTCATCGCCTGGACCGCCATCAAGCTGCTTTCGGGCCGCTACCGTGAGCTGAACCCGGCACTGGTGATCCTGTCGATTCTGTTTGTGATCAAGCTGGGCTGGTTCAACGCATGACTTTTGACGCCGCAAGCTACACCGCTCAACTGCAAGACAAGGTCACGCGCTTGCGTGACCTGCTGGCACCGTTCGACGCACCCGAGCCGCAGGTCTTCGATTCGCCGCTGCAGAACTTCCGCCTGCGTGCGGAGTTCCGCCTGTGGCGCGAAGGCGGCGAGCGCCACTACGCGATGTTTTCCCAGGACGATAAGCGCACGCCGATTCTGATCGAAGCATTCCCGATTGCCAGCCAGCGCATCAACCAGTTGATGCCGCAACTCAAAGCTGCCTGGCAAGCCAGCGCGGCCTTGAGCCACAAGCTGTTCCAAGTGGAGTTCCTCACCACCCTGGCCGGCGACGCGATGATCACCCTGTGCTACCACCGCCCGCTGGACGAGCACTGGCACGCGGCCGCCAACCAACTCGCTGCCGACTTGAATGTCAGCATCATCGGCCGCTCCAAGGGCAAGCGTGATGTGATCGGCCACGACTACGTGGTGGAAAAACTCTCCGTCGGCGGGCGCACGTTCAGCTATCGCCAACCCGAAGGCGCATTCACCCAGCCCAACGGCACGGTGAACCAGAAGATGCTCAACTGGGCGTATGAAGCCTTGGGCGATCGCCCGGATGACTTGCTGGAGCTGTACTGCGGCAACGGCAACTTCACCCTGCCGCTGGCGACCCGTGTGCGTAAAGTGCTGGCGACCGAAATCAGCAAGACCTCAGTGAATGCGGCGTTGAGCAACCTCGATGAAAACGCGGTGGATAACGTCACCCTGGTGCGCCTGTCGGCTGAGGAACTCACCGAAGCGCTCAACGAAGTGCGCCCGTTCCGCCGCCTGCATGGCATCGACCTGAAAAGCTACGAATTCGGCAGCGTGTTCGTCGACCCGCCACGCGCCGGCATGGACCCGGACACCTGCGAGCTGACGCGGCGCTTTGACAACATCCTCTACATCTCCTGCAACCCGGAGACGTTGGCGGCGAACATTGCGCAACTGCATGACACGCACCGGATCACCCAGTGTGCGATGTTTGACCAGTTCCCATGGACGCACCACATGGAATCCGGCGTGCTGTTGACCCGCCGGTAACCCGCGTGCGACCGCCCTTTGCCATTGGCAAGGGCGGTCGCCGACCACCGAAAACTCCCGCGCGCTGATTTACGGTTCGATAATCGAACAGATCCGCCGCCGTCAATTGACCAAATTAACCATCCAGTACATTTTATCTCCACAACCAATAATAACTGTGGAGATACCCCAAAATGCCGCCCATCGTGCTGGTGCTCAACGGCCCTAATCTCAACCTGCTCGGCACCCGCGAGCCCGCCACCTACGGCCATGAAACCCTGGCCGACATCGCCGCCCTGTGCGGGCGCAGCGCGGAAAAACTCGGGCTGAAAATCGAATTCCGCCAGACCAACCACGAAGGCGAACTGCTCGACTGGATCCACGGCGCCCGCGCCCGTTGCGCCGGCATCGTGATCAACCCGGCAGCCTGGACCCACACCTCGGTAGCGATTCGCGACGCATTGGTGGCCAGCGAAGTGCCGGTGATCGAGGTGCATTTATCCAACGTGCACGCGCGTGAGGCGTTTCGGCATCACTCGTTTGTGTCGCCCATTGCCAAGGCGGTGCTCGCCGGGTTCGGCAGCCATGGTTACCACCTGGCCCTGGAACACTTCAGCCACACGTTGAAAGGGTGAGGCCGATGAAACCGCGCATCCTCGCCGGCCTGATCGGCTCAGGTATCCAAGCCTCACGCACGCCTGCCCTGCATGAGCAGGAAGGTGATGCCCAGGGTTTGCGCTACCTGTATCGCCTGATCGACCTGGAACCGCTGCAACTGAACATCAATGCCCTGCCCGACCTGCTGCACGCCGCCGAGAGGATGCAGTTCACCGGTTTGAACATTACCTACCCGTGCAAACAGGCGATTCTGCCGTTGCTCGACGAATTGTCCGACGAAGCCAAGGGCATTGGCGCGGTCAACACCGTGGTGTTCAAGAACGGCAAACGCATCGGCCACAACACCGACTGCCTGGGCTTCGCCGAAGGGTTCCGGCGCAATTTGAATGACGTCGCGCGCCAGCATGTCGTGCAGATGGGTGCCGGCGGTGCGGGCGCGGCGGTGGCCCACGCGCTGCTGGCCGAGGGCGTGCACCACCTGAGCATTTTCGACGTGGACGTGACCCGCGCTCGGGACCTGGTGGATAACCTTGCCCAGCGTTTCGGCGCCGGGCGCGCGCAGGTCGGCAACCACCTGGAAAGCGCCATGGCCGAGGCCGATGGGCTGGTCAACACCACGCCGATGGGCATGGCCAAGCTGCCCGGCACGCCGGTGCCTGCCCATCTGTTGCGGGCGGCATTATGGGTCGCAGAAATCGTGTATTTCCCGCTGGAAACCGAGCTGCTGCGCGATGCCCGCGCCTTGGGCTGCCGCACGCTGGATGGCGGCAACATGGCGGTGTTTCAGGCGGTAAAAGCGTTTGAGCTGTTCAGTGGTGAAAGGCCGGATGCGCAGAGGATGTTGGCGCACTTCCAGAGCATGAATACTTAACTGTAGAACCCCAATCCAGAAATGTGGGAGCTGGCTTGCCTGCTATAGCGCTTGAACAGTCAATATTGATGTAGCTGACACACCGTCATCGCAGGCAAGCCAGCTCCCACAGGATTAGGCTTGCAGGTAACGCATCACCGCTTCACAAATCATCTCCCGATGCCGCTGTTTAACCGCCTCGTCCGACAACCCGATCTGAAAGATCTCACTGAACGTATGGCGGTTGGACACTCGGTAAAAGCTGAACGAGTTGATCAGCAAGTGCACGTCCAATGGGTCCAGCCCTTGACGGAACACGCCCATCTCAACGCCGCGCTGCAAGGTGGCGCCAAGCGCTTCGAGAATATTGCTGTTCATCGCCTTGATCGAATCCGAACGCTTCACGTATTCGGCGTTGTTGATGTTTTCGATGCAGACGATGCGCACGAAATCCACGTTCTGGTCATGGTGATCAAAGGTGAATTCCACCAGCCGACGAATCGCTTCGCGCGGCTCCAGGGCGGTGAGGTTCATGCGGGTTTCAGTATTGCGAATGTCGCCGTAGAGCTTCTCCAGCACCTCGACGTATAACTGCTCCTTGCTGCCGAAGTAGTAATAAATCATGCGTTTGGAGGTGTGGATGCGCTCGGCGATGGCATCCACGCGAGCGCCGGACAGGCCCTGCTGGACAAACTCGACGATCGCTTCCTGCAGGATGTTTTCGCGGGTCTTTTCCGGGTTGTTCTTACGACTCTTGCGCGGTGCGTCTGACACAGCGGAGAGGTCGGGGGTCAGGGTCATGGTGCGCTCACGGCCATTTTTGTTGTGCAGGCCGCGATTATGGGCCGAGGCGCTTCCCGAAGGAAGCACCTGGCCGCGCCGTCACAACCGTGCTTGTCGCGGCGCCCCGCTACGCGATTTGGCCATCGCCGCCAGGCGCACTGCCACGTTGGCTGCGCCATACCCGGCATAGCCGTTTTTGCGCTGGATGATCTCGAAGAAAAACCGCCCTTCGAACGGCTCGGTGTACACATGAAACAGCTCACCGCCCTGAGCGTCACGGTCGTACAGCACGTTGTAGTACGCCAGCTCGCTGAGGAACTCGTCGTCGAAATCAAAGCGTGCCGCCAGGTCGTCGTAGTAGTTGAGCGGGATGTCCAGCAAGGGCACACCCGCCTCTTTGGCCCGACTCACCTCGGCGAAAATGTCCGCACAGTCGAAGGCGATGTGGTGCACACCCGAGCCGCGGTAGCTCGACAGCGCGTGGGAAATCGCCGTGTTGCGGTTCTCGGAAATGTTCAACGGCAGGCGAATCGAGCTGCAGCGGCTGCGCAGCGCGCGGCTTTTCACCAGGCCGTACGGGTCAGGCAGCACCACTTCATCATCGGCTTCGAAATCCAGCAGGCTCTTGTAGAACAACACCCAACTGTCGAGGCTGTCGGCGGGCAAGGCCATGGCCATATGGTCAATGCGCAGCAGGCCGCCGCTTGAGGTGGCAGTCGGTTGCAGATTGAAGTCGGTGCCGTACAGCCCGCCTGCGTTCTGATCCACCAGGTAAATCAGGCTGCCGTCCGGCGCACGCACAGCGGCCAGCTCCAGCTCATTTGGCCCTACAAGCCCCCGATAAGGCTGGCCCTTGTAAGCAACCGCCCGCTGCAACGCCTTGGCGCTGTCCTTGACCCGAATCGCAGTGGCGCACAGCGACGGCCCGTGGGCTTCAAAAAAGTTGTGGGCAAAAGAATAGGGTTCGCAATTGAGGATCAAGTTGATATCGCCCTGGCGCAACAGGCTCACGCTCTTGGAACGGTGCTGCCCGGCCTTGACGAAACCCAGGCGCTCCAGCCATTGCGTGAGCTTGGCAGCGAGGTTTTCATCCACGGCAAACTCAAGAAATTCGATGCCGTCGTACTCGCTGGCGGCGGGCGTATCAAACAGCAGGTCGACCGGTTGAGCAGGCGCTTGCTGCTTGAGGCGCTCGCGGGTTTTCTCTTCCAGGTACAACAGCGAGCGCAGGCCATCCGCCGCATTCGCCCGCGTCGGGGCTGCGCGAAAGCCATCGTTGAAAATTTCCAGAGACAACGGCCCGCTGTAGCCACTCTGGATAATCGGCGCGAGAAACCCCGCCAGATCGAACTCGCCCTGCCCCGGGAAGCAGCGGAAATGCCGGCTCCACTCCAGCACGTCCATGGCCAGGATCGGCGCGTCGGCCATTTGCACAAAGAAGATTTTATCGCCCGGGATCTGGGCGATTGCACTCGGGTCGCCCTTGAGCGACAGGGTGTGAAAGCTGTCGAGCAACACGCCAAGGCTCGGGTGGTCGATCTGGCGCACCAGGTTCCACACCTGCTGCCAGGTATTCACGTGCTTGCCCCAGGCCAGCGCTTCATAGCCGATGCGCAGGCCACGGCGGCCGGCGTGCTCGGCGAGCAGGCTGAGGTCGTCGAGCAGAATCTGCTCATCGCCGACGCAATCGGCCGAAGCGTTGCTGCACACCAGCACCAGGTCGGTGCCCAGTTCCTGCATCAAGTCGAACTTGCGCTCGGCGCGCTCCAGGTTGCGCGCCAGGCGGTCGCGGCGGCAGCCCTCAAAGTCGCGAAACGGCTGGAACAAGGTGATGGCGATACCCAGGTCGGCGCACATCTGCCTAACTTCCCGTGGGCTGCCGTCGTAATACAGCAGATCGTTTTCGAAGATTTCCACACCATCAAACCCGGCAGCGGCGATGGCTTCGAGTTTTTCCGGCAGGGTTCCACTCAAGGAAACAGTGGCAATGGAGCGTTGCATGGGGCGACTCCCGACAAATGAGGCTCGTCTTATTTACGGCAAATTATTGGCCGCTAAACTGTGCACAGCAATTGAAATGTACGAACCGGTTAGTTTTTTGGGCGATTATCGAACAAAATGGTAATCCGCGAATTGACGAGTTTTTAGCCACTGCGCACCATCGAACACGTATCAAGACCCAGAACACACCATAAAAATTTCAAAAAAACGGGTACGACCTCATGCCTTCGCAAACTCCCGCCGTGGCCGTGCGCCACAGCAATCCGCACAGCGGCATCGGCGACAAAATCCGCGGCGCCATGGCCGTGGGCAAAACCCGCTGGGGCATGCTGGCCCTGGTGTTCTTCGCCACCACCCTGAACTACATCGACCGCGCCGCGCTGGGCGTGATGCAACCGATCCTGGCCAAGGAGATGAGCTGGACGGCGATGGACTACGCCAACATCAACTTCTGGTTCCAGGTCGGCTACGCCATCGGCTTTGTGCTGCAAGGCCGGCTGATTGACCGAATTGGCGTGAAGCGCGTGTTTTTCTGCGCCGTGTTGCTCTGGAGCATCGCCACGGGCGCCCATGGCCTGGCGACGTCGGCCGTCGGCTTTATGGTCTGCCGCTTCGTTCTCGGGCTGACCGAGGCCGCCAACTACCCGGCCTGCGTCAAGACCACGCGGTTGTGGTTCCCGGCCGGTGAGCGCGCGGTGGCCACCGGTATTTTCAACGCCGGCACCAATGTGGGCGCGATGATGACGCCGATGCTGCTGCCATTGATCCTTCACGTATGGGGCTGGCAGGCAGCGTTCCTGTGCATGTCGGCACTGGGCGGGATCTGGCTGGTGTGCTGGGGCCTGAAGTACTACAACCCGGAAGACCATCCGACGGTCAAAAAATCCGAATTGGACTACGTGCTACAGGAAGTCGAACCGGAGCAACCCAGCGTGCCTTTCAGCCGCATCCTGCGCATGCGCGGCACCTGGGCCTTCGCCCTCGCCTACGCACTGACCGCGCCGGTGTTCTGGTTCTACCTGTACTGGCTGCCACCGTTTCTGAACCAGCAATACAACCTGGGCATCAACGTGACCCAAATGGGTATCCCGCTGATCATCATTTACCTGACAGCCGACTTCGGCAGCGTGGGTGGGGGAATTCTGTCGTCATTCCTGATCGGCCGTGGGATGAATCCGATCAAGGCGCGGCTGTTGTCGATGCTGCTGTTTGCCTGCTGCATCGTCGGCGTGATCATGGCCGCCGGCTCCAGCCAGTTGTGGGTCGCCGTGTTCGCCATCTCCCTGGCCATCGGCGCGCACCAGGCCTGGACCGCCAACATCTGGAGCCTGGTGATGGACTACACGCCCAAGCACATGATGAGCACGGTGTTCGGTTTCGGCGGCATGTGCGCAGCCATCGGCGGCATGTTCATGACGCAGATCGTCGGCCACATCCTCACAGTCACGAACAACAACTACACCGTGCTGTTCACCCTGATCCCGGCGATGTACTTCATCGCGCTGACCTGGATGTACTTCATGGCGCCTCGCAAGATTCCAACAGTCGAGGCTTGATTCAGCGCCGCCGCTGCTGCCAGGCAGCGGCCAACCCACTCATGCAGATCACCCCGATGCCGACCACCGTGGTCATGTCGGGGGTATGGTTGAACACCAGCCAGCCCAACAACCCCGCAAACACGATCTGGCAGTAGCCGAACGGCGCCAGCAAGGCCGGCGCCGCAAAGCGGAAGGCCTGGGTCAACATCAAGTGCGCGGTCATGCCGCACGTGCCCAGCGCCAGCATCAGCACGCCATGCCACACCGTGGGCAAGTGCCAGAAGAACGGCACCATCGCACTCATCACCAGGGTATTGCACAGGCCGGCGAAAAAGTTACTGGTGGTCGGCGTGTCGTATTGGCTGAGGATGCGCGTGAGCAGCTGGTAGAAGCAGAAGAACAACGCCGAACACAGCGGCAGCAGCACCGCAGGGGTGAACAGCTCACCGCCGGGGTGGATGATGATCAGCACGCCGACAAACCCGCAGATCACCGCCAGCCATTGGCCACGTGTCACGTGTTCACCAAGCAAGGGCACTGACAATGCTGTCACCAGGATCGGCGCCAGGAAGTTCACCGCCGTGGCTTCCGCCAAAGGGATGTAGTGCAGCGCCGCGGTAAAAAACAGGCTGGTGCCCAGCAGGCACAACGCACGCACCACCTGCATGCCCGGGCGTTTGCTGCGCAGTACGCGCAAGCCCGACTGCGGCAGGAAAATGCCGGCCATCAGCAAGGTGTGCACCAGGTACCGCGCCCACACCACCATCACGATCGGGTAGAACCCGGCCAGGTATTTGGACAAGGCGTCGTGGCTGGAAAACAAAAACGTTGCCACCACAATCAGCAGAATGCCTTTGAAGGGATGGTTGACGCCGGAAAGGGGTGTACTGACAGTCATTGAATTCTCTTGCATGGCGGGCTGAATGCTGAGCACTGAACACGCAAGCGCTCAACCCGGTAATCTAGCAGGCGGGCCTGCGTGCGCCCCAAGAGCATAACCAAACAGCGTGCGAACAGCGCACTAAATCACCGGATTCGAGTCCAACGCTGCACCTTTGCCCGCGCGTTGCACTTTTTAACCAAGGCCTTGCCGCTATGAAAAAGACACTCTTTGCTCTTTCTGCTCTCGTCCTGCTCACTGCTTGTAACCAAGAGTCCAAAGAAGCGCCCAAGCCCGCCCCGGCCTCGGTGCAGGCCACCCTGGTACCGGCCACGCCGCCCACCGACAAATGGGTCGGCAAGTGGATCGGCGTCGAAGGCCTGAACCTGACCATCGCCAAGGACGACAGCATCGGCCGCGGCCACTACGTTCTGACCATGAAGTACGGCCTTGACGCCGACGACGAAGGCACCTTCAAAGGTGAAGCCAACGAAGACGGTATCGCCTTTACCCGCCCGGACGGCCCGCAACAATTGAGCGCCGGCGACGGCGAGGCCACTGGCCTGAAATGGCTGGCGGATAAAAAGGACTGCCTGATCGTCGATACCGGCGAAGGCTATTGCCGCGACTGACCCAATCAAGCTGACACAACTTTCATCTGGCGCCCCTGCCTGCACGGCCTGACAGCAGCAATACTAGGCAACTCTTGTTGCTTGTCGGACAGCCGGGCTGGCGCCATTCATACGCACCAACAACACTGCTCTTACAAAAGTGTTCGACAGGTTTAACGAGAGGATTGCCCCATGCTATGGAAAAAAGGCCGACGCAGCGACAACGTGGTAGATGCCCGCGATGACAGTGGCGGCGGCGGTGGCGGCATGCGGTTTGGCGGCGGCAAGGGGCTGAGCCTGACGGCAATTGTGCTGATCGTCGGTATTGGCTGGCTGACCGGCCAGGACCCGCTGCAGATCCTCGGCCAGTTGACCGGCCAGGCGGAGCAAGCGCCGTCAGTGAGCACGCAGTCGCGCCAGGCACCGCCGGCCAATGACCAGCAGGCCGATTTCGTCCGCGCGATTCTGGGTGACACTGAAGACACCTGGGGCCAGGTGTTCAAGGAAAACGGGTTGGTCTACAAGAACCCGAAACTGATTCTGTTCCGTGGTCGGGTCAATTCCGCCTGCGGTGGCGCCACCTCGGCCAGCGGCCCGTTTTATTGCCCGGCTGACCAGCAGGTGTATTTGGACCTGGATTTCTTCCGGGAAATGTCGCAACGCTTCCAGGCCGCCGGCGATTTCGCCCAGGCCTACGTGATCGCCCACGAAGTCGGGCACCACGTGCAAACGCTGCTGGGCATCTCGGCCAAGATTCAAGCCGCGCGCCAGCAGGGCCGCCAGATGCAAGGCGACGGCGGCCTGCTGGTACGCCAGGAACTGCAAGCCGACTGCTTCGCCGGGGTGTGGGCCAACCGTGCGCAAAAACGCCTGAACTGGCTGGAGCCCGGCGATATCGAAGAAGCACTGAATGCGGCCAACGCCATCGGCGATGACCGTTTGCAACAGCAGGGTCAGGGCCGCGTGGTGCCGGACTCGTTTACCCACGGCACCTCTGCGCAGCGCGTTCGCTGGTTCAAAACCGGCTTCGCAGCGGGCCAGATCACTCAATGCGACACTTTTACAGCGAAGAGTCTTTAGATGAATAAACGATTGGGATTGCTGTTCGGCGTGATGATTGCCTGTTCCTCCTCCACCTGGGCCGCCGAGAAAGAACACGGCGTCAAGGTGGTCAGCCCCGATCGTTTCCACCTGGACGCCGGTGACCTGAGCCTGGGCTTGAGCCAGGACTGGAACCAGCCGCTGCCCAACGTGACCCGCGCGCTGATCATCGTGCATGGCCGCCTGCGCAATGCACAGACCTACCTGCAAAGCGGCGAAGATGCCGCCGAAAACGCCGGGATTGCGGCCAAAACCCTGGTGATCGCGCCGCAATTTCTCAACGAGTCCGACATAAAGCGCAACCACTTGGGCAGCCAGGTGCTGCGCTGGAACGGCAATGACTGGATGGCCGGCGACGCCTCGACGGGCCCAGGTCAGCTCAGTTCCTACGGCGCGCTGGACCAGATCATCAAGCACCTGGGCAACCGCAAGCTGTTCCCGGCGTTGAAGGAAATCGTAGTGGCCGGCCATTCCGGCGGCGGCCAGGTGGTGCAGCGTTTCGCCCTCACCGGCCACGACCACCCGCTGCTGCAAACCGAAGGCATCAGCCTGCGTTATGTGGTGGCCAACCCGTCGTCCTACGCCTATTTCAGCCCGCAACGCCCGGTGACATTCGACACGGCCAGTTGCCCTGGCTTCAACGACTGGAAGTACGGCATGCAAAACCTGCCGGACTACGCCAAGGGCCAGAGTGCCCAGCAGCTTGAGCAGGCTTACGTGTCACGCGACATCACCTACTTGCTCGGCCAGCAGGACACCGACCCGAACCACCCGGCGCTGGATAAAAGCTGCGAGGCCGAAACCCAGGGTGCGTATCGCCTGATTCGTGGGCACAACTACTTTGACTACCTCAAGCAACGTCATCCGCAGCTGACTCAGAGGTTGGTGGAGGTGCCAGGGGTGGGGCACGATGGGGATAAGATGTTTACTTCGCCTGAGGGTGAGAAGGTGTTGTTCCCTAAGTAAAAACAGCTGACGAAACCGGATAAAAATGTGGGAGCGGGCTTGCTCGCGAAGGCGGATTTTCAGTCGACTCATCAGTGACTGATCCACCGCTTTCGCGGGCAAGCCCGCTCCCACATTGGCTCTTCAGTGCCTGGTTTAGATCATCCGGCGCAGCACCGCACAATCTTCAGCATGCCAATCCGCCAGTTCCGGCCACGGGTTCTCCGGCAGGTTCACCAGCACCGTGCGCGTCCCTGCCGCCCGCCCGCAATCCAGGTCAAAGCGGTAATCCCCGACCATCACCATTTCGCCCGGCGAAACCTCCCAAGCTTCTGCCAGTTTCAGCAACCCACCCGGGTCCGGCTTGGGCGGCGCATCTTCACGCCCCAGCACATCGTCGACGGCAAAGCAGTCCGCCAGGCCAATCGCTTGCAGGGTGATATGCGCCAGCTCGCGCGCATTGCGCGTCAGGATGCCCAGGCGATACCCGCGCCCGGCCAGCTCGCGCACCAGCTCCACCGCACCTTGCGCCGCCACTGAACCCACAGCCAGCTCGCGTTCGTGCGCAAGCAACCACGCGTGCTTGGCCGCCGCCACGTCCTCCGGCAAGGCCGCCAGGTGCGTGAGGATGTCGTCCTCGGGCGGAATCTCCAGGGCCACGCGGATCGCCGCAAAATCATGCACGGCCACCGTGAGGGTGCCGTCCATGTCAAACACCCAATGCTTAACGTCCGACAGGCTCATGCCCAGTCCTTGCGATGACGAATCAAGCCTTCCTGGGTCACCGAGGCCACCAGTTGCCCGGCGCGGTTGTAAACGCTGCCGCGCGAGAAACCGCGCGAGTTGCCGGCCCACGGGCTGTCCATTGCGTACAGCAACCAGTCATCGGCGCGCAGGTCGGCATGAAACCACAGCGCGTGGTCGAGGCTGGCGACCTGCATATCTCTTTGCCACACAGTCTTGCCATGGGGCAGCAACGAGGTGGTCAGCAAGCCGAAATCCGAGGCGTAGGCCAGCAGGTATTTATGCAGCGCGGGCGCGTCGGCCAGCGCGCCATCGGCTCGGAACCACACGTACTTGACCGGGTCGGACGGCTGCGGGTTGTACGGGTCTTTTTCAGTCACCGGGCGCACTTCGATCGGCTTGGGGCACAGCAACTTGTCGCGCATGTGCTCGGGGATCAGGTGCGCACGCTGCTTGGTCAGTTCCAGCTCGGACGGCAAGTTCTCCGGGCCGACCACCACAGGCATGGTGGTCTGGTGCTCAAAGCCCTTTTCGTCATATTGGAACGAAGTGGTGCAGGTGAAAATCGGGTTGCCCTTCTGGATAGCCGTGACGCGGCGCGTGCTGAAACTGCCGCCATCGCGCACACGGTCAACCGAATACACCACCGGCAATGACGCGTCGCCGGGGCGCAGGAAATAACCATGCAGGGAATGCACATGTCGCGCTTCTTCTACGGTCTGGCTGGCAGCCGACAGCGACTGGCCCAGCACCTGGCCACCGAACAGTTGGCGAAAACCCAGGTCCTGGCTGCGGCCGCGAAAGAGGTTTTCCTCGATCGGCTCCAGCGTCAGCAAGTCCACCAGATCTTCCAATACTTGGCTCATAGAGCAACTCCTACAACAATCGAGAGGGCATTCCGGGCTGCTTATCCGTGCAGCGTGTCCAACCATTGGGCGCGGGTGATGCGATACAAAACATGATGGCGCAGCGGGTCATCGGCTGCGACCTTGGGGTGTTCAAAATCTGCCTGGGGATCGTAATGCATACCGATGGCCTGCATGACTTTTTGTGATGGCAGATTGGTTTCGGTGGTGAAGGCGAGAATTTCATCCAACTGCAGTCGGTCGAAACCACACCGCAGCGCGGTCCACGCGGCCTCACTGGCGTAGCCCAAACCCCAATGCTCGCGGGCCAGGCGCCAGCCAATTTCCACCGCCGGGGTAAAGTCCGCTTCAAAGCTGACATTCAGCAGCCCGGTCAGGCCGATAAATTCGCCGGTGTCCTTGCGCTGCAAGGCCCACAGGCCAAAGCCGTATTCAGCGAAATGCCCGCGAATCCGGCCAATCAACGCCGCGCTTTCCAAGTGGCTCAACTTGGCCGGGAAATAACGCATCACCTGCGGGTCGGCGCACATGCGCGCAAATTCCGTTAAGTCGCTGTCGCGCCATTGGCGCAGCAGCAAGCGCGCGCTTTCCAATTCCAGTATCGGCTCCATGGGTCCCCCTCCCTTGCCATGTGCGTGAGTGTACAGCGCTGGTAAGATCCTTCGCAGGTTCCCGTCAGAAAATCCCATGCCCTTGCCATTGATCTACCACGATGACTACAGCCCTGAGTTCCCGGCAGACCACCGGTTTCCCATGGACAAGTTTCGCCTGTTGCGCGATCACCTGGTGGACAGCGGGCTGACCGAGGACAGCCAATTGCTGCGCCCCGAACTGTGCCCACCCGAGATTCTGGCCCTGGCCCATGACGCTGGGTATATCGAACGCTACATGGGCGGCGAGTTGTCCCGCGAAGACCAACGGCGCCTCGGCCTGCCGTGGAACGAAGCCCTGGCGCGGCGCACCGTGCGCGCGGTCGGCGGCTCGATCCTCGCGGCCGAACAAGCGCTGCAACACGGCCTGGCCTGCCACCTGGCGGGCGGCACCCACCACGCCCATTACGATTACCCGGCCGGCTTTTGCATCTTCAATGACCTGGCGGTGATCAGCCATTACCTGCTGGCCAGCGGCCGGGTCAACCGCGTGCTGATCTTCGACTGCGACGTGCACCAGGGCGACGGCACTGCACGCATCCTCCACGACACGCCGGATGCCATCACCGTGTCACTGCATTGCGAAAAGAACTTCCCCGCACGCAAGGCCCAGAGCGACTGGGACATCCCGCTGCCCATGGGCATGGGCGACGCCGATTACCTCAAGGTGGTGGACGATGCGCTCAACTACTTGCTGCCGCTCTATCAGCCTGACCTGGTGCTGTACGACGCCGGTGTGGACGTGCACAAGGATGACGCCCTCGGTTACCTCAAGCTGACAGACGCAGGCGTTGCCGCCCGTGATGAAAGCGTGATGCGCCACTGTCTGGGCCGCGACATTCCGGTGATGGGCGTGATCGGTGGCGGCTACAGCAAAGACCGCCCGGCCCTGGCCCGCCGCCATGGCATCCTGCACCACAGCGCTCAGCGGGTGTGGACGTCATCAGGCTGTCATTGAAGTGTGAGCGTTACCCACAATGCCTGTGGAACGGCCTGTGGATAACTTGAGCGTAAGCGCCTGAAAGCGAACAGCCGTATGGCCTGTAGGAAAGTGTACGTTTTTTGATCAGGCAGCCACGCTGCCGTCGGGTAGAATGCTCGGCCTATTCAGCGACCGTAGCCTTGCCCATGCCTCAGCTTCCTTCTCGACACGTCACTCTTATCGGCGGCGGCCCAGCCGGGCTGATGGCCGCTGAAGTCTTGAGCCAGGCGGGCGTGCGGGTAGACCTGTATGACGGCATGCCATCGGTGGGCCGCAAGTTTCTGCTCGCGGGCGTGGGCGGCATGAACATCACCCACTCCGAGGCGTACCCGGCGTTCCTGTCGCGCTACGCCGAACGCGCGCCGGACATGGCGCCGCTGCTGCGAGCGTTCGGTGCCGAGGCGTTGTGCGAGTGGATTCAAGGGCTGGGCATACAAACCTTTGTCGGCACTTCCGGCCGCGTGTTTCCTACCGACATGAAAGCCGCCCCGCTGCTGCGCGCCTGGCTCAAACGCCTGCGCGATCAAGGCGTGGTTATCCACACCCGCCATCGCTGGCTGGGCTGGACGGCCGACGGCGGTCTACTTATCCACAGCCCGGACGGCGAAAAAACTGTCCACAGCGATGCTGTGTTGCTGGCCTTGGGCGGCGGCAGCTGGTCGCGCCTGGGCTCCGATGGCGCCTGGCTCACGTTGCTGGAAGACAAAGGCGTGCCTTACGCGCCGCTGCAACCGAGCAATTGCGGCTTTGAGGTGTCAGCCTGGAGCGAGTTGATGGTGAGCAAATTCGCGGGCGCGCCGTTGAAAAACGTCGCCATCGGTGTAGCGGATGACAAGCCTCGGTTGGGGGAATGCGTGGTCACCGCCATGGGCATCGAGGGCAGCTTGATCTACGCGCTCTCGGCGCCGATTCGTGAAGCGATCAATCGCGATGGCTCAGCCACGGTGCATATCGACCTGCTGCCGAGCAAGCCGCTGGACAAGGTGCAGGCTGCACTGGCCAAGCCGCGTGGTTCGCGCTCGATGAGCAAGCATTTGCACAGTCAGTTGGGCCTGGACGGGGTCAAGGCGGCGCTGTTGCGTGAGTTGGCACCTGCGGAACACTTTCATGATCCGGCGCAGCTGGCGGTGGATATCAAGGCACTGCCGCTGACGCTGGTGAAAACCCGGCCGATGGATGAAGCCATCAGCACCGCAGGTGGTGTGCCGTTTGAGGCGCTGGATGAGCGGTTGATGCTCAAGCAATTGCCGGGCGTGTTTTGCGCCGGGGAGATGCTCGATTGGGAAGCGCCGACGGGCGGCTATTTGCTGACGGGGTGCTTTGCCAGTGGGCGGGCAGCGGCGCGGGGCATGCTGGAGTGGCTTAGGCGCTGAAATCGGCGGTGAATTCAGAGCCGCCCTCGCAGGCAAGCCAGCTCCCACATTTTGAGCTGTGAATACATTCAAAAGGTGGGAGCTGGCTTGCCTGCGATGAGGCCATCAGCAGCGCCGCAAAATCACTTCTTCTTGCGCGGCCCGGTGTTGAACACCGGCACCTTACGCACCGGCTTGATCGATGGTTCAGCCGGCGCTACGTCCCCGCTGTCCACCCACTTACCTAAATTACGCTTACCGCCGCCACCGCCCGACGCCTTGGGTTTCTTCGGCTTTTTCGGTTTCTTCACCACTTGCCCACTGGCGTCGGTGTCCGGCACGCGGTGCTCGGGTTCGAAATCCGGCTCCATTTTGCGGGTCAGGGTCTGACGCGTGAGCATCTCGATGGCCGACAGCATGTTCACCTCATCGGCACACACCAGCGAAATCGCCTCACCGGTGTTGCCCGCACGGCCGGTGCGACCAATACGGTGAATGTAGTCTTCGGCCACGATTGGCAGGTCAAAGTTGACCACCAGCGGCAAGTCTTCGATGTCCAGGCCACGGGCTGCCACGTCGGTGGCCACCAGAATCTGCACGTCGCTGGATTTGAAGCGATCCAGCGCACGCTGGCGGGTTGCTTGCGGTTTGTCGCCGTGGATGCCGTCGGCATTGATGCCCAGGCCCTGCAACTTGTCCACCAGCGCATCCACGCCGTTACGGGTCTTGGCAAACACCAGCACCTGCTTCCAACGACCTTTGCGCATCAGGTGCACAAACAGCTCCGGCTTGCGCTTCTTGTCCACCGGCACCACCCACTGCTTCACGGTGTTGGCGGCGACGTTGCGCGGGCTCACTTCAATGCTCATCGGGTCGTTGAGCATCTGCCCGGCGAGCGAGCGGATTTCATCGGAGAAGGTCGCGGAGAACAGCAGGGTCTGGCGCTTTTTCGGCAGCATGCGGTAGATGTTCGCCAGCTCTTCGGAGAAGCCCAGGTCGAGCATGCGGTCGGCTTCATCCAGTACCAGGGTTTGCAGCTGGTTGAGCTTCAGCGCGTTCTGGCGGAACAAGTCGATCAGGCGGCCAGGCGTGGCGACCAGAATGTCGACACCCTTGCGCAGTTTCATCATCTGCGGGTTGATGCTCACGCCGCCGTACACCGCGTAGGTGGTCAGCGGCAGGTGCTGGGCGTATTCGGCGACGCTGGCGTGAACCTGCTCGGCCAGCTCGCGGGTCGGGCACAGGATCAGCGCGCGCGCCGAGTTGGCGGCGACTTTCGGCCCTTCCATGGTCAGCAGTTGCAGCAGCGGCAAGGCGAAACCTGCGGTCTTGCCGGTGCCGGTCTGGGCCGCGGCCATCAGGTCGCGACCGGCCAGCACCGCCGGAATGGCTTGCGCCTGCACCGGCGTCGGGGTCTGGTAGCCAAGCGTCTCAAGGGCGCGCAGCAAGGGTTCGATCAGGCCAAGGGTGGCGAAAGTCATGTGTTTACCGTAGGAAAAATTCAGCGCAAGGGCGTAATGCGCGGCAGTTTACCTTATTTCCGGCTTGGGCTTTCGCCACTGGGGCAGGCTGATCAGCAACACCGCGCTGATGATCACCAGCATCGCCAAGGCTTCCTCCATGCCGATGGTCTCGCCGACGAAGACAATACCCAATAACACCGCGACGGCCGGGTTCACGTAGGCATAACTGGTCGCCGCCGCCGGGCGCACGTGTTTGAGCAGGTACATATAGGCATTGAAGGCGATGATCGAGCCGAACACGGCCAGGTAAGCCAAGGCCAGCCAGCCTTCAATCGGCGGCACGGCATGCAGGCGCTCACCGGTCAACGCACTGCCCACCAGCAGCAGGGCACCGGCGATGATCATCTCGGCCGCACTGGCCATGGCGCCAGCAGGCAACGGCAAGTGCCGGCTCCACACCGAGCCGAAGGCCCAGGAGGCAGCGGCAAACAGCAGCAACATGGCGCCAGTCGGGCTCGATTGCAGGTTGGAGCCCATGTTGAGCATGGCGATGCCGATAATCCCCAGCACCACCCCGGCCCATTCCAGGCGGGTATTACGCGCGCCCCAGAAATACCCACACAGCAACGTGAACAACGGCACCGTCGCCACCGCCAACGCGGCCACGCCGGAAGCAACGCCGGTGTGCTCGGCCACCGTCACCGCACCATTACCAAAGGTCAGCAGCAAAACGCCGATCTTGGCCGCGGCCTTCCACTGCACCCACGTCGGCGCAGGCGCCCCGCGCCAGCGCAAATAGCCATACATCACCAACCCCGCCACCAGGAATCGAATCCCGCCCAGCATCAACGGCGGCCAGTACTCCACGCCGATTCGAATCACCAGGTAGGTAGAACCCCAGATCACATACAGCGCAAAAAAAGCGGCAATCAACGGTAAGGGAAAGCGACGTGGGCCAGGCATTGGGTAGCTCTGCGGCAGGAAATGGGAGGCTTATTCTAAAAAGGCAGCACGCTGAACATAAGTTACAAAACCTGTTTAAAGCGCCCATACACTTTTCAAAACATGGTTATGAAGGCTATAACCCGTGCATTCGAAAGCTACGCATCACCGGAGCCTTATCATGGACAAATACGACCGCATGCTCCTCAGCGCCCTGCTCGAAGACGGCCGCGCTTCCTATGCGCAGTTGGCCCGCACCGTAAACCTCTCCGCCCCTGCTGTGGCTGAACGCGTGGCCAAGCTGGAAGCCAGCGGGGTGATCACCGGGTATCAGGCCAAGGTCGACCTGTCCAAAATCGGCCTGCCGATTCAATGCACGATAGAACTGCGCTTGACCAACAACGGCAGCCAGAAGGTTTACGACGCCCTCGCGGAAATCCCCGAGCTGACCGAATGTCATCGGGTAACAGGCGACCCGTGCGTGATCATGCAGGCCGCGGTGGGCTCGATGCCGGAGCTGGAGAACCTGATCAACCGGGTGGCGAAGTTCGGGTTCAGCAAAACCTCGATCATTTTGTCGAGCGCGATAGCGCGGCGCGTGCCGTTGGGGCAGTTGGAGAGGAATTAAAAGAGCGAAGCGTAATGGACAGGTTCAAATCTAAAGATAACTCTAAACCATGGGTAGCCCGGATTCGAAAAAACTAAAGCCAGTAACGCTGACTCTGCCTTTCCTAGTCAAACGCAGCTGTCATATTGAATCGCCCCTAGTTTCGTAGACACCTCCAAGCCTTAAAATGAGGCCCATTAGGAGGTG